>DIYL01000059.1:50871-404868 GCA_002428985.1 Anaerolineales bacterium UBA6055 | reverse complement strand
ACAACATCATAAGAAAAGCAGTCCTGAACGCATTTGCGAACGGGATAGAGGATGTTGCCGTATATCCATTAGCGATTGCGCTATAAACGTAGATTTCTATATTTTTCTATAGAATTTACAACGGTAGTGACTACTGTAAGTCTGTTAATCTGTTGTCCCAGTATGTGCTCATGTGTATGTGTTCTAGATGAGCATGTCGTCGTTCACGCATCTTTCTTGCTTGTTCAGAATGTGCCAAAAGGTGTGCAAAGTGTTCTGAAACCTCGCCAAAGCAAGCACTATCCTAACCAGTATAACAGAAGAGCCGTTCGAGCAACATATTCTCGCGTACCTGAAAACAGACCAAAGAGACTACGTATACAAAGTTTTCAACTATATAAATTCATCGATAATGATTACACATGTATATTCGATTTACAAAGCCTCCTCAGCAGATAAATTCCCTGTATAGGTAGAAGTTGGTTAGGATTTCAGCATATTAAGGGATTTTTGTGCGTAGATGATATATTCTTTAAGAACACAGGTGTGTTTATCAGTACATAATGGATGATTGCAATGTCCAATTGGTTACGTAACTTGAGCATCAGCAACCGACTGATGTTTATTGTGATTGGGATTAACTTAATTACACTCTTTTTGATCTGCGTTGTCGCTATTTCGACGAATCAACTGGCTTTAGAGCGACAAGCAAGAGATCGATTTATTGCCGAAAATCAACGCGCAGCCCAAGCAATTTCAGATGACTTCCAAGAGGTGCTTTCAGCTGCAACCCAACTGAGTAATGAACTAGGCACATTGAGCACCTATTCACAAGCAGAGATGCGCGCGGCAGTGCGTGATGTGATTAGTAACGATGATGATATTTTAATTCAGCGCATTAGTGTCTATCGTCCACCGCTTGATGACGAAGGTGACTCCGTTGTTGTTTTTGAGGATTTCCAGCCGAGCTTTGGGTTTGTCAATTCGATTCGTATTTTCTCAACAGCAAGCCAACAACCAAATCCTGAAGCCCCTATGTTTACTGCGGCACTTGAGAATCGACTCGTCTGGTTTAGACAAGATATCGCTTATGCTGATGATACTGACACAGGGGCGGTCACATTAGCATTACCATATGCTTATTTGGAAGAGCAAACAGGTGTTGTCTGGGTTGATATACCGCAACCGCTGTTCGATCAACTGTTAGAGGATCTTGTCAGCCAAGCTGCTCTAGGGACGGAAACTGATTCGAGCTTTGTAGCTCTGATTGATGGCGAGGGGCAAATGTTGAGTAGCCTCGGACAACGTGCAACTGAAATCACGCCAACAATTTTGCAAGAGCTTCTGACACAATCCAATAGTGATGCAAGTGAAACATTTGATCGCTTACGAGATATTAGAGACCCGCTGACCAATGAACAAATGCTTGTATCGCTCACACCCATTGGCGGGAACAACTGGCAATTAATTAGTTTCTTGCCACCCGAAAGTATTCCAATACCTTCCAGTACTCTCGTCCTACAGTTAATTATACTAGCACTCAGCGGTATTGTGCTCATGATTTTGGCGATTAACTATTTCACAGGTCGGGCGATTGTCGAACCATTAATGAACCTTAGTCGTGCGGCACAGGAAATCGGTTCGGGAGACTTACGCTATTATATTGATTATCGTGGTTTTGATGATGAAATTGGCTTTTTGGCGCGAGCTATGGAAGGTATGAAGGGCAACATCGCGCATTCATATAATGAATTAAGAACATGGAGTCGTACACTAGAAGAACGGGTGTATGATCGCACACGTGAATTAAATGCCACCCGCAAAGAAGCCGAACAACGTGCGACAGACTTACGCGCTGTCTATGATGAATCATTGATGGTTGTTAATGAGCCGACCTTAGAGCCAATTCTCGATGCAATCGCGCACCGCATCCTGAGTTTGTTGTCCGCTAGTTATTGTAGCGTGTGGTTATTGGATGATACCAAAGAACAGGTTCGCCTCGTGACCAACACCCACGAGAAGGACTTTGAGACCTTCACAATGGATGCAAATGATGGACTCGTTGGCGATGCGATTCAACAGCGTATGATTGTGACAATTGATGACTATCGTACATATAGTAAACGCGTGACAATTCCATATCGCAAGGAAAGCCCCTATGTGCGGGCGATGGTTGCGCCGATGCTCTTTGACGGTAACCCGATGGGCGCATTGGTCGTGGGGCGTACAGAAAAAGATAAGCCGTTCACTCAATCAGATACCCGCCTATTGACGCTCTTTTCTAACTTGGTATCTCCGGCAGTACGGAACGCTCAACTCTTTAACCAACGTGAAGAAGCCCGCCGTGATGCCGAACGAGCCAATCAGGTGAAGACACGATTTCTGGCGAGTGTCACCCATGAATTACGTACGCCGCTCAATTTGATCATCAACAATATGGATTTTATGCGGATTGGGGCATTTGGGGATGTCAATGATGATCAAGTCTCTCGATTGAACCAGACGGTACGTAGTGCCGAACATCTCCTGTACCTGATTAATGATTTGTTGGATGTCAGTAAAATCGAAGCAGGTGAAATGCAACTGTTTATCCAAAAAAGTGATGTCCAAACGATTATCCAAGATACCATTGATTCGACTTATGCCCAGATCGAAAAACTAGAAGGTAAAGCCGATAAAGTTGAGATCGTGACGCAGGTAGAAGACAACCTGCCCAAAATTGAAATGGATGCACGCCGGATTCGACAGGTGCTCACCAACTTGATGAGTAATGCAGTTAAATTCACGCACGAAGGACAGGTCACCTTACAAGTCAAGCAAGTCGACACAGGGATTTTCTTTGCGGTCAGCGATACCGGTATTGGTATCCCTGAGCATGAAAAAAATCTATTATTTGAAGCCTTCGAACGCACGACAAATGCGAAAGAACAAGCGATTGAAGGTACCGGACTGGGTTTACCCATCTCGCAGTTTTTAGTACAACAACATGGTGGGCTGATCGAAGTCGATTCGGTTGAAGGCGAAGGTACCACGTTTAAGTTTACATTATCGTTTGCAATACCATCAGATGATGATGGGGAAAGTCGTTCTGCGATATTATCCACTACACAGGTAAAATAATAAGGGCGTTGTATTCTTTCAATTTAAAATTCATACCAATTAAATTCGCAAAACAAGAGCTATAGACAGGCAAACAACAGGAAAAAACATGTCACAACAGGTCGATTTTACAAAGTTAAATGCACTCGTGGTTGAAGATGATGCGGGTGGTATGGCAATTATTGGGGTGATGATGCGCCACCTCGGGATCAAGGCATTTATTAACACAACCGGTGAAGGTGTGCTATCGATGGCACATGCGATGGATCCGAAACCGAATATCATTTTCCTCGACATTAATTTACCCCGTACAACAGGCTACGAAATTCTCAAGGAAATCCGTGCCGATGATACCCTGAAATCTGCAATTGTGGTTGCTGTCACTGCACAGGATGCTGATACAGAAATTCCGAAAGCTAAAGAAGCCGGATTTGATGCATATATTGGTAAACCGATTAGCCGGATGCGCTTTCCACGACAATTACGTCGTATCCTCAAAGGCGATGATGTGTGGGAGACTTATTAGGCGATATTTGTGAGGGAAATGGCGGACAACGCATCAGCTATCCGCCATAGGGTTATCTAAATCAAGCGGGGACTAGTCGCGTCCGCCACCACCGAAGAGTTGCAACATAAACAGGAACAAGTTGATGAAGTCCAAGTAGAGTGTCAAAGCTGCTAGCACGCTAAACTTGATAGTGTCTTCACTGTTGACCTGTAGATGTGGGTCAGATGCCATCTGCGAAATACGTTGGGTATCGTATGCTGTTAGAGCGGTGAAGATCAAAACACCAGCGATACTGATGATGAACTCAAGCCCACTGCTTTGTAGGAAGATATTGACGACCATTGCAATGACAAGACCAATCAACGCCATCATGAAGTAGGTGCTGTACTTGCTCAAGTCCATTTTTGTGGTCAGACCAACCAAAGTCATCGCCCCGAAGACCGCCGCCGTTGTGATAAACGCCGACATAATCGAAGCAGGTGTATAAACCATAAATATGACCGAGAACGTCATCCCCGTCACCGCCGCATAGACAAAGAATAACAATCCAGCAACTGTCGCTGAAATTTTGTTAATTGCCCAACCGATACCAATGACGATACCAAATTGCAGAATGATCGCAACAAAGAACATACCCGATGATGGGACAAAACCGCTTGTGGACAGCAAGAGTGATACAAATGCAGTCACCAACAAACCCATTGTCATCCAACCATATACACCACGCATTACGGCGTTTAATTTTTCGCCGACAAGAGGTGCGTTGGCGGTATTCTCCATAAAGAACCCGTCATTACTATAGCTCACGTGATTACCTCCGTGTGAATTGTCTAATTTTTACAATGCTCATCTTTTTAATTATTTTCTCTATTATAACGGAATTTTATAAAAATAGGGAATATTTACTCGGCGAATTTACCTGCTTCTTACAAATTCGATAGATGTCTCTATTATATCATTGTAAATCATAGAGATTGCTAACCATGCATCCGAAACGTACATCGACGAACAAATAGATACATGTATACCTGCAACCAATCATCCCCTACAAAATTCTATGATATTATCGTAGGGACGAGACCTGTCTCGTCCGCCACCCCACCGAAA
Source organism: Anaerolineales bacterium UBA6055 (assembly GCA_002428985.1). GTDB lineage: Bacteria > Chloroflexota > Anaerolineae > Aggregatilineales > Phototrophicaceae > UBA6055. Next base: position 400,175 of record DIYL01000059.1, on the reverse strand, counting down.
CTGTGGCTTGTGATTAAGGTGAGAAATCCTGTGTCGACGAACAGCAAAAATGCTGTCCTTACAACAGTCTACGAACTTTTTGTAGGAACGCGATCCTTCGCGTCCACCACCCCATCGAAACTGTCGTTTGCAATTAAGTAAAGAGTCCTAACCACCTTGAAAAATCATATATAATAGAATCAAGATACTCAGTAAAAGGTGTACAACATATGACATTGGCAGAGCAAAAAACAACGGTAGATGCCTTTGAAATATTTATAGCACAACATCCCAAGAACTTATTCGAACTTATCCATGGGAAGATTATCGAAAAAGTACCGACCGAACAACATGGCATTATCGCTGTCAACATCAGTGCAGAAATTAAAATTTATCTCAAAACACATCCCATCGGACAGGTCGGTGTCGAAGTTCGTCATCGTAAACCAGATGATAAATTTAATGACCGTATGCCGGATATATCATTTCGTAAAATACAAAGTGATGAGATTGTCACACATGGCGCCGTGCCATCTATGCCAGACCTTGCGATCGAGATTAAATCACCGACTGATACATATAAACTGATGCGTGAAAAAGCTGACTACTATCTGGACAATGGCACAAGTCTGGTCTGGTTGATCTATCCTGAAAAGAAATTTGTGGAAGTCTATCGTAAAGATGCTGACATCGACTTTTTGACAGGTGGTGATACGCTTCTCGGATATGATGTGTTGCCTGAATTTGAATTAACTGTCTCTGAAATTTTCCCCTAGAAGTTTAGTCTAAGTCTCTACTATGTTGTATCGCCTTTGAAAAAGAACGTGCCCTCATGAAAGATCGACAAGAGAAGGTACTCGCGCTAATCCCATTGAATCTGGTTGGGAGACAAACAATGCCATCTTCGAAGAACAAATTGAGTTAGTCATCAAAGCATTACAAACTGACGGCGGTAAAGAAGAACCTCCCACCAGTAAACTTTGAGTACGCCACTTGCACGAACAACACGCCGCACAAATTCGTAGGGACTGGGCGACCTCGAATGTCTACGTCGAGTGCCCTGTCCGCTTGCCCCATATATTACAAAACCTCTAACCTGTCGCCAGATCGCCCAACCAATGCCATAATGAAGCCAAAACACGATCACAGAGGAAAATTATGGCAGACGAAGCACACCTTAAAATGCTCAAAGACGCACTGGCTCAAAATGACATTGGCATATGGAATACGTGGAGGCGAGATAACGATTTACTAGTTGTAAATCTGAGTGGAGCTGACCTGAGTGGGGCAGACTTGAGTGAAGCAAACTTGTATGTAGCAGACCTGAGTAACGCAAACCTGAGTGGAGCAGATCTGAGTGGAACAGACCTAACTGGAGCAGACCTGAGTCACGTACACCTGAGTGGAGCAGATTTTGACTCAGTTACTCTTCTTAACACATATTTTCTTAACGTTGATTTATCACAAGTTAAAAACTTGGATAAGGTGAATCATGATGGACCTAGCTATATCGATTTCCACACAATCCAAAAATCAGGGGGCAACATTCCTGATATTTTTCTGCGTGGATGTGGTCTGCCTGATACATACATCACCTACGTTCGATCTCTAATTGGAACCGCCATAGATTACTATTCATGCTTCATCAGCTACAACCACACCGATAAAGCTTTTGCTCGGCGCGTTCATGATACCTTACAAGGTCGTGGCATCCGCTGTTGGCTCGATGAAAAACAAATGCTCCCCGGCGATGATATTTATGAAGAAATTGATCGGGGTATCCGCTACTGGGATAAAGTCCTCTTATGCTGCTCGCAAAACTCCCTCACCAGTTGGTGGGTCGATAACGAAATTGACACAGCATTTGAAAAAGAACGCGCTCTCATGAAAGACCGCCAAGAGAAGGTACTCGCACTCATCCCATTGAATCTAGATGGGTATTTGTTTGATGATCAATTCACCAGCGGCAAAAAACGCCAACTCCATTCTAGAATCGCCGCCGATTTCACAGGTTGGGAGACAAACAATACCATCTTCGAAGAACAAATAGAGCTAGTCATCAAGGCATTACAGACCGATGGCGGTAAAGAAGAACCACCCGAAAGTAAACTTTGAGTCTGCTGTTTGCACGAACAACACACCACATAAATCCGTAGGGGCTGGGCGACCTCGAATGTCTACGTCGAGTGCCCTGTCCGCTTCCATGCCATCCACACCCCCCCCATAATTTTACGACAATGCGTCATGTAATTATCAAAACCCTGCAAAGTCTATGTCGTGATAAACATCCATAACCTTATGTCGGGTAACATGCTGTCTCATCTACCAAACTACTCGATTCTTCTTCCTACATAAACACAAAAATTAGAAGTCTGTGCCATTTCGAATTATAATCTTCGAAAATAATGTATTAGAAAGTTAAAGTCTTATGGCACGTAAAACAATTGGCATTTTAACGGCAGGTGGCGATAGTCCGGGGCTGAATGCAGCCATTCGCGGGATCGGTAAAGCCGCGATGAACAACCACAATATGCGGATTATCGGCTTCCGGGATGGCTTTCAGGGACTGATGGAAAATCGTTTATTCCGCCTCGGTAGCTCGGAACTAAGTGGTATTTTGACAATCGGTGGCACGATTCTCGGTACCAGCCGCAACAAACCCCATAAAATGCCCATCGGTGGTAAAGAAATGGATATGACTGATGTTATGGTGCAGAATTATCGCAAACATCACCTTGATGCACTTGTATGCCTCGGTGGCGGTGGAACTGCTAAAAATGCTTATCGTCTCGCACAAAAAGGTTTGAATGTCGTCTGCCTCCCTAAGACAATTGATAACGATGTCAGCGGAACAGATGTAACATTCGGCTTTGATACAGCGCTGAATATTGCAACCGATGCCATCGACCGCCTTCACTCAACCGCACATAGCCACCATCGAATCATCGTCTGCGAAATTATGGGACACAACACCGGTTGGCTTGCACTCGGTGCAGGGGTAGCTGGTGGGGCTGATGTGATTCTCATTCCCGAAATTCCATTTAATGTTGATGTTGTTGCGGAGTCAATTTTGCGTCGTAGTCGTGGCGGTAAACGCTTTAGTATTGTCGCTGTATCCGAAGGCGCAATGACCGAAGAAGTTGCTAAAGCCCTGACCAAGGCCAAAGCCCGCCGCGATAAAGCTAAAGCTGATAAAATTGCGTACGGTGAAGCAGGTGAAAAAGCAAAAAGAAAAGAGGCGAAGAAAGCGCAAAGACAAGCAGAAGCGGATATTGAAGAAATCGAAGCCGAACGCAACCAAAGCACAGAGATGCTAACCCGCGAACTAGAAAAGCGCACCCGTCTAGAATCTCGCGTGACGATTTTGGGACATGTCCAACGTGGTGGTGTGCCATCTCCTGCAGATCGTTTGCTCGCTACCCGATTAGGAACAGCTGCTGCCCAATTTATTGCTGAGGGCAAATACGGCATCATGGTCGGCTCAAGTGGTGATGGTGCGGTCGCTGTCCCATTAGAACAGATTGTAGGTAAACGTAAAAATGTCCCACTAGATCATCCATGGATTCAAACCGCACGCGATCTTGATGTGTGTATGGGCGATTAAAACAAGGCCGGAGCAATTTAATACACAGCTAAACTGCTGATAATTGATGAAATTTGCACCGATTTCTGTTGACATATTATAAAAGACATGGATAATTAAAAAGATAGACATCATAATTAACCTGAGATTAAACTTAAACTCATAATTACAACTTATGATGTAGACATAACACAAGATACTTTGAGGGTAAACATAGTTGGTCATACAAATACCCAACACAGATACCTGTATAACCGACTGATGAACTCCCCCTAGATAAGAATTCTCCCTAATTGCCCTCAAAGCAAGAATGACACAAAGCCAGTGTCATTCTTGTTTTTTGTTTCACTTGTTACCCACTACAGTTGACTTAATCTTCACCCCACGGTTGAATCCATGTTTCGCGTTCGACACCCAGTGCATCCGCAATCCGGTTGATATAATTAAAATAACTGATGACTTGGGTCGCATCATGAATCGCGACATCATCTAAATCAAGGTCACGCAGGGTGTTGATGTCATCTTCAGTCATATCAGCAGGGGATAAGGTCAATTTCTCTGCATATGCACACAGTGCATGATCAATAGGGGTAAGATCGGCTGTGCGCCAATCGCGAGCAATCGCATGGACAAACGCATCGGCTTCTGCTTCAGTCTCAAATCCTGTAACCTCAGCACGGAGGTCATGGGCATGTGACTGAATTCAGTAAACACAATGGTTGGCTTTACTGACAACGACAGCGAGCATCTCACGTTGTTGACGTGATACAGGCGATTCGGCAAACATTGTCGCCCCGTACATCTCCATCGACTCTTTCATCACACGTCCGTTCAGCGACATAATCTGGACAATATTCCAGACGCGTCCCGCCCGCTTGATGGCTTTTTCTAGTTCTTTCTTGACCAAGCCTGTGGCTTTATCAACCGTAATTTGTTTAATATATGGCATATCACTTCCAAAAAATTGACTTTTTTCGATAAATCTGTAGGGGGAACTCAGATCACCCCTACCTAAGATTCAAATTGTAAAAAATACTGCAACAGCTCGCAACACATCAGCACCAGATAATCGGATTTTGGGCGCGGACAGATGCCTTGCAAATTGTCGTTAGCGACTCAAGAATGCGATCATAATCAGCAAGCTTAACCGTTCGCGTTTCGACATGCAGAATTTGCGGTTGGGCGATATTGACATCTTTTTCAGTCGCATTGGTCAAATCCGATACAGGAATATCACAAATAAAGTAATGTTCCGTATCCGCATCATAATATTGCACATTGCGTCGCATCCCATCTTTTTCATTATCGAGGAAGCGCTGTTCAAATCGCATCGACCGGAATAACATGTCGGTCTCATCGATCAATCCACCACTTTCTTTACGTCGCTCACGGTCGGGACTTTTCGCAATAAAAAATCCTTTATGATCAACACCGAGCCAATACTCTTTTGACCACAAGAACACACCCTGATACGCTTCGACATAATTATAGACAACCTCATTGGTCGTGGTATTGACCAAAAATGGTAATTCACGATCTTTTGCCAATTTACGAAAAGTTGCCAATTCCTTCAAAATGAGTGCTGCTTGTGCCGGGTCAGTTTGTCCAGCGTTAGCTTCGGGCAATTCGGTTTCCAGTGTTGGGAAGTGTAACCAGCCAATATCCTCAAGTGCTTGCTGAAAATAACGATACCCCGCCCAATTGCTGATCCGTTCCCAGATCATCATACCAGCGTGTTCGCAGGAGGATTGTTTCCACGCTTCAAATTTTTCAAGGTCAGCTTTGTGTGCATTATGGTCGAGGAGCAAGCGCAATTCCCCATCGTCACCTGTCACCAAATAATCTTTTAAGTCAGGTAACGGAAAAGGTGTCGTGATCCCTTGTCTATAGCAATTACAATGCACATACGCATCCAGTCCCATGAGAATCCTTTTTCCAATGTTATTATTCTGCTACCTTCATCGTACTCGATATAACTAGGGATTATCAATCAATTTTGTACAGATTCAGCCAACTGGATGTTAATTATAGCGCAATAGATTCCTATTGATTTGAATAAAGACACATCCCCGCATAAAATGAGATATGGGTCAAACTCATTTTGGAAACAAACAGTAGGGGCGAGGCATGCCTCGCCTACCAACCAATATCCAATTTCTTTTCAGATTCCATAATATAAACGAAGAAATACGTGCTTAATTAAGGAGAACACAATGCCAGCTTATTTAGTTGTACGAGTCAATGTCACGGATATGGAACAATACGGCGAATATATGAAACTAACCCCCGCGATTCTTGAAAAATACGGCGGGAAATTTGTAGCACGCGGTGGTGAAAAAGTCACACTTGAAGGACCTGAAGTCACCGATCGAATGGTAGTTGTCAAGTTTGATAGCGTTGAAGCCGCGAAGCAAATGTACTACTCGGATGAATATCAAGCGGCGATTGAAGTCCGTAAAGATGCTGCCGAAGCGTCATTCGTGGTTGTCGAAGGACTTGAGTAGAAGGCGTTTGAATCCGTTAATGTAGATGGTAGAGGTATTAGCTCGATTTGGTGAAGTTATTATAATGAAAGTGTGAACAACTTGACGATTTGGGGCAGGGGCGAACAGGGTGGATAGTCAACTGAGCAAACCATTGGACGATTTTAAGGCGCGTGAACTTGAAATCATCAATCATATGGCAAACGGCTTAAGTAATAAAGAAATTGCCGATAACCTGTTCATTACAGTTGGGACAGTGCGTTGGTACAACAAGCAAATTTATAGCAAGTTAGGCACCAGTCGACGTACCGAAGCCATCGCCCTTGCACGACAGATGGGGTTAATTGTTGATAACGATGATCCCCAAACGGACACCAACGACAAAAAACACTTCATTCTACCGGAAACAACAGGACCATTCATCGGGCGCGAGCAAGATGTACAAGAAATTGTCACGTTGATGGATAGTCCTGATATTCGGCTTGTTTCGATTATCGGTGCAGGTGGTATGGGTAAATCTCGCTTGTCATTAGAGGTCGGGCATATCATCAGTAGGAACTATATAGGTGGCGCGCTGTTTATCGATCTGACTTCAATTCGCAATCCTGATGATATTGCACAACTCGTTGTCTCCAGTATGGGCTTGACGATAAGCGGATCGAAAAAAACGGAAGATGTTTTATTCGACTATTGTCGTGAAAAAGAGTTACTACTCATCTTTGATAATGCCGAGCATGTCCTTAGTGGAATGTCATTACTCGCTGATATATTGAAGCATGCTTCCCGCGTCAAAATCATTGTGACCACTCGCGAAAAACTCAATCTCCGAACCGAAACTGCATATTTCCTCGAACCCGTCATGGAACAAGGGCACACTTTATTCATTGAAGTCTCGAATCTAATGTATCCGCATGTCGAGTTCACAGATGCTGATACACCATATATTAATGATATTGTGCGGTTGGTGGGTGGTGTGCCACTTGCCCTCATCCTTGCGGCAACGTGGGTTGATATGCTGTCGGTATCAGAAATTGTAGAGGAAATCCAACAGAGTCTCGACTTTTTACAATCCGAGATGGCAGACATGCCAGAACGTCAACGTAGTATTCGCGCGGTAATTGACCCAACATGGAAACGACTTACTCAAACCGAACAACAGGCGTTTATGAGAGCGTCTGTCTTTCGGGGTGGTTTTACCCGCGAGGCATTTCAAAATGTCACCGGCACATCCATACGTGCTTTGCAGACCTTGCTCAACCGCTCACTTGTCAATCACAGTTACGACCGACGCTATGATATGCATCCACTTGTGCGCCAATACGCCCGCGAAAAATTAGTCGAGTATGGGATGTTGGATGATGCAAAGAACACCCATCTAGAGACATTTATGACCAGTTCCAAAACACATGCTGAGCGTATGTTTAGCGGGCACTATCTCGACGCGTTGGATGCACTAGAGCGCGAAGCCGATAATACGCGCGCCGCACTCGATTGGTCACTGCAGGGCAATCATATCGAACATGGCGTAGACTTAATTCTTGCACATGGAGAATTCTGGCTGGTCCGGTCACGCGTACAAGAAGCTATCTCTTATATAAGAAAAGCTGTGCAATTGTCCGACCATCCGATGTTATATTACTGGCACTCCGTTTATGCGGATCGCCTGGGATATATTGACGAAGCGATTGAATCTGCCCGATATTTGGGTGCACACAGTGACGAAACGCAAGATGTCGAACTAATTGCATATGGTCAAATACAGTTAGGATACATGGCAGATACAGCAGTTGCAGCCCTACCCTTATTCGAGTCTGCATTAGCCAATGCATTGAAGACCGATAACCAACTGTTGATTGCTAACTGTCATAGTTATCTCGCGCTTGTTCTCTCAAATTCAGGTTCAGGCGAATCCGCACAAGATAAACTGAACCAACATTATCGACAGGCATTAGACATCTACGAAAAGTTAGGCGACCTTCGCGGCGTCTCTCGGGTGACCAATAATATTGCAATTCGATATATAGATAGCGGACAGCAACAAAAAGCCAACGACCTCATGGAATATAGCCTGCAACTCAAAAGAGAAATTGGTGATCGTGCAGGCGAAGCACGCCGTTTAACGACCCTAGGCTTGTGGTCAATGGAGGAAGAAGAACTTGAGCAAGCACAAGAATTGCTTAAACAAAGCCGTGAAATCTGTGAGGAACTCGGTGAGTTAGATCGCCTCTCATATGTTTTGACAACTGAGGGCCTATCCTACATCCTCATGACAAATTTCCAACAAGCACAAGCAACATTAGAGCGCAGTTTACAAGTTCACCGCCAGATCAAAGATTATCGGGGGACTGCTGATATTTATGGATTTTTGAGCTTAATCCATCTATTGCAAGATAATTTAACGGATGCACGGACAGCAATTACCAAAGGACTTGAAGCTATTGCTATGAGATCATGGCAACCAGCCATTCTAATTATCGCCTATGCCACCTATTTATGGCATCAGCGTGATATAGAAACCTGTGTCCCGATTGTCGCCAGCTTATCAGGTAAAACATTAAATACCTACTCTGGTAGCGCCACGATTGTGAACACATACTTCCTTCAACCGCTTACCTATCGCCTACAACAACATATCGGTGACGAGGCATGGCAGGCTGCCGTCAATCAATTTGTCGATGTCACCCAAGACCAACTCCTAAAAAATATGACCCGCGATATGACTTAACGGCATCGCTCTTAGATCCGAACACCGCCTTCCCTACGCTGTTGTCTATTATGTCTCTAGCTGTGTTAAAATCGGCGCAGATTGACCTAGGAAGAGGATGACACATGGCACACATACCACGCGCTGGATATTACATGGGGATGGTGGCTGTTTTACTATTGAGTGCATGGATTGCGGTCTTTCACCTAGATCGTGAGAGCATCTGGTATGACGAAGGGTTTACGGCGTTTATTGTCCATCATGATGCTGATGAACCGGATGGCTTGCGCCAGAGTGCCCGCTATGTGATTGATAGCCTCGCTGGCGTATTTGAACGCGGACGTGGGGATGTTCATCCGCTCCTCTATTATTATGCACTGGATATCTGGACGTTAGTAATGGGGGAAGCAGTCTGGTTATTGCGCTTACCATCGATCTTCTTCGGATTAATTGGGCTAGCTGCGATGTATTCCCTCGGACGCACCTTATTCGACCGTCCCACAGGATTACTTGCTGCATTACTACTCGGTATCGCCCACTTTTACATCTACTATAACCGCGAAGCCCGCATGTATACGCTGTTGGTTGCCCTGACCATTCTGCTGATGCTCGCGATGGTGCGCTGGTATCGTCAGCCGACAGTGCGCAACGGGCTGATTATGGGTGTGTATATGGGCTTGTTGATGCACACGCATTACATCGGAGCGCTCGTAATTATTGGGATGCTATTATTCCAAGCCTACTACTTCATCCGTGAACGCGCATTTATGGGTGTTGGTCGCTGGCTGTTACCCCATGTGACCGGATTCATTGTCTTTTTGCCGTGGCTCCCATTTGCCCTCGAACAACTAACCGGACACCCTAATGGACCACTCGGCGTGGTAGTCTTCCCGACCGAATGGGGAACGGTAACATGGTTATGGGACATCATGACCAGTAGCCACGGTGGATTATTTTTCATCGGATTTATCATTGGTGGCGGATTCCTATGTTTGCGCCAACGCAATGCACAGCACGCCATGATTTTGCTGGTACTGTGGTTTGTCGTGACACCTTTGGGCTTGTTAGCAATTAATGCCACCGGACGTGCTGTGTTGGTTGCACGTTACACACTCGTCAGCTTACCTGCATTGATGCTTGTCGCAGCCTATGGTTTGCGTCATCTAACGACATCCCCCTCGATATTGAGTCGCTTTAAGCTACAGACTGCCGGTGGGATTGTTGGGATTTTTATTCTGGCGTGGCTTATCATCACACAAGTAACGACCTATAGTGTGTACTGGGGTGACAAACCACGTTGGGAAGATGCGCTCGAACAATTACAAGCCGAGCGCCAATCTGATGAACCCGCAATTCTCGATTTTATCCCGCACAACGTCGCTACCTATTATGCCCGTCAATACGACTTCAAACGTGGCATTTCGATAGATGTCGGCTGGAACGATTTTGTACCCGAACAACTTTACGACTTTGTTGACCGCATCGACTCCGCTGACTCAATCTGGGCGATTTTACCGAGTGATTCATCTAAGACGTGGTACACCCTCCCACAACTCGCCGAAGGACGCACAATTGGCTATCGCGATTCCGTACAAAATATGGTGTTCTACCGCTTTGACCGCATCGACACGTTGACCAATGCAACCCTCGATCTTAGTTTTTATGCAGGCGGATTCGGCAAATTGCTAGACTTTCATAGTGGTATCGGGCATCGTTACTACGCCGAGACAGGTAGCGAATTCTGCTTCCCAATTAAACTAGAAGCATTGCAAGACGTCGGCGATGATTGGCATTTACTTGTGTCACTCACACAGGGATTCAATACACCCCGTGCCGAAGCAACCTTTGACTTACCCGCATTTACGACAGGCGATGTCTACGATGAAACATTATGTCTCGACATCCCCGCAGATAGCCCGCGCGGACCACATCTATTGCGCATCGCCATGCAACATGAATTTGGATTTCATCAGCCCGTTGTCGAATCTGAAGAAGATTTATTCTGGGGCTTTTTCATTGGGATGGCATGGGTGTCTGTCGATAATCCATCAACTTAAGTCTCTTTATCCGGATTATAATCCGTCACATTATCATAGCCGAACGTCCACGCAACTCCCTCATGCGCCGACTGAATATGCGAGGGAACATATAAAAAATATTCGCGGTCGGTGCTCGCATCGTTGACTTTAACCGCGACTATTGGCTCATCACCATTATGAAACTCAATCCGATACAAATCCCCATAATCATCGGATTGCACCTGCTTGAAACCGCCATCACGGATGAAATTATCTTGTCCATAGCGTTCAAGCATCACCCGCGCAACTTCGGCATTATCCTCGTCGAGAATCTTGTTCGGCGTGATGTCATGCGGTCGCATAATGACACCTTCTGGAACACGGACCCCATGCCACGCATATACTCCCCACCCATCCGGATACCCAATCGCCAGCCCATCCTCACAGTGGGCACGGTCTTCGTCATCGAGATTAAGAATATTTTGATTTTCGATTGCAAGACATGTATTTGGGTACATAGCAAAACATTTTAGATTCTGTGCCACACGGAGACATGCGTTGGCTTGAATGATCTCAAATTTACATTGGTCGTTGAGATAATCGAGAAACGTAATTATTTTGTGTTGTAGTGTCTGAAACTGTTGTAATCGACTGATATTTAGTGGTGTGAGTTCGACTAAGTATTGTTCGAGTGCAGAATAAGTTAACCTATTTGTGTTCCAAACTTGTTCACATAGTTCGAAGGCTACTTTACGCAAGAATGGTAAAGCATCATGTTCACCATATCTATAAATCTCGGCATTAATCTCCATTACTCTTTGTGGAAGATTGAAACTCTCACTTATATCTTGCTCAAGCTCTGGAAATGAAAATGTTAACATCTGCATCGGGGATTCGTACCAAATAATTTTTTCCGGTGGCATGAAACCTGCTGATTCATATGCCATGCGCACACCTTTTTCTGCCTCAGGACGGTTCGCAGGCTCAGTTGACAATGCAATGTCACGCCATTTGTGCGCATAAACTTCTAATTGAGCTTCTTGTTCCGGTGTCAATTCAGTAATCATCATGCCTCTTTTTAACCTTAAGGCTTTTGTCTTTCTCTGTGGTGATAAAAGCTTTTTAGGTTCTTAACTCTATTCGGCTGAATAGGTGGCATCTGTGATATTGCTTGTTACAATTAGGACATCATCACAATAGGACACCATCTATGCATGTATTATGGCAGACAATTCGCTTGACGACGCTCTGTATTTGCCTCTGTTTTGTAAGCATCGCCCACGCGCAAGATAGCGACTTCCCAACAGTTGATGCGCTCAACCAAGCGATTCTCCCACCCAATGACCCGATTGACATCGCCCGCCGATTACGCGGTATCCAGTCAAATTATGTCCCGCCGTCATCACCGCCTGTCTATCAACTCGGCAACACCAAATTATTCACCGTCGCCAATACCGCCGTCCAACAAGAACAAGTCAAAACGGCTGAATTACTTGGTATGTCCGATAATGTCTTGCTGTGGGTTGAAGTCGGCTCACCGATTGAACTAGCTATAGCCCGCCAATTTGTTGATTTGGTCGATACGGCCATCGTGCAACAAGTCCAAGAGTTGTGGGGCGTGACCGAACCACCCGGTATTGATGGCGATAACCGATTGTATATCCTGATGGTGACAGGTCTCGATAACGCCATCGGTGGGTATTTTTCGGATGTGCATGCGTATCCCCGTAGCATCTTGCCCAATAGCAATCAACACGAAATGATGGTCATCAATTTATCGGCGTTCGGGACATACGATATTTTGAGTGTTAATGTTCTAACCATCATCGCCCACGAATATCAGCATGTGTTGCGCCACTTTATTGATCGTAACGAAGCCACATGGTTAGACGAAGGTTTTTCGACTTATACCGAACATCACATCGGGTGGGATGCCGGACGGTCACAAGTGATTGGATTCCTCAATAATCCCGATGTGCAAATCAATCATTGGGTCGCTGATAACCGCCGTTACGAACGCTATGGCGCGGTCTTTTTGCTGGTCACTTACTTCTCGGAACGTTATGGGCTGGATGCATTGCGCCAATGGAGCAACGAACCCTTAGATGGTCTCGCGGGATTAGCCGCGGTATTATCAGCGATTGATGGGAGCACCCCCGACGAATTTTTTGCGGATTGGTCGCTAGCCAACTACTTTCGAGATCCAGCCACAGGCTACGGCTATACCACCCTTGACCGCAACTTACCCTCTGCCCGACCACTAGCCAGTATCGTCGAGTATCCTTATCGAACCACGCGCCAAACAGGTCAATACAGCACTGATTATTATACGGCGTTTCGTTTTGGGGAAGCTGATACGATGACCATTTCACTGTCACAACCCGAGGCGGTTGGATTAATTCCTGCCACAGTTTTTAATGAAAATCACATGATGTATGCAGTCGCCGCTGACTATAGTGATGTGACCTTAACCCGCGCAATTGACCTGAGAGCAACCGATACAGCCACATTGACCTATCGAACATGGTATGATCTCGAAGAATTTTGGGATTATTCTTATGTAATGATTAGCACCGATAATGGAAATATGTGGGACATTTTACCTGCGACAACAACCCGCAGCCGAAATCCATATAACCGTGCTTATGGTATCGGATATACCGGACAATCATTCGGCTGGGTTGAGGAGCGTGTATCACTAGATACCTATGCTGGACAAAACATTTTATTGCGGTTCGAAGTCATAACGGATGCCGCATCTGTCCGTCACGGTATCGCAATTGATAACCTACGCATTGATGAAATCGGTTATGTCGACAGCTTTGAAGATGACATCCAAGCATGGGATGCACAAGGCTGGATTCGCACCGATAATCGTGTGCCACAGCGCACATGGGTACAAGCCGTACAGGTTATCGGGCAAGATGTAACGGTATCGCGTTGGCTCGCGCAGACACCCGAGTCCACATGGACGATACCACTACGCGACGGGGTAGACATGGTGCTGATTGCCGTGTCGCCGATTGCACAACAGACGATGGTCAATGCGAATTATACGCTGTCTGTCAATCTCGATTAACATAGGTAAGTTTTCCACAATATTTAAACGATATTATCGCCATGGTTTTTGCTAATAGGTGTTGGAGAAACTAGGAAAACACATATGCTAGATCTAAACGAACTCAGTCAACAATTTATCTTAGGCAATCTCGCGATTCTCACGAATGCGTGTTTATTGCCACTTTATCCCGGTCTTATTGCCTTCCTCGCAGGCAACAGTAACGAAAAACGTACGCTCGGCGGATCGGCTTTCTTAGGATTCCTTGTTTTAGCAGGGGTACTCACCATGATGGTTATGATTGGTGGCGCACTCTTCCTGATCCAAGCCTCCTTCGGCAATATCCTGACGTTGGTACTGCCCGCCATCTATATCCTTGTGATCGGCTTCGGTCTGATCTTATTGAGTGGGCGCAATCTATTTGCCAAACTCCAAACGGCACAAGCCCCTATGCTCAGCAACCGTTATGTGACGGCTTATGTCTACGGTTTGTTGTTCGGCCCGATGACCTTGCCTTGTACTGGTCCCATCATCACAACCGCATTCTTACTCGGTACAGCCGAAGGTGGTAGCCTCGCAACAGAGTTGATCTATTTCTTATCATTCGGAGTTGGCTTTGGCTGGCCCCTACTAGTCCTGCCATTGATGGCGCTACCATTACAACGTCGCATCGTTGGCTGGTTATCCCAACATCATGACGTACTCACTCGCGCATCCGGTGTTCTGTTGATTGCCATTGGTATCTTCGGATTCTTGACCGAAATCCTGCCACAGGTCAATACAGACTTCTACCTTGACCAAGCGACACAATTGATCTATTGGGCAGTTGCACTAGCCTTGACGGTTGGGGTCGGCTGGTTTGTCTATCAACGCGAAATCAGCGACGATGCAAACACCGAAATGACAACCGCATAAATCAGATAATCACAAAACTAGGGGCGGTGCTATCTCATCGCCCTATAAATTACACAGATACGCCGTTACTGTAGGGACAACACCTGTGTTGTCCGCTAGCAATCATTAAACTCCTCATAAACCTGTTACATAAATTAGACCATCCAATTAATAAAACTACGATTAACCTATGGGATTCGATAACGGGTTTAAAGATGCCCTATACTATTGTCATGTTGGGTTAAGAGGAACTTTCAGCGATGATACAACATATTTTGTCGGCAATGCCTCAAGATGATACATCTAGATTGCACCATGTGCCGTTTCTACTACTATGGGGTGGTGCTTATGGTGTTGTGTGGTTATTCATCTTTCTTTATGAAAAACCATTTATCCAAGAGTTATGCGATTTGAATTTTTGGATGAGGGGTGGATATGGTCATACGACAATATGGCGTACAGAGCTGTTTATTGGGTTAATTGCAGGTACTGTTCTAGCATCAATCCATGGAGGGCTGTTACAACGACGCTATAGATTTATCCCTAAATTTTGGATACTAACAACCGTTTTAGGTATGGCAGTTGGTGGGCTTGGTTATCATCCATTGGGTACATCTATTGGGGGTACGAGTATATGGGCTGGCAACGAAATTCTACTCTGGTTTGGTACGATGGCAATGTTTCAGTCGCTAGCTATGATGAGAATTACAAAGCATGGATGGCTGATCGGCTTGGTAGGGATTATATCGACAGTTGTTGCAATTGCTGTAATATTTGTCGGCGGTCAATCGCTAAGTAGCCAAAGGATGGCACTTATCATGGGGACTGCCTTCCAAGCTCTAGGGACAGGTTTTGTTATGATGTACCTGATGTCAAATCTTTCATTCCGTTTTGTACCTAAACGAGATATGTATCATAAAGTCAAACCTCATTATCGTGAAAGCCTTTCGCCCGTAGCATTTTTCATACTCTGGATAACAGTCAATCTCATAGCATTAGGTGGTATGCTTTTGTCATTTGAGCCTGGGCGTAATATACGTTTCGAGTCGTTTTTGTACCCGATTTTATGGTCGGTTGAATGGTATGTCCTTTTCAGCTATGCGATCTTCGGACTTATTCTAGGAATTGCACAACACTGGTTGATTAAGCAACTGACAGGTCAAATACTGTCGCATTGGCAATGGGGCACATTTATTGGGTGGTCTATGGTGGGTGTGTTTTATCTACTAGTAGATCAAGAGATACTTATTCTCGATACAAATACTGTCATATTTCTATGGTTTGCAATTCCCATTGTATTACAGTCGATTCTTTTGACGCGCATAGACAGAATGGCTAGTGCTATTTGGATCATAGCAGGGATACTTGCTTGCCTAGTTCAATTAAGTACAGGATACAGTATTGGGAGACCCTACCACTCCTCGTTTATCGTTTTTGCGTTTTCAAGTAGCTTGACGTTATCTGTGTTTACTGCATGTGCTTTCTTATTGATTTCGCGTCGATGGCATGTAACCCCTAAGATTAAAACACTACCAACAGATTAGCTTCTATCAAATTTACTTAAGCCTGTTTGAGAAATGCCTATGAACCTCTTTAGCAGGTTTTTCAATATCCAGTAGCCTGCTTGTTTTGAACCATAGGCGGTTTGTGCTTGAAGAAGATGCGACGCAAACTTAAAACATTTGCTGAACTAAAATCTATAAGAGTTTATATATTAAGTAAGTGGTCAAAAGAAACTGGGGAAATACCCCTCTAAATTGCCCCTACTGTTTATGGGTAGACTTAAAAGCCCCTCCTTGATGCGTCGGGGAGGGGTTTGGGGAGGGGATATGATTTCAATTTGTAAGGTCTATAAATCCAAATATAGATGATCATCTACTTAACTACAAACTCACTCCGCAGGATTCCATAAGCCAGCAAATCATAACGTTTACCCTGCCGCTGAATGGCTTGCCGTTGTGTGCCCTCATGCACAAAGCCAACCCGCTCATACGCTTTGATCGCTTTGGTGTTATACGACATCACAGTTAATCCAACCCTATGCAGATTTAATTCATTAAACGCATAATTCAGGATCAGTTTAAGCGCATCCTGTCCATATCCTTTACCACGATATGCTGGATCCCCAATACCAATTGCCATCTCTGCGGTTTGATTACTCCACTTGATATTAAACAGCGCGACAAAACCAATCACAGTATCATCAGCTAGCGTCCGCAGATGAAATCCATAACTATCATCTGGGATTGCATCGGCAAAGTTGGCAAACGTCGCTTCAGACCTTGGCTTTACAGGATCATCATCTAGTAGGCGCAGATAAACATCGTCCTGTGTCCACTCAGCAAATTTTGTCGCATCACTTGCAATCGGGGCGGCGAGTCTTACCAATTGACCTTTAAAAATCGGATTAAAATCAGGCATCACGACTCATCTTTCAGATACGCCCACGCCTGACGATAACGACGTAAGCGTTCTACATCCTTATCTCGAATCTTTTGGAGTCGGCGCATATCCATATTATCTTCAATATCCGCTAACTTGACCTGTCGGGCAATCGGGTGTTGTTTAGCGCGTTCGACAAATTCCATATACGTTTCATTATCACGGCGTGTCACACACGCTAATCCAGTGATGACCTCGTCGGTATATCCCATCTCACGCAATGCCTCGAAGGTTACATCACTATCTTCAACCACATCATGTAAAACGGCAATAATCCGCGCGGTCTCACCTTCAACCGCAAACATCACCCGCAACGGGTGCAGAATATACGGATGCCCTGCTTTATCAACCTGCCCCTGATGCGCTTGTGTTGCTAGGGAAATCGCGTGCTCAAGCGTTGGCATTTCGGATCGCTTTCAGGTACTCCATAGCGGATAGGGCAGCTGACTGTCCTTGAACGATGCGCTCACTTAAGTTGGCAACGCCTTTATATTGCGGCGGAGCATCACTATAATCACTGCCCACGAGGAAGACCCCTTCTGGTAATGCCTCACGGATTGCTTTCATATTGTCTCTGTGGTCATCATCATAACAAGAGAGCGGGTCGGCTTCTGACCAATAATGTACACGTTTGACAAGTGGATTATCGCCAAGACCGTAACACTGAATGACTTCATTGATAATATCTTCATGACTCGTTGTTGGCTTTGTGCGTACACCGACCTGCAACAAAACATGATCATCGTCAGGCACACGACTAGGATGGTCGGTCATAAACGCAAACGGGAAGCACATATCGCGGATTTCTTCGAGTGACTCCGGCGCATCATCTTTGTGATACCCGAGCGATACACGGAAAATTGTATCGTAGTGATAATCGCGCAAGCGTTCCGATATTTCTGGTACAAATGTATAAAACATGCGCTCTGTAAATCGAGCCGGTGATGCAACAATAATACTACCCGCGTCATACATAATGCCGTTTTCCATACATATCGTGAAGCGGTTGTCGAGCCGTCCAATCGAACTAACCGCCATCCGCATCAATCGCCCTTTGGTCAACTTACTCGATAATGTTTTAATCAAAGAGTCTGTACCTTGCTTGAACCCGACAATACCGTCTCCCATTTCAAATAAATCATCATCGCTCATGCCGAAGTTTTCGAGGAAGGGGGTAAGATCGGATTTTATAGCGAATGTCCCACCATCCAACACAAAACCACTGTCTTCTGACGAGATAATACTCCCACCAAAACGTGGTTTGACTTCAATAATGGTATAGCGAATATTCCGCTTTTCGAGCTCATAGCAGGCTGCCAGTCCAGTTAGACCGCCACCAATTACAACGACATCACGCATGGATAGTCCTTATTTCTAATTTTCAGGTTATGGAGTTCAGGGTATTGTGTGAAATCTTCGGATAATGTGGGTGTTATCCCTACGAGTTATTACGGAGATTTTCGTAGGGACGAGACATGTCTCGTCCACAAACAGCATTACCCATTTATATTTATGATCTTCTTTATTCGAAAATTTATCTAATTCCAGTCGACAACGCCTGTGTCGTCCGAAAATATCACTATGCTGGGAAGGCTCGCAAACCTTCCCATAGTCTTTTACAAATGATTTTCAGAATCTTAGACCACCACGTTAACTTTAGGGTCTAAGCCTTTTTGACCGGGGATGAAAATCACGCGTTTTGGTGTTTTGCCTCCGGTAGCACGTTGAACCGCATCGCTTGCCAATGCCAACTCTTGTGCTTTTTCTTTCTCAATTTCGGCTGGTACAGAGATAGTTTCACGTGGTTTACCATTAATCATCACGACCAGTTCGACGGTATCTTCCTTAGCTTTTTCTGGGTCATATTCTGGCCACGGTTGTGTATGAACACTAAACGCTTGACCCAAACTTGCCCACAATTCTTCTGCCATATGCGGCGCAAACGGTGCCAACAAACGCACAGTGGTATTCATAGTTGCATTCCACGCATCTTTACCCAATGCACCGTCATTCACAGCAGATTTCAATGCATTTTTGAACTTCATCTGTTCTGCAATGGATGTATTGAAGCTGAATTCTTCCAAACCGCGATTGACCACATCAATCGTTTGATGCAATTTACGTTCAATATCACGTTCAACATCAGGTTGACCTGCACCGTCAGGCGCACCTGCGGTCACCAAATCCCATACATCATTTAACCAACCTTGTGGGCCTTTGATGTTGTTTTCGTTCCACGGACCACCTTTTTGCCAGTCGAAGTTAAACATCAAGTAACAACGGACTGTGTCAGCACCATATTTTTCGACCAATTCATCAGGGTTGACGACATTGCCCTTACTCTTGGACATACGTTGAATTTCTAAATGATGCTTTAACTGATTGATACTATTTTCACCGTCAATATCGGGGATGATGATCTCTGCATCGTCTGCGATTTCTACCAATTGGGTGACACCTGCCATATTGATGCGGATCACATTTTCCGTACGATGCATGATTTCGCCAAACAATCCGGCAAAGCCTGCTGGCACAGCATTGATTTCGACGACTTCAACTTTGTTCGCAATCATCTTATCGCCAACGAATTTGCCTTCACACAAAACAAAGTCACCAGCGCGTTCACCACCTAAAACTTGACCCTGATTGCGTAATTGCAACATCGGTTCATCAAACATGCCTTCAACATCGCGCCCTTTTTCTTGCGCGATCTTTTTTGCATCGTCAAATACACCCATATCACGCAATGTCTTGTTGAAGAAGCGTGTATACAACAAGTGCATCACAGCATGTTCAGCACCACCAGTATAAGTATCAACTGGCAACCAGTAGGCAGCTTCTTCTGCATCAAAGGGCACATCATTTGTATTCGGTGACAAATAGCGCAATTGATACCATGACGATTCCATGAAAGTATCCATCGTATCGGTTTCACGCCGTACATCATCATTCACTTTAAAGAATGGCTCGTGATAGGTCAGTGGGCTACGTCCTGTCGGCATGAAGTCCACGTCTTCTGGTAGTTCAACGGGCAAGTTACTATCCGATACAGGGACAATATCATCCTCTTCATACAACATTGGGATTGGGCTTCCCCAGTAACGCTGACGACTAATCAACCAGTCGCGCAGACGATAGTTAATCGCTTCTTTACCCAGATTGTTTTCTTCCAAATAATCCAATACACGACTAATCGCCGGATTTTTACGTCCTTTATCGCTGGTGCTAATGCCACCCTTCATCTTGCCACTGTTAATCATAATGCCTTCGCCAGAGTAGGCTTGTTGCATCATGTCGGTTTGCAACATCGTTGCATCGCCTTCATCAACAGGCTGGATCACCAAACGGATTTCCAAATCATATTTCTTCGCAAATTCAAAGTCACGTTGGTCATGTGCGGGCACAGCCATAATCGCGCCTGTACCATAATTAATCATGACATAATCAGCAATCCAAATCGGAACACGCTCTTCATTGACGGGGTTAATCGCGTATGCTCCGGTGAAGACACCTGTCTTTTCGCGGTCGTCCGACATACGTTCAATTTCGGTTGCAACCGATGCCGCTTTGATATAGCCATCTACAAACTTACGTTGTGCGTCAGTTGTGATTTTGTCAACTAATGGGTGTTCTGGAGCTAAAACCATAAAGGTCGCACCCCACAATGTATCTGGACGTGTTGTGAAGATTTCAATCGGATGATTGCCTTCAGCAGTATGGAAGGTAACTTTTGCACCTTCGCTACGCCCAATCCAGTTGGTTTGCATCAATTTAATTGGCTCAGGCCAATCCAATTTTTCAAAGTCCAACAACTCATCGGCATAGTTTGTAATTGCGAAGAACCATTGTTCCAGCAATTTTTGTACAACAGGTTGTCCGGTACGTTCGTCTTTACCATCAATGACTTGCTCATTTGCCAACACAGTCTGCAAGGTTTCCGACCAGTTAACCATCGCTTCTTTACGATAGGCTAAATCATTTTCATACATCTTTTTGAAGAACCACTGTGACCATTTGTAGTGCTCTGGCAAACATGCGATGACTTCGCGCTCCCAATCAAACATCGCACCCATACTACGCAATTGTTTCTGCATCCGCTCGATGTTGCTGTACGTCCACTTCCATGGATGAATATTGCGCGAGATGGCTGCTTGTTCTGCTGGCAACCCAAACGCATCAAATCCCATCGGGAAAAGGACGTTGTAGCCACGCATCCGCATCCACCGCGCACGCGCATCAGATGGGGTCATTGCAAACCAGTGACCTATATGTAAGTCACCAGATGGGTAAGGTAACATCGTCAGCGCATAATGCTTGGGTTTTTCCCAGTCTACTTTGGAACGATATAATTGGGTTTCGTCCCACTTTTTCTGCCACTTTTGTTCTACATTTTGAGGATTATATGTCTCACTCATTAGTCGTATGGTTCTCCATCAGTGTGTTGGGTTGGCAAATAAGTATAAATAACCTGCTGATACAGGTATCGGAGAAGGTAAATAAGCTGTTTTTTACAGGGGGGCGCGCGATACACACTGTAACTATGTGCTACATAAGGAAAGAGCGGGTCACCTCGTAACCCAAAGTCTGGTGATGTGCTTTCATAACTATCTCTTTTGTATATGTTTTATCGCCACGCATAGCATATTACGAAATATAGATTTTGTAAACATTATATTAGCTTACATTAGTTTGCTGTTGGTTAGGATAACTAATCCGAATTCAATTACCGTAAACTGTGGACGCGTCCAGTAAACAAAAAACCTCATCACCCTTACAAAATAATTCGAGTAAATCCATTGTTAGAACACCTTAATGGAAGATTGGAATCGATAAGAAATCACCCGTTCGGGTGACTCATTGCGTTGGTTAACTACAGTATAGTGAAAAATATAAAATGATCTATGAACTATTTAGACCATAGGTAATTTTAGGAGCTTATAAAAGTTCATAACAGTTTTGGTTTTATCGCTATCCCCAAATAACCATGTGTAACTGTGCTTATACATGCATAGCTAAAAGTCAATGTGACTTACTTTGATGTTTGTGGGGCGTCTCGCCTACATCCATTTTTGTAAAAACACATGATCGCATATTAAGAACAAGAAGGATTGGTAAATGGCACGAAAATACATTCGTCGTAAGCAAACACGCAGGTTTCCCAAACACACCTATACACCGAAGCTTCATAATGACGTTGATAGAGAGGAGATAGAACAACGGGATACCGATGTGTTAAAACAAAATTACTCACCGAATGATGTACTCCATTTACAGCGTACATTGGGTAACCAATTTGTGATTAATCTGCTTGCAAAAAACCAATCAACCGATCAAAATGTACAGCGCCAATCAGACGATGTTGGGACGATAAACACTGTATCGTCTCCCTCCAAAACCCCCGTAGTGCAACGTGTAAATCAACCCAATAATTCCGGACAAAACACCCGTCAGCAAAATCGTACGAATGCGTATGTTGGCAGACAACTAACGCTGCCTTTAAATCTCGCATTTGGTAACGTCAAGAAGCCCGGGATACTGGCATATGATGATGTTGTTGACCGATTTAAAGCTAGGTTTAATGAATGGAAGCAGGGAGAATTAGACCGCATTGAACAAATGACAAAAGATTCTTGGTTTGGGGGTGTACTGGGCTACTACAAACATAAAACTGAACGGGTCGAAGGTTATAAAAACATTGAGGATATGTTGAGCAGAAATGATAAGAAAGCATACAAAGACTTTCAATCACTTCGCAAATATGCCATTCAGGAACAAGCCAACGAAAATTTGAACTTCATTATTGCTGTTCGAATCTTTTTTAAGAACCCTACCGAATCAGAATTCCTTAAAATTATTGATAAATACGTCACACCCGGAGCCGTTAATATTACTGGTCCAAATCAGGATGCGTTACTAGAACGAGCAAGCCAGATACGTGGCTCTGATTCAGACACATCAATCACAGATCCATCTACTAATAATATCATCACAAGTTCGACGTTTAATGTTGCAACATTTGGTGTTTTTGATAATCTATTAGATATGCACCTAAGATACAAAAATCACAATTTAGGATCTAAGCACTTGCCATTGAAACAGCTGTTAGGCATTCAGGATTTTTCCGTTCTATCCACAACAGTGCCCAATGTTGAGGAGTATCTGAAATTCAAGAAATATTGTAAAAAAGAAGGGGGGGTAGACGATAATTTCAATTACATAGAAGCAATCAGGCAATTTGTCAATCACCCAAATTTAGAATTAGCCAGACATATCTTCGAATCCTACATTGATGTCGGCTCGGAGTATGAAGTAAATATAAAACACTGGCGCAGACAAAGACTGATGGAGTTATTCAATCCTACTTCTCAACAAACAGAACAAGAATAATATAACGCTATAACCAGCTCACTATGCCATAAAATCATTGATGACCTACATCTCAATGATCCGATGCCGAAACCCACTTGACCACATTCTTGTTTAGTGTCGGATGGCTAGTGACATATAGATTCAGAAAATTCATTAGGGATAGTTAACCTCATAAATCGGGATCGGGTGTTATCGTCAAAATTGAAGGCGTTGCACCTAAATATCCCGCTCCCAATAAAGATAAGTACCAAAACAATAAGCAGACCACACCGTATCTTATAGAAATTTCCTATTTGATGTAGCTGGCTTTGATGCCACATTGTCATGTCTATATGGTCATACTTTGAATAAGAAACGAACTATTGTACAATAAAATAAGCTCTAAAAAACTTTAATGGACTCTTAAAATGTATATGTGTAATTTATTGTCTAAAAAGGAGTAATTTACCGTTCATGAGCCTAAAAATTGTACCCCCATCATTAGATTATGAAGCCAGCTACAGCGCTGCCAGTTACGAACATATTGAGCTCAATGATGATATTATGTGGAACCCAGAAATTTCGTCCACTTCATTTGCTGATTATGTTGCTTTTTTGTTGCGCTACGAGACAAACCCACCAGCAGGACATGTCCCCGGAACTTTCTACTGGCTGATAGTGGATGATGATACCTATGCGGGCGAGATGAACATCCGGCATTATCTGAATGACTCGCTTAAGCGCCTTGGCGGTCACATCGGCTATAAAGTGCGTCCGAGCCAACGTCGTAAAGGCTACGGAAAAATGCTCTGTGCACATGGTATCCAAGCGGTGCGAAAATTAGGGGTGACAGATATTCTTATCACCTGTAATGACGACAACATCGGCTCGCAAAAAATTATTGAAGCTAACGGCGGTATTCTCAAAGATAAGGTTGATAACAATCGGGGTGTGCTGACGCGTCGTTACTGGATTTATGGATAAACACATGTATGTAGGGGATGGTTTGCAAACCATCCCCAATCAATAGCAATCTACAAACTATCTACTGCCCACAGCAAGCCACGGCGCACAGTTTCACGCGCTTCTGGAACATCAAAATCACCAATCACATGACCAAGCGAGCTATAGAAAATTTTCGCTTTACCATAAGTGCGTGTCCACAACACTGGCATAACTGTGCCATCAATCCAATAAGCGTGGTCACCATTAAAGGTTGTCGTTGCTAACACATTATTGGATGGGTCAGTGTGCATATAATATTGCTCGGAGTGCATGTCGAAGTCTTCAATGCCTGCTGTAATAGCATGGTCATTGTTGGTGACATTGACGCGATAATCGATGATATTACCTGGATGCGCGACCCATTGTCCACCGACCATAAACTGATATTCGGTATTGTTACGGAACGCATCAGCCATCCCACCATGCCAACCACCGACGCTCACACCACCTTCACGCACAGCTTCTAGCAAGCCAGCTTCTTGTTCTTTGGTAATCGTGCTCATCGTATAGACTGGCACAACCATATCAACAGAACCCATCAAGTCTTTGTCCAAGAAGCTATCAAGCGATTCCGATAAGGTTACATCAAGTCCTGCTTCTTCGAGCAATCCTGCAAATAAGTGGGAAGTTTCCTTCGGATCATGACCATCCCACCCGCCGTATACAATTAAAACTTTTTTACTCATTATGTTTGTCCTCGTTGAAAAATAAATTATATCCCAACTATACCGCGTGTCGGACAGATAACAATAGAAATCTGCAAGCGTTTGCGTAAGACCCCCAATCTTTGGGGCACTAATGCGAATCCAATTGGAGTAGAGTACAATTGTGTGTAATTGTGGATAAATTCGAATACAAAAAGGACATGAAGCACATGTCACGAGCTACAGTAGTATTGATTTTGTTTGTTGTGATCATCGCTGCAATTATCGGGGTCAGCCAGTTTTTAGGCAATCAACCCCCACTAGAAATCACGGTTGCAGTAAACCCGATGGCAGAAGACTGGATGACCGAGGTTGTTGAAGACTTCAATGAAAGTAACACGCTGGTAAACGGTACCGTCCGAGTACAAGTGAACCTGACAACCGTTGCGGATAATAGTGTCTGGGGCGAAGATGTCGACTGGACACCCACCGATCATCCCGATGCATGGATACCTGCTGATCCATCGGGTGTGAGTTATCTACCGAGCAACATGCCGTTTGAAATTGTCGAAGATAGTGCTGCGACAACCCCACTTGTCTGGGGCGGATTTGAAAGCCGTGTCACAGTGCTTTCTTCGGATGGTGTAATCGACTGGGATGTCATTGGCGATGCGATGGCGACTGATGACGGCAATTGGGCGAGCCTTGGCGGGCAAAGTAGCTGGGGATTCCTCAAACTAGCCTATCCACGTCCGACAAACGACATCGCTGGATTAGCCGTGCTCTATTCCGGTGCCGGGCATTTCACCGACTCGACGACACTTGACCGCCAACGCTTAGTCCAAGATGACTTTAACGAGTGGATGAGCGCAATTGTATCGGCTGTACCAAGCTTTAATACACTCGGTAGTGATCCTGCTGCCACTATGGCATCACGTGGGACATCAGTAGCCGAAATTGCGCTATTACCCGAAGTACTCTGGTTACAAAATCTCGATGGATTGACCGGAAGCGACCCGATTATCCTCAGCTACCCAACAACCGGATATGAATTGACATTCCCTGTCGCGATGTGGAACGATAACGCCACCACCGATGACATGAGAGCTGCTGTTAATGCCTTTGCTGATTATATTGTCGGGGCAGGACAAGCAAGCGCAGAAAATTATGGTCTACGTCCTGTCGGCAATTTACGGTCTGAGACGGTCTCGCTATTCACCCAAGGAGCAGACATCGGCATTTTGATTGACCCACCGACCAGCGCCATCGTGACTGCACCTGATAAAAACACAACCGAGACATTATTGGAGCGATTTGGCTAATTATATCATGCAGGAAAGCAAATCTAAGCGGAAGCAAAGGTATCGTTTTCAGACCATTGATTTTTATGATAAAGATCTCCATGCTAACGCACAGGGTAAGCTGACGAGTGGACAACAAAAGAAACTTTATCAACTCTGGCGAGAAGAAAATATACTTTGGGCTTTTGAGATATTGTTTCTTACGATCTCTCTGAACATACTCGTAGGTCAACATATCATAATTGCAACTCTACTTGGTATCTTTTTCCTGCATGTTCTGCTGTGGTCAAGGGAAGTTTTGAAAGTGCTTGTTGTGAGTAATGTGAAAGTTGAGTCATTCACTGCTCACTTTTCAGGGATAAGCCGATTTTATGGAGATGATTCATGGTATTTAGTTTTTGATGACACGATAACTTTTGCATTAGAGGGTAACTCCAATAAAATTTTTAAATATGGAGACATATATGAGGTCTTTACAACTGACAAAGAAAAAATCATTGTCAGCGCACGAGAAGTTGATAAAAAATGACATATTATGCGTATCAACAAGGGCTTGATTTGTGGACGATATTAAAGCGAACCGTCAACAGTCACTCACGAAGTCACAGATGGCGCAGATGCGTCGCTGAAAATCTATCAATGACGTGTAGGGATAACGCCCGCGTTGTCCGAAACTGAAAAGAGAATTTGTCTCAACAGGATAAGAGCATCATGTCACCAATTTGTAGGGCCGAAACATATGTTGCTCCCGACGCATAATTGCAAAATTGATAAGGCGAATCCATGTCCCACTATGATTATATAAACCATACACACGATGATTACGATGCGAACCGCAAGCAGATCATCACCGATGAACAACTGACGCAAATGCGTATCAAACTACTAATCGAAAATCAATTTCATCGGCGTGGATTTCTCCTGCTATGGGCAATATCCGCTGTGTTGGTAATTTTGCAAATATGGGCGATTGCTTTGCCAATGCTGGCATTTGCGGTATTTATGTCGCTGGTCTACCCACGCTTAACACGTCATCGCCTCAAAAACCTTCACACGCTTGATTTGCAATCTGTCGAGGGACGAGTACGCTTAATGAATAAGGACTTACGCCAACCCGACGATCCGGTGTTTTTGCAATTGCGTCATGTCGAGATTGATTTCAATTTCTATGTGCCACCTGACCGTCTGACCAACTTTAACGAAGATGATCACTACCGCTTTTATTTCACCGAGTCGCCTAATTTTGTGCTATCAGTGGGTAGGGCGAGTGAAAACAAATAAGACAGTTTAAAAAGAACGCAGAGAAGACATATGTCGCCTCTGTGACAAGCTATAACGAACATTGTATATGTTGTATCGAAAGGAAAACGAATGAAACGCTTGAGTTTATTGATATGGTTAACCATACTAGCATTAGTCTTGGTTGCCTGTGATAGTGGTGGTGATAATGCTTCTGCTTCTGCTGATGCAGATGCCCCGGCAGCAGTTGCGATTCCGGATGGAGCAGTTGTCGTCGACATTATCTATGCACCAGAGTCCGATCTCTATATGCCGAAGATTATTGAAGACTTCAATACAGCCTATCGGAACAATACCGATCCCTTCACAGGCGAAGCCCTCGCTGATGGCGCACCGATTATTTTTGTGCGTGGTGAACCGGGCTCATCTGGTACGATCATGCAGGCAATTGTCAATGCTGTGACGGCACCCGGTAATGCCAATGTGGCACAACCGACCATCTTCCAACCGAGTGTCAGCCACTGGTTATCTTTGGCGAACTTCCTCAGCCGTGAAGACATTTTTGACCTGACCGAAATTACACCAACTGCCAATGCGCCTGTCGTCATGGCAATTTGGGAAAGTCGCCTTAACGCCATCCAAGAAACCGTTGGTTATGACGAAATCGGTTGGGAAGAAATTTTGGATGTTTTGAATAGTGAAAATGGCTGGCAAGATTATGGTATCGAAGGCGGACGACGCACGGTTTATTACGGACATACGGATCCGTTCATCAGCTCGACTGCATTGTCTACGTTGATCGCTGAATTTTATGCGAGTGCACGTGCAAATGGCTTTACAGGTCGTCGTTTGACAGTTGATGAAGTCCGTGACGAAGACGTGCGTGATGGTGTTCGCCAGATCGAAAGTTTGATCCGTCACTACTCCAGCCGTACAACCGAATTCAAAAACTATATCGCACAAGGACCCGATTATCTCGACTTTGTCGCACTTGAAGAAAACGACCTAATTGCCATCAATCGTGGTCAAACTGACACCGAACCGCCCGAAAAACTCGTTGCACTCTATCCAAAAGAAGGGACTTTCTGGCATGAACATCCCTTTGGCATTGTCAATGCTGATTGGGTGACCGAAGAACAACAAGCTGCTGCCCGTGTTTTCACGGACTATATGCTGACCGCAGAAAATCAAGAATACATCATGGGCTTTGGCTTCCGTCCAGTGAATCCTGACGTAGAACTCGGCTTCCCATTTGAAGAACAATATGGTGTCACACCAGAAGGACCTGCAACTGTATTAGATGTCCCTGAACCAGATGTAATCGCTGCGATTCAAGAAAGCTGGGCATTTGTCAAGAAACAAGCCGACATCATGCTCGTCATTGATGTATCGGGATCAATGGCAGAAGACGGCAAGCTCGAAAGCGCCAAAGAAGCTGCTTTATTCTTCCTCGATAACATGGAAATTACCAACCGTGTCGGACTCGCGCTCTTCTCTGATCAAACAGAAGTCCGCATTCCATTAGATATTTTGGAGACCAATAAAGAACTGCTCGAAGGACATATCCGCAACTTGGATGCACAGGGTGGTACTGCACTTTATGATGCGACCGTTAATGTGGTTGATGTGATGAATAATATCGAAGAAGAAGACCGCATTCGGGCTGTTATTATGCTAAGTGACGGCGAGGATACAGCATCAGTCAGCACACTCGATGGTGCGATTCAATCAATCGAAGCAAGCTATGATTCGATTAATCCGGTTATTGTTATTCCGGTGGCCTATGGTGCCAATGCAGACATCCGTAGTCTTGACCGTATCGCAACAGCCAGTAACACAACCCGCCAATCCGGCGATCCACAGAGCATCCAGAAAGTACTAGAAATCCTCAGTAGCTTCTTCTAGGCTCATCTCCGATTCAAATCGAAATCCGCAGGGCGTACAACTGTGCGCCCTCAGGATCTGTTTGGAAATTCAAAATATATGATTATTTCAGAAAAGACTATAAAGATTTTTAATCTTCAAATAAACCCCTCCCTAATTGAGTGGGACTTTAACGATCAAAACGAGCCTTGGTACTCCCCCTTCTCCTAGCGTTAGCGGTCGGGAGAAGGGGGTTGGGGGGATGAGGGCAAAATAACTACGGACAAGCCTAACAATGTGTCCGAGAGCGAAAACCTACTGAAACATAATATTCAAACAGGTTCTTAAGCAAACTGACCAATCTTCTGTAGCCTGTCGGTTATTGACCATTGGCGATTCATTTCGATTCAATTCTTGACCTCTTTTAACCCACAAAATAGTCAAAATAACACATATGAACCCGAGAAGTAAAAAATCTTTTATATGGGTCTTATGTACTACGAGTAGTGCTTAGGTACTGATCAGGTGATTTATATTACGAAATCTAGCATACAATATATCTGTAATGATTTCGTAAGGAGCTACTAAATGCTAGATCATATCAAATTATCGAAGCAATATGTTTTATCTATTTTTATTGCGATAATGCTATTGGTTTTGCCTGTAATGCAAACACTTGCTTACACATCAACCAATCCCGACCAAGATTCAATTCGCGCCACATCGGATATCCAACAAGATGACGATGACTGGGAAGACGACGAAGAATGGGAAGATGACTGGGAAGATGACTGGGAAGATGAAGAGTGGGAAGATGACGAGGAATGGGAGGAAGATTGGGATGACGAAGAATGGGTTGACGACTGCGCTGATGCTGATAACGATGGCTGGTGCGATGACGACTACGTAGATGATGAGGGTGAGTGGGTCGACGACTGCACTGATGCTGATAATGATGGCTGGTGCGACGATGAGTTTGTAGATGATGAAGGCGATATTGAATGGGTCGATGATTGCGCTGATGCTGATAACGATGGCTGGTGCGACGAAGGCGACTTTGAGTGGGTTGACGATTGTGCTGATGAAGACAACGATGGCTGGTGTGATAATATTTATATTGATGAATTTGGTGATTTCATCACCGATGAAGCATTCGATGCGACCTTTGATGTCGGCTCGGAAACACCAAGTGAAGAGCCCAATGCCGTCTACGATGTTTCCAATACAAGCATCAGCAATTCACTCACAGGTCAGGATAGCGACCTGTGGACAACCGTTACTGATATTGTGCCAGCAGAATGGGTACAATCGATCTCAGGTTTTGAAGTGATTAGTGGTGGTGATACAGCTGGATATGTCTATATTGATGAGAACGACCCATCAAAATTTGTACTCGGTCTCAACACCGATGATCTCAATAATCCGGCAGAATTAACCCATACAATTATTCATGAACTCGCGCATATCGTCACATTAAATACCGCACAAGTCGATGACGATGCGACCACCTGTTCGACCCTTGATCTTCAAGAAGGCTGTTCACAACCGACATCATACATCAACCAATTTAACAGCCAATTTTGGGCAAGCGGTGAATCATCAAATCCGGCGGACTTTGTATCGGACTATGCCCGAACCAATGTTGCCGAAGACATCGCCGAGAGTTTTACCGCATTTGTCTTACAAGACCGCCCCTCAGGCAATACCGGTGCCGACCAGAAAATTGCATTTTTCTATAACTATCCAGAGTTAGTGACATTACGTAACCAACTCCGACAAAATATCGCCAACCGACGATAATTCATAATAGCAAAAACTCGCTGGTATACAGAAGTTGTGTACTAGCGAGTTCTATGTTAAAGATTAAAATGTCGGCGACTGATCAGAGGTTTATGCCCCCGTCGGCACCCAGATATTTTTCACCTGAATCGACTCGTGGATAAACTCTTCACCCGCGCCTTGTTCTTTATCTGACCAATCACGGGATTCACCATAATTGACCCACGTGCGCTTCATATTAAATGCCGAGCGTTCCTCAACTTGACGGCTCCCCTCCGCATCCCCGAAGTACCACAAACTATCGACATCATCATGTTCGACCAGTGTTTTTACGAGATGGTCACGTGTACCTGTGATAATGTTGACGACGCCCGCAGGCAAATCGGATGTATCAAACACCTGATACAAATCAGTTGCACTCAGTGGATATTTTTCAGATGGGATACAAATCACAGTATTACCACGCGAGATGGCCGGGGCAATTAACGATACAAATCCGAGTAGAGGTGATTCATCAGGGCATGCAATCCCAATCACACCGATCGGTTCATGAATGGCTGTAACTAATCCGCGCAGAGTTGTTTCTTGTACTGTACCGCCAGATTTATCCGCAAATGCCGCCCAATGGAACAGACGGTCAATCGACAAATCAACTTCTTGACGCGCTTTATCAAGTTTCACATTGGTCATATCCGCGATGCGTTGCGCAAATTCTTCGTGCCGTGCTGATAAATTCTCTGCAATATAATACAAAATTTGTGCACGATTATGCGGTGAATAATATGCCCAGTTTTTGGCTTTATGTGCCGCTTCAACCGCATTACGCACATCTTTACGATTGCCATCCCCAACTTGACCGATGAGCTTGCCATCAGGTGACGTAACCGCGCGGGTATAATTACCGTCAGGGCGTTTTTGCCCACCACCAATATATAGCTTCGGTGTACGATCAAGTTGAACACCATTTGATTTAGCTGCACCCAACCCAATTGGCGCTGGCGGGACATTACCACCCCAGCTTTCGGGTGCATCCCCAAGCTTGGGTTGCGGGCGTTTCATCCACTTCGGACGCAGATATTCAAAGATGCCTTCTTTACCGCCTTCACGCCCAAAGCCACTCTCTCGATACCCACCAAAGCCCGACGCGGCATCAAACATATTCGTGCAATTGACCCACACACTACCTGCTTTGATCTTCCTTGCGGTATCCAACGCGAGGCTGATATTCTCACTCCAGATCGAAGCCGCCAAACCATAACGTGTATTATTGCCGAGCGAAATCGCTTCTGATGGTGTGCGGAAGCTCATTGCGACGAGCACCGGACCGAAAATTTCTTCTTGTGCGACTGTTGCCGATGCCGCGACATTTGTCAAAAGCGTTGGCGGATAATAACAACCGTTATCGGGTAGATTCATCTCCGGTTGATAGATGTCCGCGCCCTCAGCTAACCCTTTCTTGACCCAATTATCAATCGTCTCATATTGCACAGGATCAACCACTGCACCAATGTCGATGCTCTTATCCAGCGAATCACCTGAGCGTAACCGTGCCATACGGGTCTTTACTTTCTGGATGAATTTATCGGCGATGTTTTCCTGTACCAACAAACGTGACCCCGCACAACACACTTGCCCCTGATTAAACCAGATCGCATCAACCAATCCTTCGACCGCGCCATCTAAATCCGCATCGTCATACACGATAAACGGCGACTTACCACCCAATTCGAGCGATATTTTTTTGCCTGTGCCCGCCGTTACTTTGCGGATAATCCGTCCGACACCTGTCGAGCCAGTAAACGCGATTTTGTCAAAATCAGGATGCGCTGTGATGCTCTCACCCGCTTCATCGCCACCCGTCACAATATTAACAACGCCTTCCGGCAAGCCAGCCTCAGCGATAATCTCCGCAAATAATAGTGCTGATAGTGGGGTATAGGGTGCGGGTTTAATCACAACTGTGTTGCCCATCGCAATCGCGGGCGCAATTTTCCAAGCCAACATCAATAGCGGGAAATTCCACGGAATCACCTGACCGACCACGCCAACCGACTGATAATCGCGCAATTCTGTATCCATCAATTGCGCCCAACCGGCATGATGATAAAAATGACGCGCCACCAACGGAATATCAATGTCACGCGACTCACGGATCGATTTGCCGTTATCGAGTGTCTCAACCACCGCCAACAACCGTTGATGCTTTTGGATATTGCGGGCAATAGCATACAAATGACGCGCCCGTTGATGTGGGCTCAAACCCGACCATGACTTATAGGCTTTACGGGCAGATTTTACCGCTTTGTCGATGTCCTTCGCTTTGGCATCAGCGACTTTCGCAATTTCTTGACCCGTCGCCGGATTACGTACAGTGAGATAACTTGCATCGCCTGGTGCTTCCCACTTGTTATTGATAAACAAATCAAATTGGCGATTATGCGCCTCTAACCACGCATCAGCACTGGCAGGCGATTCAGGGGCAGGTCCATATTCCATTGTCTTAAACAATTCGGCTATTTTCGGCATAGAATTTTCCTCTAATCAAATAACCACAACGGCACGAAGGCACATTGTGGATCATATTCAGACTGTTGCTTGAATTTTAGCACACGTCCAATACAGAGGGCTATGTTTTTATGTCATCTGTATTCGTAGGAAATCTAGAGCGAACGCAATCACAAGAATAATCGTCGCCACAATATCGATAATGAAGATTTGTCGTAATTGCGGATTATGTGACGGCTCACCTAAAATTAAGATGATAAATGACACCATACTAACCAGTCCGATAACTGTGGCGGACAATCTTAGCTCAGGATTGAACGCAGACCAGATAATGTAACCACCAATAATGCCGAAGAGGATTGCTCGGTGTCGCATGAGCAAAATTAGATTCGGATCAGTTAACTGTACATCATATAACGACTGTAATCGCGATGCACCTAAAAGGCCAATTATAGGTAAGAAATTCACAATACCGACAAGTACAAATAGAACAATGATAATACGTTGGGTCATAATGTTATCCTTTGGTTTTTGAGATTAGACATTACGACCGTACTGTAAAATCACCTGCTAGATATATGAAAAACACTGCCAATGACTGCCAAACATCGTCAATTACCTTGTAGAAAGTGAAACGATGCCAGGTCTATTCATCGATATTTTGTATATACTCTGTCAACCACTTAGAACATAGTTGGGAGATTTTAATATTCTTCGATTCAGCAATATGTTTGGCTTTGTCATAAACATCAATAGGTAACAAGACAGTTGTTTGTTTATGTGTAATTTTACTTTCGCGAAAATTGCTTACATTAAGCGCTTGTAATAATAGGCTTTCATCGTTAAACGAGAGTTTCACATTTGATGTGCTAATTGTTATGATGAGTTGTTCAAATGATTTGCTAGTTGTGTAAGTAAGTCCTTCTGCATTGAGATGACGAATTACATCTGGCATGGTTGGTAGCGGATAGAATCTGCCCCAACCCACATCGTAGTCATCTCGGATAATGCTCTCATCACTAATATGATCTGTAAAAATCATATGTAGATTGCTATCTGTCTTTTTTGCTTCAAAATGAAACTCAAATAACCCATATACCCAAATACCTGCTTGCATAAAATACTTGTGACCGCCCCAATTGGATGGATCTCCCAAAATTTCAATTACCTCGTGGCGGGTCAGACCTAATTTGATTTCACCAAATTGACCTGTTTTGATAAATTCCTCGATAGATACTTTTGTCATCGTCTACTCAATACTTGTGATATGCTCTGAATTCTATTGTATGCGAATTTATCTAATTCTTAGCTTTTCTTCGTGCCCTATGTGTCTTTGTGGTTATAAATTACCTTTTTGAGATTTCAACTATTTAAACCCCCAAATGAATGGGTTCATGTTATGCTTAAACTGTTTATCCAGCTATTGTGTTTATGGGGATGATGATGAAAGAAACATTCAAAAGTCCGCAGGTGGTTGCGGCATTAATCACGAGTTTTGTTGCTATATTTCTAGCTGTTGCACCGACCGTATTAAACAACAACACACCTGCAGCGCCGCTTCAAGAATCGCCAATAACAACTGTGCCGACCGAAGCCGAACCAACCATCGAGGCTGCCGCTGTTGAACCAACTGCAACCGATATGCCAGCAGAAACCACCGCACCGACGTCTACCGAAGTAATCCCGACCGATTCGCCATCAGCAACACCCACCGCCATCCCACCAACGATTGCACCAACCGAAGCTGAGCCAACTCCGATGCCTACCGCTACCCAGTCACAACCACCCAACATCCAACTCATCTATGATGAAATTTCATTCACCATCTATAACCAGAGCGCGCAAACCCTTGCGCTGGACACAGTCAGTTTCCAGAGCACCAGTGGACGATGGGATGTTGAAAGTTGGGGCGTTGGATTAGTCCAAACATTCCCGCCCAATAATTGTTTGCGTATGCGTGATGTCAACAGTGCCAGTCAACAACCCCCTGCAATTTGTGGCGAATTACGCGCCTTACAACTAACCAGTGGAAGCACATTATTCTGGATTGGCGCACCTGAATTTGACGTGATCAATAACGGGGCCGTCATCGCGACTTGCTCAACAACCGATACAATCTGCGAGATTTTCATCCCATAACAATCCAAGGAAATGAATCACTCATGCCCGATGTAAATTACGACGAATCCAACGTACCTGATTACACATTACCCGACCCGCTCCTACGTGATGATGGCACGATCATCAAAACAATTGACGCATGGGAATCGGAGCAACGCCCGCATCTACTCAGCATCTTTGAGGAACAAATTTATGGACAAGCGCCGCCTTTGCCCGATACCATCGACCGAACATCACATGTTGTCGAACACATCGTATTTGATGCACTCGGGGTGCGTAGACAAATTACCGTCCCACTGCTAAATAGTGAATCATCGCCAACTATGCTGATGTCACTGTATCTACCTGTCGGAGCGTTTGCACCTGTTGATATATTCCTTGGCTTAAATTTTAACGGCAACCACTCACTCGAACCTGATGACAGTATTCTCATCTCATCAGGATGGGAGCGACACAATAGTGATGACGAAATCGGACGCGGAGCAAAGGCAAGTCTTTGGTCACTTGAACAGATTCTGTCGAGGGGATATGGGCTTGCGACGATCTATCATGCCGACATCACGACCGATCTAAAAGACGGGTATGACGGCAACATTTTCTCTTATTTCTACAAAGACGGTCAAACACAACCCGAACCAAATCAGTGGGGTGCAATCGGCGCGTGGGCGTGGGGCTTACGTCGCGCGATGGATTATCTACTTACACATGAATCATCAGTGAATCGTATTATGCTGATGGGACATTCGCGCCTCGGTAAAGCGGCCTTGTGGGCAGGGGTACAAGATGACCGTTGTGCACTCGCCGTCTCCAATAATTCAGGTTGTATGGGGGCGGCACTATCGCGACGTGCCTTTGGCGAAACTGTCGAAGCTATCAACACCAATTGGTCGCGCTGGCTCTGCAAAGACTTCCATCAATATAACGGCAAAGAATCAGATTTACCCATCGATCAACACACCCTGATTACGCTCATGGCGCCACGCCCTGTTTATATCGCCAGTGCCGAGGATGACTTATGGGCAGACCCCTATGGTGAATTTTTAGGGGGATACCATGCCAATCTCGTCTATCATCTCTATGGCAAAGAGGGACTAACCGCAACCGAACAACCCATATTAAATCAACCGAGCATGGGCACAATTGGTTATCACATCCGCACAGGTGAACATGATGTCACCGCTTTCGATTGGCAATGCTATCTAGATTTCGCAGATTATCATTTGCGAACCTGATGTCATACATTGGCAAGAAATTGATGGTAGGGTCACAGCGTCACACGATCGTCAGGTAAACGTATGGTTTCCATCCAATCACGAAAGACTAAACCTGTGTATAATGGCGGTACTAGAGTGGAAGTCTATTGAGGAATCAATTTATGTTTCGAGTAAAAACGGTAATCATCTTGCTAGTGATCAGCTTAATGGCAGGTGTCGGGGGTGCATTGGCACAAGACGAAGCTGAAGCAGTTCCTTTACCAACAGCATTCCGTATCAACACAATCGGTAATGAATTCCAGGGGTGGAACAACTGCGGTCCTGCAACCCTCACAAATGCGTTAGTACACTTCGGGTATACCAACGACCAGAACCGCGCCGCCACATGGCTCAAACCCGACCGCGAAGACAAAAATGTCAGCCCATGGCAAATGGCAGAATTTGTAAACACGCAAGTCCCAGAAATTGCCGTGTACGCACTGGTTCGTTCTGGTGGAACTGCCGAAATAGCCAAGACACTCATTTCAAACAATTTTCCTGTCATCATCGAAAAAGGTTATACACCTGAAGGCTATGATTGGATGGGGCACTATCTGTTGTTAAACGGCTACGATGATAGTGTTGGTGTGTTTATGACGATGGATAGTTTTATCGGTCCACAGAACTACACCTACGACGAAGTTTTAGAAAAATGGCAACACTTCAACTATACCTACATCGTCATGTATACATCCGACCGTGAAGCTGAAATTATGGAACTACTCGGTGACAATGGCGATGAATGGCAAAATCATGTCTTATCTCTAGAAATTGCGCGTGCCGAAGCCACTGCCGACCCAACCGATCCGCATGCATGGTTTAATATGGGTACAAACTTTGTCGAACTCGGCATGTGGGATGCCGCCGCTCAAGCATATGATCAAGCCATTAGCCTTGGCTTACCGTGGCGCATGATGTGGTATCAATTCGGACCCTATGAAGCCTATTTCAACACTGGACGCTACGACGACATGATCCGTATCGCGCGTCAAAATCAAAACGATGGCGGTGGACATTTCGTCGAAGAGACATGGTACTACCTCGGTATGGCACGTGAAGGACGTGGCGAAACAGATCTCGCGCTCCAAAATTACAACGCTGCTATTAACTTCAACCCGAACTTTGAGCCTGCACTCGAGGCCCGCGCAAACATCTTGACACAAAGTAGCTAAACACATCACACTGCGAACTTCTGTAAGGGTGGAACTGAGTTAATTCCACCCTTACACATCAGCAATCTCTCTCCATATTTTTGCAACCTAAATCCGATTTTTGCGTATAGCATTATAGATACGCAAATAGAACCTTGGGAGATGATGAAGTGGACTTTAATAAAAATGAAAATGCTGCACAGATTGGTGGGGGTGTATTCCTCGTCGGGCTTGGTATGTTATTCCTGACTGGATGGTGGTGGCCGGGCATTATGTTCGTCATGGCAGCATCGATCCTCGCACGGACAATGGCAGAGGGCAAACCGATGATGAGCGCAAGCGGTGCATTATGGCTGATCGGTATCGGGATTGTCTTTGGGCTACCCGGACTTGTTGGTGGCATTGCCGGATCACTCTGGCAGCTGTTACCCGTGATTCTCATCGGTATGGGACTATTTATGTTCTTCGGTGGACGCTATCGCCCCAAGATGGACAAATACGAAGATAACATGAAGCGCAAAAACGAAGACGACGACATTTACAATGTATAAGCATAGTCGCCCTGTATAACCAAGCAGGGCGATTATTTTAGAACGGATTTAGTTTTCGTTTTCCATATCTTGGATCATATCAAAACGACGCTGATACCGTTCTTGCTCAGTATTAAACTCTGCGCCAATAAACGCATCGGCTAATTTCTCTGCCAGCGCCACACCGATAATCCGCCCACCAAGACACAACACATTCATTTTGTCATGCTCGACACCCTGTGCCGCACTATACGCATCATGGCAAATCGCAGCATAAATTCCTTTCATTTTGTTGGCTGCAACCGATGCACCAACCCCACTCCCACACACTAAAATCCCACGTTCAGCCTCACCATTTTGAATGGCTGTACCGAGTGTTTTGGCAACTGCCGGATAGTCCGCACGGGTCGCATCACTATCGACACCAAGGTCAACGACCTCAACCCCTTTTTCTGTCAGATAATTTATAAGCCCTTGCTTGAGTTGGTATCCAGCATGGTCGGCAGCGAGTGCTATTTTCATGCGATTTGTCTCCCATTATCATGATCTAAATTTATAGGCACACTATAACATGACAACACCGGAATTGCCTTAGATACCTTTGCATATAATTAGATGTGTTATTTTATAGTATGATGGATAACACATTATGTATGTGAACTACATATACCTGCTCACCAGCTTCAAATTTATCTATATTCTTTGTAGTAAATGAACCTTCATAAACCGCTTCAGTGAAAACATCTTGAGCTTTATAATGATAAATCAGACTATTATGAGATATTTTATCAATTGGATGCTTGACGCTCACGATAATAAAATGATAAATCTTGTTCGAATGTTTCACCGCCGTAACCGTGAATGATCTGAAGCATTTGTGCTCGATGATTGGTTCCATGATTAACAGCATGTAATAACATTTCAACAACACTTAAAGTGTAAGATGATCCATTGAGTGGAGTAACATCAATCTTGCGATCAAGTTCCTGAGTTGTCAGATTATTTATATAAATGCGCCAGTTATTTTCAATTTGATCCCATTTCTCTCGGATCCCAGATCGTGTTGGATAATCTTTTGCAGTAAATGTTGGACGTATACCACCATGCAGACGTTCATACCACACATTTTCTGCCCACATAACATGGACAACCTGTATATGAATTGACCCAATAGAGTATGGCACATTCCTTACAAAATCATCATTGGAGATAGTCTGAATACAGTTCCATAACTTATGATGTGCCCAATAATTGTAATCCCACATTGTCTGAACAAAATTGATCATTTAGCAATTCCCCAATTATGATTTTTAGCTACCTTTTCTATTGTACCAATGATAAAACACCCGCTAATATTGCCTATTCCCCTATATTAATCTCAGACAATGGCTTTCATAAATTGGGTACTTGACAATAATTGTATGCTTGAGCTAAAACTCGAAGACTATTTCTTATCTAAAAAAGAGGTTTAACTATACGTATTTTGTATAAAAAAGTAGATTTTTATTGTTTTATAAAGTGCATAATTAGCTGAGATAAAAAGTAACATATAGATCAATCTATAATAAATGTTGTCTGTTGATATTATAATTATAAAAGTAATTATATAAGGTATTAAAATAAGAAATATACCTTTTGGTATAAAACTTTCAGAAAAATATACTCTTATTTTGTTATTGTTAAAACCTTCATAATCTAAATGGATGAAACTAAGAGAGCTTTTTCGCAATATACTAGATAAAGTTTCCTTATCAATGTATTTTTGAGGGAAGGCCTGTATAATTATTGATGTTTCTATACTAATCACCCCAATTATAAATGTAGTAAAAACTACCAATATGATGATTATGTGGAATATCATTCAAAAAGCCTCTATTGTCTTTCTAGTATCTTTCAATTAAAAATTACAATATGGCGTGGATTTTGTCGTCTAGATATAGAATATATATACGTGAATTCAATTTCACATGTGAACCAAAATTTTTCGTTACATACGTGAAATTGTTACTATGTCCTTCTATAGTATAGTATATTGCTGTTTCCTTTCCTGATTGTTTAATTGTGTCTATTTCTCCATGTACAATCTTATGTTGCTTTACCATATTTTGATATGTCGCTTCAACAATATCTGGGGGAGCTAGCAACATTTTGATTGTTCGGTAAACAATTAAACTGGCTATGATAATAGCAACCAATCCCACAAAGAGAAAAATAACTAGTTGAAAGCCAACCACAGAAGCAGACAAGATCGCAATCATCGGTAAGAGGGCTAAAATAACAAGCAAGCTCGTTATTACGACTGCAATTGATGTATAGATGATCATTTTAAAGACAGAGTATGGATAAGGTACGCCTAACCGGTAGGCAATATTTTTACAAATTTCCTGTTCTTCTGCAGGTTGAAGCATAATGCCTGAAATAAACTCGATATTCTGGTGATAAATTAGAGAAAAAGCTTCATTAGATTTGTTCATTCACTCAGCCTCATTTGTTTCATCGGCATACAAACTTTATCCAAGTATATCGAGATTGCGACATGCCGAAAGTGTGTCATATGATGACAACATTGCCGTTAACCGATTGGGAAAAGTTTGTTGTTCAATCTGGTGTCATCAACCGCTACGAATGGGAATCAGACAACTTGAACGGATTATCATAAGCATAAAAGACATAATCTTGTGATTTGGTATCCGCACCACAATCATGCAGTAAGCGCAATAATTGCGCCCGATGATCGGTGCCGTGATTGGCAACTTGCCACAATGCCTGCCACACATACAAATCTTTATCTTCACCACTGAACGGTTGTGTTATGAGCATGTCATCCGTTAACGTTTTGAGATACTCACGCATTTTTATTTCGACCGTATCCCATTCAGTACGAATTTTGTCACGATCACTTAAGGTCTCAGGGTTATTCATCCCTTCAAATGTATCCCCCCGCAAATCACTAAACCACGCATCATCGACATCCATCATATGCACAACATGATTACGGATTGAGCCGACAGAATACGTAAGTGGTTGTATAAAATGCTCCTGTGATAATGGGACAATGTGCTGATCCCAAATGGCACGATTTTCTGCAAAATGATAGTCATATACATGACGAAACATATCTGCTGTCATAGACATCCCTTTAACTGGATTAGATTATTTGTTCT
This sequence comes from Anaerolineales bacterium UBA6055, assembly GCA_002428985.1. Taxonomy (GTDB): domain Bacteria; phylum Chloroflexota; class Anaerolineae; order Aggregatilineales; family Phototrophicaceae; genus UBA6055. Next base: position 358,111 of record DIYL01000059.1, on the reverse strand, counting down.
ATTTTAGTCTATGTCATTATATGGCGCAAATAGACTTATTTTAAAGATGTGAATTATCCTCTAAAACAGTTGAGAAGAGCCTCGTTTACGAGGTTTACAAATCAATGTAGCTCGGAGGCTTTTAGCTCAGAGCGATGATCACATCAGAAGATTGAAGCAGAACATGCAACATCATAGACACAACTTGAATACCCTTGAAAACAATCCACCTCATAGAGACAATCAAAGCGATCATGTAAATAGAGATATTGGGGTAACAGATGGATTTTTTGAAGAAGCTCTTTAGTGGTGGTGGCGGTGGCGCACGATCCGATGATCGTGGGGTTTACTTTTATGTCCAGCCAAAAATGTGCCAAGAAATTTTACGTGTGCGGGTTGATCCGATGAATGACTTATCACGGATGGATGATGGCGATGGATTCTATGTACGCAAGATGGCAAGTGGGCATCGTTGCCCCTTCCAAGCAGAATTAGAAGTGTTCTTCGACAAAAACCGACGAGTATCAAGTACAGAAGTCACCAATGGTAAAGTGGTAGAAAAATCGGAGTGGTTAGCGCAACAACCCGATGAAATGGCAGAATAAACATGATGAGGGCGGTATTTGATTTCCCGCCCTTTTGATTTGCTTATTGGGGTGTGGCTAGAATCAACACATGCCAGTAGAAATTGTCGACATCATCAAAAAAGACACCAACGCCGACCTCTGTGAAGTCACTACTGAGTAACTCGTTGGGATAAGTTTCGAGTAGATATGTTGTCGTTTCGATTGGATCACCAGTTGTACCAGCCGATGTCGCATAAACGGTCTGATACGCATAGCTCACTTCAAGGTCGTCCCACATACCAGTTGGAAAGCGGCTATTCTCGTAGATATATGCTGCTAATCCATCGGCAAACGTCGATAGTGTTGTATTCGGTTGCAAAATAGCTTCACCAAAATTAACACGTTCTGCATTCAAATTCGCCATAATCGATGTCGCAATAACCTCGGTGCTCGTGGCGACAAATGGCTCAGCGAATACCTGCGTATAATAGAATTCACCTGTTTCCTCATCACATGTCCATGCAAGCGCCATCACACTAACGTCATTTGCCATCATATTGGCTTTATGTGATGGTGAATTCCACCATTGGTCAAATGCACCATCAGCCGAGAGTGTCCAACGCGAGAGGATATTTTCGCGCACAATGTTAGCTTCGTAGCCCTCTCCCGCAACACGGTCGTTGGCAGTCGAACCATCTGCGCCAATATGGGGGATACCACCAACACGTTTTGTCGGGTAGCCATATTTCAGCATATCATCGGAATACAAACGGGCTGCATTATGTAACAGATCAATATCTAATGTTAGCGGGGCTAACTCGTCTTCGGCACGCGCTTCGTTGAGTAACTCTAAAAATTCTTCACCTTGTTCAACCTGTAATTCAAAATCTTCATCTTCTTCAAAGACTTCACAGGTGTTGAAGGATACAGCAATAAATACATAGCCGTTAATATCTGTTCCTTCGACAAAACCAAGCGCAAAATGCGTGATTGTTTCAGTCAAAATCATCTCTTCATAACGCTCGGCTATGGTGGCTGTGAGTTGATCGAAGGTGTCAAATGTTGTTCCCCATGCACCGCCATAATCATTGATGCGATAACCAGCATCGTCTAGTGTCTGGGTGATGGCTTCACTTTCTAGCTCCTCGCCATCAACGATACGTTGTGCAATCGTATCTGCAACTGCCGACAAATCTTCATCGTAGACAATAGGCAAATAATCGACCCCTTCGCTTGCGTTTATACGCACATCAGTAATGGTCGATACATCACGTTCATCTGTATTTTGGGCAAAAATTAACTGGGTTGAGAATAAAACAAGTATCAATATCAAGTAGCGCAACAACTTATCTCCTTCATGAGTCGTGATATTTCACCCTATAGTTTACAGCGAAAATATTACCCGTGAAGGAAAAGTTACACACTTTTTACGTATATTTACAGGTTAATTTTTATGTAAAATCTTTGACGCGATACCAATAACGATATTGCTCAGTGAATCCTAGCGACATATATAGATTTTTAGCAACTGCATTATCGCATTGTAATTGCAAGTAAGCTGTGTCTGCTTGCTGTGTCATGCCCCAATTGAGTAAGGCATCCATAATGGTACGCCCATGCCCTTTACCACGATGATCTTGATGAACAGCCACATCAAAAATGCCCATCCAATTTTTGTCAATAACCCCTAACGCGACCCCGACGACGGTATTGCCATCCATCAGACGGAGAAATCCACAACGTGTTGGAATTAGATTGAACATTTGCTTTAGTGTCTTGTGCTTTTCTTCATCAATATGATTCATTTTGATGAATGTCGTGAGCCATTGATCCGTCAGTTTGGATTTAATATTGACGTCTGCAGCTAAACTGCCACGACGCTCCAATGGCAAGGTATAGACACCTGTTTCAGATGCTTTTTGATATTGTTTACTCTCAAGAATCGCATCGAGTTCTTGTGGGTAAATATTATCGGTCATCTTAAAAATAGTCGGCAACTTCTTGCGGGTATAAAATGCTTCGCATCGACTAATTTTAAGGTCAGTATCTTCATGTGAGGCATAAACTGGATTCACAGAGTTGGCGCGTTTGGTATAACCATTGGCATATCGTATAAGCCAACCATCGTAATAACGTGTTTCTAGCGCTGGCAAGGCTTTGAACGACAGCGTTTCTATTTGTCGAATAATGTCTTGATATGCTACAACCATTGCTTCGCTCATCCTCCTATTATTTCTTGTTAATCCAGTGTACATAATTTTTATTCGTTTGTGAAGAAAAATCGCTCAATGCTTTGTTCTACTATGTAGAACAGTGTTAAGCCTCTATAAAAAATAGTGTGATTTTCTGGTTTATAGCCCATCTGAAAAAAGCCAAATAAACTGAAAAATGTCGCCACTAGGATTGTCCGTTACCGTCGTGTAGACTGTCGCAGGCTTTTTGCATCTAGCGAAGAATAGGGAGTTTATCTTGGTCACACAGATACGAGATTTCATCTTGCGTTATGCATTGATGATCATCGGGGTTTTTATTGGGGCAATCTCGGTGGTTGTTTTTCTTGAACCACTTGATATTGCATCTACAGGCGTGACAGGCATCGCCATGTTTTTGGAAGAATTAATCGGAACACCGATTGGTATCATGGTATTTGTATTAAATATTCCGATACAAATTCTAGGTTATTTTATGTTACCCAATGGCGCGCGGGTCATCATGCGGAGTTTATTGGTTATTCTCTTGTACTCAGTAATGTTAGATATGCTAGCACCGTATGTTCCAGCAGGTGGGATTAGCAGTGACCGCATGTTGAATGCCTTGTTTGGTGGGATTGTCGGTGGTATTAGTGGCGGGATGGTTTTCCGTGCGGGGGCGACATTTGGCGGTACATCAACACTCGCTTTAATTCTACAACGTCGCATCGGAACCCCAATGAGTACAACCTTTCTCTATGTAGATGCGGCTGTGATTATCATGGCAGGGCTGGTTTATGGTTGGGAGGGTGCACTCTATGCGACGATTACATTGTTCGTTGGTGGCGTTGCGACCGATTACATCATGGAAGGACCGAGTGTTGTCCGAACAGCTGTGATTATTACGAAAACCCCTGAACCAATCGTCAAGATTATTTTTGATGATTTGCAACGCGGCGCAACCGGTTGGACGGTCACCGGACAATATACAGGGGAAGACCGCACCATGCTCTATGTTACGATTGGGCGCTCACAAGTACGCGAACTTAAAGATGCTGTCAGTACAGTCGACCCAAACGCATTTGTTGTTATCGGTGTTGGTCATACAGCTTATGGAGAGGGCTTTAAACCTGTTAAACGTGTGGCATTGTAGTAAATTGGGATTAGGGCATCGAAAGCCCGTTAAAAGGGATCTTATGAACTTCTTTAGCTGGTTTACCAATGTCCATTAGCCTATCGGTTTTTAACCACAGGCGATTTACGCATAGGTAACTTGTTTAGGTTTACAAGGGTATTTGCTTTACTTGATAGGAATGAGTGTAGGAGCAAGTTAGACACCTCATCATAGGCGTTTAGCTTGCTCGTTGTTTTAATCTAACAATCGATGATGCAAATTAAGCATCTGGAACATCGATCCATTCTGGATCTGGCGTTATGTCATCTTTAGGAGTTGAACCAGCATCATCCATCTCTGTTGAAGATAGTGTCATTAAAGGGGTGACTGTCATATCTTGATCACACAGAATCTGGCAACTGAGGCGGAACTTACCAAGATTACCTTGTTCCTGAAGTTTATCCCGTTCAGCAACGGTCATTTTATCGGGTTCGCCGTCAGAGAACTCAACGCGACATGTAGTACATCCAGCATAACCGCCACAACGGTGCAAAATATCCGACCCATTTTCTTCGATTGCAAGTACAAGGCGTTTGCCATCTTCTACATCAAAAGTACCCAAATCTTGTATCGTAAGTTTTGCCATGATTATTTCCTTTACGTAAACACTATATAAGGTGCCTAGACAATATCGCCTAGCATTAAATTTAGCAAGCGAAACACATTAAAATTCATTAACTAAAAGATCAAACTACCAAACTGTCCAACGGCATAAACACTCCAAATGCGGTAACATAGACCCATACTTAAAGAAATTATTGCAAAGGGATGAACAATGAATAATGAGTCACAAAAACCACCATTATGGCCCTATGAATGGCCCGGAACCTATTTTATGGGTGAAGAAGAAATGGAATCTGTCGGTAAGGTGCTCAGAAGCCGAAGCCCCTACCGTTACTTTGGTCATGATGTACAAGGCTATGCCAACCGTGTTGAAGATCTCTTTCGTGAGCGCCTCGGACGCAAAAATGCGGTACTCGTAAGCAGTGGAACGACTGCACTATCAACTGCGATGATGACGGCTGATATTGGACCTGGCGATGAAGTCTTGATTCCAGGTTATTTTTGGATGTCATGTCCATCGGCTGTGATTCGTGCTGGAGCAATTCCACGCCTCGTCGATATTAACGACACCTTTACCATGGATCCTGATGATCTAGAGCAAAAAATTAATGAGCGTACCAAAGCTGTCTTGCTCGTTCATATGAACGGCGCATGCGGTGAAGTCGATCGAATCGTAGACATCTGCAAGCGTCATAACGTCACTTTAATCGAGGATGTCGCACAGGCGAATGGTGGACGCTATCAAGGACAATTTTTGGGTAGCTTCGGTGACATTGCTACATTTAGCTTTCAGGTCAATAAAAATATAACCACTGGTGAAGGTGGTGTTGTAGTTAGCGATGATGAGATGTTGGGCAAACGGAGTTGGGCGTTTCATCATTTGGGGTATTCACGGAACGCGGAAGGTAAATTTGATCCGAATAGTGATGTGCAATCATGGGGACAAGGTGTCCATATGAGCGAGGTCTCAGCATCGATTGCTTTTGAACAAGTCAAAAAACTAGATCAAATTACGTCTGCTATGCGCGCCCGCAATCATAAATTATATGATGGGCTTTCAGAAATTAATGGTGTAACGCCACGTCGCCGCCCTGATCCTCAAGGAGACAGCGGACCCTTTGTGTTATTTACCTTGCCATCAGCCGAAATTGCTAAAGAACTGGTTGCACGGACCCGCGCCGAAGGGGTACGACCTGGTCCGAGTGGCGCAAGTAACATTCGCGTAGCCGATTGGGGATTACATTTACACTGGGAAATTACCAGCTTAGTTAACAAGAATTCTGTGCATTCATCTGGTCGCCCATGGACAGACCCACTCAATGAATTCCATACCGAGATTTCATACGAAAAAGGTGTTTTACCTGTGATGGAAGACCTTACCGAACGGTCTATCATAATGACAGTACCACCAATTTTGACAGACGAGACTATCAATCAAGTGCTCGATATTTATCACACATGTGCTAAAGAGATTGGATTGTCGTAATTGTACGGAATTTAAGTAAGTGGCCAAAAGAGACTGGAAAAATCTCGCCTTCTAAATCTTCCCCACTAAATATGTGGAGACTTAAAACCCCTCTTTGATGCGTCTTGGAGGGGTTTGGTGAGGGGATAACAATTTCAAGTTATGTAATATCCCGTATGTTTTAAGATTATTTTGTTGATCTACGGATAATGCAGACCTTATCCTTACTAGGATTCACGTAAATATTCGTAGGGACGAGACATGTCTCGTCCGTCAAATAATCTCTAAAGATTTTCCAGATTTTACATTAATAGAAAATCTTGGAAGCAAATTTTGAGTAAGGAATCATCTTGATTATTGTATTGATTCATATCCAAGTCAATAAAAGTGATATAGATGCATTCCGTGATGTGACAATCGCGAATGGCAAAACACGTCAACAAAGCGACGGTAACCTAAGATATGATGTCTTCCAAGATGAGGCCGACCCGACACAATTTACAATGATTGAAGTATTTGAATCTCAAGAAACGATTGATGCATATTACGAAACGCCAGCGTATCATACATGGTATGAGACAGTCAAACCAATGATTGTTGACATACGCGGGTCTGATCAAACACAAATTTATCCATAGTTTACCCGCGTATCGTCACTGACTCTACAGGATTTCCTATGCTCCGACTTATCACACAACTCAGCGTTATTATGTCATTGGTGATGGTCGGCTTATGTGTGGGTGTATATGTGCTGGCTCATCAACTGCCTGTGTCGGGACAAGTCGTCTATTCTGCGAGCGTATTCAGTAAACGCCAATTATATATCAGCGACATGCACCGCGAATTGACACGACGGTTGCATGTGTCGGATAATAATGATGAATATGTGACAGTGTCGCCAACAACCCGCGATCTTGTGTTTGTGTCCGACCGTGATGGCGACAGCGAATTGTTCTGGTTATCAGCAAATGGGCGAGAGTTACGCCAACTCACCGACAATGACCACAGCGATTCGCATCCACACTGGTCACCGGACGGCACCCAAATTCTATATGAAGCCAATCCAGTCAATATTTCGCAGTTTTTTGTGTTGGATATAGCAATTGGCGAACAGCAACAACTCACAGCCAATAACGTTGCATTTGGTCGTCCTGCGTGGTCGCCTGATGGTAAGCAAATTGCCTACGATTCAGTTGGAGAAATTTATATACTGGATTTGGCAACGAAGGATACGACTCGTCTAACAGATGATAACTTCTGGGATCAATTACCTGTCTGGTCACCCGATGGGACAACCCTCATTTATGAATCTAATCGTGGGCGTGAATGGAATCTGTTTCAAATTGACCTCGCTACAGAGACGATTACAGCGATCGCCGAACCTGAAAATACTTATCAGCATGTGACTTGGACGACGGATCCTAACCGTATTGTATTCCAATCAACAGCAAAATTCCCCGGACGACTCTATACCGTACAACTTGATCAACCGATGAACGTTCAAGAATGGATGTTACCGCCACTATCGCGTAGCTCATTGTATTTGTTGTTTGGGCTCGATGATATTCTCGAGCCAGATTGGACGGATGTGCTTGAACCTGCATGGGTGTTAGTTGACCGTTAGCTAAAGAATTGGCTTGCTTTCAGGATTGACCATCGTGCACGAGTAGGTTAGGCTATCACGGTACTTTGGAGGAGCAGTTCAACAGTTATGATGCGCGTATTCGATTCCAGCCTGACACTATATCGCAAGACCGTCAAACGATTCAAACCGGCTCATGTTGCCATTCATTGGGTGATGTCGCATTTGGTGATCCCTGTATTAGAAGCCAACAAGGGGTTTAAGACCATTGCTGATGATCCATTTTGGTTTCGGTTAGAATTGCTGACCAATCGCCATGAACTGGAAACCACAACCCACGTCCAGCAGATGGTCAAGCCGGGGATGACCATCCTCGATATTGGTGCACATGTTGGCTATTATGCGCGTTTATTTGCAGAGCTGGCTGGCGACAATGGGCAAGTAATTGCCTTCGAGCCACATCCACGCACCCATGCTGTCCTCCAACAAAATGTTGGAAAATTCCCCAATGTGACCGCGATGCAACGGGCTGTTGCCGAACAAGAAGGCACAGCCGAGCTCTATGATTATCTGATGATGTCAGCGAGTGGATCGTTGCACTATGATGAGTCATTGGCGGATTTACAGCGCGCACAAATTGGCGAGTTTGATGTCGCCCCACGCCAATCGTCAGAATTTGAAATGCAGAAATTTACCGTTAAAACTGTCCCCATCGACAAATGCTTAATGGAGATGGGTATCCAACAGGTCGATTTTGTCAAAATGGATATTGAAGGTGCCGAGATGGGCGCACTCCGCAGTATGAAGCAGACCATCGCCCAATCCCCAAATCTCGCCCTAATTATGGAATACAATCCGCAAGCACTCAAAGCGTTTGACTATGAACCGATTCAAGCACTCAGCGAGGTACTAGGTATGGGGTTCACGCGCATGCAAGCGATTAACCTCGATGGCTCATTGTCGGATTGGACTGACGATGCCGCTACCATTCAATCACAGACGCAAGCGATGCTAAAAAATATGGGTGTGATTAACTTACTGTTTACGCGATAAACATGGCTTAAACAGAAAAATCCATATCTTAATATTTCTCACTTGTTATTCAGGTCTGTCCTCTGTCATAATCTAGATATAAGTCCAGATTAGGAGATGGAAATCAAACATGCCCAGAAAACTCTATGCCACCGAGCCAGAGGTGGTTAATGTTGTCAAGGCGCGTACAACCGAACAGCCTTACTTTGAAGTTGCTACCACCAACCGCAACAAACTCGAAGAATTCCGCCGTATCCTCAGCCATTACGAAATTGTCGGCAAAAAACTCAACATCGAAGAAATTCAAAGCCTCGACCCCCATAAAGTCGTCAAACACAAAGCGATGGAAGCTTATAAAGCCAACGGATTTAACCCGATTTTGGTCGAAGAAACATCACTTGCCATTCGTGGGTTAGGCGGACGACCCGGCACATATATCAAGGATTTTTCTGAAGATGTCGAGATGCGCCGAATGATCGCCGAGACATGGCTACAAGGGCGTGACCGGACGGCGATCGCCAAAATTTTGATTGCTGTTTACGATGGCAAAGAAGTCTATGTACGCGAAGGTAACACCGAAGGAACAATTGCAGAATGCCTACGTGGGACAAACGGCTTCGGTTGGGATGATATGTTCGTGCCGAAGGGCGATACACGCACCTTTGCCGAAATGAGCAATGAAGAAAAAGATAGCTATTCAATGCGCCGCAAAGCATTGGAAGCACTTGCTGATGCACCCTTCCAACTCGGGCACAGTATCTTCATGATCGACGAACCCTATCAGCAAGAATTAGAACGTGTTGACTATGAGTCATTGACCGATGAACGGGCTGTAAATTTTGCATTTGCCCTCGAAGCAGTTGAAGGTGATAATACACCAAATACAGATTTTACCGCACCCAATTATCGCCCAATTCAATTTGAAGAAAATATTTATTACACACGCTATTTACCGAAACACAATTCAAGCAGTATCGGATTAATCTTGACCGATGTTGACCGTAGTAATTTGGTGATGAACAAAAATGGCTCGCCTGTCATCTGGCAATTTGGACCCGAACGCCGGACATTAGCCCTCTCGCAACGCGCTGATTTCTTCCTCAGTACCCAAAATAGTGAGGTCATCGCAACACTAGAAGATATGGAAAGGGGTCGCATTGTGATTCCCAAGCGAAGCAACAAAAAGTCACGTACTGTCGAGACGGTACTCGGCATCAATGATAACCCGTTTAGCACCAGTACCTATTCATGGAAAGACCTCGGCTATCGTAAGCTCTCATCAGAAGCCTATGTTTCGCGGACATTAAGCGCAGAATTTGGTTTATTCAATAAGATCGGTAAATATCCGCGCAGTATGCTTGGGTTCGGTTCGATGCCTGCTATTTCGGGTTTTCGTGATGTACTAGTAACAGCAGCCATCGGACACCATCCCATTTTCACGCACCGCAATAGCATTTTTGCCGGATATATCGAGCGTCAAGCAGGTGTGATTAATGCGGCTAAAGATGTCCTCAAGAAGCTCGGATTGAGCCAAGCGAACTATGAACGTGCTGCCCGCAATATTGGCGCAGCAATCGGGTGTAGCAACGTCGCCGATGAAGTTGCTGCGGTACGCTACCTCTACGAAAATGCAGGCGTGCGTTTGTTCCGCATCTATACCATCAACTCTGACCCCCGCGTGATCGAAATTGCCGGCGCGATTCGTGCCGAATTTGGCGATGAGATTGAATTATTCGTCGGGCAAGTTAGCGATAAAGAACAATGCCTCAAATTAATTGATCCAGCTATTCGGGTGGATGGCTTATTCTTCGGGCACGGTGGCGGGCGACAATGTACCTCTGCGACGAATGGTATGGCAGTCACCACCCTTGAAGAAGTCTACGCGATTACAACCGATGCTCGCTTTAATGATGTCACAATTGCGGTTGAAGGTGGTGTCGGCTCACAGATGGGGCATTTGTTCTTGATGGGTGTGGATTTGATCTCCTACAATCAACAATTAGCGCATTGTGTTGTCGAACAAGGCGACATCTATTTCGAACATAAAACACGCAAAGTCTGCATGCCATATCACGGGAGTGCATCCGCCCCGACAATGATTATCGAAAGCGCCAATCCTGAATTAGCACGTAAACGTCTGCGCCCCGGCGGACGTACTCGCAATGTTGAGGGTAAAGCAGGCTATCGCTTCTTCGAGGAAAAAGCCAACTCGATGGTTTTCTACCTCAACACCTTTAAGCACTATGGTGCCCGTACTATGGCAGATGTCGGCGTGACCAATATGGCAGAACTGCGTCATTTCGCCAACACCAGCGAACAAGAACTTATCCGCGTCGTGAGCTCACAAGCAAGCGCTGTCGGACAAGCCTATCGCAATCAGATGTAACTAAAATCATATTGGGGATGCGAGAGTCGTATCCCCATAACTATAGATTTAATGATTCTCGATTGTAACTATATTCATCAATCATCAGACACTAAAAGTCCGCTGGCTCAGTGTAGTAGTTGCTAAAGCGACTCACATCAACCTCTTTAGCTGGTTTCCCAATGCCGAGTAGCCTGTTGGTTTTTAACCACAGGCGATTCATGCAGATATGATTTTCAGTTATACAAATCTACCAATAGCGACAATTAAACTCATTGGATGGATTGCTAAGCTCAAGAAAATCAGTACGCATTGACTCTAATTGTGTGTATGCCGATTGATGTGCGAAGTTCAGCATCGAGATTGGTTTTGTATCGTGCATATCCAACGTATTCCATTTTTCCTGCATCCACAAAAGTGCATGTTGTCTTTCTGTTGCGGAGTCTCCATTTTCGTATAGATGGAGCATGGCTGGCAACGCATCAACCGAGAAGGTGCGCAAATAACAAATATCAAGCTCGACCTCGCTTGTATCCCGTTGGATATTGTGCCAAGCAACGAAGTTTTCCACATTCAACAAATTCAAGACACCCAAATACGCGATCATCACAAGCAGTAAACTGAATGAGAAAATCGCTGGTTTAACCCGAAACAATTGCAACAGAAATGCACCGAGCAACGCCGCCAGAGCTAGCATGAAAATATGCGTATAGATGCGCAAGCGTGTGTATCCAAACGCCATTTCATATAAAGACATGCGATGCCATGCAGATACAAGCATAATCAATGTGAGTGCAACCATCACAATCGCCATCCCACGGAACACGGTTGTATGCATGGTACTGCGCCTTAACGTCGCGCGATCAAGCCATAGACCCAGTGCCAATACCAGCATCGTCACTGCAACAAGCTCGAAGAAACCGCGTCGTGCATACGTCGCATATGTGAAACCCGCTGCGATAGTCTCTTCACCACCGAACAAATATTGCAGTTGAATGAATACGAAGAACAAAAACAGCAAATTCACACTACCGAGCATAATACCTGCTTCGATCATGCCCAATCCACCACCACGCTTACGTGCTTCGGTTGTGTTCCTATCACTTGGGGGTTCGATTGTATCAGCGTGAATGGCTTCAACAGCACGTACAAGTCCATAGGCGATCAAACCGATGATCACATAAGCGATAATCCCAATGAAGATAACTTGTGTGATGAGAGACTCGGCATTACTAGGTAGAAGATTGCTAAAGATGTTGCCAATGCGTTCCGCAAAAATAACATCTGCCGACCCTAATAAGATGACAAAAACAATCAATACAGGCGTTGCCAATAATAAACCCCGTCCAACCGCGACAAATCCCTTACTCTTACGTAAGTCCAACGATTTGAACCAACCCCTCAGATATAACAATTCAAACGGGGGCATCACGGCACTTACAACCCCTGCTACAATAAGGGATAGTGAATATTCAACCGTTGTCGCTTCATCTAGATAGTGTTTCTTTGGCAAATAGTGCAACAACAACCCACCGAGCGCGAACACAGCCATGATGTTCACGACCATTATCACCCAATCGCCACGTACCGCAACCATCATCGCAAAGAACAAGATCGGTACGACCAACCAAATACGTCGCAAACCGAGGGGCACACGATACCGTCGCGCCAATAAAAATCCTGCCCCGATAACTGTTGTGACAAAAATCGGGAACCCGATACCTAGAATTGGAATAAGATCGAAATCAAAATCATCTGTTAAATAGGGGTGAAAGAGGATGTTGCCAAATATACCTAGCAATAATCCGACAATAATAATCTGCGCTGCGAGTTGCTGACGATTCATCCGTCTCTACCTCGGGATTGGTTATGCACTTGATAAATTATACAGTGCGTTATTCGCATTTCCTTACATGACGAATGTTCATAGTTTGCATGAATGATTTGATAGTATGTTTTGGTTGTTCCTGCGTATACTGTTTATATAACATAGCAATAGGATAGTTACATGCCAATGCAAGAAATTGATACAAGTCGCGCCATTTTAGAAGATGAAGATATGTTTAAGCCACTCGTGGTGGACAAGACAAGTCGGTTAGACGATGCACTCAATCATAACCAAGTTAAAGCAGATACAGACCTTTTACTACTTGCTCATCCAACGCAACCGCTTGCTCTTATCAAAGGTCAAATGGCATATCATCATGTCGCACAGGGCAAAATTAATGGCGAACCGTGGATGGTGTCGTTTTGAATGCCTTGCAATAGTGGGGTCAGTTTGATTCCAGTTATTGACGGTCAATATACAGAATTTGCCGCACGCGGTCTTTATAATGGGTTGGCGCTACTTGGGGATAAACCCACCAACTCATATTGGGATCACATCACAGGCGAATGTGTTCTCGGGCATCATAAAGGCAAAAACTTAGAATACTCCGACCATGATTTGCTGTACACAACCGTGGAAGCAGCGCTAAAAATGTACCCCGACGCACAATTAGCACAGTCTTCAAAGCTTGATTTGCGTGGTAAGTTTCTCAACTTTGTAACACCCTTTATGCACCGATTTATGGGAAATAATCTACCACCACATTTTGTGAAAACAGTAGGTGAAGCCGATACCCGTCGTGAAACAATGGACTTGGGGCTTGGTGTATGGACTACGGCTGTTCGGCGATATTATCCAATGGATGCGATAAAAGCGCACCCTAAGGGGATTTTCGATCGGATTGAGGACGAAACACTTTTCATCTACTACGATGACATAGCAAAAGCCCCAGATGCGTTCTTTATTGAAGCGCAATCCGTAGAATTACAAGTGGACAACAGCTATCGCTTCGATACAGGAGTCACACTTGTAAATGGCTTCTTATATGATGGCAATGGTGAGAAGCTTGCGGTAAAGCGTCCACAGCAGATGTTTACGCGCTGGTATGGCTTTTCATATACATTCCCCAATTGTGATATTTATGACGGTCAATTGATACCGAGTTAAATAATCGTGCCCTGACGTGATGTTTCAGGGCATCCCTTATATTTTCGCCCTTTGGTATCATGTGTGGATAAAACTAGCACAAAGGGTGGATTATGACCGAATCATATATCGAACAACTCTCGAAACTCCCGACAGCAACTTTGCACGAAGCAATTGGAAAACAAGGTGCACTCCCCTCCGCGATTAAACCCATCTCGCAATCCATGAAACTATGTGGACGCGCTTTCACTATTAACTCAATGGCTGGCGATAATAAGCTCCTACATATGGCAGTGGCGCAGGCGCAAGCTGGTGACATCCTCATTGCATCCGTATCAGGACATTATGAAGCAGGGTATTGGGGCGACATTTTGACAGTTGCTGCTATGGAGCGTGGTATTGTCGGATTGGTGATTGATGGCTGTGTACGCGATGCTGATCCGATCGAAGAATTAGGATTTCCCATATTTTCGCGTGGGTTGTGTATTCGCGGTACAACCAAATTTGGAAAAGGCACATTGAACGAACCGCTTTTCATCGGAGACGTATACATCAAGTCCGGCGATTATATCGTTGGCGATCGTGATGGTGTTGTCGTGATTCCAGCGGATCGTGTCGAAGAAGCGATTACAAACGGTATCCAACGCGAAGAAAAAGAAGAAGACATCGTGCGCCAATTACGGTCGGGTAAAACCACACTCGAAATTTATGGTTGGGATTAAAAGTAAGTGGTCAAAAGAAACTAGAAAAATACCTCCCACTAAATCTACCCACTACGTATGGAGACTTAAAAGCCCCTCCTTGATGCGTCGGGGAGAGGTTTGGGGAGGGGATGATGAATTCAATTTTGAGGTCAAGAAATCCAAATACATATGACCGTCTACTTAATTGTTGAACGCGATTGTGTGTTGTGGGTTAACGAAATTTAACCTGTCTTCGCTTGTCATCTGACACCACAGACGCTATCCTTATCATCTGTATCAAGTCAGTCAACAGGGTGAGATGGGCATGACAAAAGAGAGCTTATTTATTGTGGTGGAAGGCATGGATGGGTCAGGTAAAACTGGCATCACCCGTCAACTACGGACGACCTTATCACAAACCCACGGCAATCATGTCGCTCTCACATTTGAACCCCATGATCCATCAGCCGCAGGGATCTTCATCCGTGATGCCCTGACCAAACGCATCAAAGCCGAACCATTATCGCTGGCTCTCGCCTTTGCGCTGAATCGTGCCGATCATAACGCTCGTGTGATTAACCCGTTCCTTGATTATGACAAAGCTTCGCGCATTATGATTTCTGACCGCTATACACTGTCGTCATTAGTCTATCAGTCGGCAGGGGGTCTAACGATGGAGGATGTCTATAACATCAATCAATGGGCACGCCGACCCGATTTGACAATTTTTCTCAATGTCAGCCCACATAACTGTTATGCACGGATGCGGAATCGTCCACAAGATAAAGAACTCTTTGAAAAAAACCTAAGTGAACGCTTCGCCAAATATCAGGCGGGTATAGAGCTGTTGCGCTCAAAAGGTGAGACAGTTGTCGAAGTCGATGCCAATCCAACCTATCCTGAGGTGTTTGCTAGTGTTTTAGAAACTGTTCAAGCACACGCACCTGACTGGCTTAAAGTACAACCCCCCTTGTTTGTTGAGAAGACTGAATACATTCGCGAAAGTCTATCTGATGTTACAGAAGATGTTTTACACGAGTGGCTAAAAACTTTAACAGCTGAAGATGTAAAAAACCTTACATACGAACAGCTCAGGCAATTATTTAAGATTTATCTCATTAAGAGTGGTTTTAAATGGACAGATAAGCTGCCATGGACTGAGGCAGAAGCCTATCATTTACACTATATTCTTCCTCTTGGTATTCCACAGTCAGGTATTGCTCTTATTTTAGATAAGATGCATCAAGCTGATAGAGTAACAAAATCTATTCAAGATCTGCTTGATATAGCTATTGATAGTGACGACATTCAGCGTCTTGCTGATTTTTTAATTGTTTTAGATGATGCAAGGTTTGAACCCAATATGTATTTTCATAGAGATAATAGTCATAATCGTAGAGTATCATTGCAAACTACTGTCGTTACGCGCGAAACGCTAGCAGATTGGGTCGCAAGCCTCTAAATTGATACACGACCTTTATACATTTAATAGATAACTCATGCTACAATCGCATCAGTTAACGAAAATGCAATGTCAGGATAAACTATGAGCGAAACCTATGTTGTGACAGGCGGTGCTGGATTTATCGGATCACATATCGCTGATCGCCTCATTACAGATGGACACCGTGTGCGCGTGATCGACAACTTACTGACTGGAAATCCCGATAATCTTGAATACCTCAAATCATTAGACGGCGATTTAGAAATTGTCGAAGGCAGTATCACAGATTTAGATACACTACAAACCGTGTGTAAAGGGGTCGATGTTATCTTTCATCAGGCCGCATTACCATCGGTTCCTCGCAGTGTTGCCGACCCACTAGAAACACATCAACACTGCGTTACAGGGACGCTCAATGTATTGGTCGCTGCCCGCGATAATGACGTGCGACGTGTAGTTTATGCTGCGTCATCATCAGCTTATGGCGATCAAGAAGGTGATTTTAAAGTTGAAACGATGCTGCCCCAGCCAATTTCTCCATATGGTGTCGCAAAATTAGCTGGGGAATATTATTTGCAAGCCTTCTACCATACGTATGGACTTGAAACAGTAGCTCTGCGTTACTTCAATGTGTTCGGCAAACGCCAAGACCCTAAGTCAACCTATGCTGCTGTGATTCCTAAGTTCATCACAATGATGTTACGTGGTGAACAACCGACCATTCATGGTGATGGGACACAAAGCCGTGACTTTACCTATATTGATAATGTAGTTCACGGTAACTTATTGGCGAGCACTGCCGAAAAAGCACCCGGCGAAATGATGAACCTCGCCACCGGCGGACAGATTGTTCTCAATGAACTTGTCGATAAACTCAACGCGATTCTCGGCACAGATATTGAGCCGATTCATGGTGAACCACGCACAGGCGATATTTTGCATTCACGGGCAGGTATCGATAAAGCTGGTGAACTACTCGGCTTTGAACCGATTGTCGATTTTGAAGAGGGATTGCGCCGCACAGTTGCATGGTATCAAGAGCAATCTTCATAATTTTCAAAACTATCTCGATTTGACCGACCCACGGATAATTAGTTGTCCCTCAACTAGCTCAACCGCTGGTTGAGAATCGGGTTGGTCAAGTTTTTGCTGTAAGATGGTGATGGTTTTGTCGATCATCATCTTAACATCTTGACTGACAGTTGTCAGATTATATGCGCCCCAACTTGCCATCGGTATATCATCAAATCCAATCACACTAATATCATCAGGTACTTGCAATCCCTGTGCACGGATTGCATCAATTGCACCCACTGCCATAATGTCATTGGCACAGAATATGGCATCTGGTGTTGTGTCGGATTGCATCAGTTCAGTAGCGACAGCATAACCCGATTCATACGTATAATCTGCTTGAACACGCATCCAATCTCTTATGCCTTGTTCCCTCAAATAAGTTTTGAATCCCTGTTCACGATCATTATTGGTAGACGTATTGGCTGGACCTGCCATATAAACGATGTGTTGATGACCTGTTTTGATTAAGTATTCAGCGATCATCCGCCCACCCTTCACATTATCCGCACAGACAGCACTCACATGACTATCAGATACCGTCCGGTTGAATAGAATGACAGGTGTGCCTGTCCGCGCACATTCATCCGCCATATCAGATGATAACGTTGCCGAAGTGATGATAAGCGCATCAACCTGATACTGTAACACCAACGGCAGAATATCATCAACGAGTTGCCCTTGAGCCACTGTAAATAATAAGACCTGTTTGTCTAATGCCTGAAAACGCTGTAGAAATTTATCCAAGACATACGGATAAAATGGGCTGGTCATATTTGCCATAACGATCCCGATGATATTGGTTTCACGACGGCTCATCATACGGGCGATGACATTGGGACGATAGCCTAACTCGTGTGCCGCTTTGAGGACACGATTGCGGGTCTTTTCGGCGACGTTGGGACTATCTTCACTAAAGACGCGCGAGACAGTAGATTGTGACACTCCAGCATGTTGCGCGACCTCAATCGATGTGATGCGTTTGGGCATAGATATATTCCTACATGTGTCTAATGAAATGATATTGTAGGCGACAATCTTAGAATTCTGTATAGCTTGTAAGGTATCTGTAAGATAATATGATCGATATGTGTCTCTTATATTGAAGCCTCCAAAAAGATTTATTTGTGTCGATATATAATTATGGAGGTGCAGTTGAGCCAAATCAAACAATACGAAGATGAACCCATCGTCATTATCGAAGACGTGTGTTCAATGACAACAGACTATGTGATTGAACGGATGGTGCAAGCACGGCAAATCGGTCGAACAATCGGACAACCCTATATTGTCATCCTCGATGCATGACAATGTGATGCAAGCTATACAGATGCAACCGAGATTCTGAATCGCTTTACACATCGACAGTCAGTCGATTCACCCGACTATGTTTTATTGGTAGGGTCAGATAGGATGTTAGAGACATTTCGGCAGATGAATAGCCGACCACGGTATGCGAATAACCTTGTTCCAATATTCGTGAATATCGACTACGCCCTACAGATGGCACGTAATTTGTTACGGGCACATCGCTGGTAAAGCATAGCTATCGTGTAAGTATGTTAGTAGGGGGGACTCAATGTCTAACTAACATACCAGAGCAGGTAAACCATCGGATATGATATACTTGACACATTGCCCACCCTCGGCAACACTCAGAAATTAGGAGGATTTAAGGACATTCATCCTCAGACTCGTTATTCGAGCAACTATCCCCGAGATCACCGTCATCGTTACAATCACTTCCATCGCACGATTCATCGCCACCATTAGCTGTATCATTGCCGTTCCCACCATTGATTGTGTCCCCGAGATCACTCTCTTCGTTGCAACTGTTTCCATCGCACGATTCATCGCCACCATTGAGGATGTCATCTCCCTCACCACCGTTGATTGTATCGCCAAGATCATCACTATCCTTATTACAGATGTTTCCATCGCACGATTCATCGCCACCATTGAGGATGTCATCGCCGTTCCCACCGTTGATTGTGTCTCCGAGATCACCATCTAGGTTACATCTATTTCCAGAGCATGACTCATTGCCACCATTAAGAATGTCATTACCTTCATCACCATTGAGCGTATCTCCGAGATCACCATCTAGGTTACATCGATCACCATCGCACGATTCATCGCCACCATTGAGGATGTCATCGCCCTCACCACCGTTGATTGTGTCCCCGAGATCACCGTCTTCATTACATCGATCACCATCGCACGATTCATCGCCACCATTAAGAATGTCGTCGCCATCATTGCCGTTTAAGGTATCATTGCCACCATAACCATAAATCACATCGTCACCACTACCACCACTCAGGATATTTGCATTGTTGTTGCCATGGATTTCTAAGCAGTTTGTTTCAGCACGACCATCATAATCATCACCTGTGATTGTCACATCAGCTGAGCCAGTAAATGGACTGCCGTCTAGGACAACCACAAGGTAACTACAACCTGTGGAACTGGTTTTCTTTTCGATTGTGACATTGGTATCCTCAGTCGCAACCACATACAAGCAAGGGGACTCTACGTCGTCCATGCCAAATTCACCTAATGCGATCCGTGGTAAATACCAACCCATCTCCCACAGACAGGCTTCGATACTCGGGTCTTGATTGACGCAATGCCCATTCCCCCAAACGGCTGGGTCACTACAAAAATTATACTCAAGGTCTAGTGTTGATTGAGCTTGGAAGCTTGGTGTTATCTGTATCACAAACAGGATAGTCAGTAATAAAAGTAGTCTCATGATTATGCTCTATTAATTTGATCATTATTCACATATGGTCAATTTAGCAAACAAATATGCAGAACTTATGCAGAGACTATATTGAACTAGTAAAAACGTCGTATCGTGTTTTGAAGGATTGATTATTTATGAAACCCTTATGAATACTGGATTCCCCACTCTCTACATGCTGTCAACAAGCCTATGCCTGTAATTTGCGTTACAATACCCTCACTTAAATTCATTCAAATACAGAGGATAAAATTATGACTCAGCCTAAACTTGCGATTGTGACAGGTGCTGGTAGTGGAATCGGTAAATATTCAACATTGGCATTATGGGAGGCTGGCTATGCAGTGGTCTTGGCAGGTCGCCGACTCGAAAAATTAGAAGAAACCGTCAATGAAGCCGGCATAAGCGATGACCGAGCCCTTGTTGTCCAAACTGATGTGACCGACCCCGATTCTGTCAAAAACTTATTTGCAAAAGCCCACGAAAAATTTGATCGCTTAGATGTACTCTTTAATAATGCCGGAACAGGTGCACCCGCTGTCCCTATGGAAGATTTAACAGTCGACCAGTGGATGACAGTCGTCAATGTCAATTTAACCGGAGTCTTCCTCTGTACCCAAGAAGCTATCCGTTGGATGAAAGCGCAAGACCCGCAAGGCGGACGCATCATCAATAATGGCTCAATTTCGGCGCATGTTCCCCGCCCAATGTCCGCACCCTATACCGCGACTAAACACGCCGTCACCGGATTGACCAAATCGACCGCATTAGATGGACGGAATTATCACATTGCCTGTAGTCAAATTGATATTGGTAACGCTGCCACCGATATGACCGAACGTATGGCGAATGGTGTCCCACAAGCCAATGGCGAACGCAAACCCGAACCAACCATGAACGTCCGGCACGTCGCCGATGCAGTCGTCTATATGGCAAATTTACCCTTATCCGCCAATGTGCCGTTCATGACGGTCATGGCTACCAACATGCCCTACATCGGGCGCGGTTAATGCAATAAAACAACACATTGCTTACATTCTGTAGGGACGAGACCTGTCTCGTCCGCCAACTCCCACCACCTCAAAACACCTCCCACATGGTATAATAAAAGCATCCTCGACACAGCCGAAAGCCACCCACTATGAGCAAAAAACCTCGGTTTAAAGAACAAGAACATAAATACAGCGCTGCCAATATAAAGAAACTTGATTTAAGGGAACATGTTAGACATCGACCAGGGATGTATGTAGGTGGAATCGACAAAAAAGCGTTACATAATGTTGTCTTTGAGTTGATTGAGAGAGCAATTACGAGTACAAGTATCGGATATTGTGATCGTTTGGAGATTACACTTTTACCTGATAACATCATAAAACTTGAAGATACAGATACGATAATCCCCAAAGAATTGGCAACTGGACAATACGCTCTTTTTCCACATGAACAGAATTTTCTAATGAGAGACATCCCATTATCGCTCTGGTACAAAAGACCCATATTTATAGAGGACGGAGGACATCTGATTCATTCGGGCTTGGATCATGTAAACATAATGACATTATGCCCGCTTGGCAAATATATGACGATTATGCTGTGTCATGAAAATCAGATCTGGAAACGCACCTATCACGAAGGCAAACCACATGGCGCACTCTTACACTACACACTCAATCAACCACAACCCGACGGCGTGAGCATCACATTTCAGCCGGACTTCACAATCTTTGAACCCAATGAATTTGACTACGATTGGATACGTGACCGCTGTCAAACATTGGCGTATTTGTTCCCACAGGTAACAATTTCACTGGCGGATGAACGAGTTGGTAAGGAACAATCCGAGGTATTTCATTATCCAGATGGCATTCGTGCGATGGTGCGGGACTTGAACCGAGATAAGTCACCCCATCATGATATTTTAAATGCACGCAAACTTTTCAACTTACCAAAATATAGGGACAACATAGTTATTGAACTCGCATTACAATATACCGACTCTCAAGACACGATTTTGCGAAGCTATGTCAATGCGATGGAAAGAGTGGAGGGTGGGACACATATCGACGGGTTTCGTCACGCGCTGATGGGATATATTAACGGATCGAACCCCCATCCGCTTTCATGGGATGAGACTGCACGCGGGCTAACAGCCATTATTCACATTCTACACTCTGATCCACAGTTTGAGTCGTTTACAACGATCAAGTTACTCAATCCTGAAATGTTCGAAGCAATCGAGTCGATGATGTATCCGCTCATGGTCGACGCGAATTTGCGTAAAGCTCGGCACGGCAGAGCCTGATCTAACGTAATGCATCATATATGCTATAAGAGAGGCATTCCCATGACGACTTGAAAATGCCCGAGAAATTTTATTGAACCCGTCTAAGATGCTGATAAATCTTCTTTTCGTTGAGGGTCATTTTTCCGTGAGACCGGATAATCATCCTCATCGTCGTCGTACATCTCTGCACCAATGTGAACAGGTTGACCATAAGGGGATGGTGCTAAGCCTGTAATATTCTTATGAATTTGCTTCTTCGCAACATCACCAATATTGAGTGTCCATGGATCCAATATCCACCGCTTGTATATATCTTGCGCCTTACCAATCGCAGGATTTTTCTTATATTTCGCTACATCCACCAAAAATTCGAGAGAATTTGTTGTTTGGGCTTCATTCTCAAGATAGTCATAAAATTGCTGGAACAAAACACTATCTGGAGCTTCGAGTAATTTGGCGAGTGTCAACCCTGCTTGGTCTTTTTTCTTTAATGTCCTCGCAAAACCACCCACATAATTAGAAACCATCTGTGAGGCTTCGTCTTCTCCCATTTTAAACACACTATTTAGCTTTTTGGACTCTGCTTGATTTTTCTTTTTATCTTTATATTGAGCAACCATTTGTTCAGACGCATCTGCCAGACCAAAATCGTCACGCTGGATGGTCCGCTGACGTAACATCTGGATGGTTGCCCGATTACCAAATGTTTGTTGCATCTGCAAAACAGTTTGTGGTGATGGCGTATCCAACTTGGCTTTCTTTGGATCAAATTCATCCTCAGTTGTCGCCAAAGANNCCAAATGTTTGTTGCATCTGCAAAACAGTTTGTGGTGATGGCGTATCCAACTTGGCTTTCTTTGGATCAAATTCATCCTCAGTTGTCGCCAAAGACGCTCGCATCACCGGTTTGCGGGAAGTCATTTTGGGTAGGCGCATTCGGTTTGTCATAGTATTTCTACCTCAAGTACAGAACGTTTCAGGAACTTTTGTACTTTCAGCTTACCTACCAATTATGCAGATGTTATGCAGACATAGAAAAATGAGTGTAAACTTGTATTTTTAACTTATACGCCAGAAGATTTTGACGCTTATATTTTGTGTTTTAAGAGATTAGATAGGTTTCTTCGCTAGGGTTTGATGGATGCGGTGATACTCACAAATGAGCAAAACATAAATGCATCAACAAATTTATCACCTTTTTTTTATTGGGTGGGTCTTTAGTTATAAGAATACATTCGAGAGATGTGTATATATGTTAGAAGCAGTCTATAACGGTCTAAGTTGGGAACGGAGTTACAGATGAACAACAGACCAGAACCTCCTAAGCACCCAAATGATGGTGGCGGGGAGAACCGTAAAAATGATGACGGTGATAACAAATCACCATTTAACAATCCAAATGCACAACGCATGTGGATTATTCTCGGTATCATTGTCCTTGTGATGTTCCTGTTGGTTTTCAACGGGGGACAACGCACCAATGTTGCCAATAGTTTACCGATGAATGAGCTTGCATCTGACATTCGTCAGGGCAGAGTGGATCGGGTTGTTGTTCGTGGCGGAACCGATGTCTTTGTGACATATAATGATGGCACGACCGATACGGCATACAAAGACCCCTCCTCACATTTCTATGATCAGATGGATATCTTGGATGTACCCGGTACAGCCTTGGAAAATCTGACCTATGTCGATCAACCGGGTGATAATTCACAAGCGATTATTTTCCAAATTTTAATTGGTGTTGTTCCGATTGTGATTATCGTGTGGTTCTTGTGGCGCATGATGCGCTCGATGCGTGCCGGACAAGATCAAGCGATGAGCTTTGGACGCAGTAAACCCCGTGTCTCACGTGATATGGAACGTCCACAGGTCACTTTCACTGATGTTGCTGGTTCGGAAGAAGCTAAAGAAGATTTGAAAGAAGTTGTTGAATTCCTCAAAGAACCCGACAAATTCATTCGCCTTGGTGCTCGTGTGCCAAAAGGTGTTTTGATGGTGGGTCCTCCGGGGACAGGTAAAACCTTGATGGCTCGTGCTGTTGCAGGTGAAGCTGGTACACCATTCTTCAGTATCTCCGGTTCGGAATTTGTGGAAATGTTCGTGGGTGTCGGTGCTAGCCGTGTCCGTGATCTCTTCGAACGTGCAAAAGCCGAAGCGCCTGCAATCATCTTCGTTGATGAAATTGATGCAGTCGGTCGTCATCGTGGTGCGGGTCTTGGTGGTGGTCACGATGAACGTGAACAAACCCTCAACCAAATTTTGGTAGAGATGGATGGTTTCGATAACGATACCAACATCATCATTATCGCAGCGACCAACCGCCCCGACATTCTTGACCCTGCATTGTTACGTCCGGGACGTTTTGACCGTAAAGTCATTATGGATAACCCAGATGTTAAAGGCCGTCAAGACATCCTTAAAGTACATTCCCGTGGTAAACCACTGGCAGGTGATGTCGATATTGAAGCAATTGCAAAAATCACCGCAGGGTTCTCTGGTGCAGACCTTGAAAACCTTGTGAACGAAGCGGCAATCCTTGCGGCACGTCGTAACAAAAAATCCATCAGCATGAGTGAAATGCAAGAAGCGATGGA
The DNA here is from genome assembly GCA_002428985.1 of Anaerolineales bacterium UBA6055. Classification (GTDB taxonomy): domain Bacteria; phylum Chloroflexota; class Anaerolineae; order Aggregatilineales; family Phototrophicaceae; genus UBA6055. The sequence continues at coordinate 333,393 of DIYL01000059.1, read as the reverse complement.
ACGTGTTGTCATGGGTCCTGAACGCCGTAGCCGTGTGATTTCTCCAGAAGAAAAGAAGAAAGTTGCCTACCACGAAGCGGGTCATGCGATTCTCTTCCATCTGTTGGAAAACACCAATCCTGTGCACAAAATCACAATTGTGTCCCGTGGTCGCGCTGGTGGTTACGTTATGCCATTGCCATCCGGTGATACGATGCTGGTCACCCGCGAGAAATTTGAAGATGACATTGTTGCAGCAATGGGTGGACGTGCAGCTGAAGAAATTATCTTCAACCAATTCACGACTGGCGCAAGCAATGACTTGCAACAGGCAACCCGTATGGCACGCGCAATGGTCACGCAATTTGGTATGAGTGATGCACTTGGCCCACGTGCTTATGGCGCGAGCAGTGGTGGCGCAGTCTTCCTCGGACGCGAAATCTCTGAACAACGTGATTATAGTGAACACTATGCACAACAGATTGATGATGAAGTTAAACGGATTCTGCAATCTGGTTATGACCGCGCAAAGAAAATCTTGAACGAACAAAAAGACAAGATGGAAATGCTGGTCGAAATCCTTATGGAACGCGAAACTCTGACAGCCGAAGAGTTTGTCGAAATTATCGACGGACCGTCTGCGGCTACCGCAACATTCCAGAACTACGAAGAATAATCACTGACACGATTATTCTTATCTCACACAGCGGAGGGGTGGGCATTGGCTCGCCCCTTTGTTTTTTCTTACAGCCTCACCGATGAAAAATATCCTCAATCCCTCGATTCAATGATGAGAGGGGTGCTTTGATCGCACGGTACATCACATAATAGCTGTTGCGCTCTGATGCGACCCACCCGCCATTTTTCAACACACGTAAATGCTTAGAAATTGCTGCATCCGACAGATTCAGAATCTGTGCTAATTCGGTTGTTGAGCGGTCTTGCTGAGCGACTAGACGCAAAATCTTCAGGCGTGTCGGATCACTAATCGCCGAAACAATATCAACTAACTCATCAGCTAAGACAGGGGATGTGCTGATGTCATATACCGTAGCCAGCGGATATGTGATCGATAAGCGCATCGCTTTTTCTTTCTCTCCGCGTACAGAAAATACCAGCATGGGATACGTAAAAAACGATGGATTTAGGGTCAGTGTATCGTCTTGATCCAGAACAAATCGATCTTTTACACCCGATACAACATAAGTGATGATCGGGAATCCGCGTATGATATTCATCTTTGGGCTGAGCTTATCCAACACGTTCATGGTGTCATACTTAAGGAGGATACGTCCTTTATCCGCGATGTCCTGTATAAAATGACGCTCATTATGTTCCCAAAAATCTGCGAATACATGGGTCCAATACGCCTCCAGTAATTTGACGAATCGTGTTTTGACCGTCGCTGGTCGATTAAGCAAATCGTCGAAAAATGCATGGCTGTCGGGATAGTGGGTATCTATCCATTGGCGTGCTTTTGATTGCAAATAATCATCTCGCCGCAGTTGCTCAACTGTAACTTTGTCTTCTAAGATCGTTTTACCACCCGGCGGTTGGGCTAACAGCAATCGAGAGAGAATCGGATTGGTAAATTCTTCTAATGGCTGCGTTGCAAAGGCGTTTAATTCGGCTTTAAATGACGGGAACGATTCATGATCAAGGTCAATCAAGCAAAATATCAGCGTCGATAATAATAGGTGAAAATATTCGCGCTCTTGTTTGAGGTCGTCTGGCATAGCTCGTAAGGTGGTGAGTGACCAATTCAGATGCAGTGGATAAGCTTGATAATCTTCTAAAACATGCAAGCTAATCAGCAATTCGTGTAATGCCGAATAATTAAATTTGACCTGTGTATTACTAAAATTTTTGAGATCAATTTGAATTGACAAGATGTGTACTCCGCTCAATAAACTGATTAACTATTTCGCGAATCAGTTGATCAGTTATGCCAGCATACCGTAAAGTGTGAACAGATTCAACGTGTTTTAAGGAGTTTACATGTCACTACTTACCGAGATTAAAGATGCAATTCGTGAATACTATATTCTGGTAGACCGCATTGACGCTACTATTGACGCATTTGATCAACGCACAAAAGATATGGATGTAGCTGGTGATCCACAACGCCTCGCGCATGATATAACGACGATTTTGCGCGACATCACCCATGACAAACATTTTGCACTCTCATACAAATCGCCCGATGAAAAAACAGAGGATGCCCCGCGCCGATTTGCACCAAACTTTTCGAGACAGAATAATTTCTTCTATACTGCCAAGCGTCTGTATGGCAATGTGGGTTATCTTGAATTTTGTCTGTTTCCTGATCATCAAGAGGCGATGGAGACTGCTATTGGTGCGATGGCGATGCTTGCTCATACCGATGCGCTTATCTTTGATATTCGGCATAATCGTGGTGGCTCGCCTGCGATGATTCAATTGTTATTGTCATATCTTTTTGCTGACCCGACGCATCTTATTACATTTGAGAGCCGTGATGAAAGCGAAAACTGGCAAACGTGGACATTGCCTTATGTCCCCGGACGACGTTATTTGAATAAACCTGTGTATGTTCTGACGAGTAGCTTTACCGGATCAGCAGCCGAGGAATTTGCGTATGACCTCCAGCAATTAGAACGGGCGACACTTGTCGGGCAGACAACTATCGGTGCGGGGCATATCGTCCGGGATGTTGAACTTAGTGATGGCTTTATGGTGTATATCTCGAGTGCTCGTCCTGTGAATGCTGTATCTAAAGCTGGATGGGAAGGGGTTGGTGTTGTCCCGCATATCGAAACTGCTCTTGGAGATGAACTCTCAACGGCTCATTTACATGCGCTTAATGCATTGTATGAGACCACAAATAGTGATGAGTACAAACGCTTCCTCAAGTGGGAGACTGACATAACAACAACACAGTATACGCCGTATATACCAGAGGATGTGTCAGATTATATCGGATGGTATGAAAATGCAGAAATCGTCCAAGATGGGAACAGATTAAATTATCTATCGAATGGTGCGACATTACCGATGACACCGATTGATAAGGATGTGTTTATTATCCGCGACGGTGATATGCGCCTGACGTTCAGTGAGGAGACATTGCTTACAGAATGGCGCGATAACCCGAATCAACTGGTGCGCCGGAAATTGTAGCGAGATGTTTTGGAGAATAATCAACGACACAAATAGTGTTATTTCATAGGAATGGGCATTTACTCACTCCATTGTTTTGATCAGGATGTGTATATAGTTTAGGATGATAAGGTGTAAGGGTGGATAAGGACAAATGAGAATCTTTGTTACAGAGGCTGGATATATTGACTTAAACAACTCTTTAGACGCTTAACCTATGACAAAATGGGCTTTGGTCAACTTATTAATCGGCAATTGATAAGCGATGCTTTTCTATAAATATAGTCGTGAAAATATGTATCGGAAGAGTTGTTCAACGATACTGGGATTAAGTATCCTAACCATATACTCTGAGATACTCTTTGACTGCCAAGCGATCCACCTTGAGGTCTAATTTGTCCAAATTATCCAAGGGTATCCACACTAACTCTTCAGCTTCATTATTTTGAAATTTCCCTTGCCAAGTTTCTATGACAAAATAGTTTAGTTTTCTGAACTCTGCTGATCGGTGTAGAAGTGTACACACAAATTTGTAGGCATCAAGTTTTATCCCTAATTCTTCGTAGACTTCACGTTTCAAAGCACTTTCTTCATTCTCATTTGCCTCTACATGCCCACCAGGTATAGCAATTGCTCCTGGACAGACCCTTTTGCTTAGTTTTCGTTTTTCTGCCAAAATGTGGTCATTTTGGATAAGTATAAATGCTATAGTATTAAGTGGTTTCATTATTCAGTTCATGATTTTGTGATTACAAGATGAGGTATTTTCAAGCGAACTAAGTTTAATTTATAGGGACAAGTTCAAGTTGATAATATAAGCAGGTGATTTTGGACAACACAACCATTCTTATCTCGTGTATCAAATGAGTGGCATTGGCTCGCCCCTTTGTTTTTTCTGAGGATGTGATATACAGTGTAAGGGATGAGATGGTGTAAGGGTTGGTAAACGTAGGACAAATGAGAATCTTTGTTACAGGCGGCTCTGGATACATCGGGCGAAACGTCATCCGTGCGTTAGTAAAACGCGGGGATACTGTCCGTGCTCTCGCGCGGTCGCTTCAATCCGGCGAAATCATAGAAAAACTGGGTGCCGAGGTTATCGCTGGTGATATTACAAATGCTGTTGCTTTACGTAAAGGCATGCGCGATTGTGATGCTGTCATCCACTGTGCTGGTGTTATGGCGACGTGGGGGAATCCACTAGATTTTCATCGCGTGAATGTTGATGGCACACGACAGGTGATCCTTGCATGTCAAGCAACTGGTATATCACGCCTCATTTTTATCAGTAGTAGTGCCGTAATTGCTGATGGCAAACCCAAAATCCACATTGATGAATCTATACCCTACCCGAATAAACCGATTGGCTTATATCCGCTAACCAAAGGGCTTGCCGAACGACAGGTACAAGCAGCGAATCGTGATAGTTTACAGACGATTATTTTACGGGCACGGTTGGTTTGGGGGCGTGATGATACGGCGTGGTTACCGCAATTGGTGCAACAGGTGCAAGCAGGACGTTGGGTTTGGGTGAACAAAGGTCATCATCTTATTTCGACTTGCCATATTGATAATATGGTCGAGGCGATTCTGCTCTCGTTAGATAAGGGACAGGGTGGACAACTGTATTATGTGACAGATGGCGCACCTGTCGAATTCCGCAATTTTATTGTCAATTTATTAAAGACACAAAATGTCACGATGCCTGAGCGCAATCTACCGGGATGGTTAGCGATGTGGGTGGCACGACTCAGTGAATTTGTTGTGCGCCGATTCAACCTCGATATTGAGCCACCGCTGACACGAACAGCTGTCGCATTGGCACGTCACGAATGGACAATCAATGATCAAAAAGCACGTGATACCCTTATGTACCACGGGAAGATGACCCGTGAAGATGGCATGGCAGACCTCGCTCGACGTAAACGCAGACTGTGATTTTCAAGATGTATGCGTGGATTTAAATTTCACCCTATTAAGCGTTTTGAGATGTGATATGCTACTATTGCAATGTGAATCTTAGAGATAATTTAGTCTCATCACATAGGTGTAGTGGTTATACACCTGAGACCTAAAGAGAAAGTAGCAGTCTGATACAGAAACGACCATCCACCACAGTGTGCAATTGGCATCTGATGACCTCAAACAAACTCTTCATAGATACCCGTCCAAAACGTTCGATGTTGGTGTCGCGGTATTGCAGGTTAACGCAAGACCATAATCATAAAAGGATATACTAATGGCTGAACGTACAAAAGGTACTGTGAAGTGGTTTAATTCGGAAAAAGGCTATGGCTTTATTTCCCAAGAAAATGGCGATGATCTCTTCGTCCATTATTCGGAAATTCAAGGCGGTGGCTATCGCTCACTAGATGAAGGCGCGACTGTTGAATTTGAAGTCACACAGGGGCGTAAAGGCTTGCAAGCGAGTGCTGTTACACGCGTTGAAGACTAACCGCACATAAATTATTGATGTTGAAATTGTAATTGATAAATCGGTGCGGGTCTTGCGGGGGGATTATAAGACACCAAGCTGATTATGAGATTGCAAGTTTGATACATGTTGTTGTCATACTGGCTGAAAACAGCGTGTCAACAATAACAAGGGCGTTCGGAGAATTCCTCTTCTAGTGCCCTTGTTTGCGTTAAAGTGGATGTGATGCGGATAATGAATCAATAGCATCTGCTTAAGTCCTGTTCAGCCTGCGTTTAACGGATTCTGCTACGCTGAGAATATTCAGTAAAAAGTAGCGCAGGACATTTATGAAAACCGCAATACTCATCTATCCCCATCAACTTTATTCTCCGCATCCATTGGTGAATCCAGATCATCATCACGTCTTGATTGAAGAACCGTTATTCTTTGGTGATCGTGTGTATCCGGCAAAATTCCACAAACTGAAATTGATGCTCCATCGAGCGACGATGAAACGCTATCAAGCCGAAAAACTTGCGGATTATAGCAATGAGTATATTGAATACCGCAAGATTGATCGCTTAGATTTTGTCTTCAAAAAATTGTCTGATGATGGCTTTGAAGCTATACAAGTCGTCGACCCAACCGACTATATTCTGGATCTGCGGATTCGGAAATATTGTGAGCGTTATGATCTACATCTGACAGTACATGATAGCCCGAATTTTGTGACGACTCCTGCGCAAATCGAAAGCTATTTTAGTAACAATCGCAAATATTTTCAGACGGACTTTTACATCTGGCAACGTAAACGCCTGCGGATTCTACTGGAAAATGATGATAGTCCGGTGGGTGGTAAGTGGACATACGATAGCGATAACCGCAAAAAGTTACCTAAGAAAATTGCATTGCCGGATAAACCGATGATCACCGATAACGACTATGTCCGAGAAGCGCGTGATTATGTCGAAAAGAATTTTGCGGATAATTATGGTGAGACAGATGGCTTTGTTTATGCTACCTCGCATGATGAAGCTGAACGAGTTTTAAAGACATTTTTGGATATCAAACTGAATAATTATGGACCGTATCAAGATGCAATCACGACGCGTGATGATTTTGTGTTTCACTCGTTGTTGAGTGCGCCATTAAATATCGGATTGTTGTCGCCGCAGCAGATTGTGGATGCGACAGTGGATTATTATCATGACCACAGTGATAGCGTCAATTTATCGTCTGTTGAAGGGTTTATCCGGCAAGTGATCGGTTGGCGTGAATTTATGCGGGCGATTTATATTCGGGATGGATCGGCGCAACGTAATCGTAATTTCTTCAACCATCAACGGCAACTGAGTGATAAGTGGTATACGGGTGATACAGGCATCGCTCCGGTTGATGATACGATCAAAAAGCTGAACACATACGCCTATGGACATCATATCGAACGGTTGATGATTCTTGGGAATATCATGACGCTGTGTGAAATTGATCCAGATGCGGTATATCGTTGGTTTATGGAGATGTTCATCGATAGTTATGATTGGGTGATGGTGCCGAATGTTTATGGGATGAGTTTATATGCGGATGGTGGGATGATCACGACTAAGCCCTACATCAGCTCCTCAAATTACATCCGGAAAATGAGTGATTATAAAAAAGCTGATTGGATGCCGATATGGGATGGGTTGTATTGGCGGTTTATCCACAAGCATAAAAGCTTCTTCGCGGGCAATCCACGACTGGCGATGATGACCTCACATCTTAAGCGGATGAATGATGATACCTTACAAACACACTTAGATACTGCCGAGGATTTTTTAGACAACATCTAAATATCTTTAAGGTAGGACGTAGACAGTGTTATTGATATAATATTTGCTGTTTTGTTGTTAGTTAGTTGAAGGTAAAGATATGCCGATTGAAGTGAAATTTGTTGAAGCGGGTATTGGAATGGGTGTTTGGTCAGGTGATATTACTGCCGACGAAATCATGAATGCCACCCGCGATGCAAACCGTATCATGAAAGAACACGGTTTTGATACATTCGTTTTTGTGATTGATGGTCGAGAGATGACATCAGTACCTTTTAAGATTAGTACGCTTAAATGGGCTGCGAGTAAAACTCAAACAATTGCTTATCTGATTGTCTCATCATCATTGAGTGCAAATTTAGCCGTCAAATTAGCTGAACCATTTACCCCGCAATCATTTGAATTTCATCAATCTATTGATTCTGCACTAGCACAAGCACGTAGACTTGTAAAAGATCGCCAACTCATTTCTTAACACACATCATTTACTCATTTTTGCGCCTCGGCATATGCAGGTTGTGCGTTAGAATAGCGGCTTGCGTCTATTCCCCGAAAGGCACAATTTATGAATCTGGCTGATGTCCTCAGTTTGAACTTACTCTCACCGATGGTATTGAGCTTTATCTTGGGTGCGATTGCAGTATGGGTAAAAAGTGACCTCAAAATTCCGGAGCAAGTTTACAGTATTATCTCGATTTATCTGTTATTTGCGATCGGCTTAAAAGGTGGGTTTGATCTGGCGCGCTCTCCATTGGAAAACTTCTGGGGGACGGCTCTGGTTGCGATTGTATTGGGTGCGCTGATTCCCGGATGGAGTCATTTTATCTTGCGCCGATTTGTTGGCGAGGCAGACGCGATTTCGATCGGCTTGCACTTTGGGGCGGTTTCGGCTGTGACGTTGAGTGCGTGTGTGACGTTCCTCAATGAAGTGGGTGTCGGCTTTGAAGGGTATATGCCGACGATGTACGTCATCATGGAGATTCCGGCGGTGGCGGTGAGTTTGATCTTTGCGAGTCGCTTGTTGGGTGATACGAAGCAGAGTTTACCCGATGTATTGCGGTCGGCGTTGACGGGTAAGAGTTTTCTGTTGCTGGGTGGCGGTGTCGTTATTGGGTTCATCAGTGGTGAAGAAGGTTATCGGCAAGTGTCGCCATTTTTTGTTGATTTGTTCTCCGGCTTTTTGACGTTGTTTTTGCTGGAAATGGGTACACAAGTCGGGCGTAAGTTCAAAGATATACTCGATGTGGGGATTCCGTTGCTTGTGTTTAGTTTTGTGATGCCGTTGTTTCATGGTGCATTGGCTATTATTTTCGGCACGATGGTGGGATTGTCAGTCGGTGGGGCGATGATTTTAGGCACATTGGCTGCGAGTGCGTCGTATATTACAGCGCCGGCTGTTGTGACGAGTAATATCCCCAGTGCGAATGTTAGTTTGGCGTTGACTGCCTCGCTGGTGTTGACATTTCCGTTTAATCTGACGGTTGGTCTACCGATTTATTTTGAGCTGGCGCGTTGGGCGAGTACGGTGTTTGTTTGATTGGCTATCATTTGCCCTCACCCTAAATCCCTCTCCCAATTCGCTACGCGGGAGAGGGACTTTAAGACTTTTGAGATTTTAGAATCTTCTCTTTCTACCTCAAGGTATGAGTGTGATAAGGCAAAAATAGAAGGTTTACCAAGAGCGTGGCATCCAGATGCGGAGGCGACCGTCTTTGGTGCCGACTGCTAGACCGAGTCGTCCTTCGAGTAGTTCGACGGGGGCGAAGTTGGTCACAATTTCATCGCCAGCATCAAAGCGCCACATCTGTTCGGCACCATCGGCATTGTGTTGTACCGAGATAATCGCGTTGCGTCCGGTATTCATGACTAATACTTCGGGGCGACCATCCCCGTTAAAGTCACCAGCGGCTATTTGATCGAGATTACGTGAGCCGATGAGGTGCGTTGTCACTGATGGGAAGGATTCGACAATATTTAACGATGAATCTTCGAGGCGATAAAATTCGAGTGTGCCACCAATATGTGGGGTGAGGACATCGGCAATTTCAATCTCGCCATTTGGACCAAATGGCCCCGCTGTCAATTGATGCCGCCAACGATTACCTTGCCCGATAGCTGGACCGTCGACTTCTTGAACGATTCTGCTTCCATCCCAAGTGTATGCGCGAAGTTTTGCGCCGAATGTGCCATTGGCAACTGTTGTGACAAGGTCTTCGGTACCATCGCCATTAAGGTCTGCCCAGAATGGTGAAACCCCTTCATATATGTCTTCGCCGAGTAAGTCAACTCGGGCTAAGACACGAATCTCGCTATCTTTAATATCTAATACGATCAGGGTCGAGCCTTCAAAATTATCCCCCATGATGCCGTGGACATAGCGTTGGTCGGTGCTGTTGGCATATAGTGCAATCTGTCCGACTTTGTTCATGACCATACGTGCGTCGGGTTGAGCATTGAGTGGGAGGCTGGTAACAATCCCCTCTTCACGCCCGAGTACGACATCGCCGTCACGGTTAATGTATAACACTTCGAAGTCGTTTACGGGGATTGGGTGTGTGTAAGGTGCAACAGTTGTGTCACTGCGCATGACATAGGTGCCTTCCACCATCGATACACCCACTAAGGGCGGTTGCGCACCATCAAACCAGTTTGGCTGGAATCCGAGGGATTGCACGGTTTCATTGGGTTGTACTTCGATGACTTCTAGGTCGCCGTTTTCCATAACGACATGCCATATGGCGGTTTCCATAGCATATGCCACTGCCCATGCAGGGGTGCCTTGTAATTGAATATCATACATTTCAACATCGGGGAATGACCCACTCCCACGCACAAGTCGGTTTCCGGCGGGGTTATGGAATGTATAAAAATAACGGTCTAACAAATCAGTATCCTCGTCTGTAGTATCGTCCTGTGAAAAGGCAAGTGTAGCAGACAACAACATAATCAGTAATAGCAATAAACCTAAGCGTTTCATGTGTGATGTGGTTCTCCTGTATAGTCAATCTCGTTGTTGATTGAAGCGGAAAAATCTATCAAAAGTGTAAAGTTAGTGATTGTAAAGTAAGCGGTGATAAAAATAATCTGCCGTAGATCAAGCAGACTGTTAAGTATTCGAAGCGATTATTTGATGCGTTACAGAATGGCAGAGGCCTACAAAACGGGAGTATAACGCCTTGAAACGGATTTGTCATATTTTTAGGTCAACTCGACCATAATCCGCATGATGCAATACAAATCTGTGCTACTGTGCTATCGGTGATAATATTGCTATTGGAGCACTGTATGACTACATCTTTATGGAAAGCAAAAGACCTACCTCGACTGAAACAAGCGCTGAGCCATGTTCTATGGATAGGTGGAGCAACAGATGCTGGTAAGACAACAAGCGCAAAGTTATTGGCAGACCAATATGGGCTGGAAGTATATCTCGGCGATTTTAGAAAAACTCCAATGAACGAGATTACACCTGAGCACCGACCTGCTTTCTCGCAGTTTTTGAACATGACAGTCGATGAACGCTGGGTTACGATCAGCGTGGAACGTATGGTTGAGATTCAGGTTGCGGTATCCATCGAGAAAATTCAGGTTATTGTCAATGAATTGCTTGAAATGCCACCCAAGCCCATTGTTGTTGAGTGGTTTGGTTTATTACCCGATCTGATTGTACCTCTGCAACAGAATCCGCAGCAGTCTGTTTGGTTATTTCCCTCTGCTGAATTCAAACGCGAATCCTATGAACGGCGAGGCAAGCCACAGTATCATCTTGACACCTCTGATCCGCAACTAGCATGGCAGAACCATTTACAGCGTGATTTACGATTTGGAAATCTGATTCGAAAACAGGCTGAATCACATGGTCTAAGTTGCATAGTAAATGATGGTTCCCGTAGCCAACGGCAAATGATGACATTGATTTCCGAACATTTTCATCCCTTTTACCAGATTGATTATCCTCATGACTTGAACAATTCCCAAGAGTTGGGCATGATTATATGATGTCTGGTATGTTTTGAGATTATTTTGTTAGTTTGCGGACAATGCAGGCATTGTCCCTACAAAGCTTCATATAGGTATTCGTAGGGCTTAGACATTTTTTGCCTGTCGACTTATCTCTCAAGACTTTCCAGATGTTACATTCAACTTGAATTGTTAATTTTTACAGAAAGACACAGATTATGGATATTGTTCAACAATTGCCATTCTTGAATGACCTGTCACCACTTGTTCAAGATATAATCCTCAACTTAATCTTATTAATTGTCTCAATTATTCTTATTTTAATTTTGCGGCAGGTGTTGACTATTATTCTGATTCGTCCGTTACGGACATTGGCAAAACGGACCGATACGATTATTGATGACCAGCTCATTACCCAAATTCTTCCGCCGATACGGATTGCGATTGTCGGTTTCTCTCTGATTATCACCGTCAATCTATTCAACTTCGGTCCAGAAGTTCAGGAGATTGCTGAGACACTGGCGCGGACGTTGATTGTGGGTGCTGGGTTTTATGGTTTAGTTAAGGTCTTCAATATTGTTTCGTTGCGTCCTGAGATTTTTAGACGGGTGACTGGCATATCAATACCTGAGCGTTTGCTCCCATTTTTGAACACACTGGCTAAATACACCATTATTGCTTTCGGTGCGATCTTTATTTTACAGGAACTCAATTTTGATGTTGCTGCGTTAGTAGCGTCGCTGGGTGTGGTTGGTATCGGGATTTCGCTGGCATCACAAGATACAGTGTCGAATATATTTGGGTTTGCAGCGATTGTCACAGATAATCCATTTGAAGTGGGTGACTTTATCAAAACGCCGGATGTCAGTGGTGTGGTGGAACATGTCGGGATGCGGTCAACACGGGTGCGACAACTTGATCAAGCATTGGTGACTGTGCCGAATAATCTGTTGACGAATGCAGTAGTTTTGAATTGGTCACGTCTAGAAAAACGGCGCATGAACTTTACGATTGGGTTAACTTATGATGCAACCTCGCAACAGATACGGGCGTTTGTCCATCATGTGCGTGAGTTACTCAAAAATGCTGATGATGTAGACCCTGATACGGTTGTCGTGCATTTTGTGGAGTTTGGGTCAAGTTCCCTCGATATATTGGTAATCTGTCAGGTTTTGTTAGCTGACTGGGGGGCATTTACGGCACGTAAAGAAGACTTATATCTAGATATTATGGAAATTGTGGAACAACTTGGGCTCGGGTTTGCATACCCAAGTCAATCGGTTTACATCGAAAATATGCCGGGGGTATCGAACCCTGAAGAACCGCTTACGATGGCTCAGCGTCGGATGTTGCGTGTTCCAAGAGATAATGAAGATGTCAAATCGAACCAGAGTGAAGGCACGGGGGATGTTGAAGATCAGACATAGGTGATTGACAGGGCGACAATCTTAGTTATCGCCCTTCGTATGTTCTCGATGGTCTAATGTTGTGGGTTTGTTTCCATTGCAAAGCCCATTGCATTGATGTCTTTATCACGGAGCATCCATGCTGCGGTTAACATAACGAGTACGCCTGCACCGGACATGGTTGCGACTGGACTGATGCTCACCAATGCACCGGTTACAGCATGACCAATTGGGGCTGTTCCTGCGCTAGCAAACATCAAGACTGACATCATGCGTCCAATCATGCGTGATGGTACTGCCGATTGTAACCATGTGATCAACATGACATTGACATACCCGTTCCCCGCACCTGCTACTGCAACTGCGAGCGTTGCTAATAATGTGGAGTTGGTGGCAACAAGAATTACTTCTGCAATGCCTAAGCAGGACACGGCAATCATGATGATTGTTCCCATGTATTTAGGATTGGGGCGGGGTAATGCACCTGCCATGATAATCCCGATTAATGCACCACCCCCAAAGCCAGACATAATCATACCGAATGCGGCAGCACCTTCTGGATATTGTGTGTCTGCTAGTACTGGGATGCCAATCACAATCGGGCCGTTCAATAAAAAGTTGATGGCAACCGACACGGCAAATACTTTGGTCATGAGTTTATCACTGAGGATAAAGCTAAAGCCCTCCTTGATGGCACCAATCACAGATTGTTCATCCGCATCTGAATTAGTAGCAGTAAGGCGATGACTGCTCATCATCAATAAGGTGAGGGCAGAAAACAAGAAGGTGAGTGCATTCAAACCAAATGCGAGACCGATACCCGCCATACTTGGGTCGCCTTCTGCACCAGCACTGAGTAAGGTAATCATAAATCCGGCAAGCACAGGACCTAAAAATACGCTGACCTGGATGGTACCTTGTACTAGTGCGTTGCCCGTCTGGAGCAATTCGTTCGGGATGAGGCTCGGTACAATGGCTTGACTGGCTGGGAAATAGAAAGCATCTGCTAGCCCGAATAAGAGCGATATGATGTAGATCATCCAGATTTCAATTGTTCCGGTCAGTACAACCCCTGTGAGTGCAATGACAAGCATCATGCGGATGATATTGGATGCGAGCATCACATTACGTGGTGAGTAGCGATCGGTGATCACCCCGCCTAACAACATGAAAATTGCACGGGGAATGGCGGCAACGGCGAGGACAGTACCCATTAGAAATGCGTCGCCAGTAAGCTGTAGAACCAGCCACGGTAAGGCAATCATATGGAATTGATCACCAAGTAGAGAAATCGCTTCCCCGATCCATAGGAGGCGGAAATCTCGATTTGCGATTACCTGACGAAATGGTGCCGTCGATTTTTCTTTTGGTTTTTTATAAATGCCGTTACTTTCGATGTTTAGTTCTGCTTGTGTCATAGTTTGTCTCCCTCTAGATATGCATCATCTACCTGTTATACGATGCTGATATTGATTTAGTTCAAATTTCCAGAACACTGTTCTGAATGAGGCAAAAAATAAGCCACCTGCCTCATATTTTGTTTTATCCCCGCTATCTATACGCTCGAACTGCAAATTCGTTTCTTAGTTTCCGAACATTGTTCTGGTGATGTCAAAAAAATATTTCAAAACGCTAAATGGAAATCCGAACACTGTTTTTATTTTAGTGTGAAATTGATATTTGTCAAGCGATTACATGGAATCCAAGTTGGATTTGTGTTTTAGGACGAATTTGCTAATCGTTGAGAAGCCGAAATTCATGGGATATGTTATAATTCGTAGAGATACATTAAATAAGTAATTGGGTCATCTACCAACTGATACAGGATCACCATGGCGGAAATTAGCTTAAGTGTTTATCAACATCGGATAGACCGCTTATTAGAACAGAATAAGTTCAACGAAGTGATTGCCCACAGTCGTCATATACTCAAGGCACATCCCAAGAATTTGAAGGCATATAGCCAATTGGGACAGGCATTGTTTGGAACATCCCGTTGGGACGAAGCAGCAGAAGTCTTCCGACGGTTATTAGGCGCATCACCACATGATTTCCTCGCACATTCTCGCTTGAGCAAAATTTATGAAAAATTAGAAAACTATGATGATGCGATCTGGCATGCTGAACGTGCTTTTGATCAACAACCGAACAATGCTGATGCGATTGAGCAGATTCGTACGTTATATAAGCAACATCGCGGTAAAGACGTCAAGCGTCTGCAATTAACTGCAGGGGCGGTAGCACAACAACACATCCGCAATGAATTATATCCACAAGCGATAGCTGTATTAGATAAAGCCCTGGAACGTTATCCTAATCGCATTGATTTGAAAATTTTGCGAGCACGCGCACTATGGTTTATGGGTAAGCAGCTAGATTCAGCTGAAAGTGCGGTCGAAATTCTCGATGTTTTACCATATTCGTTAGTGGCAAATCGGATTTTGACGGATTTATGGCTCGCTGAACAACGACCCTCCGATGCACAACGGTATCTCAGCCGTATTGAAGACCTGAATCCATACCTTGCTTATCGTGTGGCGACAGGTGAGCAAGCACCTGAATCTCTTATTGAAATCGACGAACTTGATTATGAAAGCCTCTCGCGTCGTGAACTGACGAGTGCTAACCCTGATTGGTTAAGCACTATCGGTGTGATGGATGCACTTACAGATGATGACGACGATATTGGGGATGTTGATGACAGCCTTGATGACGACGACTTGGTCGCGATGCTTGAAGATGACAATGATGCCGCACCACTCAAGGTAACCGATGATCTCGAAAATTTATTGTCTGATGATTGGCAAGCTCGTGTAGATGAGCTTGATGACGGGGACAGTTCTGTCGCGTCTGATGAGCTTGACGCGTTGTTCGATAGTGTTGATGATGATCTATCCATTGATGATGCCGATGCCGACTTGGATGATTTGTTTGGTGGTGTCGATGATGAGCTAGCATTCGACGATGTTGATGCGAATTTGGATGATCTGTTTGGCGATATGGATGATGATGTATCCGATGCTGCTGCGGATTTAGATGATCTGTTCGGTGACATGGATGATGATGTATCCGTTGCTGATGTTGATGCGGATTTGGATGATCTATTCGGTGATATGGATGATGATGTATCTGATGCTGATGCTGATACGGATTTAGATGATCTGTTCGGTGACATGGGTGCTGATGCATCTGTTGCTGATGCTGATGCTGATTTAGATGATCTGTTTGGCGATATGGATGATGATGTACCCGTTGCCGATGCTGATACAGATTTGGATGATCTGTTCGGTGACATGGGTGCTGATGCATCTGTTGCTGATGCTGATACAGATTTGGATGATCTGTTCGGTGGCATGGATGATGATGCATCCGTTGCTGATGCTGATGCGGATTTGGATGATCTGTTTGGCGACATGGATGATGATGTATCCGTTGCCGATGCTGATGCGGATTTGGATGATCTGTTTGGTGAC
This sequence comes from Anaerolineales bacterium UBA6055, assembly GCA_002428985.1. Taxonomy (GTDB): domain Bacteria; phylum Chloroflexota; class Anaerolineae; order Aggregatilineales; family Phototrophicaceae; genus UBA6055. Next base: position 317,210 of record DIYL01000059.1, on the reverse strand, counting down.
ATGGATGACAATGCGTTCTTTGACGATGTTGAGGATACCCAACAAGAAGCCTCTAAAACGTTGGATACTGATGAACTCCGATTGCCTGAAGGGATGCACACGGATGACTTACCTGATGGACTGATGGATCGTCTGGAAAAAATGAAGGGTATGTCACAGCAGGAAACAATCCCTGCGATGAATATAGATGTTGAATCCCCAATACAGGACAATACCTCAACTGGATTAACAGGGTTGCTGAGTACATTGGATGAAGACGAACAAGAGGATATGTCTTGGTTGGTTGATGCGCAAAAAAGCAATGTTGATACAGGAGAACTCACATTACCTGAAGAGTTTGCTGATCAGATTCCAGATGCTCCGGCTGATGCTGATAGTGATTGGCTTGAAGAATTAGAAAATATTGAAACGTCACCCGATGCTCAACGCACACCAACAGGTTTGACAGGTATGTTTGATGATGACGATGACGACATGGTCGATTTGTTTGGTGATGAAGACGAACTGAATAGCATACTCGATGATGCATCACCTGCTGAACCGATTAATCCTGATGATCCCGATGCGTGGATGTTAGCAAGTGGGATTGAATTTGATGCTGATGCCGAAAAATCAAGTCTGTTTGACTTAGAAGATGAAGAAGATACAGGGTTTGAGTCTGTTGATATGAACCCGATGGCATGGCTTGAAGATGGTGGTAGTGAAGTCGATGAATCATTCGAATCGGAAGAGCTTGACCCGCTCGCTTGGATGGGGATGGATGATGAAGAAGACGACAATGTAGGACTCGCACAAACGGGTGATTTTTCTGAAGAAGCGCAACAGGCAGCCGAGCAATTGATGCCTAGTTTCTTCGATGATGAAGATGATGCACTCGCTACAAATGATCTTGGTGATACGGAACCTCCGCCGATGCCGGATGATTTATTTGGTGATGATGCAATGCTTGACGAGATGTTGAGCTTTGAAGATGATGCGCTTGATTTTGGCGAGGCTGATGATGACGCATTAGACTTGTTTAGTGAGATGGATACAACAGAGGATGATACCTCTGATGATTTTGGTTTGGATTTATCAGCAGATGATGATGCTCCGATGGTCGATTTGTCTGCATCTGACGATGGGCAGGATATTATGAACGACGATTTCAATAATGATTGGCAAAAAGATGATTCGGATGAAGAACTTGATCCGATGGCGTGGCTCGGTGATGATGACGATAATGACTCTGAATTTTCTGAATTATCAGGCGATGATGCCAGTGATGAAGAAGAAGTTAATCTAGAGGATATGTTTGCACAGATGTCGGATGAAGAAGATCTGGAGTTAGATGATTCTGGGTTGGAATGGTTGCAAGGCGAAGAACTTGCCGAATCTGCTGGTGAGATTGACTTTAGCATTGATGATGCCGAAGAAGAAGAAGAGCTTGACCCGATGGCGTGGCTTAGTGATGATCCGGTAGAAGTCGATGATGCCGAAGAGGAAGTCGACCCGATGGCATGGCTTTCTGATGAGGATGTTGAAGTGGCTGAAGCTGATGAGGGCGGGACAGGCATGACGGATGTCCTCGCTGCATTAGGTGACGGCGATGCCGATGGTGAGCTTGATCTATTTGAAGAAGAGCCTGTTGAAGAAGATACGGGAAGTCACTGGTTAGACAATTTTGAGCTTGATGAAAGTGTTGGTACGGAACCACAGCCAGCTGTTGATGATGAACCTGAGGCAGATTGGTTATCTGAAATTGAAAATACCGGCGAATTTGAAGATGCTGAGCAATCGAATGAGATTGATTGGTTAACTGATGATGTTGCTGATAGTAGCAACTTCGATGGCGATGATAGTGGTGATGATCTCTTTAACTTTGATGACGAAGCTGAACCTGCCAACGATTTTAACTTCGACACTGACAGTCTGACGGCAGTTGATGAACCGGATTGGTTATCTGCAATTGATACATCTGATGAAGTTGAGGAGTTAACCGAAGCGGATGCTTCTGAAGATGTTGATTGGCTATCTGCGGATGAGGAATTTTCTACAGATGAAGACGCGGATGATGCTGTAATTGATCAGCCGGACTGGTTATCCGAAATGGGTGCGCCGGTTGCTGAAGATTCAGATGTTGAAGAGGATGTCGATGAACTCTTCGGGGATATCGATTTTGATGATGATGCAGAAGAAGATTCAGTTTTAGAACAACCAGATTGGTTATCTGATGTGAGTCGAGATGACGACGGTGAGGATGAGGATGATAGCGTCGAAGGAACTGAAGATTGGTTATCTGATCTTGGTGACTTTGATGATGGTGAAGATGACCTCATGGTGGCTGACGATAGTGCGGAAGCGGTGAGTGAAGATGACAGTGCTGATTGGCTATCGGATATGGGTGGTTTTGAAGAAGAAGCTGACGAGCCTGTTGCTCAAGCTGCGGAATCAGCTGATTGGTTATCTGGATTTGATGATGATGCAGAAGAAAGCGATGCTGAGCCAAAGTCAATTACAGATGAATTGGATTGGATGGCTGAAGAAGAAACCGAAGAGACTGTCTCAGAAGGTGATGGCGCCGATTGGTTAGCTGATATGGGTAGTTTTGAAGATGAAGCTGATGCTGAACCTGTATCAGTTACAGATGAATTGGATTGGATGGCTGAAGAAGAAGCCGATGAGCCTGTCGCCGAAGCAGAGGACGCTGATTGGCTATCGGATATGGGCGGATTTGAAGAGGAAACTGATGAGCCTGTCGCCGAAGCAGAGGACGCCGATTGGTTAGCTGATATGGGTGGGTTTGAAGAAGAAGCTGATGATCCGGTTGCCCAAGAACTGGATTGGTTGGCTGAGGATGATTTGAGTGAAGAGACAGCTGTTGGAGCAACGGCAGATGTCGATTATCTCGAAGATGTTGATCCGACAACAGCAGAATCTGCATTGGATTGGATGACTGATGCGGACGATGATGATCAACTGATATTAGATGATGTTGAGGAAGAACCTCAGGGTATTACAGATTGGCTGACTGGTGATGATGACCAAGCTTACCCTGATGCTGAACCTGTTGCTGAGAATACCGATGCCGATGATTGGTTGGCTGATATTGGTGGATTTGAATCAGATGAATCGGCAATGGCAATGGCAGAAGCTGATGACGAAGGCAGTGAAGCCGATAATTGGTTAGCTGACATTGGTGGGTTTGAAGAAGATGCTGATGAACCTATTGAGGCGTCCGACGAACCTGATTGGATGTCTAATTTGCCTGCTGATGAAGAATATGATTATGAGAATGATGACACCCTCGTTGGGTTGTCACTAACAGATGATGACCTTGAAGATGCCCAAAGTGATGATGAACCAGACTGGTTAGCGGGTATGGATGAGGGTGACGGAGTTCAAGACGCTTTCGCTGAAGCAGTTGAAGATGACTTCGATTGGGGACAGGAAAGTAGCGACTTGCTTGACGAAGTACAAACCGATGATGAACCCGATTGGTTAGCCGATATGGGTGAAGGTGATGGGGTTCAAGATGCCTTTAGTGAAGAAATGTCAGAAAACAGTGGCGCGCTTGCGGGACTATCTGATATAAATGATTATGAAACGAAAGATGAACTTGATGTAACATATGAAGAAGAGCCAATTGCCGAGTTGGATTCGCCAAGTGATTTTGAAGAAGAGCTCGAACATACACCTGCGGATAGTGCACCAGATTGGTTAAATGCCATGGTGCCGGGGTTAGACAATAATTTTGAAGTTCAAGAGACTGACCCACTCGATGAGGTGTTGCTTGATGAACCAGAGACGACGAAGCGTACTAAAGGGTTTGACTGGTTAACGGATATTGTTGAGGAAGAAACGGGCGCAATGGCACCTGTTGTTCCAAAACCTGCACCACCACCAGCTGTACCACAACGCTTTAATTTTAGTAAACGTCCGTCTTGGTTGAAAAAGTTACTTGGTGGTGGCACAGCAACAGCGGTACAGAACGATGTTGACAAAACGGCAAGCTCTGATGATGAGTTTCCGGATTGGCTTGATGTAGATGATGATGATTCAGTGCGATAAGAGAGGTTAGGCAGATGTCTTCCGACCCAAATACTCCCGATTTTGATTCAATGTCTCCTGAGGAGATGATGGCTTGGATGGAGTCACTTGCGAAGCGACAAGGGGCTGACGCATCTGGCTTTACCACCGATGCCAGTATGGAAGTGGCAGAAATTGATCCGAGCACGGTTGATGACGAAATCCTCAACCAGCAGTACATCCCTGATGGGTGGACTGAGGAACGCTGGCAAGCGCAACTGGAAAAAGAAGAGGCCGAAAAACAGGCGCGCTTGGCTGCTCAACAGCAAGCACCAACACCTGAACCTGTTGCGCCGCCGACTCCAGAGCCTGAGCCTGAACCAGAGCCAGCTGTAGCGAGTGAACCTGCAATGAGTGATGATGGGATGCCGGATGTTGATTCGATGTCGCCGGAAGAACTCATGGAATGGATGGAGTCACTTGCGAAGCGACAAGGGGCTGATGCGTCTGGTTTCACTACTGGTGCGAGTATGGATGTCGCAGAAGTTGATCCGAGCACGGTTGATGACGAAATCCTCAATCAGAAGTACATCCCTGACGGATGGACAGAAGAACGCTGGGAAGCGCAACTGGCAAAAGAAGAAGCCGAAAAACAAGCACGTATGGCTTCTCAACAAGAACCACAACTTATCCCTGAACCAGAAGTCGACCCAATTGCTGATATTGTTGAAGAAGAAGACGAGCAATTATTTGATTTGCCATCGTTTGAAGGTGAAACGGAAGTTGCACCTGCTGCTGACAATCCAATGTCATGGCTAGAAGACCTTGCTAAGACTGATGAAGATAGCCAAGAACTTGATTTGCCAGATTTATCGGGTCTTGGTGATGACCTTGGTGGTTTGTCTAGCTTAGCCCAAGAAGACGATGGTAGCGACCCAATGGATTGGTTAGCGAGCCTGGCTGGTGATGTTGAAGAAGAAGCGCCTGCGATTGACCTTGGCGATATGTCATCAGGACTTGAAGGATTAGAAGCCTTTGCTTTAACGGATGACGAAGACGAGGGCGATGAAGTCGATTTCAGTGTTTCGTTAGAAGATGTCGAACAAACAAATCCTGAAAATTTCCTTGAATCGTTAGCGCGATTAGAAGGTGCACCTGAAGACGAATTGAGCACCGATGCGACGACACCAATTCCTGATTTCCTTAACTTTACAGATGGCGATAGTGCGGATGATCTCGCGCTAGAAGATATTCTTGAAGATACGCAACCATCGGAAGAACTTGAACCTGCATGGGATGCAGAAGATCCAAACCAAATCGAAAACCCCGAAGCGTGGTTGGATGCACTGGCTGGTGCAGCTAATCCGAGTGGTGGTTCGATGGATGTCTTTGGTGATGACGATGATGATTATGATGAAGACGAAGAGCTCCGGTTACAAGAAGACGATGGTGCTCCGGAAGCAGTCATTAATGCGCTGAATAGTGGTCAGGATGTTGCACCGGAAGATATTCAAGGCTTCTTTGAAGATATGTTCAATAAGGCAAATACAGAATATGCTCATCTGGATGATGTGCCTGTTGATGATGAGACTGAGGAGCCTGTTGATGAAGCCGTTGCTATTGATATGCCGGACTGGTTGCAAGAATTAAATGCTGGTGGGGTTGCCGAAGGTGATGAAGAAGAAACCGGCGACGATCTAATGGCAGATGTGTTGGCAGGGTTGGAAGAAGAAGCACCTGTTGAAGCGCAAAGTGCCGATGATACTGTACCGTTACCGGATTGGTTGGGTGAAGGTGCTGGCGATGATACTGGTGATGTTATTGCTGATATTATCGCTGATGAATTAGATGTGGCACCGGGTGAAACTGCAATTTTATCGGTTGGGGACAAGCAAATCGAAGTTGACCCCAATGATACATGGACACAAGCGTTCCTGATGGAAGATCGTGAAGACACTGCTGAAGAATGGTATACCGAACGGTTAAGTTCGCTTGGTGTTGATGGTGGTGTGGACGAAGAGGAAGTTGCTGACGACTTTGAAACCATTCAGATGACCAGCCCACCGGGGTCTGTCTCACTTGAACCTGCGACCTTCCCGATTGAAGAGGATTTACCAGAAGGACAAGCAGAGGCTGCACCGGAATGGCTTACAGGTGTCGCGGGTGAAGCAATTGATGAAATGCCAGACTTTGCGGCAATGGCGGCTACTGATGAAGCTGAACAGATTGATATGCCGGATTGGCTTAGTGATTCAATTGATGATGATATTGAAATCCCAGATTGGCTCACTGAGGCTGATAGTGAAGAAACAGATGATATTCCAGATTGGCTGGCTGATGCTGGTGTGCAAGATGTGGATGATGTTCCTGACTGGTTGACAGACACAGTTGAAGAACCTGCTGATTTCATCATAGCCGAACCAGAACCTGAGCCACAACAATCTGTTGCGATTCAACCTGTGCAAGCACCACCATCAATTGCTGTTCCGCCACCAGCTGCTGATGTTGCTGCTGCGATTCAATCGGCGAAGAGCAAAGTCGAATCCGATGATTTAGATGGTGGTTTGGCAGATTATGAATCGGTTGTTCGCGCTAATGATGGCTTGGATGTCGTCGTGAATGATCTTCAAAAATTGACTAAGAGCGACAAACACAAGAAAAATCCGGCAGTTTATCGTGTGCTTGGTGATGCAATGATGCGTAAGGGCGACTTACAAGATGCGTTGGATGTGTATCGTCGGGCGTTGAATCTGCTGTAAGACTCATAACAAGAGAGAATTTGAAACGCCTCGTAATTGACTACGGGGCGTTTTTTATTGGGTATGATTAATCGTGGAAGTGGTGTAAGACCTGATAAATCTTATCAGTACCGAAGTCCATCGCTTCGGCTGGTATCCGTTCATTAGCTGCGTGGACGGTTAATAAGAAATCAAAATCTTCGGGCAAGTCCATCGGTAAGAAGCCGTAGGTTTGGATATTCAACTGTGTGAAGTGTCGTCCATCTGTTCCGCCGGAAATTAAGAGTGGGAATACATAGGCGTTTTCTTGACCATGGAGCAATATTTCTGACATGGTGTCGTACATTCCCATATCAAGATAACCTGTGCCTGCACTGTGACGGACCAATTCGACCTCGCCCCACTCACCAACTAAATCACGAATTTCTTGCATGGCGGCTTCTGGATCGAAACCGGGGACAATGCGCATATCAATTTGTAGCTCCATTTGTCCGGGGATGACATTAATTTTATCGCCACCTTGTACAATATTAGGGCTGGCTGTGTTATGCAGAATTGCGTCAAAGCGTCGTCCAAGTGCTCCTAATTCGTCTATGACTGCATCGGTGTGTTCCGGCACAAGCATTTGACGGAGTGCGTTGCCCATATCACCCTCTAACCCATCGGCGATGCCATTAATCATATGTTCGGCGGCAGGTGTGATGTGAACAGGTAGGCGATGTGTATTGAGGGCTTCTAAGGCTTTAGCGAGTTTATAGGTGGCATTTTCAGGACTACGGCGTGGCATTGACCCGTGTCCTGCAGGGCCGCGGAAGGTTACTTTTGTCCAGCAGATACCTTTTTCGGCTGTTTGGAGGGCAAAGAATTTTTTGCCACCGATATACATCGGGAATCCGCCAAACTCACCGATGGCATATTTCACACCGTCGAATACATCGGCATGTTCTTCGACCATGAATTTTGCACCATAGTCACCACCTGCTTCTTCATCACTAAGGATGCAGAGGATGACATCGCCGGGGAGGTCTACATTTTCGGCTTTGGCTTTGAGGAAGGCCGCTGTCATCATGGCGACACCGCCCTTCATATCAAGTGCACCGCGTCCCCAAATCATGCCGTCAATGAGCTCTCCACCAAATGGCGGATGTGACCAATCTTGGTTGGCTGTGCTGACAACATCGACATGGCCATATAGCAAAAATGGTGATGCACTGCCATTCCCTTTAATCCGCGCAACAAGGTTGGGGCGATTTGGGTCTTTGGCATAAATTTGTGTTTCGATACCGAGGCTCTGACATAACTCTGCGATATAGTTCACACAGGCGACTTCGTTACCCGGTGGGTTGGTGGTGTCGAAGCGAATGAGATTTCGTAAGAGTTCGCCGGGACGGTTATAAATTGTCGTCGGTTCGGTCATGTTGTTCCTTTCAATGTAACAGTAAAAGATTATTGATTGCCAAATGCTGGCACAAAAATTTCGGTCATTGTACCATCAATAATCGGATCAACATCAACCCAACGAAATCCCATATCAACTTTTAAACCGAGTGCGCCATCAGGATGCCATGCAACATGAACTCGGTCACGTACACCCTCATCTAATTGTAATGACACACGTCCGCGAATGTTACGTGAATTGGCAGACAATAGGGTAAGTTCATAGCTACTATCATCTATGGATTGGACGATGGCAACTGTATCGTCATTGATAGTCCAATCGAGGACTTCACCCACTTGTAAATCGATGGCACGATCAAAGGTCAACTCGGGAGTAAATAACTCTATGGCACCATCTATATCTGCTGTGAGCAAACTGCCATCCGGCATGTATAGCATATTGCGGAAACCGACTGGACGCATCGCCTGACCACTAATGCCAGTGGCTGTTCCTGCAACAATATCATCAACGCTGAATGGTGGTGTCTCATAGCCTTGTATCGATGCAATGAAACGTACCATGTTTGTGCTATTTGGTTGAAGGGCAACGACTTCACCAAAATATGAGCGTGCAACAAACGTCAATTGTTCTGTATCAAGATTAAATGTTTGCCATGATGTTTCTGCTTCGGTTGAACTGAAGATGATATAGCGCCCATCCGTTGTAAAATAAGCTTCGCCAGCGAATATGCCACCACCGATACCACTGGGGGCTGTATATTCAGCAGACCAAATAACTGTCATATCGTCGAGGTCTACTAATGTGAAATCATAGTCTTGGAAAAACCGAAATAAGATATTTGGATCTGTTGGGCTAAAAAGCACATCACCTATACCCGATAGATCATCATTGATTAGATCGAGTGTGACAGCATCATATAGTTTGTCGCCAATAGCGATTAGAGTGCCGTCGCTGTTAATGGCGAGGTTACCGGCTTCAAATGCGGCAAAGTCTGTGTCGAGGTTAACGACTGGTGCAACAAATGCTTCTGTGCCGAGACTTTCGGCAGTCCAGCCTGTAAATCCGTTGGTGGCTTCTACTTGTATCCAACGAATACCACCATCACATGTGCCGAGTTCGGTTACTGTGAATGTTCCTCCAGCTTCGATACCACCGACAACTGCTCCTGATGTTGAGGGTTCTTCGCGGACATTGTTAGAGGTATCACCGAGGACTTTGCCAACATCTCCGACAGCTAAAATAGGGTCAATACAATCTTGAGCATATAGTGTTGATGATAGGGTGAAAAATATCATTATACATGCGGTGATGTAGCGCATGATGCCATATCCTGTGTTGGTTGATATTGATCACAGTCTAGCATTGAACGCTGACTCGTACTACGCAATCTCTAACGCATTTCTGATAGGATTGTATTGACGTAGCAGGGGGCGAGCTACTATACTACTTGTCCATTAAGTGATTATTTTTGACGGCTTGCTGGGCCCCTTGCGGCGAAATGTTCCGAACCGTGTCAGGGCTTAACGGCAGCAGCACTAAGGTACTCCTTCGGGTGCCAAGGGTTTCCTGGCTGGCCATCAAAGGTAATCACTTTTTGATTTCCTCATAACCTCTCTTTTTCTACATGTATCTCCCAGACGTAAATATAGGTTTGTTGCTGTTTAATTAATTGAATGCTATTGATTTTGTGTTCTTAATACTAAATCCCTTATTTGATTTTATAATTAGGTCAAATGTAAGGTTGAACAATTAGGTAAAATTGATATGCCGTCAATTAATTGGTTACTTGAAAATAAAGTAATCTATGTTGTCACCGAAGGTGATTTAGCATTAGAAGATGTGCAATATGTATCTGAGTCGGTGATTAACCTTATCGATCAGTCTGATAGCCCATTGATTCATATTGTATTGAGCGAAGAAAAGTTGGATTCTTTGCCAAAGTCGCTGAGCGCATTTAATAAAGTTGTTGAATTTTTGCGTCATGAACGAATGGGCTGGTTTCTGATCTATGGTAATACAAACCGTGCTCCGATCGTTAAATTTCTGGGTACGATGGTGATTGAGATGGCTAAAGTCCGTCATCGTCGGTTTGATACTATGCAAGAGTGTTTGGAATTTCTTGTAGAAGTGGATCCTGAATTATCCTCTGTTAAAGATATATTGAGTGAATCACAATAAGTTAGATTCATATTGGATATTTTCAGACTTAGGGATTAATTAAATATATGTATCATAATTTTTCTTAATGCTTCCTGTCGCATGACAGCGTTATAATAGATGCAGTCTACTTGGTATAGGAAAATATTATGAATTTACAAGCAACTTGGTTGGTAAAAGACCGTATTATTCAAGTCGTGGCTATAGGAGACATCACTGTCAATGATATCGATCGTCTCTCGGAGTCAGTTATTGGTATGATGAGCCAAACAGATGCCCCAGCCGTGCATATTGTCTTAGATGAAGGAAAGACGACATCTCTACCTAAATCTCTTGCTGCATTTAGTAATGTTGCTCAATTTTTGCGCCATGATAAAACCGGATGGTTTTTCATTTATGGTAATACGGATCGCACCTCTATGGCAAATTTCTTAGGATCAATGGTTGTCCAGATTACAAAAGTTCGTCATCGTCGCTTTGAAACTCTTAAAGAGTGTTTGGATTTCCTGATTGTTATGGATCCGACACTACCATCGGTTGAAGAGATATTAGGTCAATAATATTGAGAAATGATAGCATTTGTTTGAAGTCTAGAGAAGTTTTTAGCAGTTAGAACTTGTATTGAATATTGTGTTTCGGTAGTTTTACACTCGGACACATCGTTATGTGTCCGTACGAATCACAATAAATTGGTGTATTTGTAGGAATATTCAACGCAATTTTGTCCCAAGAAATCATGTATTTTGAATTTCCAATCAGTCTCTAAATATGTTCATAATAGTTCCCTACGCGAATTCTTGGGATACTTGGTCCCCGCGACTGATAGACACGTAATTCACCTGTAATTTCCTCTATGCTATGATACGTCCATGTATGCTTATAACTTAAAGGACATATATTGTGCGATTTGGATTAATGCTTGTTTTACTTTGTAGTCTGATCCTTGCAGGGTGTGGAGAAGCCGAACCGCCTGCGATTACATTTGACGAAATTGATATGACATTTGCTGATGCGGGCAGTGGTGAAAAATTATATAGTCAATCGGCTAATGGCGCACCGACATGTGCAAGTTGTCATGTGGTTGAGGGGAGTGGTGGCGGTATAGGACCGTCTTTGGAAGGGATTGCGAGTGTCGCTGGTAGCCGTGTAAGTGGTGAAGATTCGACCGAATATCTCTACTGGAGTATTGTGCGTCCTGCACGGCTACTTGTTGGTGGCTATTCGAATGTGATGTATGGTGACTATGATACAGCCTACGAAGCGGCAGACATCGCGGACTTGATTGCGTATCTACAAACGCTAGAATAGACGGAGACTTTTTGTAGGGGATGCCCTCTACCACAATTTATAAAAAAGGAGAGGTCTATGGATGTAAGTACAGCCGGTGGTGCTGTCTTTATTACAGTTTTTCGATTAATACACATCATTGCAGGTGTTATTTGGGTTGGAGCTGGTATTACTCTGTCTATGTATATTGAGCCTGCCCTGAAAGCATCTGGTGTGGATACTAGTAAAGTGATGCGTGCGTTATATACAAAATCGGGCTTTGACAAACTTATGCCGATTGTCGCGATTTTGACGACCGTAGCAGGGCTTGTGTTGTATTGGGTCGTCAGTGATGGCTTTAGCAGTGTCGATTATATGCGTAGTGGGCAAGGTACGGTGCTTGGTGTCGGTGTTGTGTTTGGTTTGTTGGCATTTGGGCATGGTTTTGCTGCACTTGGTGGACAGTCACGTAAGTATATTAAGCTGGTCAAAGAAGTTGGCGATGATCCAAACAGCGAACAACAAGATGCGCTGCATACACTCGAAAAGAAGCTCATGCTTCACGGTAAAATTAGTATGTGGTTGAGTATCATCGCACTGTTCTTTATGGCAGGTGCACGTTATATGGGACCACTCATTAGCATGGGTTAGACAGTGCTTGCTGGGGAGGCAAACTTCATCCTCCCCGACTTAAAAGTTTATCTACTATCAATCTCAAAATCGAGATAAACAACTTGGTCTGATGTTGTGTCAGATGCCAACTCTGCTACTGTTCCTTCCTGCATATCAAACAGTGACTCGATCCGATTGCCTGCATAATCTTCCAACGTTCGATTTACAGCTACACGATATTGACCCGACTCCCACTCGACCTCTGGTGTCAAAATCAGTCTGGTTTCGTTATTGTCCAATGTAAGTGTGCCTAAAACCACTTGTCCATTTGCGTATTCAACTCGAATAAGCCGTGTGGCTAGAATTGGATCAATCGAATTATCGAGGGCGATCACTAATGGATCATGCGTGGATGACATTGGGGTTTCAATTATCCATTGCTCTGGGTCTGGTGATTGGTGATCTGGTGCGATGACCGTAAATGTCTTGCTAACTGTTTGTGTTAGTTCTCGACCATAGGCATCGGTTAGCCCGCTGTGGATAACTAATTCATATGACCCTGATGATGCCAATGGAGCGCCTGCCTCTAAATTGGGTGCGACCCCTTGTTTAATGCGACCAGGATCCATAATTATGGTCAAGGTTTGCATTTGACGATCCCAAAATTCTTGACCAATTCTCAGGAATGGCCATTCGACCTCATCACCATTTTCATCTAGCAATGTGACCATATCGTAGACATCACCTCGTTGCATTGGTTGTGAAAACTCAATGTAAAAGCGTAAGAGGTTTTCTGGCAACTGGTCGCTTGTTGGATAGATATTGGTGATGGTAGGGTGATCTTCAGGGACTTCAGCTGATGGGATGAAAAACGATGCTTCGATAGTGGTTTCATCACTCGTAATTGATGTGAGCGCTTGAATAACATCGAGATGTGCAGTCACAACATAGTGCTGCCCTTCTGACCACCCGTAATCTGGATGAAAGGTAAGTATTTCACTACCATCTGCTATATTGTAACTGCCGAGGATAGGTGGTAGTTCACTGATGTCATAGTCTGTTAAGTTGATATGTATTGGTAAGAGTGTTGACCAGTCTGTGTTCGAGTTAACAGATTGCTGAAGTTGTTGGAGTTCCCATACTGTCCAACCAGAGATTTCGACCCTATCAATGTTATTATTAAATTGTATGTTGAGACGCTCATTGAGGGGTTGCGATCCTATAGAATCTACTTGCTGAGCACGAAATACCTGACTACCAGTCATAAATAGGCTGGCAATCAGGATAATACTCGGCAAGCTCCAACGGATTAGTTGTCGACTGCCTAGAAACATAAACTGTATTTACTCCACATCAAAACCGTAATCAATTGGATTTGTTGCTGGGAGTGGTGACCGTTCCTCGTCGGGGAAATTATATTCAGCGACACTTTCGCCTACGTCGAAGAAGATACCTGCGACTAGCGATTGCATATTGAGATCACCTGTTTGAACATTCCGACGAATTGCAACTACAAAGTTCTCATTGAGTACATCTGTGTGTAATGCGCTGGTGAATGGTAATTCAAATACACCAACACCTGTTGGTGCTGCTGCTTGTTGCGTAAGCTCTGCGTCTGCAAATGTGTTAGGGTCTACGGAACTGGCTGCACGTTGATCATGTGTAATCAACATACGCGCATCCCCACCACCCATCATAGCTGGTGGTTGATAAAGCATCATATCGATTGGATTGCTACCAAAACCGAGCTCTGCCATGGTGGTGCCGATGATGTGTTCACCATCTTGTAGAGCAGATAGTGGAATTTTAACCAATGGTGTACATGTATAGGCAGCGATGAGATGTGGCTCACCTTCAATTTCATATACAAGAGATGTCACGATTGGCGCGTGTGTTTCATTACGGTTATGGGCACCGTGGAATATTTCGATACTAGAGATGCTCATATCGTCAGTAAATGGATAGCTGACGGTACGTAATGTTGATGCAAACTCTTGATTGGATACACCTGCAATCATCAATTGACCGTCATAGTAAGTTAGGTCAGTGACTGTGAAAACACGGATGGACTGACCATATTGCAGTTCATCTTCAAAAGGATGCGCAAGCGGAATATCAACGGATGTCATGACAAATTCTGAAAGATCAAGAATTTCAAGCTCACCCGTTGACCGGACGTAACGAACTAGTGCAACGTCTGGATCGATTGTTCGTCCGACATGGACAGTGAGATATATATTCTGTGAGATTGGATTGACGATCATGTCATTAATCACCACATCGCGCGGGGTTGTGCCAAGCATGGCCGCTAACTTGACATCAATCATGTCTACAAAAACTGGGGCTTCGCCATTTTCGACAACTTCAATATCGTTGGTTTCTAATGCCACAACCTGTGCGCCATAAGAATCGCCAACAAATAACACGCCATCTGCTCCGAATTCAAGCGCACCCATAGATTCAAAGACAATCTCGTCTTGGGCTTGGACAGTTATATTTGACTGATAACCGACAATACCTGCGACAAACATAAAGACGACAACGAGCAATGCTCTGTTGTAGTTATACATATGATACTTCTCCAAATAGGCTAACGATACATGTTTATATTTGAATGATCATTCAAAAATTACTATAATGACAAACAAATGTTGGGTCAATTCAGCACTTTGAAGTAACGTAGTTACCAAAAACATAGTTAGTTTCTATTGGAAAGTATCAAGGAGACATTACATTGAGCAAAAAACGCCACATCAGAAGAGCAATTGAAACTATTGATCTTATTGCAGATCGTTGGACATTGATGATTGTATTTTTTCTACGGGAAGGACGTGTGCTACGTTTTGGGGAATTGCAGAAAGAAGTTGGCTCGATTTCATCTAAAGTGCTGACACAAACCCTGAGGCGGATGGAGCGTGACGGTATCGTTCATCGCGAAGCATATCCTGTTATTCCTCCAAAAGTTGAATACTCGCTTACATCATTGGGTGAATCACTTGCAGAACCGATTATCACGCTGTGTGAGTGGTCAAACGACAATTATGATAAAGTCGAATCTGCTAGACAAGCATATGATGAAACAAACAGCCATAGTACATCGTGATTCACTTGGTATCTTGTCGCCTGAAAGTTGACGCAATTCCCGAACGCCTCTACAATTCAATCAGAGATTTGGATGCACCCAAAAGGCGAACCCTGTGACTGATAAACCTACTGTTGATGATAGTATCCAAGAACCGCTACCCCAAGACCACTATTATGCAAAAACTGTTGTTGTTCCGATTGGACGACCTGATACTGCCTCACAAATGCTGGAATTAGCAGGTGAGATGGTTCACCCGTCGGAGGGGCTGGTCATTGCGTTAGTGATTGCGATGGGGGATGCTGAAGCTGCGAATAAAGTGACTGATGATGTGCATCAGGTGATTGAGGATTTTCGGAGTGCTGGTGAGGGGCATAATGTTGAATTGGTGACGGAAATTGCGGTTAGTATCTCACGTGGGATTTTGGATGTTGCGCGTGAACGTAATGCCGATGTCATCATCCTCGGGGTACAACAGTGGACACGGCGACAAGTAAAGCTTGGAACAATTGTTGAAAACGTGATTGCTACTGCTCCGTGTGGTGTGCTTGTTTACCGTCGATCTGATTCCCCATCGTTTAGTCGGGTTGTGATTCCGACGGATGGAACAATTCAGTCAACGACGGCAATGCGACTCGGGATTAGCCTCGCGATACAACATGGGGCGAGTGTCCGTGAAATGAGTGTGCAGTATAACTATCAGTATTCGCCTGAACACGAAAAACAGATGAAAGAGGCCGAAGCCTTATTGCCAAAGGATAACCGTCCGAGTAAGCAGATTATTGTAGGGCGAACGCCGGAACGTAGCATTTTGCGCGAGTTGACGGATAAAGACTTGCTGGTGATGGGATTCTCGCAGAAGTCGGATTTTGAGCGTCAAATTACGGATGATTTGGGCGATCAACTGATGAACCGTGCACCGGGTCCGGTCATTATGATCTCGCAGGTTGAATGGCAAAAAGGGGTGCGTGGCGCGATTGAACGGCGCGTCTTGCGGATTAACCCACAACTGACAAAAGTTGAGCAGAACGAACTGATCTGGAATGCACAGAAAAATGCAGATTCGAACCTCGACTACACGGTGATGATTGTGCTATCTGCTGGCTTAGCAACACTGGGTTTGATGATTAACAGTGTTGCGGTGATTATTGGTGCGATGTTGGTCGCCCCATTGATGTCGCCGATTTCTGGCTTTTCAACGGGGATGGCGACGGGATTGCTGGCGTTAACACGACGGTCAAGTTTTACGATGATCTTGGGGGTTGTCCTCGCGTTATTGATTTCAATTGGTATGGGTACATTTCTGCCCTTGGATGCACCAACGCAAGAGATGTTATCCCGTGGTAGCCCGACGGTACTGGATGCGGCAGTTGCGTTAGTATCTGGTCTGGTTGCGGCATATGCGTTGGCACGTAAAGGCATTCCGGCAGCACTTGCGGGTGTTGCGATTGCAGCGGCGTTAATGCCTCCGGTGTGTACGATTGGATTAGGGGTTGCGCTCCAGAATATTAACCTCGCTATCGGGGCATCGTTGTTATTCCTCACGAATATCACTTTTATTATCGCGTCGCAGTACATCACGTTTTTATGGCTGGGGGTTCGTCCCGATCAAGAGCGTGAAGGTGTAACGGCAAATTTAGCACGCGTTTCATGGGTCTTGTTAGCGAGCCTGACCGTGATTGCTTTGTTTGTTTTCCTTCAATTGGGGTCGTTGGCGGTTGATGAAGTCGAAGTCGGCGAACGGTTGGCATCAGAAGTCTTTACGGATGCAGAAACTGTTGAGTTTGATTTAATCCCCGGTGTGCAGTTTAGTGCAGAAATTATTGTACAGTCGGAAGTTCCGGTTGCTCCAAGTCAGGTGGAACAAGCTCAGTTATTGGTGAATGAAGTTTACGAACAAAATGTAGATTTGCGCGTCATTAATCAACAAATTATACGGCAGAATGACCGTCGGTATGGACGAGTCGAAGCGATTTTCCTAGATGTATTGCCAACGGGATCGGTTGTAGATCTTAGTTTGCAGGATGCGGACTCGTTTGTGGTTAATGCGACGATTCGTGATGTTGCACCACCGTCGAGTGATGATCTGATGGATATTCAACACCAACTTGAAATGCTGACGGATAGTACTGTTGAAATCAATATTGTTTATCAACAGATTATTCGCGTTGGCATTTCAGGCACTGACAGTGAATAGCCCTATGCGACGATCTGTGCGTATCCCGTTTGCATTAGTACTGATTCTCATCGCCTCATGGGGGTTGATGATGATTAATATTGATCTGCCGTGGTGGGAACAAGGGGGCGATAACGGTGCGTGGATTAGTGCAGCGGTGCGGAATTATGATCGGCTGGGTGCATCGAATATCAGTTTCCTCCAAATCCTCAATTTTGAGCCTGTGACACAACCCGATGATTATTATGTCTATATCCATCACCCTCCTATGATCGTATGGCAGACGGCGATTACGAGTGGGCTGTTTGGGTTTAACGAAATGAGTTTTCGTTATCTTGCGGCGATCATGACATTATTGAGTACGGCAGGATTCTATGTCTTGTTGCGACGTCTCACACATAATCAATCGCAGGCGTTATGGGGGACAGCTCTGTATGCTTTTACGCCGATGATGCTATTTTATGGCCGGATGCCAAATCACGAGGCACCCGCACTGGCATTTGTGTTGCTTTTATTCGCTACGCTGGTTAACCTGTCCCGTCGCATTAATCGTCGTGATTTGATCTTGATGGTGATTTTTACATTTCTGTGTGCTTGGACGGCATGGGCTGTGTTGATCTTTATCGGGATGGCTGGTTTTTTGTTGTTATGGTTGAATCCGAAGCGCAATTGGAGATTATTTCTTGCTCTGGGGATTACAGCGGTTGTGAGTGTTGGGTTGCTGATTGGTTATTATCAGGTGGTGTATCCTGAAACAATCACTAGCTTATTGGATGTTTTTGTCTTCCGGACGAGTAATCAATCTTTGTCGCGCGGATCGGCAACATTTACGTTCACGGAATTTTTGTGGCAAAACTTCATACATACTATATCGCTTTATACGCCGAGTTTGCTTATTTTGTCAGGATTGGGGGTATGGTTATCGCGCAAGCGAGTCAACCGTCTGACCGCTGGTATGATGATGGTGCTGTTTGCATCAGCTCTAATTTACTTTCTTGTGTTCCGTAACGCGACCTATATTCACAATTACTATAAAATATACCTCGCGCCTGCTTTTGCATTTAGTGCATCGTATGCCATGATCGCTCATCAAGCGCATCGTGGACGTATGCGACGGGTTATATCGGCAGTTATGCAGGGGTTGGTTTTGGGAGGAATCATAACGGGCGGGTTTTTCTTTGCGCTATTACATCAATCAGCAGTGCGTCCACAACTTGAGGAAATGCGCTCGTTATTAGCGGATTATTCGCAGGCAGGAGATCGCGTTATGACGAATGTGGATTATGGTATTTCTCCGCTGTCATTATATGCGTCAGTTGACTTAGACGGGAATCGCTCGCCGGAGAATGCTCAGTCCTTAATCGAGAACGATACAGCGTTCATCTATTTGTACTGCGATACTGGTAACTTAGAAACATTCGAAATTCCTGAACAGCTCAGCGCGTATGAGCCGATTGAGTCGGAAACTTGTTATTTATTTTCGTTTTAAGGAATGTAGTGGCTGGTATCGTCTTTGTTTCAAATCGGATCACCAACCACTCAATTGTTTAGTTAATTATCGACTGCGATGAATGCGCCATTCTGCGCCTGACCATGCCAATGCGGAGAATCCAGTTGTAACGGGTTCTGTGCCGTTGATATATCCGCTTGCAGTCATGCTCCAGAAGTAGAGACCGTCGAATAATTGGAATACCCATTGCCCTGTGCTGGATAGTTCTGTGCTGTTAGGGAAAACACCGGGGACGGCGACGTTATTGCCGTTAATATCGATAATGATACCGGTGTCATTTTTGGCTGTCCAAACATATTGTTGTACTTCATCCAATGTCAGGAGGAGTGAAATATCGCTATTGCCGGAGGGATCGTATAATTCGCCAACGCCGTTAGCATTAATGGCTTCGCCTGTGATGGGGTTGAATAATTCCCAGACACCATCACTGTACAACATGCCGACATATTCGTTACCGTTGTCGTTTACGATAAATTTGTCATAGACGAAGCGAGTTTCATCTGTTGCAGGGAGTTGTGATTCTGCAATGAGTGTACCTTCGGCATTAAATAAGAACACTAATTCAATGAATGCAAATGTCTCTTCATCGAGGGTTGCGTGGAACATATAAATGCCCGCGTTACCCCATGTGATAAATGGTGGGGCGGCAGGTCCCATCGCTTGTGGTAATTCAATACGGGTTGATGTAACTGTACCATCTGCATTCAAAATATCGAGGAACATTAAGCCAGATTCTAAGTTGAATGTCGTCCATGCAAGGGCATCGCCTGTTGGGGACCATGTTGGGAGTGTACGGATAACCGCTACATCGCGTACATCCGAATCAAAGAATGAGAAATTATCTGGTTGTCCGGCAACTATTGTCGTGCCAATGCCATCACAGATGACCATATTGGTTGGGATAGGTCCTTGTGCACCAAATTCTGTTACTGCTTGGGTAACGGCTGCTGGTTCAGTCAAAAAGGCGATACGCCCATCATTTGCGTTTAATGCTACGTCTGATACGATGCGTTCTTCAGTATCACAGGCTGTATAAATGGCAACAGCTTCATTGGCGTCACCCGACCATGTATATAAATCACCATTCATCACCACTACCAATGGTGAAAATTGTGCGTTGACAGTTACAACAATAGACATCATCAATAGTAACAACAGAACAAAAAGTCTCTTCATCTCAGGCCCCTTTAAATGGTTATCATACTTGTGCTTCTATTCTAACACTTCTCGTTGAATCAAGCTCATGATGTGATGTGAAATCAATATGCGACTTTTACTTTATGAAAAATTGAGGATTGGGTCAACTGATTGTGTGTCTGAGAATTTGAACTACTGATTAAACGATGTATATAACCTACTATTTCAGCATGGTCTCCATAAGAGGTATGATCTCGATGCCTTCTGGTAATTCATCTTCCCACAGCATGGTTGAATCTAATGCAAACTTGTCGAGAATCATTGAATGTATATGATTTTCGGTGATATTTGGAAGTCGTTCGTATCTATGACTATCTTGTAAAGCATGTATCGCTGCTTCTTTACGAATTGGGTCAATTAACCAATACTCGTCAACACCAGCACTTTCATATTCAAGTAGTTTTGTTCCCCGATCATCTGCACCACTACTGGGTGAGACTATTTCGATAACAATGTCGGCGGGACCAACTAATTTTGTTGGTTTGATGTTATCGAGCTTGTCGTTCAGGATGACCATTAAGTCTGGTTGACGTGCCGGTACATCATCATTGATGTACATTGGTAACCCATCTAGATATAGTTTTCCCTCTTTTGTGCTACTCAAATATAGGGTTAATAAGGTTGTTAGAAACAAGAAAATTTTTTGATGCTGTGCGTTGTTTGACAGTCTTTCTACAACCTTTCCTGCATGCCATTCTGTATGTTGTCCTTCGTACTTGGCAAAGTATTCGTCAAAGGTCAGTCCCTCTTCTAAAATGACAGGTGTATTGGTATGTGGATAAGTTTTGTCAGTCATCTTGAGTCATCCAATAATTGGGGCAATATCATTGTGTCTTTAGCATATCATGTTTAGAAGCTAATTGACAAAATAGGAAATATTGGTTACGCTTTGCATACGTATGCAAAAATATTCAATCGATATATCGTAGTCGCCAAAATAATGGATACGATGCAATTAAATACTTTGATATGCAAGACTTATAACAGGAGATTAAAAGGGTAATGGAATACATCAAAAAAGGTAAAACTGTCGAGCAACTCGCTGAAGCAGATGCAAAAGTACAAGATACTGTAAAAACGATCCTCAGTGACATCCGTGACCGTAAAGATGACGCTGTACGGGAACTATCGCAAAAGTTTGACAAATGGAATCCAGATAGCTTCAAGTTATCCGATGAGCAAATTCAAGAAATTGTAGGCTCATTGCCAGAGCAGACTATTGAAGATATTAAATTTGCGCAGGCACAAGTACGTAATTTTGCGCAAGCACAGCGCAATGCGTTGCAAGATGTCGAAGTTGAAACATTACCCGGTGTTATCCTCGGACACAAAAATATCCCTGTAAATAGTGTTGGTTGTTATGTGCCGGGCGGACGCTATCCGATGGTGGCATCTGCGCATATGAGTGTATTAACTGCAAAAGTTGCGGGTGTTGGTCGGGTGATTGCTTGTACACCACCAATTAACGGCGAAATTCCGGCGGCGACGGTTGCTGCAATGCACCTCGGTGGTGCAGATGAAATCTACCTGTTAGGTGGTATCCAAGCGATGGCTTCTATGGCATATGGTGCGGTTGGTATGGAACCTGTCGATATGATCGTTGGACCGGGGAATGCATTTGTTGCGGAAGCAAAACGTCAATTATTCGGGATCGTTGGGATTGATTTGCTCGCTGGTCCGACTGAAATTCTCGTGATTGCTGATGAAACGGCTGATGCAGAAATGTGTGCGACAGATTTGCTCGGTCAAGCGGAACATGGCCCAACATCGCCTGCTGTCTTGTTGACAACAAGCCGTGAACTCGCGGAAAGTATTGAAGCAGAAATTGGTCGTCAATTGGAGACCTTGCCAACAGCTGATATTGCGGGTGTGGCTTGGAAAGATTATGGGGAAGTTATCCTTGCAGGTAGCCATGAAGAAATGGTGCAAATCGCTGATGATATTGCTAGTGAGCATGTCGAAATTTTGACCGAAGACCCACAATATTACCTCGATAATATGACCAATTACGGTGCATTATTCCTTGGGAAAGAGACCAACGTCGCTTATGGTGATAAGGTTGTTGGCACAAATCATACCCTGCCGACCAAAGGTGCAGGGCGTTACACGGGTGGGCTTTGGGTTGGTAAGTTTATCAAAACTTGCACATACCAACGTCTGACTGAAGAAGCGAGTGTCGTCATAGGTGAATATGGTAGCCGTTTATGTGACCTTGAAGGGTTCATGGGGCACAAGGAACAATGTGATTTACGGGTTCGTCGCTATAAAAAAGAAGCCGTCAATTAATTTGATACGAGGATATTGTAGAATCGGAGGCACACACAGGTGCCTCCCTACAGAACGCTATGATAGTGATGAGGCGATACCAGCAGGCGGAGGCACACATGGGCGCCTCCCTACAGAATATATTGATTTACGACAATAAATACCGCGCTATCAAATGGGTTGTGTGTTTGAGTGCGTCGATGTGGGTGCGTTCGTAGCCATGTGATGACGCAACACCAGGACCTATCAAGCTAACGCGTGCATCCCCTCCTGACCGCCAGTAAGCTGTACCATCCGACGAATAGTAGACATAAATGTCTAACCGGAAATCAATGTCATGCTCGGTTGCGAGGTCACGCAGTTTGCTGTTCATATCAAAATGATAAGGTCCTCCACCATCTTTCACACAGATACTGACTGCAAATTCTGTGCCATTTTGCCCCTGACCAATCGCTCCCATATCAATCGTCAATAACTCAACAATATCGTCTGGTAGTCCGGCTGAGCCACCGTGACCGACTTCTTCATAATTGGCGATTAAAAAGGTGACATCTTGTGACGGGCGTAATCCAGCATCATTGAGTGCGATGATTGCGCCGTAGATATTGGCAACTCCGGCTTTGTCATCCAAAAAGCGCGAACGTAAAAATCCTGAGGATTCGATATATTCAACGCGTGGGTCGAGGAAGACAAAATCACCGACAGCGATGCCCAGCTTCATTACATCAAATGCGCTTTCGACGCGCTCATCTAAACGGACTTCCATATTATCGAGGGTGCGCTTTTTTTCAATGTCCCTGTTGACGTGACTGCTCGGATTGACGGGGATAAATGTTCCACGATAACGTTTGTCTTCGTGGGTGCGGACGGTGACATTTTCGTATTCTGCGCCGGATAAGGTTAATCCACCGAGTTTCGTACATGTAATGCGACCGTTGCTTTTGATCTCCTTAACCATCAATCCAAGTGTGTCGGCATGGGCTGTCACGCCGCGCGGTTCGTCGTTAGCTTCGCCTTTCCAGTGGATGACGACTGCGCCTTTGTTGGTTCGGCTGACGGTTAACTCTGGGATGTTGAGTGATTCGAATTGTTCGTGGCAAAAATCCATCGACTCCCGATGGTATCCGGTAGGGCTGTGGATGTTGAGTAGGTCGATGAGAAATTTCAGTTGTGCGTCGATATTGATGTTGAGGTCGGTCATTGGATTCCCTTGAAATAAAAATTTTATAATTGCAGCATTAGAGGAAGGTTTGCAAACCTTCCCCTACGAAATCATGTTTGCTTAATTAGAATGAAACGCCCATTAACCCACGTGTAATTTGGAAATCGTTATTGTCCATTTGTTGGTGTTTGGGTGTATGTGTGCCGTTGAGTGTATCGATAATCAGGTTAAGAATACCGCTCTGCAACCTATCACCATCGTTAAAGACACCATCTAAATCTATGGCAGGAGTGTCTCCGGTTGAAAATTGCAGAACAGGTACGAGCGGGTGTCCGGCTAATGGGTGGGATTCGACATGGGCGACCATTAGCTCGATACCGGTTGCGCCGAGTCCGGTCAGATTTTCGCTCCAGTGATTGCGTGGTGTGCGCATGATATGGAAGCCAGCTTGTTTGATAATTTGCCCATAGCCGAGTGATGCTGATGTGTCGGATAGTCCGAGTGTTTGGGTGTATGGGCTATTAAGGAGGGCATCTTTGTCGGGGACAACTACAGTACCGCCAGCGGCTACGATTCCTTGCGTGAGTTTTGCCAGTCCGTGTGCGGTTGCTTCGGATACATCACCGTTTGTTATGAGTGCGATGCGAACAGCTTCCATGCCGACATTTGATTTTTCGGGTACAGTATCTGTCGCTAATTCATCGACAAACCACCCGACCATTTTAGTTGTGACGGCGTCAATCCCGCCATCGAGTTGAATGCTTGCCCATCCAAATTGATCGGCATTGAGGTTATGTTCTGCCATTAAGGTGCGGAAATAGCTGTTGTGTGTGATTTCGCATCCGTGTTCGAGCAGGAGCGCATGACGGACTTTAGGATGTTGTAGATAGCTGATGAGGGTGTCTTTAAATTCGGTCACGACTGACCCGCCACAGCCTTCGGTATGGACTAAGGTTACGAAACGAGAGATGCCTTGCTCTTTGCCGATACCTTGCGAATTGAGGGTGTCGGTTGTCATGCGGGCGATTTGACCAGAGCAAAGACTTGTCGGCATGATTAATGCGACTTGTTCGGTTGTTGGGATGCCGTCGATGTTATAGGCTGAAATATCGATTTGTGGTACATCATCATTTGTATCAATGTCTAGTGGGGTGCCACTATAGACTTTATCTTCGAAAATTGTGACATTGGCGGGTTGTGTTTGCTCCCAATCGCGCCAGATTTGCACCTGATAATGTCCGGCTTTTTCACCGACAGATAGCTGTCCGCTGGCGACATCAACTGTTAAATCGAGGGTATCGGCGCCGACATCATCCAATGGTTCACCATCAAGATAGCGTCCGGCATTGACGTCCATATCTGAGGATAGTAAGTTGAAACGGGTGGTCGTGGTCACGATTTTGATAGTTGGTACAAATGGGAAGTTTGTGATGGAGCCGTTGCCCGTGACAAAGAAGATCATATTACAGCCACTTGCGACTTGTCCGGCGATACTTTCAAGATCATTGCCGGGGCTGTCCATGAAGTAGAATCCACCGTCAGCCATGTCTTCGCCATATTCAATCACACCATGGAGGGGCACATCGGGATGGCGTTTGGCAGCTGCACCAAGGGATTTCAGGTAAATGTTATATAGTCCGCGATATTTATTACCGCCGGATGGATTGCCCTCGGCTGTTTGACCATGCCAACCGACCCACTCCTTATAGCGTTCGACCATTGCTAAGAATTCGCGGGCTGTTTCGACAGATTCGACTTTGTCCAGTACATAAGACTCTGCGCCGATGAGTTCGTCTGTTTCGGCGAGGTTGGCTGCTCCACCATATTTTATGACTTCTTTAGCGACCCATGCTGCGACTGGGTTGCCACTGACACCGGAGAATGCATCTGATCCACCACACTGTAACGCGATTTTTAGCTCGCTGAGGGGTTGGAGACTGCGCTCAAATGTGTTGACTTGTGGTAGCCAATCATTGAGTAAGTCTTTAAACCATGCCACATTCTCTTCGTAGCTGTTTGATAGCGAATAGAAGGTATGCAAGACATGGTCAAGTGGGTAGTCGTTGGCTTGCATGTATTCTTGTAGGGTGGTGTTATTGATGGGTTCGTTGCCATAATCGAGGGCGACAATCGCACCAATATTGGCGTGCGTCATGAAGCTGGCGAGGGTGCGTAATAATAAATCCCTATTGTTTGGGTTGCGGTGTCCGCCTTCGGTATGGGCGATCGGTACGATACCGTCTACATTGTCGAATCCGTCTGCCATGTCGGATACAAGCCCAGCTAAGGTGCGGGTGAATCCGGCGACAAGGGATGATGTGCCTAAAACCACGATCATATTGCGTGTACCAACCCCACGACCGCCTTCACGCGGATAGCCCATGAACATGCGCATGTCGTCGTATTGTGGGAGGGGTTGTGCTAGAGAAAATGCTTCATCATCAAATTCATAAGGTACAATCTGATTTTTGAAGTTGGGTGTCGCTGGCACATCAAAATCTAGATTGCGTCGCCCCAATTCAATTTGAACGCCTTCGTTAATCACATATTCGCCTGGTTGAATGTCACGGATAGCGATGCCAAATCGTTGTCCCCATGATGTTAAATTCTCACCATCAGTGATGGGTTCAATTGCAAAGCGATGACCCTCTAAGACGGTATGCGATAAGGTGAAGTCATTGTTGTTATGGGTGACGGATGTGCCTGCAGGTAGGTCACGGATGGCGATGGCGCAATTATCTGTCGGGTCTGGGAGGCGGGCGATGTTGTGTAAATTTGGCATATTCTAATATCCTTAATAACCACAATCGCACACAGGACGTAATAAAATCTATTTAAAATCCATATGCAAATGGGTTTACTATTTTCAAAATTATAAGTGAAATATAGCAAACTCTGATGTGGATTACGAGTCTATCAGCGAATGAGCCAGATTACCCAATACGATTTACAGCATTTGATTAATCGTTGCCATATTTGTTATCACCTCGCTCAACTTATCGGCGAGTTCATCTGGGGCTTGTTTCTTGCCGGTTTCGATCCAGTGAAATAGAATATTGGTGGCAACACCAATGCGAATGGTCATAATATAGTCTTGATAGTCTTCTTCGAGACCGAAGCGCTCTATGGTTTGCAGTTTGAATGGCTCTAAAACTCTGTGAAATGTAGACTGAACAATATCTAGCCGATTGGCATTCATCAATAGCTCGATAATTTCCGAATGCAAATAGAAATAACGTAGCAGTGGTTTAAGCAACGGTGCGCTGGACTCCCATCCATGTTGTTGAATATATTCGATCAGATATACGACTAAGCCATCGAATACCTGATCACATCGCAAGCGTAAAATATCTTCAATCTCATCAAAATTACGATAAAAGGTTGTACGTCCGACATGGGATGCTTCCACCAAATCTTTGACTTTGATGGTATGGAGGGGTTTCTCTTGCATGAGTTTTGTTAAACCATCGTATAACATCTCACTAGATCGTATTGAGCGTTGATCATTCTTTATATGGTACATTTTCGCTCCTGTGTTCCGCTTTTTCAAAATTGCTTGACAACGAATTTTCATAAGCATAATATGTCGAAGTATATGAAACAAGTGTGTCTTATTTTTATAATAAGAAACATATCGATCATATTGGAGAGGCATTACAGGAGAAAAAATGGAAACAGAAAATACAGGTCGAAAAATACAGTGGATACCTATTCTGCTAATTATATGGAACATCCTTGATATTGGCGTCCATATCGCGGTTGATATGGTCGAGCCGTTACGTATCGCAGGGAATGTGATTGGGCTTGTCGCCGCAGGCATCGTCTTGTTGGGACTACTCAAGCCTTTCCAGCGTTACCTTTTGGGGCTTGCTGTTATCGCGGTTATTGCCCTCAATGCAGCCGAGTCAGCCTTACACGGTTTCTTGGTGCCGATGCTCGTTTTTGTTGGTGTGAGTGTTCTGTTACTGTTGCTGATGACGCAAACGGCATTTTCGCAAGCGACTACTGCGGACAGTAATGAAAAACGCCCATTTTACTTGCGCTGGTGGGCGACAATTCCAGCAACACTCATAGGTGTTGTTGTTGTCGCACTTGTAGGAGAACCTAACCAACTTCCGATAGCCCCTCTCGCGCAACTGCATAGTGGTCGATTGGTTGCTGCGGATTACTGGCGTGATGAACCTCTGATTCTTTCGGCAGGTATGGGTTTTGAGGGCATCATTGGTTTACCCGAAGTAACCGAAGAGTCTGTGCGTGAAGCAGGGGGGAGCTGGTATGGATCGGTGACATGCACCAACGGAGAGGAGCCGAGTGTTGCTGGTTATACTAGCGCGTCCCCATCCGATGGTATTACAAGATTATTTAAAGGCTTCTCTGAATATGATGATGGGTTGCCGATTGTCTTTAGTTGGCCAGTTGCTACGGAAACGGTCGATATGACAGATTTCCAATTTACGCTGAATACGGGGGAGGTCGTTTTCGCTAATAGTGCAGGGATGTGGCCGAACTGGGAACTTAATGAACGCAATGTTGTTGTTGTCTTTGTGAGTAGTGAGGACGATGCTATCTTCCCTGTACGTCTTGATATTGTAGAAGATGATACCCCACTTTTACTCATTGGTCCCGGTGGACAAGAATTCAATGCGGTTGGTCTATCGTGGGAAACAGACGCAACTCCTTATGATTCAGGACCGAAGTTAGTTGGTGCGAAGCTCAATATGGTCGGTGATGAATCACTTGGCGAAGGCGGTCTGACAATAGCAGGTGCACTTGGTCTTTTGCCAAATGATGAATTTGCACTTTATGATGAAGGTGACTTCCGCATTCGTATCCTGACAACAGGTGGTTTTTCGCCTGATGGTGTTACGAGCGTGCATCCAAATATGTATGAGGACTTCTTCCGCGTCCATGTCAATGGTGCCGATGGTGAAACTGTTCTGCTTGAAGAAGTCGGCGTAGAGTATGACGTTGCGGGTGGCACATTACGTGTTGTGGGGTTATCCGAGTTGGGCCTGAAAGAAAATCCTGATGCAGGTGTTTACTACGATGACTGTTATGCAGAAGACAAAGATAACTACATCGACATTATCCTCGTTGGTGATGAAGAAGCGGCACGTAATATCACGTTTGTAGAAATCCCTTCATTGGAAGGTGGCTACAGCGCATTTTATAACCCCGGTGGTTCCGGCCCAGAGCCATTTGATGGTGTGCGCTATACCGCTCCCGGTCCGCCTGATATGGAGCCTGTGATTATTGCATTAGATGATCCGATGCGTGTTGATCGTGATGCGCCTTAGCGTGTAAGTGGGTAATGCTGACAACGGTAAGCGGGGGCTGTTGTTAGCAAATGCTTCTAGATAACGATAATTAATGTATGCTTTTTTCAAAACTTTAGGTTGTTCGGTACAATGTAATAGACGCATACATTCACAATTCAGGACTACATCGGGGATTTTACGAGAAGCTTGCGTATGTTGAGTGAAAGATAGCAACACGCCAGATGAAGGATCGTAACAATTGATCAAGTATGACACTGTTTTTAATTATAGGTCTTGTGACCTGATAAACTTGAATTAACAACATCTAACAGGAGGAATCCGCTATGTTCAAACGGATAATGGGATGGATTGGTGTTGTATTTGGGGCAATTGGTGTCGCACTTTGTTTGATCGTGATTGTTGGGATTTGGGTACTCAATGGAGAACTGACAACTCAGATATTAAAAGTATTTCCACCGATTGAAACAGCCCTCACATATGGGAATGATGCGACAATACAATTTGATGCGTTTGTGGATGAGCAACAGACATTATTCAATGAATTGGCTGATGGCGAGATGGTCACATCTGTATTGGCAGAGGTGGAAAATGTTGCGTCAGAATTAGTTGATGAAATTGACCAAGCAAGATTTTTAGTGCAATTTGCGCGTGTATTGGTCTTCACCACCGATTCGACTCTGGTTGAGCGCATTGGCACTGACGAACTCATATTTGTGCTGGATCGGTCACTAGAAATTTTGGATACAACCGATCTTCTTGTACAGCAGATACTGGATGAAAACATTGATGCTGACATCATCGCGGCGATTAATACTCAACTTGATTCGATCAAGGATATATCATCCGAATTACGTACAATTATTGAGCAGATCTCTGTAGATGTTGCTAAAGTCAAAGCGATGATCCCGCTTGTGCTTGTCTTGGTATCGTTGATGTTGACGCTACTTTTTGGATGGTTTGGTATCGCGCAATATAGCCTGCTCTATAGCAGTTGGCGTTTGGCACGCCCATCTGTACCCGTACAAGATGGCGAGGATGTCATTAGCAATGCGGATGTGGAAGTGGTCTTGAATCAGGTTGATGATCGACAAAACGATCCATCATAATAATTGGTCGAGTGAAATTAATTCTGAGATTATATCTATCAGTGTATCGGCTAATTCATCGGGGGTTTGTTGCTTGCCTGATTTTATCCATTCAACTAGTATCCCGACAATCGTACTGATACGTATCGCCTGTATATAGTTGATATGATCTTCGTGAATACCGAAGCGCTGTGTGGCTCGAGCTTTGATAGGTGTCCATGTTTTGCTCATCGAGTTGTGAAGAATATCCAACCGTTTAGTGTTAATCAATACCTCAATGATTTCAGAATGCGAATCAAAATATCGTAATACCGGGCGAAGCACCACAGGGTATTTCACGCTGTTGTTGTTTTCTACTAGATTAATCAAATAGGTAAGCAATCCTTCGCAGACTTGATCACAATGAAAGTGCAAAACATCTTCAATCTCATCGAAATGGCGGTAAAAGGTGGTGCGTCCGACATTTGAGGCGTCGACGAGATCGGTGACGGTAATGCTATGTAGTGGTTTTTCTTTGGTGAGTTGTACCAATCCATCGTATAACATCTTGGCAGACTTAAGCGACCGTGGATCATTGTTGATATGGTACATGTATGTTTACCTCCCTCATGAAAATAACTACATAAAATGGACATTATTAATGCGTCGATACTAGTCTATTCAATTATGATACAAAATGCTTCAAGAGCATATTAAGAGTTGCCCATCTCTGTCCGGAACAAATTTTTTTGATGTGTTCCTCTTCTTCAAATTTCGTTGACAACGGTTTTCTCAACACTTAGCATTCGAATAGATGTAGATGTTTCTTTAGGTGCCAAAAGAACTCGATCTGTCGTCGGAATTGAGATTTCAGGATAAACGATGGAAACACAGAATACAGTTACAAAATTTCGGTGGTTGCCCGCATTAATTGCGTTTGTTCAAGTATTTGACATCGTGATTCATGTTGCAACAAATCAGATTGAACCGATCCGGATTGCGTCGAATGTCGTTATCTTCGTTTGGTTAGGACTTGTTGTGTCGGGTCGCTTGGATCACATGGTATGGCGTGTGGCTAGTGGATTTGTGGGCGTATATGTGTTGTTGAATGCGTTGTTTCTGGTTGAGGAAGGATTGATCAACCCGACAAATGGTCAGTTTAGGACTGTGTTATTTGTTTTGGTTGGCGTGACGGTTGCACTCGGAGTGTGGTTGACAAACAAGACAGTGAACCACATCGAATAACAACCATATTGAAATAATCTGCTTGAAATTATGCGGATGTTAACTTATTTGAACGTGATACTCAGCTTAAACAAGCTGATAAACAATATAGAAAACAGTTAAATATTGGGAAGGAAAAAGAAAATGTTAAAAAGTACCTCTAAGGTCGTTAATACATGGATAACTGTGCTAACGATGATTCTACTCGTTGGTGTTTTATCCGCACCTAGCGTTGAAGCACAACTGCGACCAATAGACAAACCAATCCCCGGAACGGATGGCGTTTTGATCGGCGCGGACTATTGGAGCGATGAACTCAAGATTCTTTCTGCTGGCCTTGGCTTTGAGGGAATCATTGGTATCGACGAATTTACTGAAGAAGCCGTGCGGGCTGCTGGTGCGAGTTGGTATAGCTCCATGACTTGTACTAGCGGGGAAGAACCTGCTGATCCAGCACGTACAGCGGCGGTTACGGCTGACCTCATGGCACCGCTTGCTACTGGGGAGCCGTATTTCTCCGATGCGTTGCCGATTGTATTTAGCTGGCCTGTGGCGACTGAAACCATGGACATCACTGACTTCGAGTATACCTTGAATACTGGCGATATCGGTTATCTTGAAGGTTATACGATGTTCCCGAATTGGGAATACAACGAACGCAATGTTGTTGTGGTTAATGGCTTTTTCGCGAACCGTGGTTCAGCCAGCGACCCAGACGCGATCTTCCCCGTCAAGCTGGAAATTGTTGATGATTTGATCTTTATCGGTCCTGATGGACAAGAGGTCAACGGTAAAGGTCTGATATGGGAAACAGACGCCACTCCATATGATGTTGGTCCTCAACTCGTGGGCGCGAAAATTAACTTCGTAGACCCTGAGCCGATTGGTGAAGGCGGACCAACAGCTTTAGAAGTGCTTACAGGAGCTTTCCCCAACGATGAGCTTGCTGTTTACGGCGAAGGCGATTTCCGCATCCGTACATTGACAACAGGCGGTTTCTCACCGGATGGTGTGCTCGCAGTACAACCTGACGATTACGAGAAGTTCTTCCGCGTTCATGCTAACGGTGCAGATGGCGAGACCGTTCTGCTTGAAGAGGTTGGCGTTGACTATGAAGTTATGGGTGGTACTTTGCGTGTCGTGGGTCTGGCTGACATCGGTCAAGCAGAAGATCCAGAAGCGGGCATTTACTACGATGATTGCTACGGTGAAGATCGTGACAATTACCTCGATATTATCCTAGTTGGTGATGAGGAAGCTGCTCGTAATGTGACCTTCGTCGAAATTCCTGCAACTGAAGATGGCTATCAACCCTTCTATAATCCGGGTGGGCCTGGCCCAGAGCCGTTTGAAGATGTGGTTTACACTGCCCCCGGCCCGCGTGACCTTGAGCCTGTGATTAATGCTTTGGATGACCCGATGCGCGTTTCTCGTATGCCTTCTGACATCAACATCATCAATACGCGTCAAGGTGATGTGATACTCGCGCAAAATGCTGGTATGGTACCGGAGAGTATTGAGTGGGATGCGGTGAACGAGCAATTCCTCGTCGGTTCGATTACATTTGGTAATGTCTATTCTGTGCAAGATACAGGTGTGACCATGCCATTTATTGAGAGCGACAATCTGACTGGTACTGTGGGCATTCACCTTGATACTGCCACCAACCGTTTGCTGGTTATTAATGGGAATATCTTCGCCAACCTGAATGAAGCAATTCCGGGTATCGCCCAACTTGGTATTTATGATATGGAAACCCGTGAAGAACTACATTTTGTCGATCTCGGCAGTCTATACCCTGATGGACGCCATTTTGCTAATGACGTGACCGTTGATGCTGATGGCAATGCTTATGTCACTGATACCCTTTCGCCCGTGATCTACAAAGTCGATATGGATGGCAACGCCGAAGTCTTCGCAGAAAATGAAGCATTTGAAGGTCTCAATGGTATTGCTTACCATCCGAATGGTTATCTGTTGGTGGGTGCGAACGAAAGTGGTTCACTACTCAAGGTCATGCTTGATGATCCGACCAATGTGACCACGGTTGAAATCCGCCGTCGTGATCTCGTTATGGATGGTATTCTCCTGAATGATGATCTGCAACTGGTCGCTGTGATTCAGCCACCGGCAGGCAACGTCGTTGTAATTGATAGCGATGATGATTGGGCAACAGGAAGCATTACTACGACTGCCTCAGCTCTCCGTCGTTCCTTCCCGACTGCCGCCACATTGCGCGATGGCGAAATCTATGTGTCGCACGCAAACTTCCTCGACCTACAAGCTATGGAGATCACACTCGCTTACGAGATTCTGCGCATCAACCCGTGATAACGTTTCTGGAATTGCTTGTCGCGAGTCACTCGCGACAGTGCACTAACTATACAGAACAGCAGGCTGATGTCTGCTGTTTGTCTTTGTCTCTTCATTCATTAGATCGTGGTGACAGCCATTTGATGTGGAATAGAGATGATTGGCTGTTACTACTTTTTACCCCTGAAGATTTCAATGGTTGGAATGTTTATAGGCTGTTTACGGTGTATCTATTGATTTTAAGAAAATCGGTTGCTATGCTTACGGCTCGATTAACTTACGAACATTGAGTCGCCCATGCCACAAAAGCCCAACATTCTACTGCTCATCCTTGATACTTTGCGTCGGGATCACTTGTCTAGTTATGGTTATCATCGGAATACATCGCCGTATCTGGATGATTTTTCGGTAGAGGCGACTGTATTTGATCGGGCGATTGCACCTGCACAGTGGACGATACCGGCTCATGCGTCGATGTTTACGGGATTGTATCCGAGTGCGCATCAATTGACGCAGGCGGGTGGTAAGCTGAGTGGTCATCATCCGACGCTTGCAGAAATTTTACGGGTCGATGGGTATCATACGGTTGGTTTTTCGAATAATCCGTTGGTGGGTGTGCTGAACAACGACCTGACACGTGGGTTTGATGAATTTTATAATTATTCTGGTGCATCTCCGAATCGTCCAATTGATCAGAAACGGAGTCGGATTCGGCGGGCATTAACCACACAATTTCGACGCGTTGCGGGGCAGGTCAGTAACTTATTTGCACAGTATGATGAGTTGTTTCGCTTATCGTTGAACCCGATGTTTTTTCCGGCGTTATCACGTTTTGTGAATTATAAAGGTGACACGGAACGCTCGGTTGATGATTTCCTTGATTATTGGGCAACACAGCAAGCAGGTGGGAGCGATCAGCCGACGTTTGCATTTTTGAATTTGATGGGGGCACATACACCCTATCGTCCACCACAAGATACTTTGCGACATATTGCGCCAGATTTGGTAGATGACCGACATGCATTTGGTTTTATTAGTAACTTCAATGGGGATCCGGCACGGTGGGCTAGTCCGATTGATCAACCGCTGGAAGACTGGCAATCTTATGCGTTAGAAGCGTTTTATTCTGCTGAAATTGCACATCAAGATATGCATGTTGGGCGCTTGCTCAAAACATTAAAACAAGGTGGATACCTCGATAATACATTGCTGATTATTGCTGCTGATCATGGTGAAGGGCATGGTGATCATCGTTTCTTTGGGCATGGGTTTGTTGTGTATCAAGAATTGGTACATGTCCCCTTGATGATTCATTATCCGACACAGTTCCCTGCGAAACGGGTGGCAACCAATATCAGCACCCGTCGGATTTTCCATACGGTATTGGATGTTGCTGGTGTTACCCCGCCGCTCGCTAGTGATGACCCGAACGCAAATATTGATGCGTTGACATTACATCGGGCTGTGAATGGTCGACCCGACCCCGAATCAGGTATTGCCTATGCCGAGGCTGTGCCACCAAAGACATTTTTGCATGTGCTAGAGCATCGTACCCCCCATCATATTGATGAACTGAGTTTGACACTTACACGGCGTGGTATTTATGAAGGCGACCACAAATTGGCATTGGTCGGTGATCATGTTGAGGGTTTATTTGACCTTACCACGGATCCAACCGAACAAACCGATATTGCGCAGTCAGATATCGCGCGTGTCGAAACACTCCAGACGAAGGTGAATCACTTTGTTGAACAGACCGAAAAACAACACCATCATCACGCATCAGATGGTGAAGTCAGTGACGACGTTGCTGATAATTTGCGTCAGTTAGGGTATTTTGAGTAACCCCCATGTTGTTCGATCTTGAGGATTTTGTAGACAAGTTTGTGTCAACATCCGGACTTATTGGACTTAAATGGTACTAAAATTGGTATATTGTACCTGATACAGTGTCTAAGAATTAGTCGCATAAATATCAGGGAATTAATCATGCAATCTACCGTGCTTAATATCAGCCTCAATCGGGATAGTGAAGAACCGATCTATCGTCAATTAATACGACAGGTTCAAACACTGATAGATAGTGGGATGTTGAGTGCTGGTACACGATTGCCTGCTAGTCGTGACCTTGCTAAGCAGTTGGGGATTAGCCGAATTAGTGTTGTGAATGCTTATGCTGAATTGCGTTCTAACGGTTATTTGAGTGCACATGCGGGACGGGGTACATTTGTCTCGCGCGAGAAAGCATCTAATAACCCCATAACAGCACCCCAGCGGGCGATTCAACAGCAGACCAATTCAACCCAATCAATCCGTGATATGATGCGCCTTGCCCGCAAACCCGGTGTGATTAATTTTAGTCATGGGTCGCCCCCAAAAGAATTTTTCCCAGTGCGTCATATGCAAGATGCGATCAATAGTGTCATCGACCGTGATGGCGCGGATGCACTATCGTATGAAGTGCCGGAAGGTTATCTGCCGTTGCGTGTGGCTGTCCGTGATTATGTGCGTGCGATTGGGATTCAATGCCGTTTTGAAGATGTACTAATTACAGGTGGGGCACAACAAGCGATTGACCTTGTGTTACAGGCGTTAATGTCTGAGGGCGAAACCTTGCTGACTGCGGATCCGACCTATTTGGGGATTATGGATATTGCGCATGCACGACGGGTGCATATTCAAGGTATTCCTATTGATGAGGATGGGATTCGGATTGATGCGCTCGAAAATTATCTGCATGATCATCATCCACGATTAATTTATGTGATGCCCAGCTTCCAGAATCCGACGGGGCATGTTATGCCGATTCATCGCCGTCGGCAGTTGGTGCGCCTTGCTGAACGGCATCAGATTCCAGTGTTAGAAGATGAGGTATATCGCGAATTTCGGTTTGATGGTGAACATTTACCTCCGCTAAAAGCGCTTGATGAAAGTGGCATGGTGATCCATGCGAATGCGTTCACAAAGATGCTGTTGCCGGGGATGCGCATTGGTTACTTAATTGCCGATGGTCAGCATTATGATCGGCTGGTTCGGGTTAAACAAGCGGCGGATATTTCGACATCTGGCTTAAATCAACGCACGATTCACACATTACTTGAACGCGGTGTATTAGCAAAACAGCTTGAGCGTAATCGGCTGGAATTGCGACGACGACGCGATGCTGCCCTACAAGCTGCGGCAGAATTTTTCCCTGAAGGTACGTCATGGTTTTCCCCAGAAGGGGGCTTATATTTGTGGGTTGATCTACCGCATGATGGTCCATCTGCACCCGAGGTTTTTATCAATGGTATACAGATGGATGTGGCGTTTGCAATTGGTAGTATGTTTTATACGAGCGATGGCGGTACCCACGCGATGCGCCTCAATTATGGTATTCATTCCCCGAATGACATTCGTGAAGGATTCCGGCGAATTGGTGACGCATGGCGTGACCTAAGCATGAATTATGACAATGTCCAAAAATCGCCTATGCTGTAAATTTATAGGTAACTTAAAATCTATCGATGCTAGTTGAATGGCTCGATTGATCATTTATTCGTTTTTACCCAAGTTGAATCTCGCTACAGATTAAACTGTTTTGGCTACACCTGCTGCTAAGGTAATATAGTTGGATACAGTCTCAATAAAGTCCGTTCGATTGATAGGTTTTTTGAGAAATTCAACGGCACCAGCATCGAGGCATTGTTTTTCTAAACTTAGTGAATCCATAGCGGTTAGTGCAATAATAGGGATATGCTGGGTCTGCTCTTGTTTGCTGAGTTTTCGAATCATTGCCACACCGTTTTCATCTGGCAAATGGACATCTGCGATGATGAGGTCCGGTTGAGTGATGGTAGCCCGACGGACACCGGATGTAGCGTGATATTCGCTACTCAGTACGCAATCATATGACTTCAAAAAGCGTTCTATTAGTGTGATATTTAGTGGATTATCCTCAATATATAAAATATTATGAGTCATGCTCCCCCCCTCTGAGAAACAGCCTAAGCATAATTTAAAAAAAATTTAACGCTTCATTAATCTTACTCTAATTTTTGCTTTTGCAACATAAAGAAACGTTACAGATTTGTCTGAGAACATAATACAGTCTCTCTAGAACATAAGAGACAAACTGGTCTAAAGCTTTGAACATGTGATCACACAATTATATTTATATTTTTAAAGTATATAATATTAATAATATCGCCGGCATTTAATTTTAATTCCATTGAGGTTTTATAAGTTTCTACATGTTGGTACCCATCTTCACGTACAAATGAGTATCTGATTTCTGTTACGTTACCCCTTTTTGTGATTTGAATTACTTGTCCGTTTGTCATAATCCCGTTATCCAGCAGAATTCTAACCAGTTCTTCTGGGCTGTTGATAAATGTATATTTATAAAATGTGACAAACGAAGATATAAATGTAAATCCACTATATATCGCAAAAATACAAGGTATTATCATAATACCCATTCCACAGGTAATGAGCAAATCAAAACCATCAGATAGAGCATTAAACCAAGAAATAATGCCCATGATAAAAACTATAGGTGCAATTATAATCAGACCCATACCGAACAATAAGCCAATTAACTTGAAGAATATATCGCTCTTTCTTTGCTGAAATCGTTTTGCAATGTTTTGGGAAATTTCATCTTGATATTTCAATAGTAATTGACGATGTCTGATGAAATCCGATTTAGGTAAATATAGAGCTTTATTTTGTACCATGTTACTTCTCTAATTTTCTAAAACCGACATTGTGATTTGCTCTGTTATCAACTACATCTCGTGTGACATTGCCAGTAGCGCTAGCTACAGCGTCATGCCTCATCAGCAAACATATACGTGCTTATATTAATCCACAATTTCTATGTGGTGCGAATTGCTGATGTAATTTCGTCATCGGCTACACCACAGATTTCTAGCTCACGTTTTGCGCGTAGGACATCCGTCTGTGATTTAGTTAATTCGGTGTCTTCACTATCTTCCCATAATTGAATTTCTTGTACCATATCGTCTGGAACAGTATATGATGGGTCAAGTTCAGCTTTGAATTCAATATTTGTCAGGTATTCTTTAACTTTCTTGGTTAGCGAAT
Source organism: Anaerolineales bacterium UBA6055 (assembly GCA_002428985.1). Taxonomy (GTDB): domain Bacteria; phylum Chloroflexota; class Anaerolineae; order Aggregatilineales; family Phototrophicaceae; genus UBA6055. The sequence goes on along the minus strand of DIYL01000059.1, from coordinate 278,670 downwards.
TGAGCTTGGATTGTTTTTCTGTATCAGAAAATAAGAGTGTCTCATTGATTTTGGCTTGTAATGCTTCGGGAGCTACTCCTAGATTAACTGCACGGCGAACATTATCTTGTATCTGTTCCTCACTTGTTGTATCTCCGCTCATTACCGCATTAACATCAACACGTAACGCCTGACCTGTTGTGTCGTAATGATCTCTGAGCGATTCTTGTAATTTACGCACGAGGTTATTAATAACTTTAGATTGGGCTGTCTCTCGATATGCTGTACGAGTTGAATCAATAATTTGCTGAATATCGTCATCGGGGACATGAAGTTGTTGCAATGATTCACGATAAATTTTTATGTCTTGCGCTTTAAGTGATCCAACCATCTCTTGTTTAACAACACCTTGAAGATGGGCTGTGTTGATTTCGATTTGTTCTCGTCGTAATACCTCAGGTGGTAGATTGGCTTTCTCGTTTCGCAGACGCATAAGCTCAGCATTGAAGAATGTATTATCTGATCCAAATTTGTTCAGCCCCGAGCGAGCATTTTTGATTGCTTTGTTAATGCGTTGCAGTTCTTCCCAACTCATAATTTTTACCTCATTGTCGGTTTGTTTGATGTTATTTGGGAGACGCTTGTATGGATAAAACAGCTATACAGCCCTTGTATTACATGATACAACCTTCCTTATTTTTACGAAAATGCTACTGGAAGACCATATGTTGCAACAATTTATTTTGCCTGCGATTAGCTTTGGGATTAGTGCGACAACCGTCCCCGGTCCATTGATTGCTTATCTCATCAATACAACGCTGACACAGGGCTGGCGTAAGGCGTTACTTATTGTTTTTTCGCCGTTGATTACGGATGCACCGATTATTATTTTGATGGTATTTATTCTTGGGCAGATGCCAGATAGTGCCCTAAAACTCATTCAATTGGGTGGGGGATTATTACTCTATTACATTGCGTGGGGGGCATGGCAACAATACCGCTCGGGAGTGACGATTGATGTATCTGCGGATGATGACGATGCGCAGGCTGTCCAGAGTTGGCGACGTGTACTCGCGACCGGTATGATGATGAATTTCCTCAGTCCTGGCCCGTATTTGTTTTGGGCAACGGTGAATGGTCCACTATTGGTCTCTGCATTGGCTTTGTCTATTGGGCATGCGCTTGCATTTTTGGTCGCGTTTTATGGCACATTTATGCTGGGGTTGTCGGGGTGGATATTTTTGTTTCATCATCTGCGCAAGGTTAATGATCACTATCTAAAAGGAATTATTTTACTGACTATTGCATTGCTGTTGTGGTTTGGGACTGTGTTGATTTTATCTGCTTTGGGGGGCGTCTAAGATGACTGATATCAATTGTCTAGCAAATGTTAGCAGTTCTACAAAAGTATAAAAGACGGTATTATTGAGGCTCACAAATTGGTAAAACACGGTATAATGCTTAAAGCTATCTGCGCATCCCTATAATTTATTTGGGATGATGAATGTAGCTTGTTATAATGAATTAATTATTGTCATGATAGAGTTAAACATGCCCTTATGTTGCACTGACGCGCACCCAGGAGGATATGATGCAGGAGAGAGATAGCTTCCGTTTAGTTGTACGACGCGGTCCACAACCAAACCAGATTTATGAAATCACAAAAGATGTCACAACGCTTGGACGCGACATCACGAATGATATTGTGATTAATGACCGCGAAGCCAGCCGTCATCACCTGCGATTGGTGCGATCTGGTGATAGCATTACAGTGGAAGATTTGGGGTCAACAAACGGCACGTTCGTAAATGGCAAACGTGTTTCGGGTGTTACACCCTTACAGAATGGCGATATGGTTGGATTGGGTGAGACTGTAACCCTTGGTTTTGAGATTCAGCGTGCGCAACAAGCGCAACAACAAGCGTCGCCACCACCACAACAACCTGTTACGTCAACGCCACCACCGCAACCTGAAATCCCTGAGAGCGATCAATCGTATGCGCCTCCTGCGCCCCAACAACCGCAACAAGATTATGGTTATCAGCAACAACCGCAACAACCTGCTGATCCATATGCGCCACCATCATCTGATCCCTATCAACAGCAACCCGATCAAAATTATCAAGGGTATCAGCAGCCCCAACAACAGCAAGGTCAAGCCTACTATGGTCAAGAGCAAGCGAGTTATGGGACACCAGCGCCTCCGCAACAATATCCTGGATATGATTATGATCCGTATGCCATGCGTGAAGAAGATGGCGGTGGATCAGGACGTTGGTTGATTTTAGGCTGTCTTGTGTTCTTCTTGTTGGCGTGTGCTTGTTTTAGCATCATCGGTCTGGTACTGGTTGATACACTCAACCTCTGGTGTGAAGCCCCTGGTATCACACAGATTGTGAGTGCGTTGGGTTATTGTACCGTCGGTGGATAGACTATAAATAAATACAACATTTTCGTAGTAGGGGTCATGATGCATCATGCCCCTACATTATGTTTATAAACCCATTATTCAAAAGTTATTTTTACAGGATAGAGATTATGACAACAATTGGTATTGGTGTGATTGGCATGGGTTGGATGGGACAGGTACACAGCCGTTCCTATAGCATGGTGTCACAACGTTTCCCCGATAGTGACCTCAATGCACGGCTAGTTATTTGCTCCGATAATGTCGAAGAACGCGCACAAAAAGCCCAAAAGATGCTCGGTTTTGAACAATCAACCACCCGCTGGCAAGATGTGATTGAACACCCTGATGTACAGATTGTGAATATCGCTACACCCAATAGCTTGCATGTCGAAATCGTAAAAGCAGCTGCCGAAGCGGGTAAACATATCTTCTGTGAAAAGCCGGTGGGACGTATCCCCAAAGAAACATCACAAATTGAAGCGATTGCCCGTGAGGCGGGTGTGCTGACGTTCGTTGGGTTTAATTACCGCTGGTCACCGATGGTGATGCATGCTAAGAAGCTCATCGCTGAGGGCAAACTCGGTGATTTGACACAATTTCGGGGACGGTTCTTTAGTATGTATGGTAGCGACCCGATGGGATTGCTGTCGTGGCGGTTCGATAAAAATATCTCCGGTTATGGTGTGCTAGGTGACATCATGGCGCATGTGATGGATATGGCATTGTTCCTAACGGGTCCGGTTAAACGGGTTGTCAGTAATTCGCATACATTTATTCCAGAACGCCCCAAGCCAATTCCCGGCAAAGGGACGCATTATTCTGTGGGTCAACCCGATGACCCCAAAGGACCTGTCACCAATGAGGATTATGTCGGTGCGCTGGTCGAATTTGAGAATGGTGTGCGCGGGTCGGTTGAAGTGTCACGGACGATTTTCGGACCTAAAAATCAATTCGGGTTTGAAATCAACGGCACAAAAGGTGCGATGAACTGGGATTTTGAACGGATGAATGAATTGCAACTCTATCTGCCGACTGGTGATGGGTATCACGATGGTTTCATTCGTTTGGTGAGTGGTGATCAATATCCTTATCATGGTAACTTCAATCCGGGTGAAGGTAGTGGGCTTGGTTATGAAGATATGAAAGTGATTGAAGCTTATCATTTCCTCAAATCGGTCGCTGAAGGTGAGCAGACGCAACCCGGTTTCCGTGAGGTATTGGATGTCGCTGAAGTGCATGATGCGATGGTGCGCTCGTGGGATAGTGGCACATGGGAAGATGTCACATCGATTGCGATTGATTAGGTATAGATAACCACGAAGACCAGACCCACAAAAAATATAAAGACTATGGCTAGACGGCTGTGTATATGTTCTAAGGAGCGATACACAGCTTTTTAATTTTGTTGGGAGGCGAGTTGATAGATGTTTAGCCATGCCCCAGAAGACTACGACTGTTTATTTTGTGGGATTGTACAAGGCAGTCGCGCACCGATTACACAACCCGAAGATGTTGTCTTAAAAACCGAGCATATCACGGCTTTTGTCGGGTCGCATTGGTGGCCGAATAATAAAGGGCATGTGATTATTCTACCGAATGTGCACTATGAAGCACTGTACGACATACCATATGATGTAGGTGCTGCAATTTTTGAAGCGTCCAAACAGGTCGCGATTGCGTTCAAGCATGTGTATCAATGTGATGGTACATCGATACGCCAGCATAACGAGCCTGCGGGTTATCAGGAAATATTCCACTATCATCTGCATGTGTTTCCACGGTATCACAATGATTATCTGTATGACTTGACATTCCAGCGCCAACAAAGTGATCCAGCGGAACGTCTGCCGTATGCTCAGAAATTACGTGCTTATTTTCAAAATTTGTCTATAAAGTAATTTCCTGATTGTAGATGTCAGTGATGTCTTAAAATATATTTCACCACAGAGACACAGAGATCACAGAGAATAGAAATGAATCAAGAGAAAATTCTTAGTGCCACAATAGTTATTGAAAGCAGTGCGAGAAAATCACTTCTATGAAGAAAGTTCTGAGAGGAATACTCCGGTTGATCAGCACAATTTTGTTACTCATAGGTGTTTTGGTGTTGGCTGGCTTTGGAATGCTTTATTATCGTTATCACAATCCGGGTGATGATGGCACGTGTTTAAAGGCTCTTGCTGAGGTCAGTGCTGATCCCATAGAAACTCAACCCCTTGATTTACCCGATATACAAACGCGAACCATTACAAAACAAAATGTAGATCAAATCATAGAATTAGAGCGAGTTGGACGGGGATATGTGCGCGAAGTGTTTTGGTCGCCACAAGATGATCTAATGGTGCTGACTACAGTTGGGCTGTGGCAACACAATCATGATGACCTTGTCGCTGAACCTGAATTATTATGGATGTTCAATCAATATGTTGATCAGTTTGCTATCAGTCCTGATAGATCGCTTATTGTTATTTTGCGAGGTAATGGGGAAATACCGATATTAGATGCGCAATCTGGTGATGTGTTGCAAACACTTGCTTACGATAGTACAACGCTAAAAAATGTCGCTATCAATTCTGATAATACCCAAATTGCTGCAGCTCTTACAGACAAGGCGCAAGTGTGGGATATAGCCACAGGTGAGTTACTGCATACATTTGATAATGACTTTATGTTGACTAATGATGTGGCTTTTAGCCCAGATGATACACGCCTTGCTGTTGGTGGGACGGGACATGATCTAGAGCGCAAAAAAGTTGTGTATACGACTGTGGATATTTGGGAACTTGCTACAGGAGAGAAAATATCAAATATTGATACTCAGGACAGTAATGGTGACCATATTGCTTTCAATCATGATGGTACGATTATTGCTACAGCCGATGCTTATACACCGCAATATGTTCGTTTATGGGATATTCAATCATCACAAGAAATAAGCCATGGGCGGATTAGCATGGCTACACATGCGACAGGAGAACCTTCAAAACATTTCCGTGCTACATTTAGTTCTGATGGTCAACATTTATTATATGGGTATCAATTATGGCAAGCAGACTTGAGTGGAAGTCCTAAAAATACGCATATTCTGCGTGGTCATTTTAATCATACAGGTACTCTTTTAGCTGGTTTACCTGCGATTCCCCTTCATGGTGTATATATCTTTATTGATTATCTTCAAAGAATATCTGACGAGCCGATTCTGATATGGGATGTAGAAAATGGTCGTGAGCTTTTGGAATTGCCGGATTATTATGGAACATCGCAGTTAGCTATAGCTGATCAGATAAGCCAACCGACACACGCTACCAATATCTACGGACCGAATGGCGTTCCAATGGCGACACGTTTTAATCGACACCAACTGGCGATCGTGGTATCCAACCCTCATGATGTGTTCCCATTCCCACCGCCTGCGGTTCGTCTGTGTGATGATAAAGGACATCAACTCATGGCTTTTCGTTTATCTAATGACTCTGGTTTGGTCAATGAGGTTGTTATAAGCCCCGATGAACGATATGTTGCTATAAGTGCATGGCGCGGTGTACATATTCTGAATGTGGAAACACACGCATTATCACATGTTATTCCCTATGGTGTAAATAGTTTAGCATTTTCAAGTGATAGCACGCTAATTGCAGCCAGCTATGGAGGGTATCTTCAAAATAAAATAAGAATTGGTATATGGGACTGGCAATCGAAACAACAAATTAAGATATTAAATGGACATACCTCACCTGTACAGACAATACGATTTGCCGATGACGACAGTATGATTGTATCTTATGGTCAGGATGGAACTGCTAGATTCTGGGGTATAATAGAATAATCTCAATAATTTGAATCCAGAGCGATAGTATGTCTAATAATGTGCGTCAATTTCGTACCCAAGCGATTGTCCTGAGTCGGCGTGACTTCGGTGAATCCGACCGTTTATTAAGGTTGTTTACACCAGATTATGGCAAAATCAGCGCAATAGCCAAAGGGGCGCGCAAACCGCAGTCGAAAGTCAGTGGGCATGTGGAATTGTTCGCGCGGGTCGATGTGATGATCCATAAGGGGCGCAACCTTGATATCTTGGTGCAAGCTGAATTGATTGACCCGTATCTGCTGTTGCGTGAGGATTTGGTGCGTGGTGCATATGCTAATTATATCGCTGAATTGTTGGATCGCTTCACGGCGGATGAAGATGTGAGCCAGACGGATTTGTTTGTGTTATTGCATCAGACATTGCAACGCCTCGCTGATAAAGATGATGACCCTCGCTTAGCGACGCGGTTTTATGAATTGCTGTTGTTGGAGTTGGTTGGTTTTCGCCCTGAGTTGATGGAATGTGTGATTGACCGTGAACCGCTATTGCCACAGGCGCACTTTTTCAGTAACGATGAGGGTGGTGTTGTGAGTCAACATGCGGCACCACAGGTCGCGACTAGTATGGTGTCGATTGATTTTAATACCCTCAAATTATTGCGGCATATGCAACGCAACTTTAAAAAGTATGAGCGTGTCAAAAGCCTCAAGGTCTCGCCGGAACAGCATGCGCATGCTGAACGGATTATGATTAGCTATATTGCCTATCTGCTAGAAAGCCAACTCCAGAGTATTGATTTTATCCGGCGGTTGCGTCAATTTTTGCCGGATATGTAGGTTAGGCATCATCCTCTTCTTCGGGTGGGTTGGCTATCAAGTCGAGTACCTCTTCGTAATTTTCGCGGGCTTCATCTATGAACGGATACGGGAAGATTTGTGCCCATGCGATGACAAATTCATATTCGTCACGAGCCCCTTCATAATCTTCAAGTGCTTGCATAATTTGTCCTTTAATGAAGCGACGTGATCCGGTTTCGCCACCGAATGGTGGGGTTAGGGAACGATTGATATCGTTTAAGGCTTGGGTGAAGTTGCCGACCGCAAAATTGGCGCGAGCAAGATATTCATCGGCGTTTCCACGGCTGTCATCGGATACACCTAATGTCAAAATTGCATTGCTCAGTGCCGATAGTGCTTCTTCATAATCGGCGGTGCTTTCGGCAGTATTCACTAAAATTTGCCCTCGCAATAATTCGAGGTCACCCGCAGAAACAGCATCCGACTGCTCTAGGCGGCGGATATCTTGTAAAGCTGTGTCATATTCGCCTGCGTTATAGGCAACAATCGTGCGTTTGACACGGATATTGTCACTATTACGGATGTTGAGATACTCACTGTATGACTCGAGGGCTAGAGCATAACGTCGTTGGCTGGCGTATAAATCTGAGCGGGCTTCAATAACGGGTAGGGCTTCGACAGTATCTTCATTACCTTGTATCGCGATATTATAAGCCAGTAAGGCTTGATCGGCTTTACCTTCTAGTAAGTAAGCGTCACCCTCCAATTTGTAGGCTAAGATGCTCTGAGGGAAGACCAACTGATATTGGTTGAGGTCGTTGTTTGCGAGCCCCGGACGACCGAGACGTAGGGCGGATTCGGCTTGTAAGATATATGCTTCTTCTGCATATTTATCATAGAATAGCGCTTCTTGGGCTTCTTGATAGGCGCGATTGTAGTCACCCTGTGCAAAGTAGACTTGTCCACGTTCGACCCGCAGTGCGATGTCTGTGAAAAATTGGTCGGCTAAATCGCCTTCAATGGCACGATTAAGCGTGTTAATTGCTTCATCATATACTTCTTGCGCAGTGTACAATCGCGCGAGTTGAATATAAGCTTCGGTCATTTCGCCATCGAGATTAATGGCTGATTGAAGGAGTTGTTCGGCTTCGGTGAAGAATTGGGCGGACGATTGACCGCGTTGTTGTGCTTGGATGGCTTGATAGAGTGCGATTTCACCACGTCCCAATACATAGAGCGGTGTGAACCCTGCACGACGTTCAGCTGCGGCTTGTTCCAACAATTGTTCGCCCTCAGTAATTTTGTTAAGGGCTTCTTCGGGATTATTGTTGGCGAGGAGATCAATCTGCGCTTGCAAATAATAAGGGTAAGGATACCCAAGCTCGGTTAACTTTTCATCTTCGAGAATTTCGAATGCCTCAACGTATTCTTCCATACGAATGAGTTCCCATGCCTCGAGAATATTGGGGCTCGGTGCGAGGCCACCCGGACTATAACCCTGTGTGGGGACGGGTGTGATATTTAAATCAAGGTCATCTTCGACACCTCGCAATTGGAATGTTGGTGTTGGTGTAAGGGTTACATTAGGGACGGATGATGGTGTTGGTGTGATACCCGGTGTATTGGTTGGTGTGAAGGTTGGTGTTGGCGATTGTGTCCATGTCGGGGCAAAAACGATTTTTTGACCCTCCGGTGTACTCACGAAGATTAATGCGGGTAATGCGACAAAAATCAGCAAGAATGCTGTGGCAATCCCTAAAACTTGAGCACGCCATTGCCAGATGTCGCGTTCGCCAGCACGTCGTTTGGTTTTATGTACCCAGTTGATATTATCAAATGTGTATTCATTCTCGAGATATGCTGTGACTAAATTTTCAACATCGGCTACAGTACGACCGAGTGCTTGTGGATCGGCAACAGGTGTCCCGACTTCTGTGCCGAGTACTGGCGGTGGTAATTCAAAGACAGAACGCTGGGGTTCGATAGGTGCTTCCGGTTCTGGTTCTGGCTTGGGTTCTGGTTGGCGAGTGCTTAATGGACCTGTTGAAAATGCTTTCACACTGGATGATGATTCATCGGGTTCGGTAAAAGTAGCTGATCCTAAAGGTTCGTCCGGTTCGTCAAAGTCTGGCTCGGTATAAGGGGGTGCTTCCGGTTCTGGTTCAGGTTCGGCTGGAGGCGCAGGTGTGCTACCGAGTAGACGTTCGGGTGGTATCCCTAGCTTATCGAGAACAGCCAATGCCCGCTCGTTATTTGGGTCGCGTGTGAGGACTTGTTTGAGCGCTGTCAGACGTTCACGATTGTCTTTAGCGACACTGACTAATCCCATCCATGCGGTTTCATTATCAGGGTCGAGTTTAATTGCCGCCAGAAATGCTTGGCGACCTTTGTCTTTATCGCCTGCTTTGACAGATTTAACTGCGAGTACCAGTAATTGTTGGACTTTTTCTTGCGCCATCGGATTCCCTTTCGTTGCACACTCTTATTATAGCGCGCCATCCTGATTTCGCAGAATTGAGTTCTGTTACAACTTATCTCGTAAATTTCGTTGATTAAGTGTTCTTAGAGTCGATCTTCTATATAATTAGTGTCAAAATACTGACATAAAATAGTACATTTATTGACAGGGGAAGATTTATGATTATTGATGCAGATGTCCATATTTCGCCTTATAGTACAAACAATGGTGATATTTCCATCGATGAATTGCTACGTCGTATGGATCGATCCAAGGTTGATAAAGCAGTCACATGGTTAAGACCACCTTATATGCGAGAAGTTGCTGAATCTAATCGTTATGTCTATGATGCGATGAAAAATTATCCTGATCGTATTATTGGATTCGGTTGGGTTGACCCTCATCTAGGTAAGGACAAAATGTTAGATGAGGTCAAGCGATGTCATGAAGAATATGGTATGTTCGGTATCAAAATGAATGGTGCTCAAAATGAATATTATATCGATAGCGAATTTGCTGCACCGTTAGTTGAAGCGATTGTGCAGACGACGTTACCATTGGCATTTCATACAGGTGTTGACGCTTTCGAGGCGACCCATCCTTATCGTGTTGGGAAAATCGCGCGGACATATCCAGATGCTCGGATCTTGCTGATTCACATGGGTGGGGTTGGGTTCCATGATCTATCGAATTCTGCGATTGAAGTTATGCTAGAATGTCCAAATATTATGGGGATCGGGAGTGCAATTCGTCCGATTAATGTGTTGAAGGCTTTAAAAAAGCTAGGCGCAGATCGGGTCGCCTTTGGTAGTGATACACCATTCAACTTGATGCATGTCGAAGTTGCGGCATACTATGCGATGATGGATGGTGAATTTTCTGACGAAGAGATCGATGCGGTGATGTGTAGGAATATTGCTGGATTTCTTAATCTGCCAGATTAAGGTCATCCCCCAGATAAAATTAAACGGTACTTGCACGCTGAGTGTGATCGCGTAGGTACAAAGAATGATTCCTAACGATTGATTAGTGATATTGCGCGCCATCCTGATTTCGCAGAATTGAGTTATTGAGTTGAGATGAAGTTTTTTATCTTACCACTATATAAATAAAGCAGGATATTCTTAAACTTATTTTAAGACACACTGAATTTGTGAGCGCATGAGCTGGTGCAAGTATAATGCAAATTCTTCTACTGTAATGTCATGACTGTTCTGTAACCATCCTTGCAGTGTCATAGTAAATGTACCTGCTATAGCTGATGCTAAGATGGATAATGGGATATTAAATGCATCTTCGCTGAAAGCAGACTTCAATTGATGCTCAATATGTTTAATGAATATGTTTTGAATCCGCTTTTGAATAAGGCTATGTTCCTTTTGGACTGAATAAAGGAAAAAAGATGCGGTCATATTATTTTGTGAGTGTATTAAAAATTGTGTTAGTTCCTGTGATGGAAAATCAGCTAGCCAAGCTTCACGAGTGGATGGCACTATATTTAATGTTCTAAACCGGTTCTGATGGAGTGTTGCTAGTAAATCTAATTTATTATTAAAGTGATGATAAAATGTACTTCTTCCAATATTTGCTTCTTCTGTAATTTCACTGATTGTAATTGCATCATAGCCTTTACGATAAATTAGTTCACGAAATGCAATTAATATCGTGGAGATCGTTCGTTGAGTTTGGCGATTATTATTTTTCATGGTGCTGAGACAATTCCCATTTTTTGTCCAACTTCGGACAAATATAGCATGGTGTAGTTTGAAAGACAATTTAAGCCCTCCTAAAATTTGGCAAGATCATGCTTTATTTGTAAATCACTTAGAAAGATAAATGAAAAATGTACGAGATTGCTTTATTGTTCCATAGTTATATTAGATGGTTGGTACTGTTATTTATGATTTTTGCTGTTATATGGGCTTGGTGGGGATATATCCGTAAAAGGAATTGGACTGTCTGGGATACTCGTTTTGGTGCAGGATTTGCAATTGTAATTACAATACAATTTATGTTTGGTCTGATACTTTATTTTATTCCTAACGGTATTGCGCAAGCTGCCTTACAAGATATGGGGCAGGCGATGGGAGTAAGAGAATTACGATTCTTTGGACTGGAGCATCCATTACAGATGCTAATTGCCTTGACACTTGTACATTTAGGATGGACACGATCTCGTAAAGCGGACGATATACTTGTTAAATTTCGGTGGACAGTGACTACTTATACAATTGCTACATTGCTCATTGTTTCTGCAATCCCATGGTGGCGACCACTATTTCGTTCTATCGTTCCAGAAATGCCGCCTACAGCTTTGACACGTCCCGATGATATTGTTGGTGATGTGTCTAGAGGAGAAGCTTTGTTCTATGAAAGTATAGATCGACAACCTTCATGCTCAACATGTCATGCTTTAGATGATTCACATATTGTCGGACCTGGGTTTGAGCAATTGGCAGTGCGCGCGGGAAGTCGAGTAGATGGACAATCTGCTGAGGATTATATTTATGAGAGTATTGTCAATCCTCAAGCGTTTATTGTTGAAGGGTATGCAAATATAATGCCGACAACTTATGCTGATGTTTTGAGTCAACAACAGCTTGTAGACCTTGTAGTGTTTTTAAACACATTGGACTAGATAGGTTTTAGACTGTGCCTGCACGTCCGGTGTAATCGCGGAGGTACAAGAAATCGTGCCCGATGGTGCGCTTGCTGACTTTGGCGATATTGGGCATGGTACGCTTGTAGTGATTGGCTTTCACACGTTCCCAAATTTTCACAACAAAATCGCGATCAAAGCCTTCTTCGGCGACTTCATCAACGGTGTAGCGTTCATCGACGAGTAAGAAGAGGACTTGGTCGGCATCGTCATAGGTGAAGCCAAGCTCCTGCTCATCGGTTTGACCCGCCCATAAATCGGCTGAGGGTGGTTTGTCGATGATGCTATTGGGTACGCCGAGGTAGCGTGCAATTTGTCGGATTTGGTATTTATAGAGGTCGGCAATTGGGTGCAATGCGACACCACTATCGCCATAGATGGTGCTGTACCCCAGCAAAAATTCGGTTTTGTTGCTGGTGCCCATGACAAGCCCGCCCCATGCCATCGACTGGTCATAGAGGGTAATCATGCGCATGCGTGCCATGATATTGCCTTTGCGCAGGTTGCTCATATCTGGGAAGCGATCAATCAGTGGATCGACCATATCGGTGATGGGGACGGTCATGTGTTGTAGACCCAAATCTTCGATGACTGCTTCGGCATCGGTGAGGCTATCTTCGGAGGATGTTTTGTAGGGCATACGCACGACCATGACATTGTCCGCGCCGAGTGCTTTTGCCGATAGATAGGCGGATACAGCCGAATCGATCCCGCCGGATAAGCCCATGACGGTGCGCTTCATGCCGGCTTTGGTGATGCTGTCTTTGATAAAGCCCGTCAGGATGCGGGTGGCGAGTTCGGGATTGATGTCGAGGCGCGGTAAGATGTTGGGTTTGTCGGTGGTTGTCATCGGGTGTCCTTTTTATTCGACAGGTACGAGCGAATAGTGGGTGACTTGGTGCGGATAATTTTCGTCCACGACCATTTCGAGGCGCAGGCGCGTATCATTTTTCTCGGTGGATAGGATGAGTTTGATGCTGTATTCCTCTGCTGATTCGACCTCGGCGACTTTGAGGCGACCGTGTAATTTGCGGGTGGTTTTAAGGTCAAAAATGCGCCGTTCGACGGGATTTGCCATCAAGATGAGGTCATAATAACCGCCACGCATGAATTCGTCGAGGCGTTCGAAATCGCCCATATTATAGATGTTGGTTTGGGCGATGAAGCGTCGCCCCGCTTTGCTTTGTCCGATTTGTTTTGCCAGTTCGCTCATGGGTTGTTTTACCGTGTGTTGATTTTTATTTTGTTGTTCGTGGACAGTAGGCGTCGTCCGTGATTGTATCATTGTAATGTGTTTTTTGTTGGTGGACAGCCAGTAGGCAGTCCCTACGCAATTGTTGTGTTTATTGACGGACAGCCAGTAGGCAGTCCCCACGCAATCATTGTGTTTATTGTAATGTGTCTTGCGAAATTCTCAATCCTCGTCGTTGTTGTTTTCGGATTCTTGTGCTTCGCGTTCGGCTTTTTCGCGCTTTAATTCTTCCAGATAGGCGCGGATTTCATCTTCATAGGGGAGTTTTTCCATTTTGGATTCATCGAAGGGTGGCATATCGGGATAGGGCACGCCGAGGGCATCGAGATGGGCTTTGGCTTGTTCTAATTGCCACCAATTGATATAAGGCGGACCATCTGCCCATGCGATTTTATAGGCATTGACCGCATTGTCGATGGCTTTTTCGGTGTCATTCATTGCGCGGTAAACCTCAGCGGTGCAATTATGTAATTCGGCTTCATCGAATTTGACGACTGTCCCGCGCCATGCTTCGTCGATTAGATTTAGGGCTTCGTCAAAATAGCTTTGTTTAGCTTTGACTCTTGCCAAACGTCCTAAGTACCTCGCTAGATAAAATGTACCGGATTGACGTGCGAGTGCAATGGCCTTTTGAGCATAATCAATCGCTTGAGAGAATCTATTGTAATTCAAAGAGTAAAGAATATAGAGACCATAGGACTCCATTGTGACTCTGCGAAACCCCTCGTATTGCCCTCGATAGATTGCACTATTTAACTTTCTACTTGGATTCCGATGTTGATGAAACTGCAATTCTGCTTGGAAATAATCGTAATATGGTTTTTTATATATGATTTTGGCTAATTTATTTTGTACCGACTTGATTTGATGCCAGTCTCCATGGATCATATAAGCTACAAAAAGCCTTAAATAGGCTATGTCATATTCTCTTCCAATTGTATGAGTGTAATCGAGTAGTAATCTATACGCTTGAGCTTGGATATAAAGATGGTTTGCATACCAAGCTACACTCCCATAGTTCGCAAGCCCTATCATGATATTGTCTTTACTTTTTTGTTCTACATCAAATTTAAATGTCTGACTAAATACGGATAAGCCTTCCTTACTCATTCCTGCCTCTGAATATGAGGCTCCTATATGATTCATAATGTAACTTTGATTGGACTTACTTAATGTTTTTGATGATTCGAACTGCTCGGTTTTGAAAAATGGATTAAGTATCTGAATAATTTTTGGATACGCTGTCAAATCTTCTAGTAATATATTACCAAATGAATATCTTAAAAAAGTAATCGCGTCATCAAATCTTTCTGCACCGATAAGGGCTTGATAGATATTTATGGGGATTTGTAATTGGTTAATATTGGTCACACTGGTAAGGTCATATTCCTGATTGTTAAAGTAGTTATATATTCGATTATAGGTGTTAACACGTTCGTCGCCGGTTAAATCTTTAAAGGCAAAGCCACGCACGACAGGATGGAGGTCATAGGTGTCGGTCTCTCTATCCCATTGTAATAAACCGCGGTCTTCGAGTTCGGTTAGGGCTTGATCAAATGTGTCGACATCGCCATCAGGGTTGGCGACGACTTCTAGGACATCAAATTGTACGCCATCATTAAAGGCGGCGATGCGTGATAAGAGTGTTTTCGCGTGGTCATCTAGACCTTCCATAGCAAACTCTAAAATTTGGGTGCGACGCTCCGTGATATTAGTTCTGGTGAAGTCAAAGTCTTTTCCACGCCCTTTTATCCATGTATCGAAGTCACCGCGTGCGCGCCGATCATTTTTGATGCGACCGATGACCATCTTGAGGAGTAAGCCATGATAGCCAAATTGCTTGAGGAAATCGTGTAATTGTGTTGTGTCAGTGTAGATCACACCGTCAGTAATGAACATGGCTTCGGCATCATCGGGGGAGAGTCCGGTGAGGCGGATGTGTTTCACACCTTTGATCATTGACCCGTGTTTTTCGAGGGTGCGTGGGACAAGGCGAGTGCTGACTAGTATTTTTGAGGGGGATACGCCAGCTAGTTGAAAGATGACCTCGGTGTCTTTGGGGTCAATGCAGGCACGCATATCTTTTTCGTCGCTGACTTGTTCATCGCGTAGTTGGGCTTTGTCGAGGCGGTGATAAGCGGTCAAAATCCGTTCTAAGCCATCGAGTACAATTAGGTAGCGTCCGCCTTGTAATAAAGCCAGCAGGCGTTGTTTACGGTCTTCATGTTGCATAGTCTGATATTTACGGTCGTTCGGGTCGCTTCCTTCGATGTAGGCGATGGCATGACGCATGAAGGCGTTCATGGTCGCCCCACGTTCATAGAAGCTCCACCATAACATGCCGTCATAACCCGTTGCTCGTTTATTGACCCATTGCCACGTGAGCGCACTTTTCCCCTGCCCGCCGATGGCATCAACAATCATGATGGGGTCGGCACTTTTTGCCCATTGGTCAAGTTGGGCGAGTTCGCGGGCGCGTCCAATAAATTCTCCGGTTTGGATATAGGGTGGGACGCTGTATAGCTCCGGTGGGCGGGGGATGACGCTATCTTTTTCGGGTATTGGGTCATTTTCGCCAGAGCGTGCCTCAGCTTTTGTACGTAGTTCCGGGTCAAACAGGGCTTGGATCAATAGTGCGCGTAAATCGGCTGGGTCTTTGAAGAATCCGACGACATGTTTGTCTAATAATTCCTCTTTAAAGGCTTTCAGTTTGGCTTTGCTTTCATCAGATGTTTCAAAATAAGTGTCATGTTCCGCTTCGCTGATCGATAATTTATAACTGTTATCCATGACAAAAATTAGAATAGGAATGCCACGATCAATGGCTCTCCGATATTCCATCTCGGTAATCGAAATTGCATCTGGGTTGCGGGGGTCTTTGGGGATGAATCCATAACGATGCGCAAAAATCCCAACATAGATTTCGGCATCATCGACCATCTTGAATGAGATACCGATGGCATCATTATCTGCGCCTGTTAGAGTTTCCATTGCGATCGGAAACATCTTTGCTCGCCAAACGGCATCAATCGCTTCTTTACGATATTCAGGTAAATCTTTGCTGGTACTACTTAACATCACATCAATATGTTTTTGCGACATTTGTTGCTCCAGTGGTAAGACAGGCTCAACATCTATCTTAACGTAAGTCGGTTTATTCGCCAATTGGGCGGGTTTGTTGCTAGTGTATGCATTTCGGTGGAAATACGATATTACGCGGTCGGCATGTATGCCTACCCTACAAAAAATTACGCACAAATTTACACCATGCTCGATATAGTACCCGAGTTTGTAAACTTGAGGTTACGTAATTTACACTTATATTACAGGAGATATTACCTAGGTACTATATACTTCTCTCTACAAATCATTGACAATTGTTGTAACGTATAATGAAATGTAAGGAATATGATAATGGCTTTATTACAACGTTTGATGAAACCGAGAGAAGGCGAACGGATTGAGGTTTATAAAAATGGGCGGTTGCTCGTGCGTGGATTGGTGACTTTGGCGGATAAAACGCTGATTAGCATCACTGATAAAGATATGCGTACCGTCAATTTCCGTCCGTTGGAACTTGAGTCTGCAATTTCTAAGCGCGAAATTCGTATCAAGAAATTGTAAAGGTTCGATAGATAGAACTGTTTTGGGGTTTAACGCACCAAGACCGAAAAGGTGAAGATTGTGTATTGCAAAAGGGGCTAAAAGGGAGCTCCTTTTTGATTACCTACAAAGCAAACATACGATTTTAAAATTAAATTCAAATTAAATTTGAAACAGCATAAAATTATCGATTTATGATACGATTTAGTATTATGTAAGCTTTATAATGAGGAAAATAGTAATGCCGATTGAAGTCGACTGGTTAACGGATGAGAAAAACACGCTGGTTTATCGTATTGTGAGCCCGTTAACCAATATAGAGGTGATCGATGGACTCAAAGAGAGTAGCGCGATGCGTGATGGCGAGATGTGCACATCGGTTATCTTTGATCTGACGGAATGCAATAATGTGCCGACGAATATTTTGTCCTCTATTTCCACGATGAAGCAACATACAACTAAAACGGTAGACCTGCGGATTATTGTTGGGGGCACGCTGTTGGTGACGCGCTTCTTTAATGTGATTGTGTCGGTCATACCCAATATGAAAAAGACTGTGCGGACTGTAGCGACGATGGATGAGGCACTGGCAATCCTCAAAGAAAAACAAGTGTAGTATCCATTTTGGAGTTGTATAGTTAGTCGACTGCTAGACGATGAGATAATTGCAATGCTTGAGCAATCATCGGTGCAATATACTGCATGAATGCAATGTCTTGTTCGTTCCATGCCCCACTATTGATACGTCGTCCTATATAAATCCCGCCAATATGTTGCTCCTCAATAACTAATGGGATCAGAAAAACCTCATGTATTTCTTTTATGATGAGTTGAGCATCTTCCGGTGGTTTGGCTGTATTGGTTAAGATGACCTCGTTGTGTTTTGCTAATAAATTTAGGAATGTCCTAGGAATTTGGAGCGTATGATCTGCTGGATACTGATATGTAATGTGCCATGTTGTTGATTCATCTGGTTGAACAATATATCCATACTCTGCATAGAGTAAGTGGTATACCCACTCAAGAACATTTTGATACGTTAGTGCCTCGTTCTCAGCGATCTGATTATATAGATCATAGACAAGGGTTTGATGTTTCTGCATAGATTCAAGCTGGTAGACATCTTGCTGTAATGCTCTTAGAGTGTTGATGATATTCTGAAATTGTTCCACGGAAATCCGATCTGATGTTGTTCGTCTGACCTGTTTGAACTCTTCTAGCAGAAAATCAATTTTTTGAATCGTATCCATAACTTAATCTTGAGATAATTTAGCGACATGTTGGGCGTTACGGATGGCAATGGCAGCCTGTGCACCATAGAGCTTGAATAATGGGTGCATATCTTGTGAGACACCACCCGATGTGATTTTTTTGTCACCATAGAATACGCCGACTAAGTCATCGCCCCATAGGATTGGGATACCTAAAACTGTACGGAGGGGAACACGCCAGCTCCCGCTTTTTTGATAACTCTTGGATGCCATATCCATATTGCTACTCGTGATGACATCTTTAGATTCGATAACTGCCTTAATGACTAAATCCGAGACATTTCGTTCCATTGGTCGGACATTATCGTCAGTCCAGTTATCGTGGATTTGGGGCGTAATGGTATCGGTGTCGTTATCGTGGAAGACGATTAAGCCGCGCTCGCATTGGGATAGCAACATAAACCAGCGCATGACATCTTGCATCACATCGTCAATACCGGCTTCTGGTTTTGACATAATCTCGAGGGTTGCGCCAAATGTATTGAGTTGGGTGAGGGTTTCTTGAGCGGCTTCACGGACGGTATAAATTTCGCGCCGTATTTGGAGCAGGATAAAATTAGCACGCCGTACTTCTGATGTTTCCTTTGACGACTCTTTGAATTCACCAAGAGACGTTTCGAGTTGTGCGATGCTGGCATCAAGGCGGGCAAGTATACTATGTTGAAATTCCGACTGGGTCATGCAAAATCCCTATGCGTCATATCGTTTAATATACCTTAATTATAGTCCGAATTGGCGCAGGCGAAAATATACTTTTGTATGCTTTACCTAACATCGTGCTCAGGCTTGGATACCATTCTCTTTCATGTATTTGTGGACGGCGATAAATGGTGCGAGTTCTTTATACGCATGTTGCAGATTTTGCTCACGTTCCGTAGGATTATATGGGATGACGGGATGGCGAATGACCTCACGCCAACGCTGTGCGATGAGATCTTCTTCAAATGATTCATCGAAGCTGTTTTCATCAGGGAAGATTTCAACAGCATAGAACTTATCATTAGCTGGTAAGGAGGCGATGAGGTCAAGGTTGAGGTCGGTAGCATCGCAATCACCGGTTGTCACTAATGTGTAATTACCGACTTGTTGTTCGATTGTGACATTGTCACATATCGCTTGGATGACTTGTTCTGTTCTCCTGACATGCTCTTGATGTTTTATATGCTGACTTAAGTCAGCGAACCAGCGATCCGGTGAGGTAAGCTCATCGACTTTGGTTGACGGGATCAAAACACGGCATCCTTTTAACAATCTTCTACCTAATAAACCCCAAATCGCTGATCGACCTTCTATATAAGGATCAGGCATCCATGGTAGTGATGTGCCTACAAAACTATCCCATAGCATCAAATGGTGAAATTTTGATGAATCGGCATTAATAATGTTTAATTCGTGCCTGTAATAATCACTGTCCCCAAGATGTATGTCGTAAAGTAGGATATTTTTTGAGATCTCTAGATTAAGGTGTGTTTTGTGTGGATTGACCAATATGCATAATGGCGACAAGATATTCTTATATGCATTGTTTACAATAATACCAGTGGGGTTCATGATAATAGATGAAGCTGGTTTGAATGAAAACAGATCGAATGTACTGCCAGATCCAATCGGTGACGAACCTCTTGGAAACGTATTTGATCCCTGCTGAGGGCAATTAACTATCAAATAAGCGAAATAATCATTAATAATATCAAGTTTAAGTTGTTGCATAAAAGGTAGCTTATATTCGATAATGCTGTCACGGCGGAGATTTAGAGGGAATTGCGCATTAGCGTCATGTATAATGATTTGAGGTTGTGAATAACGTAAGTATGAATTTTGAATAGAGATTCCATGATTATATCGGAGTCGATCTCTAATAAAGATACCATTAACTGTTAGTCCTGGCACAGAATTCCTATAACACCAATAAACATCATAATCAAAGGGATTGTCCCGTAATCGACGCCAGATAGAGGTTTGTTTAAAAACATTTGTGTCAATTGTATCATATTGACTTTCCGATTTTTGTTGATGAGCCCCATACAACACTTCTACAGTTGGCTTGGCAAATTGATACCATTTATGGTTCATTGGTATGTTGCTTGAATATGTGAAATCACGATTTAATAAACCGTATGTGTCTTTACTCAACGGGATGCGGATGGTTGTTCCAAACGGTAGCTTTTTGTCTTTGATGATTTCAAGTGTATCTAATTCGATGGTTGTCGCAAACTCATAGCCATCTTCACTATTGATATTATGAGTTGAAACTTCAATACGGTCGCCTAACAAAAAGGCAGCAAGCACACCCACACCAAAGCGACCCGAGCGTAGCACCTTAGATTTTTGGGTTTCGTCGTCCTCAAAATTGCGTTTCCATGTCTCGCTACTGCGGAAGGATGTGCCGACGGTCAAGAAATAATCTCGGATGACATCGAGTGTCATGCCGACACCCTTATCACTAACCGTCAACCACCGGATACCATTTTCATCAGGATCATCAATCCAGATTTCGACATCGTGTTCTTGGGATATCAGTTGCTCTTGAATTCTGTTTTTGAGATCGGAGTTTTTTTCTTCTAATGCCCAGCGTTCACGGACGGCATCAACGGCATTTTGGGTTAATTCACGGATGCCGATCGATGGTTGATTGTCATATAGGGGACCGACCAACAACTTGAGCATATCAGCCCGGGCTACGTCAAATCCGATTTTTTCGGGGACATAATCGACTGTATCGGCAAAATCTTGGATATGATCCAAATTGGAACGTACCCGCCGTAATATGAGACCAAATTGTTTGCGGTTATTTTCTGGCTGGCGCAGGTAAACGGGACCATAGGTTTCGCCAAGCACAGCCCATGAACTGTCTAATTCTTCTTGAATACCTGCAAGCCATTGTTTTAAACGAAGGAATGTTTTTACATCATTAGGTTTTGCGTCGATAAAGATGGCTTCAGGGTCATCTTCGGTATCGTAGTACACGCCCCCATCAATGGCTTTATGTGCTTTGATTTCTTGTTGCGATACTTCGCTATAGATATATTTGTAGTCAAATGTGAGATTGCCCGCGCGATCACTCTCAATTTGGAGATAATCGGCAACACGGAGGAGAGTCATGAGATAGACGGGATGGATGCCGTTATAATTTCGACTCTTGCGTTTGCCCAAATAGTCGATACAGGTACGTAACGACATGCCATGACTGCGCGCGATTAATCCGACAAGATCACGAATTGCGTCGGATAAATCCTTTGCAGGCTTAATAAACTCGGATGACGCCCCCGGTACGCCATAGACAGTAAATTGATGGGCGAGGCGGGGGTGAAACCAGCGGATAAACTCGCCAATCAGCTTACGGTCGGTTTCTTTGAGGTCATCGTAATGGTCAAAGGGGTCACGGACTGTCGTAATAACCTCACCATCTGCTCCGACTCCGAAGACATCGCGTAACTTACGATCATCCCAGCGTTTTGCCGAAAATAAGAAATCATTCCAGAGAATATCCCAATCGGTGACATCCAAGCGGGGAATTTTTAGTGACTTAGCTTCGCCATATATCAGCTGTTTAAAACCGGATTTGCTCAGATGCAATGCAGAATCGTGAAGTAATACCGCGAGGATGAGTGCGCCTGCATCGGCAGCTGTAAACAGATCCTTGGCATCTTTTGTCATGAGGTTGGTTGCTGTATCTAGAACCTGATTGAGATGGTCAATGCCGTGATCGGTATAATCGGGGAAAAATGTGAGCTTGCTGACGGACAGCCAATCATTAAAATCAACGATTGTGCTATCCACGGCGGCTCGGTAGGTGTGATCTTCTGCTAGTTTTTTCTCAAGGAATTCGGGGATTTGGATACTCATCGGGACTCTCTGTCGTCGGTTTTAATATGTCGCTAGTATATGTTAAATATAGCTAATGCGACTTATTTATGCCAATCAAAAAAGGTGTGATTCACAATGAAAACACACCTTTGCAGTTAACGTAGTTGTTGAAATTATAAAATTTGGTCGAGGAATTCTTGGGTACGTGGGTGATGTTCAATATCTGGGCTGAAGAAGTTTTCTGGTGGCCCTTGTTCGACGATGCGACCGCGATCAAAGAAGATGACGCGATCCGCTACTTCACGGGCAAAGCCCATTTCGTGGGTGACGACTAGCATGGTCATACCGGATTGGGCGAGTTCTTTCATTACGTCGAGCACTTCTTTAATCATTTCAGGATCGAGTGCGGATGTCGGCTCATCGAAGAGCATGATTTTGGGTTCCATCGCGAGAGCGCGGGCGATAGCAACACGTTGTTGTTGACCACCGGAAAGTTGTCCGGGGTATTTTAATGCTTGTTCGGGGATGCCGACACGGGTGAGCAGTTCCATCGCGCGTTGTTCGGCTTTATCACGAGGCCAGTGGCGCACTTTCATCGGTGCGAGGCTGATGTTATCGAGAATGGTCAGGTGTGGGAATAGATTAAACTGCTGGAATACCATGCCAGTTTCACGGCGGATTTCAGCGATATTCTTCACATCATGGCTGAGCTCGATGCCATCAACGACAATCTGCCCGTCTTGATGTTCTTCTAGGCGATTGATGCAGCGGATAAAGGTTGATTTGCCAGAACCGGATGGCCCGATAATCACGAGCACTTCTTGTGGCTGGACTTCAAGCGAGACATCACGCAATACATGGAACTCGCCGTACCATTTGTTCATATTTTTACAGATGATAATCGGCTCATCGCCTGCCATCATTTGTTTGCCGTCTTCCATTATAAACCTCCATAATTACACATTGTTTGTTGATGTGTGTTGTAGGGACGAGGCATGCCTCGTCCCTACCAATCGAAATTACACGTTATTTACGAATTAAATTTGGCGGGCGCGGGCTGCACCAGATCCAGTTTCTTCGACACGGCGACTGATATAGGACATGATGTAGCTGAATACGAAGTAGATAATCGCAATATACAGATAGGTTTCTTGGCGTTTCTGCAAGAATTCGGGTTGTGCGACAACACGATTTGCGATACCTGTAATTTCAGCTAGACCAACGATAACGACCAGTGATGTGTCTTTAAACAGCGAGATAAATTGCCCGACCAATGCTGGGATAACTGCGCGGAGTGCTTGTGGTAGCAAGATGCTGATTGTCGTCTGCCATTGGGATAAACCGATTGCCTGTGCTGCTTCGGTTTGACCTTTTGGAATCGACTGTAAACCACCACGGACATTTTCTGCGAGATACGCCGCACTAAACATCGTCACACCGACCCACACACGGACAGCGCCTTCGATTGTTGCCAATGTTGGGTCAACCAGTGGGACAAGTAGTGTTGCAAGGAACAGAACGGTAATCAATGGAACACCACGGACTGCTTCGATATAGATGATACAGGCCGTCTTGACAATCGGTAAGTTGCTGCGACGTCCGAGTGCTAAAGCGAGTCCAATCGGGAAGGATGCACCTACACCGAGAATCGTCAATTGCATTGTGAGCATCAAACCACCCCATGCGCGTTTATCGGAGAGGGGGAGCAGGTCGTTTGGTGATGTTTGCAAAACACCGGATGTGTCTAGGCTGGTGACAATTGATGGGATTGCGATTAGTACAACTAACCATGCTATGGCAAAACCAGCGAGGCGTGCAAGCGGTGCAAACCCTGATGATGCAGGCGCACTATCATCTGACTTGCGCTGTTCACGTTGGGCATTTTCACCACGTGTGAAGGCGTAAGCACCTGCGGATAACCAAATGACGAAATAGATGATTGACCACTTATCAATCTGTGTCCAGACTTCCATCGCCACGTATGTGATGAAGAGAATGCCGACCATGATGCGTGTTGCTGTCCATGTATGGCTTCCGTTGAAGAACATCCACATTAACCACAAGAAAACGACAAATGCAACAACAATCGCTAGATTGCCTTCCACGGGACCCGATGCTTCGAAGAAGATATAAAGGAATCCCAATGTACCGAGGAGGTAACCCAGTCGTTTACTGGTGAAGTCAATGCGGTCACCGAACATCTTGCCGAGGATTCCTGCACCGACACCGAGAACAACCAATCCTAACCAGATGAGTGCAAACGTCGGATCACTATCTGTCCATGTATCCCAGACGATGTCGATCACATGGGTTTGAATGATTTGCAAGAAGAAACCACCGATGAGCAAGATGTATCCGATCATGCCTTTGAAGTTGAGACCCACGTAATACATCACGCCGAGCCATAACAACCCACCGATTGTACTCCCGAGTGTGGCACCGGAGAAGTCACCGATACCGGATGCTAGAACATACATCAAGACAGGGAAGACACCCCATGAATAAATAAGCCACGATGTTATGCTGGCTTCGGCATCGTCACCGGAGTTAATCCGGTTGAGCCATGAGTCGATTTGACCGGCTAAGAAGACAGCACCTACTGCTAAGGCGATTTTTAGAATTGCCCCAACGAATCCACCGACTGGTGCGATACTAAATGCGCCATCTATAAGCGCGAAGTAGGCGATTACAACTAGTATTGGGGATAGGGCTGTCAGCACAAGTGTGAGGCGGCTCATGTTATTATTGAAGCGTGTATTTTCACCTAAGAGGTGTGCGAAGCCACGCCCGATAACAAAACCCCATGCAATAACAAGGAAGAATGGGACAAATAGACGGTCGACTTGTTCAAGGAATAAGGGCACAAAGTGGACCAGATAGGTTGGCACATCGCGCAGACCACGGTATTGATTGTCAATGAGGACAGCGAAAGGTACGTCATTATCATCAATAACTGGGCGGGCTGCTGTGATTTCTAGTTCGTTATCTGTCAAGCGGACAAAGAGTGATTCGGTTGCGCTTAGGTTACGTTCCACAATTGGGAAGATTCCGTTGACTGATAGGATTGCTGTCCCGTCTTCACCTTCAATAGGTACTTTGCGTAAGACATACCAACCGTCTGTTGGAATCTGTAGTGAAACAGACTCACCATCGGGTGTGATCACGCCTTCTGCGAGAACCTCTAAGGATTGCCCATCGAGGATTTCGATGGACATATCTGTCTGATTGATGTTGTAAGTTTCAATCACTGATTGTGGGGTGAGGAGTGTGACATACATCTCACGTAAGAAGTCTGCTTGACGCTCGGTTGGCTCGAGTAATTCTTCATCAGCGTCGGGTTGAGCTTCTTCACCGATGAGGTCGAGCGTGACTGAGTTGACAAGTGCTTCGCCAATCGCTTCTATATTTGAACTTTCTAGAAGTGTAGATGTTAAGCTATCAATTGCGTCTAGGGCATCGCCACTAATGGTTGCATCATCTTCGAGCCCGTCAATTGCTGTATTGACGTTGTCGATTGCAGTTTCAACGGCTTCATCTGCCTCTTCGAGGGTGTTGGTTGCTGTTGATAGTCTGGCTAGCCAGAATTCTAGTTCTGCAACTGTCCATTCCCCTTCGGCAAAGTTATTGCGAGCACGCGTAGAAAATTCGATTGTTGATGCGATTATATCGATTGTACGGGTTGCCGTACGAATCTCGATACGCGTACGTTCTTCAAGCGATTCGGTAAGCTCGCGGCTGAGCATACTATTAAATGTTTCTTCGCTAGTTGCACCTTGCTCGATGCGGTTGGTCGCCGCATTGGATAGAGCATTGGCGGTACGATCTGCGAAACCTGACATATTGCTGAGTGTGTCGATGTCTGTGGCGACACGGTCTGCAATACTAACTTCGACAGTTTCGCCTGCTTGCGCGATAAATGCTAACTCAGGTTGTGGTAACAAGGTTGACGCACGATCGACAATTTCTACATTACCCGCTGCGACATATGATGGTGGTTGTGGAATGGTCAGTTGAATCAGCGGTGGCAATAGTGTGATAACGGCGACTGTTCCTAATCCGATCCATGTCATTAAGCGCATTGAGCGACGTGCCCAAACGGCAAAGCTGACACCTGTGAGTAATGCCGATAGGAGCACCGTTAGGGATAAACGCCATTCTAGGGTAGGCTCGAAGGTTTCCATCATAAATAAGCGTTGGTTATTGATGATCGAGAACCAATTTGCAGACCGAACCGCCCAATCAAAGAAGCTAACAACGAGGGCGATGATAAACAGGGTAGATAAAATGGTGATGACAATATCTGCTGGAGACCCAAACAGGTTTTGACGTAACCATGCGACTGCACCGACCTCTAACCGCGGGGGTGGTAAGGTTGGCACATCTTCGTAATTAATGATGGTCTGTGACTTATCGACTTGTTTATTTTCAGACATCAGACACCTACCTTGTGACCAGTTGGAAACGTTGATTGACTAAGTTCATCATTAGCGAAATCACCAGACTGATGACGAGATATGCGAGTAACACCATGATGATTCCTGTCACCGATTGCCCCGATTGGTTGATAATCGTATTGGTGACCTGAAAAACATCGGTGTACGAGACTGCAATTGCTAGACTGGAGTTCTTCGCCAGATTAAGATATTGATTGCCTAACGGCGGGATAATGACCCGCAACGCCTGTGGCAAAATAATTAACCTGAGCATGTCATTCTGCGATATACCTAAAGCTCTTGATGCTTCTAGTTGCCCACCGGGTACTGCTTGAATGCCTGCACGGACAATCTCTGCGATAAATGCTGAGGTATAAATCACTAGACCTAGGAACACTGCTAGATACGCAGGGGTAAATTCAATGCCTGTTTCGATATTACGTCCGCGACGATCTAGTGTAGGTGGACGGAAGATAAGTGGCTGACGTGTGTATTCGAGTTCTTGTTCGATCGTCAGCATACCGGATTGGAACGCCTCTTCGTAGGGCATCTCGATAGTTGTCTCGGCATCTTCATCCACAATTTGAATAACAGCCGGTGTTGGACGCATACCAACGACCATCCATCCGACTATTGTAAAGACAATGATCGAAATCGTCGCATAGCGTACGCGAGGATAGGGTGTCCCGGTTGTTTCTGTTAGGAATCCAAAATATTGCCACATACCGGCAGCAACAACGATGCCGATCACAACAAATACCATCCAGACACCGAATATTGCAGTTGGGATCAACTCAAATAAGGCGACACCTTTAATGCTGATGTAGATTGCTGGTAAGAAGGTAAAGTATGTTCCTTCGCCAATCAATACAAGCCCGAACAAGTTAACCACCAGCAACACCAAGATGGTGACTTGGCGTATACGCGACTTCCAGATTGCATTGCGTAAACCACGGGTGTATGCATAGACGAGTGCGATGATCACGAGTGATATGGCATACTGCGTTAGCGGCAACGACCGAATCCCTTCTTGCGGGAAGGCAATCGATTCTTGTAAAGGCGGTAGCGAAAAGATCACCACAAAGAACCATGCAAAAATCTGCAATAGAATGGGGGTATTCCGCAATACTTCTACATAAGCCCGTGCCAACGTCCTCACAAGGAAGTTACTACTCAGCAAGAAGATACCAAATAGAATCCCGATGAGGGTTGTTGAGATTAAGCCGGGGATGACAATCCGTAAGGTATTGTAAAACCCAACGTTTAAGAATGCTTCAAAGTAATTATCATCAGGGGTATATGAACCAGAATCGGCAATCTCGAACCCAGCGCGGTTTTGGAGGAAGTCAAGATTTGGTGTTTGACTTGTTGCTTCGAGTGCGCTATTGATACGATCTGATAAATCCCCAAGGACGAAAATAACAATAATTACAAACACTATCTGTGCGATACCCTGCAAAATACGGGCGTCGCGGAAGACAGCAGGTAATAAACTCTCTTGTTGTATATTGTCTTGCATTGTCATAGGTTTCTCCCTATGTGTATTGCACCATCAATAGGTTGCCTACTATTGTAGTCAGAATCCTACGATGTCACAAATATTCAAACAGTACAGTGTTTGTTGGGAGATGTTTGGGCAGATGTGGTAAGAAAGTATTATTTGCTCTTGAAATGCGATGTCTAAGAATAAAATGACACAATAATAAGTAAAAAGCGGTGACACAGTTTTATAATAATTTTGATACTACCGCCTAAAATATTCGACATCCAAACCGGATGCAACACTTCACTTCTTACTATAAACTCCCCACAGATTCCCTCAAACACAAACGGGATGCGACACCATCGCTGATGATCGCACCCCGTCTGAGAATGCGTTACTTAAAGACGAATGTCTGTATTCGTCTAAGCGGGATGACTTAGGTCACCCCTAATGTTCGGTTTAACGGAATGGTGGTGCGTAGAGTAGGCCGCCATCTGTCCATAGTGCGTTAACACCACGGGTTAGACCGAAGATTGTGTCTGGACCAAGGTTACGATCGAAGACTTCGCTGTAGTTACCAACTTGTGTAATAACGTCAACCATGAATTCGTCGTTGATGCCGAGGTATTCACCAGCAACGTTGTCGCCGATACCAAGCAAACGTGCTACACCAGCATCTTCACTATCCATGAAGTCGCCAATGTTCATGCTGTCGATACCTTCTTCTTCCGCGGTAATCATACCCCAAACAACCCAGCGGATGATGTCAGCGAATTGTGCATCACTTTGTGGGCTTAGAGGGCCGAGTGGTTCTTTACTGATTGTACCTGGGAGAATGAAGTGTGCAGCAGGATCTGCAGCTGTTGCTTTACGGGAGAGCAAACCGCTCATGTCAGTGGTGACTGCGTCACATGCGTCAGCTTCGTATGCGTCCATGACAGCATCAAAATCTTGGAATGTGTTGAGTTCCCAGTCTGCGCCGAGTGTGTCAGCGAGGTCGGTTGCGTTCAATTCTGTGGTTGTACCTGCGTTGGTGCAGATGGTGATGCTTTCTTCACCGAGTTCTTCGATGGTGGTTACACCAAATTCAACTTTTACCATGATACCTTGACCATCGTAGAATGTTGTTGGGCCGAAGGTTGCGCCCCATTCGGTGTCACGGCTGAGTGTCCATGTACTGTTACGGCTGATCATGTCAACTTCACCGGATGCCAATGCAGTTGGGCGTTCAGCAGCGGTCAATGCACGGAAGGTTACAGCTTCTGCGTCACCGAGGACTGCAGCTGCAACAGCTTTACAGAAATCAATATCGAAACCTTCAAAGTCACCTGCATCATTTTGTGTACCGAAACCTGGGAGGGTTGCGTTGACACCACAGATGAGTTCGCCACGTTCTTGGATGCGTTCAACAATGCTATCGTCCTGTGCCATTACGGTTGTACCCATAACCATCACAGCCATAACAGCTAACACAAAAAGAATACGTTTTGTCATGTGTTAAATCTCCTCAAAAAGTAATATGTAATCAAAAGGTTATTAGAAGATATTTTATTGTTTACAACAACATAAATACGCTCCTAAAACCCTGCGGACGTTAGTTTATAACAGATTGCGTAATATGTCAAAGAAGGTTACAGTATCTCAAATCGTTGTAAAAAATTTATTAAGCGGTTAATGCCAAAACATGCCCGATATTTGTGGAATTATTGCACTAAAGCATAGAATATATGTTTGGCTTAGGCTGATATGTCTTATCAAACGTTAAGGTAAGACGATGAGATTACGCTGTAAATGTCATGGGTGGTTTTGTCTGTGTGTTATTATGCCACCAAACATGTTGTTTGCTGGCAAGGTAAGAAAAAATATGCGAATGTTGGCTGATATATATCGGTGGCATAGTAAATTAAATCTAAATTGCACGAGTCCCTATGGTAATTCGCATGTTGATTAGGGCATCATCGTCAAAGAAAAAAATTATAAAATAGTACGAATTGACAAAATATGAATTTATCCACAGTCTCAACCTTTTGAGACGCGGATACTCATCTAATGTATTCCAATCAAACGGTATTTTAACTTCAATTATCAAGTAGCTTGTTATTCTTTCGGCAAATTCTGATGTAGTTTCATCCTGCTCTACAAAGCTAGCAATATCATCAGAGTTAGCCTTGTATATGTTGATGTCTTTGTCAGAACCATTCCACTCATTTTTCTCAAGAAAGTTTTGGACATCTTCAATGCTTGATTTGTTAAGAGGGAGTAATTCCAATATTCTCTGTTGGAAATCCTGTGGATTGTAGAGATGGCTAGCATCCATAGTTTTTATCCTTATTTGCGTTCATCGTAGCTGTAAGTCGGTTATTCAAGATTATCATAGAACCATCTAATCAACAGGTAGTCGAAAGAGGTGAAAAAGTAGGCTACACTCTGGATTAGATAAAGCGCAAACACTAGCCAATATATTAGGGATTGGATTATGGAGTTAATTGCAAAGGCAAGAAAACTAGCTGAGGAACGCTATGTCAAAGGCAAACATCAGATGTTCTGTGCTCTTGAGACCGAATCGGGGCAGATTTTTACTGGAGTGCATGTCGAAGCAAATAATGGGCGGATTACACTTTGTGCTGAAGCTGTAGCTGTTGGCGCTTCGGCTACCGCAGGTGATACTTCTATTAAAACAATTGTTGCGGTTACGGAATCTGGTGATGTTGTCCCTCCGTGTGGGATGTGTCGAGAACTGGTTTACGATTATTCACCCAATGCTATGTTCATATTGAATGACAACGGCAAACATATCTTGGTACCTGTTTCGGAACTTCTCCCTCGAAAATATAAGAGTGAAGATTATCCAAATCGCCGATTATCATAGGAACAGTCGTTCGAAAGTTCTTCGAGTGCTTGCGTTTCTCAATGCAAACGACATACAACAACACGATAATTAGCACATACCTCATGAATCGAATAGATTCTCGACTACATTGACCCGATACGCGAGCCATGCGGGAACAATGCCCGCTAGGATGCCGACACCAATTGATAATACCCATAAGAGTAATTCGACATCGGGTAAGAAACGAATCGGGATAGGAATTGCCGAATGTTCGCTAAATTGGGTTGCAATCGCGAAGGCTAATCCGTAACCGATGATGCGCCCGAGAATTGCTCCGGTGATGGATACGATTAGCGTTTCAAAAATCACGACGCGGAAGACTGTTAGGCGGCTACTCCCTAGACTACGCATAATGGCGATGGATTGTTTGCGGGCGAGAATCGCACTATACATTGATAGGAACAGCGTTAGCGAGGCAATGCCTAGGACGAGATACCCAATCAGATTAAGCACCTGTTGCCCTTGGTTTAGTAAATTGATGAGGCTTGCGAGTTCATCACCAGGGAATGCGGCTTGTAATGCTGGATCTAGGTAAAATTGTTGTGCTAATTGGTTTTGTTCGATGAATCCGGTTGGTAGCACAAGGATCGATGTAACTTGATCGGTTGATGTGGCTATCGCGAGTTCGGGTGTCTGGATTGATGTTGTAAATGGGGATGATGGGCTGAATTCGGATTCGATATGTGCGTGGGCTTCCCATACGCTGACGATGTTGGTGTAAACAGCGGTGTCATAAGGGGTGCCTGTTGGGTGCAGAATACCGACAACTGTATAGACATCATCGTGCAGATTCTCGGCTATACCGCGTCCAATACCATGCGTTGCTAAAAATTGGTCACCGATACCGAGTCCTAAGCGTTGTGATGCTTGAGATCCTAAAACTGCTTCGAATGTTACCTCTGCGAATAGACGACCTTGTGCTAATTGGAATGCGGGTCGCTCGAGTTGCGAGCGACGGAGTTCAAAGAAGTTATGATTTGTGCCGATAATATGCGCACCCCCGACATTGTCACCAAAAGCGAGTGGCACAGAGAGGCGGACACGTTCGTCATTTTCGAGTTGCTGGTATACGCTATAGTCGATATTTCCGATAGGTGCGCCTTGTAACAGAATACTGCTTAAGACCAATTCTTGACTGCTACCGACTTTACCGATGACAAGCACACCGAATGGATCACTGGCTTGGACAATGCCTTCTTCTGCACCATCCGCCAGTACAAATACAGCCACTGATAAGGCGATTGCGAGTGCGACAACTAAGATCGGGATGAGGGTCTCGACTAAGCGATGACGGATATTACGCCATGCTAGTGTTAAATCATAGATCATGTGGCGACTGTTCCCTCAAACGCTAGTTTGCCATGCGATAAATTAACAATCGAGGTGAAGCGGTCATATATGGACGGGTCGTGGCTGTTGACTAGTAAGGTTGCATTTGTCTCGTTACAGATGTCTTGTAATAAATCCATGACGGATGTTGCTGATGTTTCGTCTAATGAAGCCGTTGGCTCATCTGCTAGAATGAGGGATGGTTTTGACACTAATGCCCGAGCGACTGCTACGCGCATGCGCTGTCCGGTGCTGAGCTTAGCGGGTAAATAATTCAAGTGATCGCCGAGACCAACACGTTCTAATAAAGGTTGTGCGATTGATCGCCATGCGGATTTTGGTTGTGTTTTGGCAAAAGCCAAGGGCATGATGACGTTATCAATGGCTGTGAGTGTATTCATTAGATAATGGGTTTGGAAGACATACCCAATGTGTTGGGCACGGAATTGATCGCGTTTGGCTTCTGCGAGGTCGTATAAATTGGTGTTGTCAAACCAGACCATGCCTGATGTCGGTTGCATCAGACCTGCGGTGATATTAAATAGGGTTGTTTTCCCACTACCGCTGATACCACGAATGAGGAGTTGTTCGCCTTCGTCAATTGTCCAGTCTGATATATCTAATACTTTGCGGGGCTCTGCGGATGGGCTTGGATACTGATGGATGAGTTGACTGTAGCGTATTTTCATGGTTAACGAAGTTGACTCCACTCTTCTAAGTAAATCCGGACAAGGCTGACCATCCCTGTTTCAGGATCAATATTTGATCCGACTTCTAATATGCCTAAGACTTGGACGGGAACCTCAGACGAGAGTGATAATTCATATGGCAGATAGACGAGCACAATATCGTCGGGCCAGTCTACATTTGCACTACAGAATGGACAGAATGGAAGTTGAAGTCTAGTCAATACAAAAAAATCGATGCGCGGTTTAAGTGGTGGGGCGACATACCCTTCCATCAGGACACGTTGACCATCCAACGATTTTAACTTATCTGAAAATTGTAATCCTGTTTCTGGGTTGAACCCATCATACATTTCGTCGAATCGAATCGATACAATCGCCTCGTTAAATGTCAGTGGCTGGTCAATCTCGGGTTGCATGACTGTATCTGTGGCTAACGCAATCGCACGGGCTTCTCCGGGTGGGTAGCGATTGGCTGATGGTGTGAATGTCGCTAGCGCAAAATTATCCGGTTCTGATCCTAGTAATGGTTGGTTATTGTTACTAGGCACAGGTGTATTGCTTGTTGGGTTTGTCGGAGGGGCTATGAACTCATCCGCACTATCGGAGATGGGTTGGTTCGGTAAAGCAGTAACTTGCCTTATCGTATTGGATGAACTACAAGCAACGTTAAAAACAGCAATGACAATTAAAAGGCTTATCCGTTTGAAGCACATCTGTCTGCGTTTCCTCATATGCTTACAAGACATTTCTACACCATAACACAATTCTCGTCGATTCAATATCTCATGAGTTTTGAGATTATTGGTCTGTATGTTCTATGTGCGGTATGGATTTTTAGTTTATTCGGTTATTGCTAGAGTGAAAGAGTAAGATTTGAGGGGAAGTTCGGCACATAATCTACACAGACTATGTGCCATAACAGTGTTTATTTTTCTGGTAGAACAAAATCGACGGGACGCAATGTATCCAGCACCTTCATTATGGCTGTGCGTACTTCGCCTTCTTCGGCATGGCGACCGACTTCTTTTTTGGAGAAAACGACTTCATCGTTGACTGTAACTTTAAATACACCACCAGAGGAAGGGATCATTGTCCAACTTTTAACAAAGTATTCAATTGGGCGTTCACCAAGGATTTCGTCCGTCAAACTGACGGCGCGGGGAGTGTAGTTTCAAGATGCACAGTAAGTAACGGTGATGTCCATAAGTCCGTTTTGCATAGGAATATCCTCTCTATGATTCGTTTGCGATAGATATGAACCTATCTAAAATAGCGTATTGCGCGTGACATTTCAAACAAAATCTTTGTGCAATTGTACCTTCTAACCAAGTTATCATAGAATAAATCAAATGGATATTTAGCAAACCAAACGAGAAACACTATGACAGTTATAGAAGAACTCTTGAATGAATACTCGCGGATGCGGGAGAATGGTCTAGATTCTAAAGCGACATTACATGCTTTGCGCCCATATATTGAACCCTTGCCCGATGCACACAAAGCTGAGCTGGCTAAGCATTTGCGCCAATATGAAAAAGGTGACCGTAAACCAAAACCCGCTCCACCTCCGCAAATTGAGGATACAGTCATAGGTGAAGAACCTGTCGCATCTGTTGTTGCACCACCTGACGCACCAACCCGACCAGCACCGCCACCAAATCGACCAGTTGCACCGCCACCAAATCGACTAGTTGCACCGCCACCAGCGGAAGATGCTTCACCGATAAAGCGGATTAAACCGATGTCTCCGATTAAGCCGGTTGCAAAGGATGCATCACGTCCGGGTGAGGAACTGATGCCGCAAGGTTTAAAGCCCGGTGCGACATGGATTTCTTGCCCAAATTGTAATACCAAAAATAAAGCTAATGAAATTTTCTGCTATGCTTGCGGGCATTTGATGGATAGTGGACAAGGGTATAATTCAACGCGGTCTTTCGCACCTGCTGCTACTGAGTCCTATCCTCCCGAACATTTTGGGCGTGATTCTATTCTTATTGTGACCGTGCGTGATTCGGGTTCATATTTCAAATTGCGTCCACAGAATTACACACATGAACTGGTTATCGGTCGGAGTAGCTCGAATACAGCGATGACTCCTGATATTGACCTGACTGAGGAAAATGCAGAAGAACTTGGTGTGTCGCGGTTACATCTCGCGGTGCAATATATGATGGAGAACGATACATTGGTTGTATTTGACCTCGGTAGTGCGAATGGATCGTTTATTAATGGGCAGAAGTTACATCCGTCTGAACGACGTATTTTGCGTAATGGTGATGAGCTTCGCATCGGACGTATGGTCACCCGTGCAACATACGAACATCCCGGGCAAGAAATCGAATAGCTGGGCATAGTTGTGTCGCTATTATCATTGCTGTGATATATAGAAGAAAATAGAATTTTGGTTTATGACTGATATACAAGACCGTCTGTCGAAAGCTTTTGATTATACAACAGCGGATTTAACAGCGAACCGTGACGGTCGTCTGACAACAAGACAACAAGAAATTCTGGGCAGTGGGCAGAATTTTTGGAAAGTTGCTGCTTTGACGATGCTCGTCGTTGTGGTAGCAACTGCTTTTGCGGTAATTGGGATTTTGTCGAACGCGACACCGGTTACTGATATTCGATTTATTCCCGTTGCATTTTTGATTATGCTGGTGATCGCTGTTGTCTTTCTGGTATCGCTATTTTCTCATCAGCGCAAGATTCGTGTTGCAATTGTTGCAGGTCATGTAATTCCGGTTCATGGTGAATTACACATAACAGAACCCGAAGTCGGAACGATTGGTCGTTTTCGGGTTCAAACGTATAACTTTAACGATTTATCACAGGAACAGTTTGACATCATACGTGACATGAATGAGACACGGAACCCGTCTTCAGTGACTGTGTATTGTGTGCCAAACCATCATAAAGTTCTCTCGATTGATATTCACTCTGACGTTGCCAACACGTTATAAACCTTTTTATTCTGTATTGATTTCTACGGTTGGTACATAGTCTCCATCTGGTGTAATCAAAATGAGATTCAGGTTCGCTAGTCCGTCAAATTGCCCCAACTGCAAGTTATAATCACCTACATCACCATCTAACTGAAATTGCATTTGATGAATGTGTAGGTCGCCATCGCTAAATTGTGTACCCGGCATAGGGCGACCATCAATGATTTGCACGCGTTCACCTGTATCATCATAAATATGAATAAACGGAGCAAAGGTGTGATTCATGATTTCTGGTGTGAGGTTTTCAACTCGCCATGTGGTTGTGACTGTAACGGTGTCATCCATTTGATCTATTTCTGTATTGAGTAATGAGAGCCATTTCTCGCCACGAATGATGTCGTCATCTGTCTCAGGTTGTGTATTGGGTGCATAACGATCTGTTGTAATGATCCAACCATCAGGTAATTCGAGCGATGCGACACGCTCGGCATATGGTGGGACAAATGATGTGTCACTATCTGGTGGATAAGCAACGATGTAGAGTCCGCCAACGTTCGGCACAATGGTTATATCTGGAGAACGATTATCTCGGATGAGGCGGAATGGTTTGACTGCGAGACTATTTAATGTCCATTCGTCCACATCGGCGAAGACAACACCATTTTCGGGTAGATGATCACGAATTTGTGTCCCGAGTTCCATACCCCAATCGAGTGGTAATGCACCAAGGTCGTGGGTGCCGGGGGTCGCTTGGGTCTCTTGATAGAAGCGTGCGCTGTTGATACCCATCAGGAGCGCAAATGGTGAGAATAGTATGATGACAATGCCAATGCGCGTGATATTGTATGGCTTGATAATATAAGCCACTGCCCATCCCACAAAAATCATCCCTGCAGGGAGCCCAACCAATTGATAGTAGGGATGCACAAAGGTTGCATTGTAAGACATGAGCCCGATTGGGATAAAAAACCAGATCAGAACGATCAGTGCCGATGTGCGGGCATGGTCAGTTGTTACATCGGGCGGATGATTGCAGTATTTTTTGCTGATGAGTGCCAATAGACTAATGATGACACCACCCGCTAATAAAATGGAGACGGCGGAGGCAAACCAACGGTTGATGCTGTTGCGTTGGATGTGGTCGCCTTGTGGTGCGAGTGTGCCGCGTGCGAGTTCATAATCTTCACCGGAGACTAAGCGGAAGGCATGGCGTAGGGCATCATCGCGAAAATAAGAGTCTGAAGATTGATCAGCAAAATTATCGACGCGTTCCTGTACGTTGTCTCGGGTTTGAATTAAGCCGATAAAAAATGGTGTTTGTGTCGCTGTAAAAACGAGTATGCCGACTAATAAAACACGCCATGAGATGCGTCGGATGGTCAAGAGTGTGATTAAGCCGACCGCAGGTAGAACCAAATAGGCTAGTAACGTCGTTTGGCACATAATGCCCAACATGAGACAGGCTAGAATCCCGCGTTGCATCGGTTGTTTGGCGATACCTTGCCAGATGGGCGCGAATAACCACAGCACCAACGGAACGAAGCAGGCTAATAACACCGGAGGCCAAGAATAGCGACTGTACTCAATCACCCACGGATTGACTGCAATCAGAGCGGCTGCAAGCAGCCCGACTTTTGAGCCGAGCAAAACAGTGCCTGCACGATAGGTAAAAAATACACCAGCGATATTCAGTGCAATCACAAATAGATAGACTGCTGTGAGTGATTGGGTGAGAGTGATGACGGGAATATAGAGATACCCTGTCAGCGGTGGATTTGCAAATAAGACACTGGTCAACTGCCCAACTAACGGGAATTCGCCGTAGGCAAGTGTGCGAAGGGCTTGCCAAACAGGATAGGCATGATCCAGATTATGTTCGATCTGAAAGAGATAGTGTAACCGTAACCACGAGGCTATCAGCATAATGCCGATGAGCAGGGTGCGGTCTATCGTTTGGTTGTTTTTTGTATTCATTATCATGGGGCGTATTATAGCAGGGGGAATCTATCAGCAAACGGTGTAGATTTAGCGATCGTGAAATCCTTTACCCGCCAGAATTTTGGGGATGTATTTTTCTACCCGTGAGGTGCGTGTTTTCGATTGTTTTGCGCCGGAGAAATAGATCACGTAGCCTCGTTTGCGCCCGGGGGTTAAGGCCTCGAAGGCTGCATTTAATGCAGGATCTTCATCGAGTTTTTGTTGTAATTCTATAGGATAGTCGAGTGTGTCATCTTTTTCGACTTTTAAGCCTGCTTTTTCAATCTTGATCGCTTCTTTGATGTAGTCTTTGAGGGTTGTTTCTAATTCGATGACTTTTTCCAAATTGGTAAACGAAAGTTGCCGACCAACGCGTGAATTTTCACCGGGTTTCTCCAAGATGTCGTATGGGTCTTTCATCAGTGAGCCTTTGAAAAAACTCATCACAGACGATTCTTTGAGTGCGCTGATTAAGATGACGTTTTTACCGTCGACTGTGTAGCAGGGCACGCCCCATTTGACTTCTTCGGTTAGACCACAATCAAGTAGGATGGATCGTAATTGTTTGAGCACATCCGTCCAATTATGCACTTTGCAATCGGGTGTGCCACCAAGCGGACAACGCCCGCAACCTACAGCAAAATAATGATCAACTTTAGGATTCATATAATCAACTTTCTATAGTGGTGTTTTAGATCAAATGTTCTTGTGTTGTCATTTTAACATAAAGTGGGGAGGGTTTGTCAAGAAATCTATGAATCAATGGAATTCACAAAGCATATGTTTAAATATGTTATAATAGTTCTAAATATCCACTGATAATACTTTTATTATGACAACATCATATAATTACCAACCTCCTGAAAGTAGCAACTCTAATAAAAACCATAAACGTAGGTTAGTTTTAATTGGATTGGTTGTATTAGTGATTGGATTACCTCTCTTAACATTTGAAGATGCACGTATACTTAGTTATTTGACCTTTGTTGTTGCCACAATTATTGGATTAATTCAGCTTATACCATCAAATGTTATAATTACATTTCCGAATGAAAAAGTGGAATCTATAGCTCACAAGCGTGCT
Source organism: Anaerolineales bacterium UBA6055 (assembly GCA_002428985.1). Lineage (GTDB taxonomy): Bacteria > Chloroflexota > Anaerolineae > Aggregatilineales > Phototrophicaceae > UBA6055. Next base: position 239,796 of record DIYL01000059.1, on the reverse strand, counting down.
AAGATGCTTGATAGCGTGTATCTTTCGTGGATTCTGGGAGCTCTACATAAAAATCTTCCTGTAGGTAATAGCAATATTCAACTTAGCTTACAACCTCATGCTGTTTTACGCCGTGAAAATTATGATGATTACGAATTGCCAAGCTCTAGCCGGAATATTGAAACTATATTCCAAGATATGGGTCGCCAATTGCTTATTCTTGGCGAACCGGGTAGTGGAAAAACAATTCTATTATTGCAATTAACTGAAAAACTACTTGTACGTGCTCAGCAAGATAATAAACAACCTATACCTGTTGTATTCAACTTGTCATCATGGGGGAAAGACCGACTGCCATTGAAGGATTGGTTGATAGAGCAGTTTAATTTAGGATATGGCTTAAATAAGAAAACTGCTCTGAAATGGATTGATAATGGGGATTTGATCCTATTACTTGATGGTCTAGATGAAATCTCTCCGTCACCAGATTTTATGGTTGGTATAGATAAAAGTGAGGCAACACTTGAAGAAAAAGTAATAGAGTTACGTTCAGCATGTATTAATGCGATTAATATTTATCAAGCTGAACATCCTAATGTTAGTATGGTGGTGTGTAGTCGCAATCAAGATTATGAGATGCTGAACATGAAACTTAACCTTAACTCAGCAATTTTGCTTCATGCACTAACAGATGCGCAAGTAAATAAGTACTTACAAGATAATGATCTTCAAGGTTTACGTAACTTATTGAAATATGACAATATCGCCAGAGAAATATCAAAATCTCCATTTCTACTAACCTTGATGAAAGAAACATATGTTGCCATACCTTATAAGGGCTCTCCATATAATCAACTTAAACTTGAGGGTGAAAGTAAAGAGACTCGACGCGACCACTTATTGGAGAAATATATAGCATTATGTATTCAACCTGACCCTAAGCGTAAATATACAAAAATAAAAATACAACATTTACTTAGGTGGTTGGCTTGGCAAATGGCAAAGCATAAAACTTCAATATTTTATATCGAGGATTTGCAACCTGATTGGATGAATCAAACTAGTGAAAAATCCTTACTTGGTTTCATATTGAGGATCCTAGGAAAAAGAATTAAATTTTCTGAGGATATATACTGGAGATTTTCTTCGATTGAATTACTTCTTGGAATTTCAGGTGGTATGATAGCCGGCTTTCTTTACAGTTTATTTTTGAATTTACCTTTGTTTATGGCTGCATACTTTGCTACTGTTGGATTAACAATTGGAATTATACTGGGGCTTTTTGGCAGATTTATAATAAAGATCATTATAAGTGCTTTCAAATCTACGAAACCAATAGATCGAAGTTTAAGGATTTTTCCTAATGCTGGTTTGCGTCGTAGTTTATACAATAGTATTTTGATTATGTTTTTTACAGGGCTTCTGAGTGTTTCACTAATTCTTATACCCATGTTTGTTTTAGTTTATTTAAGTGGTAGTTTAATAAGTATAATCTCAATGCTATTTGTTGCTATAATTGTTTTCGGATTGGCTATGTTATTGGGATTATCTCTTGCGGTTTCATATGGTGATGGTGTAGAAGTTATTAAACACATATTATTACGTTTGGTTCTAGCTAACGAAAATGTTATTCCTCGTTGGCGCTATGACGAATTTCTTGATTACTGTGCTGATTTGGGGTTATTAAGAAAAGTCGGTGGGGGCTATATCTTCCGACACCGGTTGTTGCTAGAACATTTTGCCGAGTATTATGAGAGGCAACAACCAACTACTACAAATGAGAGTCCCCCTAGTTAAAGTTACCGTTTATGTTTTTTGCGTTTTTTGGCTTGTGCTTGTGATAGAATATCGGTGACACTGACTTGCTTGGTTGGTTCGGTCATGGGTTTTTGTTCGTGTTGAACAGGTTTTTGATGATGACCTATATCGCGCCGACGTTTTGCGATTTCCAAGTTTAGCCGCCCATTTTGTTCCATGTGATAGTAGTTGACACTCCAATAGAGTGCTTTGGTCGATTTTTCGATTGTTTCTTGCAGTTGTGGGTTTTCGTTGCGGTAGTAGACCAGTGCAAGGTATGGCAAAGCATCCGGATTATTCATTTCGCGGAGGGCAAGCGCTGCATTTTTCTGGCGACGGGCATCCTCGCTATTCATCAATTGTTTGATTTTGACCTGAATATTTGTATCCGATGGCTTTACGGTTGGGAGGCGTAACTGTGATTTTTTGTCTATCCGACGCTGGCCAAGGCGACCTGTCTTAATCGAATCTGCTGTCATGGTCGAACCGAGTTTAATGTCGCTGAAAACGCCACCAGATTGAATGCTACCCGCTACATTGGTTTGGTGACGTAGTAGTTCGGCTTCTTCTGGATCAATACCAGATTGAATCTCGCGGTCAATTTTGAAGTAATCGAAGATGGCATCTATAGTGGAAAACCCATGAGTTTCGGCTTGCTGGACTCGTTTACCTGCCCACATAATCACTCGTTTAACATTATCATCAGGCTCTTCGCGCACACGTTGTTGTAATGCCATAAGTGCGCCAGTCTCCTTGACTGTGCCGATAACTAATGCCGCTTGGCGACGAATACCGGGCTCATTGTTATACAACTGTTGAATAAGTTGGAGTGATTCCATCAAAATCTCCTTCAAATACCACTGACACAACTACTTATTCTATTGTCACATTCTATTGTTGTTATATTCCGTAAGGTTTTGTTTGGAAATACAAACCGTAACTTTTCTGACAATCCCTGTTGGGTCTGGAGATTTATTCTATGTGCTACAATCTGCCCCACCACAGTCCATACCATCGCATCCACCCATCTCACACCCATCGACACCCGTGCATCCTGCGTCAGTATCCATGCAATTGGGTACGCCATCACAATCCATGTCGATGCAATACAATAAGTCGGTGGGAAACCAAATACACATCCCGACACCATCACCTGCGTCGCAACAATTGTCACGATCTTTGCGCCTGCGGTTGCGTCGTTTGTCTTTGGTGGGATGGTCGACATCGTCTTCATCACTAAAGAATTCGTCAACATCTTTGCCTGTGGATTTTTTGTCGGACATCAATAACAGCGATTGCCATATATCATGGTTGGATACACGGGCGTAGTGGATGCCATCTGTTAGTGGATTGAGGCGGGTGAGTATCCGCTGGATGGGGTCGATTAACATGGTTTCTAAGGCTGATTGGTAATGATAGAGTCGGATTTGAGCAAGATTATCCCGCATCTGAGTGAGGATAGTGGTGAACTCTTGCTTTAACCACTCAACCCCATCTTGTTGGAGGATAAGTGCTCTATCGGTTATCTGTGCATACGATAGAAGTGGGTTATATTGCCCTGTGTGGTAATCTTCGGCATAGTCTTTTAACGCATCGAGCAGATATAAATATGCGCCATACTGTGCACCGACTGTCGCGAGTGCGGGTTGGTTGTGGGGTTGTCCGGCGAGATTGCCTGTCATAGCGAAGATGGTCGCGCTACTTTCCATCGAGGGGCGCAGTGGATTGGTATGCTGTGCTTCGGCATGCGATTGTTCATCTTGGAGTGATAATAATTTGCCTGTATCGAATGCTAGTGCACTGAGCGTCTGATGCGCGCGATTGACTAAACGGGATGTCATTGTTTTGAGTAGTCGTGTCGGGAGTTGCAGACCTTTACCGTCGCGCAGGTCATCTTCAACACTGGTATTCACTAACATGACTGCGATGGCTGCGGCGAATCGGCTTGAGACGGTTTGATTGGTTTTGACTTGTAGGCGTGGGTTGAGGGGACAGCGACGCATGACATCTGCGGATTGTGCCTCGCATTGGGCTTCTGTCAGCATGTTGAGTAGGATGATTTCGTGGTTGGTAATCAGGCGCGATAGATAGCCATAGTCATCGCCGAGTGCATGGCAGACACCACACATATGTTTTTTGTAGTCGGTGCGTTCAGCATAATTGATCATCCGCGCGACAAATCGGTGTTGATTGGTCAGCATATTTTTCTCCCCATACGCTCTCCTAGATTTGATTATATGGTGATTGGGTGTATTGGGGAAATAAAATCAAATCTTCGTCAAGTTAATCATGATATGAAACGCCTATGGTTGAAAACCGATAGGCTACTTGACAATGGTAAACCCACTGAAGGGGTTAAGGGAGATTGTTCTTGTGAAATTTTATATGCTAGTCGCCTGAATATTCTGCGTACTGGTAACAGATAGGTCTAATTGCAGGTGTTTTATTGCTACATGGAAATCAAATCCTGACAGTGGCTGGTTGTTTTCTGTATACTAATTGTAATTACGATTACGAAATGTAGGAGGCTGTATGCCACGATTATTTGTGGGAATTGATCTGCCGGATGCGATTAAAGACGGTTTGTTGGCGATGAAAGAATTTGATTTGCCCCCCGGGCGGTGGCCTAAACGCGAAAATATGCACCTGACTTTGCATTTTATCGGGAATGTGCCGGATGGGGTCGCGGATGCCTATGAGGAAGTCCTCAAGCAAGTGGATGTGCCGAAATTTGATTTGACGATCGGTGGGGTTGGGCAATTCCCGATTGAAGACCGACCCCGTGTGATTTGGGCGGGTGTTGATAATACTGCGGGGTTGCGTGCTTTACATGATGCGACAGGCGACGCATTGGAAGAAGAAGGATTCAATCGCGAGAAACGACGCTATCACCCGCATATTACGCTGATGCGGTACAAAAAACCGCTACGCCGTGGTATTGCGAGTACATGGATACAAGAACATATGGATTTGTATATTGAGCCGACCCAAATTGATGAGTTTGTTCTGTATGAGAGTGAATTCACTGGTGATGGTGTGCGATATACAAAACGGGCGGTCTATGCACTGAGTTAGGATAGTTACCTCTACTTTCAGCTGAATGCTGAAATAGTAGAAATCTAAAATTTTCGGAGTGTAAATATTGGAGAGATAATGAATCGTATTTTAGAGCACTCTTTGATCCCTATCTCATGGAATGGTGTTTGGAGCAATGATAGTAAAGCTATTGCTGTATTAACCATGGAAGGGGGAGTCCTAATTTATTCTGATGATTTTAGTGCTGTTAGTATTTTGCAAGGACATATTGATGGTATTCATTCAGTTGCTTGGAGTCCAGATAGCAAAATCCTCGCTTGTTCACAGGTGATGCGTTTTGAACACCTTAAATACCTTGAGCAAGGTAGTGTGGAAGTCAGTGTGCAATTATGGAATGTAGAAAATTGTCAACCGACTAAAATACTTTATAAAGACGATAATGCATTTATCTCTAGGCTACTTTGGACAAATGACGGTCGCCAGTTAGTTGGGGCTGTATCAAATAGTGACATAATAATTTGGGATACGATAAGCGGAGAAGAAATTATAAAACTTACTGGACATTCTCATTATGCTAGGAAACTACAATGGGTAAGTGAAAAACGACTGGTTAGTTTTAGTTATGATCATTCTATAAAAGTATGGGATATTGAGTCAGGGGCTATAATATTTGATACTGCGACTTTCAACTCCGAACATATAGCAAACTTTGGCATTGCGCGTGATAGCAAACTTTTGTTTTATACCCTTTATGACGGAAGCGTTCATATTTTTGATACAACAGAGTATCAGCGTATTCCCCAAACGATTTTTCCCAAATGGAAGATACATCAACTATATTTTACAGGTAAAGGTGACTATTTTGTTGGAGTTACTACCAGTAAAAAGCTAATTGCGCAGAACTTATATAGTGATCGAATACTTAGTCTCGATAATGGGATTTCAACTTGTATTGCTATAGCGATTCAACCTGAATCGTCTACAATCGCAGCTGCATTTGACAACGGGAGTGTAATGTTATGGGATCTCTCCGATGCTTCAAAGCACACTTTAGTTGAAAAACAAAAACATCAGATCCGATATCTAAATTGGAGTCCAGATGGATCAAAATTATTATGTTCACTTGAAGGCAACGGTGTATGGTTGTGGGAATTCTCAGAGGAAACACGTGTTTTAGTCGAACCTGATTCCAATCATGTTGAAATTCGGGCTTTGTTATCAATGGATTATCACCCATCTGATAACCTGTTAATACAAGGGTTTGGACAGGGGCAATATCGTATTTGTAGCATGGCTGAAACAAAATGTCAGATTCTATCAACTGTGCATAAGGAACCAATATTTTCAATTCAGTGGAATCATGGTGGAAGTCAGTACTTGGTTGCAGGATATTATGGGACTATTGATATTTTTGAATCTAGTAGTCATCAACTGATGAAATCCTATAAGATTGATGGAGATTTGACGCAAGTTGAATGGCAATCTAATAATTCAGGAATTATGGGGTTTCTTTTTACATCATCAGAGCAATCATACACAAATGTAGTATCTATTGATTTAAAGTCAGATAAAATTATCAAACATAGCGTAGAGGGTCTGGTGACAACTTGGGATACCAAGGGAGAGACCTATGTGTCTGTTTCACGCTTTGGACAAGAATATTTACATCTTGGACAAGAGTATTTACATATTTACAAGGGAAGCGACTTAAAAAGTGTCCAAAAACTTCCTTTTCTGACGTGGGAAGTTTCCGCAATCAGATTGCAGCCGAATGGTAATCAGGTCGCTATTGGATTTGACGATGGTTCACTACTCATTTGGGATATAATCCAAGCAAAGTTGATTATGGCAATAAATTATCATGCAACTACATTAGACGTAATGGCTTGGCACCCTAATAAAGACATCATTGCTTGTGGTGGAGATGATAATCAACTATCAATTTGGGACACTGCAACTTCTACAAAATTACATTCTTGCTATCATCCTAATTCAATTACTGCAATCGTATGGTCGCCAAACGGTCAAGTCGTCTATGCTGCGAGTATATATGGTTTAGTAACAATGTGGACAATGGAATAATGTTTCTCAGAATCACATGTAAATGAAATATAAAGCGCAAAACTAAAGCGGGATATTTGTCTTATAAACTGAATTCGTATGTAAATGTGTACTTGAAGAAAAAACATTAAAGCTACTGTCTTCAAAACCAAAATTGTTGAATTTAATCGAAGTTTTGCTCACATGCTATGCAGAATATGATGCGCTGAATTGTATTATCTGAGTCGTTTGCCGTAACATAGTCATTATTTGAGCTTTGGCGCAACCTCAGAGAGATGTCTTGTGTGTTATCTAGATTGACTACGAATGGCGTTATAATGATTTCGCCGACTCGCCACTGATATGATGGCAATGATAATTTTTCGATTATCTGATCGTTGATTTCTAATTCAAAAATGTAAGTTTTTGCAGGCGATGTTTGAAAGCTTTGCCACCGCAATATCAATCCATCCTCTACAATCGTAATGCCTTGAATATTCATCAATCCGTAAAATGATGCTTCGCCTATTGGCAAGATATGGGGTTGTGCAAGATGTTCAGGTTTTACGAATCCATATTGCCATGTTATACCTGTTCGCTGATCTAATTGTATTTCTTCAATATCAGTCAAAATATCTGATAAGGTTTTCGAATTCTGATGAGTGGCGATAAATTGTCCATCGGATGCAATGGGAATGCTTTCTCCTGTATTGATAAATCTTGCCCACCCTAGTTTTTCATAGTACTTCCAGAACATAATCCATTCTAGTTGAGCTATCGATGCAATATCCTGTTCAACTAATTCATCTTGCAGAAAAACAATCGGTGCTTGTTGATTCCATAAAGCGACCTGATGATGTAGTGTGTCCATATGAGTTACTGCACTATATTGTGTCGTACCAAGCCAACTAAACCATGCAAGATGGCTAGCTGTCAGCCAAAGATTGCCAATAAATAGCACTACGAATAATACTTGTCCACCGAGCCTAGATTTCGATAGGATCTCATTTAGGGCAATGGCGACTAGAATAAGTCCTATCATCACAGATGCCATAAAATAGTGATCTACAATGCCATACCTGTGATCTATAAAAAATAAGCAAACAGGTAGCAGAAATGTCAGCGTTAACCAACGCCCTATAGATCGATGCTTCTGTAATACAATCACAATGCCTGCAACTACTAACAATATATAGAGCATGTGAATCCAGTTGCTATGTTGACCGGGAAGCCAGAAATACTTGTCGTTTAGTCCTGTAAATCGGTCGTATTTGGCTCCAAGACCGATAATTGCATTTGAAAATTGATGTAGTAGTGCATCAACTGAAGGGAATTTTAGGAGCAATCCAGTAGATATATCGCTTTGATACCAGTTTTCTAGCAATCCGATTAGCCACGGGATAAAGCTTGTAATTGATAAACAAATTGCAAAAAAAGAAATCATGAAATCGCGGATATTATAATGTGACCGATGCCAGATGTTTGTTCCTAGAAGTGTGATTGGAGCAAGCAATAGTAAAGATGCCTGTGATTGAATACAAAAGCTCAGCCAAAGCCAGTGCCAGATGTGGTATTTGCGTTTGCTATCATGATAACTTAGCAACAAAGTAAACAGCCAAAGCGCAATAAAGAGTGGTGCAAGATTTGGATTCCAGACAAAGCGTCCCCAATCTACTATTTGTGGAAATACTGCGTATAACAATCCTACAATTAATGCGGTACGGTGATCAAAATAGTGGGCTACCATGCGCATCATAACAACCACAGTAAGTGCACTCAATATTGCGATAAAGATTCGGGGTATAACAGGATCTGAATTTATTAGCAGTGGTAAGGTCATTACATATGTGCTAAAAGGCGAATGGTAGGGTAATATATCCCAATTGGCTGGATTACCAATCCATGTCCAGACACCTTGGTAGGCGATGTCAGCCGCGGCGTTTAAGATATTTAGCTCGTCAATAAATGAAAAGTATAAACCTGGTCGAATAGCACGCGTTGCTAATGCTATCAAAAATACAAGTACGTCTTGTTTGAAAAGCACAGATTTTCGAATGTTTGGATTCTCCAGAAATCATTTTGGTGCACACACATGACATGTACACGCAACATTCTATCTATACTCAGTTGTTGAATAATATATAGTATCAGATCCAATCAATAACCCACAATCAATTTGATAGTGGGTTTTAAGATTCGTGCTGAAAATGTATAGCGTGGACGACTTGCGCTATATTATGTCGATTTTGTCATAATAGCAACTTGGGTTTTGATAACGAGCAACATATTTGCGTCTCTTGCCTCTTGTAGATATATCTGCATTTCATCGGTTGTTTGCGGCTGTTTTGCGAGGAGTTCAAGACTGTCTAACCTCGTTTGGAGTTCTGGTGCTAGTTTATACGTAAGGTATTCTTGTTTACGTTTAAGTATAAACTTATTCGACAGCGCATTACTATCAATCATGAATTGTAGCATCTCTTCATCACCATCTAGGGCGGCGTCGACAATCCAATTGGCACTTTCGATACGACGTTTACCACGCTTGCCGATGATCATCTTATAGATACCTTTAAGGGATTGACCTAATTTGATAACACCACTAGACAGTGATCCTGCTAGCGCGATTGTTTCAGTCACAAAGGCTGTTGTCCCTCCAGAGAGGACAGTAATGAGGCGAGAAATTACTTGCCCCAAGCTAATGGCTGCCTTGACAACCCGTAACCAAAAACCTCGTTTGGTCTTGGCAAACCCGTATGCTCCAATTGTTCCTTTGTCTGCCAAGGTCGTGCTACGTTTTTTGGCTAGTGATTTGTCACCGTTGTTTGCACCCATCAAGTTCTTATAGGCTTTCATATGTTTGTATTTAATTCTTGCGGCATTGATTCGATAGATCATGGGAACAATCGGCAGAATAACACTGAGGGGTGGTGTATTAAATAATTGCATGACCTGCTTCATCATACCAACCAACCCTTCGGAACCTGTATCTCTTCCGGTATCGCTGACATTTTCAAGTGCACCTTTAAACGAGTTTGCTGACTTCACGGCATCAACTGCCTGTGCCATTTGGATACCTGTTGATACATGCCGACCTGTGTCAGTTACCGCCTGACCAAGTGCTGGGTTTGGGGCTTGAGCCGCTAGATAATGCCCGTTGATGTGTGTACCTTGCTTTTGTTTATGACGTCGTCTTTTTTTAATGACTGTATTTGTACCTATGTTGCCTACTGATGATGAAGTTAAGTCATCATCGTCTCCATAATCGATGGATTGATGACTGGCAACTTGAGCAAAAGAACCATTACTGTCCTCATCATCTCCGTAATCAGTGGTTTGCTGACTGACAACTTGAGTAAAAACGCCATTACTGTCCTCATCATCTCCATTTGCAATGTCGACAGCTTGGTTTTGTGTAGATGGTGTGTTCCCTTGATCCTGTCCAATAAGATCATCATTTGGTTGTGGGATTTGTAATCCTTGTGCTTCTTGGATGACTTGGTCTATTTCATTGGATTCTTCTTGATTTTCTTGATCGCTACCGTCTAACTCGACAGCTTCGTTGGGATTGACTTCTTTTTCATCTAATGCGTCTTGGCGAGTGATAGGGCCGGCATTTTCATCGTCATCATCTTCGCGCTGAATTAGATCCGGTGTGACCATCTTCAAACCTGTAAAGGGTAGTGGCGAATCTTGGTTATTCTTCTCTAATTGCTTTTGGCGAGCAACGATTTTCATGGTTGCCTGATTTCCAAGTTTGCGTTGTAGTTGGAGAACATTATTGGGTCTTAATTGTTGATTGTTATCATATGTATTTTTACTAATATTACTATTAGTATGTGATATACCTAAAAGGAAATCATCTTCTTCTGTGGATTGGCTAATGCCACTATTTACAATTTTTGCTCTCACTTCATTATTTGTTCTATGGAAATCTACCATGATGTTTCCTATTTGATACTTGTTTTGTTTTAATAGTTAGATTAATTCTATAATCATGGTGACGGATATGAGCACGAAACAATACACCCTAAATGGGTATTTATATTTTATAAACTATAATGTAAATGATAAAAAATGGATGTTTGTCAGAGGTCGTAGTCGTTATTTTATGTAAGTCTTTAGCTTGTAATGACTCATTGTAGATATATTTAATAATGATAGTTGCACATAAGGATGTCTCCTGCAGAGATTTCAAAACACTCTGTTTGAGACATCCTCGCTTAAACGTAATGTCTGCTATTCAAATCCTTCTGGTACAACTGATGCATCGTATTGAACTTGTGGGAATGGTGTATCGCCGCATTGCCAGAAGACTTCAGCATCCATCTCGGATAGATCGCGGACATTGGATATATCTGGCATATCGGCATCCTGTGTAAACACGGGGTCAACTGTCATTTCTTCGGGTGAGATGCGCCCAATCACGCGGGTGACATAAGGATATTTTTCGGCGAGTAATTGCACTAAGGTGTCTTGTGGGCGTTGGGCACGTAGGTCGGATGTTGGCATTGCATATTCTGTGACAAATGCGCGCCCACTATAGAGATCGACGGTTTGGTCGAGTAAGGTCAGGTAGTTTGTGCCGTCAAATGATCCGAATGACCCGCGAATATCTTCATCATAGATGACTGGATGGGCGTAGTTGGTCGGCACTGCTTGTTCCTCTGCAAAAATCCATGTGAGCACAGTCATATTAGGATTCGCGGCGACTGCTGTTAGACGAATTGGGATCATGGGTTCGGTGGATGGATAGGTCATGACAATCGGTTGAATATCATCAGCACCTTCATCAGGTTGGAGTTTCATCGCGAGGAAGACCATCCCTTCATCATTATAAACTGCAATGAGTGGCTCCATTTCAGGCTCAACCCGATAGTCGTTCTCACGTAACCAGCTAATCATAGCTTGTGGGTTGGGACTGGTGATGACATCATAGAAATATGGACCAACTGCACCCGATGCCAATACTTCGACATCACCTTCATCATCCACCATGGCACTTTCTGCCATCGCCATTACTGGAATCGGTGCACAGTCTGGCATCATCGGTGGGATAAATATGGGTGCGGTGAGCAGGCTCAATTCATCAAACGATTCAATTTCGGCGACATCAACTTCGGGGACATCGGGTACAGGCACAACCCATGAAAAATCTGGAGCGGAGCCGGTATAATTAATTTGGACGTAAGCGGAAATGGTCTCGTCGTCGTTGATTGTGAAAATGATTCGCTCGGCTTGTTGGTCGACGGGTACATTCTGGCAGAATAACCCACCACAGGCATGAACACTTAATACAGGTAAGAGCAATAATCCGACTAAACTTGCAAGTAATAGACGAAAACGCATAAGAATCTCCTTGAACTCCATAATCATTGGTTTTGTAACGCTCAGATACTTTGATTTGTTCCCAATTGTTGAAATTTAGCAATTTGCCCTTAATGATATGCAAAAAATACCCACAATATTTTTAGGTGCACGATATACCGTACACCATGCCTGTCAAGTTAAGCAAAATGATCTATCAACAACACCATTCCATGACTCCATGCACCGCCTGCCGTTCAAAACGGGCAGGCTACTGGATATTGAAAAACCCGCTAAAGAGGTTCACAAGAGTCTCTTGAGATACCATGACAAATAGAACCGACATTCTTAAGCTTACAGCTATGGTGCACGATACACCATACACCTACTAGTTTATGCGACAAATTATTTAGGTTGTTGGCTCGAAATCGGTGTAATCTGTGACTGGTTCACCACTATCAAGAGCAAACCGCTCTAAGATGAAGATCTGGATGAGGACGAACATCACTATGAATGGAACACCATAAACCAATAGAACTGTTACAGATGCATTGAGCAATGTAGCTGGTGCTTCAAAAGTTGTATTCCGCATGATGAAAAGTAGAATAGACACGGTATAATTTTCGCTTGAATTTTGACTGATTAGGGGCCAAATGATGGACTGGATACTGATGAAACTTAAGACAACCCCTGCTGTAATAACTAGCCAAAGCCCTGATTGGAAGACATGCTTTCCAAATGCTTTGGTATTGCTCATGCCGGCTTCTAATGATGCATAATAATGATCACGTGCTCCATCAGCAAATAGTTTGAAGACCAACAAAGTGAAGCCGTTGACCATCCATGGGAAGCCAATCATGGATATGTTGTCTAACATGCCTGTTTCGCTTGCGCCTAAAAACCATTCAAAGATTAGCGCTTCGGTCGGGATGAGTGTAATCATGAGCATGATTATAAAGAGAATATTCGACCCGATCTTGCCGAATGGACGATAAAACCCAAGTCCGATGCCTGCCATAAAGGTCAACGGTAAGTGAATAAACCAGACCGCAAATAGGGGTGACAGACTATTGAAGAACCCTTGGGCTAAGGGTATATCATCGAGCGATCCGCCTTGACCACCAAATTGCGATGCAATCGATAGCGCCCAAACAAGGTATCCTCCGAGTGAGAGAATCGTCAGTACGATGATTGGGATGGATGCTAGGCTAAGTTTGTTGTTACCTGAGCCTGATTCTATATTGGGATTGATTTGTGTTATACGCAGGTTGAACCCGATCGTAATCACCCCGATGAGTAGCCCGACGATCATCGCACCGATAGCAAATGAAGCAACCTGCGCCGAAGCATAGCCAATATCGAAGAACTGGAAACCCTCATTATAAACATTTAACATGAGCGTTGTTGTTGAACCGACGGGTCCACCTGCTGTTAGTACAAACGGTAAATCAAAAATCATCCAACCACTTGCACCCGCTACAATCAATCCAATCAATCCGACCGCAATGCCTGTCATTGCCCGGCTTTGACCACGCATCACAGCGATAAATACTGTTCCACCGACTACAGTTGCTGTTGCCGTTATGAGGAGTGCATCCAATAGCCGTAGAACTGATAGTGCACTATTAGGATCCATCAGTGAAAAATCGTCATTAAATATAGGAGACGGCTCTAGTCCCCATTGTGGGGCAAAATAAGCTGCCCAGATTATTGTCAGTGCCATCGGTGCAATTAGTCCGGCTAATATACCGAGTAGTACCCGATTAATTAGCCTGCCTGTCTTCGCTTGTGTGCCGATTAACCCACCAATGAGGAGCGGGATAATCACGGCGATAATGGCGCGTTGGATGACAAATGGGAGCGTGTTGACGATTGATTGAATGAATCGTTGGTCTTCAGCCAGTTGTGTGAAGTTTTCCACCCCAATAAATTGTGGATCACTTAGAAAGTTGCCGTCTGTCATTGCGGTTGAAAATAGACCCGTAAGTGGGAGAAAATGTGTATAGATCATCAGTAGAAATAATGGTGCGATGAGTGCTAAGCCGATAGATAATGCTCGCGAACTTGACATGCTATCGCGTTTGATTTTTTCTTTTTGCATAACGATGCCTTTGAATCCACTATCTGATATCGTTAGTTTATAGCGAACTCAAAATTGGTGCATGTGGATGCCGTTATGATTTTGTGATGGCTTGTGTCGTGCCAAATAATTATTCGAACGTGATATCGCTGTATATCTCTGACAGCGGAACATTGAGGCTTAGAGCTGGCAATGGTAGTGTATCACTGATGTTTGTGAACTCTTGTAGGAGCCAACCTTTTTCTAGGCGTGTATAGAGCCTTGCATAGATTTGACCCTGATCTAGTACTAAATAATGTTGTAACGCATCAATGCTACGGTAAAAGTCACCTTTGAGGTTTTTATCGTATCCCATTGACGATGGTGATGTAACTTCAACACATAAGGTCGGATTGGTTAGTGTTGTGCGTTTATCGTCGGTAAATTCGGCTTTACCACATATCACACTAAAATCGGGAAAGAGGTATTTTGTTTCACTGATTTTTACACGCATATCGCTGGTGTGCATACGAAAATGTGACCCACGCACACGCTGACCAATTGCGAGGAAGGTATTCCCAGTGATAAGGCTATGGTTTTCTGTCCCACCTGCCATTGCAAAAATATCACCATCGACAAATTCATGACGTATGTCTGATTCCGCTTCAAGTGCAAAATATTCTTCAACAGTCCACTTACGTGGAATAGGGTTACTTGCCATTTGATGTTGCTCCGTTGTTTTACTATTCTACTCAGTTTCGGTGCGTGTGATGGTCAGATTATACGAACCGGTGGTTGTGCCGTCGCGTAGACCATAGCGCGTGACTGCAATCACGTATTGTCCGGCTTGGTCGAGCGTAAATTCAATCTGTGCATTACGTGTGTCGGGTGTTGCATCATCGTTTTGAGCAAGGTTGATATCTTCGGGGGTGCGTAGGACGACAATCGGGTCAAGGTTTCCGGTCTGTGTCTCGACAGTGATGACAATGTTATCGTTTGGTTCACCCATAAATTGATAAAAGCGAGCGTATACGGTGTTTGTCAAGGTGTCCGAGAGTGTCTCTCCATAGCGGATAAGGGTGTCGCCTCCGGTTGAAGCTGTGATTTGTTCGGTAGGTGAACTAAATTCGCGCTCTTTTATAATGGTTGCATTGGTTGGGTTAACGCGAATGACAGATTCCATGCGTTGATTTGGGGCGATTGTGAGTGGATTTTCGGGTGTGTTTTCAAGCGTTAGAATGTCTTGATTATATGCTGTGACGTTTAACGAGAAGGGCACGGGTTCATCCATACCACAGACGGTTTGATACCATACCCAAATTGTATAATCGCCTGTTGGTAGATCGACGGTATTGGGATAGAAAATGTGCTCGACAGGTTGTGAAGTGGGTGTTTCGCAGTTGGTATTGCTGTCAATTTGTAGGTTACCGCCTGATGGGGTAGTTGGTGTACTCCACGATATAACACGACCCGATGGCTCGCGGACAAATAGATTTAAGTCGGCAGACCCTTCCCAATTGAGGGATGCTGTCAGATTGCCTGTTTGTAGCTCAATCGTGCCGACTGTCATGCTGAGGGTATAGCGCCCTTCACTTGTTCCATCTTCAAGTCCTGCGCGGCTGGCAATGATGAGATACTCGCCACTTTCTGGTAGGACAAATAACGGAATACGGGCGTTGGGAGAGTTTCCTGTTGTATCGTTAAATGCTAACTCGTTGAGATTGCTATCCAGCAAAATTAGAAATGGGTCGAGCACCATGGTGTCATCGGCATCCATTGTGATTGTGACAATATCGCCGACTTTACCTACAAACCGAAAATATTGCACGGCAACACCATTACTAATGATGCCTTTGTAGCTGTCGTTGTAGGTCGCTTCACGGATGTTGAGTTTGTCGATGGCGAATTCGGATTGCTGTAAATCGACAACGATGTCACCGCCGATTGCTGTCCCGCTTGTGCTGATCTGAATAATATAGGGGCCACTACGTGGTAGCTCGGTTAAGACACTGGCGCGGTCACTTTTGCTAGTGAATGTACCGATGACTTCTTGATTGAGATTGAGGACGGAAATTTGTGGTTTGACGGTGTCGTCCTCGTCATAATCTAGTAATTCAACACTGGCTAACACGGTGTCATTAATGCGCCCATTGAAGACGTAGGATAGCGTTGGAACAGATTCGGTCAATGTGCCTGATAAGGGTTGATCGGGTACGATGACGGATTGGGCGAGCTGCTCTACAAAGAGCCGGAATTGTCCTGCGCCTGATTCTTGTTTTACTTCGATGAGATACCAGCCGTCTTCGGGAATGGTGGCAAGGGTGGTTGTCTCGTTGGCATTCATTTGACTCGTGCTAATGACAGTGGAATCTGCGTTGCGGACTGTCACAATCGGGATTAATTCACCCTCGGTAGTGATGGTAATTACGCGTACAAAATCGCCCTGAAATCCTGTAAATGCAAAATATTGCTCGGTTGTATCGTCACCGTTGAGTGTTCCGGTAATATCTAAGGCTTCATAGTCGATGATGCTAAAATCTACGGCAAAGGGTGGTGCAAGCGTCAGTGGGTCGACTTCTTCAGGGGTTTGTAGTGTTCCTTCTATATCCAAAATGAGGCGATATGTTCCTGTGGTTGTCCCGTCGGCACGCTCAAAGCGGGTGGCTTCAATTATAAAAGTTGTTTCGGCATCGGCTGTAAATATGATTTGCGCGTTACGGGTTGCGCCATCGTCCACATCATCATTGAATTGCAAAATCTCGCCACTGAGATTATAGAGATTTAAGAATGGATCGAGGTCACCTGATGTATTTTCCATTGTGATGGTGATAACATCATCGGGTATGACATCAAAGCTATAAAATGTGGTGAAGAAGGTATCATTTATATTACCCTCAATGCTCCCTGTTGGTATTGGGAACGGGGTATCTAATGATTGTGCATAACTCGCAAAGACCGAACCGATGAAACAACTCAGCACAATCAACCACTTGCTCAACGTCATATGCCATCCTTATTACTCATCATGATTGCCATATATTGAGTTTACCATATGGCATAGTCTGATGATTATCGTGACATCAGCGGTGCAGACTAAAGCTCGATAATAACTTTCCCGCGTGTTTTCCAAGACAGCATATGTTCAACTGCGGATGGGATACTCTCGATACCTTTAAATTGATTGCCATCGACTAGGGTGTTGATTTTACCCTCGGTGTAGAGATTGCTTAATTGAACCGAATGCTGGCGGATAAATTGCGCATATTCGACGAGGTTAAACCCATGAATCGTCGCGGATTTGGCGATGAGTTTGTTGTAGATGTCGATTGGCTGGGTGTTGTTTTCGTCAATGTCGGTATGTTCGGTCAATGCTCCTGCACTAATTAATTGTCCGCGTGGGGCGAGGTTATCGAGACCGAGTGTAAAAAATTTCCCGCCGAATGATTCTATGACGAGGTCAAGCCCATTGGGGTACTCACGTGGAATCACATCTTTGGGGTTTTCGGTATCGCGTATGATAATGCGGTCGCATCCATAAGCTTTCAGAATATCGGCTTCTTCAGCATCGGCACAGGTCGTGACGACATAATGTCCCATCAGTTTGGCTAGTTGGACTGTGTAATGTCCAGTATCGCCTAATCCGGCTGTGACGAGAATTTTGCGACGTGGCGTTTTTTCGTCGATTCCTGCGACAACTGTCAGCATGATCGAAGCCATTGCACCACTAATGACCAAGCCTAAGCGTTCTGGTGTGCGGACTTTGGTAACAGCGGCGAGGCGTTCGTCAATCAATGAATACTCACGGTAACCGTTACCAAAAAATGCAGTTACGACAGTATCGCCGACGTTAAAGTCTTGAACTGCTGAGCCAACTTGCATGACTTCACCGAGTGCTTCGATACCTGCGTCAAATGGTGGCGATTGGAATCGGTTGGCGAGTCCTAGCATGCGGGGGACATCGGTGAGGTTTACGCCAGCATAAATGTTTTTGACGAGAATTTCGTTAGAGCGTGGGGGGTGCATTTTGGTTTCAACGACTTCCATCGCCTCTTGTGGATTATTGCTGAATCGTCTGATAATTACTTTTTTGTAGGTCTCGGGTAACGACATAACAAATCACTCCTCTGTTGACTGACTTAATGATAACAAAAAACCGTCCAGCAGGCATGTTTGTTGTTGGTTTGATTCGATTTTGGGACTGTAAATATTATAGGTGGCGGATAATGCAAGCCTACAAATAAACCGAAATAAGATGCGTTCTACGATGGTTATTTGCCTAAAATCTACTAAAAAGGACAAAATGCGGCTTATGCGATTGACCCAGACAGAAATGCCCCGTGGAAGCGGGGCTTTTTTTGCGTGTTCTGATACTATGATTCCCCTACGCTTAACCGATTGTTAAAACTAAATACTTGCAATTTATCAAAAAAAGTTAGTAAGCTTATCATAACTGATTAAATTATTGCATCGAGATTCTAATATGAGTATTAGTGACTACCAAAAAACTGTTGTACTCCTCAGTGAAGCAAGCCGTTTACATAAACGAGCAACTAATAATTTAGAAAAAGCTCAAATTGCATACGGTGGAAAACCATATTCATCAGAGGCATATTTTGATTTGGTTATTGCATCGAATGAGCATAGTAAAGCTCGATTCTATTTAGATATTATTTTAAATGAAAGCCAAGAATTAAAAGATAAGGTGATTGCTGATATTAGAGAGCATACAGGCATTACAAGTCAAACGACTCCTGATTCGCTGTCTAATCGAACCTTTACTGAGTTGGTTGATGCGCTTGTGATTATTATTATGAACAATATTCAACCCACAAACCTCGCAAGGTTAATTAATCTTCTGATTGAAGGGGAATTGGCTAGTTTGACAGAGTTGGTTGATGATACTACTGTCGTGTTCCGAACAATAATGCAAGATTCCTTAAATGATTCAACTTTTGGTATAGGACTTACATTAAGTCAACTGTGGAATAATCCGCCAAATTATCCCTATGATCGTGAAGGTGTTGCTCAGTATGCGATTGATAGAAGTCGTATCAACTTTGAAAATCTAGCAACCGATAATCCACCCGGATTTCCGTTCGGTTCAGGTAATCAACTTTCTGGTGACATTATTAAAGGGGTTGGTGGCAATTTCTGGTATCAGACTGGAATTCTTGACCACATCACCCCAACTGCAGGACAAGTTGGCAAGACAGGTTCATCTATCTTTATATCAGAATGCTTACATGTCGGTGGCAATTTACCAATGGTTGAAAAAACAATTGAAATTGAAGGTGAGGATGAGGATTGTGTTGTTGAGCCAATTGTTTTGAGTAACATACGTAATGCGGGTTGGCGAGTTTGTTGCCAATCTGGTGCTCAAGATATTACTAATGTTGCAACTTTTACTTGGAAAGACCATGGTAGTATCGCTAATTATTATGGTGAGATAAATAGTGTTTTTTCATTTGATACTTTGAATGCTCATATGAATTTTAGTCAAGGGACTTATCAGACATCAGAAGAAGAGTTCCAAAGCATAATTTATCAATTATTTAGTGAATCACCCCTCAATCTATTAGAAACTGGCGATTATGTTGTTGTTGGACCCAATACAGAGTTTCATGGTTTTTTGATTGTCGGTTGGGGACCTGCCACTGATAAAGACAATGGATTAAATGCAAAGCTCAATACAGAACCAAATACTGAAAGTAATGCCGTGTTTACCATAGAAAGACAATACAATGGCAAAGAAGTACCATACGTTGTTGATTTTGCTTATGGATACAAAAATGATGGTACGACTGATGCAACAGGTTGGTTACAAGATGTGCGACCTAGGCCGTTCTATTTTTCAGCAATGGAGATTCCTTCTCTTTCCTATACAGATAATCCAGCATATTATGGATTCTCAACTATGAGTGAATATATTGATAGAATGCGGGGAGGATATACACCGTTTCTTACTTCTGAGGGTCCCCGACCAGATTGGGTATTTGTGAGAATGGCAGATTATGTGGTCGAACCCAATATTTATCAAGGGTGCTAGACATGAAAATTCGACTTCATATTGTGATGATTTTTGCATTCTCTCTATTTTGTCTTGTAACTACTACTGTTTCAGCTAGTCCAACTTGTGACGATAATACAATTATTATACCGCTTGAACTAAGGTATATTCGAACTTTTGATATTGCAGATAATAAGCTGGCAATCGCTAGTGAAAACAAACTCTACTTTGTCGATTACACAACACAGGGAATGGTATCTGAAGAGATATTTTCAGACGCAAGTTTTATTCAGGTCGTTGAATTTGACCCTGAAGGTAACCGATATGCCATTCTTCATCATGCCAGTCGGGATGATGGGACTGATACGATTGACACATTCCTAGAAATTCGAGATACTGCTACACACACAATCTTATCCACAATTTCACTTTCTCAACAGAATAGCTATCCACATGTAAGCTGGTCACCAGATGGTCAATATATCGCCTTAGTCGGCAAAATGACTGGAGCAAACGGTGAATCTGTTCGAGTTTGGGATGTGGAGTCTCAGGAAGTTGTACTGACATATGTAGGTAACTACATATTAAATCCGTATACTGAAATTATCGGTTGGTCATCGGATGGGAAACATTTCGCTTATGCAGATAATATCCAAATACATTTGTGGGATACTGATGACTGGTCGGTATTTGAGGTACATGATACTAACTTTTATGAACAAATAAGTTCCTTAAATTGGATAGATATAAGTTTGCTTGTTTCTGGTAATGGACATGTAGAGATTATTGAACGAAATAGTGGGTCTATTATTGCATCTTGGTCAAAGATTAGACATGGTGTGTTGATTACAAAAGCCTCATCTGATGAACAATGGATAGCTCAGGGTGGACGCATTGTTAATGATGATTTTTCGGATGCGGTTGGTGGGATAGTCATACGTGATGTAGATTCACAGGCTATCACATATGTACTTGATGTTCACGAGAATGATGTTTTTGATGTTGAGTGGACGGATGATAGCCAAACAGTATTTTCAGCAAGCTCGGATTCCATTTATCAATGGGATGTAAATAGCGGTTGCGCAATATTTGAAATCAAATTAGAGAGAGAATAATTATGACATTCAACAGTATATTAAATGACCTTGTAACCAGCGTAGATGAAAATCAAGCGATTATCGAACAACTGCTCAATTGGCGCGGTGGTGAAACACTCGTTGGTGATGACAGTAATACGCAACCTGATCCACAAGTTAATGAAACTACGGGTGTCTGGACAGTCAATCAAGACACCGCCGACACGGATGGTGTGTTTAAG
The DNA here is from genome assembly GCA_002428985.1 of Anaerolineales bacterium UBA6055. GTDB lineage: Bacteria > Chloroflexota > Anaerolineae > Aggregatilineales > Phototrophicaceae > UBA6055. The sequence continues at coordinate 218,256 of DIYL01000059.1, read as the reverse complement.
GGTATTTACACATTTGCATTGGATACAGCATGTTCGTATTTGACTATTGTGTCAGTCAGTGGTCATACCACTCCGACAGGATTTCCGTCCGCACGGTATACGGATTGTAATGATGTTGTGCATGACCTGACGAGTGTCAATGATTTGGATGGTAAGCAGGTCAAACGCTTCGAAATTTATAGTGATACGGCGTTTATAGTAACACTCAGTGTGAGTGGCGAACCACCCTCGGTCTGTTGGGACTTTACACAAGGCTCTCAAGGTTGGGGTGACTCATCAAGTAGCGGGGAATTCCAGAGCAATCGCTACCGTATGCGCTCTAATCAGCAGTATGCTGTGGGTTGTTTCCGTGTAGCATTTGTCAGTCCAACAGGTCTGAACTTGAGTAATATTACAGGTGTTTCTATTGATTGGGACTGCTCAGGTGGGAATAGTCGAAACAACAATATCAATCAAAACTACATTCGATACGTCTATACAGATGGAACACAAGAGGAACTGAATATGCCTAACTTTGATATACCGTCCAGTGGTTTTGTTGGTACACAATCTTATAGTGTTCCCCAATCTGACCCGAACAAAACAGTTAATCAGGTTGTCATTATACATCGTGAGTGGTTGCCAGTCGGTGGCTCATCTTCAACTGGAACAATCTACGTTTACGGCATCTGTTTGGAGACATTGTAATCACAACATCCAAATTTGATTTTTCTTAGGTACTTGAGATACTACCAGATGGGTAAAAATGCTTCAGGGGTGGCGTATTGTACAGTTAGAGAGGGGCGTGAAAAACGCCCCTCTCATTCGAATTTTGGGTAATCTGAACACTTGCCAGAATTTTCTAAGTTGGGAAGGGGTTACGGTTGAAGCCATGTTGATGCCAATATGGATAAATCATATCGGTTTTACTCACAGCGTCCAAACGCGCTATCTGTTCTTCGGTTAAACTCCAGCCAGCAGCCCCTAAGTTCTCGACTAATTGTTCTTCATTGCGTGCGCCAATAATAACGCTAGCGACAGTTGGTCTTTGGAGTAACCAGTTGAGTGCAACCTGAGCGACTGTTTTATTGGTTTCATGACTGATTGCATCTAGGACATCTACGACATCATACAACCATTCATCGGGGATGTCAGGGCCTTCGCCAGCTCCTTGTGCGATACGGCTCCCTTCGGGAATTGGTTGGCTACGACGGAATTTGCCACTGAGTCGTCCTTGTGTCAATGGACCCCATACAAGTGTACTGACATTTTGATCGAGGGCTAAGGGCATTAATTCCCACTCGTATTCTCGCCTAACAAGAGAATAGTGAGCCTGATGTGCCATATACCGTGCCCAACCATACTTCTCTGAAATTGCTAGTGATTTCATTAAATGCCAGCCTGAAAAATTGGAACAGGCAATATAACGTACTTTGCCACTTTGTACCAACGTATCAAGGGCACGCAAGGTCTCTTCAACTGATGTTCGTGCATCGAATCCGTGCATTGTGTAAATATCAATGTAGTCTGTACCAAGGCGACGCAAGCTGTTTTCGCATGCTTTAATTAAGTGATGGCGTGATGACCCTACATCGTTCGGATTGTCACTCATGCGAAATGTGGCTTTCGTCGAAATCAGCACTTTATCGCGTCGTCCACTGATTGCTTGTCCCAGTACTTCTTCGGACTGTCCATTTGAGTATACATCTGCGGTGTCAAACAGATTTACCCCTGCATTTAAACAAATATCAACAAGGCGACGCGCTTGTTCAACGTCTGCGCTTCCCCATTTCTTGAAAAACTCATGACCACTCCCAAAAGTAGCTGTTCCGAAACTAAGTACCGGTACACTAAAGCCTGATTTACCAAGTAATCTATAATCCATAATGGTTTCTCTTTGATATAAAACTGTGTAATTTTTGACAGAGCACTAGGTTGTTAAGTATACCATAATCAAATATTTCCTATTCTATTGGTTAGATTTGTTGTGGGGATTTAGATGAAAACACAAACGCCCTATACTCAGATGCTAATAACAGTTTGCAGAAGGGAGATTCCGGTGAGGAGCGTGTTGTATTTGAGATGGGCGGGTTCGCTGGCGATTGGTTGGCAGATATGGTAGAGATATCTATATCAAGGGTAGGTCTGGTGGGCAGTTGGGCGTGGGAGGTTTTTGTTTCGGCAGACAACGCAAGCATTTTCTCTGCCACACGCCTCGCAAATAAGTCGCTTAGAACACTTAGTATTGGGGGCAAATAACCGGAACCGACTTGCCCGTGGCGCTGTAGGCGAATTTAAAGCCAAATACTAGTAGTTCGGCAAAAATACCAAAGGCATAATCTAATCTATATTCACTACCTCTCCTGCATTAACTTGTTCATAAGGAATCGTTTGAACTACTGCACCATCTGCATCATGTAAGGTTAAATTGTCTCCCGTATTACCCAATTTAAGTGATGATGTTGATGGAATTGTAAATTTTTGTTTTGAATCTGGTGCCAATTGCCCATGTAGAACAAAGTGACCTCTATCGTCATCTTGAAGAGACCAGTTTTCTAGTGACACTGTAAGGGATGTGCCGTTTCCGATCACGAAATATTCGTTGCCAGCATCTTGGCCTTGTGGATTAGGGAGAATTTGTATGACACGAACTTCGTTGTCAATAATTTCTGCTTCAGCATTAGCCACCTCATTAGGAGTACGACCCCCTCGTCGATATACTCTTGGGTAAATCGGATCATCCTCGGCAAATAGACCTCGACGGTCAAATTTTGCTTCAATTTCCGCCTGAGCTAGCACGGTGGCTCTTGGGAGGTTTTCATTTGCAAATTGCCAAAAGAACCAAGCGTGACCCTGCTTCACAAGTTCCAATGATACATCGATTTCAGGTACACCATCAGAGGCTGGAACAAAAATCTCACCTATCATTCGAGCCCCACTTCTTTTTCCAGTAACCTCAACACGCACCGTTTTGTTTAGAACCATTTTCTCTAATGCTCTAGTTGCTGTTGCGCCATGGCGTTGTTTTGATTCTGGCGTGTCAATACCACCAAAACGTACTCGTATTTCTTCACCGTTTGAATTACGTATTACTCTGACTGTATCTCCATCTGTTACATGAATAACCTGAGCATTAAATGTTTCCATATTTACCTCGATATTAACTTCGGAAGATTCCTTTTACTGAAAATTTGTAGACATGATCTACATGTAAAACTAATTTGAATTCTGAATAGCTGGATCTTGTTTTAATTGTATTATTAGTAACTTGCCTAATCATATAATAAAAAGCGTATTTTTGTCAAATTATGATATAGAATTAAACACTTTGTTCTATAGAGACAGCAACTGCACTTGAATGCCAGTACTATTTCAATTAAATCCATAGACGGTGCGCTAGTGCATCGTCTTTTTGTTATATTGGGGGTGTCAAAGATTTATGAGCAACACTTCCTTCATAGCTAATGTCTTGTGAAAAGATAACCGCGTGGAGTTTGGCGCTGAATTGGCACGTTAGATGAATTTGGGTCTGGTAGTTTGGCATTAATGCAGGTGGCTGTTGCGCATTCTTATGGTTAATTCAGAAGATGGCGAAGAAGCCATATAAAGCGAATTTGAGAGTAGCCATCAAACAAAATGGTGTAACCACACCAACGTACTATGTGCAAATGCGCCATATCAGATCAAATCGGGTACAATAGGGCTATGAGCTTAAACACGACTACAGATGGAGAATGAAAACATGCAGACCCGTCGTGTCACACAATGGATATTGTTGGGTGTTTTGATCGTCATGACGATGTTGTTGTGCTTGTGGTGGTTGATCACGCCGACATATGCACAAACCGCTACAGAGACACCTTTTGTGATTACCAATACCCCGTTGGCGACCAATACCCCGCTTGTTTCATCGACGCTGGTTGTCGCGACGCAGGGAGTAGATCCTGTCGCTATTGATCCATGCGCCAACCCGTTACAGTTGAGCATCGGTGCGGTTGCGTTTTTGCGTCCCGGAACGACTGTACGCTATCAACCGACAGATTCTAGTGCGTGGATGGGATACAACGAAGAGAGTGTGACCGTCGAAATTTTGGATGGACCGGTGTGTAGTGAAAATCGTATCTGGTGGCGCGTTGATGGGTTGGGATTACAGAATCCCGGTTGGGTCAAAGAATTTGTACCAGATATTGGCTATTATGTGATTCCGGCTGATACAACTTTGCCTGCGGATTGTCTCGCAGAGACGACATTGGCGGTGGGACGTCCGGCAGAAGTTTATCTCAATACGCGGATTCGAACAGAACCGAATACTGAGTCGCGAACCCAGACGATTGTCAGTGCTGGATCAACGGTGTTGGTGCTCAATGGACCGGAATGTGCTGAAGGGTGGCGCTGGTGGTTTGTGCAGGTGACGGTGCTTGATGTGACGTATCAGGGCTGGATGGCGGAGACCTTCTATGAACGCACCTTATTAGCTGATGGTACGGATGTGGATGATGCAAGTTTCTGTGGGACGCCATTGGCTTTCCAAGTGGAGCAACGCGGGTTTGTTGATTATGGGTCGGGACCGCCGAAGTATCTACGGGATGCACCGGGTTTAAATGGTACGCCGATGTTTTCACTCGTACGGAATATTCCATTTGTGATTGTGGATGGTCCGGTGTGTCGTAATGAGCTGAACTGGTGGAAGATTCGTGTGCTGGCTAGCCGTGAAGTGATTGGTTGGATGGCAGAAGGCTCGTCCGGTGTTGGGTATTGGATGCGGGCGCTTGATCCGTTTGAATTCGGGTATCGTGTGCCGTTGCCACCGACCGCATTGGCGAATCCATAGGGAGTTGCGGGTTGTCAAATTCGGATAAGGCAGACGTTTTCCCTACGAATCATTATCAATAGTTTCGTAGCGGCATGATGCATCGTGCCTTAAAATCAGAAGAAACCAAAATAAAAGAACCAAATACTAGGAACATACATGGGAATTACAGCAAAAGTCACGTCTAATTGTTTTCGCGATGGCAAATCAACGCCGTGCCCATTCCCTGATGACTTTGTCATTGATGAGGTGCGCGGTCCGATGCTTAAGATGAAGTACATCGGCAATGAGCAGAAGTACAAACAATTTTGGGATTGGCTGAAGGAATGTTGTGAATACCCTGATATGTTGCGTGCGAATGAATTTGTGTCGAGTTGGCGTGATTTTTATACATTTCAGGATGCGTTAAAAGCAGTCGGCGTCCAGCATTTCCCGATGTTGCTCAAACATCTGCCGGACGGGGATGATCGCGGGATTACTTCGGCGGAGGAAGCTGTGCCGGCGTTAGAAGAAATCGCATATTTTAAGTCGTTGGATGCAGTTGATGTATCGGCGGTATTGGTCGATACGGAACGTGAGCAAGATGTGAGCAAGGGGAGTAATGTGTTGGGGGGTGCGCTGACGATGGATCGTGTGAGTGGGTTTGACCTCGGCTTTGATGATGATGGATTTTTTGTGCGCGATCGATGGGAATTGAACCGTGAGTTGTTCCGTGCGATGCGGGTGCAACAGACGGTGATTAACCCCGAAGATTATCTGGTGGAATATCGTGATTTGGATACGGGGCGCGTCTTCCAATGTAGTGCGCCGTTTGGGCAGATGATCGCGGGGGATGATGGATTGCCACGCGCCTATCTGAAAACATTTCATGTGGAATTGCGGCAAGTCGCGCCGACACGCTACGCTTATATCCTCGACCCGCTCATCCGTGTGTTTGAAGCGTCGGTTGAGACGGGTAATGCCGTGCGTTGGAGTTAACTACCAAAATTTGAATCGTTTGTTACCTAGTTTTTTGTTAACCATTTCCAGATTTTTCTTGGCAGTTGCATCATTGGGATTAATTTGGAGGGCGCGCTCCCAATCTGCTTTTGCGCCTTGATAATCTTGGAGATGATTATACTTTAGTGCACCCCGATTGATGTAGGCATCGGCATATTGAGGATCGAGCTGAATGGCTTGATTGTAGTCCTCTAATGCGCCTTGATAATCTTGTAGATGTTTTCTCTTTAATATACCTCGATTATGGAATGCATTGGCGTATTGTGGGTCGAGTTGAATAGCTTGGCTGTAATCAGCTAATGCGCCTTGATAATCATTGAGGTGATCTTGTTTCAATAGCCCTCGATTATAGTAGGCTTTGACCTCTTGTGGGTTGAGTCCAATGGCTTGGTTGTAATCGTCTAATGCACCTTGATAATCATTGAGGTGATCTTGTTTCAATAGCCCTCGATTATAGTAGGCAACAGCTTCCTGGGAATCTAGTTGAATAGCTTGATTGTAGTCCTCTAATGCGCCTTGATAATCTTGTAGATCATCTTTCAAGTTACCCCGATTAGAGTAGACAGCAGCATCCTCGGGATCGAGTTGAATGGCTTGGTTGTAGTCGGTTAATGCGCCTTGATAATCTTGTAGATGTTTTCTCTTTAATATACCCCGATTATTGTAGGCTTTGGTGTATTGAGGGTCAAGTTGAATGGCTTGGTTGTAATCTGTTAATGCACCTTGATAATCATTTAGATGAGTCTGCTTCAAATTCCCTCGACTATTTAATGCCCATGTGTAATCCGGTTTGAGTTCAATGGCTGTCGTGAAGTCTGCGATGGCTTCATCAAATTTACCACTTTTCTCTTTTTCCCATGCCCGCTCATAGTATTCTTGAGCGGTAAGGGTGTCTTGTGTGACTGGGGCTTGTTTGTCGGCTTCTCGTTGTTGCTCATGGGCGTATTCTTCAGCTTGTGGTGAGGCAGGGTGAACAATGGTGTTGATGTCTTGTTCGAGATGTTTGTTGCAGAGGTCTTGCATGGCATACATAAAATAGCGCATGGGGATTGGTAGCCCGTTGTATTTTGGGAGTACAGATAGTTTGCCTGTCAAATGTTGTTGGACACTGGGGAATTGGAATTCTTCCATAAATAGGGGCACGATATTGCGTTTCGTCTCGATGGCAGTTTCAATTTCGAGGCGCATGATGTCACCGGATTCGCTAAAGCGTTCGGCGGCACTGGGTGTCAGGACGATTAAAAAGTGGGCGCGTGATGTAATGTTGTCGAGGATGATTTGTTTCCAGTCGCCACCACGGATGCTGGCGATGTCGTAGAACACATCATAGCCCTGTGCCGATAGATATTGGTATATGTTGAGGGCGAGGGCAGCATTGGTGCGCCGATAGGAGATGAAAACGGTGTTTTGCTTTGCCATGTGTATGCCTGTATGATCGGTCAATTTCTAGACTATTATGACATTTGCATATCAAATTGACAATCAATCCGCTATGATCATTCACTCGCTTTTAAGACAAAGGCACAGTATATGAGTCATTATCGTGTCCTGCGGTTGTTAGGTGAAGGCGAAGTCGCGCGGGTTTATCTGGCGATGAATCCATTAACTGCGCAACGGGTTGCCCTCAAATGTCTGCGGGGGGATTCGCCGGTCGAGAATACGCCGCATTACCTCCGTAATGAAGCCGTCATTTTGGCGCAACTTGATCATCCGAATATCCCGTCGTTTCATGAATTTGTGAATGGCGATACGTTGGTTATGGATGCGATTACGGGTGATGATGGCGAAGCGATTTTAGCGGGTTTGGGTGAGGGTGAGTTTCTGGATGTTCGGCGTGTGATCCGATGGGGTATACAGATTGCTGATATTCTGACATATCTGCATCATCACAATCCGGCGATTGCGTTTTGTGACCTTAAGCCCGCTCATATCATGATTGATGGTGATGATCGCGCGTGGCTGGTCGATTTTAATTTGTCGAATATTTTGCCTGATACCAACATCATCACTGATGCGACACCGATAGGTACAGTCGGCTTCGCCCCACCAGAACAATATCAGGGTATTGTCAGTCCGCTGGTTGATATTTATGCGCTAGGGGCGACTTTGCACTATCTACTGACACGGATCGACCCGCGTAAAGAACGTAAGTTTACGTTTGCGCCGATACGTTCCATCAATCCACAGATCCCCAAAGCACTATCGCCGATTATCATGAAAGCGACTGCGTTTGAATCCGATGAGCGTTACCCGTGTATGGAGGATATGAAAGCCGATTTGCAAGGTATCCTCGAAACAGATGCTTAGGTTTCGCCTGTTTGTAAGACAGAAACAAGCCGTGTGACTAGGCTCGCTAGACTATATTGTGCGCTGACGTTTTGGCGTTGGATTTGACCGATGGTGTGGCGTTCTTCATCGGACATGGCTAGCAGTCGATTGATGCGATCTTGTAATCGGTCGACATCATGTGGACTTTCGACAATCAATAGGTCGGCGTAATCCCCCATGAGATGCGCGAACTCCGAATTGCTGACAATCGTCGGGATGCCACATGCCATGCTCTCAAGGGCGGCTTTGTCAAATAATCCGACGGGACTCATATTCACCGCAACAGTCGCGCGTTGATACCAATCGCGTACGGCTGGTGGTTTGAGGTCGCCTGTAAATTCGACCCGATGGCTAATATTGTGGATCTCAATCATGTCTTTTAGCTCGTGTTTGTATGTTTGCGGGTAACCCGGTTGGACATCACCAACTAGCGTGAGATCGGCGGGTATTTGGGTGATGGCTTTGATGGTTGTGTCTTGATGTTTGATGGCGGCGAGGCGTGCGACTTGGATGACTATGGGTGTGCCAGATGGTTTTTTAGGTGCGGGATTTGGCGCATAAAAATCCGTGTCAATGCCGTGCCCGATTACGCGTAGTTTTTCTGTCTCGTACGGAAAGCTAGTTTTTACGGCTGTCACGACGCGCCACGACATGGTCAATCCGAGTTTGAGTTGTGATGATTTCTGTCGGTGGGTATACCAGAGCACCGTTTTGATTCCGCGTAGGGTTAAGAGTGGTCCTGCCAACCCTGCAAATAAGGGCATCATATGCGCAAAACAGACATCATAGTGATTTGTTGCAATCAGACGAAGCAAGTGCCGATAAAAATTCATCACTCGTATGGGCTTGCTCAAGCCTTTTTCGCGCCCTGCTGAAAAAATCCGTACATTATCGGGTACAGCCACCTGCCCCTGATACATTGTGATTACGTCAATGGATGCGTAATGTTGTGCCAGTTCGTTGATCCATGCGGTTGTGAAACCCAATACAGGATCGCTGACATCGGTCATCAGGTTGAACATCAAGAGGCGGGGTTGCGGTTGGGTCATGAATGGGTTTTACTCCTGAGTGGATGTGATTTTATGTTATAGTGAATATTGTAACGGTAAAAGCATACAGGTAACAGCGTTCAGCAATTAGCCTAAAGACTATAAAATGCGAGATTTTCGAAAAATCCAAGTTTGGCATAAAGCGCATCAAGTCACATTAATTATGTATCAGCTTACCAAAGCATTCCCCAGTGATGAACGATACGGCATGATTAGTCAAATGCGACGCGCATCCTACTCAATACCTGCAAATATCACTGAAGGGTGTGGACGTGAGACAGATGCAGAATTTGCGCGATTTTTTAGGGTCAGCAAGTGAACTTGAATATTTTGTATTCTAGTGAAAGACCTAGGCTATATAACTGACGGTGAATATGCGAATTGCATGGTCAAGATCACTGAAGTCAAACGGATGTTAACTGGCTTCATCAAGACGCTGAAAGCTGATCGCTGATGGCTTTGGCTTGCTCATGATATAGACGTAAAATAATTGACAATATAGTGAGAAAGTAATTTATGTCCCAACCCCAACAAACTCAGCCCGTAGAAGAAACACAGTCCTCAGGCGGACTCTTGAGCTATTTTCAATTGCCTGAGACATACGAATTTGTCTCGTTGCATTCAGCGGCGGGTTATATCGAATTGCTGAAATTTGTCCATGATGATGTCGTCACGATCCCCAATAAAAAACGCAAAATTGTGGCCGAGGTACAAATTGTCAATGAAGGCGAATATTACATCTTAACGCTAAATTGGCAACGGAATTCTCAATATTTTGCAACGGCATCGGCGTTTATTTTTGATCGCGATGAACAGGATGGATGCGAAATTCGAGGATATGCCGAGTTGACGAATGCTATCCCGCTGTTTGGGGTGATGTTGTTTGTCCTAGCTGTGATTGGTTTCTTCATTACAGGGTCACCATTGGTATTTTTAGCATGGTTGATTTTACAGGGTCTGGCGACACGCGGTGCGCTTCGCTGGCGTGATGCGTTGATACAACATCTATTTAACCTCGCGCAGATGATTCCTGAAAACCGAAGTGACCTTTATATCGAGGAAGAATTTGATGAACGGGTTGATCTTCTAGTAAATGGTATTAAACAAGGCAAATAGATGGCAGATAATCAAAATACGATTACACAACAACTGTTCGAAAGCACACGATTTACGAAGTCTTTTGAATTCCGCACACCTGTTCCGGCACATCTCTGTGCAGAGCGACTCGGTGAATTGCCATTTAATGAAGGTAAACAAAAATATATAGTCGAGACTGAGCAAGTTGGCGACAAGTATCAGTTCTGGTTATGGGTTGGCAATAAATATCAGCGTGAACCGCAGAAGGCGCGGTGTGTCGGTAGTGGTTGGATTATGCAACAAGGTGACGAAACAGTTGTTAAAGGCGAAGTTAAATTCGGCCTCAATCGGTCATTGATGTTGTTGATTGTCTCTGTGATTTGCGGGTTCTGGACATTTGGGATGTTTACGGTTCCGTATTGGCTGATGTACCTGTTTTATACTGGAGGTGTGCCGATTTTTGCGCCATTGTATCTCTATTGGCAGACCTTCAAAGAGCGTAACGGTATGGTTGATGATATACAGGGGCAAGTCACGCCATTTTTGTCGGATCGGCGCGGACGGCTGAGTAATCATCAGGCGACTGCGGGTGTTGATGATTTCTACAACACAAATGAACAAGTGCGCCGCCGCCGTCAATAGTGGAGCTGTTATGTCTAACAAACGCAAATCCGCGCCACAAAATTCAATAGAGTGGTTTATGAGTCACCTGTTGTTTACGCAACGGTTTGAATTCGAGACCTCACTGGATATAGACACGGTAGTTGAACGTCTAAATGAATCGGCATATGAACCGAAAGGATGGCGACATACACTACCGCGTTTTAAGCTGAAAACTGAAAAACAGTACGATCATTATCAGTTTGATTTGCAGGCTAAAGATGATCGACAACAATATACAATTGCACATGCAACCGGATCCATTGACCAGACTTTGGATAATGGTGCGCGTGTGGTTGGTGAGGTTCGTTTTGGGGTTGTGTATTTCTTCTTGTTGGGTCTATCTGTATTGTGGATGATCTTTATTTTTCAATTTTTTGGTTTGCGGATACCACCGTGGATGCTGGCATTAGTCATGAGTGCACCCTTGTTTACATTCGGGCATATGTTTTGGAAGCGCTATCATCTGCTCAAAGATATCCGAGAGACAATTACCCCACGAATGAGCGATCGGAACTTTGATAAGCTCAAACGGCAAGATGCGACTGATGATGCGATTAACGACGACCTGCTCTATTTAGATAATGAGTCACAGCGATATGACGAACAATAAAGTAAAACACACGTCAAATACGCCCCTACACCGCTTGCGGGATGAGATGTTGTTTATCCGACGATTTCATCATGTAATGTCTGTGTCACCTGATGAGGTTCGTGAACAACTTGAGCGCTTAGCTTATCAACCGGATGGATTAACGCGTGTGTTTTTCCCACGACAGCGGTTTGTAGAAATTGATGACTCTGATGATGTGATTCACTTTACGATTAAGACCAAAGTCGGCGGATTGTATACCGAGCTAAAGACAAACGGAACCATTCATTATGATGCTGCTACACGTCAAACTGTGGTCAGTGGGCAGGTGAAATTTGATCCGGTATATCTGGCGGTGTTGTTGGCGGGGTTATTTATGTTGATTACGTGGGGGCTGGCAGGTCTAGCACGAGAAGGTATCACGGCAAGCCCGTTTTTGATGTTTACGCTTGGCTTGACTAATTTATTTTATTTCCAGCAGATGTTCCGTGATCGCGATGCACTCCTCAATATACTAGCGGATATTGGATCCACCACTGATATAACAGCAGCTCGCAATCGTCTTACTGATAAGACCATTGATGTTTCATCCGACAATATCACACAATCTACATCACAACACTCACAGGAGGTCTCATCATGATGGATAAACCGAAACGCAAAGGCAAACCTAAGCGTAAACAACGTTCCTATCGTTTCTTGCAACTTGTACTACTTGTCGCTGTGATTTTTCTTGGAATCGTGATTGCTGTATTGCTGATACCAAATCCACATTATGTTGAACTGCCGAATGATCTTGTGGTTCCGGCTGATGGTGATCTGTTTACACCGTTTTGTGAGTTCGACACAAATCCACATATGGCGGTCGCGACTTCTACGGGGGGCTTCCTTGTATCTATCGGCAACGAATCTGTGATTCCTATGCCACATACGTTTAATCTAAGCCATTGGGTAGAAGGTAGTCCGTATGTGTGGGGAACGCTCTATGATGGTACAGATTCCAGTACAATTGTCGTTGATCTGAATACTGGTGACCTACATTATACAAACGATTGGACTGATTACAGTTATAGTTATGCGTCACCGAGACTCCGTTATGCGTATCGCTCGAATGTAGGACAATCCAATGTTAAACCACGTACCGTGATTTATGATGGTGCAACTGGTGAGGTCATATACCAGATTGATGATGAAACCCCTTTGCCACATTGGTCACCTGATGAGCAATATGTATTATTGCGCCCGCAAGATTCTGTCGATGCACAGATTCTTAATTTAGTAGATCAAACTGTAGTTGAAGTTCAGCCTCCAGCAGATGCTACAGATATTGTCCGATGGATTGACGACGATACGATTCTGTATGAAACACGGGCGGGTTGGTTGCGTGGATGGAATTGGCGAACAGGCGAGAACATACAATATTATGATGTGCGTTTTGAAGATTATTACATGACTGACGATATTCAGCGCTCACCAAACTTTCGAGGGAAACCGATTCGAAGTTCGTATATGGCGGGGATCGAATCCCCCAATATTTTCCACCTGATGGATCCAGAAACGGGTGATCATATCAACTTTGAGGTTGATATGTTGGGTGGGCTCAATTTTTTTGTGACACGTCATTATGTATTGTTTAAGTATGATGATCCCGCCCAACCCATGTCATTGTTCTTCCCTGAGACAGAACTTTTTGTAACTGTTGAACCGTTAAATCGCAATGAATTTCAGATTTCTCCAGATGGGCTATATATTGTTTATGAGCCAACGGATAACAAGAATCGTATTATCCAAAGTTTGACCACAGGTGAGACCTTCACGATTGATACGCCGGAGAATTTGTCGGTCGACTGGTACGAAATCGACGGGACATCGTATTTATACCATGTTGTTCCAGTAGATGGTGATGCGTATGTGCATTATCTACTGGATCCTGAATCGCGTGATAACTGCAAATTGGGACGTATTACACACCATCTGTTTTCATTCAATCTGAGGACAAAACATCATGACCTATACTGACAAACCCAAACGTAAGCGCAAAGAAAAGCCGAAACGCTCTCGTAGAAGTCGAATTATTGTATTATTGATTGCGATTTTGATGGTCATCGGAATGGGTGTCTATCTGATGTTACCTGAATCTCTGAAACCGCCACCGGATGTATTTAATGTACCTGATGGAGATCCATTCACCCCGTTATGTGAGTTTGATGCGGATGTTTATATTTATGTGCCGACCACATATGCGAGTTATATCACACAACTAGGGGATGATACGGTTCATCTGCTTGGAACGAGTAATATAACATTTAACAGTGGTGTTGATGGCTCGCCTTATGTTTGGCTAGAGCAACAACAGGAGCATCTGGCATTTAATTTGGAGACCCATACATTAACAGCGATGACATTACTCGATAGGTCAACAACTAGAGGACAGTCACCCTCAAATCGTTATATGGTACGCATGACGTGGAATGATAATAATGTCAACTATATTGCAATCGGTGATGCACAAACAGGTGAACGCATCCTGCATATACAGACCTCCAATCGCAATTGGAGGTGGTCAACAGATGAACATTATGTCTTATTGTATAGACGTGATGCGCTACGATTGGCGCAAATATTTGACACACGTTCAAAAACGCTTGAATCTATTGATTTACCAAGCGATGTGCAGACAATTTATGGATGGATCAGTGAGACGACAATAGTGTATCTTTCTACCGGAGGCTATTTACGCCAGTGGAATGTGATTGATGATGTTGTTGACAATGTGTTTGATGTGCGTTTTGATGCTTCATATCTTGCAGGTGGTACACGATTTTCACCAAATGTGCGTGGTTACATCGACCTCACTCAATCGTTAGGGGGTATGGATCGCTCTGGTAACTTCTTATACGCTGATTTCCGCAACCCTGATGTGTCTCATGTGCTACCGATGGATACGTCGCGTAAATTGAGTTATACAGTACATGATGGGTTGGTGGTTTTTGAGTTTGAGGATAGTCAGGACGGATTGTTGCTTTATTATACGCGAGGACCTTATGCTGGCGAGCAGGTGAATATAACACCCATTACATCGAGCCTAAAATTCTCACCTACGGGACGTTATGCTTACTATTGGGAACAGCTAACGCCGTATGTAAATACTTACACGATACAAGACATGTTTACCCAAGATACAATTGTATTTGATGACCCGAATAGTAGTGATTTTGGGTGGCACAATATCAATGGTACGGATTACATTCTTTATGGTCTGCGCACGGAAGATGATACAAGTGTATTTTATCTGTTTAATCCACAAAACCAAGAACGGTGTAAGCTAGGTACATTTTACGCACCCCGAGTTGAATTGATCGTAGGGGCGTAACATATGACTGATAAACTCAAACCGAAACGCAAACGCACGCCGAACCGACGACGGAGATTAATTATCCTGTTTTTGCTGTTCGATTTGCTGATCGTTGGAATGATTGTGCTTTCGCCACCGATTCAGGGTTGGCTGGCAACTGATCCGTTCACGGCGCAGTGTCAGTTTGAGGAAGATCGATTGTTTGCATACGGACAACCGACACAACTGACATCGATAAATAAAGGTCAACATAGTACTTTCACAACTTACGATCTACCGACAAGTGAAGGTGTGCGTTGGTCACCGTATGGACATTATATGGGGTATCATGCGATTGACGGTAAACCTGTCATATACAATGTTGCAAACCCCACAAAACTAATAGAACTACCTTATCCCGCCTCTTTATCTTATGTGATTTCATGGGGTTGGTCGCCAAATGGACGCTACATCGCCTTTGGTGCTCTAGACGATCAGGGGCAGTCTAGACAATACTTTATGCAGATTTCAGGCGATGATGTAGATATTCTGGAATTTAACGAAGGTGATCCCCAAATAGAGTACATCAACTCAATTTGGTGGTCACCAGATAGTAAATATGCAGTGGTCAAGTCACTAGATGGATGGTTTATATATGACTTTGAAAAACTAGAAAACCTTAGGTTGGCTGACATTCCCAATCATGCAAGTCAAGTATATTGGGTTTCTGAGACAACCTTTTACTTCGCCGAAGATAAGATGCTATACGAATACAATGCAGAAGAAGGTCATATTACGCCTGTGACATCATTGCCGTATAAAAATGTTACCGCAATGGTGATTTACCACGAAAGATTTGCGCTGTTCTGGACTTCAGATCGGGGTATGTTTTCATATAATCTTGAGACGAATGCACTCCTTGAACTGGATGCACAGTTCCAATTCTGGGATGACAAGATGAACCGTGCATTGTACTTAGATTCACTTGATAACACATTATTTTGGAGGGATGTCGAAACAGAGTCGATATCACCAATTACAGAATATCTCACTACGCTTAATGATTATTCTATATCAACATCTCAAAAATACATGTTGTATGCATCGCGCAACACAATAGCCTCTCTGAGCTCATACCCTCGATACAGACTCATCAATCGAGAATATCGACTTCTAAATCTAGATTCTGTAACCGATCAACTTCTGGTTACTTTTGATGTACCAAACAACCTGTTTTGGATATATATTGACGGTCAAGATTACATCGTAATGCAAAAATGGATAACACAAACCAAGGGTTTATATATGACCTATCTTATTGAACCTGATACTATGGAACGTTGTAAAGTGGGCATTACTGATATTTTCTTGAATGGGGCGATCCAACCAAACCCTCAATCTACACCCTAATTGTGTGGCATAATAGCAGACGGAAAATATAGGACTGGGCATGCCTCGTCCCTACGATTTATACAAATTTGTGAGCAATCAAACCTATGATCGAAGTTTCGAATCTGACAAAAAAATATGGCGATTTTGTCGCGGTGAATGACATCTCTTTTACGGCGCATCCCGGACAGGTGACGGGGTTTTTAGGGCCGAATGGTGCGGGAAAAACAACAACCATGCGCATTCTGACAGGGGTGATGCCGCCGACAGCAGGGAGTGCGACAGTTGCCGAGTTTGATGTGTTCGAGCAGAGTATGGATGTGCGCGAACAGGTCGGCTATTTACCGGAAAATGTGCCGTTGTACCGTGATATGACGGCGTTGGGGTACATCAAATATATCGGTGAGATGCGCGGTTTAGCGAATCGTAAAGAAAAGGCGACGGAAGCCCTTGAACGTGTGGGCTTGGAAGATCGTGCCAAAAGCCGAATTCGCTCACTATCAAAAGGGATGAAGCAACGGTTGGGATTGGCATCAGCGATTATGCATAATCCATCGGTGTTGATTCTTGATGAGCCGACGATCGGGCTAGATCCGCGTCAGGTGATTGATTTGCGCAATCTGATTCGTGAGTTGGGGAAAGATCGTACGGTCTTGTTCAGTACACACATCCTCTCTGAAGCCGAGCAAATCTGCGATAAAGTTGTGATTATCAATCAGGGTGAAATTGTGGCTGAAGGCGCGCCGACATTTTTGCGTCAAGATTTAGAGCGTGGCGGGCGTATTCTTCTGCGGACAAATGGTGCATCGGATGCAGTGTCTAAAGTGATTCAACAGATTGATAGTGTTGAACGGGTTGACACAGAACGCGATAGCCTTATCATTACGCCTGTGATTGACGCTGACCCACGTCCGGCGATTGCAAATGCTGTTGTCAGTAACGGTTGGGACTTGGTTGAGTTGCGTCAGTTGGCGATGAATTTGGAGGATATTTTCCTCGAATTGACGCGACAGGAACAGGCATAACGTAAATATCTGTTAGAGGCACGATGCATCGTGCCCCTACATCATAAATCATAATCCACAACAGAAAGAAACCAACGTGATAACCATCCCCACGATTCCATCTTTAGATGAAGACGCGATGACACAAGCGCGTGAAAAACAAGCGACATTAGTTAAACCCCAAGGCGCACTCGGTAAACTGGAAACACTTTCGATTCGATTAGCGGGTATGAGTGGGAAAACTGACTGGTTTCCGGCTCGGCGCGCGACGCTGCTGTTTGCAGGCGATCATGGTGTGATGGCGCATGGGGTCAGTAGTGTCCCGTCGGCTGTGACAGCATATATGGTCAAGCAATTTTTAGATGGCACAGCGGCTGTCAATAGCCTCACTCGGCAGATGGGGGCGCGTTTGATTGTGGTTGATGCTGGTGTTGATCATAAATTTAAACCCCGTCCGCGTAGCCTTGTGCCGCCGATTGGAATTGAGATGCAGACGCCGACTTTTGTGCAACGCAAAATTGCACATGGGACAGCTGACTTCACTCAAGGAACGGCGATGACAACAGAACAAGCCGATAAAGCGATTCAGTTGGGTATGGATATTGTGCGCGACGAGCAAAAGCGTGGACTGGATCTGGTCTTTTTGGGTGAGATGGGCATCGGTAACACGACTCCTGCTAGCGCGATTATTGCAGCAATTACGGGCATGGATGTTGAGGCTGTAACTGGACGTGGATCGGGTATTGATGATGATACCTACACTCGTAAGGTGGATCTGATTAAACAGGCGTTGGATTTGCATCAGCCACCTGATGACAATACTCTGGCAAAAATCGGGGGATATGAAATCGGCGCGATTGCAGGGGCGATATTGTATGCTGCAAGTCAGCGGATTCCGGTAGTGTTGGATGGCTTGATTTGTACGGCGGGCGCATTGATTGCGCATCAGATGAACCCTGATGTTGTCAATTACCTTATTGCTGGACACCAGAGTGTCGAAGCGGGACATATCATCTCATTGGATTATCTGAGACTGGATCCATTGCTCAATTTGGAGTTGCGCTTGGGCGAAGGGACTGGCGCATTGTTAGCCTTCCCATTGATTGAATCTGCGATGCGAACGCTCAATGAAATGGGCAAATTGGATGTTGGATGATCTGCGCTCGGCGATTTCATTTTTAACCATTATTCCGCTGGGCTTTCCGGAAGGGCGTAAAGCGGGTTGGTCATTTGCATGGTATCCGCTGGTCGGTGTGCTGATTGGGGGTGTGTTAACGCTCGTTGCCGGAGTTTCGCCTTTTGATAGTGGGCTGACAACTGCATTCATCTTGCTGGCGTGGGTGGTCATCACCGGTGGATTGCATCTGGATGGCTTTAGTGATAGTTGTGATGGACTGCTTGCGACGGTTGAACCCGAACGCCGACTCGAAATTATGAAAGACCCGCGCACAGGGTCATGGGCTGTGATTGGCTTGATCTTGTTGCTACTCGTTAAGTTTCTAGCAATTGACAATATTCCAGTTGAACTCCTGCTTATTCCGCCTGTATTGGGGCGGTGGGCAATGGTGCTTGCTGTTTATAGTTTCCCATATGCCCGCAAATCGGGTTTGGGTGGTTTCTTCCGTGATGGGCTCGGCACACAACAAATATTAATTGCAACGGGAATCGCCTTTGCCGTTTGTGTCTACTTTGATATAGCCATCCTGATGATTAGTGTATTTTGTTTTGTGTGGTTGTTTGGTAAGTGGGCAAGTCGTCGCCTTGGTGGTGGCATCACAGGTGATGTTTATGGGGCTGTCTGTGAATTGGTTGAAATCTTGTGTTTATTGGTGATTGGGGCAAGCTATGGATAAACGCCTGATTTTTCTGTTGGGTGGTGCGCGTAGTGGTAAGAGTTACACTGCTGAAAAAATAGCTCGTGAAAAAGGCGACCGTGTGTTATACGTTGCAACTGCTCAGGCATTTGATGATGATATGCGCGAACGGGTTAAGCATCATCAAGATGATCGCCCTGACCATTGGCATACACTTGAAGCACCACATCAGACTTATCAAGCGATTGCAGATTTTCAAGGTGAGTACGATACGGTTCTGCTGGATTGCATCACATTTTTGACGACAAATGTTTTGCTTGGATTAGCCGAGGATGTCACCCAGATAGATGCGAACAACGCGACTTTAAAACAGATTGATCCGTTGTTGGATGTATATCGACGGTCATCAGCGACATGGATTGTGGTGAGTAACGAAGTTGGGATGGGTGTTGTACCACCCACCCGCTTGGGTCGGTTCTTCCGCGATATGCTCGGACGCGCGAATCAACGTATTGCTGAACAAGCTGATGAGGTCTTGTTACTGGTCGCGGGAATACCGTGGAAGTTAAAATAACTAGCTGACGGGGATCATTTCGGCATTGAAATAGGCACTATCTGGCGCACCATTCATGAGGGCGAATAATTGTTTACCACTTTCTTTGAAGTGATCCGATGCTTTATAGGCATCAAATTGTGCTTGTGTCTCCCACTCTTCATATAGAATCAGTGTTGTATCGTCCATGACGTCTTGATACAGCCCAAAATGTTGACAGCCATCAAATTCGCGTGAAATTGCAATGGAGTCTTGCATGACGTTGATAAAGTCGGATTTGTTTTCGGGCTTTACGCTAACTTTAACGCGGATTACGATCATGTTGTTTGTCCTTTATTGGGATATAATATGGTAAAGTAAGTTGTCTAATTGATATGGTAAAGTAACCTGACTAATTTGTCAAGGGGTTGGGTATGGATAATAATCAACAAGAGGATCTGCTGGCATTACGTCAAAAAAATATTGGGCGATTATTTCAGCGTGCATCCCGTATGTATAGCGAGACAGCGATGGAAATGATTGCACAAAACGGGCATGATGGATTAACCGTTTATCACACCGCATTGATCAGTAATCTCGATATTGATGGCACACGGATTGTCACATTGGCGCAACGGGCAGGGATGACTAAACAAGCAATGGGGCAACTTGTCAAAGACCTTGAAACACGAGGATATGTGTCGCGCGTGCCTGATCCTGATGACAAACGGGCGGTTTTAATTCAGTTTACAGACTTAGGCAAGCAATTTTTGCAAGATGCGTATGAGGTCAAACAACAAATTGAAGCCGACTACGCTACGATCTTAGGTGATGAGGGGATGAAAACCTTGCAACGGCTACTTTATCAATTGCTTGATCATCCATTGACAGATTAATGTAATTTTTAGATACAAGGATCTGATCTGTATTGTGAATTTATTGTTTCAAATTATAATAAAAATGTGTCGTAGGTAATTTATGGACACTTATAATTTAGTGTAATTGAAACAAGGAAGTGGATATGGCGTTCACAGTCAGGCAGATGACTGATGAGCCAATTATTCTCATCACATATCGTCGCCCAGACAGCACGATAGACGAGGCAATGACAGAAGGTAAGAAAATTGCCTATCTACTGCGAGAAATTGGTGATTTTGCATACGTAATTCTCGATTTATCGGGACATAAATCTAGTTATCAAATTTTATATCAGACCATCCAAGATGCCCTGAAAAAAAACAGTGGAAAGATGTCTAGTCCATCCCGCAGTATTGTATTGGTTGGATCTTCATCGCTGGTTACATTTCATCAGAAGAAGATGGTCTCAAATAAAGCGCAAATGTATTCGTGGACAGTCACAAACTTACTTGAACACGCTTTTGAAATGGTGCGTGGCAAAATCCAAGATGGTGATATGCCATAACTTATAACATCGGGGAACATAGTCGTTATGATTGATATTGTTGATGGTGTACAGTTACTACGGGGAACGCCGAATTATTTGGTAAATGTATACCTTGTTGACGATATCTTGATTGATGCTGGGACAAAGCCTGCTACCCGCGGTTTACTACGGCAACTTAAAGGGCGCAATATCAAAGCTCATGCTCTGACCCATGTTCATCCCGATCATCAAGGGGCAAGTCATCCTATTTGTGAGGCACATGGTATTCCATTGTGGTGTAGTGAAGCTGAAATTGCCGCTATGGAATCCGGCGATATGACGGGTCAAATTCCACGTAATACCATCACACGATTACAGAATGTGTTCTGGACAGGTCATGCACATCCGGTTGATAAAGGACTGGTTGAGGGTGATAGTGTGGCGGGATTTACTGTTATTTCGACACCGGGGCATTCTCCGGGGCACCTCGCATTTTGGCGTGAGTCGGATCGTGTTTTAATTGCTGGTGATGTGTTGAACAATATTGATTTCATCACACTCCAAGAACGTTTGTCGTTACCTCCTGATATATTTACAATCGATGCCCAAGAAAATATGCGATCCGCACAAAAATTAGCCGACCTCAACCCACGCGTTGTCTGTTTTGGTCATGGCAAGCCAATCACTGATGGGGCAAGGTTTGTTGATTTTGTACAGCAACTTGCTGAAACTGCACCCACAAGTGGCAATTCATAAGGATAATTTATGCTTAAAAAATGCTTGATTGCCAACCGGGGTGAGATTGCCGTCCGTATCATCGGCGCGTGTCGAGAGTTGGGGATTGAGTCGGTTGCTGTTTATTCGTCTGCGGATGCCAACGCACAACACACTCAATTAGCTGATTATGCCGTGTGGATTGGTGAGCCTGCCCCATCAGCCAGCTACTTAAACAGTCAAACATTATTAGATGTCGCCTTAGAGCAGGGGTGTGATTGTGTGCATCCTGGATATGGATTTTTGTCGGAATCGGCAGATTTTGCACAGTTAGTTATCGATGCAGGCTTAATATGGGTTGGCCCGCCACCGGATGCGATTCGGCAGATGGGTGTGAAAACGACTGCACGCTCGCTCATGGCCTCGGCAGGTGTGCCGATTGTACCCGGTTTCCAAGCTGAGACGGCAACAGATACTGAATGGATCGCGCAAGCAGAACGGATTGGTTATCCGATTATGGTCAAAGCGAGTGGTGGCGGTGGTGGTAAAGGGATTCGTGTGGTGACTTCATCAGACGAATTGTTCGATAGCATTCAATCGGCACAGCGCGAAGCCAAACAAGCTTTTAACGATCCGCGTGTTTTCCTTGAACGGTATATTGAAAACGGACGACATATTGAGATACAAGTGCTCGCCGATACACATGGTAATACCGTGCATCTATTCGAACGGGAATGCAGTGCGCAACGCCGTCATCAGAAAATTATCGAGGAATCCCCTTCACCGATTGTTGATGCAACGATGCGCGGACAGATGGGCGAATCGGCAGTGGCGGCAGCACAAGCTGTTGGGTACACCAATGCGGGGACGGTTGAATTTATTGCAACCGATGCTGGAGATTACTATTTTCTGGAGATGAATACGCGTTTACAAGTTGAGCATCCGGTGACGGAGATGGTGACGGGGCTCGATTTAGTGGTGTTACAATTTCAGATTGCGAGTGGCGACACATTACCATTTACGCAAGCTAACCTCAAACAAACGGGTCATGCGATTGAATGCCGGATTTATGCGGAAGATCCGCATAATCAATTTTTACCAGCTATCGGGACGGTGCAGACATTTGTGCCACCGACAGGTAATGGCGTACGGGTTGATTCGGGAATTCAGAGTGGTGATGAAATCACGATTCACTATGATCCGATGATTGCTAAGCTGATTGTATATGATCGTGACCGTGATGCGGCGATTCGTCGGATGTTGAATGCGCTTGAACAGACGGTTATCCTCGGTACAACAACCAATTTAGATTTTTTGAAGGCATTGGTTGATCATTCCGTTTTTCGCGAGGGGCGAATTCATACGCGTTATATTGATGATAATCTCGAGAGCTTGTTGCCGGATGCACCCGATTTAGATGACATCGCATTGATCATCGCGGCGTTGCACGATATGCAAGGGAAACCGCAGGCTATGATTGCAACGGGAGAGTCATCTGACCGCGATCCGTATAGCCCGTGGAATCGGACTGATAGTTTTCGGATACGATAGGATTTATCATGCAATTCAAATATGAGCACAACGACAGTACGCATACGATTGACCTGACACAGGTTGATGAGAGCCGTTTCAAAGCGACAGTTGATGATCATGAGTATCGTTTTTCTGCAATACGACAGATTGATGGTGGGTGGTTACTCAATCTAGGTAATCAGCGTATCTTGGCGTATGTGGCAGGTGATGGTTATATGCGCTATATCTACGTGAATGGCAATACGGTTGTGTTGTCTGCGGTTGATGAGCGTCGGAAACGACGTGGGACAAGCGGGGCATCGGGTGATTTGACAGCACAAATGCCGGGTCAAGTGGTTGAGGTCTTGGTCGTGGATGGCGATACTGTTACAGCCGGTCAAACATTGGTCGTATTAGAAGCGATGAAAATGGAAATCCGTGTGACTGCACCAACTGATGGCACAGTCCACGGTGTGTTTGTTGAGAAAGGCGACGTTGTTGAACGGGGTCAGCGATTGGTTGAGGTGAACTCGTCTAATTATTCGTAATCTTCGGGTTTGACATACCCATTCCCCAGATCACTTGCTTGCTCACGTCCAGCATAGCTGTTTCCAACGGTCATATGTTCGGCAGTTTCGTCACCCCAAATCATCATACGTTTATCAATGACGTCTTGTGGTACAGGCTCACCGATCGCACTATATAAATCCATATATATAAATACTTGGTCGCCTTGCTCCATACCCATCGTAGCGAGTTGGTTCGCTAAGATCATATCTTTCACTTTTTCTTGGATATAGTTCCAGCGACTTTCTGCAGCTACGATTTCATCACTTTGCATGGCATAGTGAGATAAAATCCCTTCAATCGCAGCCCATGGGGTACTGACAACCCGTAAAGCTACCTCAGCATCTAAAACAGGTGGGACGCCTGGGGTTTTTGCTTTAAACTCCCAGCCGAATCGCCCCTCTTTTTGTAAAAAGTCAGCATCGGCTTTGCGTCCCCAGACAGAGTCATTGTCGATCCCCTTAACTCCTGTCATCTCGTTATTGTCTCCCGTTTCGATCACATAATTTTCTGGATGACGATCGGCATGAGCGATAATCATATCAAACAATTGGAGGGTGCTGAGGTCTTTTTGAATGACGGGTGTCATCCAATCAATATCGGCTGTTGCATGATCGAGTTGATATATTTTCCCATCAATTTCTTTTGTTCCGATGGCTGCGTTCGCTAATCCAAGGAGATTGTCGGTTTCATCCCTTATTTCTTTTCGACGTTGGTTGGTTAAATCGTCAGATTTTAGTTCTTCTAATAAGGCCCCCATTTTTTCGGCTTTATCGGCAGGTAATTCGTCTGCTAAAATTTTACCTCGTCCTGTAAAGCCCTGAACTTCTTCCATAAACTGTCCAGTTGATACATTGCCATCTGCATCCTGACTTTTTGTTAGGGCTGTGTAGGGAATAACGCCCATGCCAAGTAGTTCACTAATTTGATAAGTTGCAACAGCACGTAAACTTTGTTTGGCTTCGCCTGCTTTTATACTTATCCCAATACCAGCCTCATCTGATTCATAGTCATCTGCTTTGAAGTAACCTGTTTTAACACCTTGAGTTGTGTTTATTTGTCCTTTACTTAAAGTATGAACACCACCTTTAGCGGCATGTTTATCCACATCACCGACAAGGTCTTGTGTGGTTTTAAACTGCATGTCTTGTGACCCAGCCATTACAGCCATTGTGAGTTCATGATGAATTTCATTTAGCATCGATGGGACTTCTCTGGTCATTTCGATTGAATTGATAAGTTGTATGAGTTGTTGTACCCGATTCTGGTGCTTCTGTTTTCCTTTTTTAGATGATTTTTTGCCTGATCGTGCTTGAAAATACTCTTTCATTACTCTAAGGGATGTATGAATACCAGTAACGAGCGATATCAGCTCTTGGGTAACTGACTTTTTATAAGTCTCGGCGACACCTGTACGGATTTCGTCAGCTGTCTGCGGGAATCCTTCTGGATAACCATTATAGATTCGATTGAACTCCCGAATCATATTAACGACAACTAGCTTACGTTGACGCATATCTTTTGCATCGCTATCGGGAATTGCCGATTGTGCTTCGTCGACCTGTGGCATCCGTTGGATAGTGAGATTAGTGTAGCTTAATAGTTTGCGGTTTACTTGTTTGTCTGCAACTTTGTTGATTGGTGGCGACTGAACGATTTTAAACTTGCCCTCAGGGAATGGATTTTGTTTCGGTGGGGTTTGTTCTGTATCTCGACCCCGCATCATCTGTATGACGGCTTGATTGCCGATGGTATTTTGCAGATGCAAGATTTGGTCGGATGAATTTTGTCCTGCGAGCTGAGGATTTTGTAAATCGTCTGGATGACTGCTACGACGACGACGTTTGCGACGTTGGATTCTACGACGGATTGGTTTGTAGTGTTGTGTCATGGTTGTGCCCTAGTCGATAAAAGCGATTGTTGAGATGTAGGTGCTGTGTAATAACTTGGCTCGTACACAGCACCTTACAAGGTTCAATCCCACATAACCCTAGATGTAGGTATTAAAAACACAGTTGTGTTAGATTCTGTTATATAATGTTTTAGGAGATGGGTAGTTGTCACCACCCAGGGGTGGGTGGTAATCCGGAGATGATTAAAATATAGGATGTTTATAGTTGATTTGTGCGTATGCCAATCAACTTAGATAGGTTTTCTATTGCAATGCACGATAAGTTGAAGCCACGCGAAATCGATATTATCCGTTTAATGAAATATGATCTCACAAATCGACAAATTGCCCAACGCCTTGGTTTGAGTGTTGAGACCGTCCGCTGGTATGCCAAACAAATTTATGCGAAGTTGAATGTGTCGGGACGTGATGCGGCAGTGATTTATGCTGAACAACACGGCTTATTAAAGAACTCTGTGTCAAACGACGATCAATCGGATGCGAAGCATAATTTACCCATACTGCTAACGTCGTTTGTCGGACGTGAAACACACCGGACCCATATCGTTGATCTATTGACCTCACAACGGCTCATTACACTAACAGGAACTGGCGGGACTGGTAAAACACGCCTCGTCGTGCAAATCGGACGAACTGTATTGGCGCAATTTTCTGATGGTGTTTATTTTGTTGATCTTGTTCCGGTACTCAACCCTGATAATATAGCACAAGCCATTGCAAGTGTCTTGGACATTCACCCAAATGACGATGAACCCATTATTCAAACGCTATGTCGCGTGATTGGCGACCAACAGATGCTATTGCTGTTGGATAATTATGAGCATATCATTGCAGGCGCATCGGTTGTGCACACCCTACTGGCAAATACGACAAACCTCAAGATTATTGTGACAAGTCGTGAAGTACTGAAAATAACAGGTGAACAAGAATATCATGTGCCACCCTTAGTTATTCTGAATGACAAGACAATCGATTCATCCGAAGCTGTTACGTTATTCACACATCGTGCCAAACTGGTCAAACCATCATTTGAGGTTACCGATAATAATATTGATGATATTTTGCTCATTTGTGAACAGCTTGATGGGTTACCGTTAGCGATTGAATTGGTTGCCGCGCATATCAAGCTTTTGTCGCCTTCCGCACTCCTCAAGCGGATGGATAAACGAATAACTGGTTTTGCAAATCGGGCACTCGATATTCCTAATCGACACCGCACACTGTATCAAACGATTGATTGGAGTTATCAACTGTTGTCGGATGAGGAGCGACAATTATTCTTGTGTTTATCAATTTTCAATGATGGTGCACCACTTGATGCGATTGAAGCGATTGTGGACGATGACCTCGAAACTGATTTATTTGACTTGTTGCTGGTGTTAATTGATAAGAGTATGATCCGGCAATATGAGGATCAACTTGAAGAACCCCGTTTTTATATGCTGGAAACGCTGAAAGCATTTGGTCGTAATCAGTTAAATGAAGCTAATCGTCGATACGATATTCAACAGCGTTATGTTGGGTTCTATCATCATTTGACACAACAAGCTGCGCCGGAATTGATGGCTTCGAAGCAAGAATATTGGTTTACCCGCCTTGGTATTGAACAGGGTAATATCCGGCAGGTATTGACATGGGCATTAGATGGACAGTTTGTGGAACCTGGTATCCAAATGATCGCTGCTTTACGTAATTATTGGTGGTATCAGGGGTTACATGGTGAAGGCTGGCACTGGTTTGAACGGGGTGAACATCAGTTAAATGATGTCTCTGATGCGACACGGGCTGAGTTTTTGTTGGCTGGTGCGTTTATTTCGTACTTTCGGCAAGATGCTGAGACGTCAATGCGGTGGGGACGGTCGGCATTGGCTTTGTATACGGCTCTTGAGGATGATTATGGGATTGCGTGGTGTTATTTGTTGCCGACATTAGGGCGGGTTCAATCACTAGAACAGACCATCAAAAATTACGAAGAATCCCTGAAATTATTAGAGCAGGTGAATGATACTATCGGTATATCACTCAAACATAACTCGTTTGCATTGTTGTACATGGATGTTGGTATGTATGAGAAAGCCGAAGAACATTATCTTGAGGGTTATCGGATTGCAGGTGATGGTGGTAATGCCCGTCAGCAAAATTCTGTGCTGAGCAATCTGGGTGATCTCGCATTTCGTCAAGGACGATATGATGTTGCTGCCCAACGAATCGCTGAATCTATAAGAAAAGGGCGGGATATAAACTTTGGGTTTGAATTGCATCATCTGGTTTGGACATCTGTTTGGTTGATGGTGGCTTTGGAAGAGTTTAATACGGCGATGGTGTTGTATGGTGCAGCACAAGCACGTGAACAGCGGAGTGGTCAGAAGGTGTATCCTAACCAACTCCAATATGTCCGAGAATTTGGTGCTCATCTTGATCACTTGAGGGCATCTGATGTGACATTTGAAGAAGCCTATGCCGTTGGTTATGCGATGTCACTGGATGATGCTAGTGATTTTCTACTTGATACATTGGCATTTAGGGAACCAGAGCAACAGATATCACAATAATATTATTGATGATTTATGCATAATCGTCTGGGTTAACTTTTCTGTTGTAATTATTTTCGATCTCGGAGATATAACTGCCCTCACTCATGAGGTCTTCAGTCTCTTCACCCCACGTCATCATTTGGCGATTCCACATGCCCTGTGGCGGATTTTCACCGATCGCTGTATAGAGCCGGGCATACATCATCATTTCTTGATGATTATCTAGGGTCATAGTGGCGAGTTTGTTACCCATAATCATGGCTTTGACACCTTCTTGTACATAATCCCAGCGACCTCTGGCTGCGTCAATTTCGTCACCCTTCATTGTGTATTGTGCTAGAATACGCTCGATTGAGTTCCAGTGGGTTGAAACAACCCGTAACGCGACTTCAGCGTCTATAACGGGTGGCAAATCGGGTGTTTTCAGTACTCTATTGAAGCCCCAATCTCCTTTGTCTTCCATCATGTCTTTATCAACTCGTTTGCCCCAGACAGAATCATTATCGATGCCTTTTGCGCCAGTGATTGAACCGTCTTCGCCTGTTTCGACTATATAGTTTTCGGCATGGCGATCTGCGTGAGCAATAATGATGTCAAAAAGTTGTAGTGTACTGAGGTCTTTTTGGAGTACTGGTGTCATCCAATCGATGTCGGCGGCAGCATGTTCGAGTTGGTAAATTCTGCCGTCATTACCTTCTTGAATACCGATTTGACTGTTGGCAAAGCCGACTAAATCTGTGATTTCCGATTCAATTTCGCCTTTACGGTCTGAGGTGGTGTCATCGCTTTTGAGTTCATCAAGCAGTGCTTTGGCTTGTTGTTGCTTATCATCTGGTAATGCTTCCTTGACGGCTTTACCACGACCAGTAAACCCTTTGGCTTCTTCCATGAATTGACCTGTGGTGACGTTGCCTTCTTCGTCTTCGCTTTTAGTTAGGGCAGTGTAGGGAATGATCCCCATTTGTAGAAGTTCGCTAATTTGATATGTGGCAACAGCCCGTAACCCCTGCTTGCCATCTTGTCGACTAATGTCGGTCATAGCGCCAGCGTCGTCGGGAGACGATTCATCTTGTTTCATATATCCAGTTTTGATGCCGTCTTCTGTTTGCATCTGACCTTTGCCGAGACTGTGAACACCTCCAGCGATTGCATCGTCTTCTACATCTCCTACAATATCGTCAGTTGTTAGGAAGTTCAAATCTTGTGCGCCAGTCATCTTCGCCATTAATGCACTATGATGTCTGGCTTTAATAATTCTTGAGATTTTAGCAGATTTATCAATCCCACCGTTAATGTTCAAAAACTGATTCATATTTGCGGCACGTTGCCGATGTTTTGACTTGTCTTTTTTAAAGGTTTTTCCACCAGCACGGTTTTCTGCGGTTGCTTTTAATTCATTTGCTTTTATAGAAATTGTCTTTGCAAGTGCTTGTAGATGACTAATTGTATCTGCTGTATATTTGTCGGCTTTTTCCATGCGTATTTCATCGGCAGATGGGAAGTTTTCTTCGTACCCACCATTCATAATCTCATGGTATTCGCGCAACATATTGATAATGACGGATTTTGTCTGTTGGCTACTACCCCGTTCACTATCATAGATTAATGTCTGCGCATCATTAACGGATGGCATACGTTGAATTTTAAATGATGATGGGTTAAATGTGGATTTAGGCTTGGGTGGTGCAGCAGTATTTTGTAGCATTCGCATGACAGCCTGATTGCCGAGCGTTTGTTGCATATTGAGAATTGTGTCTGCATTGGTTGGTGGCATTTGGTTTGATGCTAATTCTTCACTGGGTTTACGGCGACGACGTTGTAGACGACGTTTTTTGGGTTTGCGTTGTGGCTGCATGATGTCTCCCATTTAATTATAAATTGGACAAGTATGTGCTGTGCAATCTTGACTAGCCGAAAGCCCAGTGCACAGCACACAAGTAACGCCAACATAAACCTAATTGTGTAGGTGCTAAAAACACAGTTGTGTTAGATTCTGTTATATAATGCAATATGAGGTGTTGTTTAGTCGCCACCCGAAATGAGTGGACATATAAATGATATTGAGTGATTAATAGCTTGGGTGCATGTCAGTAATGTATACGTCACTGAAAGACCGTGAACTTGAAATCCTCGAATTAATGGCAGAAAGACTATCGAATCGAGAAATTGCTGAACGGCTCACGATTGGAGTCGAGACGGTGCGCTGGTATGCGCGCCACATATACTCTAAATTACATGTGTCTGGACGGCGGGAAGCTGTTGCTAAGGCAATTGAGCTTGAGATATTAAATCAATCAGGTGAAAACTCCTCTGAAATAGTAGATACTTACCACAATAACTTGCCTCAAAGATTGTCATCATTTGTCGGACGACAGTCTCATCTGGATGCGGTTCTGAAGCTTATCCAACAGCATCGCTTGATTACATTGCTAGGAACAGGTGGGACAGGGAAAACACGGCTCAGTATTGAAATCGCGAATCATGCACAAAATATCTTCACAGATGGGATTTACTTTGTTGATCTAACAAAGATTACTGATGTTGATGATATTCCGACGGTGATTGCTGAGAGTCTAGGGTTAACTGGCAAGATGGATGATATTGTTGCACATATTATTCATTTTTTGTCATCTAAACAGATTCTTTTGTTATTGGATAATGTTGAGCATGTCGTTGACGGTAGTGCTATCGTGGGTGACTTATTGTCCAAATCAAAACATCTGACGGTCCTGACAACCAGTCGTGAAGTCCTTAATCTGGAAGGGGAATATGTCTATCATGTGCCACCATTATCGCTGGATGCAACGTTTTTAGGGATAGCCTCTGAAGCTGTCGAGTTATTTGTGCAACGGGCACAGCAACAACGCGCCACTTTTCAACTCACGGACGCGAATCGTGATGATATTCAAACAATATGTCAGCTGGTAGATGGTTTACCATTAGCTATTGAATTATTATCGGTTCATGTGCGGTTGTTTTCTCCAAAGCAATTACGGGAAAAACTAGCACAACATATGGCAATTCCATCGAGTCGTCAGCGGAATATACCCGAACGGCACCGCAATTTAACGAATACGATTGATTGGAGTTATCAGCTTTTATCTAAACGTGAGCAACGACTATTCGTACAGTTGAGTGTTTTTCAAAGTGGGGCATCGTTAGCGGCTATACAAGCGATCTATGATGACACCGAGAATTTGTTTGATGACCTGAGTGCCTTGCTTGATAAGAGTATGATTTTACAGATTGATGATGTAATGAACGAACCGCGTTTTATCATGCTGATGACACTACAAGCCTATGCCCGAGAAAAATTGGAGCGAATGGATGACTACCGTGCAGTACAGTCGCGGCATGCGCGATATTTTATGGGGTTGGTTGAACAAGCGGTGTTACATTTGCGTAGTCAAAATCAATCATGGTGGTTTCGGAAATTAGATTTAGAGTATAACAATTTGACAAAAGCGATGAGCTGGTCACTGGCGGGATATGAGCCAGAAACTGGCGTGCGGCTTGTTGCCGGGTTGCGTGATTACTGGTGGTATCAAGGGATTGCCGATAAAAGCTGGCGATGGGTACAAGCAGCTATGGAATATCAAGATGATGTAGATGCATCGTATCGGGCAAATTTGTATCTGACTGCTGGAAACTTGGCTTACTTCCGTGGTGATAAACAATCTTGTCGGGCGTATGGGGCATTGGCGTTGAGTACATATCAATCATTAGGTGATCGACGGGGTATTGCATGGAGTTCAAATTTCCCAGCTATTGATGTGGGGAATGCACTTGATGTTCGGATTCAGGCGAATCGCAAAACAATAGCATTAATGCGTGACATCGACGATATGTCGGGATTGACCAATATGTTGAATGTGC
The DNA here is from genome assembly GCA_002428985.1 of Anaerolineales bacterium UBA6055. Taxonomy (GTDB): domain Bacteria; phylum Chloroflexota; class Anaerolineae; order Aggregatilineales; family Phototrophicaceae; genus UBA6055. The sequence continues at coordinate 186,190 of DIYL01000059.1, read as the reverse complement.
TGGGTTTATTGCTGACTGAAGCGCAGGCATATGATGAGGCTGTTGAAGCATTTGAAGAATGTCTTGATATTTCGCGTCAGATAAAAGAAGTACGCCGCGAAGCGATTGTGATTGGTTGTTTAGCAGAGATTGCCCTACTGCGTCAGCAATATGATAAAGCGATCAAGCTATTTTATGAGAGCTTTGATCTTGGTAAGCGCTTGGAATTTCCATTTCATATGCACGATTTATTTTGGATGTGTATCGTACTTTTAGTCGAGATCAAGCAGATTAACGCAGCAATGGTTCTGTTTGGTGCGGCGCGTGCCCGTGAGCATTCGACTGGCCAGAGTATCTTCCCATTTCAAACCCAGTATTTAATCTTGCCATTCGATCATTTAGATACCTTACGCCAAGATGATCGTGGTTTACAACAGGCATATGATACCGGATATATGCTGTCACTCAATGAGGCTGTTGATTATGCGCTTGATGTCTTAAATGATCTCTCTAGTTCCGTGTGAGGCTGGTGACTAGTAAATCGAGCGCGAGCCGTGGATCAATGCGTCCGGTTTTCATATCTTGATCGTATTTTTGTAGTCGCTTGAGAATAGAATCTAGTTGTTCTGTATTGAAGGCGCGTGATTGCTGTGAAACTTTCCCCGCTACAAATGGATGAACACCAAGTGCTTTCGCAATGGTTGGATTTTGCGAGCCACCCCCACTATTGAGGTGTTCACGCACCATTAAAATTAAGCGAAATTGTCTGACAATCAATGAGAATAAACCGAAACCGGGGTCGCGTGGGTTATCATGTAATGCCTGATGAATTAAGCGTAATGCTGTGTTACCGTTGCCTTGTGCGAGCGCATCAACCATATCAAATACATTGGCTTCGGGCACATATGGGGTCAAGGTGGCGACATCTTGCTCGTTGATGGGATGATCACCGTCGACGTAACAGACTAATTTGTACAATTCACTATCGGCACGGCGCATATCATCATTGACGACATCGGCGATAGCTTGGGCAGCTTGTGGCACAATTTCGACATCATATTCAGATTTCGCCCGTTTAATAATCCATGTGGTGAGGTTTTTGGGTTTTTCGAATTTACTGATATATCCGTTACCCATTTTTTCGGTCGTACGCAGGATTTTATTTTTATCGGATAAGGTGTCGCGTTCGACTAAGACAAGACGGGCATGGGCGGGTAAATTGGGCAAATCTTCTAGTAAACGTTCGCTGGCTTTTTTGCCGGTTTCGCCTGCACCTTTGCGCGTGATATGGCTGATGAGTCCTTTGACAATGACAAGGCGTTTGTCAGCTAAAAATGGCATCGACTTGACTGCGCCTAAGACGTCCGGCACAGTGGTCTCTGATCCTTCAAATTCTGAGGTGTTAAAATCGCCATCTGCACCCATTGAGTCCCGCATTTTATTTAGGGCGTTTTCGAGGCTGATGTCATCATCACCGTGAAAAATATAGAATGTTGGCGAATCGCTCATGTGGTCTTTAGTCCTGTCGGGTTGTCACACGATGGGTGACGACAGTGCGCCCAGTAAATGGAATGGTGGCGGTGCTTCTGGTCACACTGATGAGTTCCATATTGCCAACATCGCCTTCGGTGGTGAAGTATTTTTGTAATGCCATGCCAATGGGTGTTGAGAACAAGACCACGCCCATCATAAATATCATCACGGTCGGGAAGCGTTCGTAGCTATCACGGCGATTGCTTCCACCAAATCCGAGCCATGCAACCAAGGTTGCTAGAAATCCGGCTGTGACTAAGTTTGTCCCACAATTGGGATGAATCGCTAGCTGATGTTCGCCTCGTTTCATGCGGTTGATCGCTTCTTGTACAGCAACTTCGATTTTCTCGGTCGGGGCATCACCAATCAGCACAAACCCGCTATCGTTGCTCCGTCCGGATAAGTTATAGCGTTGTTTGCTCAGGACATGAATGGTGGCATGTTCTAAGCCGTGGTTGCGACGGGTGCGTAAAATATAAGGGAATGTTAGGATGGGTGTTGACCAGTTGGCTAGGCGTTTCAGCATGATGATGTGATGTCCTTCATTACAGACCTGTAGAATTGATGCGAAACTCGTCAACTATATATACCGTAAGGACGAGGCATGCCTCGTGCCTACACAACTGCGACGAGATATATTGTCAATATTAAAATTTGATTTACTATAATACTCTCAATTATAGTGGATTTTTGTAGGACGACTACCATCCAATCAAAAGAGACACCCATGTGGATGTCTCTCGGAAAATCATTTATGTGGACAGAGATTAGTCGTCGCTGTCTTCTTCTACAGGCTCTTCCGCTGGTGTTTCCTCAGCAGGCGCTTCTTCAGCAACAGGTTCTTCTGCCGATGCTTCCTCTGCAGGAGCTTCGACTTCAGCAACAGGTTCTTCTGCGGGAGTTTCCTCTACAGGAGCTTCGACTTCAGTGACAGGTTCTTCTGCTGGTGCTTCCTCTACAGGTGCTTCAGCTTCTGCGACAGATTCTTCGTCTGGTAGATTGGCGGAATCTTGAATTGCCATTTCCCAGTCGAGGTCGAGATATTCAGTTGAGTTGACTGATTTCAAGCTCAAGCCAAGGCGACGTTCTTTGACATCAATCTTGACGATGCGCAATGCTAGCTCATCACCACGTTTAACGACTTCACGTGGGTGGGTCACGCGTTCGCTGGATAGCTCGGAAATATGAACTAATCCTTCAACGGCTGGATTATCGACAAGTTTGGCAAATGCACCAAATTTTGTCAGTTTTGTCACTTGTCCTTTGACTAGTTGACCACGGCGCATTGAGGTCGCAATTTCGTCCCATGGATCGTTCAGGCGACGACGACGGCTGAGACCGATGCGTTTTGCTTTTGGATCGATACTGATGACTTCAACTTCGACTTCTTGACCGATGCTTACGCTTTGGCGTGGGTGGGTCACATGACCCCAATCTAATTCGGTCAGGTGGACAAGACCTTCTGCACCGCCAATATCGACGAATGCACCAAAGTTTTCTAGGCTCACCACAGTACCGGTACGGACTTCACCGACAGCCAAATCTTCAATCAGGGCTTCTTTGCGTTTCTGGCGAACTTCGCGCATGGCAACGCGTTCTGAGAGAATCAGACGGTTACGGCTACGATCGACTTCCATGACTTTTACGCCAATCGGATCATTCACCATCGGACCATAGCGTTCTTCTGGTGTGTCGCCCGACATGTTACGGGTACGTTCTTCTGCCAGTTGGCTTTGTGGGACAAATCCACGTAAACGACCGAAGCGGACAATTAAGCCACCTTTATTGTAACCACCAATTTGTGCATCATACACATCTTTGGTTTGCGCATACTCTTCGGCTTGTCGCCAATCCAATTCTTCCAATGCGTGATTAATCGAGAGGATGATATCCCCGCGTGGGTTACTTGGATTGACTACGTATACATCAACCTCGGCACCTTCGGTTAATGATTCGAGCATTTTACGGGTCATTAGTTCCAGTTCACGCCCTGGAACAACACCTTGATCGCCATCACCAAGATCAACATAAACTGCGGTCGGGGTGGTACTTGCAATTGTACCTCTGTAGACCTGTCCTCGTTTATATTTGAGGTCAGCATCATCCACCTGCACATCGTTTTCATCTTCTGATGCTTCGACAGTTGCTTCATCATCAGTAGAATCGGTCGATTCTGCTTCATGTTCGCTTACTACTGGTGTATCTTCGGTGTTTGTTTCTTCTGCCGTTGTCCCACTTTCTGTCGTTGTATCCTCGGTAGAGTCTACAGCGTCAGCCGTTTCTGATTGCGACAACTCGGCAGACGAAGCTTCTTCATGGTTTTCTTCGTTCTTGCCTAGTTCTTCTTGACTCATCTCTACATCCGTTTCGCGCTGATAGTATAAGTTTCAATTATAACCATAGCTGTCATATAGTCAAAGGAGAAATCAATAATTTCCAAATATATAACAGTCACGTTGCAAACCATAACACAAGTTGTGCATTTTGCCTACTATTGACTACAAAAAAGTCATGAACGGCTTAGAAACCATCCTAACGGGTCATATCTTGTTGGGCGTTGATAACGCGTTGTTTAGCCGTCGGTTATGCGTCCATTAATACATTCATCAATCACTCACAATAGAAACAAAAAGATGGGAGCTGCTGATGATGAAACAAATGCTATTACTAAGTATCGCAATGTTCTTGGCTGTGATTGTACCGATGACAGCTTATGCTGATGAAGAACGGGCGTTGATTGTCGCGAATAATGTTGTTGACCGCTTAAACGAATACTTGCGTACGCCGATTGATTTGAGCGATGTCAATGTTGATTGGGATTGGGCTGTTGTTGCTGGCGAAGATATTGCGGAAGGTTGTCGGGTACGGTCAGGTGATTTGTTGCCGATAACTGATGTGTTTTATGATATTAGAATTTATCGTCTGGGGGAGACTTATCATTATCATGTGTCGATGGATGAAAATATAATGATTCGTTGTGAAGCACTGCCGACAGTGCCCGATGGTGTGATGCCACAAGTGATTGATGCATTGCATGATTTAAATGGTCGGTTAGGTATGCAATTTACACATAACGACATCCCATGGACATGGAGTGAACGTCAATTTGAGGATTATATGCTTGGATGCCGGCAAGATGCAGAGCTTGATTCGCGTTATGATCGCCGTACCAATGGCTATATTATTACATTCACTGTGCAGGGCGAAGCATGGTCGTATCGTATATCGGCTGATCGTTTGATTGTGGTGTTATGCGATAGTGACTAAGGCGATTTGCTATAATTGGCGTGTCATTATACGGAGAGCCTGATATGCCATTTATTCCAAAGTATGCACTACGCATGACTGAAGAAGAATATTTTGAATATGAAGCGTTAGTTGATCGCCCAAATGAGTATGCATATGACGTCGTTTATATGCGACATGGGAAAAATGCGAATCACAATATTATTTCAACAAATGTTGGGGTATTACTTGGTATGTCCTTAAAGAATCAATCTGATTTAGCAGTATTAGGATCACAAATTCGGGTGTGGTTATCACCTGTTAATACGTTTCGGTTTCCTGATGTACTAGTGACAAAATGGCAACCTGATTTGTATAAAGATCGTGATGACTGCATTATGAATCCGATTATGCTGGTTGAAATTGTATCCCCTGAAACTGCTTTAATCGATCGACAAGATAAATTACATGAGTATCTGTCCACACCATCAGTGATGGATTACCTGCTCATATCAGAAGATGACTGTTGTGTAGAACATTACTCTAGACACGACAGTGACGATTGGTTGTATCGTATTCGTACTGATATTGATGACGAAATCTATATATCGTCGATTGACTGTACGTTACTCTTGTCGATAATCTACTCTAACTCAGATATATATGATGAATAGTCAAATCCCACTTATTTGATTGATGAGCAGACACTACTCGATCAATTACTTCCGAATTTATGATGGCTAGCATGATATAATTGAATAATACATGACAAGGTAAATAAGGGCGGACTATGTCGGCACCACCCTATGAAAATCGCTATATGACGCAAGAAGAATATTTTGACTTATGCGATGAAAGTGATATTCGTTATGAATACGTCAATGGCGAAGTGCTTGCAATGACTGGTGCATCAGTTCGACATAATACGATTATCCATAATATTGATCGCTCACTTGGTAATCAACTCGGCAATAAAGATTGCGTCATCAATACAAATGAAACGCGGGTTCAAGTAGACTCGAAAAGCTCTATTAGTTATCGTTTTCCTGATATTATCGTTGTATGTGGCAAAGTTGAGTTTATGGAGAATCGTAATGACACGATCCTCAACCCTACTGTATTAATTGAGGTGCTATCTCCAGCTACTGCCCTGATTGATCGCAATCAGAAATTTGATGAACATACCCAACTGTTATCTTTAGAAGAATACGTACTTGTCTCGCAGGATGAATTTAAGATTGAACGATTTTTGCGTCAAGATGCGGACAATTGGCTTTATACACGGATTAGCGGGTTGGATGGCATCATTAAACTGCCTTCTATCGATTGCGAATTAGATCTATCAGCAGTCTACGCTAAACTAGATTTGCTGGATGGATAGCGGTCATCAAACTGGATATATAAGCAAGTCAATCATAACATGTTGAAATTAGAGACACTGATTAATCGTGATACGGGGCATCAGCGGGTGCTTGTGGTGACTGGTGCTTATCAGTCGGGCAAGTCAACCTTTATTCAAACATTGACGAACCAATCTCCTATGCCCGTCAACGTCGATTATTATTATAATACTGAGGTCATAGAGAACAATTTTGTTGACTATAAGATCGAGACTGATAAGCATCTATTGGTGTTAGAAGTGCCGGGTGCGTTACGGTTTGATCCCATGCGACAAGCTTTTAAAGAGATTTTGCTAGGGCAAATTATGATCTTTGATAGTAGTGACCCATCGGCTTTTCGCAGTGTGAGATCGATTATTAACTCTGATTCTGGTGTTGAACCCCATGTTATTGTTGCGAATTCGCATAATACTGATGACGCTTGGACACTGGAAGAGCTAACAACTGTATTGCAACTATCAGATGAACAACTGCTGTTGTCTTGCGATGCGAGAAATCCCGCTCAAGTTGCACAGGTTGTTCTCAAGTTGATTGACGATGTGCCGGATAGTGCTTTCGCAGGCAGTCTGCGGAGTCATCCCCAGAACATATTAAACAGTTGAATCGGCTATTATGATACTAAGTGCGATTTGTCTCCATCCATTTGATTGCAAAGTCAACGAGTGGGCGTTGCTTAACTAAAATCGTAGCAGCCAGTCCGACTATGCCGTCAGTCTGCCCTTTTGCCTGAGAGAAGGCCGCGCCGATTTGTGGGAAGTCCTCATCATCAATTCTAAACATCTCATATTCGACCCATTCGCGCTGACCATCGACTAACATTGCACTGCCTTCGTGGATAGGTGGCTTTGCAGGTAGATTGGCGCGATATTCAGCTAAGTGAAGCGATGTGTTATTGCCATGTCCGACCCCTAATAACAAAACATGCCCGTCTAATTTGTATAGTTTGCCGATGGGGGATTCGTCGCCGAACATTTCCTCCAATGATGTATGATCGCTTGTTAGATAGTTTGCGTGTTTACCAATCGCTGAAAATGACCCGACAGGATGTGCGCTCCGTATGACATTGGGATAGGTGCGGAAGGCTTCGGGAATGGCGCCCATTTCACGGGTTGGTGTGATGCGTGGATCATAAGCTGGACGATTCTCGCGGATGGTTTGCCACCATGATTCAGGGACGGGCGGGGCTTGCCAATTGGCGGGGTTGGTATTTTGGGCGGAGTGTGTTGGCATCATGAGTGTCCCGTCTTCGCCGAGTACATCGATCAACGCCTCGATTACGGTTGGTGCGCCACCACTAATCCACCCGATTTTGCTCATGCTACTGTGGACAAGTACGGTAATGCCTGCGTGGAGACCGATCGTCTTAAAATCTGAAATTAGGGATTTTTTTGTAATGGGTGCAGGTGTTTTCTCGATGGTGGTTTGTTCAGGCATAAGAGCACTTTCTGTTATACTGGGCGTTAGATAGTTGTCATTTTAAAGGATATGAATGCTTATGACAGATACAACATTAGACACAAATTTAAGAAAATATGCCAACTTACTGGTGCATATTGGTGTCAACATCACCGAAGGCGATCTTTTGCATTTTACTGTTAATGTCACTGACGATCCGAATATCCGTAAATTAGCGCATTATACGGTCGAAGCAGCTTATCAAGCGGGTGCAAAGTATGTCGATGTTCAGTGGACGGATGAAGTTACCTCTAAATTGCGGATTTTACATGCGGCGGATGATACGCTGGATTATGTGCCGGAATGGTTTATCAAAAAAGTTGAATCGTATGCAGAAGCAGGTGTGGCAAGATTGGTTACATTTGGACGTGATCCGCAGTTATTTGCCGGATTGGATAGTAACAAAGTCACGACGATGCAACGGGCAGGACGTGCTGCTACAGCATATCTTGTCCCTAAGTTGATTGATGAGAATGTGTGGTGTGGGGCGGCGATTGCAACCCAACCGTGGGCGGATGTTGTCTTCCCTGATTTGCCAGCCGATGAACGTGTGCCGAAATTATGGGATGCGATTTTTGCTGCGACGCGTGTGACTGAAGATGATCCGGTTGCTGCATGGAAAGCACATCAGCAAGACCTTGTTAATCGTGGGAAATATATGACTGAAAAACAATATACAGCGTTACACCTCAAGGGTGATGGCACAGATTTTACTATCGGATTGCCTAAGGGGCATGTCTGGTCGGGTGGCGGGTCTGATCATAGCTCGGGCAAACGATTTGCACCGAATATCCCGACAGAAGAGATTTTTACGATGCCGCATCGTGACCGTGTGAATGGGACTGTCAAAGCGACAAAGCCTCTTAGCTACAACGGCAATATTATTGAAGATTTCTCGTTCACATTTAAAGATGGTCGCGTGACTGGTTTTGAAGCGAAAACGGGAGGTGATGTCCTGCAAGGTTTGATTGATACAGATGAAGGTGCGAAACATCTGGGTGAAGTTGCGCTTGTACCACATAGTTCGCCGATTTCGCAGTCAGGGATTTTGTTCTTCAACACACTCTATGATGAAAATGCGGCGTGTCATATTGCGTTGGGACGGGCTTACGCTAAGACGATTGAGGGTGGTACTGAAATGGATGAAGATCAATTTGTTGAGGCGGGCGGTAATGTGAGTCAAACGCATGTGGACTTCATGATTGGCAATCATGATGTTGATATTGATGGCATCACGATTGATGGTGAACGTGAGCCGGTGATGCGTCAGGGTGAATGGGCCTTTTGAGACTATTCGCCTACCGAAACGTATAGCTTATCGTAGGGTGAGTTATTGCTCGCCCTAATATGTAAATCGATAAAACAAGGTTGATTCGAGTCGCTAAAGAGGATAATAACACCATGACATCAACATCAAAATACAATATCTGGAGTCAGAAAACTCGCAACAATCCACATGAATTGTATCGTCAAATGCGCGAAAATGACCCGACCTATAAAGTCGTTGATGGCATGGGACAGACGGTGTGGTTCTTTACGAAATATGATGATAGCGTATCGATTTTGCGCGATAAACGTTCTATAAAAAATCCACGTAAAAGCTTATCCCCAGATGTGCTTAAAGATCGTTTTGGCGTGGATATAGAGGCTGATATAGACAGAGAATCGCCGTGGGAATTGATTAACCAGCATATGCTTAATCAAGATCCACCCGATCATACCCGTTTACGTACGATTGTTCATAAGGCATTTACACCGAACCGTGTGCGTGAATTACAACCGCGCATCGAACAATTGGCTGATGAATTGCTGGATGCAATGGATAGCAAAACAGATGGTGATTTAATTGCTGATTATGCGTTGCCGTTACCGATTACTGTGATTGCTGAGATGCTAGGCATTCCGGTTGAAGATCGCGATAGATTCCGCACATGGACTAATGTGATTCTGTCGGGTGATATGTCTTCGATGGCGATGATTATGGAATTCGTGCAATACATGAATAAAATGATTGACATTCGCACCAAAGAAGATACTGGCGATATTTTAAGTGCTCTGGTGCGTGCGCGGGATGAAGGCGAAAAACTCGACCGGATGGAATTGCTCAGCATGATTTTCTTGTTATTGGTCGCTGGACACGAAACGACTGTCAATTTGATTGGGAATGGGATGCTGGATTTGTTGCAACATCCTGACCAATTTGAGGAATTACGAGCGAATCCTGCGTTAACAGACAAAGCGATTGAAGAAATGTTGCGCTACAACGGTCCGGTGGATGCGACGTTAAATCGTTGGGCTGGTGAAGATATGGAATGGCATGATGGACGGGTTATCAAAGCTGGCGATGTGCTGATTCCATTGTTACTAGCGGCTGACCGCGACCCTGCGACATTTGAAAATCCGAATGTGTTTGACATCACGCGTGAAAATAATCCACATATTGCCTTCGGGCATGGGATTCATTTTTGTCTCGGTGCGTCATTGGCACGGATGGAAGGGCGAATCGCTATCTCTAAACTGATGGAACGCTTCCCGAAGATGGCACTCAATGTAGATCCCGCGAATGTCCAACGGGGATTGTCGATTGTGTTGCATAATTTGAATGTACTGCCGATGAAATACCAATAGTTTAACTGTCTTATCTGGAGTTGGTATATCTAAAATGATCACCAACTCTTCAGATCATTTTAGATTGATATTCTGTCGAGATATTTAGTAAACTCAAATCCCTTGACAAAATACTAAACTGTAGTTATGATGGCTACATATGAACACAAGCAGTCGTTACCTAACCACAATTCATATTTTGACATTAATGGCAGACAAGGTTGAGCCTATTTCTTCAAGTTCAATTGCGAAGAGTGTTGGTGTTAATCCTGTTACAATTCGGAAAGCTATTGGTAAATTGCAACATTGTGGGTTAGTTATCACAGTGGCTGGTAAATCTGGTGGTGCAAGACTTGCTAAACATCCATCAGAGATAACACTAAAAGAACTTTATCTTTTGTTGGAAGGTGATAGTCCATTTGGACTCCATCCTGACAATATAGATTCAAGTAGATTAGTTAGTCGAAATATTGAACCCGTCTTAGATCAAATACACTCTCAAGCTCATCAAAAGATGATTGATGCTTTAGATGGAATAACTATCGCTGATGTATTGGAAAAAGCAAAAAATCATGAATAGTTAGTTTTTTTATATTAAACTGTAGTCGTGAAAACTACATATATGCATACATAACAATAACATGGTCATTTGGATCTATGTTAAAGAGATTGTTTTAAAAAATTTTTGATCTGAATTGTAGTCGTTATGGCTACATATAAATATAAGGAGGAAGTTACAATGTTTCCAGCGGAATTAAGTGTGCAATGGTGGTGGTATCTCCTACCGGGGTATCTAACTATTTGGAGTATTATCTTTGGCAGTTGGAACTTCATCAATGGACAGGCTATGTTTAAAGCTTTTAAAATTGAATTTGATGTTAGTTCAATTGCTGATAGTTTTATTGTGAAGAACTCGGCTGCTCGTTATATCGGCATAGCTGCTGCGATGATTGTGGGTATCTGGTTAATTGGGACACCAGAAACGATTTTTACGGCACTTGTCGCTCGGCTCGTGATGGATATTTTTGACCTGATTGCGGGTTTGCAAACAGGTCTACTCGAAAATAAAGTCACAGGTAGTATTCAATCGTTTCTCATGTTTATTTTACCCAATTTAATCGCTATTGCTTTTATTTTCGTAGTGTAGGAGACGAATCCACCAATGTTCAACGTGGGTTATCGATTGTGTTGCATAATTTGAATGCTTTACCCATAAAATATAAGTAAAAAAGCGTGCCCTATTGGTCATTAAAATCGATAGGGCTCTTTTTGCTATTTAGGAGAATATGGTAAAAACGCTATATTACCCTTGTGCTGCTTCAAGGTAAGCACGTAAGGTTTTCTCCTCGTTCATGACTGGTACAATTTCACCTTGCTTGTTACTCAGAATCAAGCCTGCGGTCAATTCGCCTGTAGTTTGTGGTGGGATCAGTTTTCCTTGTTCGGTCATTTGATCTAAGCGTTGTGCGACAACACCACCGTCTTCACCTTTGCTACGAATATCCTTAACCATCTCGGTATCAACTGGGCCGGGGTCGACTGCATTGATCGTCACGCCACTACCATCGATCTCTTGGGCGAGATTGCGCGTGTACATATCGATTGCCGCTTTGCTGACGCTATACGCTCCTAACCATGGCGCCCCTGTACGACGCCCCGCAGACGATGAAATATTCACTATACGACCATAGCCGTTTTCCAGCATAGTGGGCAACACCGCATGGGTAAGATAGTGCGTCCCGAATAAATTCACTTCAATTGGAAATTTCCACGCTTTCACATCAACTTTTGTATATTCTCCAATCGGTTTGACCACACCAGCATTATTCACGAGGATTTCGATTGTGCCGAGTTTGTCTGTAATTGTTGCTACTGTCTTATTGATTGCGTCTAGATCTGTTACATCGAGGGAGATGGCGAGGGCTTCGGCACCTAATTCGCGCAGTTCAACCGCTACAGTATTGATTTCATTGCTACTGCGTGCGAGAACGGCTACTTTGGTGCCGAGTTTTGCCAATTCATGTGCGATGGCACGCCCGATACCACGTCCACCACCTGTAACAACGGCAACTTTGCCTGTGATTGAGCTCATATTATGCTCCTATTTTATTTAGTCAATTGCTTACAAAGACCATGAGTCTTAATCTTCAGTTTGTTGATCTTCTTTGGCTATCATGGCATCGATGAATTCAATTGCCTCGTCCCATGTATGAACGATCGTATAATATTTTTCGAACATTGCTTTGCGTTTGTGGGGCAGGATGCGCCGAATTGTTTCAAACATGACATGAACCAGACGACTGCTGGTGACGATGACTTTTACGCCGGAATTTTCGACTTGATTACCAGCCATATTGCGCATGTTTGCAATGGTATTTGTCGGGATGTGAAGATGGGCATCACGCATATCAATAATCGTGTGGACGGGATGTGGATGACTGACTTTCGCAATCATTTCCCGTTGTTGGGTAAAAACCGGATAAAATTCCTGCCATGTCCAATTTTCACGCATTTCCATCAGCATAATGCGTTGTGTGTCACCAAACCAACTGATCGTGCAAGTCATCGATAGCATGTCCTAGTTTTGAAATGTTTCTACTCATTAACAGCATACACGCGGATAGCATAAAGCTCAATTCTGTTGTTGTTTGTAAAGTTGATGGTCTAATTCTTTACTCTCTTTGGATATTTGATTAGTCGGTGTCTGTTGCAGCAAGGACACTGATTACATTTCGATCTGGATTGATTGCGACGATACCAATATCCCATGCAACTCGATAGAACCAATTCGATTCAGCATCAAATATAAGCCATTTTGATTTTGCGGCTTGTCCGGCTAGTGTAGATATGGGTGTACCCACTGGTAGATTCATCAATCCTGCTAGTGATTGCCACATGTACAGACGACCATACGCATTACCACTACCGTGATTGTATGCTCCGCCGTTTGCAGCGGCTGAAAATAGGATATTTACTGCATCAGTTGCTTGGGTGTGTTTAATAAATAAGCTTCGACTGGATACACCATGCAAACAGTCTAGTCCCAGCTTAAACATTAGACTTATTTCATCATGTGCTAGTGCTTCGGTAGCTGGTTGCATTGTAAATTGACGCACTTCTATTTTGCCGTTGGATTCTAGTCTCCAATTTTCAACTGCTTGATATATATGTTGGTGAATAATGGATGGATCAATGGATGCAAAGTCAAACGGAGGTATTGTAAATTTGACATCATCGTTTGCGGTAAGTGGACCAAATGGGAGTGACGTTCCCGATCCACTAATACTATATGACCTAGTATACTGTTGGATCTGTGCTTCCGGCTCAAATAGTTCTAATGGTAAAGTCGTTAACGGATAGTTATCTCGTTTGAGCCGGTCCCAAAGTGCTATAAGATTTGGATAATCACGGACATCGTGTCCTCTAATCACTAATTCTTGGACTAGATTTGCCCACAGATCTATGAACTCAGTCTCAGTGAGTTGGACATAGCTATCAAGTATTGTCATATCTTGAGTAGAGGCGAGACATGCAGCTATACGTGACAAGTAGCCCCCAGATTGTGGACGTATCTTGATTACATCAAGTAATCCTTGTATTGATAGCTTATCTTTTGTAAGGGAAAGACTATCAATAATCCTAAGGTAAGTTCCAATGTAACGCCAATTTTGTGATGGGCTAGCATTCCAGTTTTTGTCGACCAGTTTCGCTATTTCTACTAGTTCATCGAATTTAGCTTCTTTTGTCCATTGATCAATTTGATCGAATGGTAAGTTTGAGTTGTGTTGAATCTCATGAAATGTTTTATTGATAAGCTTTATGTCCATATGAACTCTCTAGGCTTTAACTATTTCTACCTTTTGTTTACACAACATAGATAAAATTCTTACACGCATGGCGTACTATATTAGCATGGCATAATGCCATTTGAGTGAAATTCGAGCAAACTTCAATCAAGTTAGATACAATGAGGGCACAGTCGCCGCTCAGATGTAAGGAAATACAATGCTACGATTTGACAGATTTACGGAACGCGCACAAGATGCTGCTGCCCGTGCCTATGAGATTTTACAACGATATGGACATAATCAAGTAGATACTGAGCATATTTTGCTGGCTCTGCTTGAACAGACTGATGGTGTCATCCCACAGGTATTGGAACGCCTCAATATAGATGTGAGTGGTATGCGTTCCCGCGTTGATGATGTTCTGCGCCAAAGCCCACGGACTGCGGCGATTTATGGTCAGGGAACGAATCAGGTATTTATCACCCCGCGCCTGAAGAGCATTATTGACCGTGCTAATGAAGAAGCCAGCCGACTACGCGACGAATATATCAGCACTGAGCATATTTTCCTCGCAATTTTAGCGGAGCGTAATACGGCGGTAGCCAAGCTGATGGCGGATTATGATATTACTCGCGACCGTGTCTCCGATGCGGTGAAAGATATTCGCGGTGGACAACGGGTGACTGACCCACAGGCAGAAAGCCGTTACCGTACCCTAGAAAAATATAGCCGCGACCTAACGCGTATGGCGATGGAAAGTAAACTTGACCCTGTGGTTGGGCGCGATGCAGAAATTTTGCGCGTGATTCAAGTGTTGAGTCGCCGTACAAAAAATAACCCTGTTCTCATCGGTGAAGCGGGTGTGGGTAAAACAGCAATTGTCGAAGGTTTAGCCCAAAAAATTGCGACGGCTGATGTGCCTGATATTTTGCTGAATAAGCGCGTGCTCAGCCTTGACCTGAGTGGTATGGTGGCTGGTAGTCGCTTCCGTGGTGAATTTGAGGAACGGCTCAAAGCGGTTATTGAAGAGGTACAACGTTCCGATGGCGAGATTATCCTCTTTATTGATGAGTTGCATCAAGTTGTTGGTGCCGGTGCCGGCGCTGGCGCGATGGATGCGGGTAATATGATGAAGCCTGCATTGGCACGCGGTGAGTTACAGACTGTCGGTGCGACCACGATGGACGAATATCGCCAATATATCGAAAAAGATAGTGCGTTAGATCGTCGTTTTGCGCCTATTTTTGTCGAAGAACCTAGTGTCGAAGATACCGTCGAAATGCTTTATGGGATTCGTGATCGATACGAAGCGCATCATAATGTTACGATTTCTGATGATGCGATCGAGGCGGCAGCACGTTTGTCTGCGCGTTACCTCACAGAACGTAAACTCCCTGATAAAGCGATTGATTTGTTAGACGAAGCGGCTGCAAAATTGCGGGTTGCGTTATTTTCGATGCCACCGCGACTTAAAGAAATGCGTGAAGCTGTCGATCGGTTGGCAATGGAAGAAGAAGCTGCTGGCTTATCGAGAGATTATGAACGGGCTGCGGATTGCAAAATGCAACGGATTCAGCTTGAAGAAGAATTTGAGCGGGAGCGGTATATCTGGCGACAAGAAAATACACTTGATGAGCTGGTGACAGCCGATGATATTGCACAGGTTGTTGAGCAGTGGACAGGTATTCCGGTGCATCAAATGCTGGAAACTGAGTCCGAGAAATTGCTGCGCATGGAAGAAGTTTTACACGAACGCGTAATCGGTCAGGAAAAAGCGGTCGAGGCATTATCTGATGCGATTCGTCGGGCGCGTAGTGGCCTTAAAGATCCGAAACGTCCAATTGGGTCGTTCATCTTCCTTGGGTCGAGTGGTGTTGGTAAGACCGAACTTGCAAAATCGCTAGCTGAGTTCATGTTTGATGATGAAGATGCGCTGGTGCGTGTCGATATGAGTGAGTATCGTGAAAAACATACTGTCAGTCGTTTGTTTGGTGCGCCTCCAGGCTACGTCGGATATGAAGCTGGTGGTCAACTGACAGAAGCTGTACGTCGCCGTCCTTATCGTGTCATCTTATTTGATGAGATTGAAAAAGCACACTCAGATGTGTGGAGTGCCTTGCTACAAGTTCTTGAAGATGGTCGTATGACTGATGGGCAGGGGCATGTCGTCGACTTCCGCAATACAGTACTGATTATGACGAGTAACCTCGGGACAGAATTCGCGAAAAAAGGTGGCGCACTTGGGTTTATCCAAGGCGGTGACCAAGAAGCTATCGCCGATCATCAGAAAATTGAAAAAGCGATGCGTGATACCTTCCGTCCGGAATTCTTGAATCGTATCGATGAGATTATCATTTTCGAACCACTGACACTGAAAGCGGTTGAGCAAATGGTTGACTTGCAATTGCGCGGTCTCGCAGAACGCTTGCAAGAATCCGGTCTGGCGATTCATCTGACCGAACCTGCTCGTAATTGGATTGCAAAACAAGGGTATGATCCACAATTTGGTGCGCGACCTCTACGCCGTGCATTGCAACGTTATGTAGAAAATCCGCTGAGTATTCAATTGCTCAAAGGTGATTTCGTACAAGGCGATCTGGTCGTGATTGATGAGAAGAAGGGTGAATTGTCGTTTACCCGTCATCTTGACCAGCAAACTGATTTTGTGGAGATACAAGATGACTATCCACAAGACTTTGATGGATATGAACAATCCGAGTATTCAACGTCGCAGTCTCATGATGAGGAACTGGATTATACCGGATACGAATCGTCAGATAATCAGGATAATTACGAACGATACGATTAGTCGCTCAACTACATAAGATACAAATTCAGAAGACACTGCTGATGATGGCGGTGTCTTTTGTGTTACAGGACATCTTGTGTTTTTGATGGCGATTTAATACACTACGGCTTCATCTATAGACGCTTATGAAGAATCTTATAACTATGACAAAAATTGCCCCATCGCTTCATTCAAAACGCCTCGACCTATTGTTTACAGTATTAGCTGGCATCGGATTGCTGATTACTGCTGTTGGTATTGGGCTCGATTTGATACCCGGTACAAGCCCCGGTCTGAGTGGTCCGCAAATTTTGATGATTGTTGGCGGGGTTGTCATTACGGTCACAGGGTTGTTGTTACGGAATGCGTCTTTACGTCAGGCGATATTCGGTAATTTACTGAAAAATCTTGCCATTAGTGTGCTATTGACTGTGATTACCTTGGTGATGATTGAGATGGTGTTAGGCGTGGTGAATATGCCGACGCGCTATCCGACGGAAATCCCTGATACATTCCTGACAGAAGTTTCTTGGTGGACGTGTGACGAAGCGGGTTGTCATTATGTTTATGACGAAATGAACAAAGCCTGTGAGAACAAAGAAGTTTCTGGACGACGCTGTATGGTTAATCAACAGGGATTCCATGATAGTCAGGATTTTGTCTATGATGATGCGTTTGACGATAAATTACGGGTGTTGATGCTTGGTGATTCGTTCACATTTGGTGGCACTGCTGAAATCGGTAGCTCATTTGTTGAAACGGTTGAATCCAATTTGCCAGATGCAGTCGTATGGAATACAGGCATCCCCGGTGCTGGCACAAATCAAGCGGGTGCGTCATTTGAAGTTTATGCGCCAGTGCTCGACCCGCAAATTGCAATCCTCGGTTTTTATCTCAATGATTTCGAAGACAATATGATGCCACATGATAGCTACTTCATGGGGGTTGATGATACGAATTATCCGCTGTCGATCCGGCAATATATGATCGATGACAATGGCAATGTGACTAAGCTCGATTCACAATCCGATTTATATTTCCGTTACTTTCAAGTTGACCCGCCATCATCAGCGTTAGATCGCTTTGTGGGGACAACACGGGTTGGGTCGTTAGTCTTAAATACAGGCGATGCAATCCAGCAGATGATTAATAAAAGTAATGGGATTCGTTTAGGTAGACAGATTGATGCCACGCGGGAACACCTCATCACGGTGCGCGATTATGCGGACGATAATGCGATTGACTTCTTTATCTTGCTGATTCCTAGTCGCGAAGACCTCACCGCTTTAACACCACGTTATTTGAGTGCAGTGCAATTATTCGAAGAGTTGGGTATCCCATATTTGAACCCGCTTGAAGATTTAGTCGCGGATGATTATGCGCCTGATCCTGATATTCATTGGAGTACAGCAGGGCACGTCAAAGTTGGGGATATGCTCACGGATTGTTTGATTGTATTTGAAGAGACAGATGATTTAAATAATTGTACTCGTCTGACAATTCCGTCATCCTAAGTTGAGTTAATATTATGTGATGCAAGGAATGACTATAAACGCCAAACATCCCACTGTACAATGGGATGCTTGGTATATCGGGGAAGCCTGTAGATGTCTGGTTCGATGTGGGGGCATTAAACCTAGACGGTCTTTACTCTAACACATCTACCCCACTCTAAATCTACGGAAGCCCTACGCAACCCCTACGCTTTGGTTAGAATCTCTCTCTACGTTCAAGAAATTTAATGTAAGACACTATAATTCGTGTCGTTAGTTGACTGAGAATACTTGGATTTTGAATGCATAAATTAATAACAATCTTATTTTGTTTGTTATGTTTTTCTCTCACAACATACTCTCAAGTTGTGGCTAGCGAGACCACTTTCTGGTATTCCGTAGCCCATGCCGATGAAGACTATTCAACAATTTGTTTGCTTGCGCTTAATGGTGCTGAGGAAGAAGATTGTATAGAGATACCAGCATTTGGCTCATATGCAGTATCGCCAGATTATTTACATATTGCATTTAGAGCTAACAGCAATGGTCAGTTGTTCCTTTTTAATATCATGACCAAAGAAATAAAATTATTTGACCTTTGTCAGCCGTTCCAAGAATTTTTATGGGATGAGCATTATCGTCAATCCGGTACATTACTGTGGTCACCAGATGGACGTTTTTTGACATTTACAGGTGTGATGACGATGGACTGTCGCATTGACGACCAAGCTGAAGTTTATATCTATGATGTCGAAAATGACGATTTAAAATTACTGACGGAAAATGTACCGATTATTCGATCATTAGTCTCACCCGCATCATGGTCACCGGATAGTGAATGGCTTGTTTTATATGGTGCGTGGTCACTTAATGATGATGGTTTACCACAGTTTGGTTCGGCACTTATATCACCTGATGGTGAAAATTTTAGGCAAATCTCGTCGGGGCGGAATACATGCCGTCTAATTTGGTCATCTGATATGGCATGGTTAGCATCAGACACAGGTTGTTTTGAACGAATTGGGAATCCGACAGACTTGATGTTTATCCCATTTAGTTTACAACCATTGGAAACAATAACAACAGAGACGGTATATATTGATGAAATTGTTTCGCCCTTATATCTCAATTCCCCAATGGGTAGCTGGGTGACTACTTATCATTCGCCTATTTGGACTTCGGCACAAACAGTTGTCGCATATCGCAGAGTCGTGCCAATATCATTCGGTTATCTAACTCCAGAGCAAACACAGTCTTATTCATCACAGGGGCTTGTCAGGATTGATCTAGAGACGCACAGTGAAGTGTTGATAGTTGAACATGATGATACGTCAGGACAGATCACTAAGCTGGGTGATTGGTTTTTTATACGCCAAGATGATGTATATAACATTGTAAATCCAATCCTTGATAAGAATCTGATTGTACCTATTACGACGATTCCATGTGTGATTCCTTTATCTGTGCGCATATCGTCTGTTGGTGATTATCTAGCTGTTGTCGATCATTGTAATCCAGAGACAGCAAGACTTACGATTTATGATACAACTGCTTCCAATGCGGTTATGAGAGAGATTGTTTTCGATACAAATACAATCAAACCGCTTGGATTTTCCAATTAATGCCAATTTAGGACTTTAGACCTGATGGTGGAATTACCATCTACACAGACCCCATGCCACCCTGTACAATTTCGCGTCTAAGTTACTGTGAATGAGGAAATTGCTGTGCTCAAACAGATTCCACGCCATCATGTATTGGTCTATCTGCTCTATTTATTGGTTGCTATCGGAGTGACATATCCGGCGGTGACTTCGCTTTCGACAGCGTTTATTGGAGGGGATACAAGTGATGCCTATGAGATGGCACGGCATGTCTGGTGGTTTAAAACAGCAATCCAAACTGGTGAAGACATCTTCTGGCAATCGAACTTAGGGTATCCTGAGGGATTTTCGGGTGTGACGTTGTGGGCGAACCCGTTACAGTTTTTCCCGATGTGGGTGTTTACGTTCGTGATGCCGATTGCTACGGCGTACAACATTACAATATTGCTAACGATGGCATTAAATGGATGGGCGATGTATTTTCTTGCGCGTCATCGCCTTGGACATGAACATCATACGCCTGCTTTGATTGCGGGTTTGATCTTTATGATTTTTCCGGTGTTTCAGGGGCATCTGTTTGATGGTCATGCGGGGTTGATGGTGCAGTGGGGTGTACCATTGCTTGTGTACGCCTTGTTTCAATATATCGATACTGGGCGGCGACGCTGGTTCGGGTTATCTGTTATCTTCTTTGTCTTGTCACCCAGTGGTCATGCGTTACAGGTCATCTATTTATTGTTGCCTCTGATGGCGTTATTTCTGTTTGCTCAGTTGTATAATCGCATTTGGATTGGGGTCACGCGGGTTGTGACGGTCGGGTTGGTCGGTGGTGTGGTGCTGCTGATTTATCTTTTCCCGACAGTTGGCGATACGCTAGGGACGTCACAATATGTTGAATCTGGCGGGTTTGTCCGTTTCAGTATTGATTTATTAGGGCTGGCTAGTCCCTCATTTTTGAATCCATTTTGGTCGGACATTACCCAATACTCATCGCTCGTTTTAGGAACGAACATTGCTGAAGGCTCGAGTTATGTTGGCGTAATTGGCCTGTTCCTCGCATTGATCGGTGTGTTGAGTCATCGCAACTCGCGCTGGTGGTTATTGGTAGCAGTTGTCGCATGGATATTCGCGTTAGGTCCTGTACTCAAAGTACTCGACCAACCTGTGACGATAGGTGTCGCGGGATATGAGACGATTGTGCCATTACCGTATGCGCTATTTATGGAGTTGCCTATTTTTGAGCTTGCACGGACGCCGGGGCGATTTATGTTCTTATTCGCATTGGCGTTTGCGATGATGGCTGGATATGGTATGGCGTTCATTTGGACGAGTGGATGGGTACGGAATTCCAGAAAATTTGTCCGTTATCTGGCAGTGATTTTGCTTGCGGTGCTCATTTTTCGTGATTACCAATTCTTTGAGTCTTTCCCGATGCAAACTGCACAGATACCTCAAGCGATTCACGAACTGGCTGATCGTACTGATATTCGGGCTGTATTTAATGTTCCCCATGATAATTTGCTGTCGGCGAAAGAAGCTCTCTTTCTACAGACTGCTCATAATAAAGCGCTGATTGCTGGACAAGTCGCACGTGAAACACCGATTGATCCGGCGCGATTGGAATTGCTGTCGACGATGGAAACGCCATTATTGACAGATGCAGGCGCCGATATTGTGATTATCAATAAGCAACGTGCGTCACAGATGAATATGCTCGAGACATTGCAGAATCGTGCTTTGATTCATCTTGGAGCAGCGATTTATGAAGATGATCGATATGCGATTTATGAAACGCCAATTATGACAGCTGAACCGGATAGTGTTTATACTGTTACGCCGGATGAACGACAGAACACTACTTATATCTACAAAGAACAACCGGGGTGGCTCGAATATACGGCGACATTTACCGCTGATAATCGGACGATTCATCTTTTGTTGAATGATGAGCGGGTTCATACATGGACGATTGATGGCACACAACGCTTGTCTGTGCCATTACCAATTGGTCGTCGTGGGTATAATACTTTCCATATTGAACTTGATCCGCCATGCCCTGTGCGCTTTAACGCTGAGATTTTAGTGTGTCGGGATGTGACGATCAGCGATATTGAAATCGTATCGTTTACAGATGGCCCAATTTATGACCCGATACGGCTGGAAGATGGGATTGAGTTGGCGTCGTTTTTCATGCCAGAGGACTTCGCCTCAGATTCGGCTGTGCGTCTATGGTGGCGTCTAGAGAATCCCCGGGCTCAGACGGATATTCGATTCATCCATATCCTTGATGAAAACCGACGGTTGGTGGCACAAGCTGATGATAATATCGGCGATGGTGAACGTGATGGACAGTGGACCGAGACCCTATCACTGGATATTAGTGAGTTGCCTGCGGGTGATTATCTGGTGTTGACGGGATGGTATGCGTTACCGGATGCGATACGCTATGATGTGTTAACCAATGTGGAAGGTGCACAAGACAATACGATTGTGCTCGGGACTTTTACAATTGATGGTGATGAATAACAACTAATCCTTCAGGTAGTTTAATCACGCGAATCAACCATAATCGAAAATTTTAAAAAAATTGAGGCAAATGTTCATGAGCTTACACAACCACATAGAACTACTTCACAGTTTGATTATGTTGAGGCTATAAGTGATGCCATCTTGACATATGACAATCCTGACGATCTGGTTTAATTTTGAACACAACATTTAAGAAACTTCACGACTTTAATAATTATTCGGAGGAGATAATTGTGCCCAGGGTGTGGCTTTTGCAGGTTGATACTAAGAATTACAAATATTTGGGAACTCGAAACGAGCGGGTTGATATCATACCTATTTTAGATGGTTCATCTAGATTGGACGATTGGAAACCATTGAATGTAAGGTTTGACCCATATGATTTTGATAATGAGAAAAATATTCCTAATTTTATAAGTCTATCTGGATTTCCAGTATGTGATTCAAAAACCAAAGTGATTATTCAGGAAGTAGTTGGTAGCTCTATTGAATTCCTACCCCTAGTCTATTATACAGACGAAGATACTATTAATACAGAGACAATATACTATATTATAAATCCTGTAGAGATAGTTGATTGCCTTGATCATAATAATTCAGAATTCCAGTATCTGAAAAGTGGAACAATTTCAAAAATTCTAAAGTATTCGTTTGAGCCAGATTGTACGAATAACACAACCATATTTAAATTAAAGGAGCAAAGGCGTAGTGGGATATATGTGAATGATGATTTCAAGCAAATCGTCGAAGAGAATAATCTGACAGGTCTGAAATTTAAAAAAGTTTGGGCGAATTAACAAATAACGACAACATGGACAGTTGCAATTAATCGGGTTCAGTTAGCATCTGGCAATAATTGAAATGCAAGTATAGAGAGCGAGATAGGTAAACTACACTCTCTAATGTTATTCAAAACCTCACAATTAACTATCGTAATTCACTGCCGGATTGGGTGATTCGTTCACGCTGAATTTGAAAACATCAGGGCGATGATAATGCCCGACAACATCAAAGTCGAGATGCCCTTGATGGATTTTGTTAAGGTCTAACTCGGTGTATAAAACGCCTTCTTTGCCATAGAGTGGTTCACACACATATTCTCCAAATGGATCAACAATTGCACTACCGCCTCGGCATAATTCGTCGGGTAGGTCTTTGAGTTCGTCATAGAGGGCGAGGTCTTTAGGATACATCGACTTGGTAAAATATTGATTGCAACCCAGTACAAAACAGCGTCCCTCACAGGCGATGTGCCGGAGCGTCGATTGCCATGAATCGCGTGCATCGGCTGTTGGGGCGAGGTAGATATTTACGCCTTTGCCGTACATCGACATGCGGGCTAACGGCATATAATTCTCCCAGCAAATCAATCCACCAACAGTGCCGTAGGGTGTATCGACTGTTGTGAGGGTACTGCCATCACCACTGCCCCAAATGAGACGTTCGGTTCCGGTAGGCATCAGTTTGCGATGGACGCCGAGAATATCACCATTTGCGCCGATGTAGAGCATGCTGTTATAGAGTGTGCCGCGATTGCCCGCTTCACCTTGTTCAGAGATACCGATAACGACTGTCATATTGTTAGCTTTGGCAGCATCGCGCAGGGGTTTTGTCTCCTCAGCGGATAGGGTCATCGAGCTTTTCCAGAAGCGTTCAAAATCTTTACGTCCGGCATCAGAGCGACTACCAACATATGCGCCATAAGTAAATCCGCGTGGGTAGCCGGAAATCATTGTCTCGGGTAGGAGCATCAGATCGACACCTTGTTTGCCGGCATCGTTGATGAGGTTAAGAGTTTTGTCGATGCAGGCTTGTTTGTCTGCAAATACCGATGAAACTTGGGCAACGGCGACACGAATCGTTTCTGTCATAATGTTATCCTTGTAAAATTATTTGCGATGATGACTTGATTGTACCGAACCTCACACTTATTGCCGAACTGTACTAACTGTACTAATACAGGGCGATTTGTCGCTAGAAAATGTACATTTTGTGATATGATATGGGTTGATCCGTGATGATAATAACCGGAAAGTATACATGGTAAAACGCGAAGACACATCAGCAAAATCTCAGGCAGTGCAAGATTTTTTAAAGACAGTTTATACACTGCAACAAGACGAAGATCGTGTATCAACTAATGCATTGGCTGCGGCATTAAATATCACTGCACCATCAGTCACCGATATGGCACAACGATTAGTCGAAGAGGGTACAATCGACTATCGTAAATATAAGGGTGTGCGTTTGACAGATAATGGTGAAATGGTTGCGCTTAAGATGTTGCGCCGTCATCGTTTGCTGGAGTTATACTTGGTTCAAGAGCTAGATTATGAATTACATCAAGTTCATGATGATGCTGAAGCGCTTGAACATACGGTGTCTGACCGTTTTATTGATGCGATTGCAACGAAGTTAGGACATCCTGAATTTGACCCTCATGGTGATCCGATCCCTGATGCAGAAGGGGTGATGCCAAAACGTGACCTGCAACCATTGGCAACACTCGACCTCGGTACACCAGCCCGAATTAGTCGCTTTATTATGGATAACCCTGAAATGCTACAGCATACACAAGAACGTGGCATGGTTATGGGAACAGAACTCGAAATCCGCGCTCGTGATCCATTTGAAGGACCGATTACGCTCAAAATGGCCGATGATCAAGAGATCATTATTGGTCATTCTATTGCTGTTGCGATTCTTGTTGAAGTTGTTGACCCATCCTGAATTGTTTAGAACCAACAATAAAAATTTAATAAATTTCATCAAAACTTATCAGCAGATTTACAAAAATCCTGTTATGATAGTACGTGGATTGTGAAATTCGTCATTAATCTGCGTTTAAGCTAGAGGGACTATGAAAACAAACACTGACGAGGCGAAAAATAAAAACCGCCGTGTACGTGCCATTTTGCTAACTGGTAATGACTCGGTATTGTTTATTAAACGTGTCAAACCACATAAACCTCAACCGTATTGGGTTGCTCCTGGTGGTGGTGTTGAACATGAAGATCACAGTCTATTGGATACATTAGATCGTGAGCTTAGTGAAGAGTTGGGTGCGAGTGCGACTGTTCTAGAGACGGCATTTATACTTGAACATGAAAAAGCGGGTAAATATCTAGAAGAACACTTCTTCATTTGCAAGCTCAATGGCTATGATCTAACGAAACGGCATGGGCCGGAGTTCGACGATCCAACCCGTGGTGAATTTATCCCTGAAGAAATTCCTCTCGATGCCTTTGCATTGCATACGATAAATATTAAAACACCTGAGATGCGCGACTGGATGCTACAGAATCTAGATCACCTGCGCGATATGCAATAAGTTTAATAACTATCCCGAAGATGATGAGCATAGTCAATCGACTATGCTTTTTTGATTGAGGGTGTGTTATATTAGTGCTTAGCAAATACCCTAAAGATAATGTAAAAAGTTATATACGATTTGTTTTTATATTTGACTTAGTATTACAATTAGTGTATATTTGTTACATTACAAATAACATTTAATTCACTAAAATCGAAAGTCGCAGAAAGCGAGTAATAGTATAATGAAAAAATCAAAAGTACTGATGGTTGAAGACGACACAAACGTCAGTAAGCTTATTACAGATTATCTTACAAAAACTGGTTATGATGTTACTGGATTTAGTGATGGACCCGAAGCACTGGAATATGTGCGCCAGCGCGGTTTGCCACATATTGCGCTCGTCGATTTATCTCTGCCGAGCATGCACGGGTTTGAACTTGCGAATAAGCTTAAGTCGATGGCAGATGTCCCTATTATTTTTGTGACATCCACAGGTGATAAAGAAACCATTGTACAAGGTCTGAAAAAGTATGCAGAAGACTTTATTGTAAAACCATTTGAGTTGCGTGAATTAGAAGCTCGTATACAAGTGGTGTTAGCGCGTATGCCAAGCTTTGATTATGCGAGTGAACCCATTGTTCGCGTTGATGAACATCTGAACATTGATTTTGCACATAATCGCATTGTGGTGAACGGCAAGACAATCGGCTTAACTCCAACTGAATCTATTTTACTTCACGTGTTGTTACGTAATGCCGGGCGCGTGGTTGAGAACCGTATGTTAATTGCGCGGGTCTGGCCGTCTGAAGATGTATTTGAAGATACACTGCGCGTTCATATGCATCGTTTACGTCGTAAGTTGGAGTCGGATTCACACCATCCGCACTATATCCGCACCGAACGTGGTGTCGGCTATATGTTTACCCAACGTCCTCCCGATCTATTCGGTGACCGCGCCTAATTGACTTCAATAGGGATTGTAGAGAAGAGAGTCTGTCTCCCTTCTCTACAGATGTTTATCATCCTACGCGTTAGAATCCGCGAATGTCCAAGTTTCTTCAATATCGTTGTAGGCAATGGTATATTGTTCTTCAATCATTTCCGATGAGCCGGCGTCATAATTAGAATAGCTAATGCTTGTGATATAGGCATCTTTTAATGTCCAGCGACGGGTCTCGACACCATCATCAATTGCAACAACAGCTAATGTACGGGTTGGACGGGTATCCGAATCGCGGCTGTCCATTGTTTCTTTGTGCCATTGATTGAACGGTAAGCTGGCATCGCGTTGTACCATTTTGGTGATTTTCAATGCGGGATTCATGCGTGTTCCGTCGTCACTCAGTTGAAACAATGTCAACCCTTCAACACTGAACACACCTTGCACTTCATTACCATCAACCTCAACTGAAAACTCATTTGCGACGAGGCTATCAACTTCTTGCATATTGGTTGCCATACGTGTTATCTCCTATTCGTGATTGAGCAAATACACTTAACACGCTTATTATAGTGCGTTCCGTAGTTTCTGGCATCTTAATCCGCTGTGCGAAGTGTATTAATCGCATAAAAAATAGGACACATGACATAGCATCTGCCAGAATATAAATATCTATTGGTTATGAATGTTCTACAATTTGATTGTCTCTGATGAGATTAGTAGGTTAATCGACATAAAAATCAAAACTGTGATTTTCGATCATGCCATCTGGCAAAATCATTTCAACATTTACGGTATGTTTACCTTGCTCCCAATCATGTTCGATACAAAATTCATTAAGTGGACTCTGTTGGTAACGTGCTAAATCATGGTCTTCCTCATCTAGAAGAATATAATCTCGTACTAAACGATGATATTTAGTTACGATCCCTGTAGGTAGGAAGAACATATCATCAATAGAGATGTTGATTTGTGTAAACGCAGGTAGATATTGATTGGTTGGATTGATAATTTGATACATTTTGCTGTCGAAACATAAAGTATTAAATTCTATGTAAAATGTATCATTTCTTTCTATCAATCCACTTACAGCAAACAGTGAATTATTAATTGGTTTGATAAAACGCTGTGTTGTAAAACACTCAACTTCGCAAGCTGTTGTGGTGTATTCATAGCGTTGATAAGTGATTTTATATATATCAGGATTTGATGTATCTACACGAATCGCTAAATCCCAACGGCATAGTTTACCTAAGATATGAGTTGGTGTATCAACTGAGTGTGAGTAAAAGGGATACTCAAAGGATTTTATAAGTATAGTTGGGTATTCGCTCGAAAATTGATGTTTGCTTTGAGATGGATCATATCCTGCTTGGAAGTTACCTTGGCAAGTACGATTCCTAATGCTATCAAAATCATTCTTAGGTAGATCAAAATGGATTTCGAAGAATGCATCAGCATCATCATTAACATACTTGATATTACTTGCTGAGGATGGGATGTAAAAATTATAATAATCCGCCACATCGTTCATGTCGTCCCAATCGGGAAGACATGGACTCATGAAACAATCTGATGTATGCGAGCTAATCATTAGTACAGTAGTTGAACAAAAAAACATCAACGCTAACGGTACGATAAGACTAATAGACACAAGAATAACGTATTTGACGAATCGTAAAAAGGTAGGCTGTAATATCTCATCATTTTTGCGCTTAGATTTCGTCATAATGTAAACCTCACTGTATGTCTATGATAAGTATACACATAGATTGCTCATTTAAACCAATCCGAAAACCCTCAAGCAAACTACTGATGTCTTGTACAATCAATAAAAGTTAATTCAATGGAGTAATCATGACTTTACCACCTACCCCTGATGATAAATTAGGTAGCGCCCCGTTTTTTGATTTGATGCGCGTGTTACTCAGCCAATTTAAACGGCTATTGATTGATAACGGTGTCACGTTGACTGCCAATGATATGATCGCTGTGGCACGGGCAATTGCCGATGATAGCGAACATGAAAAATTACCTGCGATTCAACCCATTATGAAACGCCTTGTTGATGAAAGTCTTAGCCTCATCCAAGAGCGGTGGGGGCTGACGTTTGCAGAGTCACTACGTGCTGATATGAATACGGTCGAAGCATGGGAGACGACGGCTGAATTTCTGGAAATTGCTAACGACAAATCGAATGCCGAGTTACGTGTATCGGCGGGGTCAACACTTTTGGTAGCGATGGGTGACTTTGATTATGCGCAGTATTTGATTGATGTTGTTGAGTATGATGCGGGAACGATGGATGTGGATGCGGTATTTGCGAAACGTGCTTTGACGCATGTCAGCGGAGTTGATGATGCAGAGGATTGGTTGGAACAGGTGCAAGCTTGGTTGAAAGCTAGAGAATAGTCTGCGACTAACGTTAATCTATCTTGGCGACTGTATAATATTGGGTGAAAACTTACCACAGGAGTCCCTATGGATTATCAGTTTCCGCATCTCAAAAATCCTGAGTCATATACATGCAAGATTTTCGACTATAACAAAGGGCATGGTCAACTACGTATTCATTTGCGACATCTGGAAAACCCCGAAAAGCAATTCTATTATATATTTGGGTCAGTTGAATATTTTTCAGGTCAATTGTATAAGCGATGGAATGGAGCTCATTTTTCAATCGGGTCTGATTCAGAAATGTTGGAGATTGCCCGTAGACTAGAGGACTTCAATAATCGTAGTGATGATGAGTTGATTGGCTCTCCATTTCGACGCAAACTCTACAAAATCAAATTGCCTCAAGATACAACTCTAATCCTTGCTGGGACGGGTGTTGGTATAACAAAAACTCTCAGATAATACTTCCCGTCTTAACTTTCAAACTCTATATCGAGATAGACATCACTGAGAGGCAAATCGACATTAATTGATCTCAATGGAATCGCTTGATGGATTTTTGTGAATTCCTGCAAAAGCCAACCATTGTGTTGACGGGTTGATAGTTGGGCAAAGACACGATGCTGGTCGATGACGAGATACACTTTGACTGATTCAATACTGCGATATAGCTCAGCTTTTAAGCCCTTGTCAAATGTTTCCGATGATTTTGAGGTAACTTCAATGACGACGGTTGGGTTTAGGGGCATTGTATTATTTTCAGTTTCATATTCTGATTTTCCACATGTTACCAACACATCAGGATAGAAATAGGTATCATTGTTAATTTTAGTTAGCATTTGATTATAGGCGGGCACGACAAGCATTTTTGCGGGCTAGTTGCCACAATATAGCGGATGTATTTGAAACAATGATGCTATGATTGGATGTTTCATAGATTTTTGCAATAAGTTTACCGTTGAGAAATTCATGGCGAATATCGGATGCGTCATCGTAGGCTAAATATTCTTCGGCTGTCCATTTGCGATCAAGCGGATTGGTTGCCATAGTGTGTGTTCCTCATCGTCTCTTACGCCTATTATAGCAGAGGTTATTGTATGTATGAGCTATATACGGCTTCCAACTGCGCGGCGATTTTGCCCCATGTATAGTGGTTCGTGATAAGGTCGTGCGCTGATTGGCTCATATTGTTGCGTAAGTCACCATTGGTCAGCAACAAACGTAATTTGTCTGCAATTGCGGTTGGATCAACATCCACCACAAATCCGGCATCGTGTGGGTCGAGGTTGCATCCTAGTGACAAGATGACAGGTAAACCTGCGCCCATTGCTTCAAGCATTGCCATTGATAATCCTTCTCCGACTGCGGGTAGTGCAAAGATGTCGCTAGCTGATAGTGCTTGGAGGCGTTCCTCCCCATCTAAATAGCCTGTGATGACAATACGCTTATTATCCCCTGCAAGTTCACGCACAGTGTCCATCATGCCTTCATCTGGCCCGACAATTAAGAGACGCGAATTTTCTATATCTGCTTGTTTGAAGGCGTTGACCAGAATATCCACGCCCTTTCGCGCTTGCAATCGCCCCATAAACAGAACAGTTGGCGCATCTCCCAGATTATATTTTGCGCGAAAATCGCGGGCGTCGGGTAATGGGTGCAAGTCGTTGAGGTTGATGCCATTGGGGATAATGTTGAATTCGGTCGGGATTTGTCGGCGACCGAATGTCTCCCAGAGGGCTTGGCAATCGTCTAATTCGGGTTGAACAAGGGCGAGTATATGGTCGATGCGTAAGGCAACACTTGCACTCAATAATTTGTCCCACCATGCTTTTAATTGACTGCGACCTGTCGTGAGATTGATTGTTCCATGCGGGGATAGCACAATTGGTTTATTGTGGTCGAATGCGACAGGTGTGACCAGTAAATTTTCAACTGTGCGAAATTCATGGATATGGACTATATCTATATCGGGCATAATTGATTCGGCGATTTTACGCATCCTACGTGGGGTCGAGAGGTTGAGTTTTCCACGTAGTGAGGGCGATACATTGGGACAGCGAATTATACGTACACCGTCTATGATTTCCTCAGCAGGGTCTATGATACGTGATTGTTGGTCGAGGGCATCGGTTGTTAACACGGTGACTTGGTGTCCACGTGCTACTAATGATGTTGCCATACCTTCGACTGCGCGGACAACACCACCAAAGGCATAGGCTGGACGATAATATGAGGTTACATGAAGGATGTGCATTTAAGGTTATGCTTTACTCGGTTGCCGATAGGTGTGATAAATGTCATCTGTACGCATGGCACAGATAGATGTTGTTGAAAAATAATGTGATTTTAGATAATCAGCATCATGTCGCCCCTAAATCCCTCTCCCAATTTGATGCGCGGGAGAGGGACTTTAAAACCCCGAATAACCTTATACACTCCTGATTGTACGAGAACGGCTTGGGAGGTGAGGACACAATAGGGATTTGTGTATACCAGCTATTTTCAACAAGTCTCAAATATAGTGCTTTAATCTTTGAGCGACAAACTAATTGGGCAATGGTCACTGCCCATAACA
Organism: Anaerolineales bacterium UBA6055; assembly: GCA_002428985.1. Lineage (GTDB taxonomy): Bacteria > Chloroflexota > Anaerolineae > Aggregatilineales > Phototrophicaceae > UBA6055. The sequence goes on along the minus strand of DIYL01000059.1, from coordinate 154,561 downwards.
TCGGCGTGAATCTCGGCAGTTTCGACTTGATCGCGCACGTCTGGTGAGATGAAAAACATATCAATCCTCCAGCCGACATTTTTTGCGCGTGCACCACCACGATATGACCACCAAGAATACGCGCCCTCTTGATCAGGGTTTAGGTCGCGGTAGATGTCGATGTAGCCTTCTTCAACGACTTTATCAATCCAATCCCGTTCTTCGCGCAAGAAGCCGGTGGTTTTTTGATTTTGCTTTGGACGTGCGAGATCAATTTCGTTGTGGGCGGTGTTGATGTCACCAGCGAAAACAACTTGTTTACCATCTGCGCGGAGGTTGTTGGCATACTTCAAGAATTCGTCTTTGTATTCCATCTTATACGGCACACGGCTATGATCGCGGCTACCGTTCGGGAAATATGCGGACATGAACACAAGGTCGCCATAGTGGGCGATGATGGTGCGTCCTTCGCTATCAAATTTCTCTATCCCAAGACCTAATTGAATATCATCTGGTTCGACTCTGCTATAGAGTGCAACCCCGCTGTATCCTTTTTTCTCGGCACTGACGAAATAGGTATGATAGCCGTCTGGATTTTTTAGCTCTTCGCCAAGTTGGTCAGGGTGAGCTTTGGTTTCTTGTACACTGAGAACATCCGGTTTTTCGCTATGTAGCCAATCCAAAAAGCCTTTTTTCTGGGCGGCACGGATGCCATTCACATTCCATGAATAGAATTTCATTTTTATATTCTCCACTAAATCTATCTTATCATTATGGTAGAACCTCATCAATCAAAGCAATCTGACGCATAATATTCTCAATTTGGCGTTGTAGTTTTGCTTGTGTGTGCTCGAATGCTTCAACGCGCTCTTTATTAATGCTCAAATCACCTGATTTCATGCGATTTTTGAGTGTTTGTGCCTCATTACGATTGTTTGTAATATAATTGTTAAGTGTTTTCATCCAGATACCTTTATACTCTTTCGCGAGTGTATTTTCGAGCTGTTTACGTGATGCATTGATAAATTCTGTAGCATATTTTCGTATTTCTTGGCGAAATTCTTCACGAGCAAGTTCAATTTGCTCGAGGCGGCGACCTCGCTGAAAAATACTCACACCTGTCAGTACGACAGCAAGACTAATCGCAATGGGTAAGGCGGTCGTACCTAGTAAACCCCATGCGCTGAGACCTGTCAAACCACCGCCCCCACCAAACAATAAAGCTGCAACATTTACAGCATGATCAGCGATTGCTTTAGAATCGGATCCAGTAACAATCGAATTTGCTGATTGAAAGTTACTAATCACCTTCCAAAATTGTACGTTGTATTTCTCTTCATGTTTTTTGACCATCTTATCAAACTGGTAACTCATATCTGCATCATATTCTTCAATGGCACGTTGCATTTTGTCATGCAAACCGTTTTCTACCATAAACCAGTCTTCCGCATATCGGCGTTGAGATCGTAAAAGCTCATTGCGAACTTCTGGCTTAGTAACATCTTTTTTGGTGAGAACAGCCTCAAGCTTATGTTCAAGATAGTCTGCAAGTTGACTGGAAAAATCTTCTCCAAAGACTTCTGCAATATGTGGCGCATAAGTCGAGTCTAATATGGTTTCCATATCTTGACGTTGCTGTTTGAGAAATTCGCGTTCTTGTTGAATTTCTGCCAATTTCTTTTCACCATCCTCAATGGGTTCTGAGTAAGCCGTAATAGGCGCATTTGCATCTTCATATAATGCTGATAAAAATTCAATGTATTCTTCAAGTATTTCTTTTTGGTGTTTAGGCCCGGAAATTCTCCATAGGTAATTTCTTAAGCGGTCTCTCAAATCTGGCATACCACTCTTGTTTATTGCAATATCAGCATGCTCTTGTTTTATTTCGTCATGTTCAAGTCTATAGTGGGTCTTTGATTCCTGTGCAGGTGAGACAGGAATAAAGTTATCTCCAATAAATCGTTCATTCGGCACTCCATCTGTCTCAAAATTTTTCATCAGATAGTTTTTGTTAATATCAACAATCCGTTGATAATCACGTGGAGCTCGATCAATTTGAGACACAATAAAAAATGTGTGTTGTAATGGATTACGGTGAATACTGTTTTCAAGTTCACGCAATAAATCTAATTCGCGATTTGTTAATTCACGTATTGCACTAGTTACATAAATGATACAATCTGCTTCGTTAACACGTTTCTTAAAGATTTTGTCATATTCTTCTTGTCGCCCGTCAGTGTTAATGCCGCCTAAACCAGGCAAATCATATATAATTGCTGGGAATTCCATATTATTTAGATACACATGTGCTTCGACAGTGCTATAATTACGAAACATTAGGTCTCGTAGTTCGCGATGCTCTTTAATAGTTGTTACATACTTGAGCAATTCAATACGAACATCTTCTATAGTTGCATTCTCATCCGTCACACGATGCCATTTATCGGATTCTTTAAACCGTAATTTAAGGTATGGTGTTTCATTTCCTTCAGGTAATGCGAAAATCTTCACAGTACAATTCGTGGTATGTTCTGCTGCGACGGGTAAGAGAACAACCCAATCATCATCAATTTCAGCAGGGTTCAATTCGCTCGGTTTGGGTGCATATTGTAAATGGTTTAGCAGACCACTAATTAAGAAACTCTTGCCAGATGAAAATGCACCACATACTGCTATTTTAATCATATCAGAGCGAACACGATTATATAATTCGTCAATTTTGGCGTAATTAAATTTACGTTCATCTGGTACATTTTTATCACTTATAATTTCAATATTGTCATAATTACGCAATAAATCTGCATAATGTAACGCAAGGTCTTTTCCTTCTAGGATATAACGCTGTGTATCATCAGTTATGCGCTGATAAAGTCCACTATACCAATTCCCTGACATTATTAGGCCTTTCGTTAATTGCATGAGTAAATGTAAATGATTTTATCAAACAAATTATTTGCTAACAAACTAAGGGTATAAGTTTTTGCCGAAATCAAAGAATCTGAGCATACACTGAAAAATTGCGTTCGCAGTTTCAAACGATGACATTTGTTATCTATGCATAATATTAAACTCGGTTACACTGAAATTGATTCATCTTTACTCAGATTGGTGGTGTGATATGGCACAGACTCCTACGATTATTCGTCATCTCATCGCAGGCAGAGCTCGTCCTGAGCCCATTGAACAAGCGTTACATAGTTTTCACATGTTTATACGCTCACAAGTTGTTGGGAGTGTATTGTTGTTAGTATGTGCGATCATCGCACTTATTTGGGCTAATTCTCCGTTCGCACATGTTTACCATGATCTCTGGGGTACAGTACTTAGCATTACGATTGGTGAAGAGACACTGGCATTAACCTTACACCAGTGGGTGAATGAAGGGTTGATGATGTCCTTCTTCTTATTGGTGGGATTAGAGATTAAACAGCAAGTGCTCGTCGGTGAATTATCTACACCTCGACAAGCATTACTGCCGGTATCAGCCGCACTGGGTGGCATGATTGTTCCAGCAGCGATATTTGCGGCATTTAACTTTGGCACTGATGGCATTGCCGGATGGGGTATCCCGATGTCTACGGATATTGCGTTTGCGTTGGGAATTCTTGCGTTGCTGGGTAAGCGTATTCCATTAAGTCTCAAAGTCTTTCTGGCGGCATTAGCAATTGCGGATGACCTTGGTGCGATCTTTGTGATTGCGGTCTTTTACACGGAACAGATTGTTGTGCTCGGATTGGTGATCGCGTTTGTATTCTGGTTTGTGATGTTGGTGATGAGCCGACTTGGTATCTATACACCGTTTATCTATTTTGTGTTATCCATTGGTGTTTGGTTCGGCTTTGCGGCATCGGGTATCCATGCGACGATTGGTGGGGTGCTGGTGGCATTGGTTATCCCTGCGCATTCTTTGATCGATCCTGACCGTTTTCTCGATTTGCTTTACGATAAACTGCCGCGTTTGGAAGCAGGCGATCATCATGGACGTGAATTGCTCAGTGAGCATGATAAAGCCAAAGCAGTGATTGAGATTGAAGAAGCGATTCATGATGTTGAGCCACCACTAGTGCAGTTAGAGCATAACTTACAACCATGGGTCACCTTTGTGGTTATGCCTGTGTTTGCACTATCAAATGCAGGGGTGACATTATCTGGCAATATCATTGAGACGATTACACATCCTGTCAGCTTGGGGATTATCTTCGGGTTGTTGGTTGGTAAGCAAGTTGGGATCACGCTATTTGCCTATCTAATGGTGAGATTTAAGTTGTGTGAGTTGCCAAAGGGGCTGACATGGCGACATATTCATGGGGCAAGCTTACTTGCAGGGATTGGTTTTACGGTGTCGCTGTTTGTGACGGAGCTTGCTTATGTGACAGATCATCATACGGCAGATATTGCTAAGGTCGGGATTTTGCTGGCATCGTTCATCGCAGGGGTGGCTGGATTCTACATTTTGAAGGGTGTAGCGCCTGTTGAAAATTAAAAGCATATAATAACCACAGAGGCACAGAGGACACAAAGATAAGATGGAGGAACCCATCGTTATCGTGAATTTGAGATAGCGATTCTTGCTCGAGGTACTAGAATGGGTTACCCTTTGACGCATAATGACTATCACATAGAAAGTGAATCTTATGCTCAAGATTAACGAAGAACGTCTCATGAGTGACTTGAATGAACTTGCAAAAATTGGTGCGACAGCAGATGGCGGTGTCTCTCGGTCAGCATTAACGCTTGCAGATATTGAAGGGCGCGAGTGGTTCAAAAATAAAGTTGCAGAAGCAGGACTAGATTATGCGATTGATGGTGCGGGGAATCAGTCAGCGATTCTGTATAGCAATCCAAAAACTGAAAAGCGCATTTTAGCTGGCTCACATCTGGATAGTGTGCCCAATGGTGGGCGATATGATGGCCCATTGGGTGTGCTGGTTGTATTTGAAGCGCTCCGCACAATGAAAGACAATGGCATCACGCCTGCAATCACCTTAGAAACGATCAACTTCACCGACGAAGAAGGTGCAATCATGGGGTTGTTGGGGAGTCGGGCTGTGGTTGGGCAATTAAGTGAAAGTGATTTCTCTCATACAAAGATCGGTGTCGATGACTTGGAGCAACGCCTTAAAAATGCTGAGCTGACCCGCGAATCGATGTTGTCGGCTAAACGTGATGATGTGATGGCTTGGGTGGAACTTCATATTGAACAGGGATCGCGTTTAGAGGACGCTGGTATGAACATTGGTGTGGTGAATGCGATTGTCGGGATGCGGGCATTTCATGTGACATTCAAAGGTGAAGCTGCGCATGCGGGTACAAAGCCGATGACCATGCGTAAAGATGCACTGTGGGGTGCGGCACAATTTGTGCTCAAGGCGAAGCAATACATTATGGACAATTATACCCCGGGGGTGTGTAACGTTGGCAAAATTTCAGCAAAACCCGGAGCGTTTAATATCGTCCCCGCTGAGGTGTATTGTGCGTTAGAATTTCGTCATGGGTCTACAGCAGAGCTTGAGCGGATGCAGACAGATTTACTCAATTTGCTTGACGAATGCGCGAAAGAATTTGACCTTGATGTGAGCTACGAAGCGACCCCTCATGTTCACCCTGCATTGATGAGTGAGACTGTCATGACTGCGATAGAATCCGCATCGGATGCGCTCAATTTAACGCACGGTCGTCTGCTTAGTTTTGCTGGACACGATACACAGACAATGGCAACGATCGCACCATCTGCGATGTTCTTTGTGCCGTCGGTTGATGGCATTAGTCATAATCCGGCTGAATATACCAACGATGCGGATTGCATTAACGGGGCAAATGTGATGTTGCACACTTTGTTAAATCTGCTCAATGGGATGAGTGCGTAACGTATAGATTGCGTCAGGTTATGATTGCAGGTTTTGTGATATGCTGAAACCATATCCAGCCTGTAATCATCTGCGAGTATCTTATGAAACGACTAGTCATCATCCTCTGCATTTTGTTTTCTTTGCCCGTTGTACATGCACAAGACGAATTTAATTGGAATGGAATCGACCGCTATACGGTTCTGATCATGGGAATTGATCGTCGTCCATCTGAGGGTGGCTCACTAACATTCCGCTCCGATACGATCATGATAGCAAGTATTGATCCGCTTTCGAATCGTGCTGGTGTTTTGAGTATACCGCGTACGATTCATCTAGCATTGCCAGAAAATGGTGAACTGGTTTCGGTACATACCTTATTGGTGCGAGGCGAATTACGTCAAGAAGGGTTTGGACCCGAACTCACACGGCAGGTCATCCAGCATAATCTCGGTATGTATATTGATGCGTATGTGCTTGTTGATTTTAACGGATTTATCGGGCTGGTTGATTCGATAGGTGGGGTTGAAATTACAACGACTTATCCAATCAATGATACGACTTATCCAGATATGAACTTTGGCTATGATCCATTTTATTTGCCGATTGGTACACATCTCCTTGATGGCTATGATGCGCTACGGTTTGCACGTACCCGTCATGCCGATAATGATTATTTGCGGGTTGAGCGTCAACTACAGGTGATTCGTGCGATTCGTGATCGCTTGGCTGATCCATCTGTCTTGCAGTTTGTCATTAGCGAAGCCCCTAATATCTGGGCGCAATTTTCGAATAACGTTGTCAGTAACCTCAAACCACAAGATGCTGTTTATGTTGGTTTGTCTTTGATGAATATCAGTGAGGAAAATTTACAGTTTGGCTCGCTCAATGAGCAATATAGTTTTTTCTATGGGTCAACAACGGGGTCGGTACGGGTACCGGATCGTGAAAAATTGGCAGAATTACTCGTGAGTGTGTTTGGGGATAATTACTCGTCGTAATTGGGAAAGTATCGAAAATAAGCTGAATTATCGCATTGTACCGATACGCGACTTGATTGCTTATCATGTCAAGGCGGGTTTGCTTGCTGCTGAGTATGTGCGTGACAAACGTTAAGCAGGTGTGAGTCGCTTCAAAACGGGTTTCGGGTATAATAGACCGTATGTAGATTCATCATGAAAAAAGCAGGTTAGTGTGCGTCGTTTTGGAATTATCGCCTTTGTTATTCTTATTGTCTTGGTTGGATGCCGCCCGCAGGTCGCCCACCAAGCTGAACCCTTGCCAACGATTCAACCCAGTCCGACATCGCCTGCTGATCTCGAAGCGGCAGATCGGGTTGCGCGGTTGTATTTGGATGCGTGGCGACGACAAGATTTTGACGCAATGCACAGCTTGCTTACATTCCGCAACCAAGAATCAACACCTCTAGAGACATTCCGCAGTTTGTACGACCAAGCTCAAACAACAATGACGTTCCGTTCAATTCACTATACAGCTAAGTCGCTGTTACGTGAGGGTGTGCGGATTGTTGTGTTTAATTATGATATGACCTTCGATACGCGGATTCTGGGACAATTTACAGATACTGACCGCGAGTTGCGGATGGTGATTGACCCTGAAAATGGTGAATGGCGGGTTGCATGGTCATTAGCTGATATTTTTAGAGAAATGGGTAATGGTGCGACACTCGTTTTCGAGCCACAAATTCCGAGTCGTGCCAATATTTATGACCGCGATGGTGAAGTACTTGCCGACCAAAATGGACGGGTTGTGCGTGTCTTTGTGAGTAATGAAGATATTCCCGACCGTCCGGCATGTTTCCAAGTTTTGAGTGAGACGGTCGATAAAGACTTTGAAGAAATCGTTGATCTGTTTGATGTGCGGTCTGGTGTGAACTGGGAAGTCGATGCAGGGGTGATGGAGCCAGCTGTGTTCCTCCAACGCAATGCAGAAGTTGAAGAAAAATGTGGTGCTGAATTCCGCCAACAAGCGACACGTCGTTATCTGCGTGGGTCATTGATGCCTCATGTGATCGGACATGTTGGCTATCCGGATGAAGACGAAATTGATGATCTGGAAGCGATTGGCTTTAATGCCGAGACAATTATCGGTAAAGCGGGCATTGAAGAAAGCTGGAATGATACATTAGCGGGTCAACCGGGGGGGCGTTTGGTGATTGTCTCGCCGACAGGTGAACGCCTCCGGACACTTGCTGAAGTGCGCTCACAAATCCCCGAAAGCCTCTGGTTGACGATTGACTCTGGCTTGCAGGAATATGCGTTGCGTGTTCTTGGCGAAGCCTATATCGAAAATTCTGGCACATGGGGGGCTACGTCGGCGGGCTCTTCGGTTGTTGTGATGGATGTCAATAATGGCGAAATTTTAGCGATGGCGAGCTATCCGACATTTGAGGGCAACGCACAAAATCCATTCCCCGCTGTCGGGCGTGAAGTCGCTGACCTTGTGTTGGAAGATCTGGCAGAAGATGATCGTGTGCCACAGCTTAATCGCCCGACGCAGGGTGTTTATCCGACAGGCTCGGTCATGAAAATCATGAGTTCGGTAGCTGCCTTGGAAAGCGGTGTCTATATTGATGAGACAGCGTATTTTTGTAACGGGATCTGGAATCATAATGGGGATTTTCGTTATGACTGGTTAGCGGGTGGTCATGGTCGGATGACGGTACAATCGGCTGTCACGAATAGTTGCAACCCGTTTTATTATGAAGTTGGCTTTAGATTAAATGCCGAAGATCCGTATTTGCTCTCGAAATATGCGTTGCTGATGGGACTCGGGGACTTTACGGGATTAACCGATATTGAAGAATCTCCCGGAAATATCCCGACACCAGATAATGTATTGCAAACATCAGGTTTGCCATGGTCGTATGCCTTTGCTGTGAACTTGTCGATTGGTCAGGGCGAGGTGCAGGCATCGCCGTTGCAGATGGTACGCATGTATGCTGCGGTTGTGAATGGGGGGTATTTGCTCCGGCCACAATTGGTGCGTCAACGTGGTATCCTCGATCAACGAACGATTGTGGCTGAACGCGATGTGATCAAAGATACAGAAGTTAGCGCCGATACGCTTAATGTTATTCGAGGCGGTATGTGCGATGTCATCTCGACACGTACAGGGACTGCCTCACATATTTTCCGTAATTCACCACTACTCGATATAGGTGTGTGTGGTAAAACCGGAACCGCCCAAGCCCCGGGTGAAGGCGCACAACCACATAGTTGGTTTATCGCGTATGCGCCTGCTGACGATCCGCAAATTGCAATCGTGACGATGGTCGAAAACGCTGGTGATGGTTCAGCGATTGCCGCCCCGCTCACGCGCCAGATTCTGGAGTATTATTACTTTGGTCCGTTTGACGAGTAGATAGTACGAACATCAAAATGATAATTGAATTCGTGTGAAAGATACTGAAAGTAGCCTTAAAGAATATAAAGGACAAAAAATATGCCACAAGCATTTATATTTGACCTCGATGATACCTTGACTGACCGAACAGCAACTGTAGAACACTTTGTTAAAGAACAATATAAACGGTTTGGGTTAGACAAACACTATCTGTATGAGACCTATCGCAGTCGGTTTATGACACTAGATAAAAATGGCTACGCGGACAAACAAGAGATGTTTACAGCACTCAAGTCTTAGTTTGATTTACCACTATCTGTTGACGACCTCATTTTAGATTTTCATAGTACTGCGTGGGTGCAGTGTCAGATGTCACCCAATGCTGAAGACACCCTCAAGCATCTTCGAATTCGAGGTTACAAACTAGGGATTCTTACCAATGGGTCAAGCCAATCACAACGAGCAAAGATTGATAGCACTCCTTTTGCAGATTTAGTGGACACGATTTTAGTGTCTGGTGAAGAAGGGGTTCATAAACCCGATTCAGAGATTTATTGGCGCGCTACACACCGCCTAAATGTTGACGCTAAAGATTGTGTGTTCATCGGGGATAATCCGAATACGGATATTATAGGAGCTCATAAGGTTAGTATGACATCGGTCTGGATACAAAAGAACTTTACTTGGTCAGATAGCCTTGGATTTTCCCCTGATTATACGATTAGTGATCTAAATGAATTGCTTAAGATCAAGTTTTAAGGTTTTAAAAATTACTAGTAAACTGAGTTTTGCTTAAAGAAAGATTTAACTATCATCCAAATAATTCTCTGCTTACTGATAAGCGCGTAGACAACCTTACCGATGCGCTACCACGATCGTATTATTTAACCAGAAATGTTTCGTGGAGATTTGTAGATATATCCAAGAAAATGTTGCGCGTTGGGCAGACGATAGTCTAAATGACGATTTCTAACTATCAAACAGTGTCTTTACTTCGACATCGGCCTTGAGTACTTGTGACTTGAATGTGTCGTCAGTGCTGTATGCGCCTTGATGTACAAACTTGCCACCATCTAATGCCCACACATCAATTAATTCGTGGACTGGGTCAACAATCCAGTATTCTTGTACGCCATGTTGTTCGTAGGTGGCATATTTTTCACGCTTGTCATATTTGGCTGTACTTGGTGAGAGGACTTCGACGATGAGTTCGGGTGCGCCTTCTAATCGTTTACCTTTCACCTCACATTTGCTGTTTGGTGACATATAAAGTACATCGGGTTCGAAGACATTGTGTTCGTCGAGATATAATTCAATAGGAGAGTCGAATGCCTCACCACCAATTTTACGTGCCAGTAAGGTCAGCATAACCAAGATTTCGCGCACAATGCGTTGGTGGTTCGGAATAGGTGGCATACCAATAATTACCTCACCATTGACGAGTTGAATAAGGTCATGTGTTTGATAGTCCTCTAATTCAAAGTACGATTCGGCTGTAATTTTTGTAATGGGTTGAATCGCCATAGTTAGTCCTCGCCTATATGATTGACTCTATTATAACACGGCACTAAAACCGAAGAGGATGGCATGCCTTATATATGAAATACGATGCATTCTCGGCGCACCCCTCTTTGGAGAGGTGACATCATATTCGTTTCCGGTTATTATGAAACCATACGATTTGGGAGATGGGATGATTGCGTGACAGCCAAACAAACACAGGATAAGTCCTCTACTAAATGCGAATCGACAGCCCTAAAATCATTATCTTCGCTTGGTAAATCATCAGTTCCAACGATGTCGGGATTGGATATTTCGCTCATGCAACGGGCTCTCAATGATCCGACTCAGCTTAATCCACATGCTATCCGGCTTTTTAGTCAGACACATGGTAATCACTTTGTCAATCGCTTGATCCAACGTGCACCTGTGGATCCGGATGCACCCATTTTGAATCAGTCCATTAATGAATCGACCGCAAATAGCTACGCGATATATGAAGTTGATCGTAAGATTGAAACGATAGAAGCTTACCTCGAAGCCGATGAAATCGAAAAAACTGAAGTGCGGTTAACGGGGGCAGCGTCGAATCTGCGCCTATTGAATAATGCGCGTGTGGCTTATTGGTCAGAACAATTGGAAAGTATAAATCCCGATGATAATCCACGTGGATATATGCAAGCGCGTAATAAGAAAAAAGAGGCAGTCAAAGCGCGTTATCGTCACAAGACAATGATTGCGCTCCAGAAGATTAAACTCACTGAAAGTATTGAGAATGCCAAAGAGCGCGAAGAAGCGCGACAAGCAGCTGCCATGAATCTGGTTGAGACGGTGCGTGGTCTGCTCGATATATCGCCATCATATCCCGACATGGTGGATACATTTGTCCAGCAAGAAACACCCGTTGCTGATGAGAAAACGCGCATTCTTGGTGAAGCGGCTGCGGCTATCGCTCGTATGGAATTTTTCTTGGGTTCGATTTTGCATGAGGGGGGTAAGAATTGGGAGACCACCGATAAAAACCAAGGGGAGATGATTGAAGCCTACAGTAAAAATAGCGGTGCAAATTGGTGTGCGTGGTTTGCGACGTATAATTATCGCAAACTGACAGGCATCAAAAAATTCCATCAAGCATCGGGTTATAAAGTTATCGGGACATTTGCTCGAAAGGGCGAGACATATAAGAATTATGACCTGAGCGAAGAATATGGTGGTGGGATGCTCGGGACAAGTAGCAAAAATGATGATTCTAAAGCCAACTTCAAGAAGAAGGTTGAGCTCAATAAGTTGACACGTGACATCGCAGATTTGAAGGATGACGCTGAGCAGAAGAAAGAAACGATCGACACCTTCTTTGAAGATCAAGGCTTTACGCCGCAGGCAGGCGATATTATGGATGTACGCAGTAGTGACTCCACCAAAGATGGCAATGATAAGTATGCCAATGCGAATGTGTATTCTGTAAAAGGTAAATTTAAGCGGGCAAGCCATACAACGCTAGTCGAAAGATATGACTCCGATACAAAGACTATCCATACAATCGAGGGGAATTCGGGGAATCGTGTGCGCGGTAAGACCTACGATCTAACGGATCCGGCTGAACTATCAGAGATTATCTATTTTGCGCGTCCGAGTCTAGCGACAGGGCGCAGTGATGAGGAAGTTGCCGGAATCCCGACCGCACCGACAGAAGAAGTTGGTATACCGACTGCACCAACTGTTCTTGCACCAGAAGAAATCACAGAAGATGTATTGCTGGAGCCGTTGAAGGAAGTCAATACAATGCTACAGCAGTTTGCCTCACAGCAGAATTATATCGGTGCAGGTGGTGATGATACGGCTGTCTCTGGTCTGAAGAAATCCAATAGTAGTGGCCCAGATGATAACTCGATAACATAAGATTCTTTAAACATGATATGAATAGCTGAAATTAAAAAGGGCGCACTGTATGGTACGCCCTTTCGAAATTTCAGATGTGTTAAGTCTTAGACTTGTGCTTCGAGCTCGTCAGCGATTTCATCGTCTTCTATGTTGCGGAGGACAATGTTATCGTCGTCGTCAACTTCGGCACGGATCACACTCGCTAGGCTGAAGTCACCGGACAGAATACCGTCTGATAGGGCATCTTCAACTTCTTGCTGAATCAAGCGGCGCAATGGACGCGCACCAAATTCGGCATCGTAGCCATTTTCAGCTAACCAGCTGAGTGCTTCGTCAGCAACTTCGAGGGTAATCGCATGTTCAAGCAGGCGTTCACGAACTTTGTTTAGTTCTAGGTCAACGATTTGCTTGATTTCTTCACGACTGAGTGAGCGGAAGATAATGCTGGCATCAACACGGTTCAAGAACTCTGGACGGAACATACGGCGCAATTGGTCAATGACGTTCTTGCTCATATCTTCGTAGGCTTCGTCGTCGAGTTTTTCGCCGTCAAGCGGGGTTGTGAACCCAAGACCTGAGTTGCGTTTGATGAGGTCTGCACCGACGTTGCTGGTCATGACAATCATTGCGTTACGGAAGTCAACACGGCGACCGCGTGCATCCGTCAATGTACCTTCTTCCATCACCTGCAATAACATATTGAAGGCTTCTGGATGGGCTTTTTCGATTTCGTCAAACACGATGATGCTGTATGGACGGCGACGAACGGCTTCGGTCAATTGACCTGCGTCTTCGTAACCGACATATCCTGGAGGCGCACCAACGAGACGTGCAACGGAGTGACGTTCCATAAATTCACTCATGTCGAGTTGAATTAAGGCGTCTTCGCTACCAAATAAGAATTCGGCAAGTGCTTTCGTCAATTCAGTTTTACCAACACCTGTTGGGCCAAGGAACATAAATGAACCGATTGGACGGCGTGGGTCTTTGAGACCAGCGCGGGCTCGACGAACCGCTTTACTAATGGCAACAATCGCGTCGTCTTGTCCGACGATACGCTCGTGGAGTTTGGATTCCATCTCCATTAAGCGTTCGCTTTCTTCATTGGCGATGCGGGTAACAGGAATGCCTGTCCACATAGCAACAACTTCGCTGATGTCTTCGCCGACGAGACGTGGTTGACCGGTTTCGTCATTCCAATTTGCTTGGACATCGTTGAGGGATGCTTCTAATGATTCGACACGGGTTTTGAGGCTTTCGATTTCTTCTTGATCGTCATCCTCGGTTGCCAATTCGATTTCGTCACGGAGTACATCGAGTTCGTCAGTGATTCGACGGACGGATGCAGCTTCTGGGCTTTTGTACATACGCAGACGAGCAGCCGCTTCATCAATCAGGTCGATTGCTTTGTCTGGTAAGAAGCGATCTGGAATGTAACGGGCGGATAAGTTTGCCGCGACTTCGATTGCTTCGTCTGTAATTTCTACATTGTGATGATCTTGATAAGGGTATTTAATGCCCTGTAAAATTTCGATGGTTTCTTCGATGGTCGGTTCATCAACTTGGATTTGTTGGAAACGACGTTCGAGTGCTGCGTCACTTTCGATGTGTTTACGGTATTCATCGAGTGTGGTTGCACCAATACATTGCAATTCACCACGCGCGAGAGCGGGTTTTAGAATGTTAGCGGCATCAACACTGCTACCAGCTGACCCTGCACCGACGAGCATATGGACTTCGTCAATGAAGAGAATGGTGTCAGATGATTTGAGTTCTTCAATCACGCGTTTGAGGCGTTCTTCGAACTGACCACGGTACATTGTGCCAGCAACCAAGGAGCCGACATCCAACTGAAGCACACGTTTGTTCAACAATGGCTTTGGTGTGTCGCCTTCGATAATACGTTGCGCCAATCCTTCGACAATCGCAGTTTTACCAACACCGGGTTCACCGATGAGGGCTGGATTGTTTTTACGACGACGGCTGAGAACTTGGATCACACGCTCAATTTCCATCTCACGACCAACAACAGGATCGAGCTTGCCATCTTGTGCGAGGGCAGTCAGGTCGGTTGCTAATTGATCGACAAGCGGTGTCTTGTCACCACTTTGACGTGGTTTATTCTGTGGGCGTTCTTTATTTTGTTGTGTGGATTGAACAGGACTTTCTTGCAGGACTTTACGCGTTTGACGGCGCACTTCCTCTGGACTGACGCCGAGACGACGCAATACATCCAGTGCAATGCCTTCCTGTTGACGGACTAACCCCAGTAATAAGTGTTCGGTGCCAATATAATGATGACCCATACGACGGGCTTCATCAACAGCAAGTTCCAGCACCTTTTTTGTGCCGGGTGACAAATCCAGTTGGGTATTGGTAGATTTATTTTCCGAGGTTGATAGACGGGTGACTAATTCTTCTACACGGCGAAGGTCTAAGCCTAAATCACGCAGAACTCGACCAGCTACGCCACCTTCTTCGCGCATAAGTCCAAGGAGAAGATGTTCAGTCCCAATTTGATGGTGCTGTAAACGTTCTGCCTCTTCTTGCGCCAAGCTCAGTACGCGCCGCGCCCGCTGTGTAAAGCGTTCCATTTTATTCGGCACGGTATATACCTCCAAACAGTAGTCCCTAAGGACACTTTCGACAATTCATACGTATACTCCATTATACCAGCACTTCTTGCATATGCCTTATGGGAGTATCAATACTTTGTTAGAAACAACATATTAATAACAACACGCTGTTAATATTTCCTCATGGTAACGAATCGGCAAAGAATAATCAACTACCCATAGGTTTAGTGTTTGGTAGTGGAAGTATGTGCAGAAATGACAAACGATACGTCATAAGATTGGATATTTGATGGAGAGCCTAATCTACGTTTCCTTGAGCGGATTGTAATCGGATGGATTGTCATAGCCGAATGTCCATGCAACACCTTCATGTGCGGTGCGGATATGTGGTGGCACGTATAAAAAGTATTCACGGTCGGTGCTTGGGTCTTTAACATGGACGGCAACGATTGGTTCATCGCGGTGATTCTTGAATTCGATGCGATATAAATCCCCGTAATCGTCGGATTGTTGTATTGTGAATCCGCCGTTACGGATGAAGTTATCTTGTCCATAGCGTTCGAGCATGATACGGGCGACTTCACGATTGCGCTCCTCGATAATCCTATTTGGTGTAATATCTTCTGGATACATAATCACATACTCTGGAACCAGCACTCCGTGCCATACATATATCTCCCAACCGTCAGCATATGATAGGGCTGCTCGATTTTCAGAATGTAATCTACCATGTTCATCTAAGCTGATGTATTCAGGTTGCTCTGATAAAAAACATATATTTTCAAAAGATAACCAATAGTCTACGTTCTTAGGAATGGCGTGTAGGTTTGCTAAATTTTTGGTTTCTTCTAAGAGACCTAATTCGTGGCGTGCGTAATGCCAATAGAGTGGTTGATAGAGTCTTTGTGTATTGGACGGAAACGGGATATATACACGCTTACCAGATTGACGTATATATCGCCGGAATGTTCTCTCTAATGATCTATCAATATGGTCGACAGTAGTTAAGTATGTTGAGTCACGGGTAACTAACCTAAAAATCATTTTTAAGACATTATGAATTTTACTGTCTAGAGATGTTTGCATTACATCATTAAATTCCTGAAAAATAGACCGCTCAATTTTTGAAGTAACATTTTTCCCTGCCAATTTTTTGAATAGCTTCGGATCATTTGATAGCACTTTTTTGATCGATTCTAACATCTCATAAGGAGACTGAAGCCAGACAATTTTTTGAGGTGGAGGTAATCCAGCGTTGGCATACGCGACCCAGACACTATATTCAGTCGCATAGCGATCTGCTGACTGAGTCAGGATTTGCATATTTTGCCACTTTTCGACATATGCTTTAAGTTGACTGATTTGGCTGATTGTTAGTTTTGTAATCATGACCTTATGCTTTTTGTTTATGTTTCCTTGAGTGGATTGTAATCGGATGGGTTGTCATAGCCGAATGTCCACGCGACACCTTCATGGGCGGTGAGGATATGTGGTGGTACGTATAAAAAGTATTCACGGTCGGTGCTTGGGTCTTTAACATGGACAGCAACGATTGGCTCATCGCCGTGCTCCTCGAATTCGATGCGATACAAATCCCCATAATCATCGGATTGTTGTATTGTGAATCCGCCGTTGCGGATGAAGTTATCTTGTCCATAGCGGTCGAGCATGATACGGGCGACTTCGGCATTCCATTCTGACATAATTTCATCGGGTGTGATCTCGTGCGGGCGTAAAATCACATGCTCTGGTACGGCAACACCACGCCACATATAAATGCCCCAGCCATCAGGGTATTCAATTGCACAACTGTTGTCACTATGAATCGCATTGTTTGCATCATATCGAACCGCGCAGGGACGTTCGGCAACAAGGCAGACTGTCTCGGTTGGACACCACCATCCGGCATGTTCTGCAACTGCGATCAAACCACCCACAAATTGCGATAGCTCGGTCAAACCAAGCATGTTGATGCAGTAGTCATATTGACACATTGAATAGGAATCATCTCGTGGGCTTACCATTTGTCCGCTAAACATATGCGAGGTCTTGTTATTTATGGCTATGGCAACATCCCATTGAAACGTGTCACTGGCTGCTTGAAACAAACTCCAGCCGGGTACTCGAATTGTATTGTATTGATCAACTGTAAACAGTTTCGCAATCGCTTGTTTTGCTTTGGATTGCATCATGGTGAACAGTTTAAAGCGGAGGTTGAGTGTGTCTAGCGTAGTACGATAATCACATAATGCCATCGGCGAATCAAACCAGATGATTTGATCTGGTTGTTTGCAATTGGCTAATTTATACGCGAGGCGAATCGCGTCTTCTGCTTGTGGGCGATTGGCTGGGGTAGTTGTTGTAGACAGATCGTTCCACTTGTTCGTATATATTTTAATTTGATCGAGTTGCGCTTGTGTGAGCTGAGTAATCATAGGTGTAGGTCGTGATGTTAAGTTGGTGTAACTCTATTATATATCGAAATGGCGATTTGGAGGCTTTTAATCAACAGCAATTTAAATGACATGGCATACAAATTTTACAACTTTTTTGCACTTCATCAACACCCTGCCAATATCTTGTGCGTATTATCATTGCAACGGAATTCTAACGTGATGGGAACATAGATGTTACACAAATGGGTAGTGAGTGTCATTGTACTAATAATCGGGGTTGGGGTACTTTCAGCGCAAGATATTATCCCGATGCATGGCACGATAACGGCTGAGGGTGATGGCACAGTTGCAATGAGTGGCAGTGGGGTGATCACAATTACGGGCAAGGGTATGTTATTTATTGTTGATCGTAGTGGCGATACGTCGATTGAGGTGGAGAGCAATAAACGCTATTTCCATAATGAACGGACAACACGAGGCAATACAACGCATACTTATCGGCGGTTTGATGGAAGTGCTGTAATTTCTGGTGAAGATATGGCTGTGGTTATGCAAGGCATCAATATTCAAGCCGCTATCAGCGGGACGGGTATGGTGTTATTAGAGGGCACAGGCGAATATACCCTCGAACAAGATATGGTTGATTGGTCTAGAGACGGTGTGCTGATTGAATTAGGAACACCTGATCGCTAACCGTCAAATGTATAGACCCACAAATTGGTCACATGGCAGACTGTAAATGATGTGGTCGCGTTAGATGATACGCCGAAGCTACCATCGCGCCGTGTGACTTCAATATTCTGGAAGGCGATGCGTCCGTTCACATAAACCGAGAGACGGTCGCCATAACTAACGAACAAGATATTGCCACCGGATGCAGTCAACATACCCTCTTGTGTTGCGAGGCTGTATTCGCCGTTATCGGCTGTCTCACCAATAAAGACCTCATCAAGTGCGTTTATGCCGACATCAAGATAACGTTGGGCTGTACCTCGCTCATCACGTTCGATCCGTGCCGATAGCAAACAGGTCTCGTTCTCGTTATTTGGCAGGAAGAAGATGTTACCCGACATAACGGCTTGGGGAGATGACACATCATCAAACAGTGGCTCGAACCATGCGCCGATGCGAGCGATGACAACTGCATCAGATGTATAGAGTTGACCGTCAGTATTGGGGATTAAGCCTAGCTCAACCAGTGATTCAATCGTGCGATTCGGATCTTCATCGAGTGGAATTTCGTTGACTGGTGGTAAGTCGATATCAACTAGTGGTTGTGGTTCTGGTGTTGTTTCTGGGGCTATGGTTTCTTCGATAACCTCTGGTGTTGCATCAGTTTGTGCTGGGGCATCGGGCAATGTAAATACTTGAATGCTATCAAATTGTACCCGTGCAGTTTCATCTGTTGGGAAGATGTTGAGGGTTGGATAGCCCGAGACAAATTGGTCGTCGGTTGCTGATAAAATCAGATCATCATTGAGGTATGCACTGATTTGATTTCCCTGAACATCAAGGCGTGCGGTGAATGCCCCGGTTGGGATCGTCACTGTGTCGGTTTCTGCTAATACGGTAAAGTTGCATTCCGTATCAGATACCGATAAATCGACAACTGAGCGGGTTGGATTGAGTGTCAGATAATAGCCGCTACATAAATCGCTTCCGGTGCGTGCTTGCAACCACACACTACCCTCTAAAATTGTGAGTTCGGTTTCGATGGCGTAGTCCGTCCAATCAATACCCGATGGAATCACGATAAAGCCACCTGCCTCCACAGTGTAGTCAAGTTGTCCGTCTGTAGTATCGAATGTGCCGTATTGGATATTGAGGGCATCGGGAATCGTCTCATCATCGAATGTCGCGCTAAATAATACTTCTACATCTTGTGCGAATGTGGGCATAGCAAACACGATAATTATCAATATTAGAGCGACTAGACGGCGATGTAACATATTGTTTTCCAATCCAATAGGCAAATAACAGGCGTATTGTACATGGACTTGCTTAATAGAATATGACCGATTGTCATAGGCCTTTATATTAGTTGCAATTGAAGATTATGCCGAGATTTTCTGTCGCTTGGCGTGATTATTCGGTATGATATGGGCGCACAATATAATCATGGGGGATGTCATGAATAAAGCGTTTGGTCTGGTTGTTATTCAATTTATCTTATTTGCTGTGATTGGTGGTGGGGCGATTTTAATCCCGACGGATAAGATTGCTATCCAATGGGTTATCGGTGGAGTTGGGATTTTTGCCGGTGTTATTGTCGCGCTAATGGCGATTACTGAGCATGGTCGGGTAAATCGAGGTGGACCGAGTGCTTTGCCGACCCCAAATCAAAGTGCTGAACTCATCACAAGTGGATTGTACAAGCGCATCCGCCATCCAATTTATACAGGTGTTTTACTGGTCGCATTTGGGATTACCATCTGGCATGCGCATATTGTCACGATGACCGCGACAATTTTCCTCGTCGGGTTGTTGACGTATAAGTCTTTATATGAAGAAGAACTATTGATGCAACAATATCCTGATTATGGTCAATATCGCCTACGGACGGGGCGCTTCTTGCCTAAATTAGGGGCATTGTAACCATACCAATTGCCTACGGTTATTCAATGCGTGCCTATTTTTGAGGAATTAATCTACAAATTAGGTATATACTGGAGATGACACATCTGTATTCGAGGTATATGCTATGTCCTATAATCGTCCCTTCTGGAAAGCGTTCCATAGTCTAACACATCCGCTATCGTTGCTTGCTATCATGCTGTTGCTGTTTAACGACCATTGGTTGCGTTATGCACATCCGTCATGGCTGACAGGTAAGCTTGGCGATTTTACATGGTTGGTATTCGCGCCGTTTATTGCTGGTTTGGTATTTGCATGGATTATCCCGCGCCGATTGGAATACCACACCGATATTGTCGGTGGGCTGTCGATTGGATTTATCGGGGTCTGGTTTGCAACATCGAAGACGATTCCGTTCGTGCATCATCTGACGACAGAAACGCTTTATACGATTGTTGGGTGGGAAGGACAACTGCGCCTCGATGTCACTGATTTACTGACGTTGCCTGCACTGATAATTAGCGTATATATCTGGCAAAAGGCTAGCGATGATAAGGTGTCGCTCAAGCCGTTCGCATATGTAGCCCTGGGACTGGGGCTGTTGGGGACACTTGCGAGTGATAGTCCACAATATGCTGAATATGGTATTCGTGAAATCTGCTACAACGGTGAGTTTTTATCCGTCACTACCCAGTCTATGTGGGGAAATATAACAACTTATGAAAGTTACGACGGTGGATTGAATTGGCGTGATCGCTGGGAAGAAAACAATAAAGAATGCGTAGGTTCATCAATAGATGAGAATGCACCCTCAAAATTTCGTTGGTCAAATGCCGATAAAATCGAGATTTCAGAAGATAATGGAGAGTCATGGCAAGTCGATTATGATCTTGGAGTTTTGCGTCAGGAAGCTCGCTATGTCAAGCGACGTTTGCATATCTATAGTCCTAGCTTAATATTCGACGATCCTGGTCCGCATAGTGTTGTATATGATGAAGCTAGTGATAATTATATATTTGCAATGGGGTGGGATGGTGTCCTCGTTCGTCAGTCGGATGGTAAATATGTTTGGTCTACAGTAGGACACTATAATCTTCCTGAAAACCCTTCGCTAACTGATTTTCATAATTTGATTTTTCTTGAGTTTTGTCTTGCTATAGCAACGGCTTTTCTAGTTATAGTCACTTCAACATGGTATATTCGTCATCACATTTCAATGGGGCGAAAGAAGGTAATTTCTTTTAGTTGGATAGTTTACGTTCTAATTATGATACTAGTTATCCTCGAACGTCATGATCCAATATCCGCTAGCGGTGGAAGTTTGACTGTTTCAGTACCTGTTTTTGCAGGGTTGGTTAGCTTTTGTGCAATGTTTATTTTTGCAATTCCTTTAAGTCTTGGAGCCATGTGGGACATCCTACGTAATTTTCGATCTGTCGCTCTTAATATTGCGCTGGCGGCGATTGGGAGTGGGATGTTGTTTATCTTTCCGTTTTTGTTATGGACACAGGGGCGTATTCCGCGTTATGTCACTGCCTATGCATTTAGCATCATGCTGACGGTGTTTGGGCTGTATGCGTCGTGGCTGTATCTCAAACGGATTTTGCCGTCACTCGAGCCAGAAAAACTCAAGAATGATGCGGTTGAAAAAGATAAGAAAGAGGTCTGATATGCCTTACAATCATGCTTTCTGGAAAGCGTTCCATAGTCTGACGCACCCGCTGTCGTTATTGGCTATCATGTTCCTGCTTTTTAATGATCACTGGTTGCGCTATGCACATCCATCATGGCTGACAGGCAAGCTTGGTGATTTTATGTGGTTGGTATTCGCGCCGTTTATTGCTGGATTGGTGTTTGCATGGATTATCCCACGTCGATTGGAACGCCATACAGACATTGTTGGTGGGCTGTCAATCGGGTTTATCGGGGTCTGGTTTGCGACAGCGAAGATAATTCCATTTGTGCATCATCTGACGACAGAAACGCTCTATGCGATTGTTGGATGGGAGGGGCAACTGCGCCTCGATGTGACTGATTTACTGACATTGCCCGCTTTGATAATCAGTGCATATATCTGGCAAAAGGCTAGCGATGATAAGGTGTCACTCAAGCCGTTTGCGTATGTTGCATTAGGTTTAGGATTATTGGGGACGCTGGCAACAAGTCCGCCTCACATAGTCCCAGATTATGGTTTGCGGGCAATATGCTATACGGATATTTATAATTTTCTTTATACCTCTACTTTATTTGGTGCGGAGTATCCTAATGGACCCGGACACAAGGAATATAAAAGTCTAGATGGTGGTTTGTCATGGCAGCCTACAGAGATTAGTGATCTTGAAAAATGTGATACTCCTTCACAACTTACTGGAACAGAGTTACAAATTAGATGGTCTCCAGCAGAAACTGTTGAAACTTCTCATGACGGTGTGAACTGGATCACAGAATATGATTTATTTGAGATACGAAAGGAAATCAGATCTGTTTTGAGACACTCCAGGAAATGCCTATTCAATTGCAATAGTAATGCGGTAAATGATGATCCAGGGCCGTTCGACGCAACATTTGACCCCGAAAGTGGAAACATTATTTTTGCAATGGGGTGGGATGGTGTACTTGTACGTACCTCTGCTGGCATTTATGAATGGGTTAATGTTGGAGGCTATGGACTAGAGCCATTGCATGGATGGGACAGTGTTGAACAGGGTTTGTTTTTAGAACTCTGGCTAGCTCTGGCAACCGCATTCTTAGTGGTTACAACTTCCACGGCTTATATTCGACAAAACGCAGGACGCTGGTCTACCTCTTTTTTGGCATGTGGGTGGATTGGATATGCTCTCATATTAATCGTGCTAGTTGCCGAAATCACAGAAACAAAATCACATTCACTACCAACTGTGACCGCAATAATGAGCTTAGTATGTTTTGTATTCATTGCAATTCCTTTAAGTCTTGGCGCCATGTGGGACATCCTACGTAATTTTCGATCTGTCGCCCTTAATATTGCGCTGGTGGCGATTGGGAGTGGGATGTTGTTTATCTTTCCGTTTTTGCTGTGGACACAGGGGCGTATCCCGCGTTATGTCACTGCATATGCATTTAGTATCATTCTGACGGCGTTTGGGCTGTATGCTTCTTGGCTGTATCTCAAACGGATTTTGCCGACGCTTGAGCCAGAAAAACTCAAGAATGATGCGGTTGAAAAAGATAAAAAGTCTACAGAATGATATAATCAGCATAGGTATATGATGAGGGCTATTGATGGCGACTAACCCAATACAAAAATGGACAGTTGAAGATTATCTCGCTTTTGATGACGCGTCTGATGTTAAGCACGAATATATGGACGGCGAAATTTATGCAATGTCTGGTGGGACAGAATCCCATAGCAAAATCATTTTGAATATTGGTGGCGCATTGTGGCAAGCAACCAAAGGTTCAGGCTGTCGTACACATTCTAGTGAGATGCGTGTAAAAGTTGCTGAGAAAAAATACTTTTATCCGGATGTAAGTGCTGTTTGTGGTCAAGCTAAATTTGACGATGAAAAAAATATCACGCTTATAAATCCAACACTGATAGTCGAGGTTACATCGGCTTCGTCAGAAAGTTTTGATAAGGGTATCAAAGCCAACTTTTATCGGAGTTTGGAGTCGCTACAGCATTACCTCGTTGTTGATCAAAATCAGCTTTATGCACAGTTGTCGACGCGACAAGATGGTGGGTGGTTTTTACAACAATTCACTTTGCGCACTGAATCGATTCCATTAGAAGCTCTCAATGTTGATTTGGCGATGGTTGATGTTTATCTAGATGTTGAATTTGATGCATAAGACGAGTTTCTGTTAACTGCATGAGAGGATAGCCATGTCTGCACAACCGTATAATCCAAACCATATGACGGAAGCTGAATATCTGGAATTTGAGGATAAGAGTGCAAGTCGCCATGAATATGTAAATGGTGAAGTTATTGCAATGACAGGAGCAACTGTCCGCCACAATACGATTGCCAATAATATTAGTAGTAGCCTGACGGTACAACTGGCGCAAAAAGATTGCATTGTCAATGCGAGTGAAACGCGTATTAAAGTTGACGCTAAGATTAGCTATCGTTACCCAGATGTAGTTGTGGTATGTGGCAAAATTGAATTCCTAGAAAATCGGCGTGATACGATTACGAATCCGACTGTTATTATAGAGGTTTTGTCACCATCAACAGAGATTATTGATAGAAATCAAAAGCTAGAGGAATATACACAACTCCCATCTGTTGAAGAGTATGTATTGGTCTCTCAAGATAAACAGAAAATTGAAAGATTTCTACGTCAGGACAACGGAGATTGGTTATATAGTAAGGCGTTTGGCGATGATATCATGTTTCTTCCATCAATAGACTGCAAGCTGGACTTGAATAGCGTATATGCAAAGTTGGATCTGTTGGATGATGAACCGGCAGAATAAATTGCACGATATTTGAACACATGCTATGACCTGTTAAAATAAGACCGTATCTTAAACTCATGACACAAGGGGAAATTCCATGCGCGTGATGGTTAGCCTGCTGCTTGTATTGGTATTGGTTGGTTGTGCACAAGATGCAACCCCGCAAGGTATTGTCAGCACACCGATTGAAGCATTGCCAATACAAAATATCAGTCAACAAGGCGACTTACCTCCTACACCTGTATCGAATGAGATTGTACAAGAAGCAGATGCTGAGTATTTGGTACTCACGAATATCTACGAACGGACGACACCATCGATCGTTAATATTGAGGGCGAAATCCCAAATGGTGAGGGCCTGACTCCAGATCTGACGCGCGGTTCGGGTTTTGTCTATGATGGTGCAGGGCATATTATCACCAATGCGCATGTCACCAAAGACACGCAAACAATCCGTGTGACATTCCATGATGGCTATGTGACAAATGGGCGCTTGGTCGGATTGGATACATTTAGCGACCTCGCAGTTATTAAAGTTGAGACTGCGCCGGAACGCTTGCGTCCATTGTTATTAGGGGACTCGAATGCTGTTCGTCCCGGTCAACGTGCGATTGCGATTGGGAATCCTTTCGGGCTGAATAGCTCGATGACGGTTGGGATTGTCAGCGGTGTTGGGCGGACTTTGCGCTCGGCAGAATTGATTGATGCGACGGTTATGCCTGGTTTTGATAACCCGTCGATTATCCAAATTGACACGCCAATTAATCCGGGGAATTCTGGTGGACCGTTATTGAATTCGTATGGAGCAGTGGTTGGGGTGAATACGGCGATTCGATCGGATACAGGTGTGTTCCAAGGGGTCGGATTTGCTGTTCCGGCTGATACGGTGCGGCGGGTCGTACCTGAAATTATTGCGAATGGGCGGGTTGAATATCCGTGGATGGGAATTTCGGTTATGCCCGAAGATAATGGATTCGGCGTGGCGGGTTTAGCTGAACCGCTTGGCTTACCAGTGAATCGCGGGGTGTTGTTACGTGGTGTCACGGTTGGCTCACCAGCAGAACAAGCTGGTTTGCGCGGCGGTCAACAAATCAGTGATGTGCGCGGGACATTAGTATGTTCTGGTGGGGATATTATCGTTGCCGTCAATGATTATTACGTGGAGAACATGGATGACCTTGTCTCGTATTTGGTCTTAAATACGCGGGTTGGCGATGTGATTCGACTCATTGTCATCCGCAATGGGGAGACATTCGAAGTGCCGTTAACATTGCTGAGTCGTCCAACGACCAACGACACCCAGACTATTGACTGTAGTACAAATGTGGAGTAGTAAATGGCGATCACAAATCTAGAAACTGACCGATTAATTTTACGCAAACTCGCACTAGAGGATGCGCCTCATATCGTGCGTTTGGCAGGGGATTATGAAGTGTCGAAAATGACACTGAATATCCCGCATCCTTACCCACCGGATGTCGCTGAGGATTTTATCAAAACTGTTCGTGAGAATTGGGAAAACGATGTGTCTTTTACGTTTGCTATTGTCCGTCAAGAAGACGATATATTCATGGGGATGATTGGCTTGCGTCCCGAAATGAAACACCTGCGGGCTGAGGTTGGGTATTGGATTGGTGTACCGTTTTGGGGCAAGGGGTACATGACTGAGGCATTGAAACGGGTGATCCAATTTGGCTTTGATGACCTCAAACTGAATCGAGTTGGTGCGTCGTATCGTATTGATAATCCAGCATCGGGTCGGGTGATGGAAAAAGCAGGGATGCAACACGAAGGCACATTCTACAAATATTCTATTCGTGATGGTGTGCCGATGGATCTGCACTTTCGTGCGATTTTACGTGAGGATCATAAGGATAGGTCATGAGTATTTCTGCTATATTTTTAGATCGAGATGGTACGCTAGTAGCAGATTATCCCGATGATGATTGGGCAAAAGTCACGAGTCTCGATATATTCTCTGATACGGTACCAGCGCTTCAAAATATCCCATCCCGCTACACATTGTTTATTGTTACAAACCAATATCTTATTGGTGAAAATATCATTTCTTATGATACTTTTAGCAAATTACATAAAGATTTCATAGCCCAGTTGAAGCAGGCAAACGTCAAGATTGAGCAAACCTATTTTTGCCCACATGCACGTGATATAGACTGCCAATGCCATAAACCAAGCATAGGGATGATCGAACAGTGCCTATTAAACTATGATGTTGATTTATCCAAGTCTTATTTCATAGGTGATTCTGAATCTGATATTACTTTGGCAAACACAATAGGATGTCAATCGATTGCTGTAAGAGATTATCAGGCTGATGTTGTTCCAACACATTACGCGGATAATGTGGAACTTGCAATTTCGTATATCATAAATGGTGAAAGCTCTGATGCATAAAATTCGTGATTGGCTCTTCATTGGTAAATACCGCGACTCAATGAGTTTGCCGTTGCTCAATAGTTACACTATCGGCGCGATGTTGCATCTTGCTGAAGATGTACGACACGATGATATCGAAATATTATATCTGCCGATTGATGATGGCGTGCCGATTAAACAAGATACCCTCAAGCGTGGCATTGATTTTATCGTCGAGCAAAAAACGCAGGGCAAAATTGTTATGTCGGCGTGTGGTGCGGGTATTAGTCGCTCCACAAGTTTTGCGATGGGTGCATTGATGCAAGTGGAAGGTCTGGATTTATGGGCGGCGTATGAAGCCGTTTTAGAACATCATCCTGATGCATTCCCGCTAGCTCCGTTGGTGATGTCACTGGGCGATTATTTTGATCAACCTGTTGGAAAAGAAGAAGCCTCGGAAAAAACACTGCTGATGCACGTCGATCGCAAGCGGCGAGGGTAACCCAACATCATTTAGCTGTCGTTGTCATCGCGGTTAAATAACATCGACATCATATATGCATCTTTGAAGTTGCCGTATTTTACAAATGCGTTGCGGCGGGTGCCTTCTACTATAAACCCAAGTTGGATATATAGGTTGATCGCTTTGATATTGTCAGTGAAAACTTCCAATTCAAGACGATGCACCATTGGATTAGCTTCTGCCCAAGCAATTATCGCATTCATCAAACTGCGTCCAACGCCTAACCGTCGCCAATCTTGATCAACTGACAACCCCAACCCGACATTGTGTTGTTTTGCAAGGCGTTGTGAGGCAGAACCGGAACATTCACCAACAACAATATTATCGGCATTCACAGCCACAAAAATCATGCAATTATCCAGTGCAAGCATGCTTTCAATGCGTTCACGCGCTTCTGCAACAGTTACTGTAAATTCGCTGGGGTGGAATGTCACGCCATTGTTGGGTTCATCAGCTAGTCGACGGATAAAGGCATTGTAACTTTCGGCATCATTTGGCTCTACGGGACGAATGGTATAGGTTTTATTGTCCATAATAAGATATGTACTCACATCATTAAACGATTATAGTTGATGGATCAAGCTGTAGATGTTTTGCTACGTTCTTGATTAATGACAAACACACCAACTAAAATTAATATCATACTTCCGAGCATACCAACTGTAATTTCTTCACCTAAGACGATTGCACCAAAAGTCAGTGCTACGATCGGTACCAGATATAGGGTAACTGCTAGACTTGTTGTTCCAAATACCCGTGTTATATAGAAGAATAGTAATTGAGCGAGAACTGTGCTGATTACGGCACTAAAGAGCAACGCACCCCACCCATTTATATCAACTGCTCCATAATCTGTTGTCCCAAACGCCAGAACAAACGGCAATGTAAATAACATGGCGGCAACCATGCGTATGCTTGTGACTTCAAATGTATCGTAAGTTTGCATTCTTCGCCGGATATAGACTGCGACTAGTGCATCCAAGCATTGGACACCAAATATCATCAAGTAGCCAATTGGATTAGCTGTTTGAATATCTGGCAGGCCGTTCTCTCCAAGTATAACAAGTAGAAGGGAACCGCTGAGGGCGATTAAGACACCAAGTATTGAAAGACGCGTCAGCTTGGCATCGGGAAGAGCGAAATGGGCGGCAGTCACGATGAATGCGGGGGTTGCCGTTACCATCAACGCTGTCACACCTGCTGATAGGAATTGCAGTGAGCCAATAATCCCTAAAAATGGTAGCGCTGTGCCTAAAACGCCAATAACTGATGAATCAATCCACACCATGCGACTACGTGACCAATGTCGATTGGGTAGGACTTGAATCAAGATAGCGAAGATAACAACGGCGATGATGAAGCGCAGCCCTGTATATTCTAGGACTGTAATTTGTTCTATCCCAACACGGCTTACTACAGGATTGAGTCCCCATGCCAACGCAAGGCCAAGGACATAAGGCAACGAGGTTCTAAGCATCAATGCAACTTATTTCTATCTGAGGTTAAGACAATTGGTTGAATATCTTTAAACAGAGGTTTTGTCCTCTGATAGCATAAATATTATAGTGGAAAATGATGAAAAGTCATAAGCAAGTGATCAGCTAATATGATGTTTGGTCTGCAATCGTAATTTTTAAGAAGCGTAGTTGCTACGTTCCAAAATAGTACATCCTATGACTTTGCCACTGGGAGTGTGATTGTAAATGTTGTGCCTTTACCTAACTCACTATCTACTGTAATTTGCCCACCATGTAGTTGGATAATTCGTTTGACGACACTTAACCCGATACCGGTACCGTGTCGATCATTAATGGTACGAGCATCACCGACACGAAAGAAGCGCTCAAATATCTGGTGATGATGTTCTGGTGCGATACCAATGCCTGTATCGGCAACGGCAATATAAATATTTTCTTTGTCATTTTTTATTGTTGTTTTAACTGTTCCACCAGCATTATTGTAGTGAATCGCATTTTCAATCAGATTGCTGATGGCACGTTCAAGGAGGGTCAAGCTACCGATAATACATAAATCACCTTTTGTATGATCTGAAAAAAACAGTTCAATTGAATTGGTGTTGGCATAGTCTTTTAAAGATGACATTGTCTTCTTGATAAGTTCCGCAATAGCAATACTCTCGGTGTTGGATGATAAAGATTGGTCAAGCATTGTCAGTGCTAATAAATCTTCAATCATTTGCGTCATATTATCGGTGACACGTTCGAGGTTCTCCAGTTTTTCATCAATTGGTATACCTTTTTCCTGACGCTTTCTGATGAGATACGTTGTGGATCTAATAACAGTAATTGGTGTTCGTAAATCATGAGCAAGATTTTGTGTGAGCTCTTGCTGGACTTTGTAACGTGCTTGTTGAGCTTGTAAATCTGCCATCAATTTCCCTGATTTTAGCAACGCATATTTATGATACCCAATGATCAACCAGAGTGTTGTTAACGTACAAATGAGGATAAACAGATGAAAATGTAAACCAAATGTGACGATTGAGGGTAAATATCCTGTATTTTCTACTACAAATAACCCAATGAAAAATGTGATGATGATGCTGTAGAAAAAGGCCATCATCTTGAAATCGAGTAGAATAACTGCCATTACAAATAAGACAAGTAACCCAAATGTTGCAGAGGCATAGAGTCCACCTGTGAGTGAGATTGAAACTAAAATAAGGGCGATACTTGTGCCAATGATAAGGCTTACAGGCTGTTCTGTATGTTGACGTAGCGCTCGACGTAATAAAACAAGGTTCACAGCAAATGCGATTCCGGGAATCACAACCAATGCCAACAACTGAATCAAGATATGATCTAGAGAATTTGTCAAAACACCAAATAATGCATATGCCATCAAAATGAGTGGAATGATGATATGAGTGATCATCATAATTATTGATACATTTTGGCTATATTGATCATGCGGCATTCGTTCTATTGCACGGAAGGTGGCAATATCTCGAATTTGATGCATTCTCGATAATAAATAGTTTTCCATTATAAGAAGCTTTGTATAAGTCGACACTAAAAGCGGAGTTTATCGACACTTGCTTAATAGGATATGAAACAGTAATTGAGATGTCGTAGCGATTATCAAAGATTATTTACTGTTAAAATATATCTTAATGTCAATAAAATCAGTGGTCTTACACTAGTTGAAAGCGTCAAGATATATGGTGTTTGAGAAGTAGATGATCATCCACTTCTAACAATTTCTACCGTCAAATCTGCTTGTGAGTTGTTGCCAACTTGATCGAATACCACTGCACTAAAGACCTCGGTACCGACACTGTTAATCTCATAATCAAACCCATAGGGCCATTCACGGTCAATGCCGAGGAGTTCGCCATTTTGATAAAATTCGACGCGCTCGATCGTGAGGTTATCGGTGGCATCGGCAATAAGCGATACGACCGTTTGAGCAGGATAACGGATGGTGTTGATTGAATCGCCTGTACGTAGAACCAGTTCTGGCGGGGTATTATCCAAAGTGACGAGCTTGGTATCTGTGTCGATACTGCCATCATTGAAGACAACTGTAAATTGTAGGGTATATACACCGTTTAAGTTTGATGTGTCCCATGTGCCGAGTGATGAACCCGGTGCATAGTCACGCTGTTGTCCACCAATTTCAAGCCACTGAGTCGGATTCACATCTTGACCATAGGCGACTTGATAATAGTCGATGTTTGGATCATCAATACTACCGCGTACATCCACAGTCCCGCCGACATAAGCGAAATCTGCGGGTTGTAAAATTTGTACGGCTTTAAGTACCTCAGGGCGACTGATCGTATCGTAATCGGTCGGTGGTAAAGGTTGACCGCTCTCTGTCCACCATTCGATAATATCCGGTGGTGGGACAAAGTAGATTTGTTCGGCACTCAAGTTGGTTGGCGTGTTCGCGGTTGCGAGTTGTCCGGTCTGGGTGTTGACTTCGTAAGTTTGCCAGAAGGTATCTGGTAACAACGGTGACCCCGGTGGGAAGATTTCTTGACGGGTTGGGCATGGACTTGTATCAGATGGAACAAGCCCAGAAATGTCACACACGATATATTCTTCGATGTCGGCAGGTCGCGTCCATCCATCGACGGGTAATGCGTTACGATCATGTGTATAGTTCATTAAGGCACGCCAAATTGGGGCTGATCCCTGTCGTCCATAATCGTCGAGGCTCATATTTGCATCGTCTAATCGTCCAAGATGTACCGTTGTGACAAGATGCGGTGTATAACCGACTGTCCAGCTATCACGCTTGTCGGCACTTAAACCATTGACGACGGCTGATGGACGATTGAGTTGGAGCGTTTCGTCTTGTGTGCCGAGAACTTGTTGACGGGTGGTATTATCACTCAAAATATCATTGACGAGATATGCAAGGCTCGGTTGGAAAACTTTAGTTTGGCTCAATTGGCGGGTGGTTTCGTCGTATTCCCATAAGATATTGCCATCTGCATCAGCGATGCGTAAGACTGCCACAGGGTTACGCCCACGGAATCCCTGCGCAATCGGCTGGGTATCGACCCCACGCTGGACACCCATCGTTGCAAATACACTATAAGCATAGGTCGTATCCAGAACCGAGACACCACCACCTCGTGCTAAGACATCAAGATCATAGGTGTTTTCATCTAGGCTGTTAAAACCGATCAAATGCGCTCTACGAATCACTTGTGTCATGCCACTACTATCAGCAACATATGCTGCAGGTGGTAACAGCCCACTGGCCATTGCATCACGTAAGTTAAGCGGACCTCGAAAGCGGCCATCAGGATTCGTCGGTGTATAAATCAGCCCGTCTGCCGGACCCGGGAATGATCGCGGAATATCATAAACCATCGATGCGGGGGTAAAGAGTCGTTTTAAAAAGCCTTCAAAATAGACAAATGGATGTAAGACGACGGCAGGCTGACGGGTTTGTGAGCGCACATCTCCGACCATGCTATAAATTTCACCCGTTGTTGTATCCATCATCATGAGTGCACCGACATTCGGCGGCACACTACCATCTGCCCCAAAGGGTTGTACGAGATAATTGACACCTGCACACGGCGTGTTGTCTTGTGCCAATACATTACCGAGTCCACCTGCGAGGCGATCTAGGTGCGCTCGTAAGATGCAATCGGATTGGAAATAGAGGTCGAGGTCAAGTGTGGTTGTAATTTGGAGACCACCACGCGCGACCATACGTGCACCATCTAAACCGAGATTGTCGAGGATTTCTTGGGCTTGTTGACGGGCGTATACTGAAAATTCTGGTGCAAAGAGGGGGCGTTGAATAAAATCGGCACGGAGTTGCGTCACAACTGCTGATGCTTGATCAAATTGTGGTTTGTTGATGATGGCATTGTTGAACATATTGAGCAACAGGTCTGCTTGTCGCCCGCGTGCCGCGATTTCGTTATCAAATGGGTTGAAGCGAGGCGCAGTCGGGATGGCAGCGAGTAAAGCGGCTTCATCTAAAGTGAGCATTTCAGCTGATTTGCCAAGATAGACTTGTGCAGCCGCATCAATCCCATAAGCATCATTGCCATAATAGTTTGTATTTAGATGCCATTCAAGTAATGCCTCTGGTGACATATTACGCTCGGTTTCGGCAACGAGTGCAATTTCAAGTAAGGTGTCGTCTAGTCCACTGCGTCGCGCTAATGGCAAGACTGCATTGCGTACCAATCGTCCGGTGATACTCTGATCCGTTGCGACAGGTGCATCGAGGATATAGCGCCATAGGCGATTCAATGTTTGGATGGTATCAAATTGGGTGGTTTGTAGATAATCACGGTCTTCTGTTAGGAGTGTGGCTGAGATTACGTAATCGGGTAAGGCATCTAATTCCAGCCAACGCCGTTGATTACCGAGCGGGTCTTCGACAGAGTAAATCAATGTGCCATCAGAGCGGTCATAAAGTTGGGTCGGACCGATAATTGGATCGAGGTAAATTGTCTCGGCAGGCGTTGGGAGAAAATTTGTCGCTTGGCTATAGAGTAATCCAGCTACACCTAGAATCACTGCCATCGGAACAACCAAGACAACCACAATTACTGCAAGGATGAGCAATCCCCAGATAGACGACCGCTGACGTTGTTCTTGCCGGCGGGCTTTGCGGGCACGGCGACGGCGGATAATGTGAGGGATTGATGACATGGGTGTTCCTTATAAGTAGTCTAATTATTCCAACAGATCGCATCTACCTGTGTTATACCACAAATGAGAAAAAGCACACAAAGGGATTAAGTACATTGCATAATCGTCCAGACTTGGTTAAAACGTCGCGCCTTTAAATCAGACTCGCGGATCATGAAATATACTCGTCCAACATCTCCAAACATCAGATCGAAATTTGCGTCTTCCTGATAATCGGAATCCATTTGAAATAGAAGACGCCATTGAGTTATGTCATCTTTGAGATTGGTCATTGCGGTTTCATAATTGTCTGACCCTAGCTCAAGACTATTTGCGCCGAATGACGCTTCAATATTTATATCACCTTGAATTTGCATCGGATTGCCCAATAGATAATGGAAGGACTCACTTGTACTGTCTTCGATTTCTGCGAGCAAGTCAATATAATGGTTTGCGTCGGGGTCATCCCAGTGCGGTTTGTTGGATCCGATTTGCTTGAAAGCATATTCTTCTGAGGGTGCTGTCCATACCTCAGAAACAGAGAGCTTAAATGCAGGCAGAGCCTTAATCGGGTAAAACTCAGTATTGGCTGTGGGATGAGCAGTCCGATTAAGTGCTACAGTTGATTCTATATAGATGACTTGCCATCCATTTTTCTGGTCTGGTCCGCCATACGGTTGGTTGCCAAGCTCGTAAAAGAAGTATAACCAACCGGAATCTGGTAACACATCGTCTATATCCAACGGCTTGACATCTTCTAGTTTAATCTGAGCTAGAAATGTCAACGGAACGCCCTCAAAATGTTGCCAATTAAAATCGGCAGGTAGGTCAGGATTTCCGCCGATTTTTGATGCGCCAACTGAAATATCATCTTCGTTGGGGACATATTCACGGGATAGATAGATCGCAGGTTTGCTGTGTTTGAGAATGAAATCGGTATGTTTGCTTAGTTTGTGCTTGTCTATAAGTTTAATAAGATCATCGCGTGTTAGCATAGTATTTTTTGTTCTGATTTGTTGGGTTTATTGTACCCGAATTTCTTTTATTTGTGCCTAGTTTAACAGTATTGCTATAAAATTTAGTTGTTCACCTAGTATTCAAGATAGTGCCTCATAATTTATAATAGATTTTAGAAGCGAGTATCCCTGAATTTGGTATATGGGAATTATGATATGGTAGACACCTCAGATGTAAAATTGCTGTACACAGAAAATCGATCTTTTTTAGAAAAAAAGGAACTTTATCCTGTTAATTTTCTGGAAATTAAAAGAAATTTCTACATAAAAAATCGTACTAAAAGACTTACGTATGCATTTGAAATAATTGTTGTATCTACTGTAGCACTTATGCTTATATTCTTAGGACTATTCGGTATATTAAATTCAATAAGTTTTTTTTCGGGTGATATCTCTTCAATAATAATTGGAAGCATTGGCGAATTATTTATAAATATTACAGCATATGTTATAGGAATATATATTGGGTGTGTATTTTTCAAAGTTGGGCAAAATTTATACTCAGAGATCAATTCTAAAAAATACGAAGAAGTAACTAAGGAATTTGTTAATATTCATTTTTCATCAATTGGGGTTGTAAGTGCAATCAACAATAAAGGCAGATTATTCGTAATTTATTTTCGATATAATTATAATAATGATATACACACCACAGAATCTTATATAACAAATACAAAACCTAATATTAATATTGGCGACAAAGTCTATGTGATTTACTCTGCTTTGAATAGTGCTATCTTATAAGTTGTGAGCAAAGCAAAACCTCCGCCCTACCTAGTCAATAATGTAAAAATGTTGAAGAGATTGATCTAAAGTCTTATATGATGATTGGGCTAGTCGGTGTTTGTCTATATTTTAGTTGATGTTTTGTTTTTTGAGTGGTTGATGTGTAGTTCTTGACCGAGCATTCAAAATGGACTATGCTCACGCTGGAAAGGATAACAACATGGCACGACCTAAAGAATTTGATCGAACTCAAGCCCTTGAAAAAGCGATGCATCTCTTCTGGGAGAAGGGTTATGAAGCCACATCTGTCGGCGATTTGTGCGAGAAGATGGGGATTAATCGAGGGAGCTTGTACGATACATTCGGTAAAAAGCACGACTTGTTTCTCGAGGCGTTGGCACATTATCAAGGTATGCAACCGAATCCAAATTTGGATGATACAACAATGTCCGGTATGACTATCATCAAAGCGATTCTGCAAGAGCTGGTTGACGCATCGGTGATGGATGGTAGTCGTTCAGGGTGTTTTATGGCAAATACGATTGCTGAGCTGGCATCAACGGATGACGACATTGCTCTAATTGCCAAGCATAATCGTGAAGCTGGCGAAGCATTATTTAAACAGCTATTGATGAAAGCCGAACAAGACGGCGAAATCGAAGCGGGGCAAAATTTGACAGCGTTGGCGCGTTTTATGGTCAATACGATGTTTGGCTTACGCTTGACCTCTAAGATCACAAATGATCGCCGTGTTTTAGAAGATATTATGAACTCGGCGTTATTGGCTCTCCGCTAAATATTTATGCGACTATAACGTTTCTGACTGTAATACACATACCTCAAAAATCATCTAAATAGCATATCGTAAGCTAAACCAAAGGAGATACCGTGGAAATTGGAATTGATAGTTTTGCTGGTAACCCGAATCATCAAACTGCGACGCCACTTGATAGCAGTCGAGCATTAGGGCAATTACTAGACCGGATGGAACATGCCGATAAGATGGGGTTAGATGTGTTTGGCATCGGTGAACATCATCGCAAAGAATTTTTGGATTCGGCAACGCATGTGATTTTATCGGCGGCAGCAGCGCGAACGGATACGATTCGTTTGACGAGCGCAGTTGCTGTGGTGAGTGCAGCTGATCCTGTACGCTTATTCCAGAACTACGCCACACTCGACCTAATTTCACAGGGGCGGGCTGAGATTGTCGCAGGACGTGGATCATTTACCGAAGCGTTCCCGCTATTCGGCTTGAATCTGCAAGACTACGATGCGCTATTTGCTGAGAAGCTCGAACTCTTGCTGACAATCCGAGATAATGAAGTTGTGAATTGGTCAGGTCAATTCCGTCCGACATTACGCGATCAAGCGATTTATCCGCGTCCGATTCAAGATCCCCTCCCAATTTGGTTGGGTGTTGGTGGAACACCTGGATCATTTGTGCGGGCTGGTTTGCTTGGTTTACCGTTGATGGTAGCTGTGATTGGTGGTGAGACACATCGCTTCCGTCCGTTGATTGATCTGTATCGTCGGGCGTGGGATGAAGCTGGACATCCACCTGAAAATATGAAGATTGGCTTGCATTCGCTTGGGTATGTGGCTGAGACATCGGAAGAGGCGGTCGAGAATTACTATCCGGGGTATGCTGAGACGTTTACGCGCATCGGCAAAGAACGCGGTTGGCCTCCGGTGACTCGTGATCGGTTTGATGCGCAAAATGGTCCAACTGGCGCGTATCTGGTCGGTAGCCCTGAGGAGATTGCTGCAAAAATCCGTCGTCATAGTGATGCACTAGGCGGGATTGATCGCTTTACCTTCCAGATGGATAATGCCGGACTGACTCATGAGCAATTGATGACATCGATTGAACTTATTGGTCAGCAGGTTAAACCACTGGTCGATCAGGAACTTGTGACTGAATAGAAAATTGTGTGTAGAGGCAAGACAGACCTTGCCTCTACATTTTCGGACTATGCTAAAACCCGCTCAACTTCGGCTTCCCAAGTGCCTGCAACATTTACACCATGTTCATTGACTCCACCTGAGGCTTTATCGCCTGTGAGGTACGGGCGTTTGCCGAGTTCATAGCCACTTTTGGCAGTCTCGTCCATTGTACCGTTGATAAAATGCAAGGCGATGCCAGCCCGTTCTGTATCGGTGGTGTTGCCTAAGGTACAGTGTGCGACACCATAAGCAAAGAATGCGACTCCGCCTGCAGGTAATTCGACGGGGATCACATTATCTTCTGGTGGATAACAACGGATGTGATGATCACTTTCGGGATCACGGGTGTGTTCGTAAGTTTCACGATAGCTACCGGGGATGACATGGATTGTGCCATTGGCGACAGTTGCCTCATGAACGGCTGTCCACATCGCTGTGCCTTTTAGTGGATCTTCAATTTGAAAATAGGCATTGTCCTGATGCCAATTTGTCCCGCTCCCTTGTTTGCCGGGTTTGAGGAAAACTTGATCGAGGTGTAAGACAACCGGATCGCCGATGAGCTGGCTGACTGCGCTAATGGCTTTATCGGCGAAGGGCATCGCACGATAGAAATCACTATGCGGATACATCGGACATAATTGTAAGTTGACTTTTTCTTGTGATACGGTTTCACCATCGCCAGCTGTTGCGACATTGCGTAACAACCCAACCTCTTTTAGGCGGTCGAGTTCTGTCTGCATCGCCTTCACTTCACGGTCTGTCCAAAAATCTGGTTTGGCAACCCAGCCTTCTTCACGAAATTGTTCGATTTGTGCTTTGGTAAACATAAAAATTTCTCCAGAAATAAGCTATTTCCCACAGTATAACGGGTAAAACAAAAACAGGCTCATGCAACTGCACAAGCCTGTTCAATTTGTTGTGATGTTAAGATGATTTATTCAACTGTGACGAAGCGTTGTGCGGTGTTGCCACCATGAAGCACAAATGTAATCACATAGTCACCGGCTGTATTGCCTGCTTGGAACATCACGGTTAAGCGTGAGGTTGGAACGCCTAAGACTGGTGTATTGGCAGGTGCTGATGGTGATTCTGTCATGAGCATGTGTCCGCTGGCGCCTTCGGGGGCATCAATAAATACTTCACCGACAACCCATTCCCCTTGTTTGAGGACAGCGTGATTTTGTGTGGTGTGCATCACCGTCACATGATTCATCGGTTCGCCGTTACCATCAAAGAGCAGATAGTCAAACGGGAATTCTGTCATTTCGCCGACACCTGTTGTCTGATAAATTGCATTAGGCGCACCTTCGTTAAATACACTGACTGCATTGATACTTGGGCGTACTTCGGGAATAATCATCAGAGGCATCATTGTTGTGACAGGTTCACCACTTTCACCAAATTCTGTGGTGACTTCCATCATATAATCGCCGGGTTCTTCTGGATTGGCAAAGCCAATAGTGATGAGGTGTGCTTGTTTGATACCGGGGAAGTCCGGTCCGGTTGGAATGATGTCTTGTGTTGCAGTATAGGTAAAGGTATTGGTCTCTTCATCGTAAGAGAAGGTGTAGAGTGGTGGCGGGACTGGACGTTGAGGCCAACCTTGCACCATAACACCGGTGGTACATTGAAGATTGCTCGGTACACAAGTATCTGAGCTGCCGAGACTTGCGATTGGATAAGCGTCGGTATCGCCAAAACCTTCTGGTAATGTGATCGAAATTGTGTTGCCTTCAAGTAGTGTGTATCCATTGACATTAGGATCCATCGACACATCGAAATTGAAGACAAAATCGGTTGCTGCACCTGCAACAGTGCCATCTTGTACAATCGGTGCTTTGATGATGCTGACCACTGTGCCAGATTCTGCCTCTTGTGCGTTGATTGTTAAGAGTCCAAAAGACAAAAGTGAGATTAGAAGAATCACAAATTTAAGTTTCATTGTATGTCCTTGTTGTGCTATATCGTGAATATATATGAGTTAACCCGCCATAATATATCACATTATGATACATAATATATTAAATAATAACATAATTTACATTAAGTAATTTTTTGTATCATATTTCGTGTTAATGTATCAGCAATGGTGAGATGCCAAAATCTCACATGAATCTTATGCAGATGGGTTACGAGGTAGGCGCGCATATGCTATTATGATGAATAATGAACCACGCAAAGAACAGAAACCCATGACAACAATTCTACTGATTCGACATGCAGTAAATGACTTCGTAAAAACAGGCAAATTAGCTGGCTGGACTCCGGGTGTACACCTCAATGAAGAGGGGCAAGCACAAGCGGAGGCGCTCGGTTTGCGTTTAGCTGATGTCCCGTTAGACCACATCTATACTAGCCCGATTGATCGCACAATGGAGACAGCTCAGGCAATTGTCAAGCACCATAAACACCTGGCGGTAGAAGAAAATACCGACATTGGTGAAGTACAATATGGTGATTGGGAAGGCAAGAAAATCAGCGATTTACGCCAACGTAAAATGTGGGATGTCGTGCAAGAGTACCCATCGCGGGCTTACTTCCCGAATGGCGAAACAATGCGAGAAGTACAAGTACGCATCGTTAATGCGATTGAGGGATTTGTGCAAAAGCATCCTAACCAAACGATCGCACTTGTATTTCATGCCGACCTGATTAAAATGACACTCGCTCATTATCTGGGAATGCATCTCGATGTGTTCCAGCGGATTGTTGTGTCTCCGGCATCTATCAGTACATTACAACTTGGACACAGTCGCCCCTTTATTGTCACCATGAACGATATTGCCCACGTACTGGAACTCAATAAAAAACGAAAACAAGAAGAAGCTAAGAAGAAAGCAGAAGAGGATCGAGGTAAAAATGGCTAATATAGTAGAACTCAATCCTGTAGATTACGTCACAGTTGGGACAATTGGCCCGAAGGGTCAACGGACGTTCCATTTGCAAGCTGGTAAAGATAATCGTGTTGTTTCCTTTACTATTGAAAAAGAACAAGCGCGAGGACTCGCCGAAGCGATTAAAGAATTGCTTGAAGATATTGATGAGCGTGATGATACCGTGACCGAGGCAGATTTTAGTGTTCTCGATATGGATCTACGCGAACCGATTGAACCGATGTTCCGCATCTCTCAGATGGGGCTTGCCTACGAAGCCGATGATAACATGATTGTCCTGATTGCTCAGGAATTTATGCCATCAAGCTTGGTGGACGAAGATGAGGATGCTGACGACCTCGATGAATTCAGCTTTTTGGACGACGATGGCGAAGACCCCGGTGTCGCCCGGATGTGGTGTACCCGCGAGCAAATGAAAGCGCTAAGCTTGCATGCGATTGATATTGTAAAATCGGGTCGCCCTGATGCTAAACAAAATGGACGTATCATCTACTATTGGACATAGCAAATAATCGAATTGTAAAGGCGTAGCAAGGTTTGCGCCTTTACATGCATAAGATCAAAGTTTCTCCTAACTCTAATTTGTTGTCTGTCCGACAACACGCTACAATGATAGTTGAAGATCAATGATTTATAGGTAGCCTCATGACCATTACCCACGTCCACACTGCTCGTGCTCTCGAAGAACCTATCTGCGTGCCCCTAACCGAAGCCATCAATGTTATCAAAAACGGAAAAGTTGATAGTGAAGTCGGTTTGATGCGCTGGGGATCGAATTATACGTTTCTTGTTAATGTGACACTTGGCGATACCCAACTATTGGGTGTCTATAAACCGCGTCAAGGTGAACGGCCTTTGTGGGATTTCCCTGATGGGACGCTTTGTAACCGCGAGACAGCATCTTATGTTACGTCGGATGCACTGGGATGGGATATTGTTCCACCGACTGTCCTGCGTGATGGATCGCGTGGGATTGGATCCGTTCAGCTATTTATTGATCATGATCCGGAAGAACATTACTTCACATTTGATAAAATGCGCTTGAATTCGCAATTAGAGCGGATTGCTGTGTTCGATGCACTCTGTAACAACGCCGACCGCAAAGGTGGACATTGCTTACTGGATGAGGACGAACATATCTGGGGAATTGATCACGGCTTGACATTCAATGTAACCCATAAGTTGCGCACTGTTGTTTGGGATTATGCCGGTAACCCGATTTCACAAGCTATTTTAGAAGATCTTGAAAAACTATGTAAACGCCTTAGCGACGACGATGATGATTACACCAAAGCAATGAACGACCTATTATCTGAAACTGAGATGCGTATGCTGAAGGTACGATTAGATCGTCTGATTGCAAATAAAATTTTCCCACTACCGGGTTCGGGGCCCAATCGCCCATGGCCTGCTGTTTAATCATAAGAATAGATTTGTCTTCATAACCTGTAAAACTTTTTCGGTGGCGTTTC
Source organism: Anaerolineales bacterium UBA6055 (assembly GCA_002428985.1). Classification (GTDB taxonomy): domain Bacteria; phylum Chloroflexota; class Anaerolineae; order Aggregatilineales; family Phototrophicaceae; genus UBA6055. The sequence goes on along the minus strand of DIYL01000059.1, from coordinate 112,917 downwards.
TTCACGTTTTTACGCTATCAGTGATGAGACATTTTCGTAATATTTATTTGTGAAAATTAATGTCACAATCTGATAGTAAATGACTAAAGGGACCTATGATGACCATCTATTTGGGTTGGCTGATTGAGTATAAAATTATTTTTCAAGTGAGTGTGGGTGAAATTAACTTTGAAGAATATATGCTTGGTATAGAAGAAGTTGGTCGGCTAGCCAAACTCAATTCTTCGAATAACGATGTTCATATGATTATGGATGTGGGCAAGCTTAAGAAGCTACCACCGCTCAGAGCATTGACTGTCGAGATCGAGCGGTTACCTAACAGTTGGTTGATTTACTGCAATATGAACAGCGGTCTAATGAAAATGCTGACAACAATTTCTACGCAATTGATGAGAGTTCCAGCACGTATTGCTAATGATTACACAGAGGCTTTCACCGTTTTGCAAAAGATCGATCACACCTTGCGAGATACCTCAATACCAGACTTTAAAAATATTCAATGGATTGAGCAAATTGAAGGGGAAACGATTACAAGAATTACTAGATTGCCCCAGTTATAAAAATTGACCTAACTCGGTGTTAGTTTCTATGAGAAGCTGTTAAAAATACCGATTGCGTCAACTTTGCGTTATCTACGACATAAGTTTAATACGCCGATGTAAAAGTCGGCGTTTTAAATTCCCATAACATGTTATTGATATGTTTTTAATATCTTAGAGGACGCTGAAACCTGATTGTATCTGGTGTCAACTCGCGCCACAATATGCCTGACACATATACATTCAAGGGAGAGATAATGACACAATCGACTGGATCGTTAAAACGCGAACTCGGTGTTTTTGGTGCAGTAATGATGGGGCTGGGGTCAATCCTCGGTACAGGGGTGTTTGTGAGTATTGGGATTGCGTCGGGTATCGTTGGGCCAGCAGTCATTTTCGCGATTGCGATTGCCGCAGGGGTTGCATTATGTAATGCGCTCAACAGTGCACAATTGGCGGCGAATCATGCTGTGAGCGGTGGGACATACGAATATGGCTATAAATATTTAAATTCGTGGTTTGGCTTTACTGCGGGTTGGACATTCTTACTGGCAAAATCTGCTTCGGCGGCGACGGCAGCGCTCGGATTTGGGGGGTACTTTCTCAATCTCATCGGTGTGAATAATAGTGACTTGCTGGTGCCATTGGGGCTAACGGCAGTGGTTATCTTAACATTTATTGTCTTGAGTGGTTTACGACGGTCAACAATTACCAATACGATCATCGTGTCGATGACTGTGGTTGCGCTTGGGTTATTCGTGATTGGTGGGTTGCCGACATTTGTCGAAAATAGTGGTGAAAACCTGACGCCATTTTTCAGTGCAGATGGTAATCCAGTGGCTAATTTGTTACAGGCAGCGGCATTGATGTTTGTTGCATATACCGGATACGGTCGGATTGCAACATTGGGTGAAGAAGTGCGTGAACCACGTCGTGTAATTCCGACTGCAATCATTGTCACGATGGTTGTCACGATGATTTTGTATATGAGCGTGGCAGTTATTGGCGTTGGTGCAGTTGGGACAGATGTGTTATCAGGTTCGGCACAGCCACAAGCTGCGCCACTCGAAATTGCTGCTTTAACATTTAATGTGCCGTTGGTCGCTCAGATTGCAGCTATCGGTGCAATCACAGCGATGTTAGGGGTTTTATTGAACCTACTGTTGGGATTATCACGGGTTTTGTTGGCGATGGGGCGTCGTAACGATATGCCTGCGGTGACAGCCCGAATTAACGAGAATAACGCCACACCGTATGTTGCTGTCATTATCATCGGGACGTTTATTGGTTTGTTGGTGCTCATCGGTAATGTGCAGACGACATGGTCATTTAGTGCATTTACTGTTTTGATCTATTATTCGATCACCAATTTGTCATCGCTTCAACTTAAACCAGAAGAACGCTTATATCCTAAGTGGATTGGGTATGTTGGGTTAGGTGCGTGTTTGTTTCTGGCATTTTGGGTGCCGGTACAAATTTGGCTGGTTGGTCTTGGTTTGATCGGTGCGGGTTTAGTCTGGCATGCAATTGCACAACAACTGTTAAAATCATAACTTGTGTATTGTAACAATTGCGGTGACAATATGAGCCGGATAGATAAACACATAGGACTACATTATGAAAAAGATAATGGCAATTTTTGCTCACCCCGATGACGAGGGAGCAATCGGGGGGACGTTAGCTCAGTTAGCACAAGATGGGCATGACCTCACGCTTATCTGCACAACACGCGGTGAAGTTGGACAAATTAGCGACCCCGCATTAGCAACACCTGAAACACTTGGCGAAGTCCGTGAACAAGAACTGCGCGCCGCCTGTGAAATTCTTGGTGTACAACATCTAGAATTCTTGGGGTATCGGGATTCGGGGATGGAAGGGACAGATGAAAATAATGATCCGCGTGCATGGGTACAAGCGGATCCTGATGAAGCAAAACGCAAGCTCATTCAAGTGATACGCCAATATCAGCCTGAAATCATAATTACTTTTGAACCTTATGGTTGGTATGGTCATCCTGACCATAGAATCACCTGCACATGGGTGACTGAAGCTTTCCCAATGATCAGTGATGGATCGGCTTATCCTGATATTGATGGGGCATATCAACCTGAAGCTTTCTACTATTCTGCGTTTAAGTTCTCGCAATTTGGCGGCATGATCCAAAAAGCTATCGACGAGGGTTATATCCCCGAAGATGCCTTTGAAAACTTTGCCCCTCCAGAAGATGTTCAAATTGAGACCGAAAAAAGCATCACACATGCGATCGATGTTCGAGCGACATATAAAATTCAACAAGAGGCACAGCAGGTACATAAGACCCAATTTGGTGAGGACAGTCCGTTTAACAATATTCCTGATGAGATGCGGCTTGAATTCGGATCAGAGGATTATTACATTCAGGTTTATCCAGAACCGGATGCCTCATTACGCGAGAACAATCTAACAACCCTATTCTAGAAGTAATCTGACGATGTTAAGGGAGTCGTTTGTGCTCCCTTTGTACCCTAATTTGACTCCAACTGATCAGCTTCGTCATAGAGTGCTTGTACACGACCATCAATTTCTAAATCGGCTTCTCCAAATTCATCAACATCGCCAAATAATTCTAATTGCATGGCATAAATCCGCAAAATAGCGGGTGTGCGCTCGATTTCTAGTAATTTTTCGATGACTAACTGACGATCACCAGCAAGCAAATAGTAACCCGAGTCTAGCTTAATCACTTGTTTAAGCAAAGCCGGATCATCGCAGGTGTTGACGTGGTCGCGGAAATTCAAGAGCATCTGTGGATACTGTTTAAATTTTGCCTGTGTGGTTGGCTTCTTGCGGATCGCAATTAAGTCTTTAGTCAGCGTGAGTAAATCGCTCATGGTCGCTCCAATTCATAAATGCCTATAACATCATCGCCATCAATGCGGGTGACAGGGAGCAAGGTTTCTAACTGCTCGTTGGATTCCCATCCTCTTTCTGATAATGCATTAAAAAAGACAATGAGCATCGGTTCGTCAGGCAGTCTTTCTACCCAGTTATCCATATTATCATTCGGGAATGGCAGAACATCCGCTGGCTGATCAGTTAAATAATGGAACAGGAAGTTATTGTTTGTGTAGATACGTTCGATTCTGGGATTATTGGTTAGGTGTTGAATCGTCTCAGATTGCTGGAAAATCGCGCTACTATATTGTTGACCAGATTGCATTAGTATGACAGACCAATTAACGCTGAGTAGTGCATTCAATACGAGTAATATAATAGCCGTCAGCCCCCAAGTCATTTTGGTTAACCTAGATAATCTATGCCAATGCAGTGTTAGCCAGCGCCCGACCAAAATCATGACACCTACCCATGCTGGAAGCAACATGCGGTAGTTAAATGGGATGCGCGGATCTAAAAATGTGAATGAGGCGATAATAAACAGGATATAGATCACAATCCACCAGCGCATGGTTGTGATAATGAGGTCGCTATCTGTATCGTCGGTTGTACGGATGTGTGTCCATGCCCAGAAAACTAGACAACTCAATAATCCAATGACAATTAAATTGACTGCCAGTATCGGGATGGGTAGCAACCATGTTCCAATTGTACGGATCATCGTATCAAGCTGTTCGACTCCAACTAATGTGAAGCCCACATCACGGTTGGCAACATCACCACGGACACTAACGTTGCGCATGAGCCATAATAACAGGGGTGTACCAGAGAGAAATCCTAAGATCACAATCGATGTTAATCGTTTGCGCAATGAAAACTGCACCGCCATCAATAACATGAGCGCACTCGTTGCAACTAAAGCAACTCCGGCATAACGGGTCAAGATTGCGCAGGCAAATAGTAAACCTGCACCAACGAGATAGTGCCACGCTGATGATTTAATATAATTCAGGATAAGCCACAGCCCACTGAACCCCAAAACCAGAAATAACGGTTCTGACCATGATGTACCAAACACCTGAAAAACAAACAGATTCAGCATCAGTAAGCTGGCTGTCATCCATGCAAGCGAATGAGATGTATTATCACGTTTGATAAAGAGGTAAACGATGCCCCAAAGGCACATCCACAATACTGTATTCAGTAGTCTGGCACTGAGTGCGACACTACCAAAAATTTGCGATAACACACCTAGCACTGTTGGATAGAACGGCGGGAAATTTGTCATCGGGTAGCGGTCGCCTGTTGCAAACTCAAAGCGTGAAATACCATGCCCACTAAACAAATTTTCAGCGACATCTTCATAAATGATAGAATCTGGATCATAGCCGATACCCCACTGTGATGAGGCAACCCACAAGCATGTCAAACCGAATATTAGGATAGCGATGGTTGTGAATATACGCATATTTGGCTTCAAACTGGGTACATATCGATTGGTTGATAAGACAATCACAGATTCATCTTACTACGGAATGGGTGCACTATCTATAAGGATTGGCACAATAGCGTCATCCCGATCATTTTGTTGTATAGCTTGCTTGTCCAACCCTCAGTGGAATCTCCAGATTCTTAACAATTTATTGACAATTACACCGGTTGACCTTCACCCTGCATCAAGGTTTACAGTTTTTGTGTAAAACGTTACTAAATATGTGAGATCATAGGAGATATGAGATGACAGACAATACAGGCACTTTCCTCATTACACTAGCAGTACCAAACCAAAATGACCCAGATGCGCTGAATGAATATACAACTAAAGCACCCAAATTAGCGATGGATTATGGTTTACAATCTGTTGTGCAGTTTTCGATTGTTGATCAAATCTTTGGAGAACACCAAACTGCGATTGTGAGTGTTGTGAAATTCCCGAGTGAAGAGGACATTGTCAATATGTTTGAGTCCGAGGCTTATCAACCCTTGCTTGCACTACGTGACCGTGCGTTCGAATCCATTAGCTACTATATATCTCCACCAGAGCAGTCACTATCGCTCGGTGATACGGATGGTAAAACTTATTTGTTGGTTATGGCTGTCCCCGGTGATAAACAAGCCCTTGGTGAATATCAACAAAATCTTCGTCCTATGGCTGCACAATATGGTGCTCAGCCACTTGCAAATGTGCCGATTGCTTCGATGTACATCGGAGAACATCCATCGGCGTTTCTAAATATCACCGAGTTCCCTGACGCGGATTCGATTCGTAGTTTCTTCGGTGCAGACGACTATCAACCGTTTTTGCCACTGCGAGAAAAAGCACTACTCAACCTCAACCTTTATATTGGGCAGTAGTCACTGATTGAGATAGGTGGGACACAAACCAAGTGTCCCGTAAAATCGCATTACCATATGATATTGACGGTTTTCCAATACTTGTGGATATGAAAAATCCCATCCGAAATTGTCATAGTGGTGGCAAGGTCGGATCTTGTTTTTGAAGAAACTGCTTGGCTTCTTCCATCGTTTTGAATGACCGATAGCGCACACCATACATACTACTGCCTGCTTGAGCTAAAAACCCAATCATCTGATTTTGAATAATCGTAATCACCCAGCCACATTGTTCATGTGTAAAGAGCGGTTGGACTGCTTTGCGAATGTCATTCAAGTTGGTTGGATAGGTTTCTAAATCGCGGAAGTCCCAGACGCTATGTACGAGTGGTAGGTCGGATTGGTTTACCATTTGTGTTACTTGGAGGATATCTTCGGCAAGTCCTTCAGCATCCCACGCATATATCTTTGTTGAGACGACGTGGTATTCAACTAGCCATTTAATTGTATTTTGTTCCATAAATATTTCCAATATAAGTATTATTATCTTTATTACCAGTTATGCGTCGTTCATGCATTATTTACTAGAGCATGAATGATACACATATTATAACAGTATGCGTCATAATTTGACCTTGATGAATCACGAAGATGATTACTATTTGTGTGGATTATCAGAATACATAACCTTCAAGCCAATTCGCAAAATCTGCCAATTGTGGCACAGTACCCCGTTGCTCACCACTACCAAATTCGCCATCGTCTTCAGGGCATGGCTCAGGCTCTGAACCTAAAATTGTTTGGCTATCAATTCGTCGGGCATTTTGAGCATTTATCAAGGTCAGCGTGACTTGGTATTGTTCACGACTAATGCGTGCAGTATAGGCATTCTCACTGCGGGATGATGATCTCGCATATTCACAGATTTCTAGTTCGATGCGTTCCTCTTCAACACATCCAATGATTGCGACATCCTCCTCTACTTGTGCACTCCATTGAGGTGGCAGTGCGTCGTGCCATTGGTGGCGACGCTGTGTATCAGCGATGAGGAGCAGAACTTGGCGGGGTGACGCGGCATCAGGAATATTATCTGGCGAATCGTTCCCACCGGGCACAGTTTGGCAAGTCCTGGCGTAAGTCTCTCCAAAGATGCTATTCACATTTGCTGTTTCAATTGCATTGAGTACTGTTGATACAATCAGGAAAATAATTCCTAAAATGAAAAAGATCAGACATCCACCACCAAAGACTATTGTGGCTTGTCTATTTTGTCGTCTTCGCCGAGCTTCCATTGATTCAAATAGATCATTGATGATTTTCATGATTGAGTGCGACTCCATAATCTCTAAACAGATTGTACATATTACATCGTTTCACGCAACAATGAACCCGTTGCAGACATTTCTTGATTGGAGTTGTTCGTGTGTGACTTGTGAGCGTAAAGCCGCGACATAATACAATACCTAGCGAGTACAGAGCATAGACGTGTGGAATGTATTAGCGTGTGTAAGAATGGTTATTGTGCAGATGTTGTGTCATCTTCTAGCAGACTTGGGAGTGTCGTATCTTGTTGTTGAAGAAACTGCTTGCCTTCTTCGGCTGTTTTGTATGTATCAATAGTAAGTCCGATGACGTGACCATATTGCATAGCTCTTGTGAACCATATGATTCAAGCTGTCCAAGTCAAGATGATATGTTATATTTTGATATATATGGCATGATCTTTAACTAACCAGCTTATCTCGTAGTTTTACCTTATCACTTTGATTGTTGATAGAAGAGCAAAACATGCCTATGTGTAAATTAATGTCTCAGTTAATTCTGCCCTGGGAGAGTTACATCACGCTCTTGTAAGAATATCATCGCTTCATCCAAATTATTAAATGTGCGATAGCGAACACGAAATGGGCTCGTTCCAACTTGTGATAAAAATTTAATCATCGGATTTTCTACAAGTACAAGCATCCATCCAAAGCGTTCATTAGTAAGCATGGGTTTGACAATTTCAAAGATTTTATTTATTTGTTTTGGGTAAACATTTTGATCAAGTGTATCCCAAATTGTGTGTACTAAGGGGCGTTCCGACATCTCCACCATTCCATGAACTTCTTGAATCATATCTTCTAAACTACTCATGTCGATATGATATGATTTTATTAGTATCACATGATCTTCTACGAGCCACTCGATCTCATAATTTTTCATTTTTTACCTAACTAATTGATATAGATTGTCTATTTTGTATCAAAGTAACATGAATTTAATCTATAAACAATTAACGTCATAAAAAACTTGTCTGAAATGTACAAAATAACTGTTTATAAATTTGTTTATAAGAATCATATTTAAATTTCTAGCAAAAACATTATATTTCTGCTAAATCTATTGACTCAAATCCGGGACTATGATAAATTGTCGTTGTTAAATTAGCAGTCATATATATAGAGTGCTAAAACATTTGTACGCTGATACCAATAATTAACCTAATGTATCTCTAGATAAGAAGGGTAAAGACAATGGCAGTTAATATCCGCCCACTCCACGACCGTGTATTGGTCGAACCTGTAGAATCCGAAGAAACTTTTGCTGGTGGCGCATTTGTCCTACCAGAAACTGCAAAAGAAAAACCACAACAAGGCATCGTCCGTGCTGCTGGTCCTGGTAAATTTGACGAAGATGGCGAAAACCGCATCCCAATGGATGTTTCCGAAGGTGACCGCGTTCTCTTCGCTAAATATGCAGGTACCGAAGTAAAGCTTGATGGCAAGAAGATGCTCATCATGAAAGAAACCGACATCCTCGGCATTGTAGACGTAGAGTAATTAAATCCTACAATCTGAGGATTTTTTGCTTCATAAACCCGAACACATACGATATTAGAAAGACCATCTGGAGGAAATAATGGCAAAACAACTCGTATTCCGCGAAGATGCACGCCGCAAACTACAAGCTGGCGTAGATAAAGTTGCAAACGCAGTTAGCACAACACTCGGTCCAAAAGGCCGTAACGTAGCACTCGATAAAAAATTCGGCGCTCCAACTGTTACCCATGACGGTGTAACCGTAGCAAAAGAAATCGAACTTGAAGATCCATATGAAAACATGGGCGCACAGTTGCTTAAAGAAGCTGCAACCAAAACCAACGATATCGCTGGTGATGGTACAACAACCGCAACTGTACTTGCACAAGCTATCGTTAGCGAAGGCTTGAAAAATGTTGCTGCAGGCGCAAACCCAATGCTCTTGAAAAAAGGCATCATACACGCAGCAAACATCGTTGCTGATAACATCCTTGAACAAGCAACCCCAATCGAAACCAAAGAAGAAATTGCTAACGTTGCTAGCGTTTCCGCACAAGATTCCGAAATCGGTAACTTGATTGCAGAAGTTATGGACAAAGTTGGTAAAGACGGTGTTGTCACTGTTGAAGAAAGCCGTGGCCTCGAATTTGAAACCGAATATGTAGAAGGTATGCAATTCGACCGTGGTTACATCAGCCCATACTTCGTAACTGATAGCGAAAGCATGGAAGCTGTTGTTGATGAACCATACATCTTGATTCACGACAAAAAAGTTAGCTCCGCACAAGACATCATCCCATTGTTGGAAAAACTCCACCAACTTGGTAAACGTGAACTCGTTATCATCGCTGAAGATGTTGACGGCGAAGCACTCGCAACCATGGTTGTTAACAAACTCCGTGGCGCAATCAACGTTCTCGCTGTAAAAGCTCCTGGCTTCGGTGACCGTCGTAAAGCAATGCTCCGCGACATCGCTGTTTTGACCGGTGGTACTGTCATCAGCGAAGAAACCGGACGTAAACTCGACAGCGCAACTGTGCAAGACCTCGGTCGTGCAGCAAAAGTTGTTAGCTCCAAGGACAACACAGTTGTTGTTGACGGCGCAGGTGAAGAAGATGCAATCGCAGGTCGCATCGACGAAATCCGCCGTGAAATCGACAACAGCACCAGCGACTATGATCGTGAAAAATTGCAAGAACGTCTTGCAAAACTCAGTGGTGGTGTAGCTGTTATCCGCGTTGGTGCAGCAACCGAAACTGAATTGAAAGAAAAGAAACACCGCGTAGAAGATGCACTTAGCGCAACCCGTGCAGCGGTTGAACAAGGTATCGTTCCAGGTGGTGGTGTTGCACTTGTTAACGCTGTTGCAGCACTCGACGGTGAAAGCCTCGAAATTCCTGATGAAAACACAGGTATCCAAATTATGCGTCGTGCATTGGAAGTCCCAATGCGTAAAATCGCAGCAAATGCTGGTGAAGATGGCGCAGTCATCATCCAAAACGTACGCCGTGCACAAGCTGAAGGTGACAACCACCGCATTGGCTTCAATGTCATGAGTGGTGAATATGGTGATATGATTGAAGCAGGTATCCCTGATCCTGCAAAAGTGACCCGTGGTGCAGTTGAAAATGCAGCGTCCATCGCAGCAATGATTCTCACTACAGAAGCACTCATCACCGATGTCCCAGAAGAATCCGCACCTCCAATGCCAGACATGGGTGGTATGGGTGGTATGGGTGGCATGATGTAATCTGGCTTTTTGCCAACACATCACAACCTAGAAATTCCAAAGGGGACTGTCAAACGGCAGTCTCCTTTTTATTTTGCGGTACAGAGCGATCTATTCTGTCTCGTCATATTCCGCGATTAATTCTTGCACCGCCTGAACTGCCTCAGCATAGGGGTTATCATCAGGGATTGTTGGCTCGGTATCATCGAGGATGGCGAGTAGTGCATCCATGAAGGCGACTTCTTGTGTCCAATCATCACCGCGACCTACCCAATCATCGCGGATTTTTTTTGCTTGCGTGCGCCATTGGTCAAGATCATCGGTGGCTTGTGTTTTGAAGGTGACGGTGTTTAGACAAAGTTGATTGACCGTGTTCGGTGGGAGCGTCAACTGATATGTTGGGATCTGTCATGTATGTTTCCCGATACAAGCGTGGGGATGAGCGCATCAATTTGATCATCGGGTAGACCATGACCTTGCAGTACTTCGCGCAATTTACTCTCACCTTCGATGTCGAGGATGTGTTTTAACTCGCGCATTGACTCTTCTTGCGCACGTTGCATAACTTGTTGCATAACTCTCTCAATGACGTCTGGTGGGTTTTCTTTGAGGGCTTCGCGCACAGCCGCTTCACCCTCTGTCCGTAACATCTGCGCCAATTGACCGATGACATCAGGTTGTGATTGTGCGTTATCTTCTGCGGGCAGAGCTGTGCCATCACGTTGGGCTTTGAATTGTGCTAGCTTTTGGTCATATTGTGCCAATGTAGTCCCGCCAGCATTCTGGGGTAAGTTGTGTTTGACCATTATTTCGCGTCCACGTTCCACATGTTGGATGGCTTTGTCAATTTCGCTCATTTGTCTATAGACCACTGCTATATTGAAATGATATAAGGCTTCATCAGCGACTGCCCCCATCTCATAGACAATATCAATAATTTTCAATTGAATGTCAATCGTTCGTTGTAAGTCACCGTTTTGAAAATAAATATAGCTCATATTATTGAGTGTTGTGGCTTCGCCGGACTTATCGCCGACCTCGCGTCTCAGCGGCAATGCCTGTTCGTAATAATCCAACGCCTTGTGTCGATCGCCCAAGCGATCCCATGAACCGCCGATATTGTTGAGGGTTGCCGCTTTGCCGGACTTATCGCCGACCTCGCGGTGAATCGGCAATGCCTGCTCGTAATAGTCCAACGCCTTGCGAACCTCACCTAATGAGCTCCATGCTAAGCCGATGTTGTTGAGGGTTGCCGCTTCGCCATTTTTATTGCCGACCTCGCGTTGAATTGGCAGTGCCTGCTTGTAATAATCCAACGCTTTGCGAACCTCGCCTAATGAGCTCCATGCTAAGCCGATGTTGTTGAGGGTTGTGGCTTCGCCAGCCTTATCGCCACCCTCGCGTCTCAGTAGCAATGCCTGCTGGTAATAGTTCAACGCCCTGTGTCGATCGCCTAAGGCATCCCATACTACGCCGATTTCATTTAGAAGTAACCCAATACGTTCTTGATTTTGTGCTTGTCGATAAACTTCTAAGCCGATCTCAAGCCAGTTCATGCCACGAAGTGTAACCGTGTCTTGATGCACGATGGCAAGCGGACGTCGGAAGACGTATTTTGTCACCCTGTAAGCAAATTCGCCTGCTAGTTCGGTTAAATCACTGGTACGTTTGTCTTCGTCTGCCCATAGTGCTGCCAATTCATCGCCGATATAATCAATATGTGATAGATAGGGATCGAGTCGTGTCCATTCTTCCATCGGTAACGCATCAAATCCTTTGGCAAGTCCTGTCATCATATCGACATAGCGCCCAAAAACAGCCTCAAATTCGTTGTTGTCGCGCAGGGCTTGGCGGGCATAAGCACGGATGAGGGCGTGTTGACTATAGCGTCCGTCGACTTCGTCGAGTAAGCCCAAATCAAGGAGGGTTTGCAGGGGGCGTAATCCGTCTTCTATCTCCCATAGATGCTCTAGAAAGTCTTTGTCAATTGTGCTGGCGGGGGCGAGTACACCCAATTGGCGGAAGTAGCGTTGTTCGTCCTCGTCGAGTGCGTTGTAACTCAGGGATAGGGATAGGGACAGGTTTTTGTCTTTATCCTTATCGCTCAAATTGAGGGAGTCGAATAATTTGGCTTCATCCGAGGACAGTCGCGCCAGATAATCGGCAGGGGTCTCTGATGTATATTTTTTCAGCCATTTTCCGGCAATTTCAATCGCTAATGTGTAACCATCTAAATATGTCACAATCTGGCGGTGGTCGTCGTTCAATTTCTTAGTATCAGGGTTGCGCGTGTCAAAGATGGTCGCCAGTAATTTCAGACCTTCTGTTTCACTTAGTTTGTCCACAGCTTGGCTTTCCTCGACGAGTGATTTGTCGCGGGTGGTCACCAGTAGGCGCACATCGACATTGGCAAAGGAAAATTCGTCAATAATGCCCTCCGCCCATACGTCATCCAAAATCAGTAAGGTGCGTTTTCCGGCAAAGTGCTGTTGTAAGCGGACGCGTGCGGTCTGAACGCGTTGATAGTAAGTCGCGTCATCGTTGAAGTAACTGCCGACCGTCAGCATGAGTAGCGAGACATCATCTTCGGTCATTTCCGGTCCGACATCCAACCAGAAAATTTGGTCAAAGGCACGGCGTACATCACAATCGTTGCAGAGGGCTTGCGCGAGGGTCGTCTTGCCGATGCCCCCAATGCCCTGTAAGGCGGCGGTCTCTTGTACAGATGTGATGCCGACGATGTTCGATCCTTTATAATCTTTGTCATTGACGGCGAGTTGTATCTTGAGGGCTTCGGTGTATTGTGGGCGTTCGATGTACCAGTCGGGCAAACTCTTGGCATTGTACGAGACGGATAAAGGCGCAGGGGTGTGGGATAATGCCTGTGAAATTTGATTCAACATCAGGTCGTTATCGGGTGTGCCATCGGATTGCAGGGTGTTGATGCCGTTGGTGCTCAAAATCCGAGTGGGATAAGCTTCTTGAATGTCTTTATCGCCCCAATCACCTTCTAATAAAATCGGGACAATCGGCACACAATGTTTTAGGGCGTGTTTCCATTCTCGCGCACACCATTCGGAATTCATCGAATGTTGCCCGATGAACAGCAACATATATTGACTGCGTTCTATCGCCTCGTTGATGCTGTCGGTAAAAGGTCGATCTGCGGTCAAATCAAATTTGTCGAGCCACGGGGTCATGTTGAGCTGTTGCAAATGTTTATAGACCCGTTCAACGACTGTAAAATGCGCCTCGCGTTCAACCGGATTGTCTGTGCCTTTAGGATAGACATCCCCACGTCCATACGACAGAAAAATGAGATCCTTAGTAGCCATGTCACCGCCCGTGTGTTATCAGTTATTCTACTAATTATCAGTATATCTTAACTCTCAGTTTCTGGCATGATTTGCGTGGATGTTCGGCTGTGACAATGTTGATGCGTATCAGCTGGATAAAGAAACGTAAATAATTGGTGCTACGCAATGTTTCCTAAAATAACCACGAAGATGCGAAGGTCACAAAGAACAGATATATCGGTTATCCATTCGATTTCTTACTAACATACTTTCCTGAATTGACACGGATCAATGAGTATTTGGTCTTTTGAAGAAATGCTAATCCATCTTCTCTGAAAATATCGGTGTATGCAATCAGTTTTTCATTGGTAATATCAATTATTCTTGCGCTTGCACCATGTTGACCCAGATATAATTCTGCTTTTGGTGCGGGTATTTCAAGACTAATTTTCTTGTTGGATGGTGATGCCGTACAATTTATTTGCGCACGACTGGTATTTCGCACATATCCTTCTGGATATTGTGACTCTCTCCTGTAAAAAACTTCTGAAATTTTGTATGAAACAATGATCGCATCTGTTACTTCATCTAATTTGTTTATGATTGTGTCACTATCGCGTTGTACATCTTCATAATCTGTTGCCCGCAAATTATAACTTTTACTGGTTGTCTTACCGCCTGTATCTATCAGAGAGACGCTCAATTCAAATCCTCGAGAAATAAAATCCATTAGTGCTTCTCCTACTGTTTCTTTTGAGGTAATGATAATCTGATTGAGTAACAATGATGCCATGATTGTGTTGTAACACATAGTGAAGTGTAAAGGGATCATTGTTATGCGATATATTGTTATGATTGTTCTGTTATTGAGTTGGGTCGGTTATAGTTATGCGCAAGACGATGTCACGTCTTTAACACTGACGGATGTTTACTATGCGTTAAATACAGTTGATGATTTGGAATCACGTGATGTTCTGACGGATTCTGATGCAACCGTACAACGCGACTATTATCTTGATATTGGGGCGACGATTGCAGGCGAACCGATCACGCGCCTTGAATTGGAATCACGATTATTTGATGATCCTTCGTGGTGGCGTTTTCTCAGCTTTGTCAACATTATCTGGGTGTTCGCGAGTATTATCATTATTTTGTCGGCATCGTTATTGTTTGTGCGGTATGTTGTGCCGATACTTAAACTAATTCCGATTACTGTGTATGAAATTTTGCTTTATCTCATTTGTATCGGATTTATCTATGGCGGACAATTCGTCACCGCAAACGCTTCCCAATTTGTTGCATTACCCGGTATCTTTGGATTGGCGATGTTATTGCCGTTTTCGTATCAACGACGACTCCCTGATGACGTTAAAAAATTGACATATGATGATGTGAAGCTCCCGATTATTGCTCAAAATGCGATTCTGACAGTGGTATGGGGTGCGACGGCTATCGGTTATCAAAGCCAATTGATTGGGTTTCTGACGGTTGTTGTTTTTGTAGCTACTATTGCTGCGACGCGTGCGATACCCGCCTTGTTGAATAGTATTGGCTTTACAGATGACTCGATTGGGAGAGAAGTGATTGTGACATCCCTGTTGTTGTTGCTGACGTATATTGTACTGGAAGTACGAGAAGTCGTTGGCATTTATTGGGTCTTTGAGGTTGGTATCCATTGGATTGGGGCATACGGATTTTTTGGTGGACTCACGTGGATGTCGAGTCGAATACGTCAGTCTAAATCACAGTCTGGTTATATCTTCTGGCAAGTTGCCTCTGTGATTTCTGGAGTGGGTGCGATACTGGTCGGGCAGTTATTCGATATTGGTGCTTTGACAGAAGTCGGCGGTACATTCTTGCTGTTCTATATTTTGGGTAAGTATATAGAAGCATCCAACTGGCGGGAATATCGGTTGTGGGCAGCTTTAGGGTTAGGGATACTTCTATATATTATTGCTTTAGTGATTAATCAGTATCCTGAATTTTTCTTGTTTGGTTGATGTGTAGGACAGCGGTTATGTGTTTAACTGATTCCATTCATCCCATGAGATGACACCTAAATTGGGGTCTGGGGTGCCGTCAAGTGGTGCGATGTATTCTAAGGAATGTCCGTCAGGGTCGCGGAAGTAGATCGCTACGGCTGGCATCCATGCAAATACCATCGGGTCTTGGGTGTCGTCATTTAGGAAATTGCGCGGGGTTAATCCCTTATCGAGTAAGTGTTGTTTGGCATGACGCATATCGTCAACACTGATGCGAAATGCAAAATGTTGGCTTTGAATCTCCTCAGCAGGTTTTTCCCATAAGCCGAGCATGTGATGATTATGTCCGCCAATCCAGAAAAATGCGACTTGACGAGCGGGTTGTTCGTACGCAAAGTCGAGTTCGAGTACATTGTGATAAAATGCGATGGACTGTTCTAGGTTACTGACGTTGAGGTGGGTCTCGAATAATCCTTGTATCATGTGATTGCTCCGATTGTTAGCTGATCATGACCTCAGGATAATGCAAAAACCTGCTTTCACCATCCAGCAAAAGACAGGTTTTGATTGGTCGAAAGGACAGGTTCGGCTAGGATTTTGTGGAGACCTTTGACTGTGATTTAAAGAGGTTGCTTTTGTGTTCTTCAATATAGAAAAACCACTCCTCATCAAACTTTGCGAGGTCGCCGGTATGTAACCACCCATGTGAATCGAGGTCGTATTCTGTCGTTAGGGTATTGCTGTTGACACTCGGTCCTTTGAGGACGAGTTCACCGACTTCGCCGGGTGGGAGTGGTGTGTTTTTATTATCGACGATGCGGGCATCGACAAAGAAACTCGGTCTACCAATACTACCTAATTTGCGGACGGCATCATCACCCGCCATCGAGAAGATACCCGACCCGAAGGCGCTCATGCCAAAGCCTTGTTGGAACTGAATGTCTTTATTCATGCGATATTTTAGCACCAGCTCATAAGGGAGGGGCGTCCCGCCACTGGTGCAGAGGCGTAGGCTATCGAGTGATGCGCCGTGCCAATTTTCTGCTTTGGGGAGTGCATCAAATAATTTGGGTAAGCCCGCCAAAATCGTAACTGCGTATTCATCAACTAATTCGAGAATTAGGTCGGAGTCTGTATCGGTAGTGAGTAGAATTGTCCCGCCTAAAAAGAGCGATGGTAGCGCATTTACCAGTAATCCGCCGATCTGATACATTGGGAAGCTGTTCATGACAATATCAGTCGTTTGTAAACCGTGATTAATCACGGTGCTGAGGATATTCCATGCAATCGAACGATAGGTGATGGCGATGGGATGTGGCATACCTGTATCGGCTGAGGTGAAGATCACACAAGCAATATCATTCTCGGTGAAGTCTTCTGTCGCAACAGGTTCTGGTGATGAGCGTTCGAGGACATTCTCAAAATGACGATTGTCTCGTATGCTATAGCCTTCAATATTTAGCATCGCCCGTATCGAGTCTGTCTCGAATAGTATATGGGCGATAGTATCGGCAAACTCATCAGAAAAAATCACAACTTTGGGTTTGGTCTGGTTCACCATTTCGGTGAGTTGTCGCCAATTCAACTCCCAGTCGAAGCAGACAAAGACAGCACCCAATTTGCCACATGCAAAAAATACATCCAAGAATTCGATACCGTTATGCGCCATTAATCCAACACGATCGCCCCGCTTGACACCCGCCTTTCTCAACCAATTGGCAAAACGATTTGCACGGTCGTTGAGGTCAGCATACGTATAGGTCGTATCACCAGTATGGTCTGTGTCAATAACAGCGAGGGAAGTCGGCGTATAAATCGCGCGACGCGCCAGTGTGTCACCAATATACATAGATGTCCTTTTTGTGTTTGACGAATTATTCTGCAATAACAAACGATATGCTGATGATAATTCCACAACAAAATTTTGTCAAAATAATCGGTGTGTTTTATGTGGGATGTGGTGGTTTTATAGTTGTCCTATTCTAGTGTATGATTGAACCGATTCATAAAATAGATTATTTAAAGGACAACAGTATGACCCTTTTGGATGATGCAAAAAAAATAGAAAAACAACTGGTTGAGTGGCGGCGTGATATTCATATGCACCCCGAACTTGGCTTTGAAGAAACGCGTACCTCTCGACTAGTAGCTGATACATTACGTGAGATGGGGATTGAAATTGAAGTCGGTGTGGCAGAGACCGGTATTGTCGCCCGTATTGGCGAAGGTCGTCCGGCAGTCGGTATTCGTGCGGATATGGATGCACTTCCAATTGATGAAGCCAATGATGTGCCGTATAAATCACAAACACCCGGATTGATGCATGCTTGTGGACACGATGCCCATACCGCAATTTTGCTGGGTGTGGCTAAGCTGATTAATGATATGCCTGACCGCCCACAAGGTGAAATCCGTTTATTATTCCAGCCGAGTGAAGAAAAATGGCGTGAATCCGACGGGCATAGTGGTGGGAGCCTGATGGTTGAGCAAAAAGCGTTGGATGGTTTGGATGCTGTGATTGCGTGTCATGTGGCGAGTACGATGCCTGTGGGTGAAGTACAGGTGACGGATGGGTTCTCTTTGGCTGCACCCGATACTTTTACAGCTAAGATCATTGGTGAAGGGACACACGGCGCAAAACCGCATCAAGGACTAGACCCTATTTGGATGCAGGCACAGGTTGTCAATGCATTACAAGCAATTCGGTCGCGTCGTCGTAACCCAACGGAACGCTCGGTGGTTACGATTGGGTCGATTCATGGTGGGATAGCGCCGAATGTCATCCCGAATGAAGTTGTTTTGACAGGAACAATTCGCACTTTTGAAGAAGAAGCGCGTGACGAGATCCATAAGTTGGTTGAAGAAGCGTTTGCGATGGTTCGTCACTTTGGTGGAGATTATGAATTAAACATCTCCAAAGGTTATCCCGCTCTGTATAACGACCCCTCGGTTGCGGAATTGATTCGTAATGTGGGAAGTGAATTATTGGGTGATGAATACTCTAATGAAGGTGCGCCGATTATGGCGGGTGAAGACTTCGCATTTATGACACAGAAAGCACCGGGTGCGATGATGCGCTTGGGTGCAAAGTTAGATGATCTTAATCGTCCGCATCATAGTCCAATTTTTGATATTCATGAAGATTGCTTGCCGATAGGTGTCGGTGTATTGGCAGAAAGTGCCGTGCGTCTGCTCAAGCAACATGGTGGCTAATAATGATCAGCAGGTGGGCGAATTTATAGTTCGCCTGCTCTTGGCAAATAAACCAACACTTGGTTCATAATCAAAAATTATGTGGGTATCTATTTTGCTGATTTTATATTACCAATAATATTGTTATGGTATTTTTATTAGGTTTGAAGATATTTTTTATACGATAAGTCAAACATAAAATTATATGGGATTCAATATGGCACATATTATTCATCTTGAAGACGATAATCCACTACAAGAAATATTTAAAGTCGCCGTGCAAACCTATGACCCAGATATAGAGTGTTTACAGTTCAATAACAGTGATATATTGCTCGATTTTATACAACAGGATACGAATGCTAAGATACAGCCTGGTGTCTTCGTTTTAGATATTAGAGTGCCGGGCAAATTGAATGGCTTGGAGATGGCTGAAAAACTAAGAGAAATGGATATATCGTTACCAATCTTTGTAACATCAGCCTATCAAAAACCAAACAAAAGTATACTAACAAAACTCGATTTGATGTGGATGCCTAAACCATGGCATATTGTTAATGCTACGCAAACCATTGTGCCCTTTGCTTATGGAACACGTCCAAATTTACCTAAGTTTGATGGTAAAGTAGAATAGCGCTGACTTAATCCAATTATGTCTATTGTTATACATTTGCTGGTTTTGTGGATAGGCGTAACTGCAATATAGAGTGATATTGACATCTTAAGGACAAAAACCGCAACATTTACTAAAAGAAAAACATTTGAAGATGCTAAATCTGATAGGTAGTTTAGATTGAATATATATCGATGAAGCCCTTGTCCAAATTACGTATCGTTCTTATAGCTCTTATCAGCCTATTTTCGCTGTTCATCGTATACTTCTTTCTGCCAATTTTCCAACCGATACCGCAACATGGTGGGAATGATCTGCGAGTTGCAGTGTGGATGGGTGTTACTTGGTCTATGGATGTATATGATAGTGCGAGCATTGCACAACTTGCTGATGACCTGCAACGTCAAAATGTGGATGATATTTACGTATACGTGAGTTATCTTAAAGCGGGTGACTTTTTCAACCCGACATATGACCATGCTTCAGTGTTTGTCGAGGCATTAAGAGAATTTGCACCAGATTTACGCATTATGGCGTGGGTTGGTGTGCCAATTACAATTACTCAACCGGATGGTCAACGTATACTCAATCGACTTGAGACAGATACTATTAGACAACAAATAGCTGACTTTAGTATATTCGTAATCAATGAGTTAGGGTTTGACGGATTTCATTTAAATGCTGAACTCATCCCTAACAATGACCGCGCTTTTATTGAGACATTAGAACTTATTCAAACAAACTTGCCTGACAATGCAATTTTCTCAACGACTGCCCATGCGCTCCGCCTTGGAGAACAAGTAACGGCTTCTCCATACCCAGTTATTCCACATCATTGGAGTCGTGAGTATTTGCTGGAAGTCGGGGGATATGTTGATCAAATTGCGGTTATGACTTACGATTCTGGTTTGGTTGTACCACGTGACTATCAATCTTGGATGACTTATCAAGTCGCGTCGATTGCACAGTCATTAGACGATACTCAAACAGAGGTGCTTGTAGGTATACCAACCTCGGAAGAATGGACACCATCTCATCAAACGCAAGCAGAGACATTGAAAGCAGCACTGCAAGGATTCCATGCAGGTTACGAATCAAGGATAAATGGAATTGCTATTTATCCGTATTGGGATACCAGCAGTGACGAGTGGGATGTGATTGCAGATTTTCTCAATGAATAGTTATTTATTCGTTTATTGTCAGCCCATCACAAGCTTGCCATGCGGTGGCCTCTTCAAATAACATGAGGCAGTTGGATACCATTTTCCCGACTACTTCATGCCCTGATGTTAGCCAATGTACCCCCGGTTGACGCTCATAATCTCGTGTTTCCAATACACTGCTTGGATTGATATACGGGATGCTGAGTTCTTCGAATAGCTCAATTGCAGTTTGATAAACACGGCTTGGTTGTTGCAAGTCAGCACTATCAGGGATGAGCAGAATTAGAAATTCTCCGCCGTTATTCTTTACAGTCTTATCAATGGATTGAAGTAAGTTTCGGGTTGTCTCAATTTGGTACTGGAATTGCCCGTCTTCAATCGATGTGTAGACACGGCTTGACGTTTCGATCGTGTTTAAGAGAAGTGAGCCGAGTCGGGTTTTACCGAGGGTTTCTTCGATGCGATTAACAGGTGGCTCTACCCCACGAAAACGATACAGTAAATGTGTTTGATTGGTGATGCGGGTTGGTGTGCCATCGGATGCCAATGAATATTGGCGTATAAATGCAAATTGATCGTTGATATTACCCCGATAGAATTGGTCGAGTGGGTAGGTATTATCCTCAAAATCATTGAGGTAAAAACCGAGGATTACAACATCTGGATTGAGTTGCGGGGCATAGGTCTCTAGTAGTGTCAGTGCTTGATTATTGCCTGTGCCGGGCATGCCCAAATTCCAGATAAGCGCATTATCTACAGTCGCTTCGATTGTTTCCACCCATGACGAGCCGACTTTGGCACTCGCCCCGAATGTGAACGAATCTCCTAGTGCGAGCATTTTTAAACCCTGATGGTCTGCAACCGCATCAGCAGTGAATTCGTCAGTATCATGGAATCCGGCTTGATTGATAATACAGTGAATATCACTTAAGCGACCATCGGCGCAGTAATCTTGCACTACATCAGAGTCATAGCGGCAACCGAGATCATCACAGACCCAATATTCCAATGGGGTTAATTCGAGGCTTTCAATTTCTGCGGGATAACGTATTGGGATATTGACTGCGACTAACATCAACTCCAAGACAACCAGCATAATAACAGCTGTCACCACACTGATTAGGATATTTTGTCCTGAAATCGACATTAACTTCTGGCGGCGGTTGGGGTTACGTAACAGCCATCCGATAAAACTCAGCCCAACGCCTGACAGAATAATAATGAGTTGTGGCGCACTAATGCCTGGATTTGAACCCGGAATCAAATCGAGCCCCAACCCGATACATGCAATAAGAATGCCAAATACAATCAATAGGGTGAACAGACGATTGACAGTTTTGGACGGCATAATCTTGGCTTTCTGTGGCTGACTGATATGGATGATTCTGAAAACTCTCACATTGTAGGTTTATGCGTAGGTACACACAAGTCAAAATTTTGATTTATCAATCTCTCATACGATGTAAGCACTTTGTAAGGACACCTGTCTACGATGGAAGTATTGATAAATAGCAAACCCAAATGTTGAAAGGAAATATGAATGCGTCATACAAAGTATGTTTGGATACTTGTTGCTGCTATTGCGCTTGTTGGTGGATTAATTGCAGCTAACCCAAGCCATAGTGTCGCACAAGATGATACCTGTCGCCCTAGTAACCTAAACGTCAATAATTGGTCGACCGATTTCTGTAATCAAGATGGTGTTGACTTTAGAGAATTTTTATCAGGTGGACCACCAAAAGATGGTATTCCTGCTGTGACCAATCCACGTATGGAATCGATTGATGCGGCTAGCGAATGGTTAACAGATCGTTCCCCTGTGATTGCAGTTGAAGTTGACGGGATTGCACGAGCTTACCCGCAAGCCGTTTTGATGTGGCATGAAATTGCGAATGATGAAATTAATGGTGTGCCAGTGGCGGTGACCTTCTGTCCATTATGCAATAGCTCGATTACATTCGACCGTCGCGTTGATGGACAAGTGCTCGAATTTGGTGTGAGTGGTCTTCTCCGTAACAGCGATATGATTATGTATGATCGCGAAACTGAAACATGGTGGCAACAGCTTACAGGTGAAGCGCTTGTTGGTGACTTCAACGGTACATTGCTTGACTTCGTCCCATCACAAGTAATTGGCTTTAGTGTATTTGCTGAACGTTACCCTGATGGCGAGGTTATGTCCCGTGATACAGGCTTTAATCGTCAATATGGTGTGAATCCATATCAACGTTATGATACCCGCACAGGTCAACCGTTCTTGTTCCGTGGTGATATAGATGATCGCCTCGAGTCCCCTGTTGACCATGTTCTGGCCGCTAAAGTAGACGATGTCGCTAAAGCTTATCCATTCGATGCGATTAGTGAAGAAGGCGCGATTAACGATAGAATCGGCGAAACACCTATTGTCATTTTCTTCCAATCAGGTGTCGCAAGTGCGCTGGATGATTCGATTATTGATAACTCCCGTGATATTGGTACAGCCGGAATGTACGAATCTACTGTTGACGGTGACGTTCTGACATTCACAGCTAACGATGATGGTACATTCACCGATGACCAGACCGGTAGCACATGGAACGCCTTTGGTGAAGCTATTGATGGTGACCTTGTTGGTACAGAACTCGAATGGGTGAATGCGTTCCCTCACTTCTGGTTTGCATGGGCGGCATTCAGTCCAGAAACTGAAGTTTACGGATTATAAGCATATATTTGTCATGGAAGGTGTGCAACGGTGCATCTTCCATGATCGTAAACGATATATCTAAGACGCTTGCAATATAAGAAAGAAAACCTTGTGCAACGACTGAGAAAGACTCTGCCTGATTTGTTTTACCTCGCACTGATTATTGGTGCATTTGTGTTTGTTGGGCGAGGTATGTTTGGCAACTCACCAACATCGGGATGGGAAACAGACTTCGAGAATACGAGTATCAACCTAGATGATGTGTTATCGGGTGGTGTCCCACGGGATGGCATCCCACCGATTGATAACCCAAACTTTGAGGCGGTTCAATATGTGTTGGATTTGCAACCCCAATCGCCAATTATATCGTTGGAAATTAATGGTGATTCGCGGGCTTATCCACTAGAAGTCTTGACGCGTCATGAAATTGTCAACGATGTGGTTGGTGGCGTACCTGTGGCTGTGACTTATTGTCCGTTGTGCAATAGCGCGGTTGTGTATGAGCGTACCGTTGACGGCGAGGTACTACGGTTTGGTGTATCCGGCAATTTGCGGAATAGCGACCTGATCATGTGGGATGATAAAACAGAATCATGGTGGCAACAACTCACAGGTGAGGGCATCGTCGGGGATTATAACGGGTATATGCTGGAGATGGTTTCATCACAGTTGATTAGCTTCGAGATGTTCCAGCAACGGTATCCGAATGGGCAGGTCTTGCGAGGTCCTTATGGTGGTTACGGGCGTAATCCGTATGTCGGTTATGACAGTAGTCCGAACCCCTTCTTATTTAAGGGGGCAACTGATAGTCGTTTGTTTGCAACGGAGCGTGTCTTGGCTGCCAAAATAGGGGATGCGAAAATGGCATATTCTTATACAGCGTTGAGCCGAGAACGCGTTGTCAACGATACTCTTAATGATACGCCTGTAGTTGTGTTCTGGCAGTCGGGGCTTGCTAGTGCGCTGGATGCGGGCAATATCGACGAATCACGCGATGTCGGTATGGCATTAATGTACATGCGCACAACCTCTGATGGTCAGACACTTACATTCCGTTTTGAAAATGGACAGTTCGTTGATAACTTGACGGATAGTGTCTGGAATATGTTTGGTGAAGCGATAGACGGTCACTATACAGGCGAAGTTCTGGAACAGGTTGATGCTTTTCCTCATCTATGGTTTGCATGGGCGGCATTCCATCCCGATACGAACTTATATAGAACATAAGCAAAATTTACACGTGGCATGGTTCGCTGTGCCACATCTAATCTATTGATAAAGCGAACACATCTTAAAGGATGCTTTTATGCAAAAACGATTGCAATTATTTTCTGCGCTGGTGATGATGTTAACTGTATTTTTCATTCCGCCAACATCCCACGCACAACTTACATGTGATACACCACCTGCGCCATTTGATGATCCCGCTGTCCTTGAAAATTGGCAAACTATCTGGGATTTGATGGATCTTTGTATATCACAACCGGGTGTATTCAACGAGGTTCTATCGGGTGGTGTTGGACGCGACGGAATTCCACCGATTGACGACCCGACATTTGATACATTTGATATTGCTGACATCTGGTTACAAGATCAATCGCCAGTGATTTCGGTTGAAGTTGATGGTATCGCGCGGGCGTATCCATTGGCAATTTTGACCCGTCATGAAATCGTCAATGATGTGATTGGGGAAACACCGATTGCGGCAACCTTCTGCCCATTGTGTAATAGTGCAATTGTCTTTGATCGCCGTGTTGAGGGCGATGTTCTGCGCTTAGGTGTGAGTGGGTTCTTGCGTAAGAGTGACCTGATTATGTGGGATGATAAAACCCAATCATGGTGGCAACAATTTACAGGCGAAGGACTTGTTGGAACATACACAGGGACACTACTCGATATTATCCCGTCTCAGGTCGTCGGTTATGGTGCATTTAAAGCACAATATCCCGATGGTGAGGTTCTTTCAACCAATGGGCGCAATTATGGCACGAACCCATATGTTAGCTATGATAGCAATTCACAACCTTTCTTGTTTTCAGGTACACCCGATACACGACTTTTCCCAACATCACGCATTTTAGGTGCCGACATCAATGATGTGACGATTGCGTATCCATTTGAGAATCTAGCCGAAGAAATTGCGATTAATGACACTATTGCTGATGTTGATGTGGTTGCACTATGGCAACCGGGTAAAGCCAGTGCTTTGGATCAACTCGAAATTGATGCGTCTCGTGATGTCGGTATGGCAGGATTATTCGAGCGTGATTTGGATGGGCAAACATTGACCTTTAGCGTGAATAACGGTGCGATCGTTGACGACCAGACAGGCAGTTCATGGAATATCTTTGGGACAGCGACTGCGGGTGACTTAGTTGGTTCGCAACTGACCCAAATTAATGCATTCCCACATTTCTGGTTTGCGTGGGCATCGTTCCACCCCAGCACCGAAATTTATGGATATGAGCCACCAAATGCTGAAGAAACAAGTCGGTATGATCTTGATCCGATATATGGCAACCCTGATGCACCCATCACATTGATTGAATACGGTGCATATGGGTGTCACGCATGTAAATTCTGGCATGAAGAGGGCTTGATTGAGCAGGTTATTGAAGAATTTGATGGACAGGTGAATTTCATCTTCCGTGATGCGCCGATTATCTCGCCACAATATGATCAACGGGCGGCTGAAATTGCACAGTGTGCGCTTGACCAAGGCAACGACGCATTCTGGACATATCATGATGCTGTTTTCACGATTGCACGTCAGGGTATTTCTAGTGCTGATGATCTGATTGAAATTGGTCGTCAAGCGGGTTTAGATAGCGACGCACTCCGGTCATGTTATGAGGCAGGCACACATGTCGAGACTGTCCGCTATGATGCTAACCGTGCTTCACAATTGGGCGTTCGCGGGACACCGACATTCTTTATCGGCGATCAGCTCGTATTTAACGCGAGTCCAGATGTACTGCGGGGTTTGATCCAAGCTGAATTAAATGCGCTTGGCGGTTAACAGATAGGGAGTAGATTATGGCAAAAAAACGTAAGAACGCCCGATCACGGCTCAAACAAGAACAACAAAAGAAGAAACAACAACAAAATCTCATCATCGCTGGTGTGTTATTTCTCGTTATTGGGGGAGTCGCTTTGTTGGGGATTAGTAATCGTGTGGGTCTTTATGATGAACGCTTTGATGTAGATCCGGTTTTAGGGAATCCTGATGCACCTGTGAGTATTATTGAGTATGGGGCGTATGGGTGTCATGCGTGTAAGGCGGTGCATGAAGCCGGTATTCTTGACCAAATTCTAGAGGAATACGACGGACAGGTGAACCTCATTTTCCGTGATATGCCGGTTATTTCACCACGCTACGATATGATGGGGGCGCAACTCGCGCAGTGTGTTCTTGATCAAAGTAATGATCTTTATTGGGCATTCCACGATATGATGTATAGCATTGCTGAACAGAGTGTCTCGACGCGTGATGAATTGGTGACTAATGCTGGACGTTTAGGCGTAGATACTAATGCACTCAATGACTGTTATGATGCAGGCACACACCGTAATACTGTTTTATACGATCAACAACGGGGAACGGATTTAGGTGTTCGTGGGACACCGACGTTCTTTATTGGCGATCAACAGTTATTCAGTTTTAGTGCGGATGCCTTCCGTGAGGCGATTGATAGAGAATTAAACGCGTAACATCAATGATCCTCCTTAGTCCCATCGGCTAGGGAGGACTTCGATAGTCTACTCGGGTAATTGGACCAAAAATGTCGCAGCTTGGAAGGGGCGCGTATCTGTTGAATCTAATGAGATACGTGTTGAGATAGTATTTGTGTCTTGCCAACCAGACGATATGTTATAGGGTTCGATAGTAACTGGATATAGCGGGTAAAAACTATTGTCTGCTATAGATAAGACCCCGATTGTGTTGTCACGTTCTACAATGGCTTTTGTGCCATCTGGAGATAATGTGAATACACTTTCAGATAACATTTGAACATCGCCGGATAATTTAATAAGTAAGTTTGTTATCTGGGTTGTTGGTGGGTCGGTCTGATAATTGATTTCTTTCTCTAATGTAAATACAGAACAACCATCACCACAGTCATTAACGTGTATGTCGCCCCATGAATTGCCCCACTCAAATTCATAGACAAAGCTATTGGTTTGCATATCATAGACGGCAATATTGACATTACCAACAGGCGCAAATAAAGAGTCACTCCGTACATCATTTTGAGGTATTTGATAGAAGTCAACGCGTCGGATGTCTCCATTGCCCTTTGCAACTAACAGATAACGATTATCGGATGACACGGAGATAACACCTTCAATAGAACCCGATAAGATTTCTTGTATTTCGCCTGTGACTATATCGAGTTGGATTAATGAGGAATTTGTTGCAGGGTTGCCCTCAACGATCACTGTATAAAATTTATCGCCAGCGCTTGTATATCGTCTGCCAAGACAATCGTAGCCGATTTCATGCTGAAAAATACCACGCTCATCATAGACTATTAGCTCACAGGGTAGATGCTCCGGTCGAAACGAACCTGTTTTAAAACCAACAAATGCATCTGTAGTCATATACTCGAAGCGTTGATACGTTTCATTAAATTCAGGATTCCAACCTCTGTAGATAAATTCGATGCTATCAGGTTGGGCAATATCTATCGCATAATGCACGTCGGCAATACTCTCAGGCGATTCTCCATGGGTTAAGAGAGTGTGTGTTTCGTTAAGCCATTTAGATGGATAAGGACGATTATCAGCCAATCCCTCTCTTTCGATTGTACCGATATACAATAATTCATTATTGGCGGTATTATAGCTGTAGGCAGGATAAGCTGTTACCATGCCCCTTTCATCTGATTGTGACCCAAATAATAAGATCCACTCTTCATCAGGTGTTATTGGTAGTTCTGTGTCTCGTAGAAAATAGTATTCATTGGGAAGATCTATAAATATTCCATCGACTTCTGTCAGGCATAGGCTTTCTGTATCTGTTGTTCTGTCAATAGTAATGACCCATCTTCCTTTGCCTTGTTGATCAGGGACTTGATTGCAAACTAATTCAATCGGTTCAAATGTTAAAGCCTCTGTATTTATGCCCCATGCCCCGGCGTGCGATTGGATGTAATAGATGTCATCGTACCAGTAGCTTATGAATGGGATCACATCATCTGGTATTTCATCAGGGAATGACAGACCTTGCCACATATCGCTGGTTTCGTCGTACACCTGTACAGTACGCGTTGTGTCATCAATATATGGTCTGGTTGTCTCAATATTCGGGTCGTAGGGTTCACGTACATCTATGTCAATGACATTGACCTCAGCAATAAAAATATCGGCACTGTCGGGTGGGAACTCTTGTGCCGACACAATTGTAGTCGTAAAGATAATGATGGCTACACTGAAGATGTAAAGCGGGTTTCTCATTTTGATAGTTCCCTACATGATTGATGTAAGACGTTTATCGCAGTTGTTCGTATTCCTCTTGAAAGTCTTGCAAATAAACTAATACACGACTGAGGTTGACCTTGATCCGGTTGACATCACCGTCGACCCGTGCCATATCACTATCGGGGTTGTTTAGTTCATGTTGTGCGAGTTCTGCATAACCATAAGCATGCGCGATTGGGGATTGAATTGATACCAGTAATTTGTCTAATAAGGCTTGTAACTCGGCAGATTTATCCATCATCTTATCTCACTATTCATTATTTACGCTATTTTTAATCGTTTCAATAAGATCCATATCGCCTTGCGTCCAATCGACAGTTGTATCGTAGGTCTTAAGTTGCTCGACTGCTTCTTCAACTGTATCAACCATGCGATAACGTGCTCGTAATATCTTCGCGAGCATAATTGCGCCAAATTTTGCGGCTGCATTACCTGTGCCCACCTGAGCGGTAAAGCCAAAGTCTGTTCGACGGATAAATGATAAGGTATCCAAACCTATTTTTAGGCTGGGATTGGTCATCTGATAGTCAGGAGAAGAATCGAGGATAACATGTACCAAAGGTATACCCTCGGCGATTAATGTGTTCATACGTTCATTATGTTGTTCCAAATCTTCGGGGGTAATGCTTCCCCAAGCATATGCATAAATTACACGATTTGGAACAAGCCATTGTGCTGGTTCTATGGGCATTCGAATAAGCCTTTAAGTATTCTATAGATTATCTAGTAAATGCTCTACCTGTGTCAGGCGATTATCATAGGTATGATATGCCAGAACGTGTTGTCGAGCAATCTCTGCGATATGTTGACGCTCAGTTGCATTATCTAAATAATACTGGACTTTTTCCTGCAATTTCTTTAGGTCTTCAAAAATTACCAAATGTTGATCTGCTTCAAACCATGTTGTAACACCGGGGCGATTATCAACGATTTGAAATGTCCCGACAGCGGCTGTTTCGAAGAGGCGCATGTTGCCACCATAACGCATAAAATCTCCATGAATATTCAGGCTAATTTTGGCGGATGACAAGACTTGCATCATCTCGTCACCGAGGGCGTACCCACGATGAAACGGTTTCAGTGACTCCGGTATATCATGGACTGACCAGATGCCGAGATCAAAGTCACGTAGAGCGTCTAAGGCTGCGACACGCTCACTATAGAGATTATCTGGCACAAGTGTCCCAACAAATGCAATATCACAGAGATAGTCATTCGGTACATCGGTTTTTGGTTTGGGGTAGTGGAAGTCGGGGTCAATTGCTACATAGGGCAAGCATTCCATCTGTTTCGCGCCGAGTTCCAGCCATTGGATGCCGTGATAATAGTCGTTGACGAGGACAAGGTCGTATAATCGGGCTGCTTGTCGCTCAATTGGATGCGAGAATACGATAGGTGAAACCCCACTTACATAGAGGATTTTGCAGTGGTGTGTGGTTTTGAGCTGTGCTAATGTTTCCGGCAAAATGACGGTATTGTCACCCGATAGCCAGATGATGTCTGGTTTGAATTGTTGTGCTTGGTCTAGTAGACGTTGATTGCGACGTTGAATATCGGGATTGAGTGTCGGCGGTAAACGACGTAAGGCGGCATCAAATACTTTTCGAGGGGTGATTCCCTGTGTATGCACATGTGCACTCAACGATGCGATGTCATTATCGCCAAATCCTGATAAATTCCGCCAGAACACATCGACAGCATAGCCATTCTTGCGGAACACCCGCTCCCAATAATGTTGTCCCATACTCGTCGGGAAGAGGGGCGTAGGTTGGTCAGTTGGTGTATTGGCTCTATCTTTTTGGAGTTGCTCGGGGTGGTGTAGGGTGGCGATAAATAATACCCGTTTGGACATTGTAGCTGTTCTTTCGTTTTGTCTCGCAGACACGTTTTATCTGATGAGGGACGAGGCATGCCTCGTCCCTGCAATCCTTGGGAATTTTCGTGTCGTTATGGTTATGGATTATGGGTACTTGCGATTGAGCAGACGCGCATATGGAATCGTCTCGCGGACATGAGGCAGACCACATACCCAAGCGACGGTACGTTCTAAGCCGATGCCAAAGCCTGCATGGGGCACACTACCGAACTTGCGCAAGTCGAGGTACCATTCGTATGCTTCACGCCCTAAGCCCATTTCATCGATGTTTTTCTCGAGTAGTTCCAGCTCGTGGATGCGTTCACTACCGCCGATGATCTCACCATAACCTTCAGGTGCGAGCAAATCAACACTCCGGCAGATTTCTGGTCGACCTTCAACAGGAGTCATATAGAAGGCTTTGACGGCAGTCGGGTAGTGATAGACAAACACGGGTTTATCGAACATCTCGGCGAGGGCGGTTTCGTGTGGGCTACCGAAGTCCTCACCCCATTCGATGGCAAGCTCTTTCTTCTTTTCTTCGTCTTCGGTTTCGGTATGGAGCTTCTGTAAGCGTTCGACTGCTTCATCGTAGCTGATGCGAGCAAACGGTGAAGTGATTGCTTTGAGTTTGTCGATGTCGCGCTCAATGATTTCGAGTTCTTGTTGGTGTTTCGCTAGGACTTGTTCGACCACATATGACACCAGTGCTTCTTCGACATCCATCAATTCTTCAAGGCTACAGAAAGCAATTTCGGGTTCTAGCATCCAGAATTCGATCAGGTGACGGCGCGTTTTGGATTTTTCGGCACGGAAGGTTGGACCAAAACAGTAGACCTTGCCGAATGCCATCATATTGGCTTCGTTGTAGAGTTGTCCGGTTTGTGCCAAGAACGCAGGATCGCCAAAATAATCGAGTTCGAAGAGGGTGGTGGTTTCTTCACCCGCGGCTGGCGTAATAATGGGTGTATCGACTAGCAAGAAGCCGTTATCATCTAGATAATCGCGCATGGCTTTAACAATGGTCGCGCGAATCCGTAAGATCGCCCACTGACGATTGCTGCGTAACCACAGATGCCGTTGATTCATCAAGAATTCGGTGCCGTGTTCTTTTGGTGTAATCGGGTATTCTTCGGATTGTTGCACCAGCTCAAGTTTGCTAATACCAATCTCGAAACCACCGGGGAAGCCGGGAGCACGTTCATCGGCACGGACGCTACCTGTGATGATCACGGATGATTCTTGTGTGAGCGCTTTGGCGATTTCAAATTCGGCTTCGTCCATTTCTTTTTTGAAGGCAACACATTGTGCTTGCCCGCTACCGTCGCGCAAGAGGATAAATTGGAGGCGACCTTTGCCTGTCTTGTTGTAGACCCAACCGCGCACGGTGACTTCTTGCCCATCGTATTGGGCGATGTCTTTAATTTGAATGAGTTCTGCCACTAGTTTGTCCTTTTTAAATGTCTTAAGTCCATGCGACACATTATATCATGTGCTGAGAACAAACTAGACCCAATAGGATGATATGAATTGTGATCCTGTCTATCAAGTTTAATTGATAGTCAATGCTAGATTTGATATAATATTTTAATATGTTATCAATAGTTACTATTTTCTTTAATACATATCAGTATTCGAGGTTGATATGGAGCAAATAGCTAATACTGAAATCAGACTTTTATCTTTAATACCGATGGCAGGTTTTGCCATTGGGATATTTACATCTGGTTTGTACTGGATATTGGGATTAAGTAAATATATGAGATCTGGACATTCCAAATCAAAAGAATTCATCCCGCTATTGGCTTGGGGGGGGGCATTATTTTTATCTGTTGGGATGTTTTTCCTATTTCGTACATTACTCTTTATGTTTCCAGCAAGTAATATTGAGGGGAATGAACAATGGATACTATTTATAGATAAATTCGTTCGTACGCTTCCCGTTCTTATTGTCATAGTTGGGATGTGGTACTCTCGATTTTTATTTGGTAATTTTGTTGTTCATAAATCCAAAAATTTATTTACAAATGATAATCGATCAATCGTTGCAAGCATCATTACATCTATTGGTGGTGTATTTATTTTATCTTTCTTTTAACCCCTGATACACTTAAGACGTTGCCTGTTACTGATAATTATGTCTTGGGTACTGTGCGAGCAAGCCCAGGTGATTTTGTTTGGATTGTGCTTTATGCCTTAATTATGGCAAGCGGTCTCATATGGATGCTGTTTGAATATATCTCGCCAGCAACGCCAAATTTACTGAAACCTAGTTACGAAAAGAGATTGCTCGATAGTCATTCCAAAACCAATTTACTGTCACTTCGAACTCTATTGTATATAGTAATTGCCGCACTTGTTCTGTTTGAAGTAATGGGTATTACAATTCAAGATCTTGGCAACGATTTGCCTCAACCATGGTATTCTTTACCGACTTTGGAAATAGCCGGCATTCTATTTTGCTTAACAAGTATATATGGCCTATTTCGAGACAATGAACGAATATAGCGACAATATTAGACTATTTATCAGTTATAGAAACAAAGATCAGTATCTGGCGCTTATGTTGAAGAAAAATCTAGAAAGCCTTGGATTAGAAGTATTTGTTGATAAGGATAACTTGCCAGCGGGTGCAGGTGATTGGCAATTTGAAATCCAAAAGGCCATCAGTAATTCTGATATACTTTTGCTATTAGTTTCTTATAATACCTTTAGTGATTCTAAACTTCAAAACATTATTAATGTTGGGAATACATCTAAAGATATAGTTATATTTGAGGTGGAATGTGCTCTTCAAAACTCTAAACCAATCATAACGATCTGGACAGATATAAACAAGTATAGTTACCCGCAGAACTGGATGACCAATCGGCATACTGAGCAATTCATGAATCGACTAGAGAAAAATCAGGCGATTGAGATGAATGTTGATCAAATCGAGAAGATAATAGCAGAAAAACTTCCTAATTATAATAATATCAAATACTCTGCCTCGACCCAAAGTAGCCCTCACGACGAATTACCCACTCTATATATGTCTTGGATACAACCCAAATTTGTTATAGCATTTATTGTAATATTGATACTGATTATGTTAACATGGGGTGTTTCTCAAGTCAGTATCATTGCCAACTAACATATTGGACATATGTTTGTCGTTCTATATGCAAAGATTCCCTGAACTGATGGGCGGCGTTCAATCTCAGTGATGAGTTCGTGAGGGTTCATAAAATGATAACCACGAAGACAGATAAGGCACAAGGTTAGGAATTAATTTACAGTGTTTAGAATATGCTCAAGTAGTTTGTCCTGAGTTTTGCTAGCATCTCTCCACCAACTGATAGCAGTGAATAGAACCATCAGCATAAGGATTGCAATGACTATATTTAGACCTAAATATACCCAAAATAGAGACAGAATTATTGTTATAAAAATACTAGCGGTGCTTGCTTGTGTTTGTGAATCTGTTTCAATTACTGTGCGACCATGTAATTGTATAATTCCATTTAATGAGATTATGTTTACATCCACGTGATGTCGGAGCCAATAATGTGATCTTACTTTAACGTAATGCAATATCACAATTCGATTACTCTTTTGGATAACTTTGAGTTTTGAGGATTTGCCTATTTTAGGAACTTCAGGAATTGTTCTTAGATTTTGAATGATTGTATCTGTAGGATGATTTGATTCGATTTGAAACGGAATAATTCGGTTAAACAAAACCTTTGTGTCTTGAGGATTATGACTTGGATGACCAATCCACATTAATTGTTTATCATCAAAAATTTGCCATAGTATTTGATACAAAAAGCGACCATTCGCCCAATTCATTTGTCTAGCTGTCCAAGTTCCTACAACTAGAAAGGTGAGATACGTTATGAAGTATGGTAGTTGCGGTGTGTTGATGATTGGCAAGATATAGAGTGTCGAGAAGAAAGTTACCCAAAATCCCCACCATAGCCGAGAGGGTGAGTCAACATAGATGATAGTCGTGTCTATAGTTTCAGATACAAGCCTTAATCGCACTTGTGGTCGGAATAGTCTTTCTGCTTTAAGCCTTAAACTATATTTTAAAACCAAGAGGATTTCATCGGATACCCTATTTTCTATCTCGAATTTATGATGATACCCACTTAACTCACCATCTGATTGTAGTAGTTTCTGGCAGATATCTTCTTGAGGTAATTTGATTTCAAAACACTGCTTCATTTTTCACTTTTTGCCCTTTATTATTCTCAGTTATTTCACTTCAACTACTTGCCCAATGGATGCGCGAACGAGGCGATCCCACACAGCTAGACCGAGTCCGGTTTTGTCGGGGGCGCGGACAAGAATGACATCCACGCCTTGTTTATCGAGGTCGCGTAATGCCGAGAATAAGTTTAATGCAGCTTCATCGACAGTCCTACCGAGTCGTGCGATTATCACGTCAAGTTCGTCAAATTGGTGTGCGTCGTTATCGAGGGTCATCACGCCGACTGTGTTGTGTTTTTGGGCTTCGGCGCGCATTGCTGACCAGACGTGTTCGGAATTTTCCCCGCGAAATAGTATCACATCGGCGGTTGGTGAATAATGCTTAAGCAATGTGCCCGGTGATGGGGCGGATTTCACATCTTCAGCGAGGTATTTAGGATGGTAGACGACATCGGGTAGGACTTCGCGTAAAGCTTCGAGTGAGACACCCCCCGGACGTAATACCGTTGGGACATCGGCGATGAGACTGAGAATTGTCGATTCCACGCCGATGGTTGTGCTTCCGCCATCCAACACTACATCGACATGCCCATCTAAATCATCTAGGACGTGGCTGGCTTGCGTTGGGCTTGGGCGTGAAAATGTGTTGGCACTGGGCGCGCCGATGGGCAAACCCGATTGACGCAACAATGCTAATGCAACGAGATGATCGGGCATACGGACTGCGACGGATTCCATACCTGCGGTGATATTGAGTGGGATGTTGGGATGGCGCTTGAGGACGAGTGTGAGTGCCCCTGCCCAAAATCGCTCGGTTAACGTCGATACGATATCGGGGATGTCGATGGCAATCTGGCTGAGTTGATTGACCTCGGCAATGTGGACGATGATCGGGTCGTTAGAGGGACGACCTTTGGCACGGAAAATTTTCGCGACAGCCGTTTCATCGAGTGCATTCGCGCCGAGTCCGTAGACTGTCTCGGTTGGGAATGCGACTAAGCCACCCGCATGTAGTACATCGCTGGCGTGTTGGATAATCGCTGGATCCGGATTTGTCGGCTCGATGGTATGGGTGGTTGTGGTTGTGATATAGGGTTCTTGGGTCATGACAGGTATTGTTATCTCGGCGGACAGGCAGAAGCCTGTCCCTACAACTGGTTTGCAGGGATGATTCGTGCGTCCGCGATATAGGATTATAGAAATCAGATATGGATATATTCTACCACGCGCAATAAATCCCCATCAGCCCTGAGACAGAGCTAAAATGTTTAGCGAGCTTACAGCAAGTTAAGTATACTAAGATACAAACTATATCGCATATAGGAGTAATCGATCATGCCAGAAAATAATGCAGATGATGTCAAAGTACTTGTTGATCTTGGTAGTGGACGGGTGCGGACGATTTCACGCAAAGAAGATGTGGACGCTAAAGTATTAGAGGAGTTAAGCGGGCGGTCTAAAACGGCGGTAGACAAGTCGCTGAGTACAATTGGTTGGGTCGCAGACAAAACCAAAGCGATCTTAGATGGCCTCCATGATAAACCGGATACTGTAGAAGTTGAATTTGGTATTCAGATTACAGCAGAAGCAGGCGTGATTGTGGCAAAGTCTGAAACGCAACTGCATATTACTGCAAAACTGGTTTGGAATAAGCCAAAGGAAGATGCGAATGACCAATCAGGCTAGTCGATTTCCACGCCCTGATGGAAAACGTGGGCAACATATACGGGGTTTTGTCGCACAGGTTCAAACCGAACATGGTATTACATTTGGGACAACATTTGCGGTACAACGCCGCCCCGCTTTATTGGTAACATGCAAACATGTTGTCAAAGATGTTTTAGGCGAGTGTACAACGGAATCTGTTGTTAAGGTGTATTTCCCGCAGATTAAGCGCGGGACGATAGAAGACAAAACATTTGACGCGCAAGTGATCCGGATGTTGGAGCAATACGATGATGATGTGGTTGTTTTGAAGCTGACGGCGGTTGAACAGCTCCCAACAGATGTCGGGATTGCAACATTGGGTGATGCATCTTTATCGTATACTCACGAGTTTCGTAGCTTTGCATTTCCTGATCGGGATAAGTATCAATCGACATGGGTGGATGGCACAATTAAGGGGCATATCTATCGACCGG
Source organism: Anaerolineales bacterium UBA6055 (assembly GCA_002428985.1). GTDB lineage: Bacteria > Chloroflexota > Anaerolineae > Aggregatilineales > Phototrophicaceae > UBA6055. Next base: position 76,037 of record DIYL01000059.1, on the reverse strand, counting down.
AGGGTAAGGATTTGCAGGAAGAGCCAATCCATCTCGCATCAGTTAATCTTGCGGGTGGTGTGAGTGGTGCGCCAGTGTGGGATTTGCGCCGTAATCTTGTGGTTGGTGTCATATCCGAGTTATATGATCCGGGTGGAAGTCAACCTATAACAGATGGTTATGGTGTGGATGGCAAAGTGTTGTCGCTTGCTCCGCTTGGCTTGCCGTTACATGATGCGGATACATTGCCTATGGAACAAGACGACCCACCCCCTGAAGATACCCGACAAGAAGTCGCACGGGTTGAATCGAGTATCGGCTTCCCGCTGAAACCTATTTATCAACCGACGGAACCGCCTGAACTACAAGAATGGGCGGGGCGTGCTGAGATGCTGAAAAACATTGACACGGATTATGCCGACCAGACGGTGCATCTGACGGGGTTGATTGGGTTTGGGGGTGAGGGTAAGAGCAGTATTGCGTATCGGTGGGTGACGCGCAATCTGTTGGCGAGCGAGAACGGTCTGCCCCAACCGGATGGTGTGTTCTGGTGGAGTTTTTATGAAGACCGCAGTATTGAGAATATGATCGAAGCACTGACGAGGTATCTGTATAGCGAACGGAATTTGCAGGCGATACGCGGGACGGCGCAACGGGTCAATTTCATCGGGGCGTTGGTGATGACACGGCGATTGGTGCTGGTGCTGGATGGGCTGGAAGTGATGCAAGAGCAGTCCGGCGATAAATTCGGGTCGATAAAGAGCAATGACCTCACACGGCTGTTGGAGATGTTTGCGCAACCGGGGCATACGTCGTTCTGTTTGGTGACGAGCCGTGCGCCGTTGCTCGATTTACTCAGTCACACCGCGTATGTCCAACGGGATGTGACGCGACTGAGTGATAATGATGGGCGTGAACTCCTACGGAATTTAAAAGTATCGGGTGAGGATGAACAACTCGACCGGATTGTGAGTGATTGGGAGGGGCACGCACTGACGGTCAGCCTTGTGGGCACGTATTTGCATGATCAAAATTTGGCTGTGACGAAGTATCATGCGGACATATTTGGCGAGATTGTTGAGACACCTGAAGACGAAAATCCACGGTATTGGCGGGTTGGGTATGTGTTGCGCCAATATGACCGTCATCTAACGGATGCGGACAAAGCCTTCCTCAAGTTGTTCAGTGTGTTCCGCTTACCTGTGCCTGAAAGTGCGTTTGAAAAGGTCTTCCGTACCGACACAGGCAGTGAGCTGAATACACCGCTGACAGCACTTGAAGATGATGAATTTGAGCGACTGTTACAAGAACTGATTGAGCGCCGTTTGTTGCGTAAAACGGTTGGTGAGGAGACGACCTACAGTGCACATCCGTTAGTGCAACGCCATTACCGGACGGCACTTGAAAAGGATCATCAACAAGATGAGGTCGCGCCAGTGCATCAAGCGGTTGCCGACCATTATCAGGAAAATGCCGATGAACCGGGAGACTTCCCAACACTCGACGACTTGAAACCTTATATTGAAGTGGTTCATCACCTATGTCGTGCGGGTGCGTATGATGAGGCATTTAAAGTACATAGGGATCAAATTGATCAGGGATCAAAATACAGATTGCTCTATCAACTAGGAGCATTTGAGACAGAATTGCAAATAATGATGAATTTTTTTGAAGAATCTGATATTACAAAGGATATTCTCGTTATAGATGAAGTTTATAACCGTCTAGTTTATCAGATTATGGGTTTCTGCTTTCAAAATCTTGGTCGATTAAGAGAATCAATCCCGATTCAAAATAGAGCCATTAAAATTGCTAGTGATCAGCAGAATTATAACAATCTTAGTATAATCTACCTGAACCTTTCGGGTATCTATCGTGATCTGGGGGAACTGAAAGCGATGAAACGTTCAGCTGAGCAGGCATTGGTACAGTCACGATTGGTGGTGGGTGAGCGTGAACGTAAACAGGAGGAACGGGATGGAAATAGCTATCTGGGTTGGGCGAATTACTTGCTTGGAGAAGTTGAAAAGGTAGACGAGGCTTTCAAACAAGCAGAAGTTCTTGGACAAGAAATTGACTCTGATAAACAATACCTCTACGGGCTTCGTGGTATGTGGCATGCTGATTATTTGCAACGTGTAGGGCAAGCTGACTATGCACGCAATGTGACGGATGCTAATCTTGAGATTTGCCGGAGTCAAGGCTGGCGTGGTGATTGGAGTCGATGTCATCGGGTACTAGGCGATTTGGATGCAGATATTGGTGAATATGAGACTGCAGGCGAGCATTACGAAAAGGCGGTTACGATAGCTGGACGGCTTGAACACGTTGATGTCAAGATAGAGGCGTGGTTGGCGCGGGGGCGTTGGTATGCCAAGCATATGAACGATCCGGCTAGTGCATTGGCTGATCTTGAGCAGGCGTTGACGATGGCGCTCAATGGTGAATATCGTATTCGTGAAGCAGATATTCGGGTGGCGTTGGCATGGGCGTACAAAGCCGCTGGTGATCCCGACAAAGCGCGGATGGAAGCGTATGTCGCGAAAGGGATGAGTCAGGAGATTGGGTATCATTGGGGGCAGGTTGATGCGGATGCGGTGTTGGGGAGTTTGTAGTTGCCCCATGCCTGTAAAATTTAGCAAAATGATCTATCAACAACATTACATGACTCCCTGCACCGCCTGCCGTTCAAAACGGGCAGGCTACTGGATATTGAAAAACCTGCTAAAGAGGTTCATAAGAGTCGCTTTAGCAGACTTTTTTGATTTGAGTAGCCGGAAGGCGTTGAGCCTCCGGTGGTGTGGTGATGACAAATAGAACCGACATTCTTAAGTTTACAGCTATGGGGAGCTTGTAGTTGACCTCATCCGTCGAGTGGTGGGTGGCGGACAGGCATATGCACGTAGACATTGCATTTCAGCCTGTCCCTACAACAGATTTGCAGGGATGATTCGTGCGTCCGCTATATTGGATTATAGAAAGCAGATTTAGATGTATCCTACCACGCGCAATAAATCCCTATTAGATAAATGTCATTGCGATGTGTCTATCAACACATTTTGTATGAAATTTTTGAGTTCATGCCACTTTGTATAAGGTGAGGAAAATGCACCTCTCGGTTTGACTATCTCTCTATAGATGATAGTAAGCGGGATTGTAACTATCACCCCAATAGAGCCAAGACAAAGAATTTGAAAAATAAGGGCGTTATATTTTATTACTGGCATATCTGCGAGAAATGGTAGCATATCAATACCTAGTGATTGTAGAATTAGAATCGTAATCAAGCCCATAACAACGACGAATATACGTGTTCCACGTTTACCGAAGTCAAAGATGGGTGAATCAGAGGTTTCTAAATAACTTTCATTTAGCAATTTCAGCGTTACAGTTGTTGTTACTTCACTGTTGTCTTGTCTCTTTGGAGTGAGATATATTTTAGAGGTTAAAACAATGAACTCACTATGTTTCACATGAATAACAAACGAAATTTCGTCTTTTGAGTGTTCAAAATATACATAATCTAATCGATGTTCTTTGAATTGCTTTAATCGCTCGATTGCTTGTTCAGGGTTAAAGGGTGATTCAAATTGGAATATATCGTTGGTTTGATTGGTAGCCATTTGATTTTGTATTATGTGTTGACCGTCTTTTGCTTATTATTTTACTATATCTCACTATCATTGCCCTCATTAGCCGAATGTTCTCATGTTCCTAAGCGCATTTTAATGAAGTCGCGCTACAGTTCGGACATACTGGATACACTTATCACATAGGGGAATATTAAATGACAATTCTAGTAACCGGAGCGGCTGGCTACCTCGGCAATGTGACTGTTAAAAAATTGGTTGAGATGGGCAAACCTGTCCGTGCGATGGTACGCAATCCTGAAAAAGCTGAAATCCGCCTCAAAGATGTTAAAGATAAAATCGAAATCGTCAAAGGCGATGTGACTGATCGTGATAGCTTGCCACCATTGATGAAAGATGTGACAGCGGTCATTCATTATGTGGCGATTGCGATGGAAAAAGGCGGGCAAACATACGAAGAAGTCAATTATCAAGGCACAGTGAATCTGCTTGATGCGGCAGAGGCGTCAGGTGTTAAACGCTTCCTCAATATGAGCCAAAACGGTGCGAAGAGTGATCTGCCGTATCGCTTCCTTGCGAGTAAAGGTCGTGCCCAAGAATATGTTGCTCAGTCTGATATGCAATGGACCGCATTCCGTCCATCAGCAATTTTTGGACCACAAGACGAATTTTTCAACACATTTGCGCGTTTGCTCAAAGTGACCCCGCTTGTATTCCCATTGGTTGGTGGTGGGACAGCACAATTCCAACCGGTGTCATCAGCCGATGTGGTTGAAGCGGTTGTCCGTAGTTTGGATGATGACAGTACTATCGGTAAAGAATTGGTTCTCGGTGGACCGGAAGTATTGACACTCGGTGAGATCGAAAAGCGCATTATCGAGGCGATGGGCACATGGCGCTTAATGGTACCTGCACCGACATGGTTGTTACGCCCTGCGGTTGTTGTGATGCAAAGTTTGTTACCGGGATCACCTGTTACAACTAGCTTGCTCGATCTATTGGCAGTGCCGAATATCGTTGAAGATAACGCATTGGTGAATCACTTTGGTATGGATCCGATCCCGTTTTCTGGTGAACATATCGAATATCTAAATGACAATAATATCGGTGATACGATGGCGAAATTCTTCCAGAATGCGACGGTAAATTAAGATGCAATGGTTGAACGAACCTGCATCTTGGAGCGATTCGGACGGTGTTATTAGCCTGACAACAGACAAAGAAACAGACTTTTGGCGCGTCACCCGTCATGATTTTATCGCCGATAATGCGCACTTCTATTCCAAAGCTGTGACAGACAATTTTGTCGCCGCAGTCAAATTTACAGGTGCTTATGAAGCGCTGTACGATCAAGCGGGGCTGATGGTGCGTCAGGACGAAAAATTCTGGCTGAAATGCGGTGTTGAGTATCTCAATGGTGTGCAACAGGCGAGTGCCGTTTTAACCCGCGACTTCTCGGATTGGTCGGTTGTGCCATTAGAAGATGCGCCTGAATCAGCATGGATTCGGATGGAACGCATCGGCACAGCTTTTGAAGTGTCCTTCTCGCGCGATGGCGAAAGTTGGACGATGATCCGTGAATGTTATCTGACCGATGCAGAGACCTTACAGGTTGGTGTTATGGCGGCTTCACCCAAAGGCGGCGGCTTCACCACCACATTTGAACACTTCACGATTACACAATAGACTATAAAAGGGTGGTTGTATGCCACCCTATCCCCAAAATTATTCTGATTCAGGTATTGCCGACACAAGATGCTCAAATCCGAAGGCACTGAGTACGCTACGTTGTACTGTTTCGCTGGTTGCGTTTATGGTTTTGGGCGCATCGCCACCCGTGACTGGATCAACGACAAGGCGTAGTGGTCGTTTTTCGGATGGTAGAGCGATCAGATCATACACAGCATCAACGAGATTTTGTGGGTCGGCTGCTTCTGCGCCACCAATCATACCCGAAACGCCTTGCCAAAATTCATCCGGTCGATTGGCGCCATCACCATAGCTATTCACGCGCTTGGTGTCTTGAGCTTGCATCATACTTGACCAATAATTGGTCGCAAAGCCACCTGGCTCGACAATAACAACATCTATTCCTGTTTCGTGCAACTCATAACGGTATGTCTCGGATAATCCTTCAAGGGCATATTTTGATGCAGTGTATGCGCCTGCAAAGGGAATCACCATACGTCCCATTGCACTGGAAATATTAATGATGAGACCGGATTGATTGTGGCGCATCGTCGGTAAGATTGCTCGCATAACACGTTGTACACCAAGTACATTGACGTCAAATGTGAGTTGAAATTGCTCCGGTGTGAAGGCTTCTGTAAACCCGCCGCCACCTACGCCTGCGTTGTTAATCACAACATCAATTGTGCCCACTTGTTTGAGAATATTCTCAATAGCGGTTTGGACGGATTGGTCGTCGGTGACATCCATATTGACTGTGTGTAATTCACCAGATTGTGACGTGGCATAGGTGTTGAGCTCGTTGGCGATATCTGCATTTTTACCGTTTATGTTGCGCATCGTCGCGATGACTGTATGCCCTTTGGCGACGAATGAGCGCGTCATCTGTAAGCCAAGCCCGCTGCTGCTACCCGTAATGAGGATGGTTTGTGTATCGTTAGACATGTGATTTCCCTTTATATGCTAAATTGATGATTTGGGTGCGACCCATCTGCTTAAGCATGTTTTTACGATACAACCTAGAGTGCACACGAGGTCAAGCAACCCCGTGTTAGAACTCTATTATAATTTGTAACTGATTCAGTTTTGTTTAATGATGTTTTCTTCTGTGGTTATTTGTCTAATAAGGGATTTCTCGGCGGGGACGACCTGTTTTTCGATGCGCCATCATCATTTTGATGACAACTTGCATAGCGTCTTCTTTGGTCAAGGCGTTACGTAAGTCATCGGTCAGATAACTGTTGTCTGCGACAATTTGTGCATCAAAAAACCAGTAGAGGCTCATCAAGGGCGAGATAAATAAACGACTAAAGCGATACTCATCATCGGTGTACATATGGAAATCGCCAAATTCGCCGTGCACAGCAGGGATAATACGAGTGCTGATGTGGCTTTTGTGGCGTTTTTTACCACTTTCCCACGCGTGACGGCAAGCTTGTTCATAGCGTTGAAATGCGCTCATTTGCGGTGTGAGTGCACATGAACCATAAAATCCACCCGCTTTGACTAACCCCGCCATATTTTCGAGGGCAGTGTAATGACAAACCCCTTCTTCTACTTCTGAACCGAAGCCGAGACAAGCCAGCAGTTTGACGGGGATGTCGATATTTTCGACTGCGGCGAGTGTGATTGTGTCTTCAAGTAGAGAACCGGGGTGATGCTCATCGCCACGCATAATAGAATCCACGCCACCATCAACGAGAATGAGTGCGTCGATATTGAACATCTGCACGAGTCGTTCGAAGGCTTTTTCGACCAAGGGTGTGCCGTGACTTCTAATTAGCCAAACGGGTGTGTGGTCGTTATTTTGTGCCAACCACTCGCCCAAGTGCCCTTCTGGATAGTACATAAAATCGTCTTTGACTTCACCTGTGACGCTCAACAGCACATCGGGGATTTCGATATGTGGATCACTGAGTACTTTTGTAATGGCAAAGTCTGTAAACGAATAATTTGCGAGATGAACCGTTTTGCCCATATCTTTGAGTGTGAAATAGAGGGGGAGTCCGGCGAAAATATCAAACCCGCCACCTGCACCCGAAATTAGGATATTGTCTTTGTCTTGTAATAAATGAAAAATCGGTAGATTGAGTTGCATGAGATAATCCTAATCCATTAAATGTTGATGATTGTGTATAACTATGACATGGTTATCTTAAGTTGGCGACAACGGGTTGGTGATTGGTTAATATGGAATATCTTTTTTCGGTAACTGATTTCTCATATCCGACATCACACGCATCGTCTTCGAAAGGGCTTCTTCCATTGATGGTGTCTCTTTGATGTGGGGTACAAGCAGACTGGTGTCAACAACTTTCTGGGCGTCATAAAACCAATATAGGCTCATCAATGGGGAAACAAATACCGGACGTGGTCGATAATCTGTGTACATGTGATAATCACCAAATTCGCCGTTTACCGCTGAGACAATCCGCATATTGATGTGGCTTCTGTGATGGTTGGGTTGATCCCAAACATATCGGCAGGCATCCTCATATTGATCATAGACCGACATGCCCTTAACGAGCGCACAACTACCATAAAATGCGTCGTCTTTTGCCAGACGTGCCATATTGAAGAGGGCATTGTGATGATTCACTTCAAGTTCTGCGCCGAAGCCGATGCATGCTAAAATCTTGACAGGCACATCCAATGGTTGAATTGCTTGCATTGAAATAGTGTCTTCAAGTAATGTGCCTGTGCCAAATTCATTGCCACGCATGAGGGAATCGACACCACCATCAACCATAATAAGTGCATCAAATTGGAGATGATCATATAATGCTGTGTATAGTTCACGAAGTCTTTTGCCGCCGGTGCGATTAAACATCCAAATGGTGACATCTTCATTGCGTTCTTCTTTAAACCACTTCGACAGATAGCCTTCGGGATAATAATGAAAATGCATATCTTCTATCACACCCGCCATCGCACCTTCTAGCTCACTTTCGACGAGTGTATCTGTCTGACACAGTCGGCTGATTAGATCGACTGGTGTAAAACTAAAATTGGCTAGATGGACGGTCTTACCCATATCTTTGAGGGTGAAATAGAGAGGGAGTCCGGCGAAGATGTCAAACCCGCCACCTGCGCCGGCAATTAAGATGTTTTCGCTATGTTCTAGATGGTGCAGTATCGGTAAATTAAGTTTCATAAGGTTCATGACGTTATTTTATAGACAAGTAAATTGTATCATGACGGTGTAAGAATTTCCTGTTAGGATCGTCTGACATATGAGATAAAATCATAATAGTTTTCGGATTGAAGGATACTATGGCTGATAACACCATCAAACTTTATGCACATGCGACTTGTCCACAAGTGCCGGCAGTATTGGCTATGTTGAAGGGTGCGAAGGTCAATTATGACTATATCAATATCCACGAAGATGCTGAAGCGCGCCAATATGTGCGTGAGGTCAACAATGGGTACGAAAGTGTACCAACTTTATTGTTCCCTGATGGAACAACCTTAACCGAGCCATCTAACGGAGAATTGCGCGAAAAACTAGAAGCATTTGATTACACAGTGCCATTACAAGCACGCTTATTGGCGAATACACCGAAGCTACTTTTCATAGCGATTATGGCATTTGGAATTCTACGGTTTGTGGGAGTAATATAGTAGCATCACTCCTCAAAGCATTAGTCTACATGGGGTCTATCTGCACCGTAGAAAACTCCTCTATATGCGAATTAATCTTCGGTTACCCTATGATCAATCCACTCATCTTGTGCTAATCTGGAAAAATCCTTATACTAATAGAGTATATTATGCTCTTATTTTTGTTGTTAACTGAAAAATAACGGCTTTAATATGTGTTTACTGATAACTATGGCGATCATACAGAAACCTCATGAATGCAAACAAACCAAGAAGTTCCCACAAGCGCCAATTACCGACCCTATATATTGATATTGAACAACCTGGAGACCGTGGTGATTTTATCATTCAAGTGATTGACTCATCATCACAGAAGAAAATCTGCACCAATAAACTCCCAGAATCACAAACTAGCATCCACTATATGTATGCCAGTAAATTGATCGAACGCCCACGGGATGCTTTGATGGCGAGTCAACAGGATCGCATGGTTAAAGTCGATGAACGATGGGCAGTGCGACAAAAACAACGTTATGACGATATTGTCCGTTATGGTCAACGCTTGTATGGGGATGTGTTTGGTAATGGACGATCCTTCCAGCGACATATTGAAAAAAATGTGCATCTTCAGAATGGGGCGAAACTCGTGCTTCGTCTACATAATACTGCGTCGGAATTATGGAATATTCCTTGGGAATATATGCATGATGGAGAACGCTTTCTGAGTATTGAAGCGGGTTATCCTATTGTTCGTCGCCCACAAAATATCAAGCTGATGACGAACGCGCTACGAACTGCTACATTGCCTCTGCGTGTTTTGGTTGTCATTTCTGACCCGATTGATGCACCGCCACTCAATGTCGATCATGAAATCACGATTATCAAGAATGCAGTGAAACAGGCGGAAGACAAAGGTTTGATTATCGTCGATTACGTCGAAGAAGGGTCGCTCTACAATCTAGAAATAATGTTGCACGAAGATGATTATCATGTGCTGCACTATACCGGACACGGTGGCATGACATCATATGGCAGCTGTTTGCTGATGGAGAATGCTGAGGGGCATGGCGAACCCGTTTTTATTAATCAGCTCCTGCCGATCATTAAACAGAGGAACTCACTACGATTGGTCGTATTAAGTGGGTGTCAGACGGGAATGATTGAATCCACGCAAGCGATGAGTGGGATTGCGACAGGTTTATTGCCAGTTGTCCCGGCTGTTGTCTCCATGCAATTTTCGATTTTAGATACCAGCGCGCAAGTTTTTGCCGAGATGTTCTATGGGTCAATCGGACGAGGTAAAACACTCGATGATGCGTTGCACAGTGCGCGCATGATGATGAATAAGAATAATCGCTCCTTAGCGGATTGGGGTGTGCCGTCATTGTATGCTCATGAAGAGTCGATTCGCCTCATTAGCCCGAAGATGAAACGATCTCAAGTTATACAACGTCCTAAATTTGACCTTGAGGGACTCCCTGCCCCAACAACATTTGTCGGACGACGGGAGGAACAACGTGCAATCCGACGATTATTGCCGAGGTTGAGTTACAATATGGCATATGTCTGGGGATTATCGGGGATGGGTAAGAGTGCCCTTGCACGACGTGTGATTGAGCGTCCAGGTCGGCAAGGTTTAGTCCATTCTGCACTCGTCATCAATATGACCAAAACATCGCCGAATCAGATGGTGATGCAAATTGCGGATTGGTTAGAATCTGAGTTTCCGCAGGCATCTGCCTGTTTGCGTGATAGCCGTTTAAAACCCCATGAGCGTATTCAACAGGCTGCACAATATGTCAAACATAAACGGATGATTCTTGTCATTGATCAATTTGATGCACTTTTAGAAGAGACGGAACCACTACACTGGGATGTTAAGCATGAAGCGGTAGCATCATTCTTCTATTTTTTATCAGTTGTCGAATGGTCAGTTTTAACGATATTCACCAGTCGCTATCGTTGGTCATATCTCGCAGATTTACCTGAAGGCTCATTTGTCGAAATTCACTTAAATGTGTTCGGTATGTCAGATATTCAGCGGGTGATGAGCCAGTTTAAGTATCTACCAAAAGCGAAATTCGATAATATTAGCAACTTATTTGGTCAAGTGGGTGGGCATCCACAGACGATTCATACAGCCGAAATGCTATTGGAAAAGATCAAAAAGCCGGATGCAATTGCAACAGATAAGTTTATTCATATGTTGGCAAATAGCTGGCATAACACCTTTATGGATAAAGTGCTGCAATCGCTAACCCCAGCTGAGCATAATGCCCTCTTGATGACCTCGATTATTGGTGATCAGTTTTCGCCGCGTCAGGTGCAGCTGATGGTAGGGATTAAATCTATTGAGCAAACTGAATTGTGCATGGCAAAGTGGGAAGCATTATCATTGGCGAACTTTTTATTTGCTGGCGAAGATGATAACGAAACCCCGTGGTATCGTATCCCGATTTTGATCCGAACATATATGATGTTGAAGTTAGATGATAAAAAGAAACGTCAACTGCACTATAAAGCTGCCCAAATCATAAGCGAAGAATGGTTTGAGTTGGCAAAGCACCGTTTTGTAGAGATTGGCGGCTCTGAACCAGATCCTGACAATAAATTCCAGACGGCGTTAAATGAACTCGTACTGATTATGGAACAAGGCAACCCACAATTGGCATCGCATTATGTCGGGATGGCAACGCAGTGGCGGTCACATTTTTTGGTTGCAAAACGACAAGATGAAGCCAATACCATTGGGGTGAATGTTTGGGAACACATTGCTTTTAATTTTAATGCTCCCGAAGCTGCCCAGACCATGTTGGAAGAGATTATTGAATCCGAGTCTAAAATTAGCCGTCGATATGCAATTGCTCAGATGGGGATCGCAATATTAAAGCTAGAAAAAGCACAGTGGGATGAAGCGATTGTTGCTCTAGAGGGTGTGCTGAAATTATTTGTGACTTTGCAAGACCGTTGGTATCAAGCGAAGACACTATCACGACTGGCTACAGCTTATTTGGCAACAGGTAAACGACGCAAGGCAAAAGGGTTAATCGAAAATTCCCTCGCATTACGCGAAGCGCTGCAAGATTATAACGGCGGTGCAAAAGACCTTGTGATTATGTGCCGTCATGCGCGTAACCGGAAAGATTATCAAAGCGCTCTAGGGTATTCATCACAGGCAGAGAAGCTCCTCCAACAACTTAACAATCCGGATGTAAAGGTTTATGCTGACGTGCTGTTTGAACGCGGATTGGCATTCAAGGGTACAAAGGCGTATGAATCGGCATTTAATGTATGGGGAAAAGCCATCGAGTTGTATCATCATGTTAATAATGCGCGTGGGATGGCGCAGACCTATGAAGAAGCTGGTGAGGTCTTACGCCTTGTAAAATCTTATGATGGGGCAGCGCATATGATTTTGCAGTCGATCGACATTACTAATCAGTTAGATGATCAAGTAAATTTACCGCGCCGTATTCTTGTTTTGAGTATGATTTATGAAGATCAAGAAAGTTATGAAGAAGCGTTAGTTCAAACAGAACGCGCATTGAGCATCGCTGAACAAATGAATTTGCCCGAATTGAATCAACTGCGTGATTCGCGGCGGCGGTTGCGTCGGAAGACAGGGCGTAGTTTTTTCTAGTTCGCAGGGAGAAAGTATATGGCTGATGAACGTACTGTATATTATGCTAATAAATTAAATCAACTCGCGGCACAATTACCGAATAACGATGATTTACATAAAGAGGGCTATCTACGCTACCAAGAAGGATTGGATGTATTCCTCAGCTATCGTGGACATCATGAAGATTTAGAACGTGCAACCGAGCATTTTGTAGAATGTGGTGTACGACCCTATAGTTTTGCAGGTTTTGCTACGGTGATGGAGGGCGCATCGTATTTGTCCGGTGGTGCATATGATATGGATGGAATTGCCCATGCTATGACATTATGGAAACGGGCGCGAATGATACAATCGAACCGCTTTGAAATTGAATATGTTGGTACACGACTCTATGAACGGATGAAACAACCTGAAAAAATCCGTGAAATTTTGGACAAATATAAGCAAAAATATAATAAGAACTTCTGGTATTGTCTGGCAGAGGCAAATTATTGGTATAAACAAGATGAGAAGCGTGGCAAATACTGGTTTGAACGTGCAAGTAAAGCTGCAAGAGATTCCAAAGTTCGTAAGTTGTGTGTGTTGAATCGTTTGGCATCTGAAGAACTTGATAAACCGAATTTTGGTGACTCGGTTCGTTTATATCGCCAAGTTGTTAAGTTGGATCCAAAAGACCCGTGGGCGTGGCATAATTTGAGTTATGTTTATTTGGAGCAAGGTGAAATCGACCTTGCAGATGAATGCAATCAAAAAGCATTGAGTATTATGGATTTTGGTAATGCGCGTTACATTCAGAATGAGATTAAACAGGCTCGTAGTAACCCATTAATGCGTAAGGTGAAGACAGGTGTATTTGGTGTATTGCGCCGATTAATCACTTAAAGAGGTGATTGGTTGGTGGGTAAAAATAAATAAACTCAGTTAGCGGAGGGGTGCTAAACTGAGCTTATCATGTTGTGTCAACTTGGTGATTATAGTTTAATCTCTAATATCAAAAATGTCTGTGCGTACCGTTACGTAAATTATACGGACTCGTCTACGGGTTACTACGTAGATTATTACTTTTGGCATGAATTATTCGTTGTCAAACCAATTATTTGCTGTGTAATCTGTCAGCCAATTCGCTTCAACATTTTCAAATGTATGTTTATCACGATCCGTCCAGCGTAAAATGCCCATAGCACCTGCTTCTAAAGGGCGACGATTATGCGAGGTATCCCAATGTAAATCTGTCATTTTGATGACTTTGGTGATGTCGTTATCGTCTTGCCGTTGGATAAATGATTCCTCTGTGTGTCCATGAAAGTGATAGATGGGTTGATAGCTATCCAATACTAATCGTATTTCTTCCATACCATAACCGAATGTAATAAAGTCCTGTGCTGTGTCGTGTGTCAGTAATATATCGACTGATTCAATTGATGCATCATAAATTTGTTCTTGTTCATAGGATTGAATATATTTGGGTTTGTGGGGGTCTTGTTCGCCGGGTAATGCGCCGATGCGACCAATCCCGAGTATGTTGATGGTTGTATCGGCAGTATGTGTGTAGGGTAGACCTGACCGCATACAATATACACGGCGATAGACATCGACTGGAAATATAGATGCTGTTGCTTGTTTTTCTAATTGATCTAACCATGAATGATCTTCATGATTTCCCCGTACGAATACCATCGGTGCTGTGGTCTGATCCAAGATTGCTTTTACATCGAGATGCTCTTTGACAAAATACTGTGAAAATCCAAGCTCAGATGGATCTGTGCGTGCATGTTTGATAGTTGCACTATCTAAGCGGGTTACATCGGGATAAACACCCATATCACCTGCTTGTAAAATGAGGTCGATTTTTTCTCCGGTTTCTCGCTCCCATCGAGCACAAAGTGTGAATGCAAGCAGAATACGCCCGTGCACATCTGCAAATATTGCTATATTCATAATGAACTCTTAAAGACTATTGAAAACTCTATTTATATCTTAGGTACTACATGGTATCATAATCTAGGGCAGCTCACTATAGGTTATTAGGTGTCAATATGGCAAAGCACTACGAAATTCGAGCAGATTACGACCGCGACACAATTGTCATGTACCAAGCATATTCGGTAGCGATTGCTAAGCCTGCCCTCAAACAGCAGACATTTGTTAAACCATTCTCGTTTAATCGGATGACATGGATTAAGCCCTCATTTTTGTGGTTGATGCACCGCAGTCAATGGGGACAAAAATCGAATCAAGACAATATTTTAGCTGTGCGTATTACCCGTACTGGATGGGAGTCCGCATTATGTATGGGTGTTCTCACTGGATATGAAAAATCTGTGCATGCAAATCCTATGACATGGCGTAACCAATTTGAGAATGCAAAAGTACATGTGCAATGGGATCCGGAACGCTCGATCAAAGGGGCCGATATGCAAGTTGATAGCATTCAGGTCGGTTTGAGTCGGCATGTTATTCATCATTTTGTTGACGAGTGGATTGTGAGTATTGAAGATTATACACCACTGGTTAAGACTATCCGGCGTTTATTGCATAAAGGTGATATCCGCAACGCCAAGAAAAAATTACCTCCGGAATATGTTTACCCAGTTCCTGACGAGATTGGAGCGCATCTTAAACTAGGGCAATAAATACAACGGATATGTTTGATATATTTGATTAAAGTATTAGTAAATATTCTTGCAGTTAAGTAAAAAACATTGCTACATAAAAGCTAGATAATGTATAATAGGGGCTATCGTCTCAGATAAACATAAGGTCACTTGTTATGCCTGTTGTACTGGAATATCTCAAACCTAATATTTTACTATCCATCCAACATCCACCATTTGTTCCCGCTACAGATATTGCTGATATGCAACTTGAAATAGCTAAAGGTCTGGAACGCGAGGGATACTTATACATCATCTCTGATTTAAGTCGTGTCAACTTGACATTGAGTGAAATTATGCAAGGTTTTATGCAATCGACCGATAATCAAGCGGAAGGTTATAAGGCAGGAGAAGAAGGCGTAGAAATGGTTATAGTCGCTAGCTCAATATTAATGCGACAGATCGCAGAATTCTATAAACAAGAAAAATATAGCAACATGAATATAAAGATATACGACACTGTTGAGAAAGCAATTGCTTACATTGAAGATCGTGAAAATGATAGACTGTCGTGATATACATTGAATGTGCTATGCTGAATTTTGTCTAAAAGAGGACACTTCCTGCGTGATATGTTAAGCTCTCCTAGAGCAAATAGAAAAATCAGTAGGAGATATTCTTATGGGGGAATTCTTGCATACGTTAACCTCGGACAAAATCGAAGGTAAGACTATTTATGTGTTGGCATTATTGATCTTTATTCAATCGTTTTACCCGTTTACGGAGTCGGGTAGTCCGATTGTGCTACTATTGGCACAATTTGTATATTCGTCGTATATCTTCATCGGTATCCTTGTCACACGCAAAAATCCACGTCTGGTACGCATCTTATATGTCGCTGGCGCTATGTTATTGACTGCGGGGCTTATATATGTTTCTAACCCGGACTCGATCCCAGCACTGACACTCACTTATACAGCATACATCATGATGTATGTGATTATCACGATGATTCTGATCAAATATTTGTTCCGCGCGGTTGAAGTCAATCGGGATGTATTGTATGCGGCGGTGGCTATCTATATTTTGCTGGGTGCAATATTTGTTCCTTTGTATGGGTTGATTGATACATTCACGTTTGCTTTGTCAGGTGACCATGCATTTGTGGGTGTTGTTGTGCAAGGCGAGCAGTTTGCTTGGCAAGATTTTGTCTATTACAGTTATGTCACGTTAACTACATTGGGATATGGCGATATTCTACCGACAACGTTTTTGGCAAAATGGGCTGTGACGACCGAAGCAATTATCGGGGTGCTGTATATCACGATTGTTATGGCACGGTTGGTCAGCTTGTATAGTAACGAGGCGAAGCAATCGAATATTAAAACCGATTCCTAGTTAGACGTACGTTGTGTTGATAGGGACGACAAATTATGCCGTCCCATATTTCTAATTGTATCTTACCCGTTTACGTCTTCCATTGTTTCGTCAAGGCGAACAGGATCGAGGGGTGCGTCTTGTTCGAGTAAGGCGAGGGTCGCGCGTAGGATGCGCAATTGTTGTTCTGTATCATGGGGGGCGCCAATCGTAGAACCGCGATTGAGCTTTGTAAATGTGGCGCGAGGTGGTGCTGTGACGCGTGTCCGTCCTGCGTTCCAACTGGTGAGCGTTGTCGCAATACCTGCTGCTTCAAGTCCACGTGCAATCAATCCAACGGATTGAGAACAAATCGGTCAAGACGGCACCAACAATGCGCCTGTCGCCCCTTGTGCTTTTGATGCTTCAATAATTGCTGGAACTGTTTCTTCCGCAACTTGTGCTGCATTGGGTTGATAGCCCATAAAACTGATGAAATCGTCAGTTAACGAACCAATTTCACCCGCTTCGACTAGATCGCGTAGATGTCCGGTTGGTATTAAAACCTGAGTATCCATGTTCACCGCAGTGTGATCGTAATGGGTGTGAGCATAGGCAATTTTATCGTAGGCTGTGCCATTGGGGATTAACCGGATGGTATAGTCGCCGAGGTCATTTTCTGCATCATATGCTTCTTGGCTATCTGGGAGATAAGCACCTGCGCTCGAAATCATCACTAGTTTAGCTTGTTTCAAGTCGATGGCTTTACCGGATGGCGCAGTTTTATTATTGGGGCGATTGTAAAGATCCCATTTAGTTTCGCCCGTTTCGTTGTAATGTGCGAGCCAATTTTGAGTATAGGTCTCGACCCACGCATCATGATTTTCAATTATGTCCATAGCAGTCTCCGTTGAAAAACAATATTGAACGGCACTAGTGTAACCTGTGACGTTACAAAATGCTATGATTTGAATTATTTGGTTCAAAATAGAGTGGGTATGATTATTTGGAGGCAATATAGATTGTAGGGATGAGGTAGATACCTCGCCCCTACTTTCAGTAGCTTAAATGATTGATATTAGCTGATTTTACGTTTACGTAGGCGACGTGATCCGATAATCACACCAACTAAACCAAACGCCATCAAGAAGAAAATACCTGCATTATCAGCACCAACATCATCAAATAGACCGGTATCAGGCATTTCGTCTAATGTGCCACCGGTTGTTGTACCGCCACCAGTTGTTCCGGTTGTACCACCAGCGACGCTAGTAACTTCGACATCTGGTGTCTGATTAAAGAGATCAGCTAGAGCGGTTGCTGTTTGCTGTGCTGCAACGACTGGCGAAACACCACCATCGTCAGGAGGATCGGTTTCCACAGGTTCAGGGGTTTCTTCATCCCCTTCACCAGGATCCTCGGTAGCAGGGACTTGACCCGCAGCTTCAGTTTCTGCGGCAGCAGCGTCCTCAGCTTCTTGTGTCAAAACAATGATTGCATCGGCTGTACCTGTCGCTTCATCAAACACAGCTGAAGCTGTTAGATCAACAGTTGGTGTTGGTGTTTCTGTTAGCGTTGGCGACGGGGTAGCTGTAAATTGTGTCGCAGTTTGCGTTGCTTCGACATCTGCAGTTGCTTGTTCGTTTGTCGCACGGATGAGTGCCTCGGTTGTCGCGTTTGCCTCAGCAATGGCTGTACGGGTCATGTCGAGCGATGGATCACCACCACTAGTACCAATTGCCAGAACCAGCAATACCACACCTGCTAACAGGACAAGAACCAGCAACACGGCAATGAACAAAAAGGTACGACTGCGTCCTCCGCCTTCGCCACCTTCTTCTTCATCATTGAGGAAGTCGAGTTCGTCATCGCCTCCATCATCGAAGCCAGCAAATGCATCATCATCGAGGTTTACGTCGTCGTCGAAGTTGTCAAATGTTAGATCATCTCCGTCCGCATCATCGAAGTTATCGTCGTCAAAATCAAAATTAAAATCATCATCGTCATCAAAATCAAAATCATCACGGAAATCGTTACTCATTTGACATTATCCTCCCAGCAGGAAATCCTGTTTCCCCGAATTCGTCAATATATACTAATGATAAATGATAAGCTCATTATCTGCCAGCAAGTTCTAAATTTGCCAACGGGATATTAACCACTTCTCCGCTAATTAATTCTACCCGCGCTCCCGCAACACGCAAGCCATTAGGTAATTCAATGGGTTGATTGGGTAAATCTTGGATGCGAGCAATTTGTCCGAGATGTGGTGGACGTGTAATACGCACCCGTAGACCTGTCTTCAGGCTTGCGTTTAAATTCAACCCCGGTGGGCGCTCGTCAATTGGACGATTAATCACGGCTTCTGGACGGCGACTTGTCCAACGCCCGGGTACATCAGCATCTAATGTTACTTGATAGCCGTCATACTCTTTCAATAGGTTGAAGACCTGTCCAGCCATCCGTAATTGTCCAAAGCCTTCGGTCAGCATAACTGCGATGTTACTCTGCATGGCTTGTTCAATCATTGTTGCAGGCATGGATGGGGCGATCACCCCGTTAATATTGCCTTCTTCCAGTAGCGGGATAAGGTCAGGTGTTAATGGATTAATCATAACCATCACCGCCCCCTTATACTGAATGTCGAGTGATTCTTGAATTAGTCGGCGTAGATCTTGTTCCGGCTCCATGCGTAATGTCGCGATTATTGTGCGCCCATTACCCCAAACCCCTTGTACGATAGATCCAACCGCTTCAACTGCGACGCCACGTTCTGGATAAACTTGTATGACGCGTCCGGCGACGCCTGCTTCAACATTCACTAGCTCTGGCATCTCTTGCATGATAATGCGTCCACCACTGACAGCAACTACAATGCCACGCACAGGTGCAAATACCCGTTTACCACGGTCTTTACGTTTCCCAGCAATGGCGGTGTCTGCGTCAATAACTTGGTTTGACTTTACGAGCAATAACCGTGAAACAGCACTTTTATCGCGTAAGCCAAGAATTTCGGCTGCTTCGATGATAATGTGTCGTGCTGGAATTTGACCATTTGCGACGACATCACGCACCTCGACTTTTTGGCCTTCGTGGACACGCACAGCCCCAAAAGCTTCATCTGGTAATAGACATTCGCGATGAATCGTGCTCAGACGCGATACAATGCGTTGGTCAGGATAATACTTCATGGTTGTGCCTCCTAATCTTTTCGCCTTGTAAATACATCGCCATCATTAAATTCATCTTCACCGAAGAGTGCGTCTAACTCATCATCATCAGGACTACCGCCTCTAAAGTCGGCAAACTCTGCATCGTCTAATTCTAGCGCTGGTAGTTCGCCTGTGATCTTGGACATGCGGTCCTCAATATCTTCTTCGGGGCTGTCTTCAGCTTTCTTACCGCGACGGCGACGTTTCTTGTCTTCTCCGGGTTTTTCATCTTCAGGTTGTTCAATTTCAGGTTTGACAAGCCAACTATTGGGTATTGTAATTGGATCACGTTCGGTGACTTGTGCGAACCACTTGGGCATGTTTTCCGCTCGTTCTTCCACGGTTTCACCCATACTCAGCTTACGTCCACGAGCATCAAATAGCACCCCGCCAGTACCACCACGTAAATTGAGTTTGACCTTGTTTTTCCCGCCGATATTCAATCCACGGGCTACTTTAACCTCTACTGTGAGGGTTACATTGGCAGGTAGGGGTAAAATCCAGACATCGCCCCCATTAATTTCGTGTTCAAATTCTTCACCATCTTGGGTCGTGATATTCAATTGCATCGCCCATGAGTCAGTTGATGGGGTTCCCGATACACTAATGACTGTGCCGAGATGATCCATTAGATCCGCATCTAATAATTGCACCACAGCGGATGGTTCGCGCAACGCTAGTGCACCTAAGGCTGGAATTACGCCGTAAGGGTCTGCCTTGAGGTGGGTTACACCATTCGGTTGTACGGCATCTACCAACAACAACATATCTAATGCCGGATAGCCTGTACCTGTTAGGGTTGACCCCGCGCTAATAATGAGGTTGATGTCGGGCATATCGCCGTAGGTTGGCAAATTATCCCAGTTGATTCGCGCGCTTTTGATCATGTGTTGGATAGCAGTCCGCGCCATGGCATGTTCAAGATATAACTCTCGGGTGTTCATTGGAATGGTAGCTGGACGTAAGCCCTTATTGAGTGCGTAGTTGTTGAGCTCGCCGGGTTGTAAGTAGAATGGCAGCCACTCTGCAATTGCCTCTTCTCCGATAGCTTCGACTAAACTTGCTGCACTATGTCCCATGCCAATATCTGTCCGAATTGCGGTGTTAATGTCTTTATTGACCGACATAGATAAGATTGCTGTCGCGCTACCAAGGTCAATTGACATCGCATTGACACCTATCGTTCGTGCGAAAAACTCGGTAATCGTTGCAAAACTCTGAGCTGTTGGCAAAATACCAGAACTGGTTGTCGGCGCGATGTTACGATAGCTAAATCCTTGTTTTTCCTTATGTTCATCATACGCTTGACCAAGCAAAATCTGTGCGGGTTCAAGTTCTTCTTCATCTTCAGTCGGGCGGACATTCGGTGAGATTAATACCTGTGTCGACTCGCTGAGGAGTTCTTTGGCTTTATCAGCTAATTGCTTATTGCCTGCATACAGAATTGTTGGACGAATCTGCGTAGGGATGAGGTTGATGGTTAATGTTAATAGGCGAAGTAGATCTTCGAGCGCACTTTTGGCACCGCCATCGGTTCCACCCGATATGAAAATTAAATCAGGGCGACTTAGAATAATTTTGTTGATGCGTTCTTCTTCTGTCAGCCCATCATCTAGGTGAATTTCGGCAACGGGTTCAATATATGAACCTGATGTTGCACGTAGGGCGGAGGCGATACTAATATTGGGTACTAACCCAACCATGACCACCCGCACCGGACGACCCGCACTGGCTGTTGTAATGTAATAATCAACACCGGAACGATCGGCTTGTTCGGGTTTAATCAATTGACCTTGTTCGTTAAAGAAACGACGACCTGTTGCTTCAGAGATATCACGTAGGATACGACCCACGCCAATATTGACATCATCAATGGGGAACCCCATGGTTGTCCGGCTTTTACCACGAGCAACAAGTCGATACTCGCCATCTACCATATCGAATAAAAGTGCACGGGTATGGACGCTACCAAAATCGACAGCGAGGATCGAACCGATGGGTTGTGTATTTTCTTCCGACATAAGTTAGCCTCCAAACTGGAGTAAGAAGCCGACACGTTCAGTTAGAATTGTCAGACTCGTGAGCATTGCTGTCGCGTAAATTGCGCCGAGTGTGGTGACAATGAATACCTTGCCGATGGTACTCAAACGGCGGATCAAGATCCCTTGTTTAATTTCTCCATCGCCCATATCTTTGGCTTGATATTGAAAGTAAATCAGCGATGTGACAGTGCCGAGGAAAATGATACCAATCGTGAGTAACTCGGATGGATTGCCAACGACATTATCGGGTAAGGTGGTTGAGGTGCGTACAAGTGGGAATAATGTCCCAGAAAGTGCCCCAATAACCGCAACTGCCGCGCCGACAACAATCACAACTGCAAACACACTATTCGTTAACCACGACAGCCGCCCAATAGGTTTGAGCAAGAGTAGAAGTCCAAACAACAAGGCGGTGAAAAAGATAATAATATCAGCGACATTACCAAGTGGTGTCCAACTGGTGGCGGGGTTTTGTATATCTTGTAGATATGGCAGAATCACACCCTCAAATGTGACAATCACAGTGAAGGCGGCAGTCATACCAACAAAAATATAGACTGCAATCCGATATAAATTCCGCACCAATGGTAAATCACCCAGCACATAACTGAATACCATCAGAGTCAGCACAAAGCTGATAACTGTTAACATGCCTTCCGTCATCGAAAGACGCTCCCTCGCTACCGTTTGGATTCGCGTCTACGTTGGATTAGTGCCTGTAGACCGAAGTAAATATTGCCAAATAAAATAATGATTATTGCTGCAATTGTGCCCAGCGTAATCGCATTTAACCGTGATGTTTCTTGACTGCGATCTCGTGTGAAAACATATGCTGCACGCGGATCGGGTGTTGGTGACGGTGTAAATGTCACTGTTGCTGTTGGTGATGGTGTAAATGTCGCCGATGGAATGAGTGTTGGTGTTGCTGTCGGTGGCGTACCCGTTACAGTTGGCTCTTGTTGTTGATAGAACCGCACCTGATTTTTGCCTAAGCGACGCTGATATTGTACTTGCATCACTGTGACATCTCCGCCACCAGCATCGGCTGAATCGTCTGGGGCTACTGCCCCCTCGAAATCAGTTTCTGGTAATTCAATCTTCTCGACAAGGAATGCTGCAATCCAACCCTCGCGCCCATCTGGTAATAGGAAGTTGATCCAATCGCCTTCTTCATTTTCACCAATCACCTGATAGACATCGCCATCGCTTGCTGCTGCCAAGAATGGGAAGTTCTGGCTTGGTCCCGTGCGTACATTAACCGCACCACCTGGGGCATTCACGACGATCACAGTGATCAAACGTGGTGTTGGTGTGAAGGTCGGCGCATCCGTTGGTGTATCCGTTGGTAGCGCGGTATTGGTTGCTGTTGCCGTCGCTGTTGGTGTATTGGTCGGTTCCGGTGTATCGGTTGGAACCGGCGTATTCGTATTTGCTTCGGTTGGTGCATCTGTAGGTTCAGTATCCTCGACTGTGTCATCATCTTCATCTGGCAAGGTTACAGGTTGCTCACCTTCATTTTCTGCTTCTGTTACTTCCGGCTCTGGTGTATCGGTCGGCAATGGTGTGTTGGTGGCTTCAGGTGTATTTGTCGCCGTAAATGTTGGTGTGAAGGTCTCTGTTGAGGCAAGAGTTGGTGTCGCATATACAGCCTGTAACATTTCCCCATAGGTAAAGGCATCACGATACCCGACGATGAGCCCTAAAATGCCATCTGTTTGGTCAACATAGGGTTCTGCTAGGGGTTGTGCTGAGTATCCGGTTGCGCCAACTAATCGGGTTGATGTTGATGGTGCGATTTGTTCTGCCCAACTACGAATATCATCGGAGCGCTCCGCAATTAGCACCATTAACGCCATGTCATCCAACGATGTGAGGTTCAGGTTGGTGACTTCGCCTTGTACATTGATGTTGACAACACTGTTGAAGTTTTGGCTTAAGTCGCGTAAACCAAGTGTTCCACCTGCCAAGTAGCGGGCGATGTAATAATTATCATTGGCGACAAGACTTAGCGAACCTGCCACAGATTGATCAATATCATCTAAGATATTTTGAGCGTGGACAATACCAACTGGATTACTGCTGACAATGATTGGTATGGCACCTTGCGAGAAAATATGACGGAGCAAAATATCAGAAACTGAATCTAACTCACCGGCGGCTGTTGTCCCATATTCAAAGCCGACCAGCACATAATCACCAGGGTTTAAGTTTTCAATTTGATTGAATACAACATTGGCACTCTGATTGTCGCCACCAAATGCTAACGGTGGAAGTGAGCCAATGCCAAAGTTAGATACAAACGGCAGGATAATCACTAATAAGGTGATTAAGGCAACTGCTAGACGGGCTAGACCAATCTTAGGTAATGACCGTCGGCGACGCGACGATTCCACCATTGGGATGCCGTCTTCATCAGTTTCGGCGGTTGGTATCATGGTTATGCCAACAATTTGTTGTAATAAGTCTGCTTGTTTTTTCTGATCGTCGGTGAGTGTAATATCAGTAACGATGCTTGATGTCTCACGCGTGATACTTGGTGCAACAAGCGCATCCCCAACTTCTGACAGAATTTCAGTTGATTGACTGGTATCTGCCTCTATACTGGCGCCTGCGCTGATGCCTTTTTCGCGTAATGCTTGTAAACGGTCGTCAAGGTCTTCTAGAGGCTTATCTTCTTGTTGACGGATAATTGCTGCTGCTGAGGACTCATCACCGCCGACATCAAGACCGCGTAACCATTCGGGTATATCTCCCTGAAGATCCTCTTCTTCCATTGGTGTATCTTCACTTAATGCATCATCAAAAATTGCATCAAGATTATCAATTCCTGATTCTACATTATCTACGTCAAATTCGCCTTCTTCAATATCATCGTAACTGGCGAGCAAGGTATCTAAATCTGCTGCAGGCGAGTCGATTTCCTCTTCAAATTCTTCAAACTTATCGAAATCGACATCATCTAAATCAAGACTGTCGAAGATATCATCGACTTCAGCTTCTGCTGCTTCCATCTCAACATCAGTTACTTCGACTTCGGTGAGGGTTTTCATCCAATCCGGTTCGTCACTGCGAGTATCGCCCGTTGTGGAGTCATCAAACCAGTTATCACTGTCATCCTCAGGCTCATCATCTAAGAAGCTGAGGTCAAGTTCTTCATCAGCTGATTCGAGTTCGCTGGTGAAACCTGTTGCAGTCTCTTCGACATCGTCGAGGAAACTTAAGTCTATATCATCATCAGCGAAGTCCAAATCGCCTGTGATACCCGTAGCCGGTTCAGGTTCATCATCGACTTGAATATTGTCGAGGAAACTCAAATCCATGTCGTCATCAGCTGAATCCAAATCACCTGTAATCCCTGTAATAGCCGGTTCAGGTTCATCATCGACTTGAATGTCGTCTAGGAAGCTCATGTCTAGGTCTTCATCAAGATCACTCAGCTCTCCGGTTAACCCTGTACCCATGCGTTCTGGCGCGTCGTC
>DIYL01000059.1:0-50678 GCA_002428985.1 Anaerolineales bacterium UBA6055 | reverse complement strand
TCAAGGAAGCTCATATCGAGGTCATCGTCAAGATTACCAAGTTCTCCAGTTAACCCTGTACCCATGCGTTCTGGTGCATCGTCGTCAACTTGGACATCATCAAGGAAGCTCATATCGAGGTCGTCTTCGAGATCACCGAGTTCTCCGGTTAACCCTGTGGCGACATCATCGACATCAAGACCTAAATCTTCAAAGTCCAGATCATCTAATAACCCGTCATCAATACCCGCTAAGTCACCCGTTAGTCCGGTGGAGCTATCGTCTGTGAGATCCCCAAGATCATCAAACATATTCAGATCGAAGTCGTCATCAACTGCGTCTAGGTCACCTGTCAAGCCTGTTGATGCTGCCTGAGCACCCTCGCCAAGATCATCAAACATATTCAGATCGAAGTCGTCATCAACTGCGTCTAGGTCACCTGTTAAGCCTGTGGATGTTGGCTGAGCACCTTCGCCAAGATCATCAAACATGTTCAGATCAAAGTCGTCATCAACTGCGTCTAGGTCACCTGTCAAGCCTGTAGACGGACGGTCATTTGGATCAAAACCTAAATCGGATAAAAGGTCATCGGCTGTCATTTCTGGTAAATCTTCAGGTGCATCTGACGCTAGAAAGTCAGTTTCACCTTGAGCCGCTGGTTCACCTTGCAACCAATCCGGTACACCATAGTCTGCCTCTGGTTCAGGATCATCAAATGTCTGGTTTAACCAATCGGTGTCTGATGCTGGGGTTTCAATATCTTCTTCCGCAAGTGAACCTGTATCTCCGGCAAATTCGTCTTCGTCAAATGAATCTAACCAATCGGTATCTCCAGTGGGTTCATCACTTGCTGATTCGTCAACTAACGGACCTGTTTCACGTTCGAAGGTCTCATCGTCGAATTCGGTCAACCAATCGGGTGAATCATCACCTCCGAATGACGCATCAGGCGCTTGTATATCTGATTCAAACAGACTGTCGGTATCCCCATCGGAAACACCAGTGGAACTAAAGATGTCTTCGTATTCATCATCGCCATCTTCAAAATCGTCATAGATCGCATAGGGATCATAATCATCGTTGGCATCGTCATCGCCATCATAGTCGAGCCAACCTGTATCCACTTGTTCTTCATCTGATTGTGCGACGGGTGGGTCATCATCCATATCGTCAAATAATCTGGCAAGACCCGACATATCATTGTCATCATCTTGATCTGATGCGGGGGTAATGCCTGAGAGCCAGTCTGATTCACCTGTGTCATCAGTTTCGGCAGGGCTATCAAAATCCGGGCTACTGGACTGACCGATTCCCATATTTGTCAGCCAATCGGGCTGGTCATCATTCACATCGCTATCGTAGTCAGTGGCCCTCTCGAGACTGGCAGCACTAAATGAGCCTGTATCACGTAACCAATCTGGACTCGTATCGATGTCATCATCTACATCATCCAATGCTTGATTAATATCGTCCCGATTTAACATCCCTGTGTCGCCAACACTTGAGAGCCAGTCTGGTGCTTGTTCAGGATCATCGTCTCGTACAAGTGGCCCTGTGTCGGATAACCACGATGGAGCGGCATCGGCATCTTCTTCATGCTCATCTGCTACATCGTTGTCATCATCGCCCTTCATCCAATCAAGGGCATCGGTGATACCTTTTTCTGGTGCATCCGGCGAATCCGCAAGGTTATCATCCGACAACCATGTTAGCTGTCCGGTCACACCTGTAGCATCTCCAGAGGCAGGGGTATTGGATTCCCCATCGCCATCACCGCTATCTAGCCAATCCAAATCAAGGTCATCAGTTTGACTGCGACCTGTATCTGCATCGGGGGCATTATCATTTTCTTGTAACCACGATAGTTGACCTGTTAAGCCAGAGTCTGAGGACGGCGTGCTAGAGGCATTATCGTCATCATCACTTAACCAATCAAAATCGTCATCTTGTTTATCGAAATCGTCGCTCATAAATCGTCACTCTATCCGCGATAAGAACGGTCTTGACCAACCAATACACGTATCCCGGTGACAACCGTTGCCAACGCGATACCCAGTAAAATTCCCCGTGCGCCACCACTCACAAATGGGTCGATGACTATCTCTTTAAATTGTTGGAGGAATGTTGTATTTGCTAGTGGCAATGTCCCCAACAAGACAGTAATCATAGATGCTACAAATAGAATACTCCAGCGGTTGGGGCGAACTTGCATGACCCGCGCACCACCGTAGACTAATGATAAAAATAATAATCCTGCTAGTGATGATTCAATCGGTAATTGTACTGTTTCTAGCAGGGTGGTATCGCCATTATTAACTACATACCACGCAATCGTACCTGCAAAACTGAGGATCAAAATGAGGCTGTATAGTGCGCCTCGTCCTAAACGCCCAATATGGACGCGTAACAAATTGAAGATACCAATAATGATGGTCACAGCGACAGTTAATGTCACTAATCGGATAAAAATGGCTCCTGGCAACCCAACAAGTGTTGCAAATGTACCGGCACCATCACCGAAGCTAGCATATAGCTCAGGATTATTGCCCAACAGCAAACTAAACAGAGTGAGTAAGCCGATTATAAATGCAATAAATGAGGTGAGTGCTGCCCCAAGGCGCTGCCCTCTGCTCATATGCTATCTCCTCAAGTTCACGATTAAGCCAATAATAAAGAGTGCTACAACACCTGCCAACATCAGTTCAAAATAAGGACTCGCAACATTCAATTGTTGTAGGATGTTCAAAACAATCAACAGACATAACCCTAAAATGAGTAGACCGCGCCATAAATCGACGACAACGGTTTCTGCTTTGTCTGCTGAATTATCCGAAACATAAGCGGGTGCGGCAAATAATTCTTCACCAATCAGGTAATTTTCTGCTAAGGCAAATGCGATAGCTTGCCCTTCGATCTGGTCACTGACAGCAAATGTACTCTGATTTTGATGATGGGCTGCATCTAATACCAGTGCAAGCTCCGGACCAAAGCTACCCGCAAATATATGGGCGGTTGGTTTTTCAACTTTCATCATACCTGTCAGCGCTGCTGCAAATGCCATCGAACGTTGCCCTTCAGGGTACCAGCGTGCTTTTGATGCTTGGTAACGATTGGAGTGACCACGGGATTGATACGCGCGACGTAAGGTGTCTTGCCCGAGAGGAATTGCAGCGGTTGATGTTGTACTGATAATCGGGGATACATCACCGATAGTCGCTTCTTGAACGACATAGTAAAACAACTCGGCACCTGCTAAGGCTACAATTGTCGAATTGTCGCCGACACCTGCACTACCGAGTGATAGGTGGAGCGGGCGGTTGCTTTCGATCGCTTGCCCGACCCAAATGGGAATGTCATTAAATCCCTCAATCGGACGCAAAGGTGAATGCTTCCGGCGAGCTTGGAAAAGCCGTGCCAGATAGACAAGAAAAATCGTGATAAACACAAATATGATACTAAATAATTGTAGCGCGGTGTTCGCCACGTTGATTACTCCCCTGTATCATCAGATAATTGTTGTCGCAATTGAGCCACGCCATCGGGGGTTTCGAGGGTTTCTGCCAATAGTTTGACAGTGTCTGTCCCACCCCACAGCCCTGCAAGTGGCTGTGTGACCCATAAGCCTTGTGCCACAATTGGGGCGATAGGTTCAATCGCATCCAACAATACCAACAACCATTGATCATGCCCGTTGGCTTTTGCTTTTTCTACCCAATCTGATGTGTATGATTGTTTATCCATACGGGGAGTATAACACAGGGCGCGAATGCACGAAACTTTTACAGGACTTTTTTCCCTTTCGTTTGTGTAACATTTGACGATTTCCCCACGATTACCATGCGGTGGTCGTGTGAAGAGGGGTTTATCTGTAAAATATGACACAATAACTACGAAGACATAAAAAATACAAAAGAAGGCAGTTATGCGGATTTGTCGGTGGATCATTGTAGCCTGTATCTTAAATGGAATACTTGTGACATCTGCCCAAGATTGGACAACATGGTTGTATCATCCGGACGATGGCTTGTTACTGCATCTGGATAATGAAGGCACGATTTTAGATACACGCACCATCCCGGCTGATGATGGCTATAACCGCCCACATGTTATTGTTTTCTCACACGATCAATTACTTATGGCGACTGTTGCTAAATCTGATAATTCGTTCCGACAACGATTGACACTCTATACGGTTGCTGATGAAACCGTGATACTAGTTTATGATTTACCCGATGACGTCTCGTTGAATGCTGATGACCAATTAATTTTGTCTGAGAATGCATTTAGTACCGATGATCAGCGTTTGACTTTTGTAACAGTTTTGGGCGGGGTCGGTTGGTCGATTCATATTGTTGATACATCATCAGGTGACATCACCCATACATTGGAACACGACCACCCACAAGTAACCCTCCAACCCTATCTTTCTGCTGGCGATATTCCGCAAATTGTGACCGTACAAGATGAGATGGTAAGCTTTTATGTAGAGAATCGCATTGGGAACCCTGCACCACAGGGACATAGCTATGCGTGGTTTTTGATTACCGACCTTGTGAGCGAGACCATTGCTTTCCCGAATGCTAATCATGATGTTCTGCAAACAGGGGAAGCAGTCTATCCACTGCCCAACAAACAATTCCCATCGAAAAATGAAACAATTCCTATCTCACGTTTACAACATAATGTTGTGTATGTTTATCAAACCGGAGAACAAGTGCGCTATCCATCTATATCTCGCCCCGAACTTGACCTCTTGCATGCTTGGTTTATACAGGGTGGCGAGCGTATTCTCGTCGAAGCGTATGAAGATGAAATTCGTACACGTTGGCTAGTTTATGATCGCAGTGGCACAGAAGTACGAAATCTGCCAAAAGCAGGTTATGATGTCACGGCTACGGTTGACGGCTTCCTATATTTAACAGAGCTGGATGAAAAAGTGGTGCTCGTTCATGTGAATAGCCGAACATTTGAAACGGCAGGTGATACGATTTGGGTTGATGAGGGGAATTGGCAGATTGTTGGTGTATCCATTGATGTGAATGATACGTTATTGCCGTTTGCTCAAATAGATGAAGAAGAGACCCCACCACCATTTTCATCAGATATGTCACCAACACCGTTTCCAACGCCATTGCCACTCGTTTATATTGGGCGTGAGATGCAGGTACAGGTATTTGAGGATGGTTACATCAACTTACGAGATGATCCATCAACGGATGGTGCGGTGCAGGCATTACTCGAAAATGGGATTTATGTCGATATTCTTGATGGCCCGGTTGAAGGTGGGGCGTATATCTGGTGGAAAGTTAGTTTGAGTGGACGCGAGGGTTGGTTGGTTGAAGAAGTCGACGGGACACAAATTCTCATTCCACGCCGTGATGTTGAGGATGGGGATGTTGGAAGTGATGATGAATAATTTAAATGAGATACTGGAATATAGATTGTAGGGAAGAGGCATGCCTCTTCCCTACCCCTAAATATCTGTTTTGTTTGTTTTGCAAGGCACAGAGGACACATAGATAAATAATGTTCGAACCGACAATACAAATCTTCTCGATAGAGCTATCAACGTATACGACAGTGATTGCCCTTGCATTATTCATCGGCGGAGGCTTTGTATTGTATCGCACGCCAGCGGATGAACGATTGCGTGTGTTTGACGTGCTGATTGGTGGGTTAATTGGTGGGTTAATTCTGGCGCGGGTGCAACATGTGCTGATAAATTGGAATCATTTTGTGTTCCATCGGAATGAAATTTTACAAATTAATGCGGGTGGGCTCGATTGGCATGGGGCGTTCCTTGGTGCAGGGATCGGTGTGCTGTTGGTTGCTCGGTGGCGAAAAGTAAACTTGGTGTGTTTAGTTGATCGTTTGACACTCTTACTCCCATTATTGTTGATTGCGATGTGGTGGGGATGCTGGAGTGCATCGTGCAATTATGGGCGTGAAGTTGCGACACTTGCTGACTATCCGGCATGGTTCGTTTGGGAGGGTCGTGACATCTTTGGACTATATGCACCACGTTTTCATACGCAGTTTGTAGGAATTACACTAAGTGTTTTTCTAATGCTACTTACTTTAGTACTGTTTTTTAAGAAATGGTTGGTTTTTCGCCGATTTTGGTTGTTAAGTATCAGCGTAACGTGTATCATATTCTGTATACGTTGGTTGCAGGGAGATTATAGTCCAACACTTAGCCAAATACCCATAGGTTACTATTTTGATATTGTGCTTGTTGTGTTTGTGTTATATGTGTTTATTCGATCTCCAAAACAAGTTGATTGTTAAAATCTTATATTAGCCCGTAACCTTCAGTTTCTTCCGACGGTAAATGTTATACAATGTAATTAAAGTGTAACATCATCGCAATGTTAGAGAATGAGTTATTAATATCATGAATGATATACCTTACAACATTGACTATTCTTATGATGACAGTTTACGTGAAATTCCTCAAGATCAAGAGGATATGCAACGTGCTGTTGACCATCTTGAAACGCGTTTGATTGAAGAATCTCAAGATGATTATGAACGGATGCGCCTAAGTGGTATTGTCGGGTCGTTATATCGTATCCTAGGTGATTATGATATGGCAGAAGAACATATCAACGCTGCGATTGCTTCATCCAATAACTTGCGGGATCGCCGTGCGCAACTGCGGAATCTTATGCGTCTGGCACAAGTTTATCAGTTTCGCCAACAATTTGATCTCGCCGACCGCATTTTTAAACAAGTGATTGAAGCGTGCGAAGCCAGCATTGATTCGAGCAATCCCAATAGTGCAAATCCATTCATGACTGACCTAGATAGTGCTTATCAACATTATGGCAAGTGTCTGTTTGATCAAGGGGATTATGATCTCGCGTTACATATGTTTGAAAAAGCATTGAAGATCCGCGACCGCAAACAAGATCAATTTTTGATTGAGTCAACAAAACATGCGATTCGTATAACCCAAGAAAAACTACCTGTGCGCAACTAAGTAACGTCAAAAATTTAAATTTATTACGATAGATACCATTATTGATTGTAAGTGAATAGATAAAAACCAACTACCAACCCTCGTTGGTGTGCAGTATGATGGGTGCATTCTGAATATGGCTTTATGACAAGGAGCACCTGTCAATGCGTATCACCATCGGACTCGCCCAAATTTACCCTAAACTCGCTGACCTCAACTATAACCTAGACAAACATCTTGACTTTATCAACCAAGCGAAGTCGAAAGATGTTGATCTGGTGGTATTCCCCGAACTATCTATGACAGGGTATCAGGTGCAAGACCTTGTGCCGGAAGTCTCCATGTATGCCGATGCGTCCGACCCGATTTTTTCACAATTACTGTCGGCTAGCCAAGATATTGATATTGTGGTTGGTTTTGTACACGAAGACCATCGCAGACGCTTCTATATTGGGGATGCGTATTTGTCAGGTGGTGAGGTTGTGCATATCCATCACAAACTCTATCTGCCAACGTATGCGATGTTTGATGAATCGCGCTATTTTGCGAAGGGTAATAGTGTCCGTGCATTTGACACACGCTTTGGCCGGATTGGGATGTTGATTTGTGAGGACTTCTGGCATGTCTCGCCTGCTTATTTGTTGTGGCTAGATGGGGCGGATATGCTTATTTTGAATAGCTCCAGCCCATCACGCGGATTGAACCAAAGTGAACGATTGGGTGGCACACGTTGGGTTGAATTGGTTAACCAGACCTATGGCAGTATGTTTACATCATATATCGTGCATTGTAATCGCGTTGGATATGAAGACGGTAAAAACTTCTGGGGCGGTTCGTCGGTTGTTGACCCTGATGGCGAATTCATGACGCATGGATTGTATTTTGATGAAGCCCTCATTACCCAAGAAATTGACCTCAATCAGTTGCATCGGACGCGTGCACGCCTGCCACTCCTCCGTGATGAACGCCCCGGTTTGGTGCGTCGTGAGTTGGGACGGATTTTGAATGATAATTTAGGGTAGTTGAAGTTTTACGAGAGCGATAGATGATACAATTTAAGGCGATTACTCTATGTTTTCTATTTGGTTTATCTAGCTTTAGCTATGCTCAATCTATTAAGACTAATCTTGTGATTCAGTCTGATGATACGATTAGTCTGTACTCATCAGGGGAAACATGGGATTTTTCGCTTTTACACTCATTTGATGACTTCTACATCTTAGATGATCTTCGATTTAATCCAGAAGATTCTTATCAGATTGTGCATCAATCGCAAATCAAACTTTCACCTGATAACAATTATCTTGCATTTACCGCAGTCAAATTCTCTAGTTATGAATCTATCCTAGTTATTTACGATATTGAAAACGGCATATCGCAACAAATCGAGATTACGGGCTTAGGACAGGTTTTGTGGTCACCAAATTCAGATAGATTGCTTCTTACACCCTTAGACATATATATCACTTCGCGCTATCCAATCTTGAATCAAATTTATGTATACGATCTGTCCGATGGTCTATTACATGAAATTGAGACTGAGAGGATAAATTTAGGCAATGAATATTTATGGTTGCCTGATTCATCTCAAATTATATATTCAGGGTTCTATGAATATTGTGATACATCATCTTGTCGAGTAACCGAAGATTTATATCGTTTTGATTTAGAAGATCGTACACAACATCGGTTGAGTGATTTATCCGGACAGAATCTAGATGATTTAGGATTGAGATTTCTCGCTGGAGAGGGATACCGCTGCCAAATTTCACACCAGATTTGGTCAACTCAAAATGAACGAATCTATTTCAGTTTAGATTGTAGAGATTCTAGTGATAACATCTTTTCTTCATTGCATTCCGTAGCCTTGGATGGCAACTATCGTTTTGAATGGCATTTGATGGATTTGGATACAGATCTCATCAATATACAGATTCTTGATATTTTCACATCGTCATTAAACGATACAATTTATGTGTCGATTATGGGCTCTAAACAAGAGTCTGTAGGTGAACTTACCAATATTCAGGGATTTTGGTCTGTTATTAGGTATCATGAGTCAATAAGGGATGAGGCTGCATCTCGATCTTTCCCTGATCTATCTGAACCATCGGTCTTTTCGTCTGATTTATCTCCAGATGAAAAATATATATCACTTGCCGGAGGTAGAATACATGGATTTACCGCTGATGCGGATGGATATATTGTCATAATCGAACTAGAAACAGGCGATATGACAGAATATATAAGTGACGGAATTGTGTGTAACCAAGCATGGTACGATTCGCAGACATTTGTTTATCAACAATTTGATAGGTTATGTAATCAGATATTTAGTGAATCCAATAGTATATGGTTACTTGATGTAGATTCTGGCGAATATACTGAAATTTTTACTCAAACTGAACCTAGTATATGGATAATCAGTTTTTAACTTTATGTACGATTGAAGGAATTTTTTAAATGGCAGACTACGATATTATTTTGCGTAATGGCACGATTTATGATGGGACAGGTGCGGACCCGATTACAGGCGATGTCGCGATACAGGGTGATAAAATTGTGGTGGTTGGTGATGTCGGTGATGCATCTGGTAATCAAGAAATTAACCTCGATGGGTTAGCAGTTGCGCCGGGATTTATCAATATGCTCAGTTGGGCGACGGAATCATTGATTGAAGATGGTCGTAGTATGAGCGACATCAAACAGGGTGTTACGCTTGAAGTGATGGGTGAAGGCACGTCGATGGGGCCCCTAAGTGATGAGATGAAGAAAAAACGCGATACTATCCTCACGACGGCGGATATTACCTACGATATCGAATGGACGACCCTCGGCGAATATCTCGAATTTTTGGAGCGCAAAGGTGTTTCTACCAATGTTGCATCGTTTGTTGGCTCATCGACATTACGGATCTATGCGGCAGGTTATGATGATCGTCCAGTGACTGATGATGAAATGGCGGAGATGAAACGGCTTTTGCATGAGGCGATGCAAGAGGGTGCAGTTGGGATGTCGGCTGCTTTGATTTATCCACCAGCAACTTATCAATCGACTGAAGAGTTAATCGAACTGTGTAAAGTCGTTGCTGAATATGATGGCATGTATATTACGCACCTGCGTAGCGAAGGTTCACAGTTCATGCAGGCATTAGATGAGCTGATTCGTATCATGCGTGAGACGGGTGTCACAGGCGAAGTCTATCATCTCAAAGCGGCGGGTAAAGCCAACTGGGATAAGATGGATACTGCAATTGAGATGATTGAAACGGCGCGTGCACAAGGATTGAATCTGACGGCCGATATGTACACCTATCCGTTTAGCGGGACGGGACTGGCATCTTGTATTCCGTGGTGGGCACATGATGGTGGCTTCGAGAAACTCATCGAACGTCTCAAAGACAGCGAAACCCGAGCAAAAATTAAAGCAGATATGCAAGTACCATCCGATGAATGGGAGAATACATTCTACGAAAATGGTGCAGATGGCATCATGCTGGCAGGATTTGCTAAGCAAGAACTGCGTAAATATCAGGGTAAAACACTACGTGAAGTCATGGAAGATCGTGGTATGACGGATGCGGCTGATACGATCATTGATCTCCTTATCGAAGATAACAGCCGGATTTTCACTTTATATTTCAGCATGTCGGATGATAACCTTCGTAAACAAGTCCAACTCCCGTGGCTTAGTTTCTGTTCTGATGCAGGGTCGATTGCACCGGAAGGCAATTTTCTTAGTTATCACCCACATCCGCGTGCTTATGGTAGTTTCGCGCGGGTTATTGGGAAATATGTGCGTGACGAAGGTGTTATTACCTTGCAAGATGCTGTGAGACGTTTATCAGGCTTTGCAGCAGATAACCTCAAAATTGAGGGGCGCGGTTATCTCAAACCGGATTATTTTGCTGATGTCGTGATATTCGATCCTGCTAAAGTGCAGGATCATTCTGTACCCGGTAATCCGCATCAATACAGTGATGGTATGGTGCATGTATTTGTGAATGGAACGCAGGTACTCAAGGATGGTGACCATACAGGTAACTTCCCTGGACGAGTAGTACGCGGTCCCGGTTGGGTGGGATAGTGACGTGCATCATCAAATTTTATGATGTTTAGTTAGCGCACATTAGTCGTGATGATGTGAGCTTAGGTGATTATGTTGAATTGGATCCTGAAGCGATTAAGTTGTTTGCGGTCAATCAACGGCGGTCATCAAGAATTAACTTCGTAACCGATGAAACTAGTGGTGGGTTGATCGCTGTTTTATTAGAAGATCGCTCAATCGGTTTGGTGATGACATCCGATCGTAGTGCAACAGGTAGCTTTGGAGCGGTTGTTGCGGATTGTACTTACTTTGCACCGCTGACACTCAATTATATCGGCGGTTAATCTCACAATATAAAAAATCGGGGCGATCATTGTGTCGCCCTGATAACTTCAATTAAGTCTCATTCGTTTGATTTTGAACCTTCACTAACCAATGATGAATCGGCGCCATTTTTTCAAAGTGGGTGTAGCAGACGTCCACTAAATCATCTGACAACAATATATCCCATGATAAATCGGTAGCATGTGTGTAAAGCCCGTTATATTTTAGCCATTCTGCGCGCGGATGTTCTTTATCAAACCCACGCGGTGTTGTTTTATAGTGTTTGCCGAGGATTTCATAGCCATCCGCTTCGAGTGTGGTTGTAAGATCGATGAGTTCTTCACCGAGCTTATCATCAATTACTGCTTCACGATATGCACTGAGCATTGATTTTGAGAAACCAAACATTCCGACCATTAAGCCGGCATCGTCCGGTGTGATCTGCATACCAAACGCAGAATGCTCAGTTTTTTTGCCTGCGCCATGCCACCACATCATCGCGATATTTGTTTTGTAGGGTGATTTGTCTTTGCTGAATCTGGTATCACGTGACATCCGCATTAAGGAGCCACTGCCATTGGTGCGTGTATCGACTCTTAATTGTTCATCAAGATCTTTCAACCGATTACCCATCACTTCAACCCATGTTATTGATGGGGATTTTACAGTATCTTCATAGGTCTTTTTATTGGCTTGATACCAGTCACGGTCGTTATTGTCACGCAAATCCATCAAATATTGTCGTGTCCCTTGAGAAAACCCAACAAAATCTATCATCACACCACCTTTATCAATTACTGAACGAATGTTCTGATTTTAGATAAGAATATATGTTCTGTCAAGGCAATGCGAAACATTGGCGTTGTTATCCAATGTTTGCTGTATAGCGTTGTTTGTGTGTTGAAATTAGTCTTGGTAAGCAGGCATAGAAACTGTTGTTACGGGGTCTTTTGCGTTAACGGCAAGGCTGAGTAGTGTATGTTTCAGGCTTCCCCATTCAATGTGATTTTCGTCGGAGAAGTTATGCCAGTTCAAACGGGACAGTTTTTCGTGGACATTATAGATGACTTTTAGACGACCATCGGGTCCGATGACTTCAGGTGATTCTACCATGATAGGGATGATAGGTTTATCAATGTATTGTGCATAGCCCCACTCAAAAAGCACATCTTCTGATTTCATCGAGTGACGCGATACGATCAAAATTACACCATAGGAGCGATTGATCAAGCTGTTGATCGCTTTATCAGGATTGCCAAATCTGTCAATATCCTCGCGTGTCTTAGTTTCTGGATAGCCACTGTCTTCAATGACAGGCAACAACATATCTTCTACAAAGTCTAAATCACGATCATGATAACTGAGATAATAATATGACATGTTGCGGACTCCAATCCGAATTTGTTGTGAATATCTTTAGTATACATTGTTTTTTCACAAAAATTAATTAATTTTATATTATTG
Source organism: Anaerolineales bacterium UBA6055 (assembly GCA_002428985.1). Lineage (GTDB taxonomy): Bacteria > Chloroflexota > Anaerolineae > Aggregatilineales > Phototrophicaceae > UBA6055. The sequence continues at coordinate 37,903 of DIYL01000059.1, read as the reverse complement.
GGCAATTATTATAGGGTTCTTACATTGCATGACCAAGAATCTTTATAGTATTTTGAATATGTAATCTTATTGTGTGGAAAATAGATTTTATGTGAGGAATTTTGTGTCAATAATGTAAATATTGAAATGTTGCGTTATAGATGAGTCAGCGTTGCTTCTAGATGGATTTGGGATGTTGGATAGGCTGTAGTTGCCATATTCATTGTATAGTTGAGCGTTTTGTTGTCTACAGTGAGATTACGTTCAGAATTAAGCATTCTTGGGTCATTTGAAAAAACAACTCCTCGTAATTTTATTTGAAATGTAGATGGAGTGTTAACCTTAATTGTGCCACGCAAAACTTCTGTGCGACCATTATTTTGTGCATTAATCCATTCACATTCATTATCAGATAGTTGGCGTAAGAATCCACTTTCCCAATGCAATAATGATTCTGATAAATCATCGTGAATTCGCCATGTTTTCTGTTCGACTTTTAAAATTGGGTCATCCCCATGAGCTTCAAATATTAGTAAATCACGATAGTGCGTTGTTTGTATTGAAGGGAATTGGGCGATGCCTGTCCCCTGCCATTGTCCTAAGAATTGTTGCATTTGATGTTCTCCCCATACTTAATCTACAGGTGATAACCCGCAACGTAATAAATGTGTGCGCATGGGATATAACCAATTGGATTATGTCTATGCAAGATAGATCGTGTCAGGCACAATGCAACCGTTAGATTTATCCAGTATATCTGACGTAATGTTTAAGCATTCTAAAGGATTAGATTGAATGAAATTTGTGCGTATAAGTGTGGTCTTATCGTTGTTTTTACTTGCATTGTCGATGGTCTCGGCGCAAGATGCTCAAACACCTCAAGAAATTTGTGATGCGGCTGAACCTGCTGAACTGACCGAAATGCAATTTGATACACCAGAAGATGTCCTTGAAGCTGGTGTCGATTACCGTGCTGTATTCTGTACAGGTGCGGGTGCAGTTTATATCGACCTGTATGAAGACTTGACCCCAACCACAGTCAATAACTTTGTCTTCCTTGCGCAACAGGGATATTACGATAGCACGACATTCCACCGTGTGCTTCAAGACTTCATGGCACAAGCTGGTGATCCAACTGCGACTGGTTCTGGTGGCCCTGGTTATCAATTCGAAGATGAACCTGTTGGCTTCCTTGTATTTGATCGCCCTGGTTTGTTAGCGATGGCGAATGCGGGCCCTGGTACAAATGGTAGCCAGTTCTTCATCACGACTGCACAGACCGACTGGCTCAATTATCAGCACACTATTTTTGGTGATGTCCTCGAAGGATATGACAATGTCTTGAATATCGAATTGCGTGATCCTGCGACTGCAACTGAACCTGGTGAAGCCCTCGAAACAGTTATCATTATTGAAGACCCAGCAACTGTGGCTTCTGATTATGAAATTATGGAACCTGCAACTCAAGATGATGTAGTCGCTGCATTTGCGACATTCTCATCTCAATTACCACCAGAATTCCCAACCGATGAGGAAGTTTCAGGTTTACTAACAACTGAAGAAACAATCGCGACTGTTCCTGAAGAATTCCAAGAAGGGTTTGCTGAATTTGCTGATGCATACGGACATCAATACCGTCATGTAACACGCATTTTGAATGGCGAATGTGATCCAAATCAATTCTTCTCAATATTGCAATATACATTGGATACATTTGAATCCGCAGATGCGGTTGCAGCTGCACTCGAAGACGGTTTTATTGAATCACTTGCATTATCAAATGGCTTTGAAGCATCTGAAGAGTTTGCAAACACTTATACACTTGCTGCACCAACTTGTGGGGGAACAGACGGTGTTTATACGATGGAAATCTACCAACGTGGACGTTATCTTGTGACTGTTGAAGCATTATTGGATGCGGCGGTTATCGAAAGCTTTGGTGTGGGTCTAGATGTGATTCTTGATCAAGGGGTTGCATCACCATTTGAAGGCGGACTTGGTGCTATATTCATCCCCGAATTACGCTCCGAATAACCGAAACAGATAAAAAGAGGGTAAGCATTAAGTTGCTTATCCCTCGTCCAAATTACACACTTGCTGTGTTATCTTTAGATTCGTGACGACTATATTTCTCCCAAACTACATCAATCCACGATTCACATTCGTTGCACTGATATATTTTGGCATGGAGTCCTACCATGTAGTTTTTGGCAAACCCAAAATAGGTAAGGCTGTTGCTTTTTTTGCATTCTGGGCATTGATGGAGTTTGGTATGACCAAATAGTTTCCACATTGCCTTGCCTTGTCTTTCTGTACGTAAACTTTTCATCTTTCAAATCCCCAAATCAACATTTCGTAATGTTCTGAAGACGACTATAGCATGTTTTTTCAGCCTTTTATTTTGTATTCCGGCAGAATCTTGTTTAAATCCTGTAACGCTTACGTTACACATTAATTAAGAAAAAGATGAAGTACAAAAAAACTTATTATTCGTTTATTGGTTTTGCACAAAAGTGATGTATGATAGAGTCTATGGGATACAATCAAACCAAATTCACAGACTATTATTATGTTGATGAAACATATGATGAATCCGAATATATTGAGGATGATGATGTTCTGATTGATGACGATGAGGAGATGCAAGACAGGGGACGTTGGTCACGCCTTTGGATTGTGTTCTTAATTGTCATGGTAATTATTATTGGGGCGATTTTGGTTGTATTATTCACACCAATGTTACAAAATCTTATCTCTCCTGCCCCAACATATATTCCACCATTATCAACACCCGCCTCACAATTATAGACGTTTGCGTAGTTGATCTAATGTATGCTCGCGATCTTCATGGTTGCAGACTTCAATGGCTTCAATAAATAAATGAATATGGTCATATTTGGCGAGTCGTGCCAGTCGCAATAGGCGTTCAGTGAGGTCACTATCGCGCGATGCGGACATCATCACCAACCCATAACGACGCAAATCATCATCGCGTGTATCTAGTATGATGTTTTCTAACTGGTCATACAACGCGAATTGGCGATCATCAATAATCGCGTTGATAATCCCCATGATTGCGGTCGGTTGATCTATTTCTTGATACATACCGATTAGTGACTCATATAAACCTTGTGGGAAATTTGACCCGAGTGACTCTACCGCTTTACCTGCAAGCTCACCGCGCTTTGTCTGTGCCATATGTATACCACGGCTTAGCAAAAACTGGTAAATCGGTAGGCGTTGATTGGCTTGTACGAGTACATCAACTGCTGTCATTGCGGGTTCACAATTAAAGACAGACGTATAATCTTCGCCGAGGAATTTTGTGGCATATAAACAGGCTAATGATAGGTCAATCGGGGCAAGTCCAGCTAGGGCAACGGCACGTAGATTTTGTGCGACATCATCTATGGGTTGGAGATAATAGGTATCGACCCCTAATTTATAGATGTCGACATCATCAGGGTGCTCGATATAGACCAGTAGACGGGTGAGGCTTTCACGCAACAGTCCGGCTTTATCACGTTTTGGATCATCGTAATAGCTCAGGCATTTGTCGCGCAAGACACCCCGATGACTGTCGTCGAGCATGATAATCACGGCTTCTGATTTTAAGATACGCAAGCATTCATCTAAATACTGCCGTTTGTTAGTCTTTGATAGCAACTCAAGTGCGATGTCGCGCTTTGATTCGGGTAAAGTCGCTTGTTTAAGGTCGTCGTAAAGGGCAGTTTGGCTTGTCATATTTGTGTTCTATCGCACTCTATCAGCTTCGACGTCACGGAACCATGTGTCTAGGTCTTGGATCATCTGTGTTAATTTTTCGGGATGTGTGTCGGCTAGATTATTTTGTTCGTATGGATCATTCGCAAGGTTGAATAATAGAGGTGTAGAAGCCGCTGGAATTTCAACATCTGGCAGTGTCTCATCTACGATGTCGTCAAAGGCTTCGGGATAATACTTAATTGCATTATCGATCATGGTGTCCTCGGGCGTGACTTCCATTGCTTCTGTGATTTGAGGATATACTAATTTCCAGTCTCCATCGCGCATGGCCGAATTACAGGTGATCATAGGTGTATATCGATTCCATTGCCAAAAACGGCGCGGGTTCACTTGTCCACTGTCGCCATGTAACACAGGTAAAATATTATCGCCATCGAGTTGAAGATCATCGGGAATATCGACTCCGATCATGGTTAGGAGGGTCGGTAGCCAATCGGTGTAATGTACCATCTCATCGCGCATGACATTAGGCGGCAAGCCATCAGCCCATTGCATAATTAAAGGAACGCGGATGCCGCCTTCATATGTATTGCCTTTGTGACCGTTATAGAGATGGTTATAGCGTCGTTGGGATAGTCCATTCCAGTCGTGGAACGCCGGACCGTTGTCACTGGTGAAAATGACGATGGTATTGTCACGGATACTATGTTTGTCGAGGGTGTCGAGGATTTGTTGAACCCCTCTGTCCATAATTTCAATCATTGCGTACAACAAACTGACACCCATACTAAAGCCTTGCATCAAATATTTTTGCGCCACAGCTTCAGGGGCTTCGAGTGGGAAGTGAGGCGCGTTGTAAGCGAGTTGTAGGAAAAAGGATTCATTATGGTGACGGTCGATAAATTGAATGGCTTCATCTGTAAATACATCTGTAAGGTAGCGTTGGTCAGTATGGCGTATGGTGCCATTGGCATCTAAGCGCCAACGATAATAGGGGTTCCAGCCTCCTTGAAAACCGACAAATTCCTGATAGCCTCGGGCATTCGGATGATAGCGTGCATCCAAATTGCCGTTGTGCCATTTACCGATGAGTCCGGTAGCATAACCTTCGCTTTGGAGAATATCCGCCATCGTGACTTCGTCTAATCTGAGGCGGTCAAGACCGCGTGCTTCTAGGGTGTCGATGCTTCCGGTGCGATGCGGATAACGCCCTGTCATTAACGCCGCACGAGCCGGCGCACAGACAGGTGATGCTGAATAATGTTGCGTCAGGCAGATGCCATCTTCTACCAGTTTATCGAGGGTTGGGGTACATGAAATCTGATCGTTAAACACACCAAAATCGCCATAACCCATGTCATCAGCAATAATCAATACAATATTCGGTTTTGTCATGAGGGTGTCCTTTATTCGGTTTTGCCGGGTTCAAATCCGATGCGAAATAATGTCATTGTTGCGCCAAAGGCAATTGTATCACCTGTTTTGAGTTTAAAGGGGGTATCACCCGTGACGGGTGTACTGTTGACGGCTGTTCCGTTGGCACTGCCGAGGTCAAATAACATCCATTGATCTTCTTCTTTGAGCAAGCGGGCATGTGGGCGCGAGACTGTCGGATCTTGTAACACGATCTCCCATGTGGCGTTGAGGGTTGCTCGCCCGACTTTTAGATCTTCCAGTAATAAGGCAATCACTTGACCTTCTTGCGGGCCATTGGTGATCGAGAGGGTGGCTTTGTCGCCTGTTTCGACCGCGATAAAATTACCGGTTTCAGACGCAATTTCTGCATCTTCGTTGGTTGCAGCTAGAAATTTGAGTGTTGGGACAAATAAACGGAGTTCATCGCCGACCATGAGGGGATACGGTTCTTCGACCTTCATGCCATTGACGAATGTGCCATTGGCACTGCCGAGGTCATTGACCATAAAGATACCATCACGGTAACTGATGACGGCATGTTGTCGGGACACATGTTGTTCGGGGATGTGAATATCATTGCTCGAAGACCGCCCAATGGTGGCTGTTGCGCCTTCTTGTAATACAAATTCACGGCTGGCACCGGTGTGTGGATCTGACCAGACAATTTTTGCTAAGGCGTTTCCGTCTTCCATGACTATCTAACTCTCTAGCAGGTAAATCTAACAACGCTCACTACTTTAGTATAACACAATCTAACTAGCGCGCAGTGGCTTTTGCAAGTTTTTACAATTTGTTATTTGTAATGTAATGATAATAGACACACATACTAGTGAAGTTAATGGTGTATTTGAATAGTAATTTTGTGTGATTTGATCTATTTATGTGATTTTGATGTATTATTGCTAGGATTGTTTATAAAAGTTTCGGAATTAACTGAAGGGTATAGCTGTGACACCCTTTTTTAGTCCAATTTCTCCAATACCCCAATTGCCCACTCGGCTGTCATTTTAATATCACTATCTTCGTGGTCCGCCAGCGGGCGAAGCGGTTCAATGGCTTGTTTGTCTTTGAGTTTGGCGATGGTTTCAATTAAGTCGATCAAAACGCCAGCATTGCTCTCTTTTTCGAGCCGATTGACGAGGCTGTTGCGGGCGTGATCTCCGCCAATCTGCACAAGACTCTGGATCGCAAAAAAGCGGACATTACTACTTTCATCGACAACCAGTGTGTTCACTAACAGGTCAATTGCCTCTTCGGCTTTGAGTGTGCCGAGGGCTTCGGCGGCATCGGCTCGGACTTGATCTGATGGATCGGCGAGTGCATTGGCGAGTGGCGCAATGGCTTCCATTTGTCCGGCTAACCCCAACGATTTTGCCGCTTGTGCCCGCATATCATCATTGTCGGATTCGAGGGCTTTTAAGAGTGGCGGGAGTACCTCGGGTATGCGGAATTTCCCCAATACTTCGACCACAGTCAGCTTGACATCATGCGATGCATCATTTTCAAATGCGGTGATCATCGTCGGCACGGCTTCAATATGATTAAGTCGTCCTAATACAAATACCGCATTGGCGCGGACTTTGTCGTTATCATCGTGTTTGATGCGGTTGATATAGTCTTCTGTTGAAGGCTCATATTCGTCAATGCCATTTGGGTCGTTGGGTTGGTTTGTCATAGGTGTTCCTGTCGCTAGCATTAGCGTAAAACATAACACAATAAGGATAGTCGCGGGAGTGCGAGGATGCACTCCCCTATCCTATTATTGAGATGCGCCGAGAATTGGCAAAATATCTTGTCCGGCGACGATCATCACACCTTCTGCGATTAAGCCATCACCACCGGGGCGAATACGTTCTTGTGGGATACCCATGATGCTCGCAATATAGCGGGCTGTCCAAGGGTGTGTACCACCGTAATCGCGGATTTCTGTTTGTAAGCCATCAAAGTTTGTATCATTACCAACATCGGTTATGAGAACCCCCTGCCCTGTGAACCACTCGCGGGTATCATTTGCAAGCCCGACGATGTTGGTGCCGTTGTAGACATAAATCTGGGCATTTTCGACATCAGCACGAGATTTAATTTCGGCTGGTGTGAGTTGTGTCTGTGGGAAGAAGACACGTTGAATCAAATCACTAATTGAACCGTAGTCGGGGTACAAGACCATATCTTCGCCATTGGGGCTCAATCCAAATGTGACGTACAAGTTATCGATGACTGCATAATGAATATTGTCGCGCTCAATTTCACTCATGAGCAGACCTAATGAGATAATCTCGTCATAGGTCAGGTTGGTGCGATAGTTATTTGAGAGTTCTTCCCAGAGGCGTGGGGCTTGTGAAATGAAGTTGAGGACACCCCCGGCGCTTAATACTTCGGCGCGAACAGCGTCTAGGACTTGTTGTTGACGGCGGGCGCGGTCGAAATCACCACCCTCGGTTGCACGGGTACGCGCATATTGCAATAGTGTCTCTGCATCCATCCGATACTCACCGGGGTCGAAGCGGACATAAATCGTTCCATAACGATCATCAGGATAATCAGGGTCATCAATGACTTCGTTGACGGTGACAGGTACGCCACTGGGTGCGATTGTGTCGACAATAGCGGTAAAGACATCAAAGTTTACGGATAGATATTTGTCTACACGAACACCAAAATTGGTGGAAACTGTTTCCATTGCTAGTGCTGGACCCCCACCACCAGGGTAATTCGCATTATCCCCAATAAAATTGGCTGTATTGATACGTTGTGGTTGAAAGTTCGGGATATTCACCCACAGGTCACGTGGTAGGGATAATACACCGACAGTTTTACGGACCGGATCAATATTCAGTAACATCATCGTGTCCGTGCGGAATGGGCCAGATTCACCAGTCTCGCTACGTTGGTCGATGCCTAATAACAAAATACGAATTTGACGTGGGTCAGTGATTCGAGGTAATTCTCCGAGTGGGTCGGCTGTCGGGGCGCTTGGTTGTACTACGACGGCTGCTGGTTCGACAGTTGGTGTAATGAAATTCTGTGGTGATGAGGCTTGTAGCGTTAAATCCATCGTGGGTGTTAATTCAGGGTTTTGTGGAACTGTGGTCGGTTCGACCTGTGCTACGGTGACAGGCGTTGCTGTAAATAGCGGGGTGACTGCGATGATACTTGGGCCGTCGTCAACAGCTGCTACCGCTTGTATATCCTCACCCTCACATTGACCTGTGCCTACGCAACGCACCATTGCGACAGGGTCATCTAATAAAATACCTGTGCGTTGCAAGTCAATTACTGTTTGGCGGGTGAGGCTAAACGTCGCAAACGAGCAAATTGCCGTTGCTACAAATAGTACACCAAAGCCGATTAGTCCAAGTAGCCATCCTGATATGCGCATTACATTGCCTCGTGATATGTAACCGTGTGTCAACTGTGTTGTAGGGATGTTTTATCTCTACAAAATGCTCTAAGTATCTCAAAGGACGACAAAGCAGATAATCTAACTTGTCGTCTGCAAGGCGAAATTATAACACAACATCAGTAAATGGTAGGGGGCAGGTTAACCAACGTTTGGACTACGATTGCACGTTTGAACTTTCTATTTGGTTAAGCTGTTTATAATTACTTGAGATATTATAAGGAAAAGGAAACCACCTACTCCTGTCATTAAAATTGAATTTATAAAATATATCCGTAAATATAAAGGTGACACATCATGTAGTTTTTTCTCCATTTCAGTATAAGTTACAATGTTATCTAAGTTGCTATATCTCACCATTATCTGAGTATGGAGATTTCTTTGACCCAAAACATATGGCAGTTGTCCAAATACTGTATACAAAACAAGTATAGTACCTAGAACAAAATATAAAGATACTTCCAGCCCTAATATAAGTAAAACGATAGTCAAAAATGTGACAAACAATATTATGTTGTGCGACGAATTGAATAGATACAATTTCCTAATTTCAGCTGTAAGATTTGCAACAAGTAAGTCATGTTCTTGTTGAGTTATTAGTGTATTTTTGTTCTCTAATTTAGATTTTAGCCTAAGAACCGTTCTTAGTTTGTTTATAATTTTTGATATGCGGTTGCTTTCACTGATTTCTGAATTAACTGTTTCAGGTTGATATAATGAATCTGATAGTCGGCGAAATGAGGTAAAGATACTAATAGTTAAAAATAGAAGATATAAAATGGATATTGCAACTAGACATAACATATATGCTGATAATGGATCTAAACTATGTAAAAAGGAAGCTATCACTCCAAGTCCAAAACCCAACGGTACTGAAAGATAATGCATTACTTCATTGGCAAACATTTCAGTTATACGATTGACTTCAAATTTAATTTGTGAAGACTTTGCTAATGTGAGTATATGATCAAGTCGGAATTGCATTACAAATTCGACTAATGTCCCTCCTCCAACTATAAGTGGTACTGCAAAGAGAATAGACGGTATCCACGAACTTGATATTTTGTTTTCTGTTATCCACGTACCAATTACTAGTATAGTTAATATATAAAGTAGGATTTCAATTGATAGAGATCGACGCCATGTTGAGAAGAGCATAAAGCCTTGGGTTACATATGGAATAATCATCATAATGATAACCAACATTGTTATTTGTATTGCAAATTGTATCTGAACACTATCTAAAAAGTTGCCAAAGCTCATCAGAATAGATGCTATAAACGAGTTTTGGATTATTTGGCTTGATTCAATAAGGAACTTTGCAAATATAGGGGTCAACAAGAATAATCCAAAGTTTACTGCTAACAATAAAAATAGCAATTTAACATTTCTTTTATTTCTATTCAAAATATTTGAGATTTTATTTTCATTATTTTGAATAGGGCTTTGTGCAGAAGGTGTATTATTTGAAACTTCAGTTTTGAATTTCCATTCACCACCGCCACCGCCACCTGGTGGGTGTGTACCGTTGCCTGGACTTAGTTTTCTTCTATACATAGTTCTCTACTCAATGGTTGGCATTCACCTAGTGACACACTATCATCTACTTAGTTATTCGCAAGCTGGCAGTATATGCGTCAGCATTTGGCACATGCACAGGTAAATGACGATACATCGGACGTGGACCAACCACCATAATATCTTCAATCATGCCACCGAGGTCAGTTGATTCATCTACAGGATAGAAGGCTTCTTCGCGCCATTCGTCGTCTGTCATATCACTCAAGATCTGCTCAAATTTATCAGCGACGGTATTATACTCGTCGATTTGCTCTTGTAGGCTAATGGAACGGCGGTCAAGGATGCCATTATAGTGAATGTCACGCCCACCGATTGGGTCTTTCATCGCATCAATTGCCCAATGTTTCGCTTTGATTTTCCAGTCTTCAATTGCTTCGACGCTATAGGCTTCATAGCAGACTAAATGTGCCAACAAATCTTTAAATGAACAATTTTGATCACTATACATATGACGACGGACTGTGTTGGGGATGATCATTTCATCATCTGTTAGCTTAGCAATCAAGTCACGGGTTTCTTGGTGTTCAAGTTTTAGGAGGCGGAGTGCCTCGTCGCGGGATACGGTTGCGCGCATAATCTAAACTCCTCATATTGTTTCATATGAAGTTTACTGAATTGGGATGTGAAGTGCAAAGCGAATTATTCAGGGTAGTGTATCTATTGCGGTTGAACTTTATGATAATTAACTATGTCATCTTACGCATCCACTTAAGTTGTTGGTCATTGGTTGTTGGTTTTTAGAGGAAAATCGTAATTAAATATAGCGTTTTCCAATAACAAATAACAAGAAACCAATCACCGGTACTTAGTTAAACTGACAACTACAGGATTTCAAGCGACTTCAATAGACTGTCATTCTAGATTGACAAGTTGACGCATCTTTTCGATTTTTGTGCTGGTGGAATAGACCTCTTCACCCACGAGTACTGCATCTACACCCGCACGAACTGCCATTTCAACTTCTTCGACAGTGTAGAGGGTATTGCTCAACATGGTACGGCTATACGGTGGAATATGTGGTTTGAAGATCTTATACATCTCGATAGCTTTCTCGAGGTTTTCACTCTCAGGATCACCAATGCTGACAACATGCGGGCTGAGTTCGTGCATATATTCCAGATGCGCGATGGAGTTTAACTGCAAAATCGTTGTCATTTTGTAGCGTTGTGTCATGCTAATGACTCTGCGTAGGGTTGATTGAGACAATAGCGAGGCGTACCCCACAAGGGCGGCAGCACCAGATGCACGGGCCGCAATTACACCATATTCATCGAAGACATAGTTATGGAAAATGAGCGGATATTTTTTAATGCCCTTGGTGATAATTAACATGTCATCAAGATCTTTGTTGTAAATGGTGTGGTCAGTGAAGTAAGAAACAGCATCCGCTCCATCGCGTACAAACCGTAGAGCCGATAGTACTGGATCGTACGTTTCATGTAGGCGGATTTGTCCAATGACAGTCACTTTGGTACGATCTGCCATCGTATTGAGAATATAGGGCGGACGATTTTGCATTCCTGCCAATGCCATAATGGCATCCATTGGCGTAACATGCTTGCGTTCGACTAAATATTGTTTGCGGGTGGCGATAATAATATCGCGGTTGACTTGTAAACTACCTGTTGCCATAGCCACATCATTTGCATTTTGAAATAGTCTTTCTTTATTGTATCTGTTTTTTGTTATTTTGTGGGGATTAATCCGGCGGTTTCACGTTATTTTCACTAAATTTGTGTTAGATTATACTGACAAACGGCAAATGGTTTGTAAACTGTTGCAATTTTGTGATGTTTGCTCGTAAATATAAATGCGACAATATAAAAATTATCCATATAATGGATATAACGATAATGGATAACACATAAACCAAGTGTAACTTAACATTACACTTCTAAGAATGTGTGAATGACGGTACACTGGTAGCAAAATATCTGGAAGACCCAAAGGACACTACTATGTCGGATGCAACAATTTTATCTGGTGATGATGTTCGTGCTATTGCGGATTTGGCGCGCCTTGAACTTAGCGACGATGATGTAGAACGATACCAGAAGCAATTATCTGACATTTTAGGTTACTTCCAGAAACTAGAAGAACTCGATACATCACACATCGACCCGACTTCATCTGTGTTACCCTTAACTAATGTCATGCGTAAAGATGAGGCAAAGAGCGCATTATCGGTTGATGATGTGGTTGCAAATGCACCAGATAGCGATGGGGAACAATTCCGCGTTCGGGCTGTACTGGATAACTAATTTCATGCATATGACATCTCGTAAAACAGAATGAGGTTCGTGTAGGATATAAACTATGGCTGACCAACATCAACACCGCATCGTATTGGTTGAAGATGATTACGATGTGGCAGAAATGCTATTACTATACTTCCAATCACAAGGATATGAAGTGCATCATGCTGATACCGGTGGTGGCGGTGTCGAATTGGCACGTAGTATCTTGCCACATGTGATTTTATTAGATGTGATGCTCCCAGATATGGATGGGTATGATACATGTATTGCATTGCGTGAAAAATCACTGACACGCTACATCCCTATCTTGTTCCTGACGCAACGGGATGAACGAGCTGCTAAGGTCAAAGGCTTAGAATTAGGTGCAGATGACTATGTGACAAAGCCATTTGATGTTGATGAGTTGCGCCTACGTGTACAGGGTACAATCCGTCGGGCGACGCGCGAAAATCTACATGAAGCTCGTACTGGATTGCCGACAGGTCAACTGATTGAATCTGAAATTCAACGACGTGTAGGGCAATCATTTAGTCAAGTGCGCTTCCGTATTCAAGATTATTATCCATATACGGATATGTATGGCTTTGTGGCTGGATATGATGTGTTATACCATGCTGGGAGTATGATTCAAAGAATACTCGTTGAGATGGGAACACCAGATGATTTCGCGGGTATTCAAGGTGATGATTTTGTTGTCTTGACGGATAGCCAGCATGTCAATGAGATTCAAGAGACGATACGCGCAAAGTTCAATGAATCTGTAAAAGCATTTTACAACTTTGCCGATGTAACGCGTGGGGGATTGCTAGTCAACCCCAATACAGATGATGAAGAACTGGTGCCGTTTATGACACTCAAACTGATTCAACCACAAGCGAACTAGGCAACTTGTACTTTATCAATGACACAAATACAACCCATTGTACCGCCGTCTGAGCTACCATCGCCGGAGATAGGACGGCCTGCTTTATTTATGACCCTTTTGACGATTCTTCAACATGTGATTTTACTCTGTATTGGGGCATATGGCCTCAGTGCGAGTTTGCATATTGTGCTCCGTTGGTGGATTTCGGATAGTTCAACAATCCTCGCATTTTTTAATACTTTTGCTCATTTGATGTGGATGCCTGCATTGGTGTTGTTGCCGTTGATGTTATTGTTACGACAATGGCAATTTGCATTGACACTACTTCTACCTGTAGTGATGTTTGTGTCACATTATGGGATGCGGTTTATTCCACAGCAACCGCCAACGTTGGCTGACTCGTCTATATCGTTGACTTTACAGACGTATAATTTGCTGGGTAATAATCGTACACCCGAACTAATTCCACAGGTTATCACTGATATTTCTGCTGATGTGGTTGCACTGCAAGAAGTGTCGGTTGATTTTGCTGATCGCTTGCACTCATTGGAACAGTACCCCTACCAAGCGATACATAGTCAATTTGACCATGAAACTGAGTATGACCCTAAGCAACGCGAGACAATGGGGCAAGGCATATTGAGTCGTTATCCGATTTTAGAAGATGACTATTGGATATATGACTTTTTACCAATCCCACTTGCGCATCAGCGGGTGGTGATTGATGTTGAGGGGACACAAGTAGTTTTATACAATGTGCATCCGACACACCCTGGTATGACAGGCGATGCCTTTTTCTCCACACAGCTTCGGCGAATGGAAATTCAAAATTTAATCAGTCGTGTCCAAGCTGAAACGTTACCTGTGATTATGTTAGGTGACTTTAACCTGAGTGATTTAAATATTGAGTATGAGATGCTGACGGATGTCCTGACAGATAGTTACCGCAGTGTTGGACGGGGCATGGGCTTCACATTCCCTGAACTACGTGAAGCAAATGCAGGGGATTCGATAGGGATTCTGCCAGAAATTTTCTCTGATATACGATTGATTCCACTATTTTTACGCCTCGACTATGTGTTCCATAGTGAGGAGTTTACTGCTCTATCCGCGTATATACATCATACCTCTGGCGGTAGCGACCATCGTCCGCTCGTGGTGACATTGGCGTTGCATAACTAAGCGTTATTGTCGTTTGCGCCAGCCCTCAGCTGCTGATTTAGCTTCTGGCGTGCCGATTTTTTCTAATGCTTCGCAGGCGACTAATTGCGTATCTTTGCTGTCATCGAGCAATAACCCGATTAACATCGGGACAGCTCGCTTATCTGCAATTTCACCGAGTGACCAAGCTGTTTGTGAGCGAATATGTGGCTCTGGGTGATGGAGTAGCGGCATAATATGGTTGACTGCCCGTCTATCCTTCAAATACCCTAGTGCGCGAATGGTATGATGAATACTCTCCTCAGATTGTGTTTTTAGGAACTTTACCAATGCACGAACGGCTGGTTCACCCATTTTCCCTAATGCAATCGCTACACGATAGCTGACAAAATTGTCGCCTTGTTTAATGATGTCAATCAATGGCTTGATGGCGCGTTCATCACCAATTTCGCCAAGTGCATCAACGACGCTACGCCGAACATAACTTTCTTTATCATCGAGTGCTTTTAGTAAGCCACGCATCGCACGCGGATCGCCAATTTCACCGAGCGCTTCGGCTGCTCGTGAACGGACATATTCATCCTCATCTTTGAGCGTTTTGACTAAGATTTTGACTGCGCGATTATCCCCGATTGTGCCGAGTGCTCGTGCGACGGTGTAACGGGTGCTGTCATCCCCCTTTTTCAACATCTTGATGAGGTATTCAACTGCGCGAGCATCACCAATATGACCGAGAGCTTCAATTACATCACTGCTGACGTTATTCAGATTTTTCATGTCGAATGTGTCTATGAGAGCAGATACCGCACGAATATCACCAATTGCGCCTAATACATCGGCAGCACGATCACGGATTGTCGGTTGACCTGAATTTAATGCACTAATCAGGGCATCAACTGCGGGATACCCAATCATCATTAGGGTTTTCATCACGGCTTCTCGTACGCGCCAATCTTCGTCGCCGAGGCTATCAACTAAGGGTTCAACAATATCTGTGTTACGAATACGCCCTAATGCGGTGGCACATTCGCGCCGTACGCGCCAATTGACATCGTTGCCGAGAACAAAGCCCAAATTTTCGACAGCATCCGAAGAGCCAATTACGCCTAACGACCAAGCTGCTGATTTACGAACCCGCCAATCTTCATCACTTAAGGCTTCAATTAATGGGATGATTGCCCGCAGGTCTTTTAAACGTCCTAATGACCATGCAGATCGTTCTCGGATTGCTTGGTCATCGTCGTCCAACGTATTCATCAAGCGATCAACCGCGCGTATGTCACGGATTTCCCCCACTTTTATGACGGCTTTGAGGCGAACTTTGGGGTCTTTATCTAGTAAGGTGTCCAGTAGTTGTTTGCTCATAATGTGTCTATTAAAAATACTATTTGATACATTTTAATCGTTTAATTGTTGCAGATTAGTTTATCATTGTATCGAATTTATGTTGGATATGCATCAAAATTTTGCAGAGGTTGTTATATCCGCTAAACTGAATGTGATGAAATCACATGGAGGACACCATGTCTGAAAAGCGCAAACCCATTCCTGCGACTGATCCTGACCAATATCCATGCCCATTATGTGGCAGTGATGATTATGAGTTTGGCAAAACCTACCAAGCTGTTGTCACCTATATACCGGATTCGGCTGGTATGTTTAGATCATTAACATCTGCTGGCAAAAATAACCTGAATGTGCGGGTCTGTCGTAATTGTGGACACCTCATGTTTCTTGTAGACGAAAGATGAATCCAATGTCACGTAAACCACAACAACTTACGGTTCAACCGAGACGTAAACCAAAACCGCAACCAAAGTATAGTTTTAAGAAGAACCCTGACGATTTTCCCTGTCCGATTTGTGGAGATAAGGACTTCAAGTGGGGCGAACACGATGTCATTGGCTACGATCGCAATCCGGTGATGCGTTCTACCATTCAATATAAGACACGTATTTGCTTATCATGTGGCAATGTACAAACGTTTCTATAAAAGGTTGAAACAGAGTATGTCAGAAAAACGAAAACGAGATGAACCTAAGAAAAAGAAACGTAAACCAAAACGTGCGCCTAATAAAGTACGGCACTTTCCTGAAAATGCCGATATGTTACCGTGCCCACTGTGTGGGAAAACTAATTTTGAATGGGGCTTTATTTCTAATGCGACATATACTGAAAATTTCCAGATTGTTGTAGTTGCTGAAAAACTGGAGGCTCGTTTATGTCTAAATTGTGGCAATATTCAAACGCAACTGCGTAGTGGAAGTTAGTGGGGTTATTATGCCTGATAAGAAAAAACGCAAATCTATGGGAAATAAGCGAAATTTCCCTGTGGATGCAGGTGATGTTGCATGCCATCTGTGTGGCGGTAGAGATTTTGAGTGGGGACGGGTAAGTGGTGCTGTTTATCAAAAAAAGTTCAAACTATTTGAGTGGAGGATTATTCCTGATTTTGATAGAGTGCGTGCCAGAATTTGTCTACAATGTGGCAACATGCAGACATTTATCGAAGGTAATTAGTGGTAGATAGAAACTGAAGTTTCAAAAGTTGTTGAATTTCCACTTATTTTGCTACACCAACCACATGGAAATAAAAAATGCAGGCTCATCACCTGCACTTTAATCGTCTAATTGAGTTGATCACTTATGATGTACGACGACCACCGTCGAGTGTATCTTGGAGTTTTTGCAGAGCGTCCCAATCGCCTCTGGCTGCGAGTTCAGCTTGCTCGACCCATGTATCAACACTTGCTGGACGACGTTTGCCTGCATCTTTGATAATCTGTTCAAGTTCTGCTGTTGTTTTCTTAGAGATTGCCTCAAATGTGCCAACACCTGCGTCTTTGAGTAATTGCTGATAAACAGGACCGATACCTTCGATTTTGCTTAAGTCATCTGGTTCGCTAGCTTCTGCAACTGGCTCTTCAACAGCTTCTGGTTCGTCCTCTACTGTTTCTTCTTCAACAGGTTCTGCAACTTCTTCAACGGTTTCTTCTTCAACAGCTTCTGCGACCTGTTCAGCTGAATCTTTCACTTCTTCTGCAAGGACTTCGATTTTCTCTTTACCTTCGTCAAGTTGTGCTGCGGCTTTATCTTGTACTGCTTTGGCGAGATCTTCGGCCGCTTTTAACGCACTTTCGCGTTTTTCTGCCATATCATCGCGGCGTATCCAAATCCAGAACAGCACAGCAACAACGAACAAGCCAATTGACCACGACATAAAGCTTGGCTCGGCATCAGCCACAACAACTGCATTCATGCCAAACGCAAATGCCGCTACCAATGCCACTGTTGCAATAACATTTTTTGTTTCCCGATCTAAATCCATAGTCTACAATCCTATAATGAGGTTGAATGCGTTATGCTCTGAGTTTAAATCATATCACAAGCGCTGTCAAAACGCTTGGGAGATTTTTCACATACTGCTTATCCGTCTTCGTCCATCATCGCTTGGATACCTAAACTGGCATAGGCAATATCTTCATCTTCCGTTAAACCACTGACACCAACTCCGCCAATCACTTCACCTTCAACTGTGATGGGCAAGCCACCACCCCATGTCACAAATTTCAATTCGCCAAAGTTTGTCATTGGGAATCCATATTCTTTCGACCGTCGCCCAAGCTCGCCACTAGGGATTTGCTCACGGGCAGCCGTGTAAGCTTTACTAATTGCAATCTGGATAGATGATAATCTACATCCGTCTGTTCTCAGAAATCCGAGTAATTCACCATGAGCGTCCACAACTGCAACTGCGAGTGATGCATCTTCGGCATCAGCTTTTTCATAGATCGTATCCAAGATGGTCATCGTATCATCATGAGAGAGTACAGTTTGTTCGTGCATGGGGTTTTCCTTATTTATAAAAATTAGTATGCCGTGATTATATCCGAAAACAACATTATCGACATGATGACTATATTGTCACCTGATTGCATATAAAAATGATGTAGTTGCAAAAGTTGGTACTTTACTTGACAACATGTGACCGTGTTATGGGCCTGAATCATCAAGCTTGACAATTGACCTTTAATGACCCAAAATAGGCGCGAGAAATCTATAGACATGTTTAGGGAGAAATACATGAAACAAGTGCTGGAAAGTGGCTTGGTACTGCGGTCATTGAGTGAGGGGATTCAGTCCGATAGCGATAATTTATCGCAATTCTACATGGATGTGTTCCGCGAAGAAGGTGATATGGATTATGAATTCATCGGTGGTTGGACAGATGATTTAATTACTGGAAATCATCCAATCGTGACAGCCGATGATATTTGGGTGGTCATCGACCCAGAACACGACGATAAGATTGTATCGGCACTGTTGCTTATTCCACAGACGTGGCGATATGAAGATATTGAATTACCTGTTGGACGGGTAGAGCTTGTTGCGACTGATAAAGACTATCGTCAACGGGGACTTGTCCGCCAACTGATGACGGTTGCTCACGAGCGCAGTGTATCACTTGGACATATCATGCAAGGTATCACAGGGATTCAACACTATTATCGCCGTTTTGGTTATGCGATGACAATTAACTTGGGGACGGGTGTACAACTGCCAGTATCTGCGATTCCTAAGTTAAAAGACGACCAAAAACCTAAGTTTACATTGCGCCGTGCAACAACCGAGGACATCCCTAATATTCAAAAATGGGAATCCTATGAACAACGCGATGCAGGTTTATCAATCATTCGCGATTGGGAATATGAGCTTAATCGACGCTCACGCAACACTGTGATTACCTTACAGGTATTCATTATCCAAATGGTTGATGGGGACGATGTGGGATTTGTCTCGGTGCATATGGATCAAATTTATAAGTCGCTTGATGTGTGGCATTACATTATGGGTGAAACCTCGTCGTACCTCGATACATTTGATGATGTCATGCGCGGTATCAAATCTCAGGCTGATACATTCTATGCCGACCTTGATGACGATAAGTACCCTGTCAGAATACGGTTTGACAGTGGGGTGTCACCTGCTGTTTACACCATCATTCGGAAGTTGGACAATGGAATCGTTCGTGACCTGATTTATACATGGTATATTCGTGTTGAGGACCTTCCAGCATTCATCAAGCATATCGCGCCTGTTTTAGAACATCGTCTTGCGGGATCGGGTGCGAATCGGTTTACTGGTGAATTAAAGGTGGGTTTTTATAAGTTGAATGGGATTACCATCACCTTTGCGGATGGGAAAATTACGGAGGTTGTCGCATCGGCCATGACACAATATGAAGGTGATGCTGCATTACCGTATGACACCTTCCTCAATATTTTGTTTGGTCATCGGACACGTCGTGAAATGGCGTATGTTTTGCCAGATATTTATTCTAATCGTAAAGCCGAAATACTATTTGAGTCATTATTTCCTAAAATGCGCTCGATGATTGGCGATGGGATTGGGTAACCGTGAATTTGATGAATTGATAGGGCGGGGCGATTTTTACCTATCTCTCTAATTGAAACTTGACAAATAAACCTTTGTGACCCATTATGGTAATGTGTAGGTGTAGCTCAGACGGAAGAGCGGGCGACTCATAATCGTCATAGACTCAAGTTCGACTCTTGATACCTATACGGTCGGGGATGTAGCTTAATGCAGAGCACCCAACCTCCAAAGTTGGAGGGTTTCAGGTTGGAGTCCTGAACATCCCCATTAAAACTTTCTCTTGTAATACAACCTGCTATGAACCACAATGACCTAGTAAAGATATAGTTCAATGGTAGAACGTATCCCTGCCAAGGATAAAATTCGGGTTCGAGTCCTGATGTCTTTGCAGGGGAGATGTAGCTTAAGGGTAAAGCACCCGCCTGCTAAGCGTGCTATTGGTCGGTTCGATTCCGACCCACCTCCCTGAAAAACCCCTAATTGACAAATTGAACTCTTGTGGACTATTATTACCTATGTGAAGATATCGTCTAATGGTAGGATGTTTCCCTTTCAAGGATAAGATTCAGGTTCGATTCCTGATGTCTTCGTGGTGGAGATGTCGCTTAAATGTAAAGCAGTTGTGTTCTAATCAACAGATGGTCGGTTCGACTCCGACCCATCTCCCTGAAAACCTCGAGATTGACATGTGACCTTTTGTGAACCATAATGAGGTTGTGGAGAAGTAGCTCAGTTGTGAGAGCGCCTAGGTTACAAATAGGAGGTCGCGGGTTAAAATCCTGTCTTCTCCACTGTGGTGATATAGCTTAAGAGAAGAGTGCTGGTCTACGGAACCAGAGGTGGCGGGTGCAATGCCCGTCTATCACCCTCATAAATTAAGGAGACGAATGACCAATCTTCAACATCACCTGCGGGGTATTCGCAAAATTGTTCACCAATCGGTTCAATCTACACCAGCAGATTATGACATCAACCTCGATGCAATGCGTTTAGTATTACGTGACTATCTGCCCAAAAGCTATGGCATTGGTTATGGTCGTGTTACTGACGGGTATCACGAATCTGACCCACTTCAACTGATTATTTATGATATTCCGCTGTCTAATCCCAAATATGATGAGGACTCTCGCCTATTTGATATTCGGCATGTTCTCGTTATTGTCGATGTCTATAATACGCACACTAATAAGTCGCTTTCGCAATGTCTTAAACGCATTACAACAATAAAGATGCAAAACACAGGACGCAAGCGTTCACAAACTGCTACCACAAATCAACATGTGACACAGGTCAAATTTCGTGTTCCAGCAGATCGGTTACCGTATACGCTGGTTGTGTTTAATGACTTTGCCGATTATCCACATTCGGATTTACATCTATTTAAACGCATCCAAACCATTATGGGGGATGTCGATATTGATTTGCATCCCGATGAGTTGGAAATATTGAGCCAATCAGTGCATTATCGTAATGCACTGCTGGAGTATGATGAGGTTCAATCGACAGATACCGGACTCACCCACACACCGTTTCTGACAAAACCACGGCGCTGTTATGCGTGTAAACGAGAGTTCTTCCGCCCACATTATTTTTACGATCGGATGTGTGTTCGGTGTGGAGATGGGAATTATGTCAAACGGCATCAATCGGGTGACTTACACAGTTGGCGCATTTTGATTACAGGCGCGCGCGTCAAGATTGGTTATTACACGGCGCTCAAATTGTTACGGGCGGGGGCAGAAGTGATTGTCACTTCTCGCTTTCCCGTCGATGCGGCACAACGCTATTCAAAAGAAGCAGACTTTCTTAAATGGCATGATCGTCTGTACATCTATGGTCTGGATTTGCGCCGGATTGATAAGGTTGAGGCGTTTATCAGCATGCTGTATGATCGCTATGATTATCTATCTGTGATTATCAATAATGCTGCCCAAACTATTAAACGACCACCGGATTATTATGCGTATCTGGTCGCCTTAGAGACGCAAGTTCGCGATATGTTACCCATGCCAATCCAGCAATTGCTTGTTAGTGATGACACGGATACATCGCATTTAAACTTGTCTTTGGGTAATTTACTGGAGAGTGGGACAGATCATATCCCAGAACCCGATCGATTTGATGAATTTGGGCAACCAGTTGATGATCGTGACTATACCAGTTGGGTGATGCGTTTAGACGAAGTACCAACATCGGAGTTGATGGAAGTGCATCTTGTTAATGCGATTGCACCTGCATTACTGGCCGGACAGCTCAAAAATTTACTTAAAAAGTCGCCCCACAAACATCGACATGTCATTAATGTGTCTGCTGCCGAAGGACGCTTTGAGCAATTTAAAATGGGAACACATCCTCACACCAACATGGCAAAAGCCGCTATGAATATGATGACACGCACGATTGCAGATGATTATGTTCGTGACAATATTTATGTCAATAGCATTGACCCCGGTTGGGTGTCCGATCAAATTCCACGTACTAGTGAGGAAAGTCGTCAGATGGCATTGCAGATGCTGCCGATTGATATGGAAGATGCGTCAGCACGTCTTTGTGATTTACTATTTACAAAAATCGATACTTTACCATATGGGCAACTCTTGAAAGATTATCGTATTGTGAATTGGTAGCGAAATTATTAGTTTTTTACGGGAGAGGCTTTGGCAATCGGCACAGACTATACTACAATCAATATATGCCAGTAATGATGTAAATAATAAAAGGATAGTGTATGTACCGGAAACTTATTTATGTAATGCTTACTGCCTGTTTAGCGTCATTGACTTTGCTTGCTCCCGTCGCTGCCCAAGATACTGAACTCTGTGATGTGATCCAAACTGAGCCAACGGCGACAACCGATGCGTCCCCCGCTGAGACACTCATGAACACAGGTCTACAGATGACGGCTCGCAACGACTTTGATACGGCTATTACCTTATTTTCGCAAGCACTTGATCTCGATCCAGAATTATCGGATGCTTATTTGTATCGCGGCTGTTCGTACGCGAACAATAATGAAGCTGACAGTGCTATCGCCGATTTACAAACTTATAGTGCATTGACAGAAAATCCTGACTTAATGACTGATGTCGAGGCATATATTGCCAGCATTATGTCGGGACCGTTGCCATGTGTCGCGGGCACAAGTTATGTAGATCAAACTGAAGCACGCAATACCGTCAATGGCTTTATTGAACAAGGTGCGACTGCTGAAGACATTAATGATCGCGGGTTGGCATTTATTTGCCTCGGTGATTATGAAGCGGCTATCCGCGATTTTTCACGCGCACTTGACCTCGATAAAAACGACTCGCGTTATTATGCAAATCGTGGTTATGTGTATGATTTGCAAGGACGTACCGAAGAAGCAATTCTTGAATATGAACAAGCCATTTCTATTGATCCACAAAATGCGATTGCATGGAATAATCTTGGTTTTGCACAAGTTTTGCTTGAGGACTACGACGAAGCGCTTGATGCTTATAATGAATCGCTCAAAATTGAAGCTGGTGATGATGTAACACTCGTCAACCGCGGTGATTTGTATGCATTGCTCGGACGTTATGAAGACGCTGAAGTTGATTATAATGAAGCAATTGCTGTGAATCCGATTGGGATCAATTACAATGCGCGTGGGTTGTTCTATCTCGACGTTGGATTCTATCAAGATGCGATTAATGACTTTATTACTTCGGCTGAATTAGATCCTGAAAATGCCATCTACTTTAATAACATCGGCTATGGCTATTATTTGCTAGGTGATTATGAGAATGCTGTTACTTACCTTGACCAATCGCTAGCACTCGATAGTAGTTACCCGATTGCTCGTCGTAATCGTGGGCTTGCGTACTGGCGTATGGGTGAATTTGCACTTTGTATCGCTGACTATACGGTGCGTCTGTCTGTTGATCCTACAGATGATATTTCTGCTAATAATCGCGGGTTATGCCATGAAGACCTCGGACAATATGATCTTGCTATCGAAGACTTCACCCGTGCGATTGAAAACAATGATGTACAAATCGTAGAATTGCACAATCGGAGCCGTGTCTTGCGCTTCGTAGAGCGATATGACGAAGCACTTACTGATCTTGACCTAGCCATTGATCTTGATCCTAGCGATCCATTGTCATTCAATTATCGTGGTATTGTGTATGATTTCATGGGGGACATGCCAAATGCGTTGAGTGATTATTCACAATCCATCGCACTTGACCCGCAATATGCGATCGTTTACTACAATCGTGCTTATGTGAATCAACAATTGGGTAATGTATCTGCTGCGATTGACGACCTTGAGACTTTCCTTGACCTCGATCCGAATACAATATATCGCGAAGATGCCGAAGCGCTACTCACCGAGTTGGGTGCAGGCGGTAGTTAATCGACTGAGATGTTTAAGTGTAGGGGCAATTACTTCGCCCCTACATTCTGTTGTCTCTTTATGATTTAGGATAGTTAACTGCCTCAATCGCATTTGCTGCAGCAAAATCTTTTTCTGTCAATTTACTGCCTGCATCATGTGTTGTATAGGCGACGGTCACTTTGCGCCACAAAATGGTCATATCCGGATGATGATCTAATCCTTCGCTGATTACGCCGACAGTTGATGCGAATGCAACCCCTGCTAAATAACTATCAAATTGGAATGTTTTGGTGAGCATATCATTGTCATTTTCCCACCCATCCAATTGTTCAAGTTGTTCAATAATTTCTGCTTCAGTCAATGCAGTTGCCATGTGTTTATCTCCAGTATATACATCAAACGACTGCCATCAATGTAACACAAGATATAGACGTCTGATGCTGATTTTTAGCAAATGCTCAGACATGGCGTGTGCAATCACAACAGCCACACATATCGAGTCCGGTGGGAACTTGATAACCATCTGTACCATAGATTAATCCAGCACGGTTGGCGAGGTCTTCTAACTGGTTGGCGATTTGTGTTCCGGGGCATACTGTGAAGTCATTGAAGTCTTTGTGTCCGGCAAGGTGGGTGACACCTGTGCGATAAACAATCCAATTGTTGAGGGCATAGGTCGCCGATAGTTGTGCGTCCGACGGGATGTCGGTACGAAAATCACCTAATAAACAGACCCCGAGACTACCTGTGTTATGCCCCTCTACATGTACACCACGAACAGTCATATCGCGCCCTTCATAAATCGTACCATCTTTATCGACCATGAAGTGATACCCGACATCTGCCCAGCCTCGATCACCACGGTGCAGGCGTTGAATTTCCAATAAGGTGCTTAACCCATCTTGTTCATAAAATCCGCTGTGATGGATAACTAATGTTTGGTAGCTTGTTTCGAGGTCATCGGGGTAGATGTACCAGCCTTCAGGATTGGTCAGTCTGTTATAATATCCGCCTTCATTGCGGGCATTGATGTCTGGTATTAATGCACCCCATTGTGTACGGTCGACCATTTGTGGTTTAGGAATAGCAGGCGTTTCTGTTGGGGGAATGAGTGTAGGCAAATCTGTCGGGGTTGGTGAGGGTGGTTGCCGTGTATTTAATAATCCAACCCCAGCTAAGCCGCCACATAGTGATCCTGTGCCTACGCCAAAGAATCCCATAATTCCGAGAAACTGCCGCCGTGTCAGGCGTACACGGCGTTTTGCCAGATTTCGGTTGTTGACGTGTTCGTGTTGTGTCATGATGCAGTTGAGCTAAACTGCTTTGCAATATCGGTCATCATCGCCCAATCACGGTTGGCGATTGCTGTCGGATCGATCAATGATGAACCAATACCAACTGCAAATGCACCTGCATCTAAATAATGTTTCATATTATTCAAGCTGACACGTCCTGTTGGCATCAAGCGTAGGTGGGGTAAGGGTGCAAGCACATCTTTAAGGTAGGTGTCGTTCATATGGTTGATTGGGAAGACTTTGACGACATCTGCTCCTAATTCCCATGCAAGTTGAATTTCGGAAGGGGTTAATGCACCGGGCATTGTCGGGATCTTCAAATCGACACATTTTGTAATTACATCGGCTTTGGTGACTGGTGACACAATAAATTCTCCGCCAGCATCAGCCACTGCCTGCACTTGTTCTACAGAAATGACGGATCCTGCACCAATGACTGCATCATCACCGAGGGCATCACGAACTGTTGTGATGGTTGCGACAGCGTCGGGATTTGTCAGTGTAAATTCGATCACATGTACACCGCCTGCGACGAGTGCATATGCTAGATCTACGGCAATTGAAAGGTCGTCTAGTCGTACAATACCGACTACTTTATGTTTTGCAATTTTATCTAATACGCTCATGATGTATTTCACTAATCCTATTCATTATGATTGGTTTGAATCTATTGAAATTGTTAGTCTGCGTCTGGTGCATTACCCATATAACGGGCGCGAGGACGAATTAATTGTCCATCATTATATTGTTCGATTGCATGCCCAATCCACCCAATCATGCGCCCAAGTGCAAAAACACCCAGTGTACTGCCTGCTGGTAATTGATAGATTTCCCCCATTGTCGCTAATGCGAAATCAATGGTTGGGTGCTCTCCGCGTATCTCATAGACATTGTCTGCGACAGCTTTGCTTAGTGCAATTGCATCTGAATCGGGATATAAATCCGTGAGTAATCTGAGCAAGATTGTTGCACGTGGATCACCATCAGGATACAGTTGATGACCAAAACCGGGGGTTGGTTGTGCTTCGCCACGACGCATCCGTGCAGCAATCACCTGTTTGGCGCGATTAGGTGTGCCGACTTCATTTAAGAAGGCTTCGACACTTTCGGTATATCCGCCGTGCTTTGTCCCCTGTAAGGCGGATAGCCCCGCATTGATAACGGCATAGGGTGTAGAATCGGCAGAAGCGACTACGCGTGCAGTAAATGCAGAGACATTTAATTCATGGTCTGCACATAAAATCATCGCTGTGTTAAAAACAGAAATACTTTGTGGATCGTCAGGACACCATCCGCGTTGCAACATCTCGGCGATTGAGATATGTTCAACCCCATCACCTGCGGCAACTGATGTCATCAAACGTAATACGCGGGCGCCCTTTGTCGCGATTTCAGAGGGTCGATTATCATAGGCGGTTAAATCATCTGCCATTGCAATCGGCAAAACAATCTGAAAGGCTTGTACTGGCGTCAAATCGGCACCATCTAATTCGACATGAATCAACATACTCTCATATCTTTGGGCTATTGGATGAAGATCATGGTCGAATAGGCTGTCTGCTTGTGCGGTGTTTCCTGTCCAAATCAGCGAGGCAACTTCTTCAATCGTCATCGTATCAACAATTGTCTCAATCGGTATCCCACGATAATACAGTTGTCCGTTGTCAATGAGGGTGATGCGGGATTCGAGAACAGGTGCGCCCCAATGTAATGCATCTTGTGTCAGTTGGTCGGGGTTTGAGCGTGCTTGACGACGCATCAATAATTTTTCAATATCTTCCCGAAGATACCGCCGACTACGTCGACCATCAGCAGATGCTTCCGAACGAATTAAACCACGGCTCACATACGCATAAATCGTATTTACCGACACATCGAGGGCTTGTGCGGATTCTTTCGCGGTCATATACCGATCACTTGACATAAGAATTAGCTTTCTTAATGAGACTAGTTGATAAAAATGCTCAATTTATCTAAAACGATCCGAGCCAACCTATATTATAAGATGTTTTTTAACCTTGTACATCAAACTCTACACTAATAATTATGATCAGAAATGGTTCTAGTCATCTGTAAAGAAGAAATCTGGATCGAACCCTTCGGGCAAGTCTTTAAGACCGAGTGAATTTGATGGGGGCGGCAATAAATATTGTGATGGAGCAGGTAATTCAGAGAGCTGTGTATCATCGGCTTTTGGGACAAAACGCGGGGGAAGTGGCGCACGATTTTCGACACGTGGTGAGCGAACATTTTGATATGTGTTATCTCGTATCGATTGTAGCCATTCAAGCACGACGTTGGTAATCGCACCGAGACCCATAAATAGAGCAGATGCATTGAATAAGAAGCCCACAGCCGGCAATGCCGCTAACATCGAAATCACAACAACACCAATAATTAGGCTAATCAGATTCATCCGGTGCGACCCGTTGTGCCCGATCGTAGTGCGAACAATAAATCGGCCTAACCCGAGTGCAAATACTGCACGTGCGACAAAAATTGCAGTAAAATAAAAACCGCCGATGATCCCCACATCGACAAGGACAAGGAAGGATGCGACAACAATTAACACGCCGTCCAATTGTAACAAAAGCAGTACCAACGAGATAATCATGGTGATGAGTAGAAGAATCAGCGCAATAGGGAATGATACAATAAACATCAACATGCCAATGACAAAACTGGGGACAGGTCGCCAGCGTAGGTTCGAAATTGGTGTTTGGAAGGCTGTTGGGGCAAGTGTCAAACCAATTAATCCTACAGTGAGTAAGACCATAATTTCGCGGGCAAATTGATTGAGGAAGATATTAAATGACCCTTCCTCTGGTAGGTTTGGCAAAATCACAGGTGTGGCTGCAGTGTATTCGACCATGCCTTCTACTGTGCCGCTGATTTCTGCTAACGCGGGTCCGATGTAAACGAGATCACCGGATACTGTGCCGCTTGTCGTAACTAAAAGTCCCGGTGAAATCAATTCCTCTTGAATATCTAATGGCAATAGCAGGGGTTCAAGGTCTGATGCATCGGATTCTGGATTACCGACCGTTGCATATACATCGCTATTGACGGCATTATTGATAACAAGGGCTGAGCCCCAGTAGTTAATTTCATCATAAACCTTGGCATCAATCATCAACTGATACCCGACACCTGTTACTTGCCCCGGCATAATAACGGCGTTACCTAGGTAAGATGACAGCGTGGCAAAAACAAGTTGCCCACGTATTGGACGAGCAGGACTTTGTGTGTTGGGCACATTAATATCTAGTGTGATCCCTGTGTAGTGTAAATCGCCATGCACTGTGCCACTAAGGTCAAACTCTAAACCTGCGAGATAAACATTCCCTCTAATATCTCCACTCACAATAGTACGCAAAGCAATACCCATAATATTGCCATCAACTTGCCCATCAATCGTCAAAATCTGACAAAACGTAAAATACGTGCCCGTGATGACTTCGTCAGATTCGACTGTACATTGTTCACCCTGAATCATCTCGCGGGCAAAGACAACACCTGTTGTCAGTAGACAGATAAGCACTCCAATGAATATTAGTGTGAGTGTGCGTGGCATAGCTATCCATTTCGTTTTGTTGGTTTGACCAAACGTCTCTAGTATACCAGATTCGCGCATTACATTCGTGATGTCCTGAGAATAATTTTGGGGCAGACATCCATACTTTTGAACATTGTGCCGATACTTTTGACCTTTATGAGATGTACGAATTCGCATTCAATAAAGTTGTTCGTTCTTTATGATTCAATCAATTAGAGGTTTACAATATGTCGAATTTATCACGGCGCAACTTCTTAAAAACATTAGGCCTTGCTGGTGGCGTTGTTGCTACATCATCTTTCTTGCCGAGTTTGCTTGCTAATGGGGGGCGAGTTCTTGCTCAAGATATTGGTCTAGCGGGAACAGTGTTGATTACGTTGGCTGGTCCAATTCGTATTCACACATATATCGCCCCTGAGGCTTCAGCACTGGTTACATCGCATATCATCGAGACTGAAAATAATCTGATTATGGTAGATTCACAATTCTTAGAACCCTACGCCAATGAGCTCAAAACTTATATTGATGGCACGGGAAAACCATTAGAACGTATCTATCTTAGCCATCAACATCAAGATCATTGGTCAGGAGCTCAAGTATTTGATGCAGATTTCATTACAACAGATGCTATTGCCACATCCGTTGCTGAAGAAATAGCTAATGGTGATGGTGGGTTTGGAACGCCGAGAGCACCAGAGGGTGGCGTTGTTGGAGGTACGGAAATAATAGATGGTGTAACCTTTGAATTTGAAATCATCAGTGATGCGGAAGCACCTGAGCAGATACTCATCAAACTTCCAGAGGCTGGTGCCGTCATCGCTCAAGATTTGATGTATAACAACGCACACTTTTTCCCATTGGGTAATAATGCGAATTGGATTTCAACCCTCGAAGGATTACGCCCACTAGTGGATGACGGTTATAGTCTAATGTTCAATGGACATGGGTTACCGTCCAGTTTAGGTGAAATTGATGAAGCTATTGATTATCTCAACTTCCAAAGTGAAACAATGGCAAATGCATCAACAGGACAAGAAGCAATTGATGCGTTGATTGAGCGTTATCCAAGTTATGGGGGACTCGTTTTGACAAGCTTTGTCAACTTTATGTTTTAGGTGATACGTTGATCTCAACCAGTGGCACACTTACACGATATAATTGTGAGTGTGTCATTGTCATCTGATAGTTTGTGGGCTCGATATATGTCTAGCAAAAAATACCGTTATTTACCATTTCCTAATCATGAAACTCCCAGTCAACTCAATTCATCACAATTTTTTGTTTCACAGTTTTCCGAATTGCCATGTTGCAACGATAAACTACTGCATCGGCATGACTGTTATGAGATACATTGGTTGTCTGATGGAGTTGCTGAGTTTGTTAGTGATTTTGAAAGTTATACATTCCAAGATGGTGTTCTTGTATTTGTTGCTCCCGGTCAAATTCATACATGGGAGATAGCAAGTAAAGATAAATCGAATCTGATTGTTATTGCATTTGATCCGCAGTTGCTTGTACTTGGGGGTAATGATACGGAAATACTGACACGGTTGCCCTATTTTGATCCGGTTGCTACGTCCCATGTCAAGGTTCCAGATCATCAGAAGAGCTTGTTTAACCAATTGTTTTCTACTGTGTTAAATCGTTATCAGCATGCTACCAAAGACCACTTAGCTATTTTGTCATCTTATCTCAATGTTATCCTCGCGGAAGCAAACATGGTTTACTCCGGACAATATGAAAGAAATCACGATGCGGGTGATTACAGCCTGACACAAGCATTTCATGTCGCCATTAGTATGCATTATCGAGAACGCAAACAAATTCAAGATTATGCTGATTTGTTGGGCGTCACAACGAATCATCTTGTTGAATCCATTCGTAAGCGAACAGGCAAAACGCCGGGTCAATGGCAACAAGAACGGGTTTTGCTGGAAGCTAAACGTCTACTTGCACATACGGATGATACAATTGCTGAAATTGCTTATGACCTCTCATTTAAATCTGCTACGCAATTCGGTAAGTGGTTTAAAAATATCACTCAGACAACGCCGGGTGGATTTCGTAAAGAGGTTTTTCCTACTAAATAAAAACGTCCGATTATACACAGGATCGGACGTTTGTAGCTTATGCTTTTATAAATCCACCGTTTGTAGATTACCTAGTGGTGGGATTTTTTCAGATGATTAACGACGGGGGCGTTCAATGCGCTGGCTACGGATGATGCGTGTTTGTTCATCTAATAATTCTGTCAGCATTTTGAAGATAATTGTGGATTCTTCACTGCCGGTGAGGCGGACGCGTCCTTGCATTGCCTCGGAGAGATCGTCGACTAGAACCCATGGATTTACTTTGATATCGAGGGTGACTAAACGCGATATGACTGTACCCCCTAATACCAACGGTAGATACACATATGTCAAATCTGGTTCACCATATCCCGCAAACCATGTCAATAAACGGTTTGCGTAGTTCAGGCGTTCTTCAGCATTGCCCAGTTGTTCTTTAACCTTGGGTTGAAGTACATGAAAACCCATCCCGATGGAATCGAATAGAATCGCATCAAAAACATGCTTGGCTAGTAATTCAGCACGAGGCAACTCCTGTAGTGATTGGTCGTGTGCGAGAACCTGACAGAGTGTCCGGAACCAGTGCGTTTCCTCAACAGGCATTTGAGTTTCGAGCTCTGGGGCTTCATCAACGGTATACGCCATCATCTTGGCTATTGCTTTTGCCTCGCCGGGATGTAAGACCATGTTGCGATCCGCAAAACGATCTTCGACCTCATCTAACAACTTCCAATACGAGGTCGAATGCCCTAAGCCTAATGCCAATTTACGAGCATCTATCATCTGGGCACGGGCGAGCTTCTCTTCTTCTTTCATCTGTTCGGATGCCCATAATGTTTCATATTTGGGCTGTAATGTTGCACTATCTGGCGGCGGCAATCGTTTTGCTGCCAGATCAAATGTCGCAGTGACAAGATCTTTCGATTTGCTAGAGAGTTTAGTAATGAAGTCGATGTCCTTCATCACTTGTAACCGAAATGGCGAAATACTTAATACTGATGGTGGTGGTCCGCCATCTGGTGGACGTACTTTTTGTGCTTCCTCAGGCATATTATAACGGACGGCTACCTGCACTGGATAAGCTTTACCTGCTGGTGTTGGCGGGTGTGCTGTTACAGGGATATGCAATAAACCGACTTCTCCCGGACTCATTGTGATTGAAACTGATGATTTGGCCGCTTCAATCACAACTGGGTTGCCTTTTTTATTACGTGTGGGCATACGTAACGATACCTTGATCTGTAATGGCTTATCGACCATATTCTGTAATGGGACGATGACCTCGAGCGGTTGGTTAACAAATGCTTGTGTTGGTGACATCCCAACAGCATATTGCAAACCCTCGGTGACAATACGCCCGCCCCCTGTAATTGATCCTAAAACATCTGGATAGACTACCCCGAATGACATACCTACATCCTCTTCGCATCATAACCGTATTTAAGTAAGACTTTTTCCATCAGACGATCAATTATCTGGAACAAGCCGGCATTGTCTTCATTTTGAAATTGGCTACGTCGTGCGTCAACCATCTCGCGCAGGTCATGCACGGCGTTTTCCATATTATCATCCGGTAAGACCACCATATCTGCTGCTGTGATGCCGCCCATAACCAACGGTAAATACACATCCATAAATGTTAGTTCACCTGCTGCATAGTCATCTAGAAACTTCTTGATGTAAATTTCATGTTCACCCTCATTGCCTAAGGATTCACCTAAGACAGTTTCTACACGGTGAAATGCTAGCTCGGTTGCATCTTTTAGGAGTGCTTCAAAGCAGAGTTGAAAAATCGCTTTTGGTGGGGCTTGTAGAGCACGAGGTTCACGATTAATCAGATTGAGAAATTCAACTGTCCAGTGCGGTAAGGTTAAGTTGTTTAGATTGGCATCGTCTGCTAAATAAGGTTGCAGGTTAAATCGTCCGGCTACCAGTTGCTGCACTTTATTGGGTGCACCGAATATCAGGACTAGTGACATCATTTTAGCGATAACAATACGTTCCCATTTTGATAATGGAAAGCCAGCTTTTTCGAATTTTTCGCCTACGCTTAAGACCGCAGTTGAATACAATTTTTCGGCAGTTAGTGTTGGTAAGACTTTGGTTGCCAGTTGTTTGCGGAATTTCTGTAACATTAATGCGTTATCAACCAAATCTGACATGGTCCATAACGATTCCCAACCTGCTTTGAGGTCAGCAATTTTACCGACTGTTCCTGACATCAATCCAAACTTGACTTGTAATCCAGTTGACCGTAGCCCGCTTACTTTGTCAGCACTCCAATTGAGGTGCGTCAGTTGCTCGATTGCATCGCTCATGCCATCTGCAAGGTGTTCTTGAATAACCTCGCCACCACCATCTTCAAATCGGATGCGCCGTGGTTTACTATCTCCAGCGGGTTTCATTTTGACATCCATTGTAATCGCATAATCGGCACTGATGGCGGTATCTGGCAATGTGGAAATTGGTAAAACGAGATACCCAACTTGGGCTGGTTCTAGCCCGATAACCAGTTTATCTAATTTGGTCACAAATCGTTTTTTCTTACCATCTGCATCACGGTCGGGTAGATGCACACGCGCCATAAAGTCTACCGTGGTATCCGACGCGTTTTGCACAAGCATGATCGCCTCGAAAGGTCTGCCCGCACGGATTACACGTGGACGTATCGCTAAAGCGACTTGTACCAAACCGATGTTCACACGCGCTCCACCCGTGATCTCGCCCAAAATATCAGGGAAGTTTGGTATATAAGCTTTATCAGTCATAATAATTCCTTACGAAGTCTAACAAAACAACTAGTGTGATGAAGTAGGCAAGTTAATCAATTAACATAAATGAGGTTAGGTGCTACATATGAATATAGATGAAGACACTAGTCATCTTTCTAAATTTACCTACTTATTACAGTATAACATTATTATACATTACGATGCGTTACGTTGGCGTAGGTCTAACGTCCTAATGGGGTTGTGACATGGTTAGAAATTGACTGGTGAATGGTCAGTTTGTTGCACATAGCGAACCCGTTGGTTAACGCTTGTGCATACGTTATACTCAATCAACGATAATTTGGGGAGATTTATCATGACAGGCGACTTGCTTCAACTCGGGTTGAGTGTTTACGAACAAAATCCATCAGTATTTTTTGCACTTACCAGTAGCGTCATTATTTTGGTCTTTGCACTTTTGATGTCGAACAATTTTAGCAATCAAGAGACCCGCGTTATATTTGCTGTTGTACCGTTGGCATTAGTCACCTATCTATTGTCGATTAATTTGGAAAACCTTGAACATGATTTTTTTCAGAACCTGTCTACAGAGTTTATCGGTGGGTTGCTGGCGTTAATCTTATTTGCCAATTGGGTAACGGAAAATCGTGCGACATTCCCGGTTGTTGCTGTTGCGATTTTTGTGGTTGCAGGCATATTTGTCTGGCAAAGTGCGCTAACAAATGACGGCTTTTATGTGAATCTATCGACTGAATTATTGGGTGCATTAATTACAACGGCTGTTATTCGGCGAGAATGGTTATGGAGTGCGAAAGGCCGAATACCTCATAAACAAAAACATGCTTATTTCCAAAACCAACGTCGTAAAGTCGAACGAGAGACGACAAAACGCATGTGTGATGTGGAGATTGTGGTAACTGGTGCAACGACTGAAGAAATTGATGCCCATATTTATGCATTACTCGGTAGTGTTGAGGTGGTTATGGAAGATGAAAAACCACGTAAAAATGAGTATGGTCAACTTCAACGTGTTTTACTTGCGAATTGTCGTTATACAGACATTCTTAAGCCTAACCAAGATACGGTTACGTTGTTTATTGATGGTAAACGGCAAGCTGTTACGAAAACACAACAACACCTACATGAGACATTTGATGTTATCTCAAGTGATGAAGAGTTTACTTATTTAACTGAGGAACGCAGCCAACTACGCTTCACAGTTAATGTACCTGTTCAAAGTTTTGCACAGGAATTGAACAGTATGGTCGAGATGTTTATTGAACAGTGGCGGCTATCAGTGCAAACCTCGAAGCCATCTGAAGAATACGCTGACGGCTATCATGATGCGATTACATTTGTTTGCGAGGATTTGCGTACCACTATACATTCGTCTTAAACTATTTTGTACTCATTGTTCCACAAGATTTTGGCAAGAATTTACCTTTATGGTTGCTGTGTCGAATATTCACAATCTGGAGATTTATTTATGAAACAATTGGCCGTACTGGGGATTATCCTCAGTGTATTGGTTGTGCTCATCGCTGGTAATCAAAACGCGACAGAGGCACAAGATTTTGATACAGACAACTATCGCAAGACGATGATTCAGATGATTGGTGCCGTATTTGATGCTGCACGCGGACGTGGAGAGGATCTAAGTGTCTTCACGGCGATTGCTGAATCTGGTGATGAATTATATGTCGGTCCATTGATTGATATGGCATATTTTGCCCGTGGTAACGAAATTGCGCCGATTGTGTTAGCAACGATTGCGCAATTGACTGGCGAAGAAATGGGCTGGCAAGGTTATTTTGAGTGGGCTGGTGAAAACAATATCGCATTGCCGCCTGATTATGAAGAATTCAAAGGACAGTTGCTAGCGACGTTCGTTGATCCTGAATTTACACGCTTCTTCCAACCCGGTAGCCTTGACACTGCTCAAGCTAATATGATTGAAGCTGTATGGGGTGGTGTTGGTGTTGATGGGATTCCATCGCTGGTAAATGCAACCCAAATCAGCGCCGAAGATGCACAAAATGAGGGTTTGTTCCAATTCACACAATTCTGTCGTCAAGATAACTGTGATTATCCGGCACAAGACGAGCTTGTATTTGGTGTAACCATCGATGGTGATAGTCGTGCATACCCATTGCGTCTGCTGAACTGGCACGAGATGTTTAATGATGTTATTGGCCACGCGCCATTGTTTGATGCTCCGAATGGTGAGCAAGTTTGTAACTTCCGTGCGCCGACGACCTTCTTTGCTAAAGGTAAATCTGCTGACAATAACTGGATTTTTATCGGTGGCGATTCGGCGGGATGTCCTGAAGATGGCTGGCTACAGTTGGAGCATATTGTCTGGACAGAGATGGACGGCGACGTTGATGCAATCCTTGCAGAACTCCCGAATATTGAAGATGGTGAAGACCGACTTGTACGTGGTGTTGCCGGACAAATTAGTGGTAAACCTGTGATGTTGGCTTATTGTACGCTGTGCGGTGCTGGTGTACTTTATGATGTGACCATCCCCGATTTGACATATACCGACTTAAATGGCGAAACCGTTGAAATGGGTGAGACAGTCTTGGAATTTGGGTCATCCGGTCTATTGATGCGTTCGAACAAGTTGATGTATGACCGCAATACTGACACGATCTGGAATGCGATCACTGGCGAACCTGCATTTGGCCCATTGGCGACTAGCGGTCTTGTACTTGATGTATTGCCTGTGGTTGTCACCGATTGGTCAAGCTGGCTTGAACAACATCCTGATACCAGTGTATTGAGCCTCGATACTGGCTTCCAACGTAATTACAGTAATGGTGGTGCATATGAAGATTACTTCAACAGTACCGAGTTGATGTTCCCATCATGGCAACAAGATACCGACATTGCTGACAATAAAGATATGGTGTTTGCACTACGTCTACAAGGTGAAGCGAAAGCCTATCCATTGGTAGACATCATCCCAGAACGTATTGTCAACGATACCGTTGGTAATACCGACCTTGTGATTGTGGCAGATGCGACCCCTGATCGTGACTTCTTTGAACCCGGTGGAGCGGCTGTCCGTGCGTATGAAAGCAACGGTCTGACGTTTACTGCGGGTGACGATGATGCCACACTTGTAAGTGATGATGGGCGTGAATGGCAACTGACCGAAGAAGCGTTGATTACTGATGACGGCGAAACACTTGATCGTATTGGAGGACATCTAGCGTTCTGGTTCGGTTGGTTCGGCTTCTACCCAGATACTGAGGTATACGAAGCTTAGATTCTCTGTAAGCAAGACTATCGCGAATGCTGTAGGGTGTCAAAGCTATTGCGCTAAGCATCAAAGCTATTGCACGAAATCTATCAAAGCTATTGTACCACTATATTAACAAACCTACCCCAACATTGTACAATGTTGGGGTAGGTTGCACAACAGAAAAACGTTTCAGGATAGAAACCGAATCAGCCTGTACAGTGTCCTTGTTATGGACGAAACGCATTTTCCCCAATCAACAAAATCATCTAAAGATCTCAAAAATCATCTTTTAGTGTTTCCAAGTAACCCTTCATAATGTACGCAGCTTGTTTCTGAATCCTAGGTGGTTGTTTCTGCATTTCTTCGACAATCAATTGCCAATCTACTTGTATTGGTCTCTCACTCTCACTGTAATTACGGTTGATAAGGTTATCAACCGATACTTCTAATACATCAGCGATTTGAACAACTACTGATACATGGAAATCAGATTGAAGATTTCGTTCAAGTCTCGACAGAACAGAGGCATTTATATTTGCTTTTTCTGCAAGTGTTTTTTGATCCATTCCTTTTTGCTTCCGCAGATTGATTATCGCTTTGCCATTTACTACGTTCATAACAGAAGTCTCCTTTTGAGCTTCTGTTATCTCGTATTTACAATAATTGTCATTATATAATTTAATTGCTATACTGCAATAATCTATTCTTGAAATATTTTCCGAACCATGAAATATAAATAGGATATTTCATTACCCTTTTATCAGAAGGTGTCAAGAATAATCTAAGTACTATTTATATGATACTTGAATTTCTGAGGGATGAAGTATTGAGGTGTAGCGTTTCAGAATCGATCGG
>DIYL01000012.1 GCA_002428985.1 Anaerolineales bacterium UBA6055 | reverse complement strand
CGTACGACAGTTTCCGATTGGCTCGGTAATTCGCTCGGTGCACAAATTTTCATCAGCCCGCCATTATTGACAGCCAATAATTCCAGTGTTGATGTTGACCCTGCGATTCTTGAAATTATCGAAAATACTGAGGGTGTTATCACATATTCATCAGCACGGTCGGTTAGCGCACCATCACCAGACTTCCCCGATATGCTTCCCGTGAATGTGTTGGCGAGTAGCTTCGATATTGCGGGTGAAAATCGTCGTTTTAAATGGACAACTGTACCCGCAGGCGAACACCAAAATATTCTGAACGAAGGCAAAGTCATGGTCAGTGAGCCGTTTGCGTTCCGCCGTGGCATCACCGAAGAGAATAATACGATCACATTACAGACCGATACAGGTGTACAAACCTTTGAAATCTTTGGCGTCTTCTATGATTACAGCACCGATCAAGGCACGGTTTATATGTCGCGTGAGACCTATGACCAATACTTTGATGATCCGTTTATCACATCGGTCGGCTTGATGCTGGAAGATTCCGTTGATTCAGAAGCGATGATTAATGACCTACGTACTGCCCTCGCTGACTATGATCTCATCGTGCAAGATAACGAGAGCCTACGGAACGGCGCATTAGAAGTCTTTGACCGCACCTTTGCAATTACAATTGCCCTGCGCTTGCTAGCGACTGTAGTTGCATTCATCGGCATCTTGTCGGCACTGATGGCACTCCAACTCGAACACACCCGCGAATACGGCATGATGCGAGCCAACGGTATGACAGGTCGTCAATTGACTGTCTTCACATTGATCCAAACAGGACTGATGGGCTTGGTCGCTGGAATTCTTGCGTTGCCGATTGGGATGGTGTTGTCGCTGGTTCTGATTTACGTGATTAACGTCCGTTCATTCGGCTGGACGATGCAATTTACCCTGTTGCCGAGTGAATTTGGTGAAGCCTTCTTGGTGGCAGTTGTGGCTGCATTATTGGCGGGGATCTATCCTGCGCTTAAACTCAGCCGTCTAAAACCCGCTGCTGCATTGCGTAGTGAGTAATTGATTCTAAGAGGTGGGCTGTTATAGCTCACCTTTTTAATTTGATGACGTATCAATCTGACCATTCACGACGTTTAACACCTGTGCATTGTCTAAGAAAGAATCCGTAAAAATCTCTAGCTCAGTCGTCGTGACGAGGGTTTGCGCTTTACCATCTAACTGCTCCAGCAAAAATGCCCGCCGTTTACTATCCAACTCTGCGACTACTTCATCTAGCAAAAATAGTGGATATTCATCGATGCGGTCTCGCATCCATTGTAGTTCAGCAAACTTCAACGCCATTACAGCTGTTCGCGCCTGTCCACGACTACCATATAACCCACTGTCGCGATCATTGATGAACATGCGGAGTTCATCACGATGCGGACCGGATAGTGTCACACCGCGTTGAATCGACTCGCGCCGTTCAGCCATGAGGTACTCAAGATATTGTGGTTTAATCTGGTCGGGTGTTAGTTGGCGGTTGAGGTCTAATCCGAGTACGTCAAACGAGAGTTGTTTGCTTTCGTTGTCTGATTTTGGAATGATGCTTGGTTGATATTTTAGGGTGAGTGTTTCGCGCCCACCCGTGAGGGCATGATGGGTGTCTTGTGCTTTGACCTCTAATTCGCGCAAAAATTGTTGCCGTCCCGCAATCAAGATACTGCCGTTTGTCGCCAGTTGCTCATCCCAAAATTCTAACTCAGCCGGACTCGACCGCTTTTCTGCAATGCGTTTGAGCAGGGCGTTACGTTGTGACAAGAGTTTTTCATACTCATTCAACGCCATCAAATAATCAACATCGACTTGTTTGAGTGTCGTATTCATGAAGCGACGGCGGTCGGATGGTGAACCTTCGATCAGTGATAAATCTTGGGGGACAAATAAAACAATACTCAAAATGCCGACGACATCCATCACCCGCTTATCGACGTTGTTATGCTTGATGTCCTTTTTAAAGCGCGACCCACCACCCGATTTATCGAGCATCAATGTGATGTCGAGCTTTTGATAACGGCTCTCTTTATTGCTGAGTTCGGCAGACATCCGCGCAAACGGAATCGGATCATCATCTGTGCGCCAATGGATCAGCTGGCGGTCACTGGTTGTATACGGTGAATTGGAGGTCGCTAGATAAGTGATGGCTTCGAGCACGCTGGTTTTACCCTGCGCGTTATCCCCGAATAACACAATCGGCTTGTCGGTCGGTAAACTCAGCTCAAGGCGAGCATAATTACGAAAATTCGTCAGCGAGAGATGGTTGATATACATGTGTGATTTTCTGTATGTCGGGTAGATTTTTATAGACAATGGATAGATGAGTTGACCACGTTTTGTCTACCTTTTATTTTAACATGACTGCATATATCTAAGAAGGTGGATTGGATGTCTGTGTCCAGTTATCAATCAAAATGATAGAGTCTACGCGAAAAGATAAGCGAAACGCAATTGGACACATGACAACATGCTCCAGCGTGATACAATAGGCGACAGATTCAGAAAACAGATTTTTAGGATATAACATGGCAACACGCCGTTTACGTTATATATTAGGGTTACTCCTTTGTATTATTAGCCTAAGCGCGCTCCCCACACAGACACAGGATAATTTCCAAGATGTGATCGAAATGTCGATTGAGATCGGCTTTGATTCGTTCTTCCGTCCTGATGATTGGACACCTGTGCGGGTGCAGGTGCGCAATAATGGTGAATCGGTCGCCGGACGTTTGGTGATTCGTCCAGAGACATCGGGTACTGTGGTCGGTAATGCCTTTAGTACACCGATTGATTTACCCGCTGGTGCGGAAAAAGTCGAGATCATCAACATTCAGGCACGGACATTCCCCGACAGTTTGCGCGTCGAACTGATTGATGATGAAGATTTTATCGTCGCCTCGCAAGAAGCTACCTTGCTCGACCTACGTCAACAAGATCAACTGTATGCGGTGGTAACTGGTGCCAATACTGAACCGGTTAGCCTTGCGGGAGTACATATCGGCGGATATGAAGCCGAACAAGCTTTGTGGGACATCACCAACGTACCCGACAATCCGATTGCATTGCAATCCCTCAATATGATGGTCTTACTGGATGTTGATAGTGAAAATCTCGCGACAGCTCAACGGGCAGCGATCCAACGCTGGGTTGAAGGTGGCGGACACCTCGTTGTAATCGGCGGACCATCGGCACAGACAACTGCGGCGGCATTCATTGATATTC
Source organism: Anaerolineales bacterium UBA6055 (assembly GCA_002428985.1). Taxonomy (GTDB): domain Bacteria; phylum Chloroflexota; class Anaerolineae; order Aggregatilineales; family Phototrophicaceae; genus UBA6055. Next base: position 76,467 of record DIYL01000012.1, on the reverse strand, counting down.
TACCGTTCACACCCGACGATAATCAGTCCGTAGAGGATTTGACTGCCTTAGCTGTTTATAGCGGTGACAATCAATCGGTTTTGGAAGAACGCACGATTATCGCGACAGGTACAGTCGCTGAATCAGGAACAGTCTTAGCCAGTGCTGAAGATATTCCTTTAATTATCCGGCGTGATCTTGGCGCAGGTGTCATCGACTATATGACTGCTGACCCGACACTAGAACCACTCGCAAGCTGGGATAATTTATCGCAGTTATGGCTACAGTTATTGTCATCGCGTTCACCACAACCTGTCTGGATTGAAGGATTCACACAACCGCAATGGGGCGCAGAAGGTATCGCCAACTTACCCGGCGTCGATTTATTGCCACCGATACAGACCTTGTGTTTATTCCTCGCGCTGTATATTGCGATCATCGGTCCGATCAACTATCTGATTTTGTCACGGTTTAACCGCAATGGCTGGGGTTGGGTGACAATCCCTATCGTGATTATCGTGTTTACTGGTATCGCATGGACAGTCGGCTTTAATTTACGCGGTTCGGAGGTTGTGGTCAGCCGGACGACGGTCGTGCAATCTTGGAGCGATACGGATACCGCAAAGATTGATCAATTCCTCGGTATTCTATCACCACGACGCGCGACATATTCGGTCGCAGTCCCTGAAGATTATTTCCTCGGTGTGAGCTCAGCAGCACCTGTCGCTGGTATTTTTGCGAATAATACTGTCCAAACTGGCACAGAAATTAATCAGAGTACCCAATTTGGTGCGAACAACTTCACAATTGATGGTGGGATTTTTGCAAACTTCACCGTGACCGGACACGCACCCAAACCAGATATTGGTGGCACAGTCACACTCGATTTTGATACAGCAGAGAGTGGTCGTATGATTGGTGGTTTTCAGGGTGTGATTCGTAACGATAGCGATATTACCCTGCGGGATGCTGTGATTTTGGGGCAAAATGTTGTGTATCCGCTGGCGGAAGATTTTGTACCGGATGACATCGTTACATTAGACCGCGCTGACTTACAAATGGAACTCGGTGATGATCCGGCTCAACCCAATGTTTTGGAGTATCACATTTCACCCATTACAACGGGCTTATCCCCCTTCGCTTCTGGTCAGGGCGGGTCGTCACTGCGCGAAGTACAAGGTGAACGCTTTTTGCGGTCGCGTGCCTTCTTAGAAGTCCAATCAATCAGCGAAAAACAATCCGCCCGCGAACAATCCTTCCTCGCGAGCTTTATGGTCGATCAATTTGATTCCACGTCTCGCAGTGATAATTTGTATCTTGTTGGTTGGCATGACGAGTGGGCACGTGATCTTGAGATTGAAGGGGCTGGCTGGCGGTCAGTTGATACGACACTTTATATTATCGAATTAGATGTTGATATTGTGTTACCTGAAGAAACAGTTGTCCTTACAACCGAGCATTACACATGGATGACACTAAATCGTCAGGGTATCACTGAAGGCGGTACTGATAATTTCAACCTCTTCGAAACACAAGAAGTCGAATTTCGCTTTAACCCACTACAGCAACTTGTGATGGACGAAGTCGATTCAATCATCATTGAAGTTGATCGTGGGGGTGGTTATGCGCAGTTACTCAATATTGAGTTGTATGACTGGGAACGAGGCGAATATGATCTGTTCACCTTCCGCGATGGCGACATCTTAGAATTTGATGGGCAGACACAATATTTAGGTACAAATAACATGGTACAAATTCGTCTATATTATTCAGAGGGCATCGGTACAGCGCGAGTGCGCAAAATTCGTCTGACCCAAACTGGGCGCTATAGTTAACGGAGACAAAACATGGACTATATTATTGAAACACGCGATATTAAAAAATCGTTTGGCAATTTTCAGGCGGTGCGGGGTATTTCTATCGAAGTACCACAGGGGTCAATTTATGGGTTTGTTGGTCCGAATGGTGCTGGTAAAACAACAACAATGCGCGTATTGACAACCTTGACGCGCCCCAGTAGCGGGACAGCATTTGTTGCTGGCCATTCTGTTTTGGATGATCGTCGGGCAGTGCGTCGCGCGATCGGGTATATGCCGGATGAATTCGGGGTCTACGAAGATTTGCGCGTCTGGGAATATCTTGATTTCTTTGCCGCATGTTATGACATCCCAGAAAATGAACGTAAACGCCTTGTCGGTGACTTACTCGAACTGGTTGACCTCAGCCATCGTCGCGAAGATATGGTGGATAAACTCAGTAAGGGTATGAAGCAACGTCTATCTTTAGCGCGAACCCTCGCTCACGATCCGCAAGTTTTAATCCTAGACGAACCCGCATCGGGGCTTGATCCACGGGCGCGTGTTGAAATCCGTGAATTACTTGGTGAATTAGCCAATATGGGTAAGACAATTTTCTTCTCCTCGCATATCCTCGCCGATGTCGAAGATATTTGCTCACACATCGGGATTATCGAAGCGGGTGAAATTATCATGCAGGGTAGTATCGACGACCTCAAAGTGGAGCTCATGGCACACCGCGAAATTATGGTGACGGTGATGGATAATGATGTCGCAGAGAAAGTCCTGAATATCGTCAAAGGCATTAAAGATGTTGTTGAAGCCGAAATCATCACGCCGAAAAACGGGCGGTCACGGGTGCGGGTCGACTTCGCCGGAAATGATGAAGACCTCGCTGCGTTGAGTCGGAAGTTGTTTGATGAAGGCATCACATTACTCGGCTTTAACGAAGAGGAAAAAGACCTTGAGCATATGTTCATGCGTGTGACGCGCGGGTTAGTGACATAACCCAAGTATTTTGGAGACTGATACATGTCCCATCAATTGCCAGAAGTAAAGTATGTCTATCAAAATGGAAGCACATTAGATAGTCTGCGCTGGAAACATTATATTCCACGGGATGGTGATATTGTCATCTCGACTGCACCAAAATCAGGCACAACGTGGATGCAGAATATTGTCATGCATCTGATTTTTCAGGATTTAAAATTTCGGCATGTATTTGATGTGTTCCCGTGGGTAGAGAATAGTAGGGCACCCATTGACGAGGTCATTGCGAAGCTAGATGCGCAGACACATCGGCGCAGTATTAAGTCGCATATGCCGTTGGATGGTTTAATCTATCACACAAATGTGAAGTACATCGTCGTGAGTCGGGATGCGCGCGATACATTCATGTCCATGTGGAATCACTACAAGAACTCATTTGAGATGAAAACCAAACCTGCTTGCCCTGACACGATTCATGAGTTCTGGCATTGGTAGATTACCAAAGGCTGGTTTGAATGGGAAAATGATGGGTATCCATTTCAATCGACTTTTCATCATAATCAAACATGGTGGGACTACCGTCACCTCCCCAATATCTACTTGGTTCACTACAACCATCTATTGCAAGATCTTGAAGGTGAAATCCGAAAACTTATCGCGTTCCTTGATATAGATGTTAGCGAAGTATTGATCCCCAAGATTGTCGATGCTGTATCCTTCGATACGATGAAAAAACATGCTGATGAAGTCGTCGGTGAGCTGAGTTGGTTGCAAGGCGGTGGAAAAACCTTTATCAACAAAGGGACAAATGGGCGTTGGAAAGATGTGCTGACAGATGAGGACCTCAAATTATATGATGCAGCTGCCCAACGTGCCCTCACGCCCGATTGTCGCGATTGGTTAGAACATGGAATTCGACCATCCACTGATTAAGTCGGGCTAATCACACTGAGTCCTATTGATTTATAGGGTTCTAGTATCGCTTCATCAATAGAGTGACTCACAACCAGACCTGTGACTTGTGCTAATGGTGCGATGATATATGGCGATGCTGAGCCTAATTTTTCATCGGATGCCAACACATACGTCTCAGCCGATTGGTTGCTCAGTGCTAATTTGACTTGCGCCTCTTCATAGTCCCCTGTGCTGAGCCCTGTTTCGGGATGAATACCCGTCACCCCCATAAAGTAGATGTCTGCACGAATACGCCGGATTGATTCTAGGGCATGTGCGCCGACCGATACAATCGAATGTTTGAATAATGTCCCACCGATTAAAATCACCTCGATATATTGATGATCGATTAATTCGATTGCTGTGCGTGGACTATGGGTCACGACTGTTGCCTGCAACGTTGATGGTAAATGTCGTGCTACTTGAATCGCAGTTGTCCCACCGTCTAAGATGATAACTTGTCCTTCATGAACGAGTCTAGCAGCACTGCGCCCGATTTCAATTTTTTCTTCAGGATGAATTGTCTCACGTTGTCCAAAGTTCCCCATCGCAGGAGATGCAGGTAATGCACCACCATGTACCCGCTGTAAGAGCCCCTCTTCTGCGAGTTCACGCAAGTCGCGTCGGATTGTATCTTCGGATACACCTAATGCATGACTTACATCCTTTGCAATCAAACGTCCCTCTTGTGTGAGTTTGTCTAATATATATTGCCGCCGTTCATCAGGTAACATATGCTGACCTCTTCACGTTTTTGCACGATATTGCACGTTCGTGCATATTTGTGTATTATATAAACGAGTTTCGTGCGCACTCTCGAAAATTATCGCATAAAAACGCAGGATAAAGATAACATGTCAACAACAAATAAACGACTGATGATTCTCATTGCAGGACCGTATCGCAGTGGGACAAATGACGATCCCGATAAAATGGCAGAGAACTTACACAACCTTGAATCGGCATCTTATCCCATATTTCAAGCGGGACACATTCCGATGATTGGTGAGTGGGTTGCTGTACCGATCTGGAATACTGCTGGTGGTGAATCAGTAGGTGATGATCTCTACGAAGAAATTTTTTATCCAACAGCGCACCGCTTATTAGATCGTTGTGATGCGGTTTTACGGCTTGAGGGTGAATCCAAAGGTGCAGATAATGACGTGCGCATTGCCAATGAACGAGGCATTCCTGTTTACTACAAGTCAGACGAGATTCCGACTTATGTAGGGAACTAGGGCATTAACATAGATTGGTGTGTATGGTTTTGTGATAGCCAAACTATATGCTAAACCATACACAGCACGAATTTTGTCATACCGACATTTTGCGAAAGTAGGCTTTACCTTTATCGGGTATATCTTGAATGGCGAATCCTGCACGTTCCAGCATTGGATTCAACTTTGGGTTAGGGTCAAGGCAGTCCAGTGAATGTACAATCCATTCAATATGTTGTAGATTTTGTTGACGTGCATATTTGCGGGCAAGGACACCAATCGATGATAAGACACCTTCTCCGCCACCTTCAATCTGAGCTAATTCAACGACCAGTGACGATTCTTTTATTTCGATTTTAGCTAGTATTTCAGCAGATCCCACTTTGAAAATAATAGGATCATCTACCAGAATCCACGCTTCAATTTCTTCATCTGTAAATGCTAAAACCTCATCTAATGTATAGCCTTCAAATAGTACGGATCGTTTCATAAATATTCCTCCTGATTTTAGAAAGTATACCAGTATTTAAATGAGCAATCCGAATCATTTCCGCATAGAGCATTTTGACTGATGATGTTACAGTCTATTGATGGCAATTACTTGTAGACTGGTATCAACGGATGTCCAAAAAGAAGAAAAAGAAAAAACGCGTCAAATCCAAAGCGGTCTGTGTGTTCCGTTGGGACGATAAAATCTTCGTTGCAGAAGGGTATGATCGCACCATTGACGAGACGTTCTATCGTCCGATTGGCGGGTCGATTGAGTTTGGGGAATATGGCGTCGACACCATCAAACGCGAGGTCATGGAGGAAATAGAAGCCGATGTGGCTGACGTGACATTCATCGGGATATTGGAAAGCATCTTTAAGTTTGAGGATAAGCGCGGGCATGAAATCATGCTCATCTATGATGGACGATTCACAGATGAGAGCGTATATGACGAATCGCGAGTTGTACGCGGTGAAGATGACGGCGAGGTGCTATTCGATGCTGTCTGGAAAACGCTAGATTTTTTTCGAGGAGACAATGCGCCCCCCTTATACCCTGCTGGATTGCTTGAATTATTAGACAAACACAATGCTACAAATTAAATACACGTCTCGCATTCCCAAAAAGAAATTTATCACGCGTTTCCTCAGGTAAATCGAGGTCGAGTGCTTGTTGGGTGCATTTCTTTAAGTTAAGCTGTGGAAAATTTGTCCCGAATAGCACTTTATCACTCCCATATGTTTTCATGTAATGAATCAGTTGTTGCGGATAATAGCGTGGCAAATAGGCGGATGTATCAATGTAGACGTTATCGTGTTTCCATGCGACGCCAATCATCTCATCTGTCCACGGGAAGCCAATATGACCACAAACAATTTTTAACTCAGGGAAAATCAGCGCAATGTCATCAATATAAGGCACAGGGCGACCTGTCTCCGATGGCATCAACGGTCCCGTATGCCCGACCTGTGTACAAAATGGAATATCCAGCTCGATACATTTTACATATAACGGGAAGTAGAAACGGTTGTTGGGTGGTAGTTGCCATAACCATGGCACAATTCGCATAGCTTTGAATTCGAGGTCATTCACAGCGCGATCTAATTCTTTGACTGCCTCAACTGGCTTTTGTAGGTTAACCGTCGCAACCCCAATAAAACGATCTGGGTCGTGTTGGACAAATTCAGCGACTTGATCATTGGTGATGATCCAGCCTTCAGGACGATGCCATGCCGATAACATCAGTTTGTCGATACCAGCGTCATCCATGATGCCGATGAGTTGTTCGGGTGTGATGTCTTGGTTGAGCAAATCAACAGATCCCGATTGTTCAAATAGCCGGAGAATTTCGGGTAGTTTCTGGAATGATTCGGCGAAAACAGGTTGTGCCCATACATCAATAATTGGTAGATCGGTCATATCTGCCTCCATTTTTGAAACTAGCGCATAAATGATGTAACCGCTTCTAGCAGAATAGGTAACGCAAATACATGATGCCAACCTTGCTCTTCATCTGCGAGTTGACCAAATGCATACACCCGATGCCCTTGATTCATCGCATCTTGCATCAAGCCAACCAATGGACTGTCGATGTCTGCTAGCCATGTCGTGACACCTTCGGGTTGGTCATCATCAACACCGTCCAAAAAGTCGGCAGGTTGATAGGGGATTTGTGTCCGATCTTTTGCTGATAAATAGGGCTTTACATCGGGCTTAAGCGGATATGCTTCGACGGTCATAATCGCTAGGTCGATGTCTAATTGTGCCACATGCGTAAAGTGAATTGCTGTGACAAACCCTCCTAACCGCACTTGACCGTCCCAATTGAGCGAATCAGCTTGCCATGTCAACTGTGTTAGCGGGGCTGTTCCCCATGAAATTGTGACATTTGCTGGACTTTCATCAAGTTCAAAGGTGTGTGTATCAGGCTGGATTCGTATCTGTTGCTGATTGGCTGTGTTAACGGTGATGCAAGGTTGCGAGTATTGGGGCAGTTGCCAATCCTGACATAAGGTGTTTGAAATCATGTCAATTGTCCTCTAGTTTAAAGTTTCTTAAATTATGTATGGTATTGTATTGGCATTTGCCGAGTATAATGAAATAGATGATACACTAAGGATGTTTTATATGGATATACGGATACCACTTCCTGCGATGATTCGACATCAAGTACAAGCGACGGACCACCTTTGGGCACAAATTGTTTCCAATCTTATTAGCCCGCCAGTGGTTTGGGCAGTATGCGTATACCCAATTGCCTTAACATTTACTCCGACCCAAAATACAGCCATCTTCCACGCCTCGATTTTTACATTTTGGGTGTGTATTGTGCCGCTGCTCTATATCGTATTTATGGTCAAGATTGGCAAAATTGGCGACCTCCATATGAAGGAAAGCAACGAACGCTATATCCCTTATACGGTATCGATTGTAGGGGGTATTGTCACTGGTCTTATTTTAGCCCAATCAAACGCACACCGGGTCTTATTGATGCTAACACTCATCAGTATTGTACAACTGACGTTGATGTTACTCGGCACATTCTTCAATCATATCAGCGCACATGCGATGGCAATTACCAGTGTCACAGCTGCAACAGCAATCATCTATGGATTTGATGTCAGTCTTCTCTTGATCCCTGTTATCATGCTGGTGGTCTTGGCACGGTTGGTGCTCGATCGTCATACCCCAATGCAAATTATGATCGGCACATTGATCGGTAGCATTACACCGTTTGCGGTTATTTGGTGGCTAGGGCTGGTTCTCTAAAGAAACTCCTAAGCCGGAACGTGTTCCTCAATTTATAGGTTTGGTAACGATAGCAAAATTAGAAACACGCAATGTCAATATTCAACACAACGTGACCCTGCGTGTTAACTTAGTAAACTATTGGTTTTATCAGCTATGATCTTACCAAATTGACGAGATGACAATCTGTTTACTTAGTGACTCTGTCATCTTCTAGCGGTTGATTAACAACTTCTCGAATTGCGTTGATAATCTCATCTTGTTCGATTGGAATTGATAACACTTTAGATGCGCCAGCGTCTAAAGCACGGTTCGTGTAGTCGGCACGGGCTGTATTCACGACAACTTTTGTTGTCGGTACAGTTGCTTTAATCTGTTTAGTCGCTTCAACCCCATTGATCCCGGGCATCATTAAGTCCATCAAGACCACATCAGGTCGCAACGCTTGTACCATTCGCACAGCTTCTTCCCCATTTTTGGCTTTACCAATGCATGTCATATCATCGGTACGTTTGATGAGGAGTTCAAGGAGGCGTACAGCAGCACGCTCATCGTTTGCAATTACGATTTTTATCATTTATTCGTCCCTTACATCCCAAATCACGTAATTACATTCTACATTAAATTCTACTTTTGAGCTACCTCACGAATTACTTTTACCAATTGGTCAGGTAAAATCGGCAACCCCATAAAACGAACCGCGCCAGCGTCAAGCGCTCTTTGGGCAATATCATTACGCCCAGAATAGACAACCACTTGCGTGTTATTACCTTGCGCGAGAATTTGCTCAGTGGCTTCAATACCATCGATGTTACCAGGCATCATCACATCCATAATCACAACATCTGGTTGATATTCTGCTGAAGCTGCGACAGCATCCTCACCATTTAATGCAATTTCGGCTTCCATATCCGGTTGCTTATTGACAACTTTTGTCTGCCACATATCCGCAATATTTTCATCATCATTTACAATAAGAACGCGAATAATATCCGACATTTCTATTCCCTTCTTTCAAAACTGTAACAACCATTCAAGATTATCATACCATTGAGTTGGCTGTCCATTACGTAATATTTCTGAATTTTATGTAAATTTTTGTATACAAAATAAGCTCATTGCATTAATTGCACAATACAATATTAAGTTATAATTTTAGTATGCCTAGAACATATTATGCGCATGTTATCAAAATATGCAATTGATGTTTAAACTTTGAAAAACGTCTATTGATTATCTATGTTTAGGGAATAGATAGATTTCCATGCAACACTCAAATCATTATCCATAACGTATCATCAATAACAACTCATAAGACGATAAGACACACAACACGGCAGATAATGGGAGTTTAGTAATATCTCAATCAAATGAACTGTCATAGGGTTAAGTTGATTCGATTATGCCCACAGGAGTAAATGTAATGCAATACGATGCAATTTTAATTGGTGCGGGACAATCAGCACCTTTCATTGCTGCAAAACTGGCTGGAGATGGTAAAAAGATTGCACTGGTAGAAGGCTCAAAAATCGGTGGGTCATGTGTCAATTATGGTTGTATCCCAACCAAGACGCTTATCGCTAGTGCACGAGCAATTTATATGGCAGGGCGTGGTGATGAATATGGTTTCAGCACAGGTCCGATTGAAGTAAACTTTGCACGTGTCATGGAACGAGTGAATACCCGTCGTGGTGAAGCACACAGTGGCATGGATGGCTGGATGCGTACTATGGAAAATCTGACGGTGTATGATGGATATGGACAATTTATCGGCACAGAAGATGGATTGCATCAAATACAGGTTAATGATGATGTGATTTCTGCCCCTCAAGTGTTTTTGAACACTGGCACATCCCCTTTTATCCCGTCAATTGATGGGCTTGATGAGGTTGATTATCTGACCAATAAAGAAATGCTGGAATTGACAGACGTCCCTGAGCATCTGGTGATCGTCGGTGGTGGCTATATTGGCTTAGAAATGGGGCAGGCGTTCCGGCGATTTGGTGCAGATGTCACGATTATTGAGTCTTCCTCGCGTCTTGTCACTCGTGAAGATGAGGATGTCGCAGCGTCTGTGCTAGAGATTTTGCAAGCCGAGGGCATCGCGGTTCAATTGAATAGCCGCGCAACAACTGTATCACAAGATCCGGATGGTACTGTGCATGTCACACTGGATACACCCGATGGATTAACACAAATAGAGGGCTCGCATTTGCTTATGGCAACTGGACGCAGACCAAACACACTACGGCTGAATCTTGATGCAGTTGGTGTCGAGACAAACGAGCGTGGCTTTATTGTGACCGATCATAAATTACATACAAATATTGAGGGTATCTGGGCGATTGGTGATGTGAATGGACGTGGTGCATTTACGCACACCTCCTATCACGATCATGAACTCGTGATGGATGTACTCAACGGGATTGATCGCGATGTAACCGAACGCAATATGGCATATGCAATGTACATTGACCCGCCGTTGGGGCGTGTCGGTATGTCCGAAACACAAGCACGAGAATCAGGTAAAAATGTTTTGATGACAGTCAAACCGATGACCCATATCGGACGGGCACTAGAGCAAGGCGAGACCTTCGGGTTGATAAAGATTTTAGTTGATGCTGATACTGAGCAATTCCTCGGCGCGACAGCCTTGGGGTATCATGGTGATGATGTCGTCCAAGTGGTCAGCTATTATATGGCGACAGGTGTAACATACCATGCGATGAAAACGGCATTACCGATTCACCCGACCATCTCGGAATTCTATCCAACGTTGCTTGGTGAATTAGCACCACTCGCATAGCATTTGATGATGAGGATGGTTACGGAATCATCCTCTGACAGCTGTTATCGGACAGAAACCATGCTTCCGTTTTGGGTTTTCTCCACAACAACATGGACGGGGAACGAATCGCGTAGTTCATCAATATGCGTGATGACAAGGATCATGTCAAAGTCGGCTTGAATTGCTGTAATCGCTTCGACCAATTTATTGCGCCCATCATCATCTTGCGACCCAAACCCCTCATCAATAAACAATGTCCGTAGATGTGCACCGGCTCGGCGTGCAAGCATCTTGGATAAAGCAATCCGAATTGCAAAATTGATGCGGAATGCTTCCCCACCGCTATACATCTCATAACCGCGTGTACCAAGTTCATCAGCAATTTCAATATCTAAGGTTTCAGTCGTCCCACCAGAGACTTTTTCGCGTTGGGTTGTCAGCCTTAAGGTCATACGTCCATCTGTCATGCGAGCCAGTAAGTCGTTGGCTTCTGCTTCGAGTTCAGGGATAGCTGTCTCAATAATCATAGCTGGCACGCCATTTTTACCAAACGCAACACGTAGTTGTTCGTAGAGGGCTTGCTCGTGTTGGACTTCTGCAAGCCTCTTTTCTTGCCGGATTTTGTTTTCGCGTCCGGCATCAATGGCAATCAATAGTTGTTGTGCAATGGTTTTGCGTTCGGAGAGTGTTTGAACTTCTGTGCGGAAGCGGGCGACCTCTTCGCGTAGTTGGCGTTCTTGTTTGACCTTTTCTTCTAACACAGCAATTTCATCTTTGATTGCTTCTAATTTTTCCTCATCATCTTTCAGCATATTCTCGAGTTTTTGGAGTCGTGCTTCGACATTCGCTTTGACTTTTTCGGCTTCGGGTAAATTCCCTTTTGCCATTTCCAATCGTGTGTTTTGACGGTCAAATTCACGGTAGGTCTCAAGCTGTGCTTTGACATCTTCATGCGAATCGGGGTCGTAACCGATGCTCATGCGCTGTTCGTCGATTTGTTGCAATTGAACACGTAGCTCTTGACCATAATTTTCATCTTGTAGTGTGGTATCGAGTGCATCGAGTTTTGCTTGTTCCAGTGATAGATCATCTTGTGCCGATTGGGCTTTGGCAACTTGGTCTTCTAAGGCACCGAAGCGTTGTTGCAGGGCTGGCAGATTTTTGAGCTGTAATCCCCAATTATCAATTTGCTTTTGTTGTTTTTTGCTATCGGCATCAATCTCATTGATCCGTGCCGAATAATCACGGTAGCTTTCGCGCTTTGTATCGCGCTCGGTGGTTAATTGGGTCACGATGTCATCGCGATGATCTTCGGTTAATGCTTGCCCACATAATGGACAGGTCGCGCCGTCTGCTTGTTCCAACCGTTCGAGGCGTTCATTAATCGCTAGTCCTTCAGCTTTTAAGGCTTCCAATGTCGCACTCAAACCAGAGCGTTCTTCTTTCATTCGTTGGATGGTGTTGTTGGTTGCATCACGTTGTTCATCCAATGCTTGTAATTCAAGGACTTCGGCTTTGACTGTTTCAAGGTCTTCGGTGTTGGCATTCTCGATCTGTTTATTGAGTGACTCAATCCGCGCACGGGTGGCACTGCGGTCTTTTTCTAGGCTGGATTTTTGATCGCTCAGTTGTTTATCGAGCTTGTTGTATTGCTTGTCTAGGTCTTGCATCTGCGATAACTGATCCGTAATCGCGGATTGATTTTCGCGGGCAGTCAACAGTTGTTGATACCCCTGCGTGATGGTGTCCTCTTGATTGATGATGTCTTGATACTCAGCGATTTTTTCGTTTTGACGTGCAATTTCTTCTTGCGCTGATACAGTATCATCTTGATGGCGTTTAATCGTATTTTCTTGATTGATGAGGTTGGCTTGTTCGCGTTTGAGTACATCCTCAGAATTAGCGACTTGATTATATTGTTCTTCGGTAATGCGCAGGTTTTCTGAGGCTTCTTCATGTGCATGGGTAGCATCAGCTAATTCTTGTTTGTGTTGAGGTTCTTTCGCGATTTCTTCATCAATTTTTTGAATGTCGTGATTAATAATGTCGATGGCGCGTGCAATGTCACTTAGCTCGGCTTTTGTGCGATCTTCATAGACTTTCCATTGATCCAACCCGAGAATATCCGACAAAATCCTTTTGCGTTCGGCTGGTGTTTTAATCGTGAACGCATCGGCACGCCCTTGTTGTAAAAATGCCGAGTTGACAAAGGTATCATAATCTAAGCGCAAAATTTCGTTAATCTTGTTCTGCGTATGGCGTACACTGACCTCATTGATAATTAGGGGCGATTCATTCTCACGCAAAATCATTAAGTCCAATGCACCTGTACTGCTGCGTCCGCGTCGGGTGCGTCGGCGTAAAACGCGATAGAAAATGTCTTCTTGCTCAAAGTCGAGCTGGATACTCATTTCATTCTGCCCCAGATGAATCAGTTCATCATCACGTTTAGCGCGAGCTTTACCCCATAACGCCCATGTGATGGCATCCAAAATCGTTGATTTTCCCGCGCCGTTTTGCCCTGTGAGGCAGGCGAGGTCTATGCCATCAAAAATAATCGGATCGGGTGCGCGGTAGGGCATGAAATTATTGAGTTGCAGGCGAATTGGGATCATGGCATGGTTTCAGTATGTAATTGGAACAAGTGTGTCAATTATAGCCTGAGTTTGTGCTGACGAGAATATGATGGTTCACCGTTATGGGAGTAGATTATAGGCTACCCCCATGTTGCCTTGCGAGGAAAGGTTATGCTTTTTCTCCGCGTATAATGATGTGATGATTGACGAATGTTGCTGCTTCTGTACCCCAATCTGTCGCATCCATCCATGCTTTGGCGATGTCCGGTGCATCATTAAGCATCTGAATCAGTGTTGCAATTGTCGGCTCATCATTACCTTGCCGTTTTACCCAATCGAGGAAGTCATGACGTTTGATGTATTCCTCGGTGTGATTGACGGTGACACCGGCGTTACTGAACATGCTTGTCCATTCGGTTTGGTTAAAGGCGCGGTTATGACTTGGATCACGCACAGTCTCAAATTCATCGACATAGCGTGCAGATTCATCATCTTCGGGTAGAACATGATCTTGAATAAGCAACATACCACCAGATTTCAGCACCCTTGAACATTCGCTGACAAACTTCTGCACATCAGGGAAATGATGTGGTGCAATCCGACACATCACCAGATCAAACTGTTCATCATCAAATGGTAGGTTTTCTGCATCGGCTTGTTTGAAATCGACATTGGTCATGCCCTTGTCTTCGGTGATGAAGACTTTGGCTTTTTCGAGCATCCGTGGTGTGAGGTCAGACGCGGTGACATGTTTGACGTGTGGTGCAAATTTTAGAGCTGTATGTCCACCACCCGTAGCAATATCGAGTGCCACCCAATCTGATTGTGGTTCGGCAATTGCGATTAAACGGTCTAAGTCTGAGCCTTTGGCATGTGTTTGGCTAGTGACGTAGCCCTCGGCAAATTTGGCGTAACGTTCTTCGGATAGGGCTTTTGAATCTTTTTGTTCGCTCATCATATCCTCCCATTAATCATCTATAGTCATCATAACGCAGAATATTTATGAGCACGATGATGATCTCTGGCGCAATATGCATTGTTTGAAAACAAATTACCACGAACCGAGTATTCACAAGACTTCGGCATCCCGCGTATACTATGAGACTGTTTATACAAACAACCGACTACAAAGCACCAATCTTACAGCTATTCCCGTTGTTTTCTACTGCTTTAAAATGTCACAATTTGAAATTAAAACTTGTCATAGCTCACCTATGTTATTGATTCTACGTTGTTATGAATTGGTCGTGAGCTAAGAAACCGAGGAACACTCTATGGCAATATCTGAACACGATATACAAGTGAATAACCGGAATGTCCACTATTATGAAGATGGTATCATTAATGGGCGATCGGTGTTGTTAATCCACGGTGGGATTGGTTCTGCAGATGCAAACTGGTCAACCGTTATTCCTGATCTATCAGAGAACTATCATGTGATTGCGCCAGATTTACCGGGTTTTGGCAAAAGCGATAGCTTAGCGACAAATAGCTCCTTGGCAAATATCGTTGATTGGGTGATGACTTTTCTGGACTCGCAAGGCATTGACCAAATTGCAGTCATCGGGCATGGCTTTGGGGCATTAATTGCCAGATTTATTGCTGCCCAACATCCACAAGTCATTCCGGCAGTCGTCCTCATCAATGGCGGATTCGTGCCAGGGATTCCATCACTAGCAAAGACTCTAATGGGTTTACCCGTGATTGGGTCTATCGTGACCCGCTATCTTGCCAACGCAACGGTCAGTGATGACAGTCTGAATGAGATGATTTATCAAAAAGAAGCGAGAACACCGCAACTCGTCGCCTCGGCAAAAGCCAATACAGGCGGTTTTGCACAATTGATGCAGACAATCGCCACCCAACCAATCCCAACCAATAAGCAATTGCTGGTTGCTGTTTTGATTGTCTGGGGACTCGAAGATAGGTCTGTCTCAGTTGATGAAGGCACCAAGCTCAAGGCAACGATTCCCGGCGCGAAATTTGTCGAGATCGAGGAATGTGGACATTTCCCTCAGCTCGAAGAACACGATATTTTTGATTGGCAAGTGAAGGACTTCCTGATCAAAAATGATCCCAAAAACCTCGATCAAATTCCCGGTACTTAAGCCTTATGCTTTGTCGCGAACGTATGTCATCTCGGTGATACCCAGTGCTTCTAATTCAGATTTGATACGATCGACATCGGCAGTATCCGTAGCAGAATACGTGCGGACTGCTAATAGCCGTTGGTCGGGGTCAGCTTGTCCGGCGGCGGGGCGTGTTGAGACTTTGGATTTATAACCGAGTTTACCCGCTTCAGTCGCTTTCTTGACTTTCGCCCAGACGTCATCGACATTATCTACAGTCAGCCGGATGCGCCACTCGCCTGTGTCAGGGGTTGGCGCAGGATAGTCTCCGTGCTTACGTTTGCATTCGATCCAATAGACAGCGGCATAATCTGAGGGACGCGCTGTATCATCGTGCATCATACGCGCGTTCTGCACCATACTAATCAGGTCAAGATCGGGTTGGTTGTTGTCATCTGGCATCGTTTACATCTCCCATCGTTGTCAGTTTGACCTCATCATACACCGCAAACCTAAGCATAAGTTTAGTCTGTGTCGATGCGTTGAAAGTTATCAAATTTTTAATTGTATAAAAGCTACATTTGTTTAGATAGTTTTCTAGATGCGTTACGAATACCGTATTGCTTATGTGTTTTTGCACGCTCCAAAATCGGCTTTACCTTGGGGTGATCAATCCGAGATAATGCATATATTGCATTAACTTTTAGACGATGGGCTTTTGATAGTTGCTGAACATATACATGATCTTCTTCGATAATATTAGATAACAACTTTATTGATTCTTCTCCGCCAATTCTGGATAGAGCTTGAATAATCATCAATTTTTCTCTGAGTTTAACTTTTGCCTCTGGAAGCATTGTATTAAATTCATCGTACTTAGAGATTGTTTCGTGGAGTCTGACCGCTTCTTGAATGAGAAAATTAGCATCTCTTAATAGTTGTTCAAGCAAATACAGTCCTTTTTTGTCTCCTAAATTGTTTAGTATAGAAATACATAAGCTGTTTCTTCCTTGTATGGTTAGGTCTTCTGCTACCTGCAGAACACGTTCATCTCCTAAAATACTAAGAGCTTCCAAACAATAATGCTCAATTCCCAAATCATGAGTCTTTTTATATATTGACCAGATTGGCTCAATTGCGTCTGCTATCCTCGTGGCCGACAATACCCATATTGCGCCCCATAGTATCCAGCGATTACTAGACGATTGAAGTTTAGTTAATAATAAATCGCTACTTTCATTTTCGTATTGAATAAGGTCGTAAATCGCATCGTTAAATTTGATTATATTTTGACTATGTGATTCACTGGTATCTTCAAGTGATTCTATCCAAACGACTAAATCTTGGACAGATAACCCAACGTCTAGTTGGTTTGATCTTTTAGGAATATGCATAAACTGTTTCTCGATCACACTATAACTATAAATTTAGTATATCGGTGATTTGATAGGTTCTCATATGACATATGCCTCCAAATAATTTGAAAACGGCACAAGTAATAAATACTGTGCCTATAGTTGTTTGTAATTTGGTATCTATTGATTATTGCTGATTAAGTTTATCAATACTGAGCTGAAAACTCTTGTCTATTGCATAGCCTATAAAAAGCTTAACCACCCAGCGATTGCCAGAATGCCTCTGGGACAAACATAAAGGCGCTGAGCACAAACCATGCAACAATTGTCAGCCAGTAAATGGGCGGGTTATCTGCGCGGGTGATACGCTCGACCAGGTGCGTTTCCCCTAGGATCAAGTCGTTAATCGCCCAGAAGATAAATAAGATTCCCCAAACCCAATTCCAGTTCATGATAGATGCGATGATGATAAAGATAAGTGCTAGTGCAGCTTTCCATTTGAGTGCTGTGCGTGTTGTTGCTGTCATATTTCCCCCTAATTAGTCTTGCAGATATGATAAAACAGTGCGATGAAAATCGACGATAAGTTGCTCTTGATCGATGGATGTTGGACCAAATGCAAATTGTGGTGATGCCATCGCTTTTTGTTGTTGCTCACAGGCATAGATGTCTTCGAGCATAAAATCCTTAGAATCCAACGGATTATCTTCGGGTTGATAGCCCATTTGCTTATATAACCAATTGGAGACCTTCTCATACCCTTTGCCGATTGCAACTGTCATATCATCCATCGGCATTGTGCGTGACCGTTGGCGGATTTTGGTAACTGTCGGCGAAACAGGAATCACCTCTAATGTAGACCAGTTAAATTCATCCCCGGCGATACCAAAACACGGGAACATCATGTGCGTATATGCGCCCCATTGCTCTTGTTTGACGTGGTCTATCAGGGGCAAATAATCACTCGGATTGGATTCCAAATATTTCCGATAATCTTTAGTGGGTGGATCGTAGGTTGCTGTATGTCCGGCTGATGTAAACACACTTTGCAATTTGGCGTGGTCGTACATATTTAAGGTTTCGGAATGCAGATGCGACAAATGATAGACATCAATATAATTCTCGACAAATATCTTCCAATTTGCCTTGATTTCATATTCGCGTGTCTCGTATTCTTTTAGTAATTTCGGTTGATGCGGCCCAAAGTACGGCTCAAAATCACCGACCCAATCAGCAAAAGGTGTCGCTTCAGGGTCCGGATTGACGAAGATCATCTCTTTCCATATAGCAATTGCTGCTGGAAATAAGCCCCATTGCGCCATATCAATATGTGGGAATTGGGTGCGTTTTTCGGGAACACCAATCAACTTGCCATCCAGTGAATAAACCCAATCATGATAGGGGCACTGAATCACTTTTTTGCGATTTCCACGCACTTCGAGCAGTTGTGTGCCACGGTGACGACAAATATTATGGAATGCTTTTAATGATCCAGACTCATCGCGTATGACAATAATCGGATATGCACCGACATTGACACAAACAAAATCACCTACATCACCGATATCGGTCTGCATGCCTGCAAACTGCCATGTTCGACCAAAAATATCACGCTGTTCACGATCAAACCATTCTTGTGAGGTGTATGCCTCGACAGGTAGCAGTAATTTATTGGTATCTTGCGGGTTCATAAAATCTCCTTTAATCACTTAAACGTACAGATATTTCTTGAAGGCGGATAATTTGTTGAATAAATAGCGGGAGCATCACGATATTTTCAATATATTGGAACACATACATCAGGGTTGAAAATATCAATCCAAAATTGATAACACCGCTATCAATGACGGCAATAGGCGAATAGACCAGTACCATAATAATGCCGAGCCATATCACAGCGTAATTCACAGTCTCTAGGTCAGATAGGTGAATATTCCACTTCATCACTGCTTTGAAGTGATTTTCGATCATAGGACGTTGTTGCGTGGATAGCACATCAACGCGCTTTTCTAATTCGTCGTTGAAGTTCTTATTCAGGCGAAAATTTAATTTCCCGCTCAAGATATAAATGACTACCATCAGACCGAATAACGCCAGACAAGCCAGAAATACCGATACATTCAATGATAAGATGATGAGCAGTACGCCAACGATCCCGATTAAACTTTCGATGATCATTGGGAAAGAGTTTTCGAGGAATTCTACAAACTCCGTCAATAGTTGGACGCGCGCAGTTGTAACGGTCAGCGGTTTGCCTTGTTTTTGTTCACGTTCGACGGTTTCTGTTGAAATGGTGGTATATATGTTGGAATAGGCGCGGGTATCAAAGAAGCGCCGCGCACTCCCGACAATTAACATCAATATCCCAAGCCCACCTAAATAAAATAACTCGGTTGTTCGTTGTTCGAGCAATCCATTGATGCTTGCCCCGATGAACAGCGGGAAAGCTAGACTGAGTCCTGATTCAATTAGGACAAGCGCCATGGTGAAAAGAATGCGCCATCGAAACCGTGACATCAGTCGCCGGACGCTGATGTGATTGTTGCTATTTATTGTCGCTTGCATCCTGTGCTCCAAAACCCGTTAGAAATGTCTTGTAGACCAAATCTGCTGCATCGTTACGCGCAATATCACCAGCCCGTAATGTATCTGATGCGGTAAAGATCAGATTATTGAAGACAGCACCAATCCACGCGGGTGGCATATCGGTTCGGATTTTGCCTTCTTTTTGCATGTAATCAATCACTTCTCTAAACTCTTGATCTTGGCGCAGGTAGATTGATTTAACATCATCATCCTCCCATGCGTCCCAATCTGCTTGTGATAAAAAGTGAAAGCGTTCGCCAATTGGAATTAACACTTCAATCATCTTATACAGGTACTGTTCCGACGTTAAACTTTGCGCTAGTAACGGTTGCACCACTTGGTCAATTTCGTTCAATGAAAAAATCATCAATGCTTTGATCAAGTCCTCACGTTTTGCAAAATGACGATAGAGTGTGGCGCGTCCAATGCCGATTTGTTGGGCTAAATCAGCATAAGTGACACTCGGATTTCGTGCGAGTACAACGGATGCTGATTTCAATATGTTTTCTTTTGTGGTTGCCATGATTTCACCGATGAATAAACTCGTCTCATATGAGACATTGTTGTCTCATTTTTACAATTTGGCAATCACGCAATTATAAAAAAGTTGTAAAAATGGTGTGTTGAATGCCGGACATATAAGTAAGCGTGGGTTTTCAAACATCGACTATTCGCCTCATTGCCTAGAGGGTGTAACCTGCAAATACAAGATGAACCCTTTACAGTCAATACATTCGGGTATAAAACTTCTGAGTTGAGTTGTGTGACAACTATTCAACGCCAAAAAGCGTTATATGATTTAACTATGTGGCTCTGAATACATTTTGTCTGTAATGATACAGACAGCAGATTTTGCAAACTAAGTATGGAGAAATTGGGTACATGGCACGATATTTGATTACAGGCGGCGCAGGATTCCTCGGTATTAACCTCGTCCGCTATTTGCTCGACCGCGACCATGAAGTCGTCACGCTCGATGTTGCTGATTTTGATTATCCTGAACGCGACAAAATTACTGAAATTACAGGCGACATCCGTGACCGCGCTATCGTCGATAAAGCGATGGATGGCATTGATATTGTTGTTCATACAGCGGCAGCATTGCCCCTCTACACACCCGAAGAAATCTATAGCACAGATGTTGATGGCACCCGCAATATGATCGACAGTGCACATCAACACAATATCAGTCGCTTTATTCATATTTCATCAACAGCGGTATATGGCATTCCCGACCATCACCCATTGATGGAAGATGAT
Organism: Anaerolineales bacterium UBA6055; assembly: GCA_002428985.1. Taxonomy (GTDB): domain Bacteria; phylum Chloroflexota; class Anaerolineae; order Aggregatilineales; family Phototrophicaceae; genus UBA6055. The sequence goes on along the minus strand of DIYL01000012.1, from coordinate 55,659 downwards.
CAGCGCGTTGGGGTTGGACCTTATGGTGAAGCCAAAGTCCAAGCCGAAGATATTTGCTTTGAATATCGTGATAAGGGCATGATTGTTCCTGTGATTCGTCCGAAATCCTTCATTGGGCCGGAACGCCTTGGTGTATTTGCGCTCTTTTATGATTGGGCAAAAGATGGACGTGGTTTCCCGATGCTCGGTAGTGGTAACAATCGTTATCAATTGCTCGATGTAGAAGATCTCTGCGATTCCATTTATCTGTGTGCGACACTCGATGATGACGTTGTCAACGATACCTTTAACATCGGCGCAAAAGACTTTACCACCATGCGCGAAGATTACCAAGCGGTCCTCGATTATGCCGGATTTGGTAAACAAATTACTGGACTGCCAGCAGAACCTGCGATTATGGTGTTACGTGTGCTTGAAAGTATGAACCTATCCCCACTCTATAAATGGGTATACGAGACCGCATCGAAGGATTCATTTGTCTCCATTGAACGGGCGGAAGAAAAATTGGGCTATCGTCCAAAATTCTCGAATAAAGATGCGCTACTCCGCAATTATCAATGGTATCTGGATAACCTCTCTAAATTCGAGAAACAATCTGGTGTGTCACATCGTGTGCCTTGGAGTCAAGGTGTGCTCAAATTGGCGAAATTGGTCTTTTAAATAGCTCTAACCATAAGTCCCTCTCCATCAGAGTGAGGGACTTTAAAAGGCAAACGATTGAGGGCAAATAACTACCGACAGATATCCTTCGGTAGTATTTAATCTGCGGATTAATCTTTCACCCAATCGGGTTGCCAGAAGTCGGTATGCTCCGGATCGGTGTAGCGCGACATGTCCGTGTCAGGTGTCCAGTATTTGTCGAAGATGGGCTTATCATTTTCGTCACGATTAATGAGTCTGGACTGAATACTATCAAATTGTTTTTCACCAGGGTTCAATTTTGTCAATTATCTGCTCAAATCGAGAAAACTTGAAACGAAGTGGTGGTTACTATCACAGCAATACTATCCTCTGTATTAGCAAAGGTTGTTGATATTGATCTCGTTTCAGACATCTTTGGTGTTTAAATACTCTCCAGCCTCTTCAAGTGCTTCTAAATGTGCTCTTTCAAGGTCAATATCATAAAGATCGGCAAGGCGAATGACGATAAAAAATATATCAGACAGTTCGTCGGCAATTTTGCTCTTGGATGATGCGTAAGTTGGGTCATATTGATCACGATCAATTGGATAATATTGCTCTTTCATCATCACAAGTCTTGATAACTCTCCAACTTGCTTTGATAACTCAATCATTGAACCCTCGACACCCCAATTTTTCCCTTCAATCTTCTTAAAGCGTTCAATAACTTGTCGGGTTAAATTGAGAACATCTTCAAAACTGTTATCTGACATCATATCCCTTTCTATATATGACTGCTAATGTTAGTGTAAACTATGGTTTTTAAGCCACCTACTCAAATTAGTTTCCATCATTCCATAACGTCGAGCAATGAATTTCTGAGTAAAGCCATTGGCAAGTAAAGCTTCAATCTCAGGTCGGAATTTATCGAGTTTACTCTTTTCTACACCTTTAGATCTCCCAAGTCTTACCCCAGCTTTTTTCTCGGTAAGTAAAGGTTCTTTAGTGCGTTGGCTAATTAAGTCACGTTTGATTTCAGAAGCCATTGAAAATGCCATGTCAATGATTTTAGACTTAATTGAGTTGTCTGGTTGTCAGTTACCTTTTACGGCATATATATTGATTTTTTTCTGGGAAGCAATCGAGAGGATTTCCATGCACTCCAGCATCAAACGACCTAAGCAGTACAGTTCACTGACGAGAACGGTGTTACCTTATTGCAGTTGCTCAAACACATCAGCGATCTTTCGTTTTTTCCATGAAACCCGACCGGATACAGTTTCTTCAACCCATTAGCCTTCTCCCAAACTTTGTCATTGGTAAGGTGCAGAATATTAACTTTATTCTTTTCAATGTCTTGGTCAGTAGTGGAAACTCGTAAATAGGCGATGGTACGAGGCTGATTTTTGCATAACTAACCAAAAACCTATTGAGTATAATAATTGTCATTGTATCAGTGACTTTCAGTGAATTATATTCGGTTGTATTTCTCCTATAATGCAAGGATCTCTTGTTGTCGTGTCATGGTGTCATTATCCTGTTCCAATTAATTTAGAGGATACTATGTTGATTAAATCGATGCCTCCCAATGCATGGGGGGATTAGTAGTCGTTAACAAATTAATACTGCATGGGATAAATCATCCCATGCAATGACTATGCCGACTGCTCCCTCGAACGGTTCGAATGTCGTCGGATGATGCAGAATCTACCAAGCGGTATACCCACCATCAACAACGAGGTTTGTGCCTGTGGCAAATTTAGCGACAGGCGATGCTAGATAAAGCACAGCATGGGCAATGTCTTCGGGTTCACCGACTTGTCCCTGTGGGGTCATCTCCAGCCATGTGGACTTCAGCTCAGGATCATTGAGGCTTTGTTTTGTCATCGCAGTACCGATGTACCCCGGTGACACACTACAAACGCGTACGCCACGGTTCGCCCACTCTGCCCCCAGTGACTTGGTTAACATAATCACACCCGCTTTGGACACATTGTAGTGGGTTTGTTCTTGCGGTTTATTGACGATTATACCCGACATCGACGCAATATTGACAATCACACCGGATCCGCGTTCGAGCATGTGTTTACCAACGGCACGACAACACCAGAACACCCCGTTTAGATTAACGTTCATCATATTGAGCCAATCGTCATCAGTCGCTTCTTCGGCTTTAACACGTTGAGCAATCCCTGCGTTATTCACGAGGATGTCAATTTGCGGGAAGGCATCTAATGCAGTCGCAACCATCGCATCTACACTGTTAGAATCGCGCACATCAACTTGAATCGACATCGACTTACGCCCCATGCTTTCAATTTCGGCGGCGGCTTGTTCCCCATTTTCAGCAATAAATTCTCCAATGATGACATCCGCACCAGCCGAAGCCAATGCGCGGGCGGTCGCTAAGCCAATGCCACGCCCTGCACCTGTAATCAGAGCGGTTTGTCCACTGAGGTCAAATGGATTGGTTGTCATAAGTCAGTCTCTTTCTATTAATTATTATTCGTTTGAAAGAGACTATAGCACACTTGCACACGAAATGCCGTTCGATTAAAGGGTTTGCCCGTTAAAATAAAAACAAGCTTACCTCTTTATAGACGTAAGCCTGTTTGGTGTTGATTATTTAGTGGTTTGATTAACGGCGTTCAGGGAAGGTATATTGAACCGTGTACGTGACAACTTGTTCAATATCTGGTTCGACATTCACGCGGAATTCTACAGTTGATGAATTTTCCTGCACAAATGGCACGGAACTTTCGATAATTTCCCAATCACTCCAACGGTAGAGCCGTTCTGGTAGGCGGATTTCAACTGTTTCGTTGTCTTTGCGGTTGCGTAAACGAATCTCGAAGGTCTCCTGAATCACATTATTGCTGACGAATTGGAAGTTTGTCTGGGTACGTTCGCCGACAAGGTCAAAGGCATTGCCGAGGAAAATTCGCACATCTTCGCCATTGGGTGTGTGATCGATGAAGTTTTCACCAATCAGCAAACCTGCGCCGTCAATATCTTCTTGATAGACACGGATGCGTCCGGCAGGTAAATCGGCATCAAGTCCACTTTCTTCGCCTGTATTGAATTCGAGGAAAGTTTGGACGACACCTTCTGTATATGTGCCATAACCTTCCGGATAGTCAATTGGGGAGTAATATGCACCAAATTGTGGCGATGCATCAAAGACGAAAAAGGTTGTTGCTTGCACATTGGATCCGGTCACAAATTCAATCTGTTTGGTCTCGTTATTGCCGACAGTAACGGGCCGCCCAATTTCATATAGTTGATATTCAAAGAGTTCGCGTTGTTCGACAGGTGCACCAGCAAATGCTGCATCTTCGGCAACTTCAAGGCTGAGAGCTTGCGTGCGGGCAACTGGAGCATCCGGTTGAACCCGATTAAGTTCGCCAGCGACTAGCTTTAGCTGTGCATCGTCAAATGCACGCCCACTATTATTATTGAGGGTCACCCAACCGTTGATGTCTAGTGAGGTTTCGTCTGTGCCGAGCAGAACGTTGTAATCGGCTGACCAATTCATCCCACCTGCGAGATAGGTCAATTCGACTTGTTGTTCACCTGCTACGGAACTGCTCAACAGCCATTGCAAGGTTGGGCGAGTAATCAGTCCATCTGGTAATTCTGGGAAGCGAATATCACGAGCATCATTTAAATTAACAACCAAGACTTCACCACTATCTGTTCGTAAAATGGCTTCACCATTGCGCCCACTAAGCAACTGCCCACTATAAACTGTGCCATCGGCAGCTGTCACACTGATAATCTCATCTAGATAGCGAGTTAATAACGCATCGCTGTTGACGAGATCGTAGATATAATTTTGTTCGAGCACAAATGTACCATCGGGATTGCTGACCGAGTTGAATGTGACTGAGGTGCGATCAATTGTCGCGGCAACATCGGTAAAGTTGATGGTGTTCAGACCTTCTTCAAGTGTTAGGGTGCGTTGGTCACGGATAAGGGCAGTGCCTTCGTTATAAACTGTCACTGCGACGCTGTCACTATTGTCTTGCGCGTATGCCATGAACATGCTCCCGAATAGTAGTACACATAATCCTATGAATTTGAGTTGTTTCATGTTGTTTGTCTCCTGTTAGAGGGATCATTGGGCGACCAGATGACCGCCCAACATTTCATTTAGCTATATATCAATTGATTGGGTGACACCATTTACAGTGATGGTGTAACTGCCAGATTCAAATGTGCCGTCTAATGAGATCGTTGCTTCGTACGGATTGAGCATCATCGGGCACATCACATCGGCTGGCACATTGCGATAAACTTCAACGGTAATCGTATTACCATTACGTGATTGATCAACAACGACAGGATAATCGCACCCATCGGGATGTTCACCGTTAACATCTAGGCTAATTTGCATCGGGAATGATTCCATCACATTGACGGACACAGTATTGATATTGGTCATAACTTTATTGCTGTCACTCATGGTTTGAGTCTCCAATTCATCGATTATGTATGTGTTCACTGTTACTAACGCAGTCTCGGCTAGTAACGTTGCAGGAATGTTGATTGTTTCATCTATTATATTAATCACGGCTGGGCATACTGCCAGTTCTGGAACAGGATTAAACACACCAACTAGGGTTGCTTCTGCCAATTCACGCACGCTGACAACAAGCGGTACATCACAGCCAACGCCATGACTACCCAAAAGTTCAAGCGCATAATAAGCCGTTTCATCTTCAGTTGCTGGCTCGACCAATGTTACAACCGCATCTTCAATCACAGCCCCGACTAGAATCAACTCTTCTAACTGGGGCACATCGTCGGTGCTCACGGTGTCGCCTTCTGGCACAATGACCTCCCATACTTGATCATTCACGATCACATAAGGTGGAATCTCATCAACCGGCACGAAGAATACGACATCCGTTTCAAACGGTGTATCTTCGCGTAAGCAAGTCGCTGCAATTGGGACATCGCGATACACTTGAATATCGATGTTGTTGTCATATAGATTTGTCTCTGTCACCAGATCAAATTCACACGCATCGGTATGTGTACCTTCTATATGAAGTTCCCAACCAAGTGTCTCGCCGTCATCAGTCGCGACATAATTAGTGCTGATCGCATCAATCGGCGACCAAACTTTGAATGTCCCACCATCTTGTGCTTGTACCGTCAGCATACTAAACATAGCAATCAATAAACTGAATAGAATGACTCTTTTTTCCATCGTTTCTCCTTTACTAAGTCAACTTTCTATCCTCACAACGTACAATGAGGATAAATTGTTCCAATTTTCGTAAAACGAATTTTTCTAACAGGATCGTACAACAACATGAAAACGCTGTACCTTGATAATGCTACTATACCAGACAACCTCTATCAGTATACGGACCTTGAGGTGTTATCGCTCGGTGGAAATGATCTAACAACGATTTCACCCGAAATCGGTAACCTGACACAACTCCGCCAGCTCTATCTGCATGACAATCGGCTTGAAACCATCCCCGAAACCATCGGAGCGTTGACAAGTTTGGAAATTCTCGACCTCGGACATAACCGCATTACACAGATACCGGATACCTTATCGAATCTGACAAAGCTACAATTTCTCTATTTGAGCGATAATCAGCTTGACCACTTCCCGATCGAATTAGGGGCATTAAAGAATCTACGGTATCTAGGGCTGACAGATAACCCTTTAGCGGCTTTGGATGAATCAATCGGGGAGCTCATCAATCTTGTTGAATTGCGTTTATACAACAATCAACTGACGACCTTACCCGATAGCATCGGAGATCTATCCAATCTGCGCGAATTACACCTGATGAATAACAACATCACACATCTGCCGGATAGCATCAGGATGTTGAAGGATGTACAGATATTGTCACTCCGCAACAATCCGGTTGAATATCTACCGGATAGCATCGGCAATTTATCTAATCTGCGTTACCTCGACTTGCGCGCGAATCAGCTGACTGAATTACCCGATAGCATTCGCGATTTGTCAAATTTAGAAAAGCTAGATTTACGCTGGATACGTGGACTACACCTACCATCATGGATTGATGATTTAGAAGCGCGAGGCTGTTTGGTATACCTGCCGTTACTGTGACTTATTGTTCTGGGGCTGATGCGCTTGGACGAGTCACTCCATATCCGCCTATAATACCTGTTGATTGATGGAAAAAAATATCTACGCCAATATTTTGATCACTCAACGTCAAAGAAAATGTACAGGTATAGGTTGGTTTGCCGTTGTTACATTCATTTGGTGGTGGGCAATTGTTCACTGCCCAGCCAAAATCGGTCGTTACAGGGCTTTCACAATTGTGAGTTGGTTTTGATCTGATGTGACGGAGTTTTGGTACGATGTCATTATAATATGTTTCTTCACGGGGATAGTTTTGATGAAGCATCTCACGGAACGTATCTGCATCCTGTATTGATGGTTGTGAGCAGAAATTATCCTCTACATCAATCTCAAAAATACTACAAATTTCATAGACGACTTCGGTAGAATATTTAGGTAAAACATAGTCGTCATTATTAGGTCTGAATACTGCAAGGAATATATAAGAAGCCAATCCAAAAGTTAGAACAACAATCAATAGGATTATTGAAAAGGCGCTATGCTTTGTTTTAATGCGTCTTTTGGGCTTCAATGTTTTGGTTTCCATATCTCACATAGAATTGCTATAACTAGAATATCACAAAGGTATCAAAATCGTGCAAATAATTCAGCATATCGAAATCAGAGATGAACGCGCATATATTCGCGGAACAAATAAGAAAGCAGAAATGATTGCTCGCATGTATGTTGGAACAGACTATACCGTTGAAGATGTGATGCAACACTATAATCTTAGTGCGTCAGAAGTTCACGCTTCAATTGTATATTACTATGACAATCAAGAGGAGTTAGATGCACGCCATCAACAATCGATTGAATGGGCAGAACAGAATGCGACAACGCTCGAACAATATAAGGCGAAATTAGTAAAACGCAGACAGAATAACTCAGACGATAATTAACCTACATGCCCTCTAACTATCAGAAGAGGAAACACACGGTTCAGTATTGTTAGCAATCCATGTGCTAACCGCTTCGACTTCGTGCTTGCCTTGTGCAATTTCGAGGATAAATGCCGATGCGGTGGTGTCGTCAGCCGTAAAAGTGTAACCATTCGCTTCTAGGAACATAACCATCGCACCGTGAGCAGTCCGTTTATTACCGTCGCCGAACAAGTGATGATACGCCACGCTATGCAACAGAGCCGCTGCTTTATCAATGATGGTCGGGAATTGCTCCTCACCAAATATCTTAATCAAAGGACGGTCTGCCGCTGAACGCAATAAACGACGATCACGTACCGTTGGACGATGCCCGACAATATTCTCATTGATAACGTAAATATCCGCCGCCGATAAATAGCGCACCATAATCGCGATCCCACCACTGTTTATCATCTCATCAACGGGACGCATACACGACGCCCCGTAACGGATTATATTATAACATAGGCTTTATTCTTCAACGGCTAACGCGACAAAATCAATTTCTAAGATAACCGTGTCTTCAATATCGGTGACATTCGGTGGTGCTTCGATATTAATGCCGAAGTCTGCATATAAAATCGTGGTACTGGCAGTGCCAGAAATACGCTCTTCCGATTCTACTGTAGCAGTTGCATTAAAGGTCACTTGATTGGTTGCGCCTTTAATCGTCAAATCACCGACAACGTCAAATGTGATCATTTCGCCGACACCAACAGGTTCAACTGTCATCGATTGGAATTCGGTGGGCGCAAAGCGGATAAACTCGTTTTCAGGTAATCCAGTCTGCAAAATTTGCCCGCGAATCGACTGATCACGGAATTCATTGTCGGTTTTGAGTGTGCGTGCATTAATGGCAATTTCGCCTAATTGTGATGCCGGTGGGTCTGCGAAGTTAACAATAAAATCACCACCAACCTGTGATGTTGTGCCGATGACTTCCGTCGGATTCCCAATCAACACCTCATTAATACGGAAGCGCACTTCCGATTCATCGGATGTAATGCGATATAGTGTGCGATCTGGGACTTGTGGTGCTTCGGTTGGGGTTGTTGTTGGTGTTTCTGTTGGGACAGGGGTACTGGTCGGGAGCGCATCGAGAGTTGCTTGAGCTTCACTTAATTGAACACCTTGCGCGACCTGTGTGCCGACATTTTGCGTATCGTCGGATAATGTATCGAGTTGCGCTGAGAGTGAGTCGATTTTATCGTTCAAATCGGCGATTTCTGTACTGAGGAGCGCGACTTGCCCCGGTGTTGGGGTTGCATCATTTAATGACAGGGTTGGCGCGGCATCAGCAGCAGATTGGCTTGGTGCAACATTGCCTGTTGCCCATAACAAACCTAAAATCCCGCCCCCTGCACCTAATGCGAGACCGATAATCAATGCGATGATTGCTGTGACTGTTTTTGACATAAACACCTCGTTGTATTCTGCACAATGTTGGTTACGGTTGGAGTATAAGGGAAAGCGTTGAATAGAAAATGAGAATCTGAACATCACTACTGTAGTTGGAATATCTTGCGGTGACATTATGTCGTGTGAAGTTGTTCACAAACTCACCGCGATTTAAGCTATCTCCTATTTTGCTCTAACCCTCTTATGGGATTCTGCTCACTAAGAGTCACTATCGTATAAAGAGAGAAGAGATAGATTTAGAGGACGGACAACTGATGGGCATTGATTTATTCTGGGATAACGAAGAACAAACAGTATTTCTAGTTGAATTCAATGGAGATTGGACATGGGATGATCTTAATGCAGTTCTGAAGACAACAACCCGTATTTCAAAAGAACGTGGTTTATTGATGGGTGCAATCCTTGATCTGCGTAATGGTCTGCGTATTCCCGGCGGGTCAATCTTCAATCGCGAAGGGATCAATCAATTTAAAGATTTGATTGCAATGAGTAATAGCGGTCAAGAAAATGGTCCGGTGGTCATCGTTGGCATGAGCGGAATGATTAAAACAGTATTTGATGCAGCCGTCAAAATTGATCGTAATGCAGCCCAGAGTGTTCACTTTGCCTCAACCATGAGCCAAGCTCGTGCACTCATGCAAGTTCAACTCAACCATAACAACTCTACTGCTAGCGCATAACTGACAAATTATTCACACGTTTATTTCTAGTACAATATCGGTTACCCTGTAAGCATCATCCGATTGTTTGCGAGGTAAGCGTGTGAAGCGCACTATTTTTTGGTTTTGCGGATTAGCAATACTTATTGTGGCAGGTTGTGGAACTGCATTACAACCGACAACAGTGCCAACACCTGTTGATACTGCAACCCCTAATTTTGTGCTTGTTACACCTGACGCCACTGTTGATCTACCACCGACTTGGACACCCACTTACACGCCAACAATTACAAATACACCCACTGTAACACCCACACCGACTGTCACACCATCGCCAACACCAATCGACCAAGCGTTGCTCTGCGAAAATTTCCGCACGAATGTACGCAGTGTCGAGGGGGAGACTTTCAGCAGGGACGATACCATTTCACTCACATATGGGATTGACTCACTTTATCACTATACATTTGTCGGGGTGGTGCTGGAACATGATGACCTTGATGACATTGTTGCGGATTATATGCCAAGTGGAGCAGATTATATCTCTACATTTGTTGTCGAAGATTTTCCAATTGCAGGCGAGTGGCAATATCGCGTTGGTGTGTTCTTGAGGGATGGGTCGGATATGTTGTGTCGTCAATCTGGCACATTCACGATTGAAGCTGATGCCATCCCAACCGCTGGCGCATTAGTCATTCCGACAGCGTTACCTGTACCAAGTGTAACGCCCCAGCCAGACCCAACTGAGGCGCAACGTTGTTATCTATTTTGTCCAAATTAAACTAATTGGATTTTAGTGCCAACTGAAGACCCCAATACAAACCGGGGACGGCAACTTCACAGTGGTTGTATTCGGTGAAGATTTTTCGCATCAGCGTCAAATTGGCATATGTTCGACTTTGTAACATCACTGCAAAACGAATTGTATCGGTAAACGTCGTATCATCGATCATCTCTTCGTTTTCTGTTGTATACATATAAACAGTTGCAGGTAAATCGGCATTTTTATCTGCGTATTCTGACTCATATTGGAACAATACCCTTTCACCATAAGACAGATAGGGACTGCCCACAATATACGACTCAAATAGTTTGGGCTCTTTTAATAGTGCGAATAACCCGAACAATCCACCATACGAATGACCAGCTAAAATGCGCTTATCAGCATTTGCACGATACGTATTTTCAATAAATGTGATTAATTCATCGCGTATGAAGCTTAAAAAACCTGTCGCATCACCATTAGGTACAGGACGGCGATGTTGTTCGGTCATCATTTTTTCGGTGGTTGCATCGTGAATGGGTGTGAGATCAAGATCACGGCGGGTGAATGTCTCTTGAAATGTCTTGACGGGGTCATCGTTTTCAGTATAACCAATTCCAACAACAATTGCATCAGATGTTCCACCGCACCAAGCCGTTGGACGGATCATACCCGCAATCATTTCGGCATACCAATTACCGTCTAATACATAGATTGCTGACCATCTATCCGGTGTATTGTGGAAGGGCCACTCTGCATCATCTGTTGCAGAATAGCCCAATGGAAGACTTACAGTAATACGATATTGTCGACCCGTTATATCAGAGTCAACAATATAGGTGTCATTCTCAGAGACACCTGTAATTTTTGTTATCATACAAGTGCCTTAATTATTTTATTCGCCTAATTCATCACCTTCAGCTTCAGCAACTTCGGCGAGCGATTGCAGACCAAATTCAACGCGGATTTTATCTTCGATAATATCGCGCATTTCAGGATTTTCCATCAAGAACTGCTTCGAGTTTTCACGCCCTTGTCCGAGTAATTCGTCATTGTAGCGATAAAACGCCCCACGTTTTTCGATGATGTCTAATTCGGTGCCGATGTCAATAATCTCACCTGTTTTGCTGATACCTTCGTTAAACATGATGTCAAATTCACATTCTTTGAATGGCGCGGCAACTTTATTTTTCTTGATTTTTACACGGGTGCGATTCCCGATAATATCAGTTGCCTGTTTGATTTGTTGGATGCGACGGATGTCGATGCGAACACTTGCATAGAACTTAAGCGCACGTCCACCGGGGGTGGTCTCCGGAGATCCAAACATGACCCCCACTTTTTCACGTAGTTGGTTGGTAAATACAACCGATACATTGGATTGTTTGATTGCACCAGCAAGTTTACGCAATGCCTGACTCATCAAACGTGCTTGGAGACCCACATGTGAATCACCCATCTCGCCTTCAATTTCGGCACGTGGGACGAGTGCTGCCACACTATCAACAACGATGACATCTAATGCACCCGACCGTACGAGATGCTCCGTAATTTCGAGGGCTTGTTCACCTGTATCGGGTTGGGAGACGTAGAGCTTCTCAATATCAACACCAATTTTTTCTGCATATGATGGATCAAGTGCATGTTCCATATCAATGAAGGCACAGATACCGCCACGTTTTTGGGCTTCTGCAACAATATGAAGACAGAGTGTGGTTTTACCAGAACTTTCAGGTCCGTAAATTTCTGTGATACGACCACGTGGGATACCCCCCACACCCAACGAAATATCAATACCCAGTGATCCAGTTGGGATGGTATCAACTTGTAGCGGATTACCATCGCCCAAATTAAAAATCGTACCGTCACCATAGCGCTTGGTGATGTCGGTAAGCGTTGCATCGAGTGCTTTTTTCTTGGCTTCTACATTGGCATCATCAAAAATATTGACATCTTTGGTTACTTTTTTTCTTTTTTTCGCCATTGGGGATCGTCTCTCTTAATAACCTGACTTGTTGTATGTAGTGTAGTGGGTTTATAAAAATTTGCCACTATATTTAGGTAATATAGTGTAGCACTTTTGTTCTAATTGTGCAATAGGTCGACTCACTATTTGTGTATATACAATCTGCAAGAATCTCATCTTAACAATTTGTTGACAATTTAATCGCTTGACATTTTTAATTTCACGGTGTTAAATTAACAATGTAAGATAAACAGTGTTAAATAAATAGAAGGCAAGTAAAACTATGCCACGCAAAGTCAATCCAGAAGAGAGAAAGGCACAATATGAGGCGATTAAACAAACTGCACGCGATTTGATGCGCGATCAAGGCACAAGCGGTTTATCTATACGTGCGATCGCTCGTGAACTCGGCATGACTGCGCCTGCGCTCTATTATTATTTCGAAAATATGGATGCGCTCACGACAGCATTAATTGTCGATGGATTTCACGGGATTGCTGATGCTATGGCAGAAACGCAATCCGCATATGCATCGGCTCACCCTGCGACACAGTTGATGGAAATATTGAAGACCTATCGTCGATGGGCGATCACCAATCAGGCAGATTTTCAGTTGCTGTATGGCAACCCTATTCCTGGCTTTCATGCCCCACGGGAAGTCACAGTTCCAGCAGTAATGCGCGGGTTTGTCATATTGACAACGACGATTCATCGCTTGCTCGAAACGGATGATGTCACAATACCAGACCATATGCTGAAATTGCCAGACATTACCCATGAAACTTATATGGGGGTTATCGCCAATGTGCGTGAAACGACTGCCGAGCAACGCGACCTGATGTCATCTGTATCGGTTGATGCATTGACGCTGACCGTTGTCGGTTGGGGACAAATGCACGGATTGATTATGCTGGAATTATTCAATCATTTGCAACCTGTTGTCGGTGATGCCGATGCGTACTATGTGCATCAGTTACGCGGTATGTTCATCAATATGGGCGTGAAACCAGATGTAATCCCATAAATCATAGTCGGGTGTAGTCGACTCTGAGTCATATATAACTTGCCAAAGGACGATGCAAGCGTCCCTCTGCTTCGTGTTGCCTGCTCACAGTGCCACACATATTATTTCGACCGACTTAAACACAACAATCAAACTCAAAACTCAAGGAATAAGATCATGACACAACCAAACAACACCCAAGATTTACACGTAATTTTCGGTACAGGACCTGTAGGACGCTCTATCGCCGCTGAACTTGATCAACAGGGCAAATCCATCCGGATGATCAACCGTAGTGGGCGCAAAGATATTGCGGATCATATTGAAGTGCTATCCGGTGATGCTAAAGATCACGACTTTGCACGCAAAGCTGCTGAAGGCGCATCCCATGTATATTTCGCCCTGAATCCAGCTTATCATCTTTGGCTAGAAGAATTCCCGCCGATGCAAACCAGCATCTTAAACGCTGCAATTGCAAACAATGCTAAATTGATTGCTATGGAAAATATGTATATGTATGGGGATACCAAAGGTAAGCCAATGTCCGAAGACACCCCATATAATGCCCATACCCGCAAAGGTAAACTGCGTAGCGAGATGCATCAGCAGTTGATGCAAGCTCATCGAGCCGGTGACGTGCAAGTTGTCACCGGACGTGCATCCGACTTTTTTGGCCCGCGTGTTCTTGAATCAGCGATGGGCGAACGGGTATTCGGATATGCAGTGGAAGGTAAAACGCCACAAATTTTAGGTGACCCGAACACCCTACACGACCAAACTTATATGAAGGACATCGGAAAAGCCCTCGTATTATTAGCCCATACTGATGACGCATACGGGCAAGCGTGGCATATTCCAAATCCACGGACTGTTAGTCAGAAAGAATTCATCGAGATTATCGGTCAGGTGATGGGACAAGACCTCGGCGTATCTGTTCCACCCAAAATAGTTCTGCGGCTTATGGGGTTGTTTGTCAAACCTGTTGGCGAAGTCATCGAGATGTTATACGAATTCGAACATGATTTCATCATCGATACTAGCAAATTTGAAAACAAGTTCGGAGATATTGCGACTCCACTAGAAGATGCCATCCGCGAAACTGTCGATTGGTATCGTCAACATAACTAGAATCAAGATATGTTGTAGGGCGACAGGACTCGCCCTTACAGATGATTTGTGATTCAGCTTATCCCATGACAACGGGCAAACTTTCGTAACGATGCCACGATGGGATTTGTTGAACTTTTAGCGTGTCCGCTGTTACTCCAAGACGCAAATTCGGATTCCGTTCGAGCAATGCGGTTAGTGCAATCTTAGTCTCCAATCGGGCTAATGGCGCACCGAGGCAATAGTGAATGCCTCGCCCAAAACCAAGGTGTGGGTTTGGATCGCGCGTGATGTCGAATACCTCCGGATTTTCAAAAACACGTTCATCATGATTGGCAGCACCTAATAGTGTTGCGATCATTTTGCCTTTTGGAATTGTGACACCATGTAAGGTCACATCCTCTGTTGCGTAATGCGGCTTTGTGCCTTCGATCGGACCGTGATAGCGCAAAATTTCTTCGATCGCGGTTTCCATCAGGCTCATGTCATTGCGTAACATCGCCAATTGATCGGCATGTTGTAGCAAGATCAGCACCGCATTCGTAATCAGATGGACGGTTGTCTCGTACCCTGCGATGATCAGCAAGAATACCATACTGATCAACTCGTCTTCGGTGAGTTTTTCGCCTTCGTCCTCCGCTTGAATCAACGCTGTTAGAATGTCATCTTGCGGATCGAGCCGTTTCATCTCGATGAGTTGTTCGACAAATTTAGTCATGCGTGGCATATCAAACAACATCGTACGGATGAAGTTAATGCCCGTCAGACCATCGGTGAGTGCTTTCATACCACCAGAGAACACCGACATATGCTCATCAGATACACCGACCATACCCGAAATCACGGCGACCGGAATCGGTAATGCAAATGCTTTGATCAGATCGACCTCACCTTGTTTTTCGGCATCGTCAAGTAGTTGATGCGAAAGTGTCTCGACTGATTCACCAAGTTGACGGATATTACGTGGTGTGAATGCTTTATGGACGAGATTCCGTAGACGACGATGTTCAGGATCATCTTCGGTAATCATACTCTGAGCAAGCCGTTTGACGGACTTCGGCATCGGGAAAGGCATCTTATTACCACCACCCGTTGCTGTACTCCGATCGCGCACAAATCGTGGATCTTTTAAAACCATCGTGCAATCATCATAACGCGACACAAAATAGGCGTTCAACACCATCAGCTTACCCTTATACACAGGGGCTTCGTCACGCAGATACTTAAAAATCAGTTGTTTATTAGCGATGACATCTTTGCTGACGAGATTGATGGGATGTTTGATGTCACTGTAAGACATTGCCTTGACCGCGACCATAGCGGTTGCTCCTTTAATCTAAAAATTTGACTTATTGACCAAAAACGTCAATATGGTCAAATTTTATCGCAATTCAAATATCGGGGTCAATAGCATCGGAGTGTACCCCCAATAATTGGGGGGCAACTAGTCGATTATCATATCAGAATGTGATGAATTCCACTTTAAGCATGACAGTTGACTCCACGATACTGAATATAGTATAGACATAGATGAGGTGTTGTATGCCAAACCGAGACATCACCCGTACCCGCGCCAATATCCCTTATATCTTACCGCCGATGCTTGTGATGTTGGTGCTATGGAGTTTAGGAATTGCTCACTGGTTTTTATTCCGTGAGCCAATTATGCTCATTTTATTTGGCTATCTTGGTGTATTTTCGGGTGCAGGCATCGGTGGGTATATCGCTGCTGCCGACCGCTATCGCCCTTATGCTCGACGACTTGTGATTTTGTTACTGGGTAGCTTGTTGCTGATCATCGCGATTGTCACCGACCATGGCAATATGCAGATGGAAGGTGTTTTCTTTGCCATTTTTGCTGGTGGTGGAACATACATTTTCATCCACTATGCGATTGCTAAATTTATCGGGCCGTTGATATTTGGGCGAATATGGTGTGGGTGGGCATGCTGGTATGCGATGATCTTTGATTTATTGCCGTATCCTTTCAGCCATTATCGTCAGCCTAAGAAGTGGGGCTATTTGCGTTATATCCACTTCGTGATTTTGATTGCACTGGCGGGGATTTTATGGTTTGGCTTTGGAATTGATGGTGCGAACGGTACACAAGGAATGGCGTGGTTTGTCATCGGCGTGATGATTTATTACGTCGTAGGTATCGCAATGGCGATTATACTCAAGGACAATCGTGCATTTTGTAAATATCTGTGCCCGATTGCCGTTCCATTGAAGTTCACATCACAGTTTTCATTATTAAAGGTATCTGGCATGTCGACACATTGTAGTGGATGCGAAGTATGTGTGGAAATGTGCCCGATGGATATACGCGTTAAAGATTATATTCAAGCCGATGAGCGGGTGCTGTCAACCGAATGTACGCTATGTCAAACGTGCATCAGTGCCTGCCCCCATGATTCCTTGATGTTATCGATCGCATTGGATAAAGGTGGCAAGGAGTACACAGATTTTGACTCCTCGCCAGGGAATCGTGTTTACAATAAAATGCTTAGTGCGGACTAGTGCTTATCAACAAATTTGCCCGGTTCGCCATGAATAAAGATATTGTCATCAATGAATGACCGCGGGAAACCGTGACGGAAATTTGTGACAGTATCGAGGGCTTGTTTATCCTCATCGCTCAGTTCCCAATTGAGGCAAGCGAGGTTATCTTCGAGTTGTGTGGCTGTGCGTGCGCCTAAAATCGGGATAACTTTCGCTTCGGGGTTTTGTCGCACCCAGTTGACACACACCTGTGCCTTACTCACATCATATTTCTGAGCTAGTTCTGCAACGAGGTCAATCGCTTGTTGTTGTTCATCTGTGACTGTAACACTATCAGGGTTATTGCGTGTTGGTCCGTCATGATCGGTGTTTTTACTGTATTTACCCAACAATTTCCCAGCCTGTAAAATTCCCCATGGCATCACAGTTAAATCCAGTTCACCTGCCATTGGCACAATTTCATCCTCAATCGTGCGATCTAGAATCGAATATGGCACTTGGATAGCAATCGGACGTGTCCATCCCATCGTTTCCGCTTTCGCAACCGCATAACCAATAACCCATGCTGGTGTGTCGGAGAATGCAAAATAATTAACTTTTCCCTGTCGCACGAGGTCATCCATCGCACGTAAAACTTCTTCAATCGGGGTGAGTTTGTCCCATGCATGCAGATAATAGAGGTCAATATACTCCGTGTTGAGGCGTTTGAGGCTGGCTTCAACAGCATGCATCATATTTTTGCGACTATTGCCATAATGCGAGGGACGCATTCCTGTATCTGGTGTTGATAGGGTGTATTTAGTCGCTAGTACAAAGTGCTCGCGGTCGCTGTGGATGAATTCGCCGACTAATTTTTCACTACTGCCGTTGGTGTAGAGGTTCGCTGTATCGATATAATTCCCACCAGCATTCGCAAATAGCTCAAATTGCTTTTTGCTCTCATCACGGTTTGCGCCCCAACCCCAGTCATCACCGAATGTCATTGTGCCGAGACATAATTCTGAAACTTTAAGTCCGCTCTTACCGAGTAATTTATAACGCATTTGCATTATGTATCTCCTTAATGCTTAAATCCTGTGTAAATTGTCTTGTATTAACACCATTCATCATATTAGAACGCGGGGAAACTGCATCTGTACGAAAGTACAGTATTTGGTTTAACCGAATATTTGGGTAAATATTTGTTGTCTCCCATCCAATGTTATCGCTATAATCGTATGCATATTAGATAAGGAGTCCCTTTCATGCCGATTACGCTTACGATTAATGGACAATCGCATACCCTTGATATTGCACCCAATACACCGCTACTCTATGTATTACGCAACGATCTGGAACTCTATGGGGCAAAGTATGGATGTGGGGGTGAACAGTGTGGTGCGTGCAAGGTGTTAATTGACGGGCGCGATATTCCGTCCTGTCAACTGCCTGTCAAAGATGTAGTTGGTATGGACATCACGACATTAGAAGGACTCGGCACACCCGATGCATTGCACCCATTACAAGAGACATTTATTGAAGAGCAAGCGGCACAATGTGGATATTGTACAGCAGGCATGATTGTTGGGTCACAAGGTCTACTCAATCGTACCCGTTATCCATCAGATGATGAGATTCGTGATGCCCTGCAACACAATCTGTGTCGATGCGGAGTGTATGATCGTGTGCGTCGTGCGATACGTCTGCGGATTGGACGCTTATCTGAGGGCGGCTACGAGATGATTGAACCTGACCCGATTGAACAAGGTGAGCAAGTGAGTAATCCTCTCGGATCACTCGACCGCACACCTAATTTAGACGCATGGATCCGCATCAATGATGATGAAACGGTGACGATTTTTAGTGGTAAAGCCGAACTCGGTCAGGGTATCAAAACGGCACTCGCACAAATTGCTGCCGAAGAACTTGACGTATCACTTGACCGTGTACAGGTGCAGACAGCTGATACAGGTCAAACACCCGATGAAGGTGGAACAACTGGTAGTATGTCCGTTGAACGCAGTGGCAATGCAATCCGATTGGCAGGAGCAACCGCTCGCCACCATTTATTATCATTGGCTTTCGAACAACTCGAATCAGCGACGCCAGCGCATGAATTGGATGTAGCAGATGGTGTGATTACTGACCTTCAAACTGGACGACAAACGACCTATTGGGAGCTGATGGGCGGGAAACGCTTCGGTCTGCAAGTGACAGGTACAATCGCACCGAAAGACCCTGAAACCTATTCGATTGTTGGGCAAGCATCCAAGCGGATTGACCTACTGAATAAAGTCACCGGGCAACCCACCTATGTCCACGATATGACTCATGCCGATATCCTGCATGCGCGTGTCTTACGCCCACCGACCTATCACTCACGGTTGATTGAGCTCGATGAATCACAAATTTTAGCGTTAGATGGTGTTGTCAAAATTGTGCGTAATGGTAGCTTTGTGGCGATTGTTGCGGACCGCGAAGAGCAAGCAATTGTTGCTCTCGAAAAAGCGCGAGAAATTGCCCGATGGCAAACAGAGAGCTTACCCTCCCAGCAGACACTCTACGATAACATGCTCTCTCAACCGACACACGATAACCTGATTGTAGATGGTGCAGGTATTGATGATCCGATTCCTGATATTCAAGCACCGTATAATGCTGTCCATACAATGGATGCGACGTATCGTAAGCCATTTACGATGCATGGTTCACTGGGTCCGTCGGCAAGTGTAGCGCAATGGGATGGCGAAAACCTCACAGTGTGGTGTCCGACCCAAGCTGCATTTTTACTACAAAGTGCAATTGCTGATGTGCTTCAACTGGAGCGCGAACAGGTGCGAGTGATTCATAGTGAAGGCGCGGGGTGTTATGGGCATAATGGCGCAGATGATGTCGGCTTGGATGCAGCGTTGATTGCGCTTGAATTCCCGAACCAATCCATATCTCTAAAATGGATGCGCGAAGATGAACATCGTTGGGAACCATATGGCTCGGCGATGATTTTGAAGATGCAAGCCGGCCTCAATAATGACAAGCGCATCGTTGACTGGAATCAGGATATTTATAGTTATGGACATGCAACCCGTCCGACGAGTGGCGGCGGATTGTTAGCCAGTTGGCATCTGGAAAATCCACTTCCACGCCAGCAACCGCGTGTGATCAATGGCTATCATTTTGGCAGTCATCGTAATGCCGATCCGCTCTATAATTTCCCGAAGCGCATTGTTCGCCATGAGTTAGAAGATAGTCCCGTGAGGGTATCAGCACTCAGGAGCCTCGGTGCATACGCTAATGTCTTTGGTATTGAATCCTTTATGGATGAACTCGCCCACCAAGCGAACGTTGACCCGCTTGAATTTCGGCTGAATCACTTGACGGGTGAACGCGCCAAAGCTGTCTTACAAGCGACTGCTGACAGAGCCGATTGGTATAATCGTACATCGGGCGACGATCAAGGTTGGGGGATTGCTTTTGCCCGGTACAAAAACAAGCAAACCTACTGTGCAATCGCAGTACAGGTTGAAGTCAATACAGAGACTGGAAAAATTCATCTTAAACGCGCGGTTATCGGGTCAGATTCAGGACAGATTGTGAACCCTGATGGATTGAGCAATCAGCTAGAAGGGGGATTTGTACAAGCAGCAAGCTGGACATTGTTTGAACAAGTCGATTGGGATGAAAACGGCATCTTGAGTCATGATTGGGAGACCTACCCGATTTTGAGTTTCCCTGATGCACCTGTGATTGAGACCGTTATTCTCAATCGTCCGACGCTTCCATTTATGGGTGTGGGAGAAGCGAGCCAAAATCCAACGCCAGCCGCCATTGCTAATGCGGTCTATCGTGCCGTTGGTGTGCGCCTACGTGATATACCATTTACGCCAGATGCTGTGTTAGCAGAGATAAAAAAGACCCTCATATGATTAATGTCACACTATAACAGGATATATTACACTGCGCCCATAATGTCGTGTGCGATAAATTATAGCCATAACGCAAAATAATTTTATGGGAGCGACATAATGGCTACACAAACATACGCAAAGTCTAGTGAAAACATTCAACAGGTTGAATCTAACTTTTTGGGTCGCACCGTCGAGATGGGCATTAACACAACAACGATCGCTTACGCTACTGTCTTTATGCGCGTCATGATGGGATGGGTACTCTTCCAGGGCGGCATTGTCAAAGTACTGGATCCAGAATGGACAGCAGCCGGATTCTTACAATTCGCAATTCCAGAAGGCAATCCATTTACAAGCCTTTGGGCAAGTTTCGCAGGTAACCCAGTAATTGATGGATTGGTCGCATGGGGTCTCACACTCACAGGTCTCTGCTTGATTTTCGGGTTGCTCGTTCGCTGGAGCGCATTCTGGGGCGCATTCATGATGGTTATGTTCTGGATGGCAAGCCTCACAGGTGGCCTCGGACAATTCTTACCACTCGAACACGGTTGGGTTTTTGACGACCATCTCATTTATGCAATCCTTCTCTTTGGACTCGGTGCATTGGGTGCAGGTCGTGTATTCGGACTCGATAAATTTGTCGAAAATTCCGAATTTGTACAAAACAACCGCTGGCTTCGTTACTTCCTCGGGTAAATTCCGAGTTAGAAAACTCCACACACACAAAGAGGTGGGCTTCGGCTCACCTTTTTGGTTTCCTATGAATCAGCGCATATCATGATACGATTGGAGTAGTGCAAATAATTATCAGGATTCTATACTAGACCTATGGCTACGGAAATTACAGATCGTCTCAATTATGAACGCATTGAAGTCGTCCAAGATTATATTGAACAGCATCTCCACGAACCACTCAAGCGTGATGTACTGGCAGAAGTCTCTGGCTTTTCGATCCCACATTTTCATCGTGTCTTTACGGCGTGTGTTGGCGAAAGTGCGATCAGTTATGTGCGCCGGATTCGGATGATTCGTGCCGGACAAAAACTGAGAATGGGCGCGGTTGATATTACCCATGTTGCACTGTGCGCCGGATATGATTCGCATGCAGCATTTGGTAAATCATTCAAGAAGTTCTTTGGGATGTGTCCGAGTGAATTTCGTAAGTTAAGTTGTCATGAGGCTACACAATTACTTAGGCAAAGGAGATATCCATGAAAATTACAGTGACAGGTGTGTCAGTTGAAGATCAGGAAAAAGCCCTCAAATTTTATACCGAAAAGCTTGGATTTATTAAAAAGCTCGATATACCCATCGGGACAGAGCATCGCTGGTTAACGGTTGTCGCACCAGAAGACCCCGATGGTACGGAATTATTGCTCGAACCGAATGGCGACTATCCCGCAATGAAAGCACTAAAAGAAGCGCTTGTTGCCGATGGGATTCCGTATACCATGTTTGAGGTCAAAAATATTCACGATGAATATAGCCAACTCAAAGAAAAGGGCGTTCAATTTACGGTCGAACCAACTGATGTCGGGAGCACACTGGTTGCAATATTTGACGATACCTGTGGTAATTTAATCCAAATTTATCAACAAAAGGAAGACTAAGAGAGTGAGCTTCGGCTCACTTTTTTGTGTACAATACAAACATCGTAAAGCTGGTCGTTATAGCTAGCAGGTAAAATAATGAATAAACGTCAGCAACTGGAACGAGAACTTGAACTGTTTATCTATGAGGTTCTCCAGCGCGATGACAATGTCTTGGGTAGTGTGTTGATTGACCTAAAACATCAGGTGAAAATTCGTGTCGAAGATCCTAAATTTGATATTTGGGACGATGATGCAATCGACCACATCCAGACAATTCTCTCCAATTCTCTTAGATCTAATGCCCACGAAATAATGATCACCTACGATGAATTGTCGTATTATGTCCAAATCCAGATAGTAGATGCCCAAACGTTTTGGATTTTTCGTAATAGGTTGCGTGGTACTAAAATGCCAAGTTATTTACTGCCATACGATAAATGGAGACAACAGGTACGAGATATTCTCGCGCAGTTTTAGAGTTCACATGGCTTTATTTGCGATTCTGTAAAAGTTTGTCTATAGTATGACATATCCTTTTTGTCAGACTATAGGGACAGCCAATGGTCAGCCTTGATGCCATGTTGAGTAGTACCAGTAAAGATTTGGGTGAACATCGCAAACTTGCCGAAGATGCCTGCCAACGGGCGGGGTTTTCTCCCAATACGATGGATTACCTCTCCGCCGAAAATGATAGTGATGCGATTGATGTGTCGATGCGCCTTGTCGAAGAATCTGAGGTGTATATCGGGATTTTTGGGATGCGCTATGGATTCCGACCCAAAGACCCGCGCAACCCCAACGACATCTCCATCACCGAGATGGAATATCGCCGTGCTAAAGAACTCGGCATGCCGATCCTGATTTACATCATGAGTGACAACCATCTGCCACCTGATACAACCGGCATGGGCTTAATAGAGATGCGTCAGGTACAAACCGACTTTTTTGAGAGTGACCCCATCGGGCAGGAAAAACTTGATCTATTCAAGAAAGAACTGACAAACAATCATATTGTGTCGTTCTTCGATTCAAAAGAAGATCTGCGCGTTGATGTGCTCACATCGTTAACCAAACCTAGCCTCAAAGATGCGGCAAACACCTATTACAAAAAGCAACGAGAACGCCTCAAAGCGAGTGAGCAGAACGAAACCGGAAAAACTCCACAATCGGATATTCCGTATCCACCGAAGTTATACGCCTTCCCGCCCTATAGTGGACAGGGCGCGATGTTTGTCGGGCGACGTGACGAATTACAATTGCTCAATAACTGGGCGGAACCGAACAGTAAAAAACCGATGCTGGTATTAGAAGCGATTGGTGGGATGGGCAAAAGTGCGCTGACATGGCGCTGGGTACAAGATCGTGCGGTCGAATTTGAAGGTGTGTTCTGGTACAGCTTCTACGAAGGCGGTGCCGAGATGGGCGCATTTGTCCGTCATGCACTCGCTTATGTGACGCGTGTCTCACCGGATAGCCTCAAGGGCAAAAGTGTGCAGGTGATGTTACCGCAACTGGTCAACGCGCTAAAAAGTGGACGTTACCTGTTGGTGCTCGATGGCTTGGAGCGGGTGCTTGTCGCATATCATCGTTGGGATGCCGCCCAGATGCAAGATGATGAGGTCGAAGAAGGCAAAGATTATCGCGATTGCACCAACCCGCGCGATACCGATGTGCTCAAACAACTCGCCAATTGTGACCCATCACGGGTGCTCATCACCAGCCGACTGATGCCTAACGCCCTCAAAGATGGTGATGCGCCGCTATCCACCGTTCAATTAAGGGAACTTAAAGGGTTATCACGAAGCGATGCACAGATGCTATGGCAAAAGCATGGCATCACATGGGACGACGACGGCGTGATGGACAGCTTTGTCCAACAATTTGATCGACACAGTTTATTGATGAAATTAATGGTCGACGTCATCAAGAAGAACCGCCGTGCCAATGGGAATTTTCAAATTTGGTTTGTAACGTATGGCGATAGTTTTAACGCATTTGAGAATATGAAAGCCAAACGTCATCATATCCTCAAATTTGCCTATCAAGGCTTATCTCCCGAACAACAGAAACTCCTGAGCCAGATGGCGGCCCTCGGCAATGCCATTGATATTGATACACTCAATGTTTTTAATCCTTATATGAATATGCCCAAAGTATCAAAGATGCCGAGAAAGCCTCGTTTTCATCCGAAACATAGTGAAAAACTGAGAGAAAAAATTAATCGAGAGTATTTAAAACGATATCGGTCACATTCTGAATCATTAATGCTAAAGATGAAATATGAAAAATCTAATGAGTATTATATTGCGATTGCAAAATTTGATGCACTTTTACAGGATTTAGAAGAACGGGGGCTTATCTGGTGGGATAGCAACAATAATCAGTACGATCTTCATCCAGTAGTAAGAGGATATTCATTTTCTCAATTAAGCAAGGATGACAAACCTAAAACCTTTGATTTTATTTACAATCATTTCGAGTCACAGGAAAGAAATGCTTCAAGGGGCTATTTTACCAGTTATGCTGATATGCAGAATCTAATTGCAATGTACAATGCATTAATTGGTGCTAACAAGTACGACGAAGCAGCAAAACTTTTTCTAAATCGAATTGCTGACAGCCTCATTTTTGATGAATTAGCTTTATATCATAGAGCCTATGAGCTACTTTTACCTTTTTTCTCTGATGGTTTAAGCAATATGCCACGTATTACATCAGAAAAACTGCAGGGTTATATTTTGAGTCAAATGGCAACTGTACTATATTATTTGGAACATCACGAAGATGCAATTGTGATTGAGACAAATCATATTGCCAATAAACTCGCACTTAAAGATATAGTCAATCTTAAAATTGGTTTAAATAATTATGGTCATTCATTGATGAACGTGAATCAACTAGATAAGTCACTGCGAGTACAAAATATCGCATTAGAGCTTGCAAAAGAGTTAAATAATGATATGACGATTGAAGAAAAGAACGTTATTGCATTTTCATACTATTCTCTAATCGAGATTAATTACATCCTTGGGAAATGGGAAGAAGGAAACGATGCATACTCTAAGTTTATTGAATATAGTATCAGAGATAGCTTTCAAATCACCGCAAAGTTAAATTATATAAAAACACTAATCCATTTAAATGTTGATGCGAGTGATATCAAAAAACAACTTAATGACTGTGAAAATGATAATATAGAGCTACTAGATAAATTTAATCAACGGTTGATTGCTCGGCTTCGCGGTGACATAGCTAGACGAGAAAAGAATTATGATAGTGCTATTCAGTATTACTCTCAAGCGATACATATAGGAAATGAACAAGGTATACGTTATACATCAGCTTGGGATGGATTAGCTCAGATATATCAAATAATAGGCAATAGGCAAGAAGCACTACGTATAGTTAACGATGGAGTAGATAGTCATGGACATACGGCTGCTGTGGTTCATACAAAATCTGGTAATTTTGAAGAAGCCAAGGAGGCAGCGCTTGAATTCTACAGGTGGGCATGGGCACAGGGTGAACCGTATGTGCGTCGCTGGGAATTAGACGAAGCCCGCAAAATCCTCACCGAGTTGGGTGTTGACGAACCGCAATTGCCTGTCTGGGATGAGTCGATGTATGAACCATTCGCCCATGAAGCTGAAATCCGCGCACTCCTCGAGAGACTCAAAGCCGAAAAAGCAGATGAGGAAGACGAATCATAACTTCGTGTTAACTGGATTCATTATCCAACCGTATAAAATCTTCTGTTAGATATAGATGGTCAGTAACTTCAAGAAATCGTAAGCTCCCCCTTCTCCCAGTGTTAACTTTCGGGAGATGCACGTAGACATCGCAGTTCGGGGGTTGGGGACCCATGCCTGTCAAGTTAAGCAAAATAATCTATCAACAACATCATTACATGACTCCATGCACCGCCTGCCGTTCAAAACGGGCAGGCTACTGGATATTGAAAAACCCGCTAAAGCGGTTTACAAGAGTCTCTTGAGCAGACTTTTTTGATTTGAGTAGCCGGAAGGCTTTGAGCCTCCGGTGGCGTGGTGATGACAAATAGAACTGACATTCCTAAGTTTACAGTTATGGGGGTTGGGGGGATGAGGGCACTATGTAAGCTCTCATTAAAATCGTACAAAGCGCGACTGATGGGCTATATCCAGTGTTGTGAATTCGGCTATAATGACAGGTGTGAATCTGTTCATCTGTGACGGATTCTGAAGGGTATTAAAACATACTGGAGGATTTCCATTGAATTTACGACGCGCGCTGATTGTGATCATAAGCTTGCTTGCCTTGTGTTTATCAACTGTCTCCGCCCAAGAACTCGAAGGCGAGACCTTAACGGTCAATCTCGGTGAGACAGGCATCGCCACATTAGACCCGATTTTTGCAGGCGATATTGCCAGCCAACAAGTGCTCCATAGCCTCTATGTGGGGCTCACACGTATGGATCCATTGACTAATACACTCCAACCCGGTTTAGCTGGAAGCTGGTCACGTACATTCTTGCCCGACGAAACAATTCTCTATCGTTTTGCGATCGAAGACGACATCCCGTGGGTACGTTATGACCCCGAAGAAGAACAAGTTGTGCAAGTCCTCGATGAAGACGGCGACCCGCGTATGGTGACGATCTCTGATGTTGCTTATGGGATTTTACGGGCGCTCGACCCAGATTTAGCCACCGAATACAGCTATACCATCGGCGAACAGATTGATAACGGGGTCAATTATATCAATGGTGAGGTATCGTCTGAAGATGTCGGCATCTTGATCAATATCAATGATATTGGTATTACAACCAGCGGATTAAATGCTGATATTCCACAACTCATGAGCCAGATACAAGTTTTGCCACAACCGTCATGGTTAATTGAAGAATTTGGTATGGATTGGGCGCGACCTGATAATTTTGTCAGTTATGGACCGTATGCCCTCCGTTCATTTAATGACACGACTGTATCCTTGATTGTCAATCCGTTCTGGCAAGGGACAGAATTTGTGCCACCGCCAACGATTGATAATATCATCTTCACATTTTTGAATAGTGAGGATGCGTTGTTGTCATATGACGCGGGTGAAATTGATCTGATCGTTAATCCGGCGATTGCCGATTTCACTGCGATTGAAGAAACCTATGGCGATGAGCTGAGCCAATCGCCGCGTGATGTTGTGCATTTCTATGGACTCAATTTGCGCGAAACATTCCCGACTGCATCCCCACAATTCCGTCAGGCATTAGCCCAATCGCTTGATCGTGACGCGCTGGCAAGCATCATCATCGGCAATGGTAACGCCCCTGCTACGCGTTACTTGCCACCAACTGTTCGTGATGCGCCGGCTGATAGTGCATCTGTTTATGCGTTTAATTCCGGACAAGCACAATCTAATTTGGCAGCTGCTGGACTTGATGAAACCCGCGTCGATTTGATTTATCGGAATACAGGTTATTTCGGTCAGTTAGCCACAGCAATCGCCGAACAATGGCAATCGCAATTGGGGATTGATGTCACATTGTTACCACAAGATTTTGACGGCTCATTTGCAAATCGCGAGTTTTCCGCTGTGTGGGTGGGCGAGGCATTTTCTGATACAGCTTTGAGTCAATCTTATCTGACACCGTTTGTGACTGATGGTGATTTCAGCGAAGCAACGATGTTCTCAAGTGAAGATTTTGATGCAGCATATGATGCGATATATGGCGAAGCACCAGCTGAAGATCCTCTCGGATTTTTGCAAGCGATGGAAACCACCTTACTCGAAGATGTGATTATCATCCCGATCAGTTGGACTGCTGACACCGAGCTAACCAAACCCAATGTTGAGCGCACCCCAACGATCAACGGGATTCGTGCATTCGAAACGTGGTTTGTCAATAACTAGAAACAGCGTCGTGATGGCGGACAGCAGTGTTGTTGCCCGCCATTTTGCATAGTTAGATTACTGTTCATCAATCCAGTTGGCAATATCTTGGATCACCTCAGCACTGACAAAATCTGGGATTTCATAATCTTGTGGAACGCTCAAACGCGACACATCCCCCTGTGACATAAACTGATGATTCAGCCTTGGGTAGCTTTTGAGTGTGACGCGATCACTCTCTGCATAAGCCCCTTGCCACACAGAAAAATCAACCATCGTGACTTGATAATCACGTTCGCCCTGTAAGATAAGCAGTGGGGTGTCGATGCGTTGTGATGTCACCAATGGGTCGAGCCCTGCGAGTGATTCAAAATAGGTCGCTTGTGCGCCAAATGTCTCGGCATAACTCGTGCCAGCATTGACCGCATCATAATTAGCAACGATTGTCTGTAAGCCAACCACTTGTGGGCTGACTGCTGCATCCGGATTGATCTCGCTAATATATGCAATTTGCTCGCGCACCAACTCACCAAACGGACGAGTAGCCGCCGCCATCAAAATCCCGCCAGCAACACCATCAGCTTGTTCAATAATGCGCGGTGTTAACGATGCACCCTGACTATGTCCAAGAACAATAATACGATCTGTGTCAACTTCGGGCAGTGTTTTCAAAAAGTCGACTGCTAGCACTGCATCATCTGTTGATTCGGTATCGACTGTGAAGGTTTCATCGATTGCAATCGTTGCACCATGTGTGAGGGTGCGCTTATCATAACGCAATACCAGAATCCCCTGCGAGGCAAGTCCTTGTGCAAGGTCTCGATAAGATGCTAGTACACCGAGTGTGCCGTTACGATCTTGCGGACCTGAACCATGTACAATCACAACCGCTGGAAATGTACTTTCACCTGTTGGGACGCTCAATGTCCCGTTAAGTAGAAATGGCTCATTACCAAACGTCACATCACGTTCGGTAAAGACTTCGGTATCAACATAAGCCGGCAATAAATCTTCACCTAATTGGATACTGGTTAGAATGCTCAGGATTTGCGGATTAAGGGCTTGAATCTCGGCTTGATTTCCAGTGACAATCATGACCAGTGCGCGTCCGTCAGCAACTTGTGCGAGACCCAGTGCTAAGTCTGCACCATTGCTGTAAATATGTTGGCGCCAAACACCATTAGGGAGCGGTGCATCTTGTTCACTGGCGAGTGCGCCATAAGTTACCCCGATGCTATCCATCGCTGGCTCAATTGATGCTGTTGGATCGTCAGAATCTTGTGTGACTAGATAAACGGTCACAGCCGATCCCTCAGTGTTTAGTTGGATGCGGTCGGGTGTGATGTCGGATGTCCAACCTTCGGGTATTGTAAATGAGAAAAAATCATCATCAGCGGTGTATTCTTCTTGTGCAGAGGTCATCCACACGAGCCACAACCCCACCAGCACACCGATTAACCGTAAAAATCGCATATTTTGTCCTTTGTGTTTTTAGCATATCTTGCCTCATTATACGCAGGATTCATTAGACAGGTATCAGTACAAAAGAGGGGAATGGATGTATCACAACGAAAATTGGAATCGAATAACGGTATAATAAAACACAGAGAATCAGCGTACCATAACCTGCGACGGTGCGTTATGATACATGGCGCATTTGATAATAGTCGCGCAATATATCAGTGCAGGTGATATACAGCAATCGAGGCATATATGACGGACACACATCCAAAAGTTATGGTGGTTTTGCCCACTTACAATGAAAAAGAAAATCTGCATTTGATGGTACAGGCATTATTTGGACTAGAAATCCCGAATTTTCATTTACTTGTGGTGGACGATAATTCGCCTGATGGCACGGGTGAAATTGCAGATAACCTCGCAAAACTGGATAGTTACGCCGGACGGATCAACGTCCTCCATCGTACTCAAAAAGATGGGCTAGGTCCTGCTTATAAAGCGGGTTTCAAAAAAGCAATCGCAATGGGTGCGGACTACATCATTCAGATGGACTGTGATTTTTCCCATCAGCCCAAATATATCCTCCAAATGCTAAAGCTTGCAAGTGATCATGACATTGTCATCGGCTCGCGCTATATTAAAGGCGGGAGCGTCGATGAACGGTGGGGACCCATCCGTAAACTCCTTAGTTGGTGGGCGAATCGCATCTATACCCCAACCATCCTCAATATGCCTGTTCGCGATGCAACAGGTGGTTTCCGTCTTTATAAACGGGATGTGTTGCTCGGCATTAACGTGGATCAAGTTTATGCGAGTGGTTATGTCTTCCAAGTAGAGATGATTTTTGTGGCACACAAGCTTGATTATAACATTACTGAAATCCCGATTCACTTTCCAGATCGCGAACGGGGCACCTCAAAAATGTCGTCAACAATTGCGCTCGAAGCTGCCTTCCGCGTGTGGCAGATTAAATTCCGTCATCGTAGCTTAACGGCATCCAAACGGCGTACCGAAGCTTATACTTAAAATCAAAATTTGCAACTAAACGCCATGTTGGGTCTAATAACGATAGTGCATGATATATCACTATCGGAGGGGAAATATGGCAACCCGACCCAACATTTTGTTTATGATTGCGGATGATCATCGTCATTCAGCTCTTGGCGCGCTGGGGCAAGAACCTGTGAAAACCCCAACGTTTGATCTGCTGATGGCGGAAGGTACAACGTTCACCCATGCGCATATTATGGGGTCTACATCAGGGGCAGTCTGTATGCCCAGCCGTGCGATGCTCATGACAGGGCGCAATCTATTCCAAGCACCTGATCCACTCTCATCAGACGTCCCCTTACTCCCTGAACTATTATGGCAAAATGGTTATACTACCTTTGGCACGGGCAAATGGCATAATCGCTCCGAGACCTTTGCTCGGTGTTTTAGCACGGGGGGTAAAGTCTTCTTTGGCGGAATGACCGATGATCAATTTGCGATTGCTGTCCACGATTTTGATCCATCACGGGCGTATGATGAACATGCTGTCGAAACGGTATCAAATATCCACGCCACGACATTATTTTCAGATGATATGATTGACTTCTTGAATAGTCGCAGTACGGACGATGACGATCCGTTTTTTGCATATATCGCATTTACATCACCGCATGACCCGCGCACAGCTCCACCACCATATGACACTATGTATTCATCCGATGAAATTGACCTACCTCCTAACTTTGCGTTGGAACATGAATTTGACCTAGGCAATCGTGACATTCGGGATGAAGTATTGGCAGTATATCCACGTGCCGAGGCGGAAATTAAACAACACATCGCCGATTATTATGCCATGATCTCGCATATGGATGCTGAGATTGGTCGGATTGTACAGGCATTAGATGACAATGGACTACGCGACAACACCATTGTGATTTATACAGCTGACCATGGTTTATCTGTCGGGCAACACGGGCTGATGGGTAAGCAAAATCTGTATGATCATAGCATGCGGATTCCAATGATTGTGCGCGGGACAGACATACCTGTTGGAAGGCAAACGGATGCACTTGTCTATCTACTCGATTTGTTTCCAACTTTATGTGAACGAGCAGACGTGCCGATTCCTTCAACGTGTGATGGACACAGTGTGAATGCCGTTCTAAATGGAATAACCGATGCTCATCGTCAGACGCTTTTCACTGCATATCAAGATACATTTGACCATCCCCGTGACAAACCCTATCAACGTGCAATTCGAGGTAGTCGCTATAAACTTATCAAGTCGCGCTGTGGCGATACGATTACCACACAATTGTTTGATATGCTGGATGATCCCTATGAAACGACCAATCTACTCCATGAGCGCAAGTTTGTGAACATCGTCAAACAACTCGAAAAACGACTTGATCAATGGCAACATCTCGTCGATGATCCATTGATTCGAGACGAATAGCACCTCTGGTCATCCTCACAAATAACGATTAAACTTACGCCCACGAATGAACTAGCCGAGGGATGTGTATGCGCCTTTGTATTTTTGAAGATGATACCTACTCTAATTTCTATCCACTGACCTATCTGCGTCCGGTGTTTCAGTTACGGTGCGGGATTTTTACGTTATATGAACGGATTGTCAAAGCATTTAATCCGGATGACATCACGCTGATCTGTCGTAAAAACTTAAATCCGACCCTGCGCGAAAGTGGATTTAATCCGCTGACCTCGGCATTTGATCTCGACACACGGATGTTATTTGTCAACGGCGGGATATTATCCGCATTCGAGTTATCCCGCGCAATTACGCTATTACCTGATGAAAACACCGTTTATTTATCTAAAGGGCGGTTGATTGCGGCTTATTTGGATAGTGATAAATCTCGTCAGCTTGCTTATTATCTACTTGATCAAGATAGTGATATGGCGTTAGCCACCCTCGGTGAGACAGTCAAACAAGTTGAGATGGAAACGCGCTGTGCCGAATACATATGGGATTTAATCGAGATTAATCCTGAAATCCTCGTTAGTGACATCAACACCTGTGTGCAAGCGGGCATTTATGGCGATGTGCATGAGCAAGCGGTCTTATACAATCCGTCCGACATCTATATTGGCGACAGTGCGCGGATTGATGCGATGGCAGTGATTGATGCCCGTGAAGGTCCGGTTTATATTGGTGCGGGTGTTGAAATTGAGCCGTTTAGTTGGATACAAGGACCGTCATTTATCGGCGATAAAACTCGCATAGTCGGTGGACAAATCCGCGAAGGTACAACAATCGGTCCCATGTGTCGTGTGGGTGGTGAATTAGAAGAGTCGATTATTCAAGGCTACAGCAATAAATATCACGCTGGCTTTTTGGGGCATAGTTACCTCGGTGAGTGGGTCAATATCGGTGCGATTGCGACCAACAGCGACCTGAAAAATACCTATAGCAATGTGCGAATGGAAGTCAACAATGCGATGGTTGATACCGGATTGATGAAGATGGGGGTTGTCCTCGGCGATCATGTCAAACTTGGGATTGGGGTGATGCTTGTGGGTGGGGCAACTGTCGGCGTTGCATCCAATATCATGAACGGGCTCGCACCCAAGATTATCCCGCCGTTTGTCTGGAGTGACGGGAGCAACGTCAGCGAATATACACTAGAGAAATTTATTGATGTCGCCCAAAAAGCGATGTCGCGCCGCAAATCCGAGCTGACCACCGCCCAAGCGAATCTCATCCGGCATGTATTCTACCAAACACGCGGTCAACGCCAGCCTCTATATTCGTCGCGCGTGCTTTAATATTCGCTGACTTTGTGCATTGTTTGTATGGCGTGTTATCCTCTAATTATTTAACATTGGAGGTGATCATGATTAAACGATGACGCATAGGATTCAATTGGACACTAATCACAGCAATCATCCTACTCGGACTTGGCGGGTTCTATCTATAAGGGGCTATCAATCTATCCCTATAAACACAAAACCCCAACTGCTTGAGCCCGGGTCGATTATGGTTTAGTGCACATGAGTATCAGCCTGTTGAAAAAGTCACCACATGGGTCTTTTGCTATCACTTGACCAAAAATCCACTATCTGCATCCGAGTAATACAAAGAAAATGAAATGCAGTATAATTGCAGCAAGTTAATAATATCCCACATCAGGGAAAGGTAGCTCGAAAAACTGAACTTGAGCTACCAACAAAACGAAAACAAGACAAGGTGATTATTCTGGAACAGAAACCATGAATGTGTATAAAAGGGTCTCAATAGTAGGCAACTCAGCTGCCGGGAAATCAACGTTATCCAGGAAAATTGGAGAAGTATTACACCTGGAGATTTTTACAATCGACAAAATCTATTGGATGCCAGGGTGGAAGCTAAGAGAACAAACCTCATATCAAGCCTTGCATGAAAAGTGGATATCTAATGATCGTTGGCTCATTGATGGAGTGGGATATTGGGACGCTTTAGAAAAAAGATTGTCCGCATCAGATTTAGTTATCTACTATGATGTCCCGGTGTCAATTTGCATACAGAGAGCTAAACAAAGAATAGTTGATGAGAAAAATTCTCCAAATCTAGATATTGTTGCGGGTTGTTTATATCAAGAAGTCAGAGACCTTCAAATGGATGTTATTAAGTGCTTCGAGGCTGAAACTAGGCCAAAATTATTGGAGTTATTAGATGGCTTGGACCCAGGAAAAAAACGGATACTAAAGTATGGAGAGGAAACCAAATTTCTCATTGAACTGGAACAATCAGTTAGCTCTGATGCCACTTATCTGTGATTGGTCAAGTGATAGCAAAAGACCCTTGTGGTGACTTTTTCAACAGGCTGATACTCATGTGCGATAGCAAACCCAACAATATTTTATAAATTTTAATCCCTATCAGGTTCGTAGAACTGAAGCCTGTTACAGCTGAGAAAGAACGTAGGCGGTTGATGACACGGCATCAACCCTACAAAACTTGATGTATTCCGGCTGACTATATAGCTACTTGCGCGCAATCGTAATCACAGGGATGACGCGCTGGGCTTTTTGCTTGTATTCACTAAAAAACTCGCCGACCGTTTCCATGTGTTCATACAGGCGGGTACGTTCGGGTTCTTCGGCGATGGTTGCAATCGCATCAAATTTTTCTGTACCCACCTCGATGGTCACATCAGGGTTTTTGACGAGGTTGTGATACCAAGCCGGATGGTTATCTGCGCCACCTGCTGATGCGACGATCACATAACGGTCGCCATCTGTACTACAGACCAACGGTGTCTCACGTTTCAAGCCACTTTTTGCACCAATTGTATGCAAAATCAATAAGTCTCTGCCTTCAAAAAATCCACCGACAACACCACCATTTGCACGGAATTCTGCCATTACTTTTTCGTTAAAGTCGCTCATGTTATGTCTCCCTATCCGATAATGTTGGTATCAGCATACTGTAACGGACTGTCGTCCGCAAGCAAGAAATGTATTTGAATTTGGATATGAGCAAAACAGAAATCGAGTACAATAAAATAATAGTATTGATGACGAAATGGGGATAATGCGATGTCCGATGCAAACTACTCAGCAGAAAATTATGTCGCCGCTGGACTTGAACACGCGCAAAATGGCAATATCGAAGGCGCGTTAGTACAATTTGATAAAGCGATTGAAATTGATAGTAAAAATATCAGCGCGTTTTATCATCGGGGCAATGTATTAGCCAACCAAGGACGCACACAAGAGGCCATTGCTGATTATACAACTGTCGTGACGTTGGATGAGAAACATGCGTATGCGTTTTATAATCGGGGGAATGCATATGATGCCACTAGTGAAACCATCGCAGCGATTGAAGATTACACCCGTGCGCTTCTGCTCATGCCCGAATTAACCAACGCGCTCAATAATCGTGGCATTGCGTATGGGAAGCTCGGTGAATATGATCGCGCGGTAAAAGACTTCACTGCGATTATCGAGCTTGAACCGCATCATGTGTTGGCTTATAACAATCGGGGTGAAATTCACTTTCAGAATGGTACATACGACGCAGCTTTAGCTGATTTCAAGCAAGCTAACGATATTCGTCCCGGACATTTGATGTTTATTGCAGGGCAAGCCGTGACACATCATGCACTGGGTGATGATACAGCGGCAACTAGCCTGTGGCGATTGCTCGTTGGTCAAGATCAACGCTATTTGGAGGCAGACTGGGTCGGCGATCAACTCAATTGGGCTATACCGCTAACGGATGAAGCCTATAAACTCATCAATAAAATGTGATGTGATCTTACTATAAAGACAACAACATACCGAACATTGCAAGACCGGTAATGAGTGCACAAAGTACAACAGGAATACCAACAGAAACCGCGAGCATCGCCCATAAACACCCCATATTGTCAGGTTTAACCCCGTGGGTACTTTGGTAGGTGCGCGCTTCCTTTAAAAAGTATAGGTTTAGTCCCAAGCCAACAACATACATAAAAAAGTAGGCAAATAATGTGATCAGTGATTTCGCCAGAAAATCCGATTCAGCTGGTTTAGGTGCATCGACACTGCCACCATAATCCAATGGTGGAATGCTCCCTGCACGAATTTGGTCGCGCATATGTAACGCATGGGGATGTGAGGGGTCAAGTTGCAAGACCTTACTTACAGCGCGATTACGCTCTTTATCAGTTCGCGCGACGTGTGCCATCGCCCACCATGCTTCAAGATCTTGCTGGTTGTTTTTAATCGCCTGAATTACAAATTTCCGCGCTAGATCAAAATTGCCGTTTTCGGCGAGGCTAGATGCGCGTTGCAATAAGCTATCATTGTCCATAGTGAATCGCTCTCATAGTCTTCTTGGTGACATATTTGTATTATACTCGCAAAACCTTGGCACAGGCTATCTATTTATACAGATGAGCGACTTTTATCCGTTTTTTACGTATTGGATTATAAGCAAACGATAACGAGATGAAAGCACGTACCATGGCAATGATCACAGCCCAACCAACACCCGAACACGCCGAACACTTCGCCCAACTGACCCAAATCGCCAGTGATAATCTATACACGAATTTGCTTGGTAAACAGGCGAACCGCATCCTTGAAGGCTTGTATGGTAAACCCGATAACGATAATAGTTATCAATTTACGCACTTCTTGGAGGATGGCAAAAATATCGCGGGTATGGTCAATGGTTGGACAGCATCGCAGAAGCAGAATAATGATCAGTATAATGAACGGCTTGTCCGTCACTTTGCTGGCTGGCGATACATCCAATATATCAGTGTCGGGTTGTACCTCAGCGAAGTGACTGAATTTATCGGTTCTAATTTAGACGACCACGATTTTTATATTCAAATCGTCGCACTATATCCAGAGTTTCGTGGACGCGGACATAGTAAAACCTTACTCCAACACGCGAATGATTTAGCGGTGTCTCAGGATTGTCGACGGATGGTGCTGGATGTTGACGAGCGTAATACCGTTGCCATCAAAGCCTATGAAAAGGTAGGATTTACAATCATTGATGAGTCGAAGAAACGCAAAGATGATGGCATTCGCTGGGGTATGTTACGCATGGGTAAAGCACTTATATAGGGAAATTATTGCCTAAATGTATTGATTGTATCCCACCAACTTGATGGAATACCCTGATTTTCAAACCAGTCGATATGCTCACTATAAAGCCACACATAGCGGTCACTATATTGTAACGCCAATGATAGAGCTGTCCGAAATTCTGCTTGGGTGAAACCACAACCATCCTCAGGTAGTCCACCGTCCCCACAATAGGGATCGAGCCATAAACCAAAACCTGCTTGCATTGTATTGCGGTATTGTTGCCCGTCGTCTAATTGAAGCGAAACACCACCACGTATCCATTTATACGATGTCAAAAACTCTTGCTCAGTCAGATAAAGATATGACGCTTCATAACCATCGATGAGTGTTACCGATGTCTCGGATGCATCAATCATGCCTTCAATGAATGGTACAAGTAAACCATAACGATGTTCGTCAAGTGGTGGTGCGTTTAGCCACGGAATACGATGTGTGATACCTAATGTATACATAATAGTAATATCAGGATAGCGTTCTTGTATCGCTTGCATGACCTCTGCCCCACGTTGATATGCAAGATTTCGATATGCATCAAATGAACGTGGTGTATCCGCATTCTGTGCTGGATAATCGAAGATGTCGATGTTCGGCGGATATTGTTCGGTGTCGAACATAATACCAACAAATCCTAAATCGCGTGCTAGGGACGCAATTTCTGCTAAGTTCGCAGTCCATATATCCCAATTATCCCAAGTTAAATCTGGATTATAAATTGTGACACGCAAGAAATTATCAGTTAAATCGCCCCATTGATAATCTGTGAATTCTTCGCGAATCGTTGTGAGTAGCTCATTATCAATTGGTTCGCGGAATAATAACCATGATAACCCGCGTCGGTCATTAGGAGATTCAATATCTAGAATAAGGCCATCGAATGGTAGTGTCGCAAGTTGATTGGAGTAATTTGGTATGTCTTGTAGGAAAGGTGTGTCATGTCCCCATTGAATCAGGCGCTGTTGATCGCGATTATTGTTAGGTGCAGGATATACAATCAGTAATAGAAGAAATGGCAGAACAAGTAGAACTTTTGTGAATATAGCTAATTTCAACACATAAAATATCTGCTCACGACGCATCAATACACCTTAAATTGGATACCCGACATCTAATAATGCCTGTCTGACTTCTTTAACGGGGAAGCCAACAACATTGTCATAACTACCCTCTATACGCGCGACTGGATGAAAATCCTCATTCTGGATCGCATAACTCCCGGCTTTATCAAACGGATCGCCACTGGCAATATACGCGTCAATTTCTTCATCACTATAATCCCGCATGATTACTTTTGTGCCGACGTACTGTGTGATAATTTGTGGTGTCACGCCAGTCTTATACACCGTAAATGCTGTATAAACATGATGTCCGCGATTCCGTAACCGATTGAGCATCGCCCGTGCATCGTCTGCATCGATAGGTTTACCGAGGAGTTCGCCTTCTGCGTCAATGCCGATGGTATCCGCCGCCAGTACCACAATTGTATCCGCAGAAATCACAACAGTTGGGTCGTCATTTAACTGGTCGACAACGGCTTGCGCTTTTTCACGGCTCAGGCGTTGTACATGATCGAGCAATGCTTCTCCCGCATGCTGTGATTCATCAATATCGGGTTTAATAATATCGAAGGTTGCGCCCATCTCTGTGAGGAGTTGTTGCCGACGTGGTGAGGAAGATGCCAAAATTAAACGCATTGTGGTTGACCTATAAGTTGTTTGTAGTGAGAATACTTGCCAAGATGCGTTAAGTTTAACGTTCCTAGACTTAAGCTTACTTGCTGGAATTATATTAACTTTATAATGGTATCATATAGTTTTGCCAAACAAAAAGTAAAATGTTGTCATTTTCAGCAAGACTAATGGGTCTAGAAGTAAAATATCTATATGTGTATGGTTTAGAATTTGGAGTAACAATTCTAAATCTAATTTCTACTAAGTCATTTTCTTTGTGTATTGAACTTACCTTACCGGTCTTAAGCTCACCATTTTTATAAATCATTTTTAATATATTATCCTGACTCATAAAATGAGTTAACTTAATATTGAGGAATAGGTTATGTATCAAACGAATACCCATCCCAATACCTATAAGTGAGACGAAAATTATTATTATATCTGGGAATATTTGTGATATAGGTTCGTCGCTAGAAATTTGATTTACCCACTTTTGTATGACATAAACAAAAAGGATTGATGCTGGAAAACCTGAAAAACAAAGTATCCAAAAAACTGAAAATATATCTATATATCCAATTTGAAAATCCTGATTGATTTTCAAAATATTAACAAGAATTTCCTCTTCATCTATAAGAAACTGAGCCTGCCCATTTACAAAATCATTGTTATCGCTATACACATAATGGATCTCTTTTAGTTTTTCTTGATTTTCAGTCACCATATTTGCCAATTATATTTCATAGAGGTTCACTATTGGATTATATAAATCCTCCATCACACCACTAATAAAATAAGTATTTCTCCCCAACTATACGAATCAATATAATCTAATACATTAGGAAAGCAAAAAGCTTTGTTGTTATTCATAATCAAAGTTAATGACCGCTATATAGTCCATATTATGTGTTGATTATAGAGACACCCTATCAAAAATCACATATGCTGTGGGGCATTATTATGTCTCGGTGTGTCGTATATTCTAAATTCCGCGATTTGTTAGGGTGCATAGACAGGGCATCATATTGCTAAAGGAATTTGCAATAGCTTCACCTATTATTGTCATCAGCGCGCTGAGAATACAGCAAATAATCAAGATGATAATCATCGCTTGAATCATATGCGATAGGTTATAGCGCGGTTCGTTGTTTTTACGTTTTGATTTATGGAACATATGTTGGGCTCATGGTGATACATTCAGCGGGTATTTGTGTGCAATACATTACATCACCACATTCTTCTGGTAGAGATTGGCATTCTTGACTAATTGATGGTCCGAGCATAGCGAGTACTAGGGTAATGATGCCTGTGATCCAGATAAGAAATGCAAGTTTTTCTATTTTCGTTAGATGCTTGGGTAAAGCTTTTCGCTTATCAGGCATATTCTCAATTTCCAGCTCCTAAATTAAGTTGTGGCGCGAGATTACTATGAATTTCCCCTACAGCTGGACCTAGTAGAGCGAGTACGATCACCACAACGATGAGGATCAATATGATAATCAGAGCAAACTCAAGATAGTAATGTTTCTGTTGTCGCTTATTTTTGTGCTTTTGTTTTTCCATTTTCAACTACCTTTTAAGTAGATGGTCATATGTATTTGGATTTATACACCTCAAAATTGAATTCATCTTCCCCTCCCCAAACCCCTCCACGATGCATCAAGGAGGGGCTTTTAAGTCTTCCCATAAGCAGTGGGGAGATTTTTCCTGCTTCTTTGGACCACTTAATTATTAGTTTATCGATGGGCTCACTTTAAATTAAAAGCTGTGATAACAGGACGATGGTCACTCCCACCGGAGGTGTGCCAGACTTGTGATGAAACCGCGCGTAAGCCATCATTGTGAAAGACATAATCGATGCGAATTAGTGGCTGTAAAAAACTAAATCCGCGCAAAGCCTGACCGTCTGGGAAAGTCTGTCCCAATCCCCAACCTACATCGCGGAAGCTATCATGATACGTCGTAGTAATTTGCGCGTAGTCGTCGCTGTGTTGGGTTGTATTAAAATCACCGAGTAGAATCAGTGTATCTCTGCTGTCTTCGGCTTGCTCCATAATCCAGTCGATATGCTTTTCGCGATTATGTGAGTTGAAATTGATGCCATACCCCGGCGGGGATGGATGTGCATTGATGATCGTGATTACCTCACCATCAAACGAAAATTCAGCCCGCAACAAGTTATTTCCTGAAATTCGCTCTAAGCTGTGATTCTCTAGTGGATAGCGACTGAGTAGCCCTTTGCCTTTGACCGATACACCATCTGTATAGGTGATTTGATACGGATATTCGTCTTTTAAATGTTCCTCAAAATAGTCAGCAGCGGGTTCGCTCAATTCTTGCAATGCCACGACATCAACATCTGCTTCGAGAATCACCTCAACCAGTTGATGGGCATCATCAGAGACAAAGCGCGTATTATAAGTCATAACGCGTAACTGCGTATCTTCTGCAATGGTTTGCTCAAATGGGATAAATTGTGCACCGTATAATCCGATAAATAGCATTGCTGGGATGATATAAAAAGCACTCCAACGTCGCCGACCCAATAATCCAATCACAACAACAAATGGTGTGAGTGCGATAATCCCCGGCATTAAGCTACTAAAATGCCATGTGAATAGGTTACTGTCTCCGACAACTAGCCAGCCGAGGCTCATCAATGTCAGACTAAGCCCAATAACATCGACAATCAATACGAAGCTAAACAGGATTGTACGAAGTAACCGTTTCCAGAGTGGGCGTTTTTTCGCTTGCGGGTGTTGTTCATTTACGACCATGTAGTTGTGTTCTCCATAGTGAAAGCGTCAAAAAGGTGGTGCAATGGCATATACAACAATTGATTACTGAATCCTCACAATTCTATGTATATGAATCCGATGTATAAAAACAATGCATCAATTTTCTATGTAATGTCAACCAACTTTCGTTAAGGTATGTCAAGTCGTATGGCAAGCGTAAGTTAACGTTAAAGATTTTCAGGTAAAATAAGTGGCGTATCAATTGTTCACTGAGGAATCATCATGGTAACGGTTTGTAGATTATTGTTTGTATGGATTGCAGTGTTAAGCCTGTCTGTTGTCGTCGTAGCACAAGAGGCGGAATCAACTGAAGAGGCGGATGAACCCTTAGGGTTCGATTTGACGATAGGGTATCTCCGTGAGCTGGAGATTGAAGGCAGCGAAATCGTATTTGAAACCCAACTAGCCAATGGCTCGAATTATTTCCAATATATCGCCAGTTATCGATCCGAAGGCTACCGCATACAGGGCTTGATGACTATCCCATTTGGCATTGCACCCGAAGATGGTTTTAAAGCGATTGTGTTTAATCATGGGTATATCCCGCCACGTAGTTATGTCACAACCGAACGGTATGTGGATTATGTACGGTATTTGGCAGAATCCGGTTTTGTCGTGTTCAAAATTGACATGCGCGGACACGGCACATCTGAAGGTGAATCACAGGGGACATATTTCTCACCCGGATATACGATTGATGCAATTAGTGCCTTAAAAAGTATGCAATCGCTCGACTTTATTGATCCCGATGGTATTGGAATGTGGGGTCATAGTATGTCAGGGAATCTTGTTTTGCGGGCAATGCTAATCGAACCAGATATTAAGGCGGGTGTAATTTGGGCTGGAGCAGTTTATAGTTATGATGACTTTGCTCGATATTCAATTACTGACCCGTCATTTAACCCATCCGCCAGCACATCAACACAAGTCATTAGTCGTGGTCGCCAATTACGCGAGTTATATGGTCCACTTGATACGTCACATCCGTATTGGGCGGCTGTGTCGTTAACTGAAAATATCGAGTATCTGGAATATCCCTTACAGTTGCATCATTCGATTAACGACCCGATTGTGAATATCGGCTACACTTACGACCTCTCGACTGTGTTGACCGAAAACAATAAAGAACATGAGGTTCATGCTTACGAAAGTGGCGGACATAACATCAGCGCACCTGCATTCAATGAAGCTATGCGCCGAACGGTAGAGTTTTTCCGAGCAAACCTATAGGGGATTTCGCAAATTACTTTGCCTATTAGCACACCCTTTAGTACACTTTAGGGAGTTTCTGGTAGAAATGCCTACTTACAGTTTTTAAAAAAGGACACACATTTGCAAACCGTGATGACCCATCCCCCACTAAAAATATGGATCGTGTTGTTGATAACGGCGCTGGTTATTGTTGCTTGTGGTGGCGCAGAACAAGCATCGGAACAACAAGCACCGACTGCGACACTGTTGCCAATTGTCAGCCGGACACCACGCCTGACCGCCACACCGATTCCAACACGCACCCCATTACCGACCTTTACCTATACGCCTAGCGCGACTGTACCGCCACCAACCGCGACCAATACACTTGCACCAACAGCAACGCCGACAGTCTTCGGGATTATCCAGTCGCTCCAACGGGTGAATATTCGTAACGGTCCGAGTGTCGATTTTAGTGCATTCGAATCGCTT
This sequence comes from Anaerolineales bacterium UBA6055, assembly GCA_002428985.1. GTDB lineage: Bacteria > Chloroflexota > Anaerolineae > Aggregatilineales > Phototrophicaceae > UBA6055. The sequence goes on along the minus strand of DIYL01000012.1, from coordinate 12,035 downwards.
GCACCGGGGACAGGGGTACAAGTTGTCGGTCAAAATGCAGAGGGCACATGGTATAACATTCGCCTTGAAGATGGCGAGGAAGGTTGGGTTGCATCACGCCTGCTATTTATTGAAGACACACCAACACCATTCCCGACAGCAACCGCATCCCCAGATTTAACAGCGCTGTTCCTCGGGACACCCTTACCAACAGCTATCATTGGTGGTGGAACAGTCACACCAACACCACCGGGCGCAGTCCAAACTTCAACACCAGTTGGTGGGGATGAATTACCCGAAAATACCGATACACCCGCACCCGACGCGACTGAAACCAGTAGTTTAGTTGTGAATGTGCCGGTTGTTGATTTTGACTCGATTAATCTGACCGCAACTGCACTTGTCGGCAATTTTGCATCGCCAACACCGTCACCTATTGGTGCGGATGAAGAAGACGCGGACGACCGTACGATTCAACTGGTTACACTCACACCAACATCAGAGGGTACATTCAACACACCTGTTCCACGGGATATTGGTGCACCGACATCAATTGCATCCAGTGCAAACCAGACTGCAACCGCGCTAGCTGTGTCGGTTGAAGATTCGGTGGTTCTGAGTGTTGAGCAGACTGCAACTGCCTTAGCGGTGTCGGATGAGGATACAATTGTTGGTAGCGTTGAAGAGACAGCAACTGCTCTCGCTATTCCTGATGGCGTATCGCCAACTGCATTTAGTACACAAGTGATTACAGGTGACAGTGTGGAATTACCGACACGCGCTGCCGATGCGCCACGGACTGGCGTTGATGTCTTCGCATTCTGCAATAATAACGCCTATGGTCTTGCTGCACCGGAGACCCTGACTGCCGGATCAACTATCGAAATTTTCTGGGCGTGGTTCGCCACCAACAATGCTCAGCTCGACCAACATGTGAACAATGCTGTGCATGAGTTAAAAGTCAACGGGGTACAGATTTCTAATGTATCACAGTTCCAACAAGACTATGTTTCACAAGGTGGAGATCAAGCAGTCTATTGGTATGTACCATTTGGCCCACTTGATGCCGGTGAATATTTGATTACCTATCGTTTGACGTGGCAGACAGCCATTACCGACGGTTACGGTTTCTATGGACCGGGTACAGCTGTGGAATTCGAAGAAGAAAGCTGTAATCTAGTCGTACGGTAACTTACGATGCGTTTACCCGACGATTGGAACATTACACAATTAGGTGCAGGGCAAGTATCTTCAGAAGATACACACCTGCGCCTTAGCATTCCGCTAGCAACCGCTGACCACTATCATGATGCACAGATCACGGACTATATACCTCAGCAACTCAACTTCCGACATACACCGCCACTAAAATTTAGTGTAACTGCGCGGGCAGAAGGCGACATTCAAGGTACCGCCGGATTTGGTTTTTGGAATCATATGTATGTTCCTGGTGAGCGCGGATTTAGAATTCCGCAGGCTGTATGGTTCTTTTTTGGTAGTCCACCAAATAATATGTCACTGGCGAAAGGTGGTTCGGGACATGGCTGGAAAGCAGCAACTTTCGATGCTCAAAGCTGGCAATTTTACGGATTACTCCCACTCGCACCAATCGGATTTTTACTCATGCGGAATCGAACACTATATGATGCACTATGGGGTATTGGGCAATCTGCTATTGGCGTATCCGAGGCAACCCTCGAACCATCACTTCTAGATGATTTCCATACCTATACGATTGACTGGCAACCAAACGGCGCGACCTTTGCCGTTGATGGTACGACTGTGCTACAGACCGACAGCGTACCGACAAAACCGCTAGGCTTCATTGCTTGGGTTGATAATCAATATGCGATTGTAACGCCACAGGGCAACTTTGGATGGGGATTGTTGGATGTACCGCAAGAACAATCACTTATTTTGCGCGATATTCTGATAACTTGATGTTCTGTGAGTGGAGCGTTGAAGGAGCAGACAACACCGCTCCCATTATGTTTGAGCAGGATATTATGAGGTACTTTCGCCAAAGCGACGTTCTGTACCGGACATCAAGCGTTGGATATTCTCGCGAAAACGCCATAACAACATCAGCGATAATGCAACGACATAGAGCAAGATGGTTGTCTCTTGGAATTCTGTTCCGACAAGGATGACGAGCCAGATATTTGCGACCAAGAAGCCTGTCAAGACACCGAGCGATACATAACGCGTACGCGAAATAATATAGATGGCAATGCCTGCCGCAACGATGCTCTGGAATGGTTGAATCATGAGCATGGTACCGAATGCTGTTGCTGCGCCTTTACCGCCTCGAATTACCAATGTGAGTCGACCTTCAACATAAGAAGAACTGAGGAGTGTCGCAAATAATGACCAATTATGACCAATGACCACAACGGTTGCCGCGACTGTCGTTGCCACCCCAATATGCTCAATAAGGATAACGTCCCGTGCAAGCCACACAGCCAGAATGCCTTTGCCAGCATCTGCTAGAATTGTAAACAATGCCCAGCCTTTTCCTACAGCCCGTGCAACGTTGGTACCGCCCATATTCCCACTGCCAACCTCAAAAATATTGACATTTTTGACCTTACCGACGAGGTATGCCGTTGGAATAGACCCTATGAGATAACTTGTCACAATGACAAGAATCACTTGCACTACATTATCAGGTGTCAACATGATTCCACCAATCTGTCTATCAGCAGACTATTTTCCTATAGAAGTAAAGGTACAACTTACAACACACTATACACCTAAATGTTACGAGAAAGCGTATCAATTTACAATGAATTTGTATATTATCTAAGCATAATCATATCTAAGGTGTGACAAATGTCTGCTCAGCTGGCGATTTTTCGATGTTTTGTTGCTCGCGTTCATTCACTCTGGCGCGGATTTTATCAATATCCGGAAGTGCAAATTGGTCGGGATAGCGTGCTGACCCATATTCAGCGAAGAAATCGTGTATCCACTGATAATCTTTGACAATATCACCAGTTGGATAATAGACTTCACTAAAACCGACCCGCTTCCGCGCGTAATCGACATAGACCAAGACTAGGGGCATATTGGCACCAACGGCAATATGATAAAACCCAGTTTTCCAGTCATCTGTTTTTTGACGGGTACCTTCGGGAGCGATAATCATGACCAAACGGTCTTCTTTTTCGATGTCTTCCACAATTGACTGGACATAATTGTGCGAGCGCCTACGGTCGACACCAAACCCACCACCAAGCCTCAAGAACCATCCATAAAACGGATTGTCGAGTAGCTCTTGTTTCATCATAATACGGGGGCGACGCCGTAAATGGATTGCGACCGGAATACTATGGAAGTAATCACGAAATGTGGTGTGATACCCCATGGCTAGCATAAATTTATCTACATCAGGCATATCATTGTCTTGTTTCCAACCACCAGCTTGCCATAGAGCATAAAGTGGGACATCAATAATTGTGAGCAACATTTTTAGAAACTTGACCAGCATTATAGGCGAATCCTCGGGAACAATTGATCATTAATTATAATCCCATAGCATCGCAAAAGTTACTATATTTCTGCAAACCTTTGTCTGAGAATGATGTGAACCTCTATTGCTTTGGGGATGACTTGACATCATTATCCGCGCAGGCGTTGGTAGACCAATCTACCGATCCACCGTAACTCATCAATTTTGAGTACGAACGCAATAAACAAGAAGAGCCCACCATACAAGGCACCACTCGTCACGACCAGAATCGCTTCTCGGATAATGCCAGATGTACCAATCATCTCGGATAAGATCGGTAAGGTGACCCATGCAACCCCGCCCATAATCAAGGAAGCCGTCGCGGTTTTCGCAAACGTTAACAGCAGATTCTGTGAGCCAAATCCATCAATCCGTCGCGCCAATAAAATACCGGAAATCAACGCATGGACAAAATGCTTGATACTATCGGCAACCATCAGACTAAATAAGCCATAGGTGTCAATTAATGCAACTGCCACCAACATATAGACAATTAAGCTCACTACACCAATTAGCGCAGGTGTGAGTGTATCTTTACGGGCATAAAATGCATAAACTAGCAAGAGGTCAATCGCGGCAAATGGCAAGCCAATTAAGTATAAACGCAGGGCTTGGGCTGTAATTTCTGTATCAGCCGAGACGAAAGCCCCATGCTCGAATAACAACGCGATGATCGGGACTGCTAGCATAAATAAACCCATTGCAGCAGGCAAAATCAGTGTCGTCGTCAGGCGCAATCCTAAACCGAGTGTGTCTTTAAAAGCGCGGACTGCGACCGGAGTCATCTCTGCAGATTGACGCGCTAGTGTCGGCAAAATCGCTACACTGATCGCAGTCGCAACTAAGCCCTGTGGAAATTGAATGAGTGTCGTCGCCCAGTTCATATAAGCGATACTACCTTCACCTGTCTGGCTCGCCAGATTATAACTAAATGGGCGGATAATCAACGTATCCATAATCAACGAGAACATCACCGGTGCATATAAAATAGCGATACCTTTTAGCACGGGATGTCGCCAATTAAATGTCAGGCGTAAGCGTGTGACCCGCAAACCGACTAATTGCATCGACATCTGAGCAATCGCACCGATCACCCACCCGAACGCGACCACCAAAATTCCATTAGCTGGACGCGCGATGATAAACGGCGATAAATCAACACCGGTGCCGAGATTAGGAATGAGCATCATTGATGGGGCAAGCAATAAGGTAACCGTCACAATACTCCCGTTGAAGACCACACCTGCAAATGCGGGTAACGAAAATGACCGGAGTGCATACAACGTCCCACTGAATACGGCGAACAGACTCATGAAAATCAGTGCAGGAGCTGTCATCCGTAGCATATCCGTCGCGAGCTGGAGCGTCTGTGCATCTGCACCACCCGCTACAATCTGGACGACTTGCGGTGCGAATAATTCAATCAGCAAAACTAGCACCGCCAGAACGACTGTAACGAGGCTGATGAGGATGGAGACAACCCGCCACAATTCATCTTTACCGCGCAGTGTAATAATCTCACTCAGGACGGGCACAATCGCACCGTTGATATGCCCACCAATCAGCAAGTCATAAATGGCTTTTGGCACGATAATCGCTACTTGGAACGCATCGACTGCCCCTGTCGCCCCGAACAAAAATGTCAGCACAACTTCTCGTGCTAACCCCAACACCCGACTAAAAATATTACCGAGTGCGAGGATACCGGTTGCACCTGCCACACTGGCATTGGTTCGGTCTTGTTCAGTTTCGGCAGATTTCTGTTGCGATTGTTGCACATTGTCATCTGCCGATAGTGCAGGGCTGTCTACGCTCATTGATGCGTCTTTCACTAAGTTGATCTAGCTCACAAACTATACACGCGATATACGGTTTTACTCAATTGCCAATACAGTTTGTGTGCATCGTAGGGGAAGCGTAGTGGAGTTAGGCGATTGTGATATGCCAGTCTAATCTACAACCGGATTAGCCTAATCACAGTACAATAAAGGGAGTGGATGCTAGAACAATAGGAGACAACATGACCGATTTAGCTGTGCGCGAAATGGTGCTGTATAAACATGGGGTTGGTTTTTTTGTACGACAGGGCGAAGTCCAAGGCACATCAACCACACTCACTTTTCGTCGTGAGGAAGTCAAAGATATTTTGAAGAGTTTAGCGGTATTTGACCGTGCAGGCGGGCAAGTCTACGGTGTCCATTATCAGACCCCGATGGATAAACGTCATCGCCTTGCCAACACATCAATTAACCTGACGGATGATACCACTGCGGTCAATCTATTACAGCAATTACGTGGACGTGAAGTGACGTTGATGGTCGAAACGAATAAAGGCAATCCAATGCCTTACACCGGACGGATGCTTGGTGTTGATAATCAAGCCACAACTGATTATGACCGCATCTATTATGTGTCGCTATTGTCGTCAGATAACACATCGCATATTTTCCCATTTACTGATGTCCGACAAATCACCATTCGTGATGCACAATCAAAAGACGATCTGACGTATTTTCTTGATACGAGCACGACAGAAGATAACCGGCGGGGGGGTAACGATTCACATGAGCGAGGGTGAGCATGATCTCGTTGTGCATTATGTCGCACCGAGCCCGACATGGCGCGTGAGTTATCGCCTTGTTGCCGAAACCGATGAGAACGGCGAAACAGGCACGGCCCTTTTACAAGGTTGGGGATTATTCGATAACCGTTTAGAAGAAGACCTCAATGATGTGCAGGTGACACTCGTCGCTGGACAGCCAATTTCATTTATATACGACCTCTACGCGTCCAAAATACCCGAACGCCCTGTTGTAAAAGATGAAGCGCGTGTAGTACAAGCACCTGTTGAATATCGGTCAGAAATTGATGCAGGTGAAGTCCTGATGGCATTTCGTGATGAGTCACCACGTTCAGGAAGTTCTACCGTACTTGCTAACAGGGCTAGAAGAGTGGAAAAGGGATATAAGCAGTTAGGAATGAGCCGTAGCGATGTGCAACAATCCACAGCAATAAATACTGAAACACGTGATACTGGCGAGACATTCCAATACGTCGTCAATACGCCGGTTACAGTCAAACGGGGTGAATCAGCACTGGTACCGATTATCGGGCATGATGTGAGCTATCAACATGAACTACTTTACAATAAAGACAAACTCACAACGCATCCGGTTGCTTCAATGCGTTTTGAGAATCAATCGGGTTTGACACTTGAACGAGGTCCGGTGACGCTGGTAGAAGATGGTGATTATAAGGGGGAAGCTATTATCCCGTTTACTAAGGATAACAATTCAGTGTATGTGCCGTATGCTGTCGAACTGGGTGTGGTCATTAAAGAAGCGATCACGTCAGATACAGTTTTACGTGGTATCTCAATTGAAAAAGCCTATGCGCAATTTCAAAATCAACAAATTCGTATCACAACTTATATAATCGAAAATACTACTGATTCTGATAAAACTGTCACCATTGAAACACCGATCGATGGAAATTGGTCGCTTTACGAGACCCCTGTACCTGATAACAAAACATTAGAACATCAACGTTGGAAGGTCAATGCACCTGCTAAAAGCACTGCAACATTTGAACGCAAAGAACAATACATAAGTTATAATTCTCAAGAACTACGTTCAATTCAATATATAGATTTGGCAAGATGGCTCGAAAATGAATTCATTGACGATAGTCTTATTGATGATTTAAGGGATTTACTGAAAGTAGTCGATTCTATTGAGGCAATACGTGATATTATCTCCGGTAATGACATCGAGCGGTCTAATATCTACGAAAAGCAAGAGCAACTGCGCAAGAACATGAGCGCACTAAGTACAAGTGGTGAAGAGGGCGAATTGCGCCAGCGGGTGGTCGCGCAACTCCGTGAATCACAGGATCGATTGGAAGCAATCGAACAGAACACAAAAGACCTCAATACTCAGATCAAGGAGACTGAGGAAAAAATCACAGCAATGATCGCGGAACTCGGTAAGAAATATGGTGACAATGATTAGCTTATGCAATGAAACCAAACTGTGCTCAAAGACGTATATAATAATATGAGAGAGTTATAGAAAAAGGATCACAGCACATATGAGTCTCATTGGGAATATTATCTGGTTAATCTTTGGTGGTTTCCTCGCAGGGTTGGGATATATCTTAGGCGGTCTGGTATTATGTATCACAATTATTGGTATCCCATTGGGGATTAAAGCCATTCGCTTCGGCTTTATGGTGATGTTGCCATTCGGAAAATCGGTGGAACAGACTGATGGCGGTGACGGGTGCCTATCATTGGTGTTCAATATTATCTGGCTGGTACTCTTCGGCTGGGAAATTGCACTCGCACATATCGTCTTCGGGATCATCTTTGGTATCACCATCATCGGTATCCCATTCGCACAACAACATTTCAAACTCGTGCCTGTCGCACTGTTCCCCTTCAGCTACAAATTGACACGTAGCTAATCCCAAATCCGGCAGTAAATTTATGTGGGAGTGATGTCATACACTCCCCACAGAAATACAAGATATTTGGGGCATGATGTATCGTGCCCTTTGGGTTTACTCAGCGCACCACCGAAAGTTAAAACATGTCGGCTATTGGTTTGGGGAAGCCAGTTAAAGAGGCTATGGACAAATAATTCCTAAACAGCCCCTTGAGTGGGCTTTGTTTTGCCTAGCTGAGTGATTTTAATCCTCAGCGTGTATACCGAATTATTGTAATCAATTTCCTAGCTCCTTGAATGGGCTTTGTACTTTTTAGCTAAGCGATTTTAATCCTCAGTACATTCATTTGTTAAATCAAGGCGATAAATTCGGTACAATCACCACAAATAACAAGTACACATCAACCACGGCCAATCCCATCATCGCCAATGGGGTGAGCCATTGTGTCATCTCCCAACGGGATAACAAACGGTCACGCCACGCATCAACCCCGTACATAATCACTAGTGCAAATGGGATCAATCCGGCGAACATATACCGTCCCTGAAATTGCAAAAACTCGGAATTATAATAGAGGTAAGCCAATACTGCTAAAATAATCATGACTGTCAGCACCACCCACATATTCAGTTGTGTGCGCCGTGCCTCGGGGTTTGCGGTCGCTTCGGATTTTCGGGGTAATCGCGCGATGACGAGCCCACTCGCGCCGACCAGCATGAGAATCGCAAATCCGCGATAAATCCATCCACCGAGCACATTATCAAGCGGGACTGCCATCCAGCCAAACTGTCCCCAGAAGCTATTAAACGTCACCCGTATCATTTCGCGCGTATAGGTGTCGATGCCATTTTCGGCAATATAATCGGCAGTGCGTTTCTGATCAGCAACAATCTCGTCATGTGCACCCAATGCGAGGAAATCTGGGAATCCGTAGACACTAATATTGCGCACCCACCATAATCCGCCGATGCCGAGCGCAATCACAAGGAAGACTGTCCACGCTCGTATCAATAGGCGTGGTGATTGCTGTTGGGCATGCCACTTGAGCAAAATTGCCAGTGGAATCACACCAGCGAGGAAATATGTGGTTGTCTTGGTCATCAAACCCATCGCCATAATCAAACCGAGTTGCCACACCGGGACCTTATCGGTCTGTAGGTATCGCACAATCCATAGCAGGGCGACTGCAATTACAACCTCTGCCAGCGCATCATTATTAACTGATGTGATAATGCTCAAATGTTGGGGCTGGAATGCAACCAATGCCATCGCACCCAATGCAACTTGTGGCTTATTTGGCAACACGCGCTTACCAATCATATAGGTCAGCACAACGACGATCCCACCCAATAGCGTCGAGAATAAGCGCACCGCAATCAAACTGCCATCGGTTAAGACATACGGTAGGGTCGCTAGTAAATAATAGAGGGGCGGTTGATGATCTTCGTACTGAATTGTATCTAAGCGATCTAAATATTCGGGATGAAATTTAACGCTCGTCAGTTGCTGTTGATACTCGCTCTGCCAGTCGCCCTCTTCAACCAGTGGACAACAACTATCGGTGACTTGTGCCACATAATTAAAATGGGCGGGTTCATCGGGGGCTTGCCACGCAGGAGTCTGTGTCGCAAATAATATGCCAACAATCCCATAGCCGAGTATAATCAGCGCGAATAAAAGTTTTTCAATACGGTCTGGCTGCATCAGTCATCATCTCATTGGCTTGAACAATCGCACCAAATCATGACATAAAATCGAACTTTTGGTTAGGGCAGACTAGAAAACAAAAGAGCAGAGCCTTAATCCCTGCTCTTATATCGTTTTTACAAGAAGTATTGCTTAGTACGTCACGTGCACATGACGATAACTAACGATTGGATGGACTCGGCTTCAGGTCTCCGTAGCGCACCTGTAAGGTTGTGCCGATAGATTCGAGCCGTTTGCCCAGTTTAAACAGCGTCGGTTTATAGATACGCGCAATACGCATATGACGCTTGGGTTGATTTGCGCGGGCGACGCTTGCTAATTGATGACGCTGTGCTTGGTCTTGTTGTTGGTGTTGATAGTGTTTGCCTAATTCATAATCACGGTTAAATGGTGTCATGGTTTTATCCCCTATGGTTACGCATGGTGGCGCATTGAATATGCCTCACCTCGTTATACGTAGAATGTGTGGAAATGGTTCAAATGAATTTGTAGGAATTTGTGATTCCGCTTGATTTAACTTTCGCGGACTAAATATTGGCGTAGTGCCGATAAGGTATCGTCAATGCGATCGGTATTGATCTGATAACATTTGGCGACCTCTTTCCGACGTTCGGTCAGGTATCCACTGGCGGTTAATTGGCGTAGATGACGTGACGCACTCGATTGGCTCAGATCGAGTAAATTGATGAAATCTTGCGCACATAGTTCGCCGTGCTCCATCAATAACTCGAGCATCTGCAGGCGGGTATCATCTGCTAGTGCATTCAACCGTACCAATATCTCGGAGCGTCCTAACGCCTTCGATACACTGGTCACACCCTTTGGCAATCGCGCCCGATAAAACAGATGAATAATGCGATTTTGACGATCTTCATGGAAGCCGATGTATGGTCCAACATGGGGTGACGGACTGAGTATCAGTGTATTACTGCGTTCAATGTAATCATTGAAGTGCCCGCGCATATCCCGTCCAGTGACAGCATCAATCACATCAAAGGGTGACATTCCACTATAATCGACCTGTTTATTGGCTTCGTGTGCTTCCATCAGAGCCGGCTTGCGTTTGTTCCACTCGGCTTCGACAAATCGCTCCCACATCATCGTCAAGTGGTCAATCACAACTGCATGCAGTCGATCCGGTTGTTTAACGAGCGAATACATCAGACGCGCTTCATCTTCGTCGACTTCAATTGCAAAGCCTTTAATCTCCTGTTTTTTTGCATGATGCAATTTCATCGCGTCGATATACGCCTCTTCGCTGACCATCGCTTCGATAGATGACGGTAAATCCTCATGGGTATCCAGCCATTCGACCGATTGCCGTGCCATATCGACAGGGTTAACTTTGCTCAATGCTTCAATATAGTCTGTGAACGTCATATGCTCCGTAAACGTCACATGATTATATTGTGCGCCCATCACCACCTTGTGTCGCAACCACTCATCATCGGTGAGCGCTGCCCGTGTGTCATACAGCCATTGATCGTAGCCCGAACTGTGATCCGTAGACCCCAACAGATGCAAGCTATTTTCTAATACACTCGCTTGTTGTAATTGAAACTTGATATCAAGCTCAATTGGGGTAATGATAAATTCACGGTCAGCCATCGGGTTACTCCTAATATTCAGACTTGGGTTCGCTGGATTATACCACCAACTGTACAAATCTGACCGATAATTCAATTACCCGTTTATGTGGGTAAGTGACTATAGAATAATATAGAGTCGGTTCTATGTCAAGTGCTTTACCCGGTTTTTTGCATAATTTGGTTTTGTTCGTGGAGAGATGGTTAATTGCCGAAAGTTAAAACATGTCGGCTAATCGGATTTTTTGAGCCTGCTAAAGAGGCTCTGGAAGATCAAGTCCTACACAGCCCCTTGAGTGGGCTTTGTTTTGTGTTGCATACCAACGAAAGTTAAAACATGTCGGCTAATCGGATTTTTTGAGCCTGCTAAAGAGGCTCTGGACGATCAAGTCCTAACCAGCCCCTTGAGTGGGCTTTGTTTTGTGTAGCTGAGCGATTTTAATCCTCAGCACCTACCCACCATTCTGCATAAACGGTGCTTCACGCAAATCCCAGATGATGATATTGCCATCATGGTCTCCGGATGCCAAATATTGTCCATCAGGACTAAATACAACACTATTTATATTATTAGATCCGATAAATGTTCTGACTTCGCTTGTTGCCACATCCCATAATTTAATGGTGTCATCACTACTGCCAGAAGCGAGTATTTGCCCTTCAGGACTAAAAGCAACACTATTTACGTTGTTAGAATGACCGACTAAAGTTATAATTTCGTTGCTAGTTGCCACATCCCATAGTTTGATTGTGTCATCACTACTGCCAGAGGCAATTAGTTGTCCATCAGGACTAAAGGCAACACT
>DIYL01000016.1 GCA_002428985.1 Anaerolineales bacterium UBA6055 | reverse complement strand
GCTGTCATGCGTAAGTTACTGCATTTGGTCTATGGCATACTTAAATCAAAGAATTCATTTGACCCACATTATTTGCAATCCAAAGCGGTTGTTGCTTGACATTTAAGACGGTATCTGAGGTTATGTTAGGTAAAGTTGTTGGGCATAGGTACGACGCAAATCGTGAGGTGTGACGGTTTGTAGTTCCCCATCAATCGAAATCGGATAGTCTCGTTTTGAGGGATTTACGCACTTAAATTACGCTACATTACAGCAAACACATCAGGGGGAAAATATCTCAGCAACCTAATACAAGAAACATAAGCCGTTACCTGAATTTAGAATCAGTCGTTACCCTGTCAATATCGGGCAATTTAACCCTATTTTGGATGATAACACCAACACCCTGGCGGTTAACATCCCACCGTTGGATAAAGTCAACTGCCCTAATGCCCGACCTATAGCAGCTCTGGCATGTGAATTAGGGTCATAATTCTCCCTTCTCCCTGAGGGAGAGGGGCTGGGGGTGATGACTGTCAAGCGCGGTAGCCATGCCTCACGACATTTCAGTAAAGTTACATCAGGTGGCATTTTCGATCCACTGCGGGTGATGGACTGCGCCGCCAATTAGGGTTGTACATCCGTCAACCACTCAACAATCGGTGTCGGATCGTCACTGTACAACCTTGCTAGCAATATCGCTGCTTCTTCCCAGTTGGTGCGCTCCCACCAATTGTCAGGCTTCCAGATGTCAGTTGCCTGTAATCGCCCTGCTTTAATCTCGTTATCCATGTACGTCGCTGAGAAGTATTCCTGCAAGAGTTGATGCGTAAAGCGTACTTGCTCACCTACCTCAAGATGCTGGCACTCCCCGCCAAATACAGCTCTCGTTCACCCAAAAGGCGCTTGACATCGCCTTCAGGTAGAACGGTCAATGCGTTATTGCCCTCACCCCCTGCCCTCTCCCAACCGCTTCGCTAGGAGAGGGGAGATTTTGGCGTTGGATTTGCATTTCATATGCGACCTGTGCCAAACCATTGATCATTGGTGTTTGTTCGTCTTCAGGCACATTTTCACGCTCCATCAAGGTATCAACAAACTCTTTAAACAATTCACCCCTGTTATCTGGCAATTCATTCTGCTTGTCAAAGACGCTCGTCAACATCAACAGCATATATGGGTTAAGCGCTAACATCATCAAGCCTGATGGCTTCTCGCGTTCTTTTAGCCATTGTCTCCAAACATACGGTTCTCGTTTCTCTTTGTTGTAGTTCAAAGGTTGCATAGATTCAGGTACAGAATCTTCAAGCCAGAAGAGATGCTCTAATGTGTCATCATCAACGCCATCGCTAATGACATCACCCCAAGCAGACGGTGCATTATAATCACCAGACAACCCAAGCTCTGAATTTAGCGGTATGATCTGTTTTCGCATATTCTCAATTCTCCATCATTCATGCGTTTTCGTAGAAGCGCAACAAAATCTCACACGCTAGCCCAATTTATTGAGTTGGCTAGCAATATGATCTTAACCTGCCCCGTTATGGTTTCATTTAGACATTGACGCTACGGCTGAAAAGGCACAAAACTCGAAGACAATTGCGCGGTATTCGTTCACACCATCATTTATACGCTAACCTACTTTATTATCATGGATGCGACTTCCATCATTATATTCTATACTTAATTCGATCCCTTTAACATTATGTCGAGAGATTTTTCTATGTACCCCAATATACGCTACAAAATCATCAACACAATTGGTCAGGGAGGAATGGGCATTGTATATGCAACCAAAGACACCCTCACAGATAATATAGTTGCACTAAAGCAAATGTTATATCCAGAGACTCAATTCGCCTATGTAACAAAAGCAAGTAATGATGATGCAAAGTATGTCATTGCGCGTGAATTCCGTATACTTGCGAGTTTACGACACCCTAACGTTCTCAGTGTTTTAGATTATGGGTTTGATGATAATGACCTCCCCTATTACACTATGCCTATATTGAATGATGCACAAACAATTATGGAAGCAAGTTATTGGTGTAGTGATATTTATGAAAAAATATCATTAATTATCCAATTACTGCAGGCTCTTCACTATTTACACCAGCAGGGTGTCGTGCATCGTGATCTAAAACCCGATAATGTTTTAGTGACGAAGAAAAATGTTGTAAAGGTGATGGATTTTGGTCTTGCTACTTCGGAATGGATGCAAAGCGAGTCCGATAAGCAGGAAGAAATAGCTGGCACATTACGCTATATGGCACCTGAATTATTTCAGGACGGTCAAGCTAGTATCCAATCTGATTTATATGCCATTGGCATAATTATGTGCCAGATGTTAACGGGCAAACACCCCTTTGAATCCAATAATATTGCAACCTTGCTCCAACAAGTCTTGTTAGAAGAGGTGAATCTCGATGATATAGATACGAGATTACAACCATGCCTTAAAAATTTAATGATGAAAGATCCCGCAAAACGGCCTAATAATGCATATGATGTAATTCAAGAATTATGTAAGGCATACAACCTACCGTTGCCAGAAGAGACCCATGCCATCCGTGAAAGCTTCTTACAATCGGCTACGTTTGTGGGGCGTCGTGATGAATTAAAAACTTTACGCGAAGCAATCTCTCCCGTTCTTGCAGGTGAGACGGCTTTTTATCTCGTTGGTGGGGTGGCTGGTGTAGGCAAAACACGGTTATTAGACGAGCTGAGAATACATGCCTTAGTTTCTGGTCTGACAGTATTAACAGGGCAAGCAGTTGAAGGTAGTGGGCTACCCTTCCAATTATGGCGAGATATCATCAGATATCTTGTACCACATGTATCTCTTACAGATAAACAAGCAAGTATTCTGAAAGATATACTACCCAACATCGGTGACATACTCGGACACGATATTCCAGATCCACCAGAACTTCTTGGCTCTGCTTATCAAGACAGACTATCTAATACGATTATTGAGTTGCTGATGACAATTAACAAACCAATCTTGCTCCTACTCGAAGATCTACAATGGTCAACAGAAAGCCTTGAACCCCTCAAGCAAATCCTCAATTTGAAAGATACATTGTCTCGTCTAATGATTGTAGCGAATTACCGACATGAGGAATCGCCAGACTTGCCCGACACACTACAGAGCATGACTCATATCCTACTAGATCGCCTCTCATCATCAGAAGTACGTGAATTAGCCACCTCTATTCTCGGTAAACAAGTAGCACAAGACAACATCATTGAGTTCCTACAAACACAAACTGAAGGAAACACCTTTTTTATTGTAGAAACAGCACGTTCACTTGCAGAAGATGTGGGAAGTTTGAATAAAATTGGCTCATCACCACTACCGAATAATATTCTCACAGGTAGGATGGAGCAAGTCCTACAAAGCCGTCTGAATCAAGTTGAAACACAGTATCTGCCAATTCAAAAGCTAGCCGCAACCATTGGGCGTGAAGTTGACATCAAATTGTTACAACATGTTTTTGATGCATCGATGATTGAAGATTGGCTCGTCAACGGTAATTACGTGAGCGTTTTAACATCAGCCGATACACGCTGGCGATTTACACATGATAAACTACGCATGTCGCTCATTCAAAATTTGGAACAAGAAGAGGTCATCCTGCTTAATCGTCAAGCCGCCGAAGCTATTGAAGCAACCTATGTAAATGTCAGTAACTATGAGCAAATCTTGCTGGAGCATTGGCTTAAAGCTGATGATATAGATAAAATATTCTACTATCTTTTACCTGTAGTTAAACGTTTAATTGAGTTGGTAGCAGATTATGATCTAGCCAAAACATATTTAGAACAAGTTTTAAGCACCTTGTCACAGGAAGATGCACGTCGTGCCCCCCTCTACCATCAATTATCACGTATCATGAATATTAGAGGGCAACGGCATGAAGCCAGAGAAATTGCTACATTGTGCTTACAAATTGCTACAAAACATGACGATGTTCGGTCATCAGCTGATGCAATGCGGACACTTGCAAACTTAGCAACAGACGACGGTAACTACGATGAAGCCCATCCATATTATGATAAAAGTAAAGCTCTTTACACCAAGCTAGAAGACCAAATTGGCGTTGCTCATGTGCTAAGAGACTTAGGTAGCATTGCTTACAATAAGGAACAAATGAACGATGCAATGGCTTACTATCAAAAAGCAAAAGATATCCATGTAGAGTTAGGCAATGCACAAGGTGAAGCCGAGGTTTTACTGGGGATTGGTAATATATTACGCAGGCGCGGGAACAAGCAAGAGTCTCTAGATTGTTACAATGAGGTTTTGGCAATTTGTGAAAAAATTAGTGATCTAAGAGGCAAAGGTACTGTTTTGCTCAACATGGCAGTTTACTATGATGCAATAGGGGATCGAGATAGAGCATTAGATAATGCAGAGAAAAGTCTAACAATTTCTCGTAAAATCGGTTATCAAACAATTGCTACACGTAGCCAAATCAAAATTGGGCAAATTTATCTCAAGCAAGAACGATATGACGATGCATTAGCGCAAGGTTTTGAAGCCTATGAGCAATCTCAAAGCACTCATCGTAAAAGCGATACACTTCATGCGCTAGTGTTAATCGGAGGTACATTCTCCCGTATAGGTGATGTAGAAGAGTCAGCGAATTACTTTCAAAAAGCCTTGAAAATAGCCTTTGAGTTAGAACAACACGATGCCATAACAGTCTGTTTGCAATTTCTTGGTGAGTTGGCATACTGGTCAGATAAGTTTGAGGAATCTCAATCCTATTTTCAACAAGTCTATGATTTGACTAACAAAAAAGGTGAGAATCATCGCATGGTTTCACTGTCTTTAAATGGCATTGGTTTCTGCCAGTATAAACAGGGTCAATACAATTTAGCAGCATCTACCTTTGCTCATTCGTTAGATGTTGCCCAAAAACTCAGTTCTATGTACGCGCTTTATCCCTGTCAATATAATGTACTCGGTTTTGCCTATATATTTAAACAAAAAGGAGACTTCAAACGTGCTTGCGAACTATTAGCTTTCGCAAAACCAGACCTAACAGAGCTTGAGGAATATTGGCAAGTAGAAATCAATAACTTACAACAAGAAATTGAAGCGAACTTAACACTTACTGAGATAGCTGAGATGACTGAAAAGGCTTCACACAATGAATTAGATGATGTTGTCAACATATTACTAACTGAGTTTGCTAGATAACAAAAACAACTGTTAGAATCCGCCAACATGCGACCCTATGGTCATCTTGAACACCCCATTTTGAGATACCGTAATGCTGTGACAGCACAAACCCGCTCTCACAGACATTAGGGTTACACCAAAATCAGTGGCACAAATAAGATTATCGATGTGCCACTGCCAACTTATCATTAAAATCCGTCAAACGCCAATACTGACGGGCGATACCGAATGGCACATAATCAAATATCACTGGCACAATTTGCGCCAATGACACAGTTTTGCGCCAATCAAACTTACTTCCGGTTGAAGATCAGCACGAGTAGCCATACGATCACCACAAATGGGAACATAAAAGCTTTCATCAGCAAAATCAGCCAGCGCGGGAAATAAGTGATTTGAGGGACAGGAACGTCACCCGAAATGCCTAAATCTGCCCGCACTGCATTCGCTGTGAGGTTCCCCGACTCAATCGCCCCTTCCATCGTCGCAAGGTTGGCTTGTGTCCGGCAATATGTGCCCGTGAGGAACAGGTTATTCAACCCCTGTTTTTTGCTTGGGTCAGGTCGGTGTTCCCACGACCCCGTATAATTCATGAACAGCGGTTGGTCAGTATGTGATTGCAAGTAAGTCTGGTCAATCACATCATCGGTGAGCACCGGCACATAATTACGTAGGTCTTCCAAAATCGCATTGGTCGCCTGTTCTTCACTCAGATGTTCAAGCGGGACATAATCCGATGCGATCACATTTAAGACTGTATTACCGCCTTTGAGATCATCCCAAACTTGCGCCACATCAATAAACGTCAACCCATATTGCGAGCCCGTCAACAAAACATGTTGCTCCGGTAAATTCGGAATCACGGTGTTGCAATAAATATTCAACGCCGCCATCGGACGTGCACCCAGATATTTCGTGTCATACAAGCTCGGCGCAACATCATAAATATTCAGGTTATCATCAAGTACGGTCGCTAAATCTAATGGAGGGATCGCCATCACTACCCGATCAAGCGCAACTGTCACATCATTGCCTGCTTCATCTACAAAGCCTAGCTCCGATGCTGCATCGCCATCTGTTTTGACCGTTTTCAAGGTGTGGTTCAAGTAGACTTTACAGCCTAGTTGTTCCAGACGGTCAGCGATCGGGTCAATGAAGCCTTCTTGCAACGACGTGTTCAATACACTAACCGATGGGCTTGGATGTGCCGAGAAAAATTTCGTCGCGACTTGTAGTGTTTTCGCCGACAATAAATATGGCGGTGTCGAAATCGTCTGTAACAGCGTCGTACGGAAGACTTCCGCCATAGCTTCTGTGCCATAAAAGCGCGAATGCAAAAAGCCATTGACACTAAATTCATCCAGTTGGTTATCGTAACCAATTTTCTGCGACATCAAATCTAGATTGAGGTACATAAAGAGGAACATCTGTAACGGAGGCAATGTCCCATTAAAAATATCATAGATGACCGCACCTAATGATGTTGGGCTCTTGGTCAAGATCAACTTGGGCCAATCACCTTTGTTAATCGCATAGGTTGTATCGAACGGAATATAATTCCCACGGATACCCAGTTGATCGATTAATTGCCATGCATTCGCATACCAAGTCGGGAAGATATGATAGCCGTGGTCAGCCCGAACTTTTTTTCCATCAACTTCGATCAGGTTCGCCCCAGCTTTCCCTCCAAGCCGATCACTCCCCTCATAAATCTCGACCTCAATCCCTGCATCCAACTCCAATAGACGCAATGCCGACAACATCCCCGAAAGTCCACCACCAACAACCGTTACCTTTGCCATAAAATCCCACTCCCCGCTTATCATCAAATCATATAAAAACAACTTTAACTATACGCTTAAAACACCGATTTTGGGCTTAAGAACAGCAGATATAAAATCACCAATCAAGTGCCCATAAATAAAATACGATGTATCATTGAGAGCATAATCATCCATTGTTAAAGGATAATATGTTTCAGATGAAGACATATCGTATACCCAATACAGATTTAGATGTGTCACGGATTGCTTTCGGTACAGGTGGTCTCGGTGGAACATGGGATCAGGCACCAATTACGCAAGACCTCCGTGACCGTGCCAAAACACTCCTTCATACAGCTATCGAACTGGGAATCAATTTTATTGACCTTGCTGATGTATACACATGGGGTAAATCAAATAGAGTCGTCGGTGATGTTATCCAGAACACCCCATCGTTCCGGGAAAAGGTTATCTTACAGAGTAAAGCTGGCATCAAACTCCCCGGACAAATTGCCGCGAATAGCACCACTGTCTATGATTTTAGCTATGAAAATCTGATCACAAGTGTCGAAACAACTCTAGAACGTTTGAAAACAGATTATCTCGATATTCTATTACTACATCGTCCGTCAGCATTAGTCGAACCAGAAGAAGTCGCCCGCGCCTTCGACACTTTACACACAAGCGGAAAAGTCCGCTACTTTGGCGTGAGCAATCACACATCATTTCAGATCGCCCTACTACAACGATATGTCGATCAGCCGTTTGTCGTGAATCAAGTTGAACTCAATCTTTTACACAATGACCTGATTAATGACGGCTTGCTTTTTAACAATCAGGAACAATTATATAGTGGCGCGCATGGCACACTCGATTATTGTCGTCAGCACGATATACTGATTCAGGCATGGTCACCTGTCGCCAAAGGAAAGCTGTTCACCCCACCTGAATCAGCATCGGAAATAATTAAAGCTACGGCAATCAAGATTGACCAAATGGCAAAAAAACATAACACAACCCCAGAAGCCATTGCGATCGGCTGGTTATTGCATCATCCTGCCAAAATTCAACCTATTTTGGGTACATTAAAACCCCATCGCATTGTAGATAGCGTCAGGGCTGATGATGTAAACCTTTCAAGATTAGAGTGGTATACATTGCTAGAAATAGCAAATGGTCAAAGTGTGCCCTAGTAAAAATGGCGATGAAGGTGTCTGGTATTAAGAATTAGCTAAAGTTATACATAACGGTTTGTCCTGTATCACCACACACGGTATACTCCAAACTATACAAATCAAGCAGAGATAGGACATTATGAGCACACTAGCAGACATTGCACAAACGCTGATCACAAAGCAAAAAGGCATCCTCGCCGGAGACCAACCTGACTGGCACCTAGCCGAACGACTCAAAGCCCATGACATCACTGCGGGCGATAACACCTACCGCGATTGGTGTAATTTGTTGTTTAGTACGCCCAATTTGAGTGATGATGTTAGTGGGATTATCATGCACCCACAGGCAACTGAGCTCAGTACCGAAGATGGTAAATCACTCGTTGATGTCATAATTGATAATGGTATCTATCCGGGTATTTCACCCAGTACCGGACTCGTCCCATTGGCTGGTGCAGAGGGTGAAGTTGTTGGTGAAGGCTTAGATGGATTACGTGATCGCTTTGCAAAATATGCCGAGATGGGCGTTAAGTTCTCAAAATGGCGGACAGCAATTCGCATCGGTGACGGTATTCCCAGCGAATATGCGATTAGTGCCAATGCCTATGTTCTGGCACAATTTGCAGCACTCTCCCAAGAAGCTGGTATCGTCCCTATAGTCGAACCAGAAGTCGAGCTGCTTGGCGATCACACTGTCGAAACCTGTTTTGAAGTCACAGAATGGTTGCTCAAACGCACATTCGAAGCATTATATCTGCATCGTGTCGAGTTAGAAGGCACATTGCTTAAAGCTAATATGGTCGTGTCCGGTAAAGACTGCCCGACACAAGCGGACGTAGAAACCGTGGCAGACTTAACGGTAAACGTGTTAAAACGAACTGTACCCCCTGCAATTCCGGGAGTCGTTTTCTTGTCTGGTGGTCAAGCCGATGATAAAGCCACAGCTCACTTGAATGCCATGAATGCAAATTATGACACCCCGTGGGCACTGACATTTTCGTATGCACGGGCGTTGCAACGTAAGCCACTAGAAGCATGGCAAGACAAAGCCGATAAGTTCTCGGCGGGTCAAGATGCCCTCAAACATCGCGCCCATATGAACGCGCTAGCTAGTGTCGGTGAGTGGTCGGAAGACTTGGAAAAATAATGCTAATTGGGCGGCATAATCCCGCCCATGCATACAATAATTCAACAACAAAGATAAACATCCTGTAGTCTATATGACAGCTAAATCACGATGAAAGTAAAATTAAGACACAATCCATGGAAGAGATGGAATAAAGACCCTCGTAGACAAGTTTCGTATGACTGTTCCAATCTTATGCAATTTTTGATTAATGGGCAACGCCAACGCGTTTCGGGAGTAGATCGAATTATGCAGATTTGCTTTATGTCAGAAATATGGGAATGTTGGGAGATATATGGTGTGCCCAAAGGAAATAGTCTTAAGCTTAAAATGCACTCCCTAATAAAAATGAAAATTTCCCCCAACTATGAAGAAAGAGAACATATAGCCATTGAAAAACATAGTCAGACTCAAGAGCACATAGTTTACGATAAAAATTGGTATGACCCGATAATTTATTATCAAATAGCTGAACTTACAAATACTACTATTGATACAATCCAAAGCAAACTCTCTAATATTCAGATTCCTTTTTCACATATGGATGGCATGTATGATAACTGGCGAGGTTATTCTGACTCATGGAGAGTGACATTTGGAGATCAAATTAACGAAATTACTGTTAATTGGTATCCTCATTTTGTCCCAGATGCTTGGGAGGAATTCGTTGATCAAATCATAGGATTATCAACCCTATTGGACTCTCTAATTTCTGATGAAATTTAGATCTATCTCAGAGTATTTTCATAAGAATTTATGCAATTAACTATAATTATTTAGAATTAGATCGAAAAAACCTCATGACAAATTCAATCGACATTGTTGGCATTGGTATCTGTACGGTTGACCACCTCCTTAAAATTCCACGAATGCCCAATTCGGGTGGGAATGCCTATGCAGAGGAATATCTCCATCAAGCAGGCGGACTAGTGGCATCAGCGCTGGTTGCCGCACAACGACTTGGCGCAAGAACCAAAGTTATCGCGCGCCTCGGAGAAGACGAAGATGGCGAGTATATCCGCGACGACCTAAACCGTGAAGGGGTCAATACGTCAGGCTTGCGCGTCGAAGCAGGTAGCAAAACCCATATTTCGATTGTTTTGGTCGAATCGGAAATCAATGAGCGATCATTTGTGGCGAGATGGGCAACTGGCTCACCTATTGCACCACCAGAATTCACCGAACAGGATATTACATCCGCAAAGATTTTGTTCATCGACAATGTGACAGAGGGAACAAACCAAGCAGTTGAATGGGCGCGATCAGCAGGGATGACTGTGGTGATGGATCCATCGCCTAGTGCCGAAGGGTTGCGCGAGTTTTTACCGATGGTCGATGTGCCGATTGTGCCAGAAGTATTTGCACAGAAATGGATGCCAAATCATCCACCTGAAGATACCGCCAAATCCTTAGTTGATCTAGGCGCGAAAATCGCAGTGGTCACACTCGGTGAACAAGGTGCTGTAGTTTGCACACCAGAAGATGGTATCAGTAAATATTCTGCCTACCCGGTCGATGTCGTCGATACCACTGGCGCAGGGGATGCCTATCATGGTGCGTTTATGGTTGGACTGATTGAAGAGTGGGATGTACCGAAAATCGCGCGATTTGCGTCGGCGGTTGGATCGTTGAATTGTCGCCATCTAGGTGGACGGACTGGCTTGCCCACCCGTGATGAAGTTGAAGCATTTATTGCAAAACATAGCCTCTAGTCTTGCTATAAACGATGCAGTTGAGCTAAATCTGTGATAGACCAATTGTTGGTGGTGGTGGGAAGTGCCCTCCTCGCTGACTTGACAAACTACGATTTGGCGACACCTCGTACGGTATACTTTCTAACCCGACTAGCACATTATCTTGAACCCACTGTTCATCGCCACCATAAAGCTGACTTATCAATAATTTCGTTAGGTGATCCGATATTTCTGTAAAATTAGCGTCGCCAATAAGGTTATTCATTTCTTGAGGGTCGTTAGTAACATCAAATAGTTGACAATAATTGCCCACCGGATAATAAATCAGCTTATATTGACCATCAAAAATCATGCGGGTCGCTGTCGCATCTTCGCCGACTTCCCCGTAAATGAAGTCATGGTGTTGTTCTCCAAACATCGACACACCATCGACTGTTTCTGGCACATCAATACCCGCAAGGTCAAGCAACGTCGGCATAACATCTTCCCAACATACAAGCCGATCATCCACACGATTAAATCCGACTCTCGCATCATCTTTGCATCCCATAATAATCATCGGGATATTTGCAGAGTTTTCATAGAACAATCGCTTTGCCCACAGGTTATGGTTACCGAGCATATCACCATGATCCGATGTGAATAGAATAACGGTGTTATCTAAAAGCCCTTCATCCCTTAATGTACCAATTATCACGCGTAGTTGATGATCGATATGCGTACAGAGTGCATAAAATGCCATTCTCGCTAATCGGGTCTGATCTTCATTTAGTTGATTCCCCTGAGCAAACCCAGCCGACAAACAGTATGGTGTATCATCCTGTTCGCTAGCCCACTCACCATAATATGGAATATCAATATCAATCGTCTGATATAAATCAAGATACGCTTGTAATGGAATCAAAGGTGGATGAGGATGCCTGTAAGATAGATACCAGAAACCCGGACGGGTTGGATCACGGCGCTTAATTGTGCGTACCATCTGTTGTGTCGCCCAATTTGTCGCGTGAGTATCCTCAGGTAGGTGCCATGGACGCATTAAATATTGATTATTACCCATGCCATGATCAAATTGCTGACCAACAAACCCTTTATCAGCAAGGAATATTTCATAATCATCAATCACACCATAGAGTACACGCCCTTCTTCTTCTAAAATCACATCGTCAAACCCAATACGGTCTCTTTGGGGATATACATGTAGTTTTCCTACCGCATAAGCCTGATAACCTGCATCCCGAAATGTCTGAGCCATCGTCGGCAAATTGGGCATGGGTAATTCAGTCTGAAATATTCGATCTCCATGGGTCTTTGGGCTAGTGCCTGTCATTAGGGTGCGTCGGGCAGGGATACAAACTGGACATGTTGAATAGCAATTGCTAAAGCGTACACCATTCTGTGCTAATGTATCCAATGTCGGGGTCTGAATTGTCGGGTGTCCAGTACTCCCTAACAAAGATGCGGACCAGTGATCAGTCGTTACAACTAGAAAATTTGGTTTCGTTTCCATATGTTACGTTCTCCTGCACACTGTCAATTGCAATAATCGAAGTAAAAGACTTGATTGTGATTAACGTCTTAGAATTCCACGTTCTTTATAGACCTCAGCAGCTTCGCGGATGAATTTCGCATTCTCACCCGCGTTGTATTTATTCTTTAGATAGTCGGCGAGGTTGTTCAACTCCTCATAAGAAGAGCGATCGGGACGCAACATCTCATAGATTTTGAGCACTTCCTCTTGTGGCACCACAGTCAATTCTGCCGAGCGTAACAGGTTATTCGCCAATTGCGGATAACCACCAGCTCGTGCAATCTGGGCTTGCTTGCGGAGTGCATCAGCATGGGTACGTAAATCATCTGCGGTTAGGTCGCCACTCGCAATATTGTCTGACGTAATTTCACTCAACGGACGACCACTAAAGGCTTTTAAGTCATCGTCATTGTCACGTAATGGATATTGGCTCATACATCTGGCTCCCAATCAAAGCGTAATTCCATCGGCGGTTGGTCATCTTGAACTTCATCTGTTTCCCGACGATGTAATAAGGCTGTCTTTACAATAAGTCGTAAGCGTGCACCGTTATCAATTTTCACCGAAACCGGCACAGCCTGTTTGTCTTGTGCATAGCGGGCAGCGTTGCGTCCCATATGTTCGTAGGTTTCTAAAGTCAAGCTTGGTGATTGCGGGAATAATTCGAGGTTGTTCAGTGGTGCGAGGTCTTTTTGATGAATCACAGAAGTCCCACGTGACTGCAATCCAATAGCAATACCACTCCCGCTTAATCGCGCCCCGACATAACCAATCGCAGCGCAATCCGATGTGTGATATACGCGAATAATCCGCGCCACCATGCCTTCACTAGCTACACCTGACAGTATCGCTTTGAGTACATCTTCATGTTCAAGTCCACCAATCGTCTTGGTCATCACCCGACCAAACGCAGGGCCAACAGCCACTACAACTTCGGATTGTATACCTTTGTCCGCGACATCCAATTCAGCTAAACGTGACAGTGGCTCGCCGAGTTGTTCATCAATAAAGCCTTCTGGAGACTTGGCTTGTGGGATAGCTTGCATCTCATCCCAACGATCACCCTGCGGACGATAACCTGTGCCGGGACCTGTATACACATTCGGGTCGTTAATCGCACTTTCCACGTTGAATTGGTCATCAAAGATTGCCGAGGGTTGCAGATAATCGCCAGCAATCCGTTGTCGCCCTAATTCAAGAATATTCTCTGCAACATCCTCAAAACCGGCATTTTGTAATGCTTGGATCACATCAACAAAATTACTATCACCCGCCAAGAATTTATCAGCCGCTTCTAAATCTGGGACAATATCGCGTTCTGGCATATCGTCGCTACTATGCGCGACCATCGCAGCATCAACTTCTTCATCCGTAATCTCAGGTAAACCCAATTCACGATAAACTGCTTGAATTGCCTGTGCAGCTTTTTTGCGTATATTGAGGGCTTCGTCTTCGCGGATGGGCTTTACCCCGCCATCAATTTGCATGTCGCGCTGGAGGACGTTGTAATCATCAAAGTCTTCGGCATCAAAGTTACCGCCACCAAACAAGTTATCACGCTTCGGAATCGCACTATAACCCGAGAATATAAAGTCTGTACCGGGGATAAATTGCAACATCAATTTGGCTGTTTTGCGAATGCTTGAATGTGAGGCGAGTGCATCATTCCCTGATGCAACTTCTAAGCCAAGCATCGAGGCAAGTAAATTTTCTGCGAGTACAGCCCGCACACCACCGGGTAACGCTTCGGGTAAAGCGATACAAGAAATCGAACCATTCTGTACGCCTTGGCTACCTGCCCCTTTAACCACCAGCAGACACCGTGCTTCCAAATACAACATCGACTTTTGTTCGGCGCGTCCCATAAGTGCTTCCGAGCCTGTGCCGGATGTAAAGCGAATTTTGACACCCCGTGACGCATAAGCTGATGCCAAGAATGCCTTCGACCACGGCGTATCATCGCCATCGACAAACGTCATTTCTGTGCCGTAGACAGATAGTGTCTCAGCGTAAGTCGTCAACCCCTTCATCGCTAATTTGAGTCCGAGAGCTTCTTCAACCGAACATTGTGTTAGTACGCCACCACGCCCAGTTTGTGTCCCAACCAAAATCGACAGCGCATTAAACGGTGCAAATCGCGCAACTCGGACGGTTGTCTCAACCTCGGCAAATCCGCGTAAAGCTGCTTCAGCCGAATCTGCCGCTAATAATGCTGGATGTTCGCGCCAGTTAGTGACATGTGCCTGATTGGCTGGTTTGCGTCGAATCCGCATCTTCGCCAAGCCCATCATCATCTCAAGCACATTCATATGCTTCATGATGTCGCATAACTTGGCAGGTGTGCATCCACTGATGATCACAGCGATGTCTTCCCTTGGGATGTTAATATCCGCTAGCATGCGAGCAATATCTTGTGATGGCGTTGCCATCGCTTCGCGGGCAATATCGACATCCAATGCATGACTTACAATAAACAGGTCAATTGCGTCAAAGTCGGCACGAGATTTGCCATCCATTTCAGTAATCACACCATCTTCAATCGTGATTGATGGTTGCGGGTCATATGGGCTGTCTGCCACCATGAGTCCAGCTTCTGCCCACGGCTCGACAAAGGTCTCTTTATTGATGTCACGTTCTTCAAGGAGTTCGAAGCGTTTCGACTTTACCATACAATATTCATTTCTACTCAGCATACATTCGTGTGCCAAGTATGACGAATATTAGCGTAGGTGTCAAAAATGTATCTACAGCATTATTCTAAAGCAACCTTTTCCCAGAAAACATCAAGTGCAGTCCCGACTTCTGGCAACTTTTCGAAGTGGGCTAGACCTTTGGTCGTGGTGATACGTTCAGAATGCCAATTATCATACTGCTGAACGACATCCGGTAGTGTATCGAAATTAACAAAGTTGTCGCGGTCATAAATGACCAGTACAGGGGTTGTAAGTTTTTCATATATCCCGTGTTGGATATCGGGTGAAAATAGCTGTCCACTCACAAAATATAGTGGCGCATAACGGGCACCCGGTTGATGTGCTGTCAGAAAGTCATAATCCATAAGCCCCTTATCAGGTTCACCTTCAAAACTCTGTTGAAGGAAATACTTGATACTGACACGCGTCGCTAATAAATCGTAAAAGGCTTGACTCCATAACGGATTCGCTAAAACATTATAAACACTATTACTGTTGCCCTCATCACTCGCCCGTTGCGATGCAACTTTATTCTCGCGTTGGGTAAATCCACTAGGTGAAATCATTGTGACAGAGCGAAACAGATCAGCGTCTTCATAGGCAGCACGAGCTACAAATTCGGATCCTAATGACAATGCAATTACATCAGCAGGTGCGCCAACAACATCCGTCAAAAATTCGAGAATACTGTCGGTATACAGTCGCCAGGAGTAGACTTTGTCACTACGCTCCGAAAAACCAAATCCTGGTAATTCAAGTGCATAAATCGGTCTTTGCCCACGGTAATGGTCAAAGATAGGTTTCATCTCGTAAGCAGAGGATGCCGCATTGATGCTGTGAACGATGACTAATGGTACTCCGGCAGGTTCAGTATCGGCATAGTAGCTGATTTGTCGAGATGTTAGTCGTCCGGTATAGGTTTTGCGCTGAGCATCAATCGCTTTTGGTAAGGGCAAATTATGGTCGATTTGAGTCCGACTATACAATACCCATCCGCCAATAACCCCACCAAGAGCCAGTGAAATGTTCCGTACAAGTTTCAACATATTTCATCCCCTTTTGCATAGCCTGTCATTAACTTAATTATACTTGTCAGAACACGCCATCAACAATCTGAGTATGATAAGAAAGCGTAAGGTCGTGGTGATATATGTCTGTCTAAAATAGTACACCGATATTTCAACTTGGGAGTACACCATGATAGACACAATGATATTCGATTTAGACGGTACGCTTGTTCAGACTGAACGTCTCAAAGCCTTAAGTTATGCCAAAGCAGCCGTCGAACTCTGTCCATATACAATCACAGAAGATAAGGTCATTGATGCGTTTAAAGATGTAGTCGGATTATCCCGTAAAGAAGTCGCAGAACAACTGGTTGAGCGGTTTGACTTAGCCGCAAAAGCCGGAAAACGTATGGCAGATTTTGGTGTAGATAGTGTTTGGGAAGCATTTATACAAGTCCGATTGAATTATTACAACGAGATGATGGATGATCCTGCGATGATTCGAGACAATCAATGGGCGCACAATGTGAAAGTCTTGGAGCAAGTACGGGATCATGGCTGTAAAGTCGCCCTAGCCACCATGTCGCATCGTGAGCAAGTTGACCGAGTCCTTGATATTCTGGAATTTACGGATAAGTTTGATGTAGTTGCAACCCGTGATGATGTTGAAAACGGCAAACCTGACCCCGAAATTTATAATCTTGTGCTCAATAAACTCGGTTCTAAACCAGAAAACACGATTGTGTTAGAAGACTCTCCATCGGGTGTCAAAGCTGGGCTGAATGCCGGACTTCATGTTATTGCTGTCAGCACACCATTTACCCGTGATGGCTTGCGCCAAATCGATCAACTCGACGAACAATGGATTGTGGATGAGCCAGATAAGGTTCTGCCTACTGTCAATAAAGCATTAGACTTGTTTGGTTAGATGTAAGGTTAAACGACCTTAACACGACAAAGTAGTGTAAGGCTTCCGACATTATGTTATATTTCTGGTAATGTGTTGGCATATATAGATCAAACAGCCTAATAAGACAAAAAGTTGATGATATAGTATCAACCTCTGAATATCGAACAATAAAATAAGTGACTTTGAAGTTTAAAAAATCAATCTAAAGGAGATAACATGACAAAAGCACACGAATTATTCAAACATGGACAATCCATCTGGTACGATAATATTCGTCGCTCGTTTATTGAAAGTGGTGACCTCGCATCGATGATTGAGCAAGGCATACGTGGTGTCACATCAAATCCAGCGATTTTTGAAAAAGCCATCGGTCAAAGTGATGATTATGATGTGCAATTACAAGAACTCGTCTCGCAAGAAAAAACCATCGACGAAATTTATGACGCGCTTGTTATCCAAGATATTCAAGCCGCTGCTGATGTCTTACGCCCACTCTACGACGAAAGCAATGGTGGGGATGGATACATCAGTCTAGAAGTTAGTCCAACACTTGCACGTGATACTGAAGGCACAATTGCAGATGCACGGCGATACTTCGCAGCTGTTGGTCGCCCCAATGTGATGATCAAAATTCCAGCAACACCAGAAGGTATCCCTGCGATCAAACAAGCCATTAGCGAAGGCATCAATATCAATGTCACGCTGATGTTCTCACTAGCAGATTATGATGCAGTTGCTGGTGCATACATCGAAGGGTTACAAGCCCTCGTTGCAAATGGTGGTGACCCGGGCAAAGTCGCATCAGTCGCATCCTTCTTCGTCAGCCGTGTGGATGGAAAAGTCGATGCGGCGCTAGAAGCAGTCGGCAACACCGAACTACAAGGCAAAATCGGTATTGCGAATGCACGTTTGGCATATGAACGATTCGAAGAAACATTTAGTGGCGACACATGGGATGCACTTGCAGAAAAAGGCGCCACAGTTCAACGTCCGCTTTGGGCAAGTACTGGTGTAAAAAACCCAATCTACCCTGACACCCTCTATGTCGATGCACTCATCGGTGCACACACCGTTAACACTGTTCCACCAGCGACACTAGACGCACTCATGAAAGAGGCGACAACTGATAGTGCTACAGTAGGAAATGCTCTTGAAGATGCTCACGCACAAGTTGCAAAATTAAAAGACCTCGGCATTGATCTCGACAAAATCACAGCAGATTTGCAAGATGAAGGTGTCGATAAATTTGCCGTCGCATTTGAAAGCCTCATGAATAGTATTAAAGACAAACGCGAACGCCTCCTTGAAGGGAGCGAAAATGCAAGCTAAGTTAGGGAATTTTCAAGCGACAATCGACCAAGCTGTTGGGGCAATGCAAGACGCTAATATATGGAGTCGCATTAGTGACCTCGACCATACAGTTTGGAGCGAAAGTGAAGAAGAAATAACCAATCGGCTCGGCTGGTTAGATATTGCCGATCGCATGGCGGATGAAGTTGATAATCTATCAACCTTTACAAATGCCGTTCGTGAAGATGGTTACGATTATGTCCTGTTGATGGGTATGGGTGGTTCCAGCCTTGCACCAGAAGTCTTCAGTCTGACATTTGGGCAAGCTGATGGGTATCTTGCGCTCGACATCCTCGATACAACCGATGCCGACGCAGTCCGTAATATCGAAGCTAAGCTCGACTATAGCAAAACACTCTTCATCGTCGCGACAAAATCGGGTGGCACAGCCGAGACACTCTCAGCATTCAAATACTTCTACAATCGTACTACCGAAGCGCTTGGTGAAGACGCAGCCGGGGCACACTTTGTGGGCATCACGGATCCTGGTAGCAAGCTACTCGGTATCGGCGATGAGTTCAAGTTCCGCAAAGTCTTCGTCAACGACCCCAATATTGGTGGGCGTTACTCAGCCTTGTCATTTTTTGGGCTTGTACCTGCATCATTACTGGGAATTGATGTCGGCCGTCTACTCGGCACGGCAATCAGTGAAGCACAAACGGAGCATGGTTTACAACTCGGTGCGATTATGGGGGAACTCGCCAAAGCAGGACGTGATAAAATTACATTTATCACCTCAGATGCTGTCGCCCCATTTGGTGATTGGGTTGAACAACTGATCGCAGAGAGTACCGGCAAAGACAATAAAGGGATCGTCCCTGTAGTTGGAGAAGCCCTCGGTGATGTATCTGTGTATGGAGATGATCGTCTGTTTGTCGCGATTCAACATGGCGATGACGCGATTGATTTATCCGCATTGGAATCAGCAGGACATCCCGTTGTATATATCATAATGAATGATATGTACGAGATGGGTGCACAATTCTGGCGTTGGGAGATGGCCACAGCAATCAGTGGGCATGTGATTGGTATTCATCCGTTTAATCAACCGAATGTGGAAAGTGCCAAAATCATCGCACGTGAGATGATTGCCGCTTACACCGAAAAAGGCGAACTGCCCGCACAAGATGCAACAATCACAGATGGCAGTATTGTTGTCTACGGAGAGGGTGTCAAAGGAAACAGCGCTGTTGAGGCACTGAGTAATTTCCTTGCAAAGGCGACCGCAGGCGATTATGTAGCATTGCAAGCTTACGTCACACCCGATGACAAAACTTGGGAGCTACTTGATAGCATCCGTATAAGTATCCGCGATGGCAAACAAGTCGCAACAACCTCAGCCTATGGGCCGCGCTTCTTGCATTC
The DNA here is from genome assembly GCA_002428985.1 of Anaerolineales bacterium UBA6055. Classification (GTDB taxonomy): domain Bacteria; phylum Chloroflexota; class Anaerolineae; order Aggregatilineales; family Phototrophicaceae; genus UBA6055. The sequence goes on along the minus strand of DIYL01000016.1, from coordinate 175,158 downwards.
CACAGGACAACTGCATAAAGGTGATAATGGTAGTGGGTTGTTCATTCAGTTCACATCTGATGCAGTAAACGACGTCGATATTCCAGATAATGCGGGCGAAGATGCATCAGCAATGACATTTGGTGTACTGAAACTTGCACAGGCTCTCGGCGATAAGCAAGCCCTTTTAGATGTTGATCGTCGTGTGATTCGTTTCCACTTTAGCAGTGATGTCAATGCAGGTTTGGAAGCATTCACTAGCGCGTTTGACTAGCGGTAAACGATCAATACAATAAACACGCATAGGAGCATCTCGGTATGCTCCTATTTTGTTTGCGGTATTGGTAATCCTAAATCAGCATATATTGCTTTTGCGATTTGCTGATGATGTGCCACTTTGGTCGCATCAGGGTGATATTTTCCGATGGTGTGATGAATATACGCCTCAGCATGAGGGATACTGACAGTTTCGAGTCCGGCGAGTGCTTTATCCCAACTCGCAATCGCGCGGTCGGGGCTCTCCCTAAGTAATTCATATAAACCTTGATATAGATGTTGTTTAGGGGAAACAACCGGATATTGTTGAGCATGCGCTTTATGCTGTTTAAGTGCTACCTCGACATGTTCAATCAATGCGGGTTTAGCTTCATCATCCGCTAAAAACGCTAACTGAACAAGCCCATCAACAACCAGCCACAGGTTAGAGTTTAAACCGAATGTTGTTATCTCTTGGGCTTGGCTCAGGGCATCCAACAACATTTCTTGTGCCACTGTATAATTCTGCATCGTCAAGGCGATTGTTCCGCGTAACTGAGCTTGTAAAAACAAGCTAAGACTATCCATTTGATTCGCTTCATAGGCTGCAATACTATCAAGATAGCGCTGTGCATCATCAATATCTTGATGAAAATAACGCAAATACGCTTGCCCAATAATTGACCATTGCGTCAATTGGTTATCCCGACGCGCTTCAGTAGATCGCTGGAGATCCTTCCACATAGCGGATGCTTCATTGAACATCCCCTGTTGCATGTATATGACAGCAAATTGCAAACGACATTGATCGATCTGACGATAATTACCGACCTCTGTGAACGCATCTAGTGATTGCTTTAAATTTGGCTCACTTATATCCCATTGTCCGCGTGAAGTGCTATAAAAAGAAACGGCAAAATGAGCATTGCCAATCGCCTCTGGATCCTTGATTGATTCAGCAACCGTGCTTGCTTTTTCCAGATATTGTCGTGCCAATTTGTCGCGTCCAAATGCGATGCCCATCATGCTACCATATCCACCCAATGCCCAAATAAATTCTGGTGTAGGTTGTTCCTGTGCGCTAACCTTCACACATTGCATTAAGCTATACATCGCATTAGCTTGATCACCATTGGTCAAATGCACATTTGCTAGCAAATGATAAGCCGCAGGAATGTTAGGCTGTGATGGTGGTTCATTACCTGTTGATGGTACGCCCCCAATCCAACGCCGTGTGACTTGCCACATTCCACTAGCAAATAATCGTCCATCAGATTGTGGAATAGGATGCCCAACATAGTCAAACATCATATGGAGGTGTTCGACAACTTTATCCGGTTGTCCGACAGCATTATACGCTTCGCCTAATTGAAAGTTGATCTCAGCTAATATTTGGTTACTCTGATTGCTGTTATTCGCAATCTCAAGCGCACGTGTGAGATAATCAATTGCAGCTTGATATGCCCCGTCGGCTAATGCTTGCGAGCCTGCCAACGATTTATAATCACCTTCTTTTTGAACATCCCCCGCCTCTTGCCAGTGGAATGCCAATTGCTGAACATTATCTGATCCGGTTGTTTCAATTGCGGTTGCCACCTGTAGGTGAAGCGATGGCCTGCGACTTGTTTCAATATCTGAGATAATCGATTCACGGAATTTATCATGTCGGAAACGCCATCTATCATCTAATACATCCAATACACCCGCATTCGAACAGACCAGTAACCAGTTATCCAAATCGGCATGCATTGACGTTTGTTTCAGTACATCCAATTGAATTTCGCGCCCAATGATTGCCGCCATTTCTAACAGCCCCAGATAGGCTTCGGGAATCCGTTTAAGGCGCGTTTGAACCAGACTTTGAATCCCTTGTGAAATCAAGTTAGTCGGCAGGGTTGCATATAGAATATCTTGGAGTGTACCTGCCTCTCGTGCTAGCTCACGCACAATCTCGATCAAAAAGAAGACATTGCCTTCGGTTTCTTCTTTTAGATATTTACTCAGAACACTGCCCTCAATATCTTGCCCGATCATCGACTCAGCAAGATCAAGGGTAGCGTCGGATGATAACCGTCCCAGTTTGAGGATATTGGCATCATCAAATTTTTGAGCAATATCTGCACCTTCATCATCGCGGAACGTACCTAATACCAACATCGGAATATCGTCTGTCATGTGGAAAAGTCGTTCCAACAATACAAGGCTTTCGTCGTTTGCCCAATGCAAGTCCTCAAGGATAATGCATGTTGGTGCGACAATCGCGGTTTTGAAGAGGTCAGCCACAGTTGCTAACATCCGCTCCAGAATTGCTTGTGCTTCAACAACTGGAGCATCAGCGACTGTACGATTTAATAATGTCCCGATATCAGGCACAATTGTCTTCAATACACTTGCCGATAAATCCGACAAATCTGAAGCATATAAGGTCAGCTCGCGTACAATATCACGCCATACGGCATACGACCGTCCACCATCAGTGACAGCTTGCCCGCGCAAAACTTTCAAGCCATCGACTAATGCAAGTGCGCGTACTTCATCAATTAACCGCGACTTGCCAACCCCACTTTCGCCACCAATGAGCCATACACCACCCTGTTTATTCTTATGGGTCAATTGTATTGCTTGGGTCAATTGGTCAATTTCGTCTTCACGTCCAACGAAGCGTGCCGCCTGTAAAAAGCTTTCACGGGTATCTTCGTCTTCAACATTATCAGCCTCGCCACTCGCCTCACGCAATAAAGTTACAACCTGCGACGCATACGACGGGCGGTCATCAAAATCCTTAGACAGCATCTGATTTAACGCAATATGAATCAATGGATCAACATCCAACGAGCCAATATCAGGAATGTGAGTCAGAATATCACTCAGTAGCAATGAGACAGTCTTCGTCCTGTAGGGATAATCTCCAGAAAAGACCTCATATGCAATCATACCAGCCGCATATAAATCGGATTGAATCGTTGCCGCACTTCCTTTCAAGATTTCTGGGGCAATATATGCCAATGTGCCCACGACAACATCGGATTCATCATTGATCTGTTGTGCATCGTCTTGTGCTACAGCTAGACCAAAATCCAGTACCCTGATTTGCCCATCTTGAACCAGCACGTTGTCAGGTTTTAAGTCACGATGCAATACACCACGACGATGCAGATATTCAAGCGCTTGTAGCATCTGGACTAGCAAATCAATACGTGTTGCAATCGGCTGACCATCTGCAGACTGCGTAATCGGAACAGCCTCTTGAAGATAATCCATCGTGAAGTAAGGCTGTCCCTGTTCATCAAAGCCATAATCTAACACACTGATGATATTCGGATGACGCAATGTTGCCAGTGTTTGGAATTCTTGTACCAACGCAATCCGAAATTCGATATTACCCGACTTAGAGTTAAACTCGAGTTGTTCTGGTGCAACAATCACGCGCTTTAGCGCAACTGTCATTCCTGTCAATTTATCATAGGAGCGGTAGACCGCCCCCATGCCTCCTCGTCCGAGTTCTTCGAGAATTTCGTAGCGTCGATTTAATGTTTCACCTAGTTGCGTCATATGACTATATCTTTGTATCTATCAATAAATGCTATATCAATTTATGCGATTATTCCTCACGAACAGGAGGAAAATCACTTTCACCATAAATGTATGCCGGTGCACCTGTAATTGCTCGACACGCTTGTAACCCAGAAATTGCACAAGATTCAATACACCCCGGTGTATTAAACCCATTGTCAATCCAATCCCCTGTAATCACCAGATTATCAAAACCTGTCTCATCGGCACGGATACGGTATTGCACAGTATCGGCGGCTGACATCGTATATCGTTCCGATGGGCTGACATTTGCCCGCCAGTATTGGTCATCAAAGCGAAGATAATTTTCAAGATTATGCTCCGTAAACAGGGTTTCCCAATCCAATCCACTTGGGTTATCTAAGCTAGCAGCATCAGGGACAAGAAAACCAAAATTATCTTGCAAGAACATCAGCATGTTATTCTTCGCAATTTCATCCATCTTTTGCTTGAAGGTATGGTCGCGCGGGAGGTCTTCGTTTTCAAGCATGACACCGCCAAAATAACTGACATTATGTGGACGGTCGTTTGTGTCGGGTGACCACGTTTCACGGGGCAATAAGTGGCTCATATCTGCCCATGTATTGACGGGTTCGACGTAAGTGTTCACAATCGGATTATCCGAGATTGTCCAGCCCATGTCATGCGTGGTCGGCGTACACCAGAGTTGCATTGCCTGTGTTTGCACAGTAGCAAGATGATCTACCATCGTCTGCCACTTGGGTTCTGCTTCGATGAGTTCTTGACACAAGTATTTTACCGAAGCAATCGGAATTCCGAAAATAACTTTATCAAACTGCTCACCGACTACCAATGTTTCCTCACCGACATCTTCCCATGCAGTATAGAAATTTTCGAGGTCGATATCCTCTGCTTGTAACTTCGCAGACTGTTTATCATCAATTTGGTCGTACAGCGGTTCACTAGGCCAGCAGTCAAGAACTTTACCATCCATACCTGTTACCGGAATCAGTGGATCATATTCATCACCTTTAAGATCCACCTGACGCGCCATTTCAATAGCACGGACGCTCTTTTTATCATCACTCAGTTTGAGGTTTTTCACACGGCGGAAGAATTGGAATTTTACCCCACGGTCTTTAAGGACTTTATAGAACGGTGTAAAAACGGTATCGCCCATGCCCGCTTGCATCTTCCAAATGACTGACCCGCGTGTATCAAAAGCCGAGCGCATCGCCCCGCGTAACATCACCCCTGCAGCAACATCACGTTGTGAGGCATCGCCATTGCGGAAACCGAATACAAAGTCATAGGTCGCTCGCATAACGACCGAACCTCGATTCGACTCTTGCATCCCATGACGTAAGACCCACTCCGTGAATTCATACTGATTAATGACATCAAATCCCTCGACGATGACATCATCAGCGATCATGCCACGAATCACCGCGAATCCAAAATCAGCAGCTTGTAGGAGTCGGCGCAATAACGGGATATGATCAATCGCGGAGCCAATCAAGTTCTCAATCCACTTGATGAAACGATCCATCATATTGAGGAGGCTATTATGGTGTTCAGAATCCTTCTCAAAGGTATCAGCATTCTTCTGTTTGACATGCTTACGCATATCCTCTAATAGAGTCGCTTCAGCACTTTCCATGACTTTAACAAACGCCCCTACCAGATACCCTAGACATCCATTAGGCTGTGAGGCAGCAATTGTATCCCCATGAAATCCGAACAAATTATGTAACATGCTCATAATCTCGGCAATATAATCATAAGGCGTCTTTGGTTCGTTTTCAGCTTCGCCGGGGACAAGACCGTTGGTTGGCAAATCAATCAGCCAATTTTCCCAGCGTCCTTCAAAGTAGTCTTCAAGGATTGTCTGGTTGAGGGGTTTGAAGGCATCTTTCCAAGATTGGAAAGCAGCATTTGCAGGTGGATTCATCGCACCATATGCCCGTTGCATCAAATTAAATGAGTTCTCGTAAAATCCAAACCATAGATGCAAGCCATGTTCTTCAATCCGTTGGTGATATTTGGTGTTCCGTCCGCTAGCCCCTTTACCACCGATGCGCCATCCTAATTGATAAACAGTAATGTCATACTTGTCCTGCCAATCGGGCTGTTCTGTAATCTCGAACACAGCTGTCATTGCTGACATACCACCACCAAGGACTGCAATTTTTTCCATAATATCCCCCCAATGTTAATAGATGAAGTCAATATATATCGCATTATAGAGTGGATCATACGATAACACAGAATAATGCCTGACTTCATTGTCATACATGTCATTGAATTTTGCGGTTAAGGTTTCTTAGCTTAGAATATTGTTATGATTTCACTTTGCGAATGAGGATATGTGTAGCAGGTGCTGGCATAGTCATCTACTTTTTCTAGTATGTATTTCAAATCAAACCAACTGAAGCCACAGTACAATTTCTAGCCCAATGCCCATTTCTAATGCTTCAAACATAATATACCTCTAATTCTTATAAGCTCTATCAATATTCATTTACTCTATGTCATAACGGTTGTCGGTGATCCAATCGCAAAATTAAACTTATCTGTGACACGATAGAGGTAATTATTTGTTTTACAACAATATGAAATTACATAATTTGTAGATGGCCTTCTATGCGTAAGACCACATGAACTCAAATCCTTAAATAGCCAATAAGTATTTCCAACCACTTAGAGCCAAACCTACAAGAATGGAACTTAAAGCAGATACAATATTGGAGTTAGTAAAACTAATTGTTCACGCTAATCGGTAATCTGTGGATTTTCGTCCATGATAGTCTCACACATTGCCCAAACTTTAGGAGTAAGATCCTTGATTTGTTCACTTTTGCGTTGGAATGCATCAACTGTAGAAAGAGATAATGCGTCTAATAAATTCTCAAAAGCAGGCATATGCTTTGCTGCAACCTCGTGTGGTGCATCGTTAATGAAGACAATTTGACAAGTACTATGAACTACAGAGACCCACATCATCGACTCACGTGGATACCCTTGATCAATCTGCGTTTGTATCGTACCAAGCGTATTGTCGCGAGCCTCAACTTGTATTTTTTGTGAAAACATAGACGGCGTTTCAACATAATTGACTGCAACGTCAAATATGTTGATACAAGTCTTGTACAATTGATCGATCAAAGTATTTGAGAGGTTCTTAATACCCATCGCATCTAGTATTAATTCATGTAATTCGAGGTTATTGTATGTTTTCAGCGTCCGCTGAGATGCCATGAAACACTTAGTAACAGGCGGATCCTTGAGGTTAGCAGTCAAGAGCATATGCGATAGATTACCCACTGTCGGCGTTAACAACAGCAATTTTTCATGTAGTGTGCTAGCATTATCCATCAAATTTAGAAAATTCACGCTTTTGTTTCTCGCAAGTTCGCATCTCTTGATAACCCAATCACGTTTAGCATATTGTTGTGATACTGTGTACTGTAGTTGACGTAGCTTGCCAGTTGGATCACTAATAATGCAGTCTGTTGAGAAATGACAGGCAAGTGCAAAATCTTGCAAGATGTCTTCTGCAGTCCCTAACTCTTCTGAACCAACGTAAGTAATATCAACTAACACATCTCGATAGCGAAATGTGTTCAAGCCAAGTTCTGGTTTACCACCATCAAGTACAATTTTTATGTCCACATCGGAGCTTGGTGGAATCTCATATTCATCTTCCATCCAATTAATCGACCCAATATAAAATGCTCCACGGAAATCATCATTAGTTTGAGCATGGGTATCTACCCATTCCTTCATAATCACTTTCGCATCTTTGACGTTCATATAAATCACCCTTACATGATTGCTTAATCTGCTTTTATTGGAAAATTGGAATTGCCCGTTTTACTATAAATTAATAGACTACAAAATACCCATATATTAAGAGTACACAGCCGATTAAACTATTGAATTATGATCGTGCATAGTGGCTTGGTGGCACATATAATTTACTAATATTAGATCAAGTTAATTGTTGTGCAACATATGAAGTAATAATAGTATTTCCACAAATATTATCATTTTTGAACTATAACATAAAATCTAGTTTTGAGACAAATAAAGTAAATAATCCACCGTTAGAAACGGTGGCTTTTCAGATTGCGCCTAGAAGGCGCTCTCATACTATTTTAGTTAATCAAACAGGCTCTTCTGTTGCGCTTCTTGGTGCTTGTCTCGTGCTTCCTGCCATCTGACATATTTTCGAACTTTGTCCTCGTCTATACCTATTGTGCTCACACAGTAACCACGCGACCATAACTTGCCTCCCCATAAGCGTTTCTTCACCTCTGGGTAGATCGCAAACACGCGAATCGCAAGCTTTCCTTTCAGAAATCCCATAATTGATGAGACCTTGTATTTTGGCGCGATTGACAATATCACATGCACATGATCCGCTTGCACATTCGCTTCAATTACTTCCACATGCTCTTTCTGATCACATATTCGGTAAATCTCTCGATACACATATGCCCCTCACTCATCTTTCAACATTCGATAACGATACTTCGGGCAAAATATCACATGATACTTACATTGATACAGACTATGTGTTAGCTTCTTAAATTCACGAGGCATGGTAAATCTCCTTTAAGTTCGCACCTTCTAGGACGATTTATCATACTCGTTTTCATCTCACGGTTTAACCACTGTTACCTCCACTACCTGAGGTAGTGGTTTTTTACATTTAATCAAAACATTCAAAAGAAGTAATTTTTAAGTCATCACGTTATAATCGTTTTAAATAATTTTCAAACCAATTAATGAAAGGTTGTGTCATGCCCCTCTCCATAACACAGTTGAAAATATCGGATGCTGAATATGCCCAACGTAACCACCGTCTGCAAGAAATTATTGATGAACTCGGTGTGGATGGTGTGGTGTTATTCGATGCTGATTATATTAAATATTATGTCGGGTTCGCCTTTATACCAACCGAACGCCCGATGGCATATGTCATGAGCAAATCTGGCGAACAAGCGATGTTTGTCCCGCGCCTCGAAGTTGAACATGCCGAGTCGATGGGCGTGATTGACCGCGTTGCGCTCTATCATGAATACCCAGACTTAAACCACCCGATGAATGTCCTGATTGATATGATTAAAGACATGGGTATTTCGGGCACAATCGGTGCGGATAGTGATGGTTATCCGTGGATTTTTGGTTATCGCGGTGAACCGCTCTCTAAACTGACAGGTCAAGAAGTGATTAACTGTCGCGCTCCGATCGAAGATCAGATGGCTGTCAAATCACAAGCTGAAATTGATCTCCTTAAAGAAAGCTGCAAATGGGCAAATCTGGCGCATATGCTCCTACAAAAATATACTAAAGTCGGCATCGGCGAGGTTGAAGTATCACAACGTGCCAGCAACGAAGCCACCTTGATGATGCTAGAAGCGATTGGTCCAATCTGGCGCAACAACAGCTCATATTATGAAGGTGCGATGGCAGGCTATCGCGGGCAAATTGGACGCAACGCCGCGATTCCGCATGCGCTGACTAGCAATATCAAATTCCAAGAAGGTGACGTATTGGTGACAGGTGCAAGTGCGCCAATTTGGGGGTATGTCAGCGAGTTGGAACGTACCATGATTTTGGGTAAACCAACCGACGACCAAAAATATATGTTTGACCATATGATAAACCTACAGACCTTAGCGATGGAGGCCCTTGAACCCGGTAAGCCTTGTAGTGAAGTCGACAAAGAAGTGCGTGAATACTTTGATACGCATCAATTGATGCCTTACTGGAAACATCACACCGGACACACCATCGGATTGCGCTATCACGAAGGACCATTCCTTGATATTGGCGACGATACCCCGATTGAAGTTGGTATGGTCTTTACTGTCGAACCCGGTTTATATGTGCCAGAACTTGGCGGTTTCCGTCATTCTGATACAGTCGTTGTCACCGAGGATGGTGCCGAGATGATTACCTACTATCCGCGTGATCTCGAATCGTTGACATTGCCTGTGTAAGGTCATTGATGTGTTATGGTGTATCTCATTTTATCAGTGATACACCATAACAAGGATAGCCCCTATGAAATTGATTGCCCATCGTGGTGACATAACCACCGCAAAAGAGAACACAATGGAAGCGTTTGAAAATACAGTCAACGCCGGTGCCGATGGTTTTGAGTTTGACGTGCGCTTAACAGCAGATGATGTTCCCGTCGTTTATCATAACATGATGCTCGATACCGACACGGAAAATGGCTTTGTCGAAGATTATACGTTTGAGCAGATCCAACAACTTCAGATGACTGTAGATGGTGTGGCATATCTCATCCCGAGCTTTGATGAGGTACTCGACGCATTTTGTGGTAAAACCTATCTGGAAATTCATGTACAGGACTATAAACGCGCAACGATCCAAGCCATCGGGGAACGATTGTTACCTTATCGTCAATATTGGGCGATGTGCGAAATTACATCATTTGACACCATGATGTTGCAGGGTTTTCGTGAAAAATGCGATACGATAGCCTGTGATTACATTACGCATAAAGCTGATTGGATGACAACCGAGATGATGATCCGTTTAGCGATCGAAAAAGCAACCCTCGCTAATGCCAGTGGGGTACATTTACCCTATCAATATGTAACACCAGCCAATGTCAAACGCTTTCAAGATGCAGGTCTATATGTCCACTGTGGAGTCCTCAACGACTCGAGTAAACTATCGGATATTCAAGCTATAGGCATCGAGCTATTCTTAACCGACAATATTCACCTCTTTTTGGACAAAATCCCATGATAAAAATGATTGCGCATCGTGGTGATGCAACAATCGCAAAAGAAAATACATTAGAAGCATTTGAAAATGCAGTCAATACGGGTGCCGATGGCTTTGAGTTTGATGTGCGCTTAACAGCAGACAATATTCCCGTTGTTTATCATAATATGATGCTCACAACGGATACAGAAAACGGCTTTGTTGACGATTATACGTTTGAGCAAATTCAGCAACTTCATATGACTGTCGATGGTGTAGCATATCGCATTCCAAGTTTTGATCAGGTACTCGATGCATTTTGCGGTAAAACCTATCTAGAAATTCATGTGCAGGACTATAAGCCTGAGTCAATTGAAATGGTTGCTAGATGTCTTCAGCCATATAAGCAGAACTGGGATATGTGCGAGATCACATCGTATGATGCGGCAATTTTACTTGGTTTTCAGACATTATGTCCGGGTCTAAGGCGAGATTTTTTATTTCGCCCTGCAACATGGATGACTGATGAAATGGCTATTCGTTTGATATTGGAAAAAGCGATGCTTGCCCATGCTGACAATGTACATTTGTTTGTTGAACAAGTTACACCACAGACAATTCGCAGGTTCGAGAATGCAGGATTTGGTGTACACACTGGTGGGCTCAATGACACGACAACATTGGAATCCATAACTAATGCAGGTGTAACAATGTTTTCAACTGATAATATTCACCTGTTTTTGGACAAAAATTGATGATCAAGATGATTGCCCATCGTGGGGATACCACTACTGCACTAGAAAATACAATGGAAGCATTTGAAAATGCAGTCAATGCTGGTGCAGATGGTTTTGAGTTTGATGTGCGATTAACAGCAGATGGTGTGCCTTTGGTCTATCATGACATCATGCTCAATACCGACACGGAAAACGGCTTTGTCGAAGATTATACCTACGAGCAAATCAAACAATTGCGCACGACAGTTGATAGTGTAGTTTATAAGATACCCAGTTTGGACGAAGTCTTAGACACATTCTGTGGCAAAGCCTATCTGGAAATGCATGTGCAAGACTATAAGCATGCCAGTATTCACGCCATTGGGAAATGCCTTGCACCATACCGTAAAGACTGGGAAACCTGCGAAGTCACCTCGTTTGACACGGCGATGCTAAAGAGCTTCCGTGAAGTATATGATAAGATCCCTTGCGACCTATTGATTTATCGCGGTCGTTGGATGACCGATGAGATTATGATTCGATTGGCAATTGAAAAAGCAAAGCTCGTGAATGCAGATGGTGTTCATTTGCCCTATCAATATGTCATACCGGAGACTGTCAATCGTTTTCGGGATGAAGGATTACGGATACACAGTGGTGTCATTAAAGACCCAAGTAAGCTCCCCTATGTGCAATCGACTGAGATTGAGATATTCTCGACAGACAATATTCACCTATTTACGGATTCACTTAGATGACAAAAATCGTGACCGACCTACCACACAAAATTGAGGTCATTGACCATATCTGGATACCGATATCGGATGGCGCACGCCTATCTGCACGAGTGTGGTTGCCAGAAGATGCTGACAACAATCCTGTTCCGGCAATTCTTGAGTATATCCCCTACCGCAAGAATGACTTCACCGCTTTACGTGATTCGATTCGTCATCCTTATATCGCTGGACATGGTTATGCTTGTGTGCGGGTGGATATGCGTGGTAGTGGGGAGTCTGATGGGGTATTGTTGGATGAATATCTACAGCAAGAGCAAGATGACGCAGTCGAGGTCATTGCGTGGTTAGCTCAGCAGTCATGGTGTGATGGCAACGTCGGCATGTTTGGGAAATCGTGGGGTGGTTTTAATAGCCTACAGGTCGCCGCCCGTCGTCCTCCTGCGCTCAAGGCGATTATCTCATTTTGCTCAACAGATGATCGCTATGCCACCGATGTCCATTATATGGGTGGTGCAATGTTGGCATCCGACATGTTGCCGTGGGCATCTTATATGCTCAATCGCAATGCTATGCCACCCGACCCGCGTGTCCTCGGTGATGCGTGGCGAGACCTCTGGATGGAACGTTTGCATAAGATGGTGCCATTCTCCGAGGCATGGTTGACTCATCAGCATCGTGACGACTACTGGAAACATGGGTCGGTCTGTGAAAATTATGATGATATTCAATGTCCGGTTTATATTGTCACCGGGTGGGCAGATGCCTACTTATCGTCGGTCTTCCGCTTATTAGAAGGCTTGTCAGTGCCACGCAAAGCCCTGATTGGACCGTGGTCACATGAATACCCGACAGTTGCTAAACCGGGTCCTGCGATTGGCTTTATGCAAGAGATGGTGCGCTGGTGGGATTATTGGCTCAAAGACAAAGCTACGGGCATTATGGATGAGCCGATGTTACGGTTATGGGCACAGGAGAGTGTCAAACCCAATCATCAGTATGATATTCGTCCCGGACGATGGATCAACGAACCGTCATATCCAGTCCCAGAGGGACACATCGAACCTATGCAGTTATATCCAAACCAGTTTCTTTTGACGACAGATACACCATCGCCAGATATATTCACAATCGTTGGGGATAACACCCACGGGATGCAGATGGGCGCATTTGTCGCGTCGGGTGCAGATGGTGAATCACCAACAGACCAGCGCATGGATGATGGCAAATCACTTACATTCACCAGCGAGCAAGTTGAGCAAGATACTGATATTGTTGGCTTCCCCGAATTTACTGTGACCCTATCGTCTGATAAGCCAAATGCACTGATTGCTGTACGCTTATGTGATGTCGCACCGACGGGAGAATCTCTGCTGGTCAGTCATGGCGTACTCAATCTGACCCATCGTGATGGTCATGAATACCCCGCGGCACTGACTCCGCATGAGCAGTATCAAGTAACTGTACAATTAAATCCAGTCGCACACACACTTAAAGCGGGGCATCGCTGGCGCTTAGCGATTTCACCAACCTTCTTCCCAATTGTCTGGACTTCGCCTGAACCTGTCACATTGTCGATTTATGCAAGTGAGGAAACCTATCTGACGTTGCCTGTCCGTCCGCGCCGTGATGATGAAGATAACGCCCTACCCGACTTTGCACAGCCTGAACACACACCTTATATCCCGCATGAAGTCATCAAACCGCACCAAAACAAGCGCACCGTCAAATATGATGCGATTAGTGGAAAAACGACACTAATCGACACACATTATTCGGGCAATGTCGTACGCCTGTTAAATGACAGGCTCGAATTTGGACAGCACTGCACCGATACATTTACCATCCAACGGGATGACCCACTCACAGCGACCTCAACCTGTGAACACAACTCGACCTTCAAGCGTGGCGATTGGGATATTCGCATCAACACCTATGCCACCCTGACTGCCGACAAAACCCATTTCCATCTGACCAATCAAGTCGATGCTTATGAAGGCGATGTCCGCGTGTTTAAGAAGACGTGGAACAAATCCATTTTGCGGGAGTTTGTGTAATATTTTCTGAATACAGAAGTAGAATTTTTATATCATAGATGTCATTGTGGAGAGATAACATGCAAAATCAGGAAGTCTTTCGCCGTAACGGATTTGCCTACGGAGAGCCAACCTATGGTTTATTGTTTGGTGTGTTAATCTCTGTTCCAATGATGGAACTCATCGAAACAATCATGTCAACGCAAACAAGTTGGTTACCTATGTTGATTCTCATCATAATCAACAGTGTTATCATCACACGGATCTTCAAGCAAATTACAAACCGTGAACATATACGCTTAAATGAAATAGGTATTACTATAACTCCAATAATTGGCAAAGCGAAGCAGTTTGAGTGGGAAGAGATCAGCCATCTTGCAGTAGTTGGTAGCAACCAGAATGATTTTTTTGATACATCACCTGAATCTCGAATCTATCTCCATCATGGAAATTATGTAACATTCAGTATTGTGAGCTTACCTACTTTGAAAACAAAAAAAGATTCAAAGCTTTTGTCAGGTAAAAAGAATTATGACTTAGGAATCATCGACTATGATGCCCTTAAAGATATGCTGTTTGGGAAATCATTACTCGTTTTCGCCCCTCACATCATGGATCAAACTGAAATCATGGTACAAGAACAAAAACAGAACGATGTGATCCATAACAACAATCAGTAGTGAAGAGGCATGCCTCTTCACTACAATTTTCATTTTATCAACTCACTCTTTGTCGTTATCGCTAAAACCGTTGTTCTGTTTGTAGTTGGTAATTGCGTTGTCAATAAGCTTATCCACTATTAGCGCAAAAGGTATATTTTCGCGTTCGACAATATACTTTATATCAGTGTAATGCCAATCAGATAGCTCAAATACTAAATCAAGATATGCTTTGAGTTCTGGATAGTCTTCAAACGGTAAAAAGCTATGCGCACCCCAACCTTCATTTTGGTATTTACGGCAGGTGAAATGCTCAAAAACTGTTTCAAGATGATGTTCAGACTTGTCATAACAGCATAGTCCCCAATCAGAATCGAAAGGCGCATAGAAAGAACATCCCCCACACTGCTTACCGTTGAAGTAGAAGTTATCTGCAATGTCTGGATCATCAGCCCATGTAGATTCGTACTTCTTTTTACTTTCAGGATTAGAAAAACGATCAGTTATAATTTGATTGATATTCATCTTGACCTCTTGTGACCTTTATAGCATTAGATCACAATGTCTAATTCAAATCAATATCCTTTTATATATCGAACCCCAGATGTAACGCTTCTAAACCCCGAAACAAACCCTGCACCTTCCATGTGACATCATCAGTTGCAAGCCGTAAATTCGGTAGGCGTTGGATAATTAAATTAATGGCGATTGCGCCTTCGAGTCGTGCGAGTGGACCGCCAAGACAATAATGCACACCATAGCCGAGCCCAACATGATTATTCTGTTTGCGGGTGATGTCGAGTTGGGTTGGATTGTCGAAACGGTCAGGATCATAATTTGCACCACCAAGCCACACCGTCAGTAATTGATTCTGTTTGAGTAGCTTGCCAGCATATTCGGTATCTTCAGAAATGCGTCGCCATGTCCGCTGTAGCGGCGGATCATAGCGCAAGAATTCCTCAATTGCCGAATTGATTAGGTTGGGATCATCTAATAACAATTGCATCTGGTCGGGATTACGAATCAATGCCAGAATCCCACTACTAATGAGGCTGGTAGTCGTCTCATGCCCTGCTGACAAAAGCGTGACACAAATCGAGAGCACTTCGTCTTCGTCCAGCATATCGCCGTTTTCTTCAGCTTGAATAAACATCGTCAACAAGTCATCTTGTGGATTAGCGCGCCGTTGTCGTAGTAATCCGCGCAGATATTCGCGCATACTATGGATGTTGTGTTGCACCATGCGGAATGTCTCGATATTGGCTGTCCCCTGACCACCCAATGCCCCAATCGAGGCTGACCATTGTTTAAACATATCCTGATCTTCACGCGGTGCACCGAGCATCTCGGCGATAATTGTCGCGGGTAGCGGGTACGCCAAATCAGCAACTAACTCAAATGTACCTGTTTCGAGGGCTTTATCTATCGCATCATTCACAACAGATTCAATTCGTGGTGTGAGCTTCTTGACCATACGCGGTGTGAAGGCATGCGTCGCTAATTTGCGTAAGCGCGTGTGTTTGGGTGGATCGCTATGTACCATTCCCGTGCCAAAGTGTTGTTGCAGAATTTTAAACTCACTGCGTTGTTTCGGCGGTAACGCGTTAAGCAAAGTCGTCACACGGTCTTCATTCGAGAATAAATTAGGTTGGTGTAAGACATCTAAGACGCGATCATACTTGCTTACCATCCAGCACTGCCATGCTTCACTCCAGTAGATGTCATCATGTGCATGCAGTAACGGATAAAGCGAATATGGATCAAGTGCAGTCTTCGGGTCGGTTAAGGCGTGTTCGATCGTATCCATCAGTCAATGCTTTCTATCAATAGGATTTTCTAATGGAGTATATCAAACCCGCCCATTTTCAGCACCGAATTTGTTGATTGGCTATTGTTACATGTCCGATGCAACTACTGGAATGTCATCTAAATAGATCGGTTCAATCTGGAATTGTGTCGCATTAGGGTTGCCTTTAAAGCCGTCTTTGATTTTGTCATACGGAAACTGGCTAAACGGACAAACCGCAACACAGACCGCACAACCATATTCTCTGGTGAAAAACTCACGACAGCTAGCATGATCAATACATTGCATCCCGCCATCACCTCGCGGTTTAGGCTCATCATAAATCGCATCAACCGGACATTCACGCACACAACGGCGACACATCGAACAGAAATCGCGCACCCATAAATGCTCATTATCGGCAGGATCTACCAATGGCAAATTCTCGATATTGGTATAAATTGTATTGATACGAAGCCGTGCGCCTTCTGTCGGAGAAATCAATAAGCCGTGATAGCCAATTGCGCCCATGCCCGCTAATTCAGCAAGATGAGGATAATCTGTCAGGCCGCCCAATGCAGTGCCGGGATATGCTGCAAAACCATGTTTACGCATATGATTGGCAAGCTTCATCGAGATTTGTGCCATGCTTTTATACCCATGCATGACCTCAATCTGGCACTCAAAACTTGGGGATGTATCGATGGGCTCTTTATCCATCTCGATCGTAAAGATAATCGCATACTGATGTGGAATGCCCTTGTCTTTAAAGATGGCATTATTGGGTACTTTAATATAGGCAACGTCTTTTGCACCGTGTTCCTTTGCCATCGCTTCGAGTTCCGCTAGAAACTCAGGAGAAGCGTGCGTTTGTCTCGGCTGGAATTTGCCATCATATAAGCGTGCACCCCGTTGCATATTTATGAACAACGGGACTAGTGCGGGGATCACACGCATCTTATCTCGCACGGATAAGTTAGTTAACCCAATCTCGCGTTTGGGCACATCACAATCGAACGGTGTGCGCGGTTTTGATTCCGGCGCAGGTGGCACAAATTCATCAAAGTTATCCATGTGCCTGTCCATCGGCTCGAGCATATTATCCAACGATGGTCCCGGCGCATCCTCATCACGATCAAATAAGATCTTCTGTAGTGAATTAAACATAGCAGACATCACCCCACGATCACATTATTTTATATGTAATCATAAGATAAAGTGTTATATTAAATCAAATCCACTTATCATCTCTCCTATAAACAATCGTCACTGTCCCTAGTCGGATGCGATTACTTGAATATCATCCAGATAAATTGGTTCGATCTGAAATTGTGGCGCATCAGGATTCCCTTTGAAGCGTTCTTGTACTTTATCATATCCAACTTGGCTAAAAGGGCATACCGCTAGACAAACTGCACATCCATAATTCTTGGTGAAGTAGTCGCGGCATGTGTCATGATCGATACATTGCATACCACCATCTCCGCGTGGTTCTGGCTCATCATAAATTGCACTCACTGGACATTTCCGGACACATTTGCGGCACATCGAACAGAAGTCGCGTACCCATAAGTGTTCATTTTCAGAGGGGTCCGCCAGGGGCAAATTCTCGATATTGGTATAAATCGTGTTGATACGAAGCCGCGCCCCTTCTGTTGGGGAAATCAGCAAACCATGATAACCAATCGCGCCAAGTCCAGCTAACTCGGCTAGATGTGGATAATCCGTTAGACCGCCTAATGCAGTGCCGGGGTAAGCAGCAAAACCATGTCTACGCATGTGATTGGCAAGCTTCATCGAGATTTGTGCCATATTTTTATAACCCTTCATCACCTCCAATTGCGAGTCAAAACTTGGTGATGTATCGATCGGTTCTTTATCCATCTCAACCGTAAACACAATTGCATACTGATGTGGAATGCCCTTGTCTTTAAAGATGGCGTTATTGGGCACTTTAACATAGGCGATGTCTTTCGCCCCGTGATCCTTCGCCATCTGTTCAAGTTCATCTAAAAATTCGGGAGTGGCATGGGTTTTAGTCGCCTTAAATTTGCCATCGTATAAACGTGCCCCACGTTGCATATTGAGGAACAATGGCACCGCATTTGGAACAACTTTCATTTTTTGTTGTAGTGATAAATTGGCGAGTCCAACTTCATTCCGAGATAAACCGGAATCAAATGGTGTACGCGGTTTTGACTCTGGTGCCGGTGGCACAAACTCGGCAAAGTTATCCATATGTTTATCCATTGGCTCTAACATCGCATCAAGTGACGGAGCCTTAGCATCTTCTTGGTTATTACCACCAAGGAAAATATCTTGTATTTGTTTTAACATTACATATCCTCTCTACTGCTATTACCATCAACAAACTCAAGCCTATTGATATATTCAGCATAGAGTAAGATATTGCATGAAATCAAATCAAATTAATCATATATATTATGAACAGGATTCATGGAAGTGTATCTAAATATCCGTGATCACGCGCCCATTGGGTGGCAATATTAAGGAATGCCGATGTCGCTGGCGCATTAACTCGCGCGGCTAACCACGCACTAAGATACCGTTTTTCTGTAAATGGAATACGTCGGATACCCTCAATCTCACGGTCAACCAACATATCTGGAATAATCGAGATGCCCATGTTTTCGTGTACCATTGCCATAATTGTATTCTGCGTGCTGACTTCATAACGCATTCGAGGCGGAATCCATGGGTCAAAATTGAGTAGTGTCCTCAACAAACCATATTCCGGTTTGGGACCAATCAGCGGCTGCTCCATGAGTTCGTTTAGTTCAACATATTCTCGATCCGCAAATGCATGTTTCTCAGAAACAATGACTTTAATCTCATCATGTACTAAAGGCACTGCAATTGGGTATTTATCAGTCGCTAGAAGCGTCGCTACATCGACAACTTCGGTATCCAACCACTCAACCAACTCCGTTGGAGATCCTTCAAATAAGACGACATCAACTTCGGGATATTTATGTTGAAAATCACGTAAGATACCTGTCAATAACCGTGATGGGATTGTCGGCACACAACCAAAGCGTATTTTACCAACAGCAACGCCTCGTTCACGGGCAGTTTTCTGACGAATAATCTCAATCTGCGTCAGAATATTGCGAGCATGTTGCAGCACTTCCTCGCCAACACGCGTGACTGTAACCCCCTGCCGACCGCGTTCTAATAATGTCACACCCAGTTCAGCTTCTAGTTTTGAGAGCGAGTAACTTACAGCCGATTGTGTCAGCCCGACGACTTCACCTGCCTCTGTCAGACTACCTGTATCAACAATTGCAACAAATACTTCTAATTGACTAAGATTCATATGGTTTCCATATACCATCTAGATAATTCGTACAAATTATACAGATTCACTGTTCATCTGTTACGTATTTAGAAGTATATCAATTTTAACAATATTCAATATGACGATACATGTACAAAATTTACATTAACATGATGTATCCGACTTTGACAAGATCATCACAAGTATATTGCCCAATTATAATCACAATTATGTTTACATAATTTTAGTATTTTTATATAATACTATCTAAGACATTAAAGTAAATTCACAACATTTTTCTTACGAAAAATACTATGTCAAGGCTTTATGATATATCTACAGCTCTATAGAAAGGTGAGTAAAACTACCACAAAGAACATATTTACGAATCAATAATCAATTACTACGTTGAAGGAGACATCATGCTGTCATACGATTCAATAAAGATATATTCATCGCCGAAAGTTAACATCCATATGCAGGCTACTGAAGCCGAAGTTGAAACATTTTGTAAAGATTATAATATCTGGCTACCTCATTTCAAAGAATATCATACAATGACTGCCTATCTTTATCCAAATGCATCTGCAGAGCGATTAATTATACTGAATATATTTATGAACCTGCTGTGGTATGTCGATGATATGTATGATGATGCTCGTTTGGACCATCACTCAGATAAGATAAGTATTTCCCAATTATTTTCTATTGCAACTGATGCGTTACAATTTGGGAAAACACAAACCGATGCCCCCCTATGGATAAGTGCTTGTGTCGCATTACATCACAAAATAGGTAATCGAGATAGTATTCGCACGCTCACTCAATCCATACCTAAACATCTTCAATCAATCACAAATACTATGGAAGATATAATAATTGACGGTCAGTATAATCTTGATCTCTATCTAAAAACACGTGAAAATGACTCCGGTATGCATGTTGCAATTGATGGTATCGGTTTTGAACATGGTGTAACAATACCGGATAAAATTCTTAATCATCCAATCATTGCACAAGCTAAGCACTGTACCGCAAACATCGGCGGATTGATGAATGATTTGATGTCTTACCATAAAGACGAAGCTAGTGGCAATCACTTCAATCTTATCGCTATTTTACGACGTAATAACTCATTGAGTGCAAAAGAAGGTATTCATGGAGCAGTCAAAATTATCAATGGATTTATTGAATCTTTTGAATCATGTGAAGAAAATATACCCCACTGGGAAAACGACGATCTCAACAATCTTGCACAATTATATATGCAAGCCCTCCGCAATCAGATAGAAGCTAGTTGGCATTGGCAATTAGCAACAAATCGTTATCGGTCGCCTGATGCATATTATGACAAACTAAAGACAAGTGACTCTTAGAAAGAGTAAATTAGTTTAACATTCACATAGCCTTTACATAGGCATTGTTATTCTTGATGATTTAGTAGAAGCAAACTTTCTTAAGCTTATTTCTACTAAATCAATGGTAATTTATTTAAAATGAAGGAGTTGTGTCTCAGTTGAGGAATTTATAGTGTCTTACAATACATCTTGGCTAATTGAAAACCATATTGTTCTTACCACTCTATCAGAAACCTTAACCATCAATGACATCCAAAATAATGATCGAGATATATTAACTTATGTACAAGGGGCAGATACCCCTCGTTTAGTTCACTTGATAATTGATGTCTCAACATTGGATGGGTTTCCAACAAATATCGTTCAGATTAAACAATCTGCAAATAGCTACCTGAGCTTACCTACAATGGGCTGGTTAGCAGTTGTCGGGGTAGATAATCCGATTATTCGTTTCCTAAGTACAATCGTCACACAGATGACAAATGTTAACTTAATTCAAGTAGAGTCAGTAGACCAAGGGCTAGAACGTCTACTACACCTTGATCCAACCATTCAAGCACCATCATAAACGCTAGTAGACTATGAACATCACCTGTCCATAGTCTATAGAATTACTCAATCGGCTATTGTGTAATCGTCACTTTAGAGAGTCCGCGCGGTTTATCGACTTCAAGACCACGTGCTATGGCTTGTTGCATACCAAAGATTTGCCCGGGGATAACGCTGACAATCGGAGACAACCATTCCGGTAACTCTGGAACAGGGAGTTGCTTGGTAGCTTTGCTCAATAAGTCAACATCATTACTGATAATCAGCGTTTCAGCGTTGCGTTCATTGAGTTTTTCCCGCATATCGGTCATCCCATCGAAAACTTTGCCCTTTGGTGCAACCAACATCACGGGGAAACCATTATTCACAACAGCAATCGGTCCATGACGGAAATCTGCCTCGCTATAGCCTTCACTAGCAATATAGGTCAGCTCTTTAACTTTGAGGCTAATCTCAAATGCTGTTGCATAGTTAAATCCACGCCCAAGCACAACAATTTTGTCCATATAACGATAGCGATCTGCCCACTCTGCGATCCCGTCGGATAGTGATAGTGTCTCGCTTGTATGGTCAGGGAGCAATTTGAGCTCACTCATCATCGTATTGGATTCGCTCAACAACGTCGCTAACATCGCAATAATAGTCAATTGCGCTGTATAGGTTTTTGTCGCAGCCACACTAAATTCTTGTTCTGCAAGTAATGGCAGATGGTATGTCGCTGTTTGTGCCATCGGGGAATCATCAAAGTTTGTAATCGCGATTGTTAGCGCACCATCATTGTTAGCATCTTCAAGTACCTGACGTACATCCTCAGCTTTACCCGACTGTGAAATGCCGATAACCAATGCTTTGCCAAAACTCGGTGGTGTCTCATAAATAGTATGTAGTGATGGTGTCGCGAGCATGACTGGCAACTTAAGTGTATTTCCGAACAAGTATTGAGCATAACGCGCAGCATTATCGGATGTACCACGGGCAGCAATACAGACATAGGCAGGATCAAAGTCTTTGATAGCACTCACTACCGCATGTAGATTGGCGATATTGTCGATCAGCCGTTTAACGACGATAGGTTGTTCTGCAATTTCGTTTTCTAAGTACATGGGTTTGCCTCATGATTAAATTGTTGAAGTGAATCTGTAGGAGCAGAACTCAGGCCCACCCCTACGCTGTTTTTGGATTAATCCGCTAATGGACGATAATTGATGCCCATCGCCTCCATATGTGGGAAATGTTGCTTTAGGCGATCTTCAAATGCGTCATAGTCGCGTTCTTCAGGGTGTGACCAAACGACCTCAGCAATCGCGACGGCACGTGGATATGCCATATACTCAACTTGATCGGATGTTGGGATATACTCTGTCCAGACATTCCCTTGCCCGCCGAGGATATGATGTGCTTTGTCGGGTTCAACTTCTTCGGGGATGACAATAAATTGATACACATTTTTGAGTGGTAAGTATCCGCCAATTGCTGCCGGTTCGTTATCAATATCCTCGCCTTGATAGTAATCCAAATAGCAATAGGTATTTGGACTCATGACAACAT
Source organism: Anaerolineales bacterium UBA6055 (assembly GCA_002428985.1). Lineage (GTDB taxonomy): Bacteria > Chloroflexota > Anaerolineae > Aggregatilineales > Phototrophicaceae > UBA6055. Next base: position 151,959 of record DIYL01000016.1, on the reverse strand, counting down.
CATTACCTGCATTTGCAGCATCAATGCCACCCTGACTCCCACGCCAACTCATTACAGTTGCACTTGGTGACAGTCCACCTTCAAGAATCTCATCCCAGCCGACTAAGCGACGCCCTTTGGCATTGAGGAATTTTTCGATGCGACGTACAAACCAACTTTGCAGTTCGTATTCGTTTTCGAGACCTTCAGCTTTGATGCGCTCCTGACAATCAGGACAGACTTCCCAACGAACTTTCGGGCATTCGTCCGCGCCAATATGGAAATACTCACCAGGGAATAGGTCAATCACTTCGGTAAGGACATTTTCGAGAAAGGTGAATACCTCTTCTTTGCCCGCACAATAGACATCATCAGCAATACCCCAACGCGTCCACACTTCGTAGCCTTCTCCTACACAACCCAATTCTGGATATGCAGCGAGTACCGCCACACTATGTCCCGGCAACTCAATTTCTGGCACAACTGTAATTTGGCGTTCTGCCGCATAAGCAACAACCTCATGAACTTCATCTTGTGTATAAAAACCACCGTAGGGTTTACCATCCCCTGTCGTTCGATCTTCTGGAATGGGCGTCTCTTTACGGAACGCGCTGATTTCGGTTAGCTTTGGATATTTTTTAATTTCGATGCGCCAACCTTGGTCTTCTGTCAGATGCCAGTGGAAGGTATTCATCTTGTAGAAGACCATCATATCGATAAACTTCTTGATAAAGTCGACAGAGAACATATGTCGCCCTACATCGAGGTGTAAACCGCGCCATCTAAATGCAGGTGCATCGTTAATGGTCACAGCGGGGATTTCCCATGAGATACCAGCAATCAGTTCTTTGCCCATAATCTGTGAGGGCAATAATTGCAACAGGGTCTGCACACCATAGATAAGACCGCGTGCCTGCGGTGCAGAGATGGTCACCGTGTCGCTTGTGACAGCTAGAGTGTACCCTTCTGGATTTTCATGTGCGTCATCGGCAATTTGCAACGTGATGGTATTATCTTCGGACTCAGTTTCAGCCACTACAGCTATTTCAAATCCCATCGCAGGGATGAGATAGCCGGCCAACAAGTGACCTACGGTTGCTTCTGCTGTAACAATTTGCGTATCAGCGTTGATGGTGAATTGTCCGTCACCCTGTTCTATTGAATTTGGAATTGGAAAAATGGGGTTCATAAGTAGTTTTCCTTCATTTATTCGGTGCACGATGCATCGTGTATCTATATACAATTAATTTCTTTTAAATATCATCTAGCGAAATGACGGCTGTTAGATTCTGTGGGCTATCAGGGTTCTGACCGTTAAACAGTGAGCGATAGTAACCGAGTAACTGCAATACAGGTAAATACAAAATTGGTGTGTTCCATGCAGGCAAGTCATCAGGCAATGCGATGTGATGTTCAAAATCAGTATCATCTTGCCCAATCGCCAAAATAGTTGCACCCATGTCTTGCATCTCTTTGAGGACTTGAATGTCATGCTTAGCTGATTGTGGCGAAATCATACCCACAACAAGACTATCCTCACTCACCATCGACATTGGACCATGACGAAATTCCATCATATGAAAGGCTTCACTATATGAGAGCGACATCTCTTTCATCTTGAGCATGGCTTCGCACGCGATACCGTAGAGCGCATCTGATCCCAAAAAGAAGAACTTTTTGATGTTTTTGTTTTCTCCGAGGGATTTAGCGAGATCGTGATGAGTATCTAGTAAGGATTTGACAACATCTGGTAAACGATCCCCCGAAGTACCCTCAATCATTGTATGGCAAAGACCAACCATCTGTTGCAAAACAACAGCCATACTGCTAAAGGAGCGAGTCTGTGCCACACTTTCTTCTTGTGCGTCATCTACCGCAAACACAATATCAGCAAGTTCAGCAAGTGGGCTGGTACTATCGCATGTGACAGTAACTACTTGACCACGTTCTTGCTCTCTGAATTGCTCAACAGCGCGAACTGTTTCGGAGGTAGTACCGGAGCGGGATACAGCTATTAGAATGTACTTACGATCGTACAGGTAAACAGAATCTGGATAAAGTAAGAGTTCTGAGGCTGGATGTGCTACTACATCCCTATTGCAGTGTCGAAGAAGTTTCGCTGCTGTCAATGACAAATAGTGGGTTGAACCACAACCAGTAACGATTATTCCATAGTATTCACCATGAGTTATCAACCCGCCATATTCATTACGTGACACTAAATATTGACTGAGTGCCGATTGCCATACATGTGGCTGACTCATAATCTCTTGATAGGTATGTTGTCCTCTTTCCACAGATTTGTCCCTTCTTTCACATAATTTACACTATCTTATCAATTTTTATCAAATTTTGTCAATTATTTTCATTTTTTATCATTCTATTGTATGATATGTGTGCAATCCATTTAGAGATGAGGCATGCCGAGTCTCTACGGAAAATCAACCATTGGAATAGATCGTGCCTACAAAATCAGAACGACAAGAACAAATCTTAGACCTAATTAGGGATCACAATCGCATCACATTAACTGAAATTAGTGAGAATTTTGGTGTAAGTGAGATCACCATTCGGCGTGATGTTAAAGTTTTAGAGGATAGTGGCAATGTCCGACGCGCACATGGTGGTGTGGTGTATTATGTCGAACCTGATGAGGAAGCCCCTGTCGTCAAGCGTCAATTGGTCGCACAAACCGCCAAACAAGATATTGCTGTACAAGCAGCGTCACAGGTCAATAATGGAGATTCGATTTTTCTCGGGTCGGGGTCTACTGCAATGTATGTTGCGCGTTACCTCAAAAATCACCAACGCCTAACTGTCACCACCAATGCAGTCACAGTCATACAAGAACTCGCCAACATCGATGGTATTAATCTGATTGTACTGGGCGGGATTTTACGCCCATCAGAGTTATCTATGATCGGGCATATCACTGAGCAAGCCTTGCGAGAGGTCCGTGTTGATCGAGTGATCGTTGGGATGCGCGGGATAGATGTAACAGCTGGATTGACCAGTGATTATCTCCCCGAGGTGATGACTGATCGCGCTATTATGGATATGTCCGGCACGGTTACAATCGTCGCAGATAGTAGCAAACTAGGTCACATCGCATCTGGGTTTGTCGCCCCAATTGAACGTATGACAACACTTATCACTGACACAAGTGCAAATCCAGAGTTTATAGCCGAATTAAAAGAAAGAGAGATTGAGGTCATCTTATCATGACACGGACATATATCGAAAACAGTCGTATCTACCAAAATGGTAACTTCATTGATGGACACACACTCGTTATCGAAAATGGCAAGATCACTGCAATTCAACCATCACAGACGACCACGCCGGCAGATAGTGACACACGCATTGATGCACAAGGTGCAAACACATTGTCTGGTTTCATTGATGTGCATATTCATGGTAGCCATGGGTTTGATACGATGGATGGAACTATCGAAGCCTTACAAGGATTATGTGATTTTCTGGTCACACAAGGCGTCACCGGATTTTTGCCAACAACGATGTCCGATACAACTGAGCACGTCAGTTCTGTATTATCAGCATTAGTCGACTTTTCCAGTCGTCCGCATACCCCATATCTGGGTGTTCATCTAGAAGGCCCTTATCTCAACACAACCCACCGAGGATCACAACCTGATACCTATCTACGTAACCCCGCCCCAAATGAATATCTACCGTGGTTCGAAACTGGTCAAATCAAGCTGATGACAATTGCCCCAGAATTAGACGGTGGACATCAACTGATAGAAGAAGCCAAAAAGCATAATATCATCACAACACTTGGGCATAGTGGTGCAACCTATGACAGTGCACACGACGCATTCAAAGTCGGATTGAGTCAGATTACACATACATTCAATGGTATGGCAGGTATCCATCATCGTAATCCCGGCGCATTTGTCGCCGCAACGGAAAATCCCAATATCACTTTTCAAATCATCACGGATGGCGTTCACATCCATCCTGCAATCGTCAATATGGTGGTTAAACTTGTTGGAACAGAGCGCGTCGTTGTTATTACTGATGCGATGCGTGCAGCAGGCTTAGCCGACGGCGAATATGAATTGGGTGATGTACATGTGACCGTTACAAACGGAGAAGCACGCACAGCACAAGGCGGACTTGCAGGCAGTACGCTCACCATGCCCAATGCGTTGCGCAATGTCATGCAATTCTGTGATTTGACGCTCGAGCAGGCAATCCCGATGCTGACCGAAGTACCAGCCCGTTCAATTGGGCTGTACCCACAAAAAGGCGTGTTACAAGTTGGAGCAGATGCCGATATTGTCCTGTGGGATGATAAAAATGGGGTTATGGCAACCCTTATTGATGGTAAGATCGTTTATCAGCAAGCAGATTATGCACTTGCTTAGGATAAGCCTCTCAGCATGCCATTAATAATTTTTATGATTTATAATGGGTCACGACAATATCTATAACGGAGTAACCCATAAAACTTATCCTTGCAGACATCCACAAACCACTCGTCGATGCATGGCACCTTGTCTTCCAAGACCATGAAGACATCAGCATCCACCATGAGTCAATTTTCGAGTTGAAAGCAGATGCCATAGTCAGCCCTGCCAATAGCTTCGTTTATATGGATGGTGGCATTGATTTGTATCTATCTCAATTTTTAGGATGGCATGTACAAGATCGCCTTCAAGAAAAAATCAAAAGCGTTCATCATGGCGAGCTATTGGTCGGTACAGCAGATATTGTTCCAACAGATCATGAGCGCTTCCCCTATTTAATTGCGGCACCTACGATGCGGGTACCTACAATCCTCGGTGATACAAGTGTTAACCCATATCTGGCAATGTGTGCCATCTTAAGACTGGTACGTTACGGCAAATTTGTTGATGGCACATCTATCGCAGAAAAGGTGAAATCAGTTGCAATACCCGGGTTAGGAACAGGTGTTGGACAAGTTCCTCCCGATATGTGTGCGCGACAGATGTATCAAGCTGTATCTGATATTCTATGGGATCAGTATAACTTCCCTGGATCATGGGTTGCAGCTGTAAGGGCACAGGAAGCGCTTACAAAACCATCCAAAGACTGGTCATAGCCATTTTAAATTTATGTCTTGACAAAAAAGTTGACCAGTCGTATAGTATAGTCATGGCAAAGAAAAACAAAAAACAAGACATTCTACAACTCGGGTTTGAGGTTATGTATTCTAAGGGATACCATGCGACGAGTGTGCAAGACATCACCGATGCCGCAGGTGTACCCAAAGGATCCTTCTATCATTATTTCAAGACGAAGGAACTCTTTACGCTTGATGCAGTGAAGTTATATACCCAATTGGTCAAGCAAGAAATGGAACAGACCCTTACAGACACCAGCCTCGACCCTCTCGAACGTATCCTGAAGTTATATCAGGATCGTATTGCCTATTATGACTCGTATGCGTATCGTTTGGGGTGCTTTGCAGGTAATATGACACAAGAAATTGCTGACACGAACGAAACATTGCGCGTGGCAGTTGATGAATTCTTCCTACAAAGTCGCCGTTTACTTGTTCAATGTTTGCAAGAAGCGCAACAAAATGGTGAGTTAGATATAGATCAAGATGTAGATGAGATGGCAGAGTTTATTGTCAACAGTTATGAAGGCTCTTTACTCAGAATGAAATCACTACATAGCCCAGAACCATTAGAGATATTTCAGAAATTCCTAACAAAATTACTCGCATAATTTTTTTTGAAATTTACTAGTCGACTGGTCAACTTTTAAGAATCAATCAAATTATACAAATTTAGTCAAACGACATAGGAGATCAAAATGAACGCAACAACACTAGAATTCCCGACCGAACATGAACTCACACAGATGCCACAAGAAGAATCTCAGTTATGGAACAACAAAAAAATGGTCTATGACTTTTTTACGCAGGTTATCAACAATCGTGACGTCACGGCAGCAGATCGCTATTTAACCGAAGGATACATCCAGCATAACCCGGGAATTACAACGGGACGCGAAGGATTCAAAGCATATTTCACCAATATGTTCAAAACATTCACACAGACGAAAGTACATATTCTGAAAATTCTAGCGGAAGGTGATGAAGTCGTCATCTACTGCGAACACCAACTGTCGAATCGGCTAACAAGCCTCAAAATGAAAACGATCGATGTTTGGCGGATTGAAGATGATTTGATTGCAGAACATTGGGATGCAGTCGAAGGTTATGGTTTTTCCGATCGACTTTTGTTATCGATACAATCCCAGCCAAACAAAACCAATTCGTGGTACACAGTAACCTAATCAATAACCTTGTATTGTTCTGTAAGCAAGACAAATCAGCGGATAATCTCAAATTGAGTATACTTAAATAGATAATTATTGATTGTATACTTGGAGCAAAATATGAAATTTTCACGCTGGATTATACCATTTGTGTTCATCGCAATATGGAGTATCAGTGGCGTTGTATCTGCGCAAGGTGGCGCAATCACCTATGGTGAAACCCGTACAGAAACACTCAATGCGAGTGCGCCACAACTTCTCTATTCATTACAAGGTAATGCAGATGAAGTCCTAACTGTGTATGTGTTGGGTTGGGTCGAAGCATTTCAGCCATCAATTACCATTTTAGGTCCGACTGGACAATTGGCATTCACAACAACTGATGCTCTAACACCAATGACTAACGACGCGCGTGCAACCGTGAAATTACCACAAGCGGGTAGTTATAGCATTCTAGTTGGTAGCGCAACACCTGTATTAGACACCTTTACAATTGCTATCCGCAATACAACCGCAGGCATCAGCACACAACTCGGTACAGACCCTATTACGATTGATATTCCACCGGGTGGTGAGTCTGTTGCATATACAATTTCTGCATCACCAGATAGCTCCACACCAATTGCGATTGCTAGTGGAACACCTGACTTTATGTTTGCAGGCTATATTAGCGCACCTGACGGACGGATTCTTGTTGCATTCGATGGTGCATTACCCTCCGTTAATGCAGTCCTACCAGCCGGAACAGAGCCTTATATGCTGATCGTCCAAGCGTCTGATCCATCAATGGGTGGGAGACTAACCATCTCGCAAACTGGTGCAGCCGCATCACCACCAGCTGGTGATCCCGTTCCAGTCGTAACAGAAGAGGTTACAACAGGTGCTAATCCACCGCCAGCTAACGAGTGTGCCGCTGTAGCTAATCCATCAGGAGCAAATGTCCGCACCGGTCCAAGCACAGACTTCCCTGTATTGCGCATAATGGCTCCAGGTGACTTTATGATCATCACAGCACAAAACAGCGGTTGGTATACTGACGGCGAGGGTTGGGTAGCAGGTAGTGTTGTTACATTGACAGGCCCATGTGATGGATTAGGTGTGGCAAATGTAGATGCACAACCAGCAGCAACACCAGTGCCAACACTTCAACCAACCACAGCACCAACCGATACAACTCAACCTACCGCGACTTATACGTATACACCAACCACAGAAGCGATAGAAGCAACACCAACTTATACATATACACCAACGACAGCCGCACAAATCGCTGTAGTAGATAATGACCAACTCAACTTAGTCGTTGATCGGGATAATGGTGGAACATATACAAACGATGTGTCATCTCCTGAAGGTGATACCACCGACCGTATTCGCATCACGATTGATAATCTGACGAACCAAACACCAAACAACTTCCGTGAAATTTCGATTCTGGTTACCTGTATTGGTGCTGAATCAGCTAATTTGCGCTGGGGTACAGGTGGTCCAACCAGCCCGAATTCACGAGGCTGTAACGAATCCCTTACAGCCGTACACACGAATGATAGTAATCAAACGTTTGTCAACATTGCGATGGAAGGTCCTGGTTACGCGCAATATGCACTGGTCGTAACGATTCTCCGCTAGGCATCTCAACGCATTACAGAAACTTTATGGGAGTGATAATTGTCACTCCCATTTGTTTTCAGGCATGGAATTCTTCGGTACAGACAACAACCATCAAATAGAGTGAGCAAGATTGTTGTCTGTATTGGAGAATTTCAATAAATATAAACCTCTTGTCCTTATATATCTCGAAGCCTTATTGACTATACGAAAACAAAATCACTATCAAATATTGCACGCTCTTATAATTTATCGTGTAAATCTGGACTTAATCATTTAAGTGATTATATTTCATCATTAAATCCTGCAATAATCATAAAATCATCGCTAAATTCACCAAAACATAAATAGATCATTATACTAAATATAAGTATTCTGATAGATTATTTAAGACGGTGATGACATGATGATAGCTGACAAAACACAATACCTGAGCGATCAACTCGACGACCTAAAAGCACAGGGCTTGTATAATAATATTCGTACAATTGATAGCCCGATGGATGCACATGTCACCATTGATGGGCGTAAGCTGATCAACCTTTGTGCCAATAATTACCTCGGATTGGCAAATCATCCACGCCTCAAACAAGCTGCAAAAGATGCAATCGATACTTACGGGATTGGTCCCGGTGCAGTCCGTACTATCGCAGGTACATTCTCACTACACGAAACACTCGAAACACGACTCGCACAATTTAAGAAAGCAGAAGCAGTTGTCACACTACAAAGTGGGTTTACCGCTAATCTAGCGACAATTCCGGCATTAGTTGGCAAAGGCGATGTTATTTTCTCTGATGAACTCAACCATGCCAGCATTATTGATGCTTGCCGCCTCAGTCGCGCTAAGGTGATGCGCTATCGTCATAATGATGTCGATGATTTACGACGTGTTATCAGCGAAGCAACCGATTACAACCGTCGCCTAATTGTGACCGATGGTGTCTTTAGTATGGATGGTGACATTGCACCGCTTGATAAATTAGTCCAAGTTGCTCAAGAAAACGGCATCATGATTATGGTTGACGATGCGCATGGTGAAGGTGTCCTCGGTAATGGTGGGCGCGGGATTGTTGATCACTTCGATTTACATGGTCAAGTCGATATTGAAGTCGGAACAATGAGCAAGGCGTTTGGCGTTGTTGGTGGTATCGTCGCAGGTAAACAAGAAATCATCGACTGGATTAAACAACGGGGTCGTCCATTCTTATTCAGTAGTGCGATGACCGTCCCTGATGTGGCTGCTTGCCTCGAAGCTGTAGACATCCTCGAAAATAGTGATGAACTCGTCCAAAAATTATGGGCAAATGGTAAATTCTTCCAGACAGAATTGGCTAAACTTGGTTTTGATACAGGTGATTCCGCTACCCCAATCGTGCCAGTCATGTTAGGCGAAGCTGAAACTGCCCAAGCATTTAGTAAAGAATTATTCAACGAAGGCGTGTTTGCGATGGCAATTGGCTATCCAACTGTACCACAAGGTAAAGCACGCATCCGTGTTATGAATTCAGCTGTTCACTCCAATGCTGACCTTGAAGAAGCGTTGAGTATCTTCGAAACCGTCGGTAAACGCCTGAGCGTGATTTAGTCACCTCAAGAAACACGTCACTTGATAGAATAGGGAGCATAACCTCATGACTCGCAAACCAATTACCTTAATAACTGGAGCAAACGGCGAAATCGGACATGGTTTGATTCGTTATCTCGCGGAGCAAACCAACACGCCCAATATTGTCGCATTTGACCTAAAACCGCTAGCTGATGACCTACTACCATTGGTACATGAATCCATTGTCGGTGATATTCTGGATACAGCGTTGTTGGACTCCATTGGTGAACGCTATCAACTTGATACGATTTATCATCTCGCAGCGTTACTCTCAACGACGGCGGAAAAATACCCTGAACTTGCCCATCAAGTGAATGTACAGGGGACGGTGAATTTGCTGGCACTTGCCAATAAAGAGGCGCATACCGTTAAATTCATCTATCCAAGTTCAATCGCAGTATATGGTCTACCGGACCTCGATACAAAGTACAACAACCCCAATATTCCTGAAGATCAGTTCTTACACCCTACAACAATGTATGGGGTCAATAAACTCTACTGTGAACACCTCGGGGAATACTACACTAAAAATTATGGGCAACTTGACCCAACGACCAAACCTAGCATCGACTTCCGTTGTGTGCGGTTTCCGGGGATTATCAGTGCGTTTACTGTACCATCAGGTGGAACCAGTGATTATGCACCAGAGATGATTCATGCAGCAGTACAGGGTAATGATTATGCATGTTTCGTACGAGAAGACACCACCATCCCGTTTATGGTGATGCCAGATGCGGTACAAGCACTCATCCAGTTAGCCAATGCACCAAGTCAACGACTCACTCAGCGAACCTATAATGTAACTAGTTTCAGCCTCTCCGCCAGTGATTTTGCCCAAAAACTCCAACAGACCTACCCGAATATCACAATTACCTATAATCCAACACCAGCACGTCAAGCAATTGTCGATAGTTGGGCGCATAGTCTTGATGATAGTTGCGCCCATCAGGATTGGGGTTGGTCACCAGAATATGATTTAGATAGTGCCTTTGACACATACTTGTTGCCAAATATTGAGGCACATTATGCACAGTATCAGTTAGACGCTGTGTAGAAAAATTATTCGACAGCCGGCTGTGGCTCCCAAAATTCATCATGGGATGGGTCAGTATACCGTCCCATGTCAGTTTCATCGTTCCAGACAGCACCATCAGGTAATGTAACCCAATCAAGATTAGCATTGGTGAAATCTGCCCCACTGAGGAATGCACGACGCATGTCGGCACCATTCAAATCTGTCCCGATCAGAGCAGCACCGCGCAAATCAGCACCACGTAAATCAGCACCGCGCATATTCGCACCATCTAAGACTGCATTCGTTAGATCCACATCAAACAAAACTGCATTACTTAGGTTTACATCATACAATGTCGCGTTAGTAAATTTCGATAGGAAGAAGTCAGTACCGCTTAAATTAGCATCATAGAAAACAGCATCCGTAAAGTCGCTACCGAGCATATCACTACCGCTAAAGTTAGCATCACGCAGGACAGCTTCTCTCAGGTTGGTATGCAATAATGTTGATTCGCTTAATGTCCCATCAGCTAACCATCCATTTGCCTCTAACCGATTCAATGCACCAATAGCATTTGAAAACTCGTCATCTGATAACAATCCAATTAACTCGGCTCTGGTACTTTGAAACACCACCGATTCGCGAACCATAAAAAAGCCTACACCAGAAATAATTGCCACTAGAAAAATGCCAAGAATTTTATAGTCTCTACTCAATTTTACACCTACCTTCTATAAAGGAGATTTCAACACTAATCAAATTATCGCACATTTCACGGACAGAAACATAAAGATATATAGTTTATGTCTTCACTCGCAAATCTGTATGATGCATCTCACGGATTTTAAAATAGAATATCACTACGAACTTCGCTGTAATACTGAGGCTTCGTTTAAATCTAAGGATTTGGGTTATAGATCAATGAACATCAATGCGAGTTTGAAACATGTGGAACGGATCTTATATCCGCCCCACACTTGCAACCCAATATTGCTATGATTTTGCTGCATCGGCAATATATTGCTCAAGTAACGCCCAATATTCATCACCATCAACTGGTATTTCGATCGTCTGCTTCTTGTGCGCCGACAAAATAATTGCATTGTTGATACTAATTGAATTCAATCCTTCACCAGCAGGGGCAATCAACTCAGCGCCATTCAAAATCGCGTCAGCAAAGTTTTCGATGATAAATTCATGTCCATCAGTCCCATGATGATCAAATTCGATGACTTCGCGAGTCACAGGAACTTTTTCAAATCCTTTTTCAGATTCTTTGATCTGTTTGATCGATGACCATTCATTACGGAAGAAGATAATTTCGCCATTTTCATAGACGAGCTTACCGTTTTCACCAACAATCTCTAAACGATTTGTGCCGGGTGATTCACCTGTTGTTGTAATGAAATGCCCGACCATGCCATCATCATGTTCGAAGTATGCGGTCACTTCATCTTCAACTTCGATGGTGTGATGCTTGCCAAATGTGACAAAACCATATACCCGTGACGGCATCCCAACCAACCACTGATACAAATCAAGATTATGTGGACACTGATTAATCAATACACCACCACCTTCACCTGCCCATGTCGCGCGCCATCCGCCACTATCATAATAAGATTGTGTACGGAACCAATCAGTAATAATCCATGTCGTACGAATTAATTGACCGAGTTCACCCTCATCAATCATCTCTTTAATTTTGCGCCAGAAGCCCCATGTGCGTTGCATAAACATCGCTTCGAACACCAGATTCGGATATTCTTTTTTCGTCTCGGCATAAGCATCAATCATCAGGTGCGAATCTTTGACGTGGACTGCTATTGGTTTTTCCACCAATACATGAATACCGCGCTCAAATGCCTTGAGCGTAATTTTAGGATGATCATAATGTGGTGTAGCAATGATAATACCGTCAACATCCGCTTCGTTTAGCATGGTGTCATAGTCCGTGTATGACGGCACATCATATGTTTGCAAGATACGGTCAACCCGCGATTGATTGGTATCGCAAATCCCTGTTAAGGTTGTATTGGGTAATTCTGTCACATGGCGACAGTGTACTGTCCCCATATTGCCCAAACCAATAATCCCTATTTTGACTGTGTCAGTCATTATTTATCCTCTCATAATATTAATAAAATTCTTTAGCATACACAGAGTATAGCAGTTTTGAACCTAAACTCATCCCCACAACACAGGTTAAATTTTTATAAGTTTTTCCGACTTAGGAAATCTTTTTTGCTTTATTATAAACATTGGGCATATAATGATTTCATAGGGGATTTTCTCAGGAGAACATTATGAAAAATAAGACAGTTTATATATTGATTATAGCAATATTGGCATTAACAGCCTCAACATTCTTTGCAGTTGTTGCACAAGATGAAGAGGTCAATGAATTTGGTTTGACAGATGAAGAAATGCTTGACCGTGGTGAATATTTATCACATATCGGCGCATGTGTCTCTTGTCACACACCACAAAAAGAAGAATATCTATCTGAAGACATCACACCAGACCAATTCAAACAAATAGGCTTAGAATACGAGCAAACACAAGATATTGAAAATCAGCTCATGGCAGGCGGGCGGGAATTTCCACTCGGGCCATTTGGTGTATTAGTTAGCCCGAACCTCACACCTGATGAAACAGGTCTTGGAGATTGGACAGATGAAGAAATTGAAGCTGCATTGCGCATTGGTGTTAACAAAGATGGTCGTCGTTTGCATCCGCTTATGCCATATGCAAATTACTTCGGCTGGTCAGAGATGGATATGCAGGCTTTGATTATGTATCTACGCACTATACCTGCTGTAGAAAATGAAATCATACAAACAGGTCCTTCAGGTGATGGCATTGCACCAGAGTTAGTTGTGAATGCCGACGAGTTACCACTCCTCCCACCCGATGGTTCTGACCCAATTGAACTTGGGCGATATTTGACGATTAATGTTATGGGATGTAGCGATTGCCATACACCACTTGATGCCGAAACAGGTGCACCAAATTTTGAGTTATTGCTAGCTGGTGGTCAAGCTTACGAAGGCCCATGGGGTATCGTTTATGGGGGTAATATCACCCCTCATGAAACAGGACTAGCCGATTGGACAACCGAAGATTATGAACGTAGTTTACGTGAGGGTGTTCGGATTGATGGTCGTCGTTTAGTATTTATGCCATGGGAAGATTATGCAGGTGCAACAGAAGAAGATATGGCAGCGGTTATTGCTTATCTCCAGTCACTCACACCAATTGATAATGAAATCCCATCACCTGCAATCGAAGAAATCTTCATCGAATTTGTCGACGAAGAATAAGTCTATGCATACCAACTAGCCAAAGGTCATATATGGCTGATAATACAAATCAACCCACTGTAGACAACCGTCGCGGTGGGTTACGTTTAAGCATCAGTTCAAAACTCATACTTCCGTTCATTGTCATTATTGGGGCGTTAATCGGCCTATTTCTGCCGCTATCGAACCAAGCAATTGAGCGGATTTTAACTGAAGAAACCGATCAACGGTTAACCCAAACCGCTGGCGCACTCGCGGAACTACTAGAGCACGCAGAAGACGACGCCCAATTTGTGTCTAGTTTTGTCGCCAACTTAGATGCAGTCAAAGCAATTGCAGGTGACCGGGGTCAAGCAGCGACTGTTCTACCGTCTATCAAAGATGAGTTAGGGTTACAAGAACTCAGCTACTACGCCAGCGATTTTACTGAGGGTGACTTCGCATTGTATTACGGTGGTCCATTGATTGCGCGACGGAATGTTAGCCTTGACGACTTAATTGAAATCCAGAGCGATATGCTCTCTGAGGTTGTCAGTGAGCAAGCATCAACGAGTGGCATAGCGATTATTCCAAACTCGTCGCGAATTATAGGGGTTTCCCCTGTATTCGATGGTGAGACGATGAATGGTATTGTTATGACAGCAACTGTCATTGATACCGAGTATATGGAAGAGCTTGGCGAAACACTGGGCATTGATGCAGCAATTGTCAAAGATAATGCCTCAATTGCATCAACCATAGATGACAGTAGTAATTATAAAATTTTGCTACAAGAAGGATTTATTGACCCATCACAACCGTATACAACGCAAACGGTGCAATATGCCGATGGTATTGATCGACGCTTATTATCTTACCCACTAGAACTAGACGATAACGAGCAGGGGCATATTCTGGTTGCGCGTAGTATCCAAGATGTGGAAGCCGTCCAAGAACAAATTCAGAATCTGATTTTATTAGTTGTTGGGGTATTGGTTATTGCAGTTTTGATCTTTAGTGGTGCAGTCATTTATAACTTTGCCCTACCATTGGGAAGACTGGTACAAGCAACCGAAAAAGTCCGTGGTGGTAATTTTGATGAGCATGTCACAGAAGATCGTGCCTTATTCCATGATGAAATTGATGACCTCGTTATCAATTTTAATGCAATGACCCAAACACTAAATCAGCTCTATGGTGGTTTAGAAGAAAAAGTCGCTGAACGTACCGATGAACTCTCACTCGCGCTGAAAGAGTTGGCAGTACGCCGTGACGAAGCCCTCGAAGCCAGCAAGACTAAGAGCTTATTCCTAGCTAACATGAGCCATGAATTGCGTACCCCATTAAATGCAATTATCGGCTATAGTGAAATGCTTGAAGAAGAAGCTGACGACTTTGGCTATGAAGACATTGTTCCTGATTTACAGAAAATCCAAAAAGCAGGGACACACCTACTCGCCCTGATCAATGACATCCTCGACATCTCAAAAATCGAAGCTGGTAAGATTGACCTCTACACCGAAGATTTCAACTTCGAGATGCTGATGGATGAAATGACCACAACCATTCACCCGTTGATTCAAGAAAAGAATAATCAACTGGTTGTCGAATCTGCACAACCTGTCGGCACCATTCATAGTGATATGACAAAGATGCGTCAGATTGTCTTCAATTTGCTGAGTAATGCCGCAAAGTTTACAGAAGAAGGCACAATCACGATCAAGGTCGAGACCGAAAAACTAAAAGACAACGAATGGCTGGAAATTTCGGTCACCGATACAGGTATCGGTATGACACCCGAACAAGCTGCCGGTGTATTTGACGAATTCACTCAGGCAGATTCATCAACCACCCGTAAGTATGGGGGGACAGGCTTAGGCTTGCCGATTAGCCGTCACTTTACACAGATGATGGGCGGTGATATCAGCGTTACGAGTGAACCTAATGTCGGCAGTACATTTAAAGTACGCATCCCGAAACGTGTCATCGCGATGCCAACCGATGATATACAAGACGACGAACCAATTTTTGAACCGATTGCTGTTGATGTACGCCGTTCGACAGATACGATGCGAATTGTCGGTGCGACAACCGTCTTGTGTATTGACGATGACCCGACTGTACATGATTTATTATCGCGTATCTTATCGCGCGAGGGTTTTTCTGTTTTATCAGCATATTCTGGCGAAGAAGGGCTTATTCTAGCTCGTGAACATCGTCCGAATATCATCACACTTGATATTATGATGCCCTCAACTGATGGCTGGGCTGTTTTGTCCAAACTAAAAGAAGATGAGGAACTACGGGACATACCTGTTGTGATGTTATCAATGATTGATAATCAATCACTTGGGTTTGCATTAGGCGCATCGGATTATCTAACAAAACCTGTTGAACGCGACAAACTTGTCTCTGCATTACAACAATATGCAAGACGCTTCAATAATGTCGGGTCAGCTAAACTACTGGTTGTAGAAGATGATCCAGATACCCGTGATTTATTTGAGCGTACAGCTATCAAAGAAGGCTGGACAGTTGACACCGCAGAAAACGGGTTAGTCGGTTTGAATCGACTAGCACAGAATAAACCTGACTTGATTCTACTAGATTTGATGATGCCGGAGATGGATGGCATGCAGTTCGTCACCGAAATGCGCCGCAACGACGATTGGCAACAAATCCCGATTATTGTTGTCACCGCTAAAGAACTGACAAACAATGATCGCAACCAACTACGCGGTAATGTTGAACGTATTGTTCAAAAAGCCGAATATACACCCAAGCAACTCGTCTCTGAAATTCGTCATATTTTAGCAATTCAAGGGCACCAAACTTAATGACACATGGGCAGGTTGATCACTTGCCCACAGATTTATCTAAACAAACCGGATACTGCTATGACACTGCGATTCATCACATTCATACTTTTGCTAACACTAGTTTTGGCTGCGTGTGGCACACAGTCCACACCTGAACCAACAACCGAACCACAACCTGAGCCAACACAACCCGCCGAAGCAAGTGCAGCCGAAGCCGAAGAAACACCGGAGCTATCAGACATTGCACAAGCAGGTCAAGTTGTGTTCGAGCAATTTTATGAAGAAGTCGGGTTCGCCTGTGTGACGTGCCATTATATCAACTCAGACAATCGTTTATTGGGCCCGGGACTATTGAGCATTGAAGATCGCTTTGAAGACTATGACGTAGAAACCGACGATTTGGAAATGTATATCTTAGAGTCAATCGTCGCACCACGCGATTTCAATGTGCCCGCAGAATCGCCCTATCCAGAAAATATCATGCCTGATACATATGGTGAGTTTTTATCGGAAGAGGATTTAGACGCATTAGTTGCCTATATTTTGGCATTTTAGTTTTAGCAAAATCTTAAGCGACTGGCGGATGATGTCTCTCACCAGTCGCCTGAGTTAATTGCTTATATTGTGAGCTTTACCTTCGCAAAAGTCGTGACAACTAGTCAACCAGATCCAATGCTTCACGAATCATCTGATTGGTATAACCCCATTCGTTATCATACCAGCTCATAATCTTGACCAGATTGCCATCAACAACTTTGGTCATGCCACCATCCACTAAAGATGCCAGCGGAGATTTGACAATATCGGAAGAAACCAGTGGTTCTTCGGTATACCCTAGTACCCCATTATAGCGGTCGCTGTCTGCTTCAGCTTTAAAGACCGCGTTAATTTCGTCAGCCGTCGCATCCTTCGAAATGACTACCACAATGTCGCTAATCGACCCCACAGGAATTGGCGCACGAACAGCAACTCCATCAAACTTCCCTTCCATTTCTGGATAAGCTTTGGTTGCTGCTACAGCAGCTCCTGTACTCGTGGGGACAAAGTTGGCAGCAGCTGCACGTCCACGACGATAATCTTTCTTAGCTGGACTATCAACGATAGCCTGTGTTGACGTATAGGCGTGAATGGTTGTCATAATTGCTTTCTCAACCCCAAAATGACGATCCATAACTTCAATCACGGGACCAACATTATTGGTGGTACAGCTCGCACACGATATGGCTTGTACACTACCATCCGAGCCATTCACCCCATGCACAACTGTTGGCATATCTGGAGATTTGGTTGGACCTGATACAATTACAAATTTCGCACCAGCTTCAACATGTTTAGCCGCACCGTCGCTATCGGTAAACAGCCCAGTACATTCAAAGACAATATCAATTTCTTGATCACCCCAAGGGAGTTGTGCGGGGTCGCGTTCACTAAGATATGAAATCGCATGGTCACCAATTGTCAAGGTGCCATCACTAAATGACACATCTTGCTCGTATTTTCCATAGACAGTGTCATATTGAATCAAATAGGCGATGTTATCCCCATCAGCAATATCGTTGACTGCGACAAGCTCTAGCTCCGGTGTTGCCATGACGACTTTGGCGGTTGCTCGTCCAATGCGTCCAAGTCCGTTAATTGCTACTTTAGCCATGTTTCCTCACTTATCGTGTATATTCGTTATAAATAATAGTAACGTGGTTACAAATAAAAATATAGGGTTTTGGACTAAAGTGTTCATAATCGGTTTCGATTGAAAACAAGTAAAAAGAAAAGTAATATAAATCAAAATAAAACGAAAGTGATTCGATGGATTACACATCAACCCCAGCTATGTTGAAGCAGTGCATACTTCATAAGGATGGATGTCCGTTACATTATTGGATTGGCGGTCAAACCGATCGTCCAACTGTCGTCATGATGCACGGTGCAACCATGGATCATCGTATGTTTAACACCCAAGTCAAAGCCTTACACAGTGATTTTCAAGTGCTAGTATGGGATGCGCGCGGACATGGACAATCTCAGCCAACAGGTACACAAATCACGCTCGATGTGTTTGCAAGGGATATGATTGCTATCCTTGACCAGCACAATATTGAATCCTGTATTTTGATGGGACAATCACTAGGTGGATATATTGCTCAGACCATCCATCAAATCGCCTCCGAACGCATACAAGCAATGATAATTATTGGCTCGACACCCATCGCAAAACCCTACAGTTTCTTAGAGGTAGCGGTTTTAAAGGCGACGATGCCACTCTTCCACATCATGCCACATGGTTACTTCAGCAAATTAACAGCCGATAATACAGCGATTACAGAACCCGTCCAACAATATGCACTCGAAGCCGTTCGACAAGTTCCGAAAGACGAATTCCTCAATATCTGGAAGTCAGTCACACTCGCGATTGATACACAGGGCAAACCCGATTTTCACATTGATGTGCCTTTACTATTGCTACATGGTGACCAAGATAAAACTGGAACAATCAAACGGGATATGCCGTGGTGGGCAGATCATGATGGTCATGCAGCGTTGCATATCATCCCATCTGCCGGACATAATGCAAATCAGGATAACCCGAGCGCAACCAATCAAATTATCATAGACTTTTTGGCAAAGCTGGCACTTTAGTACACATCAATTTCGTGTACCTCAATCGGGGCTGGCTCTTTCACATTACGCATAACGATGTGGGTCTGGATATGCTGAATCCCTTGAATTTTTGAGAAATCGCGGAGAACTAAATTTTCGAGTTGAAGGCGGTCGCGGACAATTACTTTCATCATATAATCATACTGCCCTGTGAGATGATAACATTCGAGCACTTCGGGGATGGCATTAATTCGTTCTTGAAAGTCCTCAAAAATTTCATAAGAGTGCACCTGCATCGTCACCATGATGATACAAGTCAACTCATAGCCGAGCGCCATCTGATCAAGCAAGGTTGTGTAAGTACGAATCACGCCCAATGATTCGAGCCGATTCACCCGCGTATGAACAGCAGGCTGGGATAGCCCAATACGCCGCCCAATCTCGGTATTAGAGATACGGCTATTTACCTGTAATTCTCGTAAAATCGCAACATCAATTTTGTCAATTTTAAATTGTCCACGCTCGATACTCATAAAAATACCATCTTATATTGCGGCTAACTCTTAGAAATCAGCTACACTGAAATTATCAAGAACTTTGCTCATAAATGCCAACGCCATACCTGTGATAATACCTGTAAAGATACCTGTACCAAAATCTTCCAACGTATTAATCCCAGATACAGACGACAGTTGAATGTAAAAGAGCGAGGCTGTGAGGGATTGGCTAGCAATCAATACAATCATGATTAACCACCAAATGGTATCACGAGCAATCCGCAACATGAGTACAGACAAAAGTGGCAGAATAATCACCAGACCGGGCAAAACTAAATACAAAATCAACATACCCCACGCGCTCAGTATGACTTTTGCATCGACGCGAACAGGTGTCTCAGTGTCGTCATTCGCATCGAAGTCATAGATCACCCATGTGATTGATGGCGTCGGGGTGTCACTTGTACGCGGTTCAACACGAAAATCAAAATCTTCACCGTCTAGCGTAAAAACCGATCGAAAAAATACTTCTTGCCCCAAATAATTTGTCTGGAAGTTACCACCAGAGTCTGTGTAGCCATAATACTGTAAACACGATTCCCAGTTCACAGCAATAAGCGATTCATCTATAGCATCTGGCATCGGCTCAACTGGAAGCGCACTATTGCTAAATGGAATATTCAGGTTATCTTCGTTGAGCTCAATAACTTCAACACTCACCTCAAACAATACAGGATGAACAATCCCACATGTCTCGGTTAAGACACTGGAAAAAGACAGATTTAGGATACTGACCACAATCATGAGGATCCCAATTGTCGTCAACGAAATCTGACGTGTCAGGCGATTTAAACAACCACGATTTGTTTGACGCTCGCTATTTGTCATTTGTATATCTCCTGTGGTGTGTGTTCACCCTATTGTAATTGCGAAGATCAATTTTCGCTGACTGATCTAACTGAGGGGTGTGCATAAGTATTGACCATAGTTGCTGAAAGCGGACAATCTCTTAAACCAAACGCTCAAATCCTGTTCGAGAGATGATGAAACCGACATTCAATGACTATGTAGACCTAATATACAATCGTTTTGAGGCATTCGTCCAGTCATCGGATGAAGTGGCTAAACTGGTAAAGCCTTACACTTATCAAACTCAGAGTATGATCGTGTTTTTTATGTGGATGCAATTCAAAAAGATACCATAATTCAAGACACAATGGCGTTGGGTCACACAGCATCCAAATGTCATTGCTGAACTTGTCTCTAGTGGTCAGATGTCTAATATTTGGGCGCAATTAGCACTCGACCCATATGACCTACATGGTGTTGTATCGTATGTTCAAGAGTATATTGCGAACTTACCACTTGATGAACAAACTCGATTTTTACAATCACTAGGTGGAGAATATGCAACAACAGCTGAAGAGATGTGTGAATCCGACATACCTGCACAACTTCTCTTAGAGCAATCTGCAGCTTACTTTGAAGCACAAGCACTTGACCAATTACGAACAGTTGTATTCGACTCATCTTGGAATCCCGAAGCTGAAGCACAGAAACTAGCGACACTTGCTGAAAAAATTGAAGCGATGGAAACCGCCATTCTTGTTGTCGATATTAAGTGGGTTAAGAACACCTTCAAAGCCTACCATAAAAGCATGTCGGAATATGAAGCAAGGCATTCGTGCCAATCAAACTCCTGATATGACGTTGATTCAAAAGATTGACCAACGACTTATCACAATGTCCGAACCTTAACTGAATCTGCTAAAACCAAAAGATTGACGGTATTAATTGGGCATACCGTAATGTTATTACAGAAGAAACAGATAACTATACATATGGTTTGGTTTACTCAACATATTTGGGAATCATAAATGAAACAGTTCATCTATTGGAGGAGTTTCACGATATGCTACTACTGGCAATAACGACACATTTGCAGAAGCCTTTGTCGCACGCAATCACTTAAACTCTGGAGAACACAGGGGTTTAGAACAATATTTGTCAAATTTTCTCGATCTACTACCTCAAACATCAAAATATCTAAATTCTGATAATTACTCAATACTAGAGGAAATGGATGAGAATCTAGCAAAAATAGCAAGACAAAGTATACAGCAAGAGTTAGAAAGTTTGGGACTTAGAATTCCCAAATGGGATTAGTTTTTTAGGAGGAATAATATATGAGCACAGTATATCCAGAAATCTGTATGTTTTGTAAACATTTATTCAATGAGAAGGTCGGTCAAAATCAATATAAGTGTAAAGCTTTTCCAGATGGCGTTCCAAGTGAAATTTATCAAGGTAAATATGACCATCGAAATCCCTATCCTAATGATTCAGGAATTACATTTGAACTTGAAAATGAATTTTTATCTGATCAGGATGAAGTAAAGCTAATGTTCAAAATTATTGAATCTAACCGGCGAATTATTTTTGACAATCCTATGAAAATTAGCCCTACCTCATATGATTGGTGGAAATCAGAATCAAACGAAGGCAATGAAACCTCATCGGATATTGAAGACTAGATTTCATCAGGTAGCTAGAGATCATCGGTGGTGTCTTGTTCGAGCCGATTGACTGGTTGCTGACTGCACGTGACTTTTTCAGGGAGAATGCTACAGCATTACTTAGGTTGTTACCGCTCATTCCTGCATCTATTCGTAATATTGCTAATGCAGGGCAACAGGTACAACTGCCGATTTGATTCGTCGATTGATGCTGGTAGGAGATGCGAAGTAGGAACAGAAAATGTTTACGAGCAATACTAACATATGGTGACAGAGACTGGTATCGAATTGGGGATGCCTGATGATGTGACCTATCTCAAAAATAGTGAGTGAATTTTCGATAGCAGAAAGGACAATGTATAGATTTCTAGGAGGATATGATGGGATTTAATGATGCAACTCAAATAGCTC
Organism: Anaerolineales bacterium UBA6055; assembly: GCA_002428985.1. Taxonomy (GTDB): domain Bacteria; phylum Chloroflexota; class Anaerolineae; order Aggregatilineales; family Phototrophicaceae; genus UBA6055. The sequence goes on along the minus strand of DIYL01000016.1, from coordinate 129,350 downwards.
CCCCAGATAATGTTGGAGGCGATAGTGGCATACCAGATGTGACATCACTGGATGTGGCGATCTCGTTTGTTACTGAGTTCAATGAGAATACAGCAATTTTTGCAACAGTTTTAGGTATGTTGTCATCATATCAGTCGCAACTGATGTCGATGATGGGCGCAATACCAATGGATCCATTTGGTAATCCACTGATTACAGGCGATTTGACACCCAGCGTTGATCCCGAAACGGGACTATCTTTAGAAGGTCCAGTCCAAGGTCCTGTCGATGTTGTTGGGATGCAATTCCGACAGACGCACCCAATTTGTTGCCAACACCACTTATCTATATGGGGTTATCACTGAATGCCGTTGAGACAGGCGCAACCCGTACCTGCAATACTGTCAAGACGGACTATGGTCGGTTAGTAACATACTATTCATCTAACTATAAAACTAGACCGCGACCATTTTTGGATTGATCTGTTTATGATTTTGATCTGTCTAGCCAAATAAATAACAAAGGCGGGATACGCGCTCCCACCTTCATGTAAATCTTTACTTGTCTTTGAAAATGACGATTACAAATCTGCAACAGCCGGAATAATTTCTTCACCGAATACATCTAGCTGCGATAAGTCTGTGTAGTCGGGTAAGTTAAAAATCGCTTGATCAATACCCATATCAGCCAATTGTTTGCAGGTCTCTATAATACTATCCGCACCACCATCAGCTAAATTAGCCGTGCCTAAGGTCGTCTTTTCGATAGTCGCATAATCTCGATCTAGTGTGTCACAGTGCTTTTTCAAGACATCGAGCTTATGTTGGATAGCATCAGTACCCATTTGCAAGAACAAATTACAAGCATCACCATATTGTGCAACCATACGCAAGGTTTTCTTCTCACCACTACCACCAATAAGAATCGGTGGATGCGGTTGGGATAAAGCACTCGGTTGATTGATCGGCTCGGCTAGCGTGTAATGTGTCCCTTCAAACGGTTCAACTGTATCGGATGTCCACATTTGATGCGCAATCTGTAGTGTTTCTTCAAGCCGTTCGAAGCGTTCCTTAAGAGGCGGAAATGGAAAACCAAGCCCCAATGCTTCGCGTTCATACCAGCCCGCACCAATCCCAAGATACGCGCGACCACCTGACAACACATCGAGCGTTGTAACCGCTTTGATCAAGAAACCGGGGTGACGATAATTCACACCAGTGACCAGTGTGCCAAGTTTAATATTTTCGGTGACAGCCGCCGCAAACCCTAAGGTTGTATAGCCTTCCAGCATGGCTTCATAAGGATCACCCAACATCTCCATTTGAAAGAAATGATCCATCACCCACAAGCTAGCAAATCCATGTCCATCCGCTTTACGAGCAATTTCCGCGAATTTTTGACCTGTATTATTCGGCGTACCAACCCAATTAAAACGAAATACCTGCAACCCGATTTTCATGATCGTGTCCTCTCTATAAGATTTTCTATGAAATTACAATCAATTCCTGCCAACCGTTGGTCAATTTTTCACCGCCATCAGGGAGGGCAACGACAACATCTTCGACCCGTGCCGAGAACGTGTTAAATTGTGTGATACTCGGTTCAATCGTGAATAACATGCCTTCTTCTAATAAGGTTTCGTCACCTTTGGTCAAAAATGGAGGTTCGTGCACATCCATACCAATCCCATGTCCGAGGCGATGGCGGAACTCTTCACCATAACCACCATCTTCGATGACCTTACGTGCCGCCGCATCAGCATCCGTTGTTGTCGCAGAGCCTGATTTAAGCGCAGCCACACCCGCCGCTTGTGATTCCATAACCAGATTGTAGACGTTCACGGCTTCATCAGTTGGTTCACCGAAGAATACGGTTCGTCCAAAATCATAACACCAGCCTTTATAAATCGCACCAAAATCAAACAGAATTGATACAGGTGGATCCAGCTTGCGTTTCCATGTCTCCATGCGTTCACCAAATTTTAGCGGATGATTGGGACCCGAATTATACAATGAGGTTGTAAACGATTGTCCCAAGGAGCCATGTTTACGAAGCTGATAATTGACCTCTTGTACAACTTCTAATTCGGTCATACCGAGCTTGAGATTTTTAAGCGTATCGGCGAATGCCGCCTCGGTGATGCGACCCGCTTCTTTCATCTCATCAATATCTGTCTGTGATTTAATCATGCGCATCGGACGAAGTAAATCAGTCGCCGAGATGAATGTCGCATTTGGGAGGATCGGTTGTAGATTAGAGATTGTCTCGCCACGGGTGAAGTCACTGATTGCCACACGCGGATTGTCTGGCAGGTCGAAGCCATCCAAAATTTTCTTGAGCATATCAGCTGGTTCATCCCAATCACCTAACACCCGAATATCAATATTTTCGAGCTTATTTAATCCACCGAATTCGGCTGTCATACGGGGCAATGGCAATACAGGAGCATGATTTGGGGTAATCCATGCGCCTTCGAGCCAGTCGCCGGGGTGGATATTATGCCCGTAGTTTGGCACATCACGGGGTACACCTGTCAAATATTGTAAGTCCGATGACATCGGGAAAAATGCAACATCAGCTTGATCGCCAAGCAGTTCTTGAAATTGTTTGATACGGTCGGTCATTATGTATCCTTTGCTAACGGTAAATAGTGCTATTTATCTTACCGTGTTTGGGATCGGATTGCATTACTGACTGTAAATTACATTTGCCTATAATGGAAGCAACATTGAACTATCATCTGACAAGTGATGTCATCAAATTCAGTAAAAATGATTCCACTTCGGTTACGAGGATGAATCTGACTGCATCGCACTATATTTTACATTGCCAGCTATAGAATAAAAGTTAATTCACTACACACTTGTTTTAAGTCCACAAAAGTTCATGATATAGTATAGAGGTTGTTAGTGTCATCATAGCCAACAAAGGATGCCTCTATTATGCCCCGACGACGTAGACGAAGATCAAAGCACATGGATCGTACGACCCGTGAGACAATCCGACATTTTTTTACCAGTCTGATACAAATCGCCAAAATTGGCTACGATGCCGCACCTATGATTCTGAGTGCATCAGTTGTCATTCGCATTATTCAATCACTATTACCAGTTGCATCTGCGTATTTGTTCAAACTCATTTTCGATCGCTTGGGTATTGTCCTCAGTGGCGAAGCTGTATTTGTCTTTGAGCAAGACATCCTGCCATTCTTATTGATATTCGGTGGGATTCTAGTTCTCACGCAAACCCTCACAACGCTTAATACCTACCTACAATCGGAGATGGGACGACGGCTCGAAATTCATATGAGCCAGCTTGTTTATTCACACTTGCTATCGCTCAAGGGGATGCACTTTTTCGAGTCACCCAGTTTTCACGATACACTACGTCAGGCACAACGCTTAGACTGGATGCCATCGCAATTTATCCAACAAGCGAGTAATGTATTTTCGGGCATTTTAACGCTACTTAGTTTCTTCGGGATTATTTTTGTATTCAGTCCCATGCTTGCCCTCATACTTGTGATTGCAACCATTCCATCGTTTATCACACAACTTCGCTTTCGCCGTCGTCGCTTTAATATTAGCTGGGAAAATAGTCCAAAAGAGCGCAAGGCGTGGTATCTCGGATCAATTGTCAGAGACACGCATTATGCGCGCGAAGTGCGACTGTTTAACCTCGGAGATTATATCCTTAAACAATTTATCGAGACGACAAAAGAAGTCCACCAAGAACGTCGTCAACTTAATTTAGAAGAATTACGGGTCAACACAGGCCTAAATATTTTGCAGGCAGTAGTCACGATTAGCACCTATTTATTTGTCATCGGGCAAGCATTTGAACAAGTGATTACCATTGGAGATGTGACGCTGTATATCGAAGCTGTTCGCAATATCCAAACCCAATTGAATTCCATTACATGGTCAATCGTTAACCTAAGCGAACGTGCATTATTTTTCACCCACTATGAAAATTTGATCAATACCAAAACCACCCTCGCCCAATTCGAGCCAATCCAAGATGTTCCGCCATTACAGCACGAAATTGAATTGCGGGCAGTGTCCTTTCGTTACACTGAGGATAGTGACTTTGTGCTGAAAGACATCAATTTAGTGATTCGCAAAGATGAAAGCCTCGCTTTAGTTGGGCTGAATGGTGCAGGAAAAACAACCCTTGTTAAATTGTTGGCACGGTTTTACGACCCGACTGAAGGTCAAATTTTGTGGGATGGAGTTGATATTCGATACTTCACACCGGATTCGTTACGTGAGCGACTTGGCGCGGTCTTTCAAGATTTTGTGCGTTATGATCTAACCGCCCGTGAAAACATCGGTCTGGGTGATATTCGCTATATAGATGACCTTGAGCACATCCAAGCGACAGCTCAACAAGTTGGGGTAGATAATTTTATTTCGACATTACCACAAGGCTACGAAACGATTTTGAGTCGTTGGCTCATTGATAAAGATGAAGATGGTACAGATCTTTCTGGTGGGCAGTGGCAGAAAGTTGCCATCTCCCGAACCTACCTGCGTAATGTCGATGTGCTGATGTTGGATGAACCCACATCAGCACTCGATGCCGAAGCAGAGTACGATATTTATGAACGCTTTGCTGATATATCGAAGGAACGGGCTACTGTTTTAATTTCGCATCGTTTTAGCACGGTACGGATGGCGGACAAAATCGCCGTTATTGAAGATGGGAGCATTCAAGAGTATGGGACACATGCCGAACTACTTGACAAAAACGGCACATACGCCCGTCTCTATGGTTTGCAAGCACAACAGTATGCTTAGGGGAAATAGGAGGCAGATATGACACTAAGTTTAGACGTACACATCATTGATGAAAACGGGATTGAACAACGACTAGATTTAGGTTTAGGTGGTCATTTGGCAGGAGTTGAGGTAGCTCGCACTGAATTAGGTCTAACTATACTGCCATCTTTAGCACACAATCTGTATTTAGTTGTGAAAAAAGAAGAGCTAGATCAATTCAAAAATGAAGCTCTACTAATACAACACAATCTCCAGATAGTTATTGAAAACACAACATTTGGGGAAGAAACTATCATGGGTAGAACAAACAATTTTATCAATACTGTCGAAAAAGCAAAGCTCTATGACGGCTGGATTACAATAGGATGAAGACTGAAAAATGTATAATCCCGAACATAACCTAAAAATCTGTTTTGCTCTTAAAATCAATAATGTACTCTATTCTGAAAAACATATTATTGAAAATCTAGATACCATTAAACAACATGAACAAGATGGTTCCATCGATATTATTAATCCCGATGGTGCACTTTCTATTCAATAGTTTGGGAGTGAACTGTTAGGTATCAATTACGTCGATGAAATTTTCTGGATCATAGTTGCACCTATGATTCACCTCGACAAGCTATTTTTAGGTGATGAAGTCAAAATATTTTTTGCCTTAAACTCACTTGAAGTAAAACTCAAGCGACGCAATCGAGGCATGGATTACAACCTTCATCATATCGGATCTTATCTGAAATCAGATATCACAAAATCGATTCCGTTTAATGTGTTTCTGCAAGAATGGTTACACTGTCTGTGTCGTTTTGCACGAATCATGGATGTGCTAGGGAATAAAGAGAGACAGTTACTATTGGACCTCAACGATAAATTTGAACAAGATCGATTTAAAATCCTTAATATTCCTCAATTGAAAGATGCGCTCGAAAAACCGCTGGAGGAAGTCATTAGAGATTACAGTTGTGAGTAGTTTTAATTGTTTAAGGGATTTTTCCAATTTCAAATTACCACAATGAGATATTTTGAAGTAATCAAATAAATTAGCGTACACCCAAATAGCCTTTAATCGTGTCTTCGTCATTTAGGCATTCTGCAGCTGTGCCTTGGAATGCTAACTGCCCTTCGCGAAGTACAAATGCATAATCACAATATTGGAGGATACGGCGCGCATTCTGCTCTACAACCACCAGCGTCATCCCTTGTTCACGCAAGGTCTGCAACACAGTAAATACCTCACTCGCGATAACCGGTGCAAGTCCCGCGCTGGGTTCATCTAATAGCATAATTTTAGGGCGGGTCAACCATGCGATTGCCATCGCCACCATCTGACGCTCGCCCCCACTCAGTTGTCCCGCTTTTTGACCCTCACGTTTACCTAAAATTGGAAATAGATCATGTACTTCTTCTATCGCGACTGCGCGTTCATCACGCGACAACACACGAACACCCAAATGAAGATTTTCACGAACCGTCAAATCCGTGAAGACATTTTCACGTTGGGGTACATAGGCGATGCCAAGCTTAGAGATTTGTTCTGTACGAATACCAACCAGCTCACGTCCGTCAAATTGAATCGTGCCACTATGAATTGTCGTAATCCCTAGGATCGATTTCATCAAGGTGCTTTTACCCGACCCGTTGGGTCCCAACACTGTCGTGAATTGTTTTTCTGCAAAGGTGAGCGAAATATCATGCAAAATTTCGAGCTTGCCATATCCAGCATGGAGTGAGTTGACTGTAATCATAACGTGGCTTTCTATCTGAATGAATTGCTCCATTATAGCGTTAATTCCGACATGAGCTATGCAGAAAGATCCACTCAGCAACACGAGCCTAAACAAGAAATTAAATGACTCAAATCTTTAGCTTTAAAAATCGTAATATGTGGTTAGATTAAAGTACAGTTTTAGTAAGGAATTAGTTATGAAAAAACAAACATTTTGGGTTGCCTTAGTAATCACAGCCCTGATTTTAATGGGATTGCCAGCAGCTGCGCAAGATAACGACAGTACAAGTAGTGCCCCCCTGCAGGTTGCCATTAAAGTTTTTGAGCCGTTTGTGATGAAGACAGGCGATACATGGACGGGGTTTAGCATTGACTTGTGGGAAGACATTGCTGATAAAATGGAAATTGACTTTGAATATGTCGAGGTCGAGACTGTCAGCGATCAATTAGACGCAGTCGAAGATGGCATCGCTGATTTAGCCATCGCTGGCATCAGTATCACCTCCATCCGTGAAGAGCGCATTGACTTCTCACAGCCTTTCTTTGATGCTGGCTTACAAATTATGATCCCCGCCCGAAGCACTATCGGTTTATTAGATTTGCTGATGGTGTTACTGTCACCCACCATGTTGCAAGTCTTTGGATTTTTCTTAGCATCTGTGATCGTCGCCGCCCACATCATCTGGTTAGTAGAACGAAATAATAATGATGATTTCCCGAAAACATATTTGCAGGGTATAGGCGAAGCACTCTGGTGGTCGGTTGTGACTGTAACAACCGTCGGTTATGGTGATAAATCGCCAAAAGGCATAACAGGGCGTGTATTTGGTGTTATCTGGATGTTGATGGGGTTGTTCCTAATTGCAAACTTTACAGCAGGGGTGACTAGTGCTGTAACCTTGCAAGAACTACGAGGATCCGTCAATTCACTATCGGACTTGCAAGGACAACGGATTGGCACTGTTGGTGGGAGTACATCAGTAGATTTCTTAAGAGCAAGTGGCTTTAATCCGCGCACATACACCACAATCGAAGAAGCATATACTGCATTAGAGTCGGATTGGTTAGATGCCATTGTTTATGATTCACCTGTATTGCTTTATTACGCAAACACCGAGGGCGATGGACGTGTCGAAGTCGTCGGCGAAACATTTAATGTCGAACGTTATGGTATCGTCTTCCCACAAGATAGCCCCTTATTAGAAAGTGTCAATCTTGCACTTTTACATGAGGTCGAATCAGGGCAATATAACACCCTGTTGGATCGCTATTTTGGTGGCTAGCCTAGCAAATTAGTATCACGGTACTAGCTTGTCATACGGAATTGTATCTTGTGTGATTAGCTCCTAACATAAATTCAGATCAGCTCTCTAAAAGTGATGGTAACATGATTTGTAATGCAATGCTTACATCATTTTTCCAAATCACATGGGGAGCTTTTTCTATGTACAATCTAAAAATGCGTGCCATGATAATACTAGTGATTGCGCTGGTCGCGATTCCGACCTTTGCACAACGTCGCAGTATTCTTGAGCAGGCAGAACGTGATGCCCAGACTTTCGGGACATTTGCTGAGCTTGCTAATCTTGCGGGATTAGGCGACATCTTGAATGGCGACGGTCCCTACACGGTACTCATGCCTACTAACGACGGTATCAACACATTTCTAGCCAATAACGGTCTCACTGCTGAGGATCTCACTGCTGATCCAGCACTGGTTCGCACCCTACTCGATTACCACATTCTCGCCGGACAATTCAGCGCAGCCGACATCACGACAGCTTATGGGGGGCAGTCGGATGGTGTGCTTGAACTAGCAACATTAGGCGGCGAGCAACTAACTGTACAAGTTGATACACTTGGTACAGTGTTATTGGGGGGTAGCGGGATTGCTGTTTTTCTACCGGATCAAATCGTTGAAAATGGGGTGATACATGCCATTAGTGGTGTATTATTGCCACCAAGCTTGACCGATGATCAGGGGCTTGCGACATTCCGTGTCAAAGAAACCATCGCAGATTTACTCAGTGGTGCACCAGAATTTTCGACACTAGTACAAGCCGCTTCGGATAATGGTCTCGTTGAGGCACTTGCTGGCGACGGTCCAATTACTGTTTTTGCGCCAACTAATGACGCATTTCTGTTATCACAAAGTAATATGCCAGAAGATATTGTCAGTGTTCTCAGCTTGCATGTTGTTCCCGGACGTTGGACTGTTCAGGCACTCGGGGACAAACTTGCAGTTGAACGCCGCGACATCGGCACACTCGAAACCCTCGGTGGTACAACCATCACCTATCAAATTACACCAGATGGCGCGATCTTGTTGAATGGACAAGGGATAAGCACATTTACAACAGATGTTGTTGTGGATAATGGGGTGATTCACTACATTGGTAGTGTGATGTTGCCACAACGGGATAACACATTAGCTGAATATATACGTGACAGTAGTGATTTCACCATTCTAGAAGCCGTCCTTGATGCCACCAATTTAATGAGTGCATTAGAAGGTGAAGACGCATTAACTGTACTTGCCCCAACTGATGATGCCTTCGAAGCACTTGCAACTCGATTGAATGTTACACTAGATGATCTACTTGCAAGTCCCGATGTCCTGTCAACCGTATTGCAATTCCACGTCCTCGAAGGCGATTTCCCATCCAACGATATTGTCACACTTTATAGTGCAGAAGCTGACAACGTACTCGAACTAACAACGCTCAGCGGTGAAGAGCTCACATTACAAGTGGATACAGGCGAAGAACCTGATGATCTCGCGATTATTCTGAATCGTCAGGGGATTGATGTCTTCTTGCCTGATGTGATCACAACCAACGGACGAATACACGGTTTACCGGGTGTCCTCATTCCACCAAGCCTCCGTGATGAGCAAGGTCGTCCGACTTTCGGCACATTTACCAGCATCATGGATGTCTTGAACCGCGACCAAGCAAGCTTCTCATCACTTGTTGGGTTACTTGAAGATAATGGATTGTCATCCGTTTTAGCGGGTACAGATCAGTTTACTGTATTTGCCCCGACCAACGGCGCCCTGCTGGCAGCAACTGATGATCTTACTGGAGCAGATATTGTCAGTGTCTTGCAATTCCATGTCGTCCCCGGACGTTATACTGCTGAAGATCTTGATAATTTATTCGACCTTGAAGCCGATAACATCCTTGAATTGACAACAGTCAACGGCGAAGAACTCTGGATACAGACAGATGATGCAGGCAATATCATTCTGAACGCACAGGGTATTACCTCAACGGTTGTTAATCTTGGCGCATCGAATGGTATCGTCCATGCGATTAGTGGTGTCATGCTACCGTAAAATCGACACGAGTAACTATTGTAGGGGCTTAAACGTCCCTACATTCTCCCACTGATAGACCCCATTATTTGATATAATTCACATATATCCGATACACAAAAAAGAGAGAAAATACATGAAATTACGTCAGCTCGGCAATAGCGATATGATGATTTCACCTGTTGGGATTGGGACTGCACCGATGTCCTCGACTGATGATTGGCGTGTATATTGGGGTAAACAAGATCAGACTGCCGCCCGCGAGGCGATTCATCAAGCCTTGGATATGGGTGTGAATTGGCTCGATACAGCCCCATTTTATGGGTGGGGACACGGTGAACACTTAGTTGGTGAAGCGATTAAGGGCAAACGTGACCAATTATTCATCTTCACCAAGTGCGGGTCAATTAATGATGGAAGCGGGGGCACAATCGAAAACTTATCCCCACAGAGCATCAAAAAAGAAATAGACGATTCTCTTCAACGGCTCGGTGTCGATTATGTAGATTTATATCAATTCCATGATCCCGACCCGAGAACACCTATCGAAGAGTCTTGGGAGACAATGCAAGAACTCATTCAAGCGGGTAAAGTCCGATATGGGGCGTTATCAAACCATCCGGTGGATTTGATGAAACGCGCGCAAGCCATCGCACCGATTACCGTCACACAAAACCAATACAACATGATTGTACGCGATATTGAAAACGATATTCTGCCGTATGCCGATGAGAACAATATCGGTAGCCTTGCATGGGGTCCGACCAAAGACGGTTTCCTGATTGATGCGTTTGATTTGGATGGACTCGAAGCGAAAGACTTCCGCCGTAAACGGTGGCTTGCATTACCCGAAGTTTATCCACACTTGCAAACATTCAAGCAAATTTTGAACGACATCGCCGACCAACATAACATCAATCAGATTGACATTATACTGGCATGGCTACTCAATAACCCGATGTTGACAGCGGTTATTCTAGGAGTGAGGTCAGCCAAAGAAGCCAGTGAAATGACCGGATGCCTTGCTGTCGATCTCACCCAAGCTGACCTTGATATGATTCAAGCGGGTCTTGATACATTTAATACCGTCACTGCAGATTACAGACCAGCGGGTTAACGAATACCTGTCCGATTGCTCAACTTTTCATCGCGTTGTTGCAGGATCCATTTTTCGATGTCTGGCTGACCTTTGCCTGATAGCATATCGCATAACAAGAATGGATTGTCTTCACGCATGAGTTTCGAATCACGTTTCATAATTTCTAAATCGGATCCGACGTATTGTGCAATATCAATCTTGTTGATCAACAACAGGTCGGAGTGCATAATGCCGGGTCCACCTTTGCGCGGGATTTTATCGCCAGCCGATACATCAATCACATAAATTTCCACATCGACCAATTCGGGGCTAAAGCTAGCTGCCAGATTATCACCACCGCTCTCGATAAAAAGTAGATCTAGATCAGGATATTTGATGAGCATATCCTCGACAGCTTCCAAATTTGCCGAGACATCATCGCGAATCGCATGGTGAGGACACCCCCCTGTTTCCACACCGACAATACGTTCTGCATCTAACGCACTCAAGCGCGTCAAAATCAGGGCATCTTCTTTGGTATAAATATCGTTGGTGATGACAGCAATTTCATAATCATCTGACATGCTTTTGCACAACTTTTCAATCAATGTTGTTTTACCCGTCCCAACAGGGCCACCAACTCCCACGACCAGCGGTTGTATCTGTGAGATAGGTTTACCTTGAATACTCACTGATTGATAACTGTGGTGGTGATCGTGATGATAATATTCAAGGGTATCAAAATTAAGTCTCATGGTGTTTCCTCAGATTTCAAAATTTAACTATTAAATAGTCGGCGGAATAGATACTCGTGTTGCATCGCGTGAATATCTATTGATGGTACAAAGGATTGCATATTATCCATCTGGCAGGATAAGGCATGCGAAACTGCATCCGCGATTTTGGGTTGCATATGCCAAAGTAATTGTTGTGCCTGTGTTTGACCAAATCGCATTAATTTGAGTGCAATCGACACTTGTGACGATAGTGCATTGTAGGCATATGCTGTCAGTGCCGATTCTGGGTCAATAGATTGGCTGGCACACACCACCCCGAACACAATCGCTTGATGCCCTATGCACGTCTTATTCGAAATAGCTTGTTGGTAATCCTCTAAAAATGGGGTGTTGATCAACAATAAAATCGTGCGTAGGGTCTGTCGCCCAACACGGCTACTGGCAAGACGTGTTTCCTTTGCTATTTTCATCGCAGTCAGGCGTTCATCTAGCACGTGGATAGTTGGCATATCCTCATCTCTATAAGCAGACATCGCAACATGCACCGCCACCATATCTTGATTTGCCCAATCATAGCGTAGGCGCGTTGTTAGATAGGCCTCGACCTGTTCAATGCTTTCAATTTCACCAGGCTGGACATATGTTTCAAGTCCTTCCGAATGGACAAACCCACCCGACGGAAACATCGAATCCGTCAATTGGGTCAGCATCAATAATTGTTGTGGTGTCAGGTTCATCAACATACCCTAAAACAAGAAATAGCGTTGCGCCATTGGTAACGAATCAGCCGGTTCACAGGTGATATGCTCACCATCAACCCGTACTTCATAGGTCTCAGGGTCAACTTGAATGTCAGGCACATAATCATTATGGATCATATCCGCTTTGGTCAAATTACGGCAGTTTGACACAGGCGCAACTTGTGACTTTAGCGATAACAAGTCAGCAATACCTGCATCAACACCAGCTTGTGACATAAAGGTCATCGAGGTCGTTTGTTTTGCCCGTCCGAACCCACCAAACATCGCACGCCCATGAACAGGTTGTGGGGTTGGAATCGATGCATTTGGATCACCCATCTCAGCATACGCGATAAAGCCACCTTTAACGATAATCGCAGGTTTCACACCAAAAAATGCCGGATCCCACAATACGAGATCTGCCATTTTGCCGACTTCAACCGACCCGACATACGAGCCAATGCCGTGTGTAATCGCTGGATTGATCGTATATTTGGCGACATAGCGTTTTACTCGGAAATTATCATGGCGTGCAGGGTCTTCGGGTAAACTCCCCCGCTGAACTTTCATCTTATGAGCGGTTTGCCATGTCCGCATAATCACTTCACCGACACGCCCCATCGCTTGTGAGTCGGATGCCATCATGCTAAATGCCCCCATATCGTGGAGAATGTCTTCGGCAGCGATTGTCTCTGGGCGGATACGCGACTCGGCAAATGCGAGATCCTCTGGAATCGACGGACTCAGATGATGACAGACCATCAGCATATCGAGGTGTTCATCAATTGTATTGACTGTAAATGGACGGGTTGGATTGGTCGATGACGGTAACACATTGGGCTGACCACATACTTTGATAATATCCGGTGCATGACCACCACCTGCGCCTTCGGTATGATACGTATGGATAGTACGTCCTTTAAATGCCGCAATCGAATCATCGACATACCCCGCTTCGTTGAGTGTATCGGTATGAATCGCAATTTGCACATCATAGTCTTCGGCGACACTTAAGGCGGCATCAATAGCTGCCGGAGTTGTACCCCAATCTTCATGTAATTTGAGCCCTAATGCACCAGCTTCAATCTGGTCATTCAGTGATGGCGTCAGTGCCGAATTTCCCTTGCCCAAATAGCCGAGGTTCATCGAGAAATCTTCCGATGCTTCCAACATACGGTAAATATTCCATCTACCCGGGGTACATGTCGTCGCATTGGTGCCTGTCGCAGGTCCAGTTCCACCACCCAGCATCGTTGTTACACCGGACGATAGCGCCTCTTCGATTTGTTGTGGGCAAATAAAATGAATATGCACATCGAGCCCACCAGCCGTCACGATCATTTTTTCAGCCGCGATGACTTCGGTAGATGCGCCTACAATCATATTCTCGGTGACACCAGCCATCGTATGAGGATTACCCGCTTTACCGATGCCAACAATTTTACCATCTTTGACCCCAATATCGGCTTTGACAATACCCCAATGGTCAACAATCAGCGCATTAGTCAACACCAAGTCAAGCGCACCTTCTTCACGGGTGATGCCGGATGCCTGCCCCATACCATCACGGAGCGTCTTACCACCACCAAATTTCGATTCGTCGCCATAGGTTGTGTAGTCTTTTTCAACTTCAATAATGAGTTCCGTGTCAGCTAAACGAACACGATCACCTGTCGTTGGACCATATAAATCTGCATATTTTTGACGTGAAATATTTAAAGACATCAGCTATTCCTTATCCAACATACCGTTAACTTGACTATTCAAACCATATACTTCGCGCGTACCTTTAAGTTCTGTAAGTGTCACTGTTTTAACATCGCCGGGTTCAAACCGCACGGTCACACCCGAAGGGATATTCAAGCGCATCCCGTAGGCAGCGTCACGATCAAATTCTAGAGCAGTATTCACCTCAAAAAAGTGGAAATGCGATCCAACTTGAATCGGACGATCACCAGTATTGGTCACTGTGACATCCACTGTTGCACGATCCGCATTAGCGATAATATCGCCTTCACCGACCATCACCTCACCGGGGATAATACTGCTCGATTGGCGAATAGGCTGATGGATCGTTACGAGTTTTGTGCCATCTGGGAATGTCCCTTCAATTTGAATTTCTGGGATCATCTCCGGTATTCCATCCATCACGTCATCGGCTGTCAAAATAGTTGTGCCATAATTCATCAAATCAGCAACCGATTTACCTTCGCGGATGCCTTCCAACACAGCAGACGTAATCAGCGCAATCGCTTCTGGATAATTTAATTTAAGACCGCGTTCTTTACGATCACGCGCAACAATCCCCGCCATATAAATCATTAATTTGTCTTTTTCGCGTGGTGTTAATTTCATAATAATGTCCTTTATTTACGTAACGATGAATATGGTATGCCCATAGCATGACGCAGTTGTGAGCGTATCCCCTCTAGTGACTGTTCCATAAATTCGAGCCGATCGGTCAACACACGATAAGCGAATCCATTGCGGTGTAACTCGGAGATAGATGACAATACAGATTGCTGTTGATTGGCATTAACCAATTGGCAAAATTCCGCACGATCGACATTCAAACGTGATAGATCGCCAACGATATACGCACCTCCCCAACAAGTATATCCATCCACTAAACCGATACGCGTCCGATCACCATCGGATGGGGAAAAACGCATCGCATCGTATACTAATAAGCCATCCGCATCACGAATTTCAATCTGATTTTGAATGCGCCGAAACTTGAGGAACTCGTCATGATGGGCGACCCGTCCCCCCATGATCGAATCTTGAAACAAACAGACTGCGCCCTCATCCAGTTGAATCGTAATACGTTGCTCAAAGTCCGAATCTCTGAATAAAATTAACGCATCGGGCACAAATTCCAAAATGGCATTTTTACCGACATATATAGTAATTTGTTGGACCGCTTTGCCATCAGGCATTCGATATACCTTGGTTGCAGCGACTGTTGTTACAAGCGCATGTGCATTTTCTTCTAATGTGATGCCGATAGCATAGCGGTCATATTGAACAACACCACCGGTTGGACTTAACAGATAAACACCAACACATCCAGCAGGATCAGGAATAGCTTGCATCACCTGTAGCGGTGTCCGAAAATAGCTTTCTGTCATCGCCGTTTTGCCATTATGATGCCCAAAGCGCAGTCGCAATTCACCCTCTCGTCCAATTTTTGTGCGCTGTCGGGTTGCTGGGGAATAATTATGGTCTGCGGTTAACTGTCGGGAGGTAGTCAAAACAACATCCTAAATCAAGTCAAATAAACATAAGTATCATTGTGCTGTTAATGATACCGAGATTGATAACCATTCCGGTTGTAACATCGGCATAGTATTCGGACAACAAAACTGTTGTATGTCTCCAAAAAATAGATTTTCATAACTGTTAATGACATGAGTTGTATAGTATGCAACCTATTGGTGCGCTTATTACTTACAGACTGAACAGGTCACAAGAATTTTGTCTTCAGTGGCTTTCCTGCAAAATGTAGATATTTTCTTATTCCAGTGTGGTCTTATTGATTAGATGACACAAACATTTGCCACACAAAATATTTCATATAAAATTAAGGCAGTGTAGGACATCAACTGGATAACATCATGCTCAACGGAAACATCTTTCGTAAAGATCAACCTGACTCCACTGCCCAAAAGACTGATAGAAAAACATCAACCACTTCTGGATTAATCAACGCCAATGCATTACAACGTGCGATCAAAAATCCCCAGTTGCTGACCCCTTCTATGGTGAACCAGTTACAACGTACACATGGTAATCAATTTGTGTGTCGGCTAATTCAAAGACAAGAGACTGATGACCATGAAGAATCTCATCATAAACTAAGTGAAGGTGACCCCCTACCCGATTTTGCCAGCATGATGAAAGAACGGTCTCTGGATCATATTTCACCAGAGATGGTTATTGACATGGCGTTAGCCAATTTGGACGATTCAAAATTTCAACAACAAGTGTGGGATAATGTCCAAGCGGAAACACCATCGAATAAACCAAAGCCAACAAAAGCAGATTTAAAACAAGGCATTGAGATGATGCGCAAAACGGTCAGAAAATGGATAGAATATCAATCCGTAGCCGGGGTCGTTGATCCATTATTAGACATCTTGGGAAAATCGACACCCGCACATCGTATCAAAAAAGAGGCACAACGCCTGCTTTTACCGTTGGTAAAACAATATGCCCTCAAACATCTCAGCCATATGCACTCGCATGAAGGAAGAGGCAGTATGTATGGCGGCCAGCTTAATGAAAGCAACCGCAAACGGTTTGCAGACGCACTCAAGCAAATGCCGATATTTACAGAGTTTGTACAGTCAGCTCGTGAGGGCGAATCCCCTGAGGTTAATACGGATGGTACAGAATGGAAAGATAGCGGCAACCTCAAAGAGATGTTAGATGAAGAAAAGGACGGCACAGACGAACCCGATATGGGACGGTTCGAACAGATGGCAGAAAATGTCGACCGCTTCTATAAACAACTTGTCCAGAAGAGTATTCTGGCACAAATCAAACGACCCAAAATCTTTGTTCACTGGCGTAAAGAGACCGGGGACAATGCGCTAAGAGCATATTATAAGCAGAATACAGTTCATCTTGCTATGGATGAACAAGAAGAAATCATGGTACACGAAGTTGGTCATCATATTGAAGATAAACTCCCAGAAGAAGCATGGCAGGATATTAAACTACTATTGATGGCACGTCACAGTTCCACCCGCGATAGTACTGATAAAGCTGTGGGGGGTGAAGAAGGCAAGTTTGCTGGTAACTATCCAGAAACGGGACAATATACAGCACGAGCTTATTCGGATGGTAATTCAGAAGTGATGTCGATGACAATGCAGTTTCTTTCACAACCCGAAAAACTTGAAGCATTAGTTGATAGTGATCCTATCCGTGTTGCCGTGATTTTACGTGCTGTACGACCAGAGGATTACCAAAAAACAGATGCGTTACGTGAGTTCGACTATTTACTGACATGGACAACACAAGGCAAAAGTAACAAACCGATTGATCTTTTTGCGGATGATGAGACCAAATAGACGCTATGTAATTTCAAAAACAGATTTGACATATTTAAGTGAATGTTCTAGATGTTTGCCAATATCAGCTACAGGTAGCATATCTTTCTCATAAGCCAGTTCAATCACAAGCATGCCTTTATAATCAATTTCCTGCAACTGTTTGTGAATAAGGTGATAGTCTGTATCTCCATCTTCTACCGCAAACGTCCATCGTCCATTATTTGAGTTACGGATATGAGCATGTATGAGGCGGTCCCCAACACGATACAACATGTCTAGTGGCGATTGTTTCCCACGTGAGATCCAATCAAAGTCTAAACAAAAGCCAACATATTGAGGGTTTGTATTATCAACAATATGTAGAAATTCTTTTGCAGCGTTACGCATCTCTGCGTCATGATGATGCACTGCCAATTTCATTCCCATCTTTTGTAAACCTTCACCTAAGGTATTCAGCGCATCAGCTTGTATCTTTAACTGAGCATCGCTTTTATCAATAGGTTGCGTCCAGTCGATAGGTATCGGATTACACACAATGAACTCTGTACCCAATTCTTGTGCATATCCAGCCAATTCATAGACTTCATCAAGACTCACATTAACTTTATCAGGATCATGCAAAAGGCTATTGTGATAGAGGGCAGGCAATTGTAATTGACGTTGTTGTATCCATAGTTTGAGTTGGTCACGCACCTGTGGGTCAGCAAACCAGTCTAACCAACCTTCGACTATCGAAATACCAGCCTGTTGTATCTCATCAAGCACGGTGTCCAAGTGATCTGTAATTTGTTTGTTCTGGCTCTGGTAGTTCTGTATCCAGACATATGTCTGTGTAGCGATCTGATATTGCGTTGATTTTGTTGTCATATTAGTCCCCTAAAATAGGCTGTCAGCTAGACATTATGTATCTTGTGGTAACTCTATTTCGTAGATTTGCGATTCTACACCACTGTCCGACTGAGGGCGAATGATCAAATCTGTTGGTTGGTTGAGAGTCGGCAGTTCGAATACAACCCATGACGCTGTCGAGCGTCCTAGGGCAATCGGTTCAAATTGCGATTGTCCAGCAATTGTTAAATCAGTACGTTGGGTCAAGACAGAACCATTATTTAATAAAACATCAAGCTCCGCCTGCGGTGGCGTATTACATATCCCTTGACGACATTCAAACACAACACTTAGCGCGTAAAAACGTGCCCCCGCAACGGGTTCTGCTAGTAGACCGTCTTCTATATACACGACACGTTGCGAGCGATCTTCTACAGCAAGCACCTGCAAAATCCCTTCAACATAGCGCGCTGTAAAACTATCAGCGACAATCGCACGACTATTATCGGGCAAATCTTCAGGGTTAATCACAGTTGGGATAGGTGTTGGCGACGCATTAAGCGCAATCGCTGTGCCCACATCGCCTGTATTCAGTATACCCGCCAACAATACCCCGAACACAAGGACAACTGCAATGACACCCAATAACTGACGCGTGCCAAACCACTGCGATGGCTGTAAGCGATCAGCATAGAAATCTTCTTCTGCGAGGTATTCACGTGTGAGGCGATTATAATAATCTTCACGTGGTGTATGTGCCAATAATTCGTGCATGTATTGCAAACGTACCGTGCCATCTGTCTGCGAGTGGGCGCGCAACCACATAACCATGCTCCGATGTTCATGGACGGTCTCAGGGTGTTCACGCTCAAGCTCATCCAACATCCGGATTGTTTCAGCGCGTTCCCCTTTAAATAGTGCAATATTGGCAGAGATTAGTTTTTCGTGCATGGTCGATATTGGCTTCTCGTTAACAGTGATTCATTATTCCAGAGAAACCTCAAAACCACAAACCACTAAAATAACCACCCATCTGTAAATTCTAACTCGGTTGCAGTATCGCCAATAGTGATATGATCTTGCTCACGCAATTCCTCAGCGATATTCGCACTCACCCACATCGTTTCTAATGCCAGTGTATTCTTGATGCGAACAACCCGCACTTGATCGTGATCTTCGATATTACCACGGAATACATCAAAGATACTGGCATGGATGGTTTCTTCATCGGTTTCAAACACCATCGGCATCTGACCACGTTGTAGAAAGCCACTTGTAAAGATATTCTTGATTGTTGTTGGAAAGTCAATCTTATCAAATAGCTTCTTCGACATAAAATCAGCTAGACCGTAAGCTGTTGCATTCCCATGTGATGCTGGGGTCAAATCCAGAATCACAATTCGTTTGATATTGGGACGTTCAGGTTCTGGCTCGCCTTCAA
The DNA here is from genome assembly GCA_002428985.1 of Anaerolineales bacterium UBA6055. Classification (GTDB taxonomy): domain Bacteria; phylum Chloroflexota; class Anaerolineae; order Aggregatilineales; family Phototrophicaceae; genus UBA6055. Next base: position 109,661 of record DIYL01000016.1, on the reverse strand, counting down.
TCATCCAGCGCCCAATGATGTTGGTATCCAACCCTGCACCGCTAATATCCTTGCCGATCTCATCAATGATCAAGACATCAATCTCATCAACAGGGATGCTCGGCATTAAATCACGCGATTGTTGCAACAACCGTTGCTCGCCTTCAATCAGCGTGTCGGCTGTCAATGCTTCGATTGTTGCGATATTATGATAGCCATCTTCGACTGTTGCAAATCCAGCAATCCAGTTAATATTGTCTTTCAAGTATTCGGCGATCTTAGGCATGTACTCGCGTAGACCTGTTGTGCCATAACGGTGAATATTGCGTGCACCGGTCTCTTTCCCTAAACCAATCGCCAGCATTTTGAGTAATCCACTTTCATGCGGTCCGTGAAAGTCAGTGTGGACTTTGACTCGATTGGTCAGGATGAGCCCGTCGGCTTCAGCAACATTTTTATCGAGGTACGCAGGTAATCCAGTTTCGGTCATGCCCATATCAACCACATCCATTGTGGCATGGATTGGACACCCTGTTGCTTCCTCGGTGATACCCAATCCCGAAAGCACGTCAATCTGCCCTTCTGGTGTTCCCCCACCATGACTGCCCATCGCAGGCACGATAAACGGTGTACCGCCCGATTCTTTGACAAGTGCCACCAGCTCTTTCGCGATTTCATCAATCTTAGCAACTCCCCGACTACCAAAGCCGAGTGCAATGCGTTTATCCTTAACTTGCGATGCGAGGTTTAAGCGCTCCCATTCTTGGCGGACACGGGTCGAAATATCAACAGTATCGCCAGTTGGAAGTTTTTGTTGAATTTCCACTAATGGTGGAATTGTAACGGATTGCATGTTTAACCTTTTGATAATTAACAATTTGAATTTAGTATTTAGATTGTAACTTTCAGCCAAACAAATCGCAAAAAACTTATAAAATTTGTGCGAATTTTGACATTTAGACTATTTTCAAACCGAAACAAAGTTGCCGATTTGGGCAAAGTCTTATATCATCTTAATGTAGGTTGTTAGAAGCAAATCGTAGGTATTACAATGTCCAAAAATACAGAAATACTACCCAACCCACTTGTTGGGTGGAAAATTATTGGTGAAGCTGCAAATGATGTCGGTTTCACTCGCAAAACGCTTACCTATTGGGCTGACCAAGGGTATATTACGTCTTATTATGTTGGTGGTCGCGCACGTATCGTCAACATGCAAGAGGTTAAAGCTTATGCAAAGAAACGTCACGCTGCTAAACAGCGTGCGAAAGCGCGTAGGCAGGAATCTGCTTCCGCCTCTTAGATATTTCTTTGTGACAAAATTCCATATCAGTTGATTTGAGAAATACACATTAGTCGGAAGATGTTCGTATCTTCCGACTATTTTTGCACAAATTGAGGGATTATTTTTTTGCTTTTTTCCTAAGCTTCTTGATTCTCTTCTCAGCTTTTTCGAGTTTCTTTTTCAACTTTTGCACTTTTTTGGATTCTAATTCTTTATCAGGCTTTTCTTCAGCTTGTAATGAATTCAATTCCTCTTGGGCTTGTTCAAGCTCGGCTTGGGTTGATTCAAGTTCAGCGCGCAAACTTTGCATCTCGTTGCGTTCTTCATTTACCTGATTTTGCAATGCTTCCACTTCCACTTTTAACGCATCAAGTTCCTCGCGCTCTGCTTTGAGTTTATTACGCTCGCGGGTGACGCGCCCTTTTTCGGTTGCAAGTTTTTTCTTCTCGGCTTTGATTTGCTCAAGCTCCGCGTTAGTTTGCTGCTCATTTTTATCAGTCATTGTAAGTCCCCTACCCACATTCTTAATCTAAACTTAACATAATTAACACTACTATAAAGTTCAAAATCTATCAACGGACAATCTAGACAAGGTTATTGTGACGAATACTATAGTGACAAGTTACAATAGGTTCACATTATACCTAAATTCAATGAAAGACCATAAAAATGAAAAAACACGAATTGAGCATCGCTTTCCAGACAGATAAACGCGCACAAGCATATATCGAACTTGCGAAACTTGTTGATGAATATGACTTTGATGCTGTGACTGTATATTGCGATGCCCCGTTTCATCCAAGTTATCCGCCGTTGATGCTAATGGCGCAACATATCACCCGTGCACGTTTGGGGCCAGCTGCTGTCCAACCCTCACGGATGCACCCGATTGACATTGCCGCTCAAACAGCTTTATTGGATGATATTGCACAAGGTGGCGCATATATTGGTATTGCACGTGGTGCATGGTTAGAAGATCATGGTGTAACAGAAATTAAACCCGCAATTACAGCTATCCGTGAATCAGTAGACATTATTAAACAACTACTGGCAGGTGAATCAGCGAGATATAATGGCAAAGTCTACCAAATTGCAGATCATGTTCGTGCACCGTATCCATTACCTGAACGCGACATTCCTATCTTAATTGGGACGTGGGGGAAGAAATTATCAGCTGTAGCAGGTGAAGTTGCTGATGAAGTCAAAATTGGCGGGTCGGCGAATCCTGATGTTGTTCCTGTCATTGCTGATTATATCGCCGTTGGTGAAAAAGAAGCCGGACGTGAGATCGGTACAGTCGGCGTTGTGATTGGTGCAGTCTCTGTTATTGATGAAGACCGCGAACAGGCACGACAAATTGCACGTCAATCTGTATCCCTGTATATGCCTATCGTCTCTAAACTCGATCCAACTATCGAGATTGACCCCGACCTCATGAATCGTGTACAAACCCATGTCAACGCAGGCGAAGAAGAGCTTGCCGCAAAACTCATCCCTGATGATATTTTGGAACGATTTGTTTTTGCTGGTAATGCCGATGACATCATCCGTCAATGCGAAAAATTATTTGATGCAGGAGCACGCCGAATCGAATTAGGGACACCACACGGCGTTAAAGACTCAGCAACAGGCATTCACATCATTGGTCAACAAGTGATTCCAGCATTGAAGCAGTATTTACAATAGATTAGACCGTTTTATAGGACGCGACCAATGCGTCCGCCCACAAGCTTGACAATAACTCACTCCATCAAGTTTCGTTTATTCGCGTGTATTTGTTTCTATACCTTGTACTCATGTTCAAGGATACTCATTGTAATCTCGTCAATGTATTCACCATTCCAGTAGAGCGCATCCCGTAGAACCCCTTCTTTAACAAACCCAATTTTTTCATATACATGAATCGCTCGAGGATTAAACGCATATACACCCAGTGAAATCCGATGCAACTTAAGTTCGCGAAAGCCAAAACCGACCATTAGGCGTACCGCTTGTGTGCCATAGCCTTTACCAAAATCCGTTTCATCAAACAGCGCAATCCGTATGTTACCACTATGGTTGTCCCTATCAATTTCGTTAATAACAACCTCGCCAACAGCTCGTTTATCTACATTAGCTTCAATGATAAATGAGGCACGGTCATCACTATCAGCTTTTATCTGATTGGCAACGTAGGTATCAATTTGCTCACGGGTAAATGTGCCATGTGTTCCGGTCAAGCGGTTAATTGTTTCGCTTTCGAGGCTCTGCCACAATGGTTCAGCATCTTCAGTGCGGAATGGGCGTAAAGTAATCGTTTCAGTTTTGAGTGTCATATCTAGACCTTTGTTTGGCAAGCATAGTCGCTTGCATGTTACAATCGCTATTAGTTTGAATGAGTATAAAGGGTGGACATTATGTCAGATCGTATACGTATTGGCGTTGTTGGTGCCGGTAATAATACACGAAAACATCATATTCCGAAACTACGTGACCAAGAAAATGTCGAAATCGTCAGTGTCGTCAATCGGTCGAGAGAATCATCACAACATGTTGCCGATGCATTTAATATTCCAACTGTCTATGATAATTGGCGCGAATTGGTTTATGCCAACGATACCGATGCAATTGTTATTGGAACATGGCCCTATATGCACCACCCCGTCACCTTAGCATCGCTTGATGCAGGCAAACATGTCATGGTCGAGGCACGGATGGCAATGAATGCGCAAGAAGCCCATGAGATGTTTCGGATGTCCCAACAGCATCCAGAGCTCATTACACAAATCGTTCCATCCCCGATGACCCTACACCTTGATAATACGATTAAACGTCTGATTCATGAGGGGTATCTGGGTGATATTGTGGCAGTTGATGTGACAGCGATGGGTGGCTTTGCAGATTTTGATGGTCAGGCACATTGGCGACATGATCGTGCTTTAAGCGGGATCAATATTATGTCCCTAGGCATCTGGTACGAAGCGATCTTGCGTTGGGTTGGGTCAGCACAATCTGTCATGGCGATGGGTAAAACAGTTGTCAAAACCCGCAAAGATAGTCATGGTAAACCAATGGCACTTCAGATACCTGATCATCTCAATGTTATGGCGGATATGGTATGTGGAGCGCAACTCTCAATAAGCCTATCTAGTGTGACAGGTCTCGCGCAGGATGCATCAACGTCAACCCTATATGGAACTGACGGCACACTGCAAATCCGTGGTGGGAAATTATATGGCGGGCAACGCGATGACAAAGCCCTGCAACCGCTGACAGTTCCCGATAATGAAAATGGGGGGTGGCGCGTTGAAGAAGAATTCATCAATGCGATTCGTGGTCTCGAACCGATTACGCACACCGCATTCGGTGATGGGGTCAAATATATGGAATTTACAGAGGCTGTCCACCTCAGTATGGAACAGGGTCATGTGGTGCATTTGCCACTTGCTATGAATGCCTAAATAATCATCTGCGACTAAGGTTACTACGATACAATTTGTCATCATTGAAAACATTTTGCAAAGGGAGATAGACAATGGAATATCGTCAACTCGGCACATCCGGTGTACGTGTCTCAGTCATTGGGATGGGAACAAATCAATTTGGTCGCAAAGTATCACAAGATGAAGTCAACACCATTATCGATACAGCATTGGATCTCGGCATCAACTTTATCGACACGGCTGATGTCTATACAGGTAGCGAATCCGAAAAAACATTAGGCATTGCACTCAAGGGTAAATGGGATAAGGTCGTACTCGCAACCAAAGGCTATTTTGCAGTCGGAGATGGTACAAACGACATAGGGGCATCGCGCTATCACATTCGTAACGCCGTTGAAGCCAGCCTCAAACGTCTACAAACTGATCATATTGATTTGTATCAGATGCATCGTTGGGATGTGAACACACCAATTGAAGAAACCATGCGCACCCTCGACGACCTTGTAAGTAGTGGCAAAATCCGTTATATCGGCGCATCTGATTATGCGTCTTGGCAACTTGCAAAAGCAAACCTACTGGCTGAGATGAATCATTGGGATAAATTTGTCACCGTACAATCCCACTATCACATGTTTGAGCGCGATGTCGAACGTGAAGTAATCCCCTATTGTCAAGAAGATGGCATCGGCTTTATTCCATTCTTCCCACTTGCTGGTGGATTCTTGACTGGTAAATATAAACGGAACGAAGCGGCTCCAGCAGGATCACGTGGGGAATCGAGTGAATACGTCCAGAATTACATGACCGATGACAATTACACGAAGCTCGAAAAATTAACGACATGGGCAGAAGAACGCGATCATACGATGGCGGAACTCGCACATGTGTGGTTATTGGCACAACCAACCGTCTGCTCTGTAATTTCTGGTTTGACGAAACTCAGCCACCTTGAAGCGAACGCAAAATCTGCGGATTGGACATTAACAGCCGAAGAAGTCGAAGAAGTCAACGCGATTCTTGCAGGTTAATTTTCAATCGATCAGAACCTATGCAAATAGTGGTTTTTCAGTAGGTTTTGACTATCGGTCTTACTATGGTGAATAACATTCTGCAGAGGAAGATATAGGCAGGCATATTGTATAAAGAGGTTCATAGACATCCGATAATGGGGTCTGAGCCTCTTATTTTTCCCACCATCATCTATGTGCTATTTTTATCAGCAATTCTATAAAGCCCCGTCACAAACCACGGTCCATGTCCAGCATCACGAGTCTGATTCCACACAGCGAATTTTTTTGCTACTTCATAGTCCTTGAACAAATGATACGAATTGAGTTCATCAGCAAATTCTCGACTTATTTGTGGTTTAATCTCAGGTTTATACCCCATATTCATTAATCCACTTAACAATACCTCTTCGGCGACATCGTATCCAAGAAATGTCCAATCAGGTTGAATACTCTGAGGATTAAGAGGAACGTGGTAGATACCATTTTGGGCGAATGTTTCCTCATCAAAAAACTGAGTGACTGCAATTTCCCAATAATGCACCTTAGATAGTTTGATAAAATCTCGCAATTTATCTAAATCCATCCATAGATGCTGAACCCAGCTATATTTGGGCGGCAGGTCGAACACCATGTCGTCAGTAATCAAAGGCTTCCATATCATTTCATCAACTGACAGTGGCATTTGTATATTATGTTTGAGCAAGAATGTTTCTCGACTTGATGTATCCCATTCATCGTCGAATGTTACAACCATCCTCCGAGCATCGAAACCTAAGAGAACCTCTTTCATCCTAACCCCATAAAACTGCAATGTCTAAGTTTTACTCTTTTTCCATATTACGTCGAATTTGCTCACCCCATTCGTACATCCATGTTTTGCAGAAGGCTTCTAAAAACCAACTTTGTTCAGCCAGAGACCATTGTAAATCCGCGAGTGAAAGCCCCTTATTTCTAATTGTTGTGACGTCATATTCCATATATTTATTGCGAGTTGGTTCAGACGCATCAGTCCATACCTTATGGGCTTGATCTTCTCCAACATTATAAGCTACCAAGAGTTTATCGTTAAGGCGTTGGCGGATTTCCAGTAATCTATTTATATCACCTTGCGGGAGGTCTTCAATATCATGGAGTAAGCCATCAACTATATCGATTAGTTTACTTGGCGAGGGAAAACCAATATAACTATGATGTCTAACTTCCTTTTGAAAATCAAATTCCCAGATCAAGAAGTCCAATCTGATGATTGCACTCAAATAAGCAAATCGCCAGTGTTCTTGAGTTTCAATGTCAATCATAAGTGTTAGATTTTTCCTCTATATATTGTACATATAGACCTGATAGACTAATCACATTCAGTTTCTATAGTTTATAATTTTTTGCTAGATTCAAGAATGTTTACCCGATCCCATCCCCAACACTCACAACCAAGCGCACATAATAATTATTAATGCTCGGGCCGAGGCTGATAACATCATCAACTTTGAGTGGGCGCGGGTCAAGTGTCAGCCGTTCATTATTGAGGAAAACAGGCATACATGCATCCGCATCCAGATGAATGAGCCAGCGGTTATCGTCTGCGCTGTAAATCAGTTGTGCTTGATAAGGCGAATCCGTATCAAATTGACGGGGGTCATGTCCCTGACGCATAAACGCTGGATATAAATCAACATCGAGTGGGATGCTCTCGCGCCCAAGATGAAATCCGAGTGATTTCTCCTCGTCATCATGCCCGACATACAATGTATAAATTCGTGATTTATCATGCACATCGGTCAATCTTAACATGCTCGGCGAGTAGGTGTTCAACATTGGTGCGTACAAAAAACTTTCAGGATAGTGATTAAGTACATCAACTGTCTGGTTTGGAGACACAAGACGCATAATGTAGGCTTTGATGTAATCCCCTAATGACAGCCGATTATGACGTGCCAACCCATTGATAATTTGGGTAATGCGCACATTATCCGAGACATTCAGGAGTTGCTTGGCATTTTCGAGTCCAATACGAATCGGTATCTGTTCGTTTCCAGCATCAATCTGTGTCCACTCGGATCGACCATGAATTGTCTCAACACCTATCATCATCTGCCCGAGCGGTTGCGCGTGCTGAACATCATGTGATGCAAAAAATTGTACCGTTTGGCGACCTTGTAATGGGTATTCATCCGCGCCTAAATCCAATTGTTGAATTCGTACCCGTGTTTCGCCAACACAACTTGCCGTCCACTGCTCGCTATCCAAATCAAACCGTAGTTCGAGCACATGGGGCGATACATAGTTCAAATAGTGATAGGGAATGAAATAGCGTAAATCGACATCGGGCATAAATTGGCGTGTATCATCAGGCACACCGACTGTAATCAGATGCTTGCCGCGCGAATGCAGTGAAATATCACCTGATTTTGTTTCAAAGCGCAAAATTTTATCGCCTTCTTGGAGTGGTGGCGGGAGATTATCAAGTGTCGGTTTATTGAGGAATAACAATAGACGATCACCCGATGCAATGTTGATGTCACCAACATATTTATTGAGTCGAACCGGAATCGCTAATTCCAATGTATGGCTATCAACATTCGCCTCAGATTGTGACAGATATTGCGCTAATTCACTAATTTCGACATCAGATGCGAGAAATTGCGTATAGTGGCGAGTATAGGGGACAATTGTGGTTGAGATGCGTCGGGTCATTGGATGTTGTCTCTACAAAAAATACCCATCAATCTAGTCCCCAAAATAGACCTCGCGTACGGTCTCATTTGCAGAGATTTCATCGGGTGTTCCTTCTGCCAATAGATTACCAAGATGCATCACATAAACATAATCGACAAAATCAAACAGAATTTCGAGACGATGTTCAATAATCAAAAAGGTAATGCCATAATCTTCGCGTAATCGTGCAATCTGCTTGAAGATATCATAAGCCAGGTTTGGAGCAACACCCGCTGTCGGCTCATCCAACAGCAATAATTTCGGGTCGCCCATCAATGCCCGGGCAATCTCCAATAATTTCATCTGTCCACCGGATAAATCCGATGCGAGTTTGTCATAGTGTGACAATAATTGCACCTGCTCTAACACCTCACGGGCTCGCCTTGCATGGTCATGTTCTGCCTGTCGCCATAATCGTTTTAATGGGGCGACAAATGGATTTTCACCGATTTGCTCTTTGACCGGAAGCAAAACATTGTCGAGCACAGTCATCTTGAAGTAGAGCGATGGGTCTTGGTAACCCCGTGCAATACCTAGCTGAAAAATTTTATTCGAAGGCATATTGGTTATATCAACCGCTTGCTGAAAATTTTTGTTAGACGGCATATGGGTTGGGTCGACCCCATCAAATAAGATCTTACCTGCTGTCGCATCAGTTGTACCAGCAATCATATTGATCAGGGTACTTTTACCCGAGCCATTGGGACCGATTAAACCAATAATTTTACCTTCGGGTATATCAAACGAGACATCATCAACGGCGCGGAGCCCGCCATAATCTTTGCGGAGATGTTGGAGTTGGAGTAAGGACATAATGTATGAGTTTCTAAAAAATTATTTTCTATTTGCTTGCAGAGGCACAGTACATCATGCCTCTACAGTTTAAATCACATGCGCTAACTATTGATCTTCTTTCAACTCGAGAGCGAGTGAATTGATGCAGTAACGTAATCCTGTTTTATCGCGCGGACCATCTTCAAACAAGTGACCAAGATGACCTTCACAACGACTGCAAACAACTTCGACACGGCGCATGCCATGGCTCAGATCTTCAACAAGGTCAACTTTGCCTTCATCAATGACATCCCAAAAGCTAGGCCATCCACTGCGGGAATTATATTTTGTATCCGATGAGAACAATTCCTGCCCACAGCCGGCACACGCATAAACGCCGTTCTTTTTGCTGTTCACATATTCACCAGTGAAGGGGCGTTCTGTCGCTTGTTGACGTAACACAGCATATTGATTGGGTGTGAGTTCTGCCCGCCACTCGGCATCGGACTTTTTAATCTTCTCTGTCATAACAACATACCTTTTACACTAAATTCACTACCTATACGATAACCTGAGATTGTGAACGAATTCTTGCCGTTACGCAAATATTATATCAGAATTCGTTTGTCGGGCGCACAATCGGTAGCGTCATAATATCACCATCGACGTCTACAAAGTCGCTGGATACCCATAAGATATTGTCTTCATCACGGATTTGAAGCCATGTCCCGCTGTTGTTACGCCCTTGAATAGTAACCGCATCATCACGATATTTAGGGTATGGTGAACTATAATCGATTGTTGGTCCAAAGCGCAGATTGACACTTTCTGTTGTGATTGTACCTTGTAGCGGTTCGGCAAGATCAAAGTATAGTTGATACCCACCAAGCCAACGCGGAACCAGATTAAAAAAGGTATTACCAGGTGTAAACACCATTGGGTTGCCGTCTAAATCGAAAAATTGCATTTCGTCAAAAATCGCATCACGCACCCATGTGCCTTCGATATACTGTCTGTCACGGAACAACACCGCGCGACCACCTTCTAATAGATCAACATCAAATGCAAAGTTGGCGGGTCCCCAATAATCGTTAGCAACATAAGGTTGTTCGACATGGTCGTCTTCAATAATCATGACGTTTTTTGCAGATAGCTGTTCGCCTGATGGGACATCGACATGAGGTTCACCATCTTGAAAACGCATCCATGCTTGCTCTTCGGCAGACCATTCCCATTCCACCTGTGTATTGACATAAGCAATACCAAAGCGATCCACTGTGATCCCCTCATTTTGTATTGCCTCATCAAACAACATCCCAGTAATCGGTTCAGTACCGGGGTTACGCCCTAAATCTATAGCCAAATCACGAACTTCCGGTAAGTTCCCAAACAAGCGATATTCTTGTTTTTCGTTGACGAGCGACTCATCACGGCATAAGGCGGGACAAGGTCCAACCCCAGAAACAACGAATTGTGGAATATCAGGATTCGCGTACATGGCATCACGTGTTCCAATCGCCATACCCGATGTTACTAACATCGCGCGGTAATTGCGTAATAAGTTGAAGTCTACTAAGCGTGTACTCCGGATGGGTCCCACATCATCAGGTTCGTTTGCCCAGAAAATCGCTGCAAATCGCGTGATGCCACCAGCAAGAAGATATTCCCATACGATGTCTGCCTGTGGGATGCCTTTCTGTAAAGGACGCACTTCGGCAGGTGCATTGACAATCTTGACCAATAATGGACGACGGTCAAACATATTAGGATCATTTATCTGCAAACCAGTATATGGATTTATATCTCGAGTGTCAGGTTCTGCATTGTCTTGTGCGTGTAATGGCAACACAAAGATGAACAACATCAAAGTTAGGACGGCGATTTTCATATGTATTCTCATTCAGGTTATGAAAAATATGCCCGATCATAGCAGATGATAACATTTTTGTTAAATGCCAAACCTGACCTGATTATCATGCTACCTTGAACATAACATCAATCGCAGTCACATCAACGGTTGACGAGCCACGCAAATGATTCGATCGTATGACGATTCCGAATCCTAACTCGCCCCATACGGTAGGGATTATTGCGATAGTGAGTGAGAGCGTCTGATGTTGTGACAGCAGTTTGATACCCTGCTTCGCGCAAGATGGTGGTGACAAAAGTATTGTGATAACCAAAGGGATAACAGAAACTCACAGGGCGTAATCCCAGCGTTTGTTCTATCAACGCAGTCGATTCTTTAATTTCTACTTCCAGTTCAGCTCGACCAAGTACGCTCAAGTTAGCATGGGTCGCACTATGTCCGCCAATTTCCATACCCGCACCCTGTATTTGGGCGGCATCTTCCCAGCGCATATAACTCGGTTGCCCCATGAAACCACTACAGATATAGAATGTACCAACCATTCCGCGTTCTAATAATAACGGTGTGGCATGGGCATGAGCATCCCAATACCCATCATCGAATGTGAGGACAATCGGTTTTTCAGGTAGAGGCGCACCTTCCATGCCAGCCCATAATTGCGTCATTGTGATCGTCGTAAAGCCATTATCACGCAGATAATCGAGTTGTTCGGCAAATTGTTCAGGGGGAACCGTTAAATCACGCAACACATAATCTGCATCTTCGGGCGCTGAGCTAATATAATGATACATCAAAATAGGACACTTCACGCTAGCACGTGGTGTGGGGACAAGCGGTTCTTGGGCGAGTAATGGTGGTACCGATAAAAGCGTAGCACCTGTCGTCATTATCTTAATAAAATCACGTCTTGTAACTGGCATATGGTACTTCCTTGAAAATAAATTCTAGTTCCAGTTTGCAAACAAATTGGATAATGTATCTAAATAAGAAATCATCAACTTTGCGAAGTCTGCGATGGCTCTATTCGATACTGATATGTTAACTTCGATTATATAATAATGTTTAGGCGCAACACAGTTAATGTCGTTCAACGGAACCAATGCAAACTCAGATTATGCGCTCGTCTCGATAATTAGCCAATGTAGCTTCATCCAGATTGAGCAACGCCCGCAAAATTTCATCCGTATGTTGACCCAGTTGTGGTGGCGGGTACCGTAACTGTGGTGGTGTTGCGGATAAATTCAGAGGCGATCCAACAATATCAACCAGACTTCCATTCATTAATTGCGTAGATTGGATTAGCTCACGTTCGTGTACATGGGGGTCGGTTAAGGCTTGAGCAACCGAATTAATCAGGCCCGCTGGAATCCCCATCGTCAACAGCTGCTCCACCCAATATGCAACATCTTGTGTCTTGAAGATTTCGCTTAAGATGGGAACAAGCTCGTCACGATAAGCAACACGTTGCGGATTGGTTGCATAACGTGGGTCTTGTGCGAGGTCATCACGTTTCATCAGTTGACATAATTTATTGAATTGTGAGTCATTGCCAACAGCTAAGACAAACTCACCATCACGTGCCGAGAACGTCTGATACGGCACAATATTGGGGTGCAAATTACCGAGCCGTGGCGGAGTTTGCTCAGTCACTAAAAAGTTACTGGCGATGTTTACCAATGCGGCGATTTGACTCTCTAACAAGGAAATATCAATATACTGCCCCTCACCTGTTCGCTCTGCATGGCGCAATGCTGAAAGTATAGCGTTCGATGCAAATAATCCTGTAATCACATCGCTGATCGCTACCCCAACTTTATGCGGTTCACCGTCAGACGGACCTGTAATCGACATCAATCCACTCATGGCCTGTATCACATAATCATATCCCGGACGTTGGCTATATTGCCCCGTCTGACCAAACCCCGTGATACTACAGTAGACCAACGCAGGATTAATCGCTTTCAGATCATCATAGCCGAGGTTGAAACTCGCCATTTGCCCCTGTTTGAAATTCTCGATGACGATGTGCGATGATTTGACCAGTTCGCGGATGATGTCGCGTCCACGCTCGTCTTTTAGGTTAATTGTCACGCTACGTTTGTTGCGATTTACACTGATGAAGTAGGCACTCTGACGATCATCTCCATCACTTACCCACGGTGGACCCCAGTGACGCGTATCATCACCACGGGTCGGATGTTCAATTTTGATGACATCAGCTCCCATATCGCCGAGTAGCATCGTACAGGTTGGACCAGCAAGTACCCGTGAGAAATCTAAGACACGGATACCATCTAAGGCTTGTGGGGATGTCATGAGGTATTACTTTCTAAAATCCACTTAGGATTCAAATGGTGCATTTTTGATAAGTCGATTTAGATTACCAACCTGTTGCATAAATGCAATCCGCGAATTGGGGCGGTGAGTATACTCACGGTTAAACATCGCAATAAGATCATCTTTGAAACTCAGACGTGGATAGCGTTCAATCACTGCTTGAACTGTATCCCGCTTGAGTTCGCCAATTCTCGCACCAACCACATCCAATGATGTTGCAGCGGGTAGTAGATGTTTTTCGACACCTTCAGAAACAGGCACATGTAAATTTAGGTGCATGACGATTGCTTCTTGAACATAGCTAGCATTATCCGGTTGCTCATTATCACGCATAAATTGTCCAGCAACCCGTCCACCTTCAACCGCAAAACATTGTGATTTACCATCAGCTTGATTACATGCATCGCACAACCCGATGTCATGCAACATCGACATGATATAAAACACTTCTGCATCAAGCGATAAGTCATTTTGCATAGCGAGAATCGAGCCCCAATAATATGTGCGTAGACTATGATAAAGCAACGATTTTGGCGCGACAGACTCTATCAATCCAAGCGAAGCAGATGCAATCTGACTATCGGGAATAACGATCTTATCCAAATCAACACGATCAACCTGCATGTTTTGTCGTCGGGTATAACGTCGCCACTGCGATGTTATCTGTCGTTGGACTTCTTGCGTCAGCATCTTGAGCTTATCAACAGAACCTAATGTACCCTGTGTTTGCTCAGACCATAAAATCGTGCCAAGTTTTGCCATGTCATGTCCTTATTTTTGTGATGACGAAGCATGTGAATCACTATCCTGCTCATCCAGTGATGCGATGTCCTCAGCAGTCACCTCGGCTAAATTAGCGATGGCTTCCGAGTGTTTATCAGAATCACTGGATTGAACTGTTGTGAGTGCATCTCGATAAAAAATCTGTTTGCGATACGCATAAACTAGCCCGATAATCGATGCGATACTCGACAATAGCATCGTTAATGCAAAAGTTATCCCAGTTACACTAACAATTATGCCTAGAACAAACAGGGCACTTCCTATGCCCATCAAACTAAATAGAGCATTGGGGCGTTGTTGTCCTTCATCGGTCAAATTTTGACGTGCCCCGTACATAACCATCTGCTCATCAATTGTGCTGAAGCGATGATTTTCTGTAGGTGATCCACCCTCAGCATAAGAGCCCATCAGCACAAGAACTGTACCAAAAATCATCAGCATTCCCGCAAACCCGATTTCACTTGTTGTGCCAACAAAACCTGAAATCATGATAACAATTAGAACACTGATGACCCGATTTAGGATTCGATTTGGATAGCGTCGCTTATTTTTAGATGGCACATTACCCCCTCAAAACACATAACTTTTAATTTAGGGTAACGTGATGTCATGCTATTTGAATAGAACCATACCCGTTTATTGGATTCAATTAGCTCGATTGATGCTTAGACGATAATTGTTCGTCGTCTTCATCTAAGTCAACTGCATCAGTCTCTTGTTCATTCAGAGCAAGGCGATCTGTACTTCGCACTTCAGATTTAAGGGCATCACTGTACATAGTACGTAGGCGCACAGCATATAGCAGATTGGCGAGGATGAGTACAACTGTTGTGACAAATATTTGTGTGATTGTTAAACCAATTACCCCAACTAATATCCCTAAGAGAAATAATCCTAGACCGAGGAAAACGCGACCAAAATAGAAATTGGATATAATGCCATTATCTTGTCGCGTATGGGGCAGATAGATAAATTGCCCATCCGCACCTTTAGTATCTTCGTAACCGAGGTCATTTTCTGCATATAAGCCAAACATCGCAACAACTACGCCTGCAATCATCAGTAATCCACTGAATCCAAGACCACTCGAATCGCCGAATATGCCAGCTAATACAATCAAAATCAGCGCAATAATCAAACGAATAGCGACTGATATAGGTTGGTATCTAAATATGCGGTTTGTATTCTTTGTCTTCAATGGAATTATCCTTGTCAATTAAATCAATTTAGACAAGGATAATGGTGTTTATAGCCCAATATCCCCCCAATTACTGGGGGATAAATGGACATTTATTCATATGATATTAAGGCTATTGCGTACGACTGATATATTCGTGGACGATGGTCAATTCTTCGAGACCATAGTTTGTGGAATCCGACTGGAGTTGTGGACCTGAAATTTTTGAGGGCCATGCCCCTTCAAAGTCCCAACGGGCAACAGGTGATAGTTCTTGGTCAAGCATGATGATTGAGCCATTAGTGCGGGCTTCATCAACTTTGCCATCTTCGACCATTTTACGCCACTTCCAGATGTCCATACTTGCCGTGACACCCCGTTTTAGGGTCAGGTCACCCCATTTTAAGCGTCCAGGAATCTGTTGGAAAATTTGGTAGGTTTCATGGTCGATGACTTCATTTTCAGAGCCAAGCCCTGCAATCTCAGTGAAGTAACCCGTAGCAACCCCTTCAAGATCGAGCATAAAATGAAAACCTACTAATGGATCAGTATCGCGCGCCATATCGTCATCCTCTGATATGTGTCTGTTTCAGGTATGCTTCCAGTATAGCGTAAAAATTGTGTTATAACATAACAATTTGCCGATAAATGTAAAGTTTTTGTGGATATGATTATTTTCAATCATGGCAAAATAATCTAAGTCGCATATCATTAACATAAAATCCATAGATAAGTCGCTCATGTCAAATCAATCACATTATTGGACACTCCCTAAAATTAATGGGGTCGAATTTTTTAAAGCTCAATATACAGATTTTTCCTACGCACCTCATTTCCACGAAGATTACGCGATTGGAGTGGTTGAACACGGGGTACATGCTTTTTACTATCGTGGGGAAAACTTTGCTGTCACACCTAACTATGTGGTGACGTGCCAACCTGGTGAGGTACATACCGGACACCCCGGTAACGACCTCGCATGGCGATTCCGTATGTTATACATTCAACCATCAGTGATGTGTGAAGTCTCGGAAGATTTGGGGTATCATATTTCTACTCTGCCCTTTATCAATCACACAGTTATATCACATCCGACTGTAATCCAAGCCGTGCGTAAATATCATCAATCCGCAGATATGGGAGATTCAACCTTATCGCAGGATGTACAATTGCGCGAGTTGTTACAAGTTGTTTTGTCACATTTCAGCGATATTCGCTTAGTACCACCATCTATCACTAATGAAAAATCACCGATACATCGTGCCAAGCAATATATGCAGTCTCATTATTCAGATGACATTAGCCTTGATGACATCGCGCAGGTTGCACATCTGAGTAAAAGCTATTTTATTCGTGCCTTTCGTAAACATGAGGGGATTTCCCCCTATGCTTATCTCGTGCAGGTTCGTTTGAATCGTGCTAAAACGCTATTGAAAGACGGGTTACCTGTGGTCGATGTCGCACAGCAAACTGGATTTTTTGATCAAAGTCACCTAATTCGTTATTTCAAACGATTCCTCGGTACAACCCCCGGACACTATCAAATGACAATAGGGTAATATTTTACAATCGCATCGTTTACTAACGCAGTATCCTCACGAAATCTAATTGTAAATAGAGGACGTGAGATATGAAACCGATTTACCGCGCTTATCTTGATTTATCTAGTGCAATGATTATTGTGGGAAGTTCGGTAGTGATCGGCAAAATCATCACCGAGCAATTTCCCATCTTTATGGCACTAATGATTCGATTTGCAGTAGCTTTACCATTGCTTATCCTATTCAGTTATCGCAAACATACAATTTATATTCCCTCTCAACGAATACTTACACAGGTATTTTTACAAGCACTGACAGGTGTTTTCCTGTTTAATGTTTTGCTGTTGATTGGATTACGATTTACTA
Source organism: Anaerolineales bacterium UBA6055 (assembly GCA_002428985.1). Taxonomy (GTDB): domain Bacteria; phylum Chloroflexota; class Anaerolineae; order Aggregatilineales; family Phototrophicaceae; genus UBA6055. Next base: position 92,405 of record DIYL01000016.1, on the reverse strand, counting down.
GCGCATCCCAAAGTGGATTAATCACCAGCGTAACACCCGCGATAATTGCGATTCTTGGTTGGTTTTTTCTACATGAACGGTTATCAAGATATGAATGGGGTGGTGTCTTACTGTGTGTTGCTGGGGTAGTCGTGATAAATATGATAGGGTCTGTAGATACAGTTAATTTGAATATTAATTCACTCATTGGTAATCTGTTTGTTTTGGGTGCAGTAACTTGTGAGGCATTGTTCACAATATTCCGAAAAACAAGTAAAGATTTAAGCGCAATAGTCGGTGCAATGTGGGTAACTCTGTTTGGATTATTGTTATGCTTGCCGTTTGGCATCTATCAAATGCTACATTTTGACCTGTCGTCAATTACATTGGAGCAGATAGGGGTATTACTGTATTATGGCGTATTCGTCTCAGCAGTAGCCTATGTGCTGTGGTTTCGTGGGTTAGATGTTGCCCCAGTGAGTGTGGCAGGTGTTCTATCGGGTGTGTTACCAATTAGTGTCATTGTGCTTTCGGCTCTATTTCTAGGCGAACCAATCACGGTCTATCACCTTATAGGATTAGGTCTAGTAATTGGTGGAATTGTATTGATGGCATTAACGTCATCAAGAACGACATAACTGTAATCGGATGATGAGTTGGATATTATGAGGATTCCATCTCGTCCACGAGAATTTTGTCTGTTTCACATACACATAAAACAACTCAAATACTCACGCCATACCCAAACACCGACAGGATCATAGTAGCGAAATTTACCAAAATAGGCGAAGATAGATACTATACGGACGGCAGAATATGATCATTTGTTGTCCGTTGGCTACAAACTATTTGTATATGAAAGAAACCCTATGTCGGATGCACCATTACCTACCGGACAATTTAATCGCCCACCACGCATTCATCTGCCGTCAATCCCGCGTGAGGATGTGTCTATTCCTGCACCACCGACACTACCAGAACACCGCGGTCCGGGTTGGCTGATTTCGATTATTCCGGTCATGGGTATCGGTGTCATGGGGTTATTTTATTTGACGCGGGCTGGTGATAGTGGCAGCGCTTTATTTGCGATACCGTTATTTGTGTTAGCGCTCTTCACGATTGGCGGGACAATTCTGGCGTTTCGTTGGCGTAGGAAAGACACCAAACGTCGTGCAGACCAAAACACGCTCGATTATATCCGTGTATTGGATCGAAAACGGGCACGTCTACAAGCCTCACATAACGCCCAATACGCGATCTTACGCAATAATTTCCCTGATCCGCAAACGAATTTAACTCGTGCACTCTCACACAACCCCAATTTGTGGGAACGTCGCCCTGATAATACCGACTTTTTGGCATTTCGCTTGGGCATCGGTCGGATTCCATCCGTTGTACCCATTAGTCCGCCAGACCTTGATGTCGATAGTCCCGAATTGAGTCGTGCGATTGATCTAGTCGATACGTATCGCTGGTTAGAAAATGCACCTGTATCAGCGAATCTAGTTGATGATTTTTCGATTGGATTGTCGGGACATCGTGACTTAACGGTAAATGCTGTGCGCGCGATTGTCTCGCACCTTGCAATGACACATACCCCCAACGATTTACAGATTCATCTGGTCGCCCCCCAAACAGCTTATGATGATTGGCGTTGGATGGAATGGCTACCGCACACCAACCAAAACCAGAGCGGTAAAGGTGACTGGCTAGCATTTAACAATAACGGGATTCGCCGTTTGATGGGCACACTCAGCCAAATCATAGACGAACGCCTCAAACAACCGGATGCGATGCAAGCTCCTCATTTATTGTTAGTTGTTGATGACCCGCATTTGATTGACAACGAGGCAGTCTATTCACGCATTTTACGGGATGGTGAGTTGGTCAGTGCATCGGTCATTTGTATCGTCAACCATTTTGATAATATCCCCGGTGATTGCGTGACGGTCGTCGATGTGCAAGATGATGGGCGGTTTCGTTGTTTAAGAACTGGTGAACAATCAACATCAGTTGAGGGGTATCATATTGATAGTCTGGCATTGAGCGCCGCGGAACATGTTGCCCGCGCCTTGTCATCAGTCAATATGCGAGAAGTCGGTGGGAGTGGGCGCATTCCACGTTATGTCGAGTTCCTTGAATTATATGGTGTGAATCGTGTCGAAGAAATCCGCGATGTTCTGTCATTCCGTTGGAATCGTCCCGTACATGAAGGACATCTCCCCTACCCAATTCCATTAGGACGCGAAAGCCTCGCTGTCGATACATATTTGCATCTCGACGAAGACCATCACGGTCCACATGGTGTATTAGCTGGTACAACCGGATCGGGTAAATCCGAACTGTTGCAGACGTTAGTGACGGCATTAGCTATTGAACATGATCCACGTCTAGTGAATTTTTTGCTGATTGACTTTAAGGGTGGGAGTTCGTTCCGTGTCTTCGAGCAGTTGCCACATACTGTCGGTATGGTGACAAACCTTGATGGTGTCTTGGTTGAACGAGCGTTAGAAGCACTCAAATCCGAGATTAATAGCCGTCAGCAATTCCTCAAAAAAATGAGTATGCGCGACATCGTCCAATATCATCGGTTTTACTCACGCAATACCCAAGATGTTCAGAATCCAGTTTATCAACCCCTACCGCATCTGTTCATCATTGTCGATGAGTTTGCACAGTTAGCAAAAGAAATGCCCACATTTTTATCAGAACTTGTCCGCATCGCACAAGTTGGACGGAGTTTGGGCTTGCATCTTATACTTGGGACACAAAGTCCAATGGATGTCATTACGGATGAGATGAATGCAAACTTGCAATTTAGAATTTGCTTGCGGGTACAAAATGCTGAATCGAGTCGAGCAATGCTCAGACGACCTGACGCAGCCTATCTACCAGCCGGATGGGCAGGGCGCGGTTATTTTCAGGTCGGCGAACGTGGGGTATATAAACAATTTCAGACGGCGTATGTTGGCAGTGATTATGGTCAGGTCGATAATACCAATGAACCTCTCGTGCTTGAACTCATTACAGAGCAAGGTGAGACAATTAACCTCATGCCATCGGAATTTGAGGATGTTGACAAACTTCCCGGTGACGAGCCCTATACAACCGCCCACGCGATCACCAATATGATTGAAGCCTATACCGAGCGCAATAATATCCCGCAACGCCCACCCCTATTATTGCCACCATTAACGACGCAAATTACTTTGACCGAGCCATTCAGCACATCGAATATTGTCGGTTGGAACGGCAACACGTGGTTACATGCTGGGCATGATCAAAACGGCAATTCGATACCGTTGGGTAGTGCACCAATCGGTATGGTCGATGATGTGTACACACAAACTCAATATCCATTATGGGTTCACCTGAACACCTCACAACAAAGTGACGGACGTAATGGTCATGTGTTGGTAATGGGTGGTCCGGGAACTGGCAAAACCACCGTTTTACGCACCTTAGCCATAAGCCAAGCATTACTGCATTCGCCCGATAGATTACATATGTATTTCCTCAGTTTTACGGGGAGTGGTCTAAATGACCTTAGCATGTTACCCCATGCTGAAGATGTCGTGCATGGTATTGAAACAGAGCGTGTCCGGCGGTTGTTTGGACGCTTGCTGACAATTCTCAATGAACGGCAATCGGGTCAAGTCAGCACGCATACGCCGACCATTGTGCTCTGTGTTGATCAATATGAACAATTGCGCGACACCTACTATGAACAACACATCCATGACTTTGAACGCCTCATTAATGAAGGGCGCGCCGTTGGCATCTATGTCGTAATTACAGCAAATTCAATCACTTCGATTCCCGACAGACTACGCTCCATGATTCAACAGAGGATTGCATTGCAACTCGGCAATCCGACAGATTATTTGATGGCAGTTGGTAGTATCCAAACCCGTGATGATGAACAATTACCCAAAGGGCGCGGTTGGGTCTATAACAGCCCACCATTAATTTGTCAGATTAGTTTACCTGTACGTGGGACAGTTGTTGATAGTCAGGATATGTCTCGCATGACAGGTGATATTATCCAAGAATTACGTCGTGCATCACTTAGTGGACCATCTGCATTGCGTGAACTACCGCCAAAAATCGCGTTAGATTCATTGCCACTTGCAGATCCATCTGAAAAGCTTACTACCATCATTGGGCGAGTCGACGACGATCATCTTAGTCCATTTGCACTCGATTGGATGGAACAAGGACCACATTTCTTAGTGACTGGTCCGCCGGGGACAGGCAAAACCAATTTACTACATGTAGCAGCCTTGTCGGCAGCCCAACAGCTTCCGCCCGACAAACTGCGAATCGTGCTGGTAGACTTTACGGGACGCAGTTTACGCTCACTTGAATCACTCAAACATGTTGTCACGCGTGTCTCCGATATGATGGGCTTAGAGACACAACTTAATCGCCTCAATCGTGAGATGAATAACTTATACCAACGCTGGAACGACAAAGAAATCCCTGATGAAATCCCGCACACCCTCATTATTATTGATGATTACGAGGTCGTTAGCGATGCGATGAGCAATAATTTTGAGATGTTCACCCAACTGCGCGACCATATCCGTTTGCATAGCGATCTCGGATTACACTTTTGGGTCGCAGGGTATTTGGATCGTATTGGCGACCCATTCATCAAGCAATTACTATTGCGTCGCTCAGGTTTTGGCATGAGTGTGAAAGATAGTTTGCATAACCTCAATATCCGTACAACCGGGCTGACCAACGAAACAATGCCACCGGGGCGCGCCTTCTATGCACAGCATAATGCCGTTACTGTTTTACAAACGGCTCAGGTCGATAATGCACAAGTATTGGTTAATCGCGTTAATCAACAATTGTGGCGTGAGTATTCAAAAGCGGTCTGGGGGCATATAGCAGCAGATGATGAGACGATGCCAACACAAGATATAGTGGATGCAGAACAAGAAAAATCCGCCACGACAGGTGGCGAACTCGATATTGATACCGATGGGTTAATCCAAGATTTACTAGGAGATGGATAAAATCAACATCATCTTGAGTATAACAAAAGACGTCTCATATGTTGACAAATAATTGATTCAACCTCAAATTATATCAGCTATTGCAACAGCTATTTTGGAATCAGCAGTCCCATAATATAAGAACCACTTGTCATTAAAATGGACTAACCCCTCCAAAAAGCAGACATTATTAACTTGTCCCGTAATTTCATAGTCTTCCTCTGGTTGGAAGAAGTTTGTTGTCAATCGATTAATCACTGCTGACGGGTCATTACGATCTAAGAGCACTTGCCCACCTGAATACGTACCATTGGGTATATTCAAGTCCCCACGGCGTGCATCATTTCGACCATTATAAATAAGGAGGATCCCATGTTCGGTGAGAATCGCAGGCGGTCCAGGTTCTACCAGACTACTATCGAAGCGGTATTGACGAGGCTTAAGTACACTGACAAAGTTCTTTGTATAATCTTGGTGATTATGGTGATGCCCGTCATAAAATACAGGTTTCCACCGGATTAGATCATTGGATTCAGCCAGAAAAATATGGGATTCGCCCCAATACATATAGTATCTGCCATTTACGCGGGTGGCTATTAATCGATTACCTTCACGGCGGCAGACAATGGATCCCGCTTTACACCACATATCAGCATAGTCATTACCAAACACAAGACCTTGTTTACTCCATGTATAGAGATCTTTGGATGTAGCAATACATAAACGAGCCGTTTCGCCATCGTATGCTGTATAGGTCATGATATAGGTACCGTTTTCATCTTCAACAATACGCGGGTCTTCAACTCCCCCTTCCCACTCGTATGCATTCATCGACGTGTTGTCAGGATATAAGACTGGCGCGTTATGTCTTTGAAAATTCAAACCATCATCGCTAACAGCAAGACCGATACGCGATGTACCCGCAAATTGCCCGACACTATCTTCCGCCCGATAGAGTAGATAGACTTTGTCATCTTTAACAACTGCCGCTGGGTTAAAGATGTCTTTGCCTTCCCAATCAACAACATCTTTGCGGACAGGGCAACGGAACGCACCTTGCGGATTAACAGTTAGAATTGGATTGATGTCGTCCTGTTTTTCAAACGGTTGCAGGCTCCACATGCTCGATAGAGGAAACATAAATTTTATCATCCCATTTTGTAATTTACGTTGTTACTATAATATGCTATCGGGCTTTTAACAACTTAATAGCAGAAATTGTAAAAATTTTTCCGTAAATGGCAAAACTATGTTACACTACTGTCATAATATAGTCGCATTTTGACTCACAATATTACAATCCATAAGTAATTTGTGACAATTCATGAACACTTGGATGCAGAATCCATATTTTCTTATATAATGAAAATATCCTGTCCGACAATATCATCCAAGTGCCAACGCAAATATAGTGTGGAGAATAATTTATGACTGACAAACATTTTATGCAGGCAAAAGCCGACGAGCAAATTAAAAAGAAAAGTAAAGAAGACAACACCCAAGAAACCGAAGTTGTCTCGTTTGACCAGGGTCCAACTAGTGAAGCTGTTCAACGTGCATTGGCAAACCCATCCTCGGCAAATTTGACACCTGCAGTCATTACCTCTTTGCAACGGTCACATGGCAACAAATTCGTAGCACAACTCGCACGCCAACAAAACGCGAGCACCAGTAAATTATCTGCGCCGATTCAAATGAAAATGTCGGTCACTGCTGCTAATGATCAACACGAACACGAAGCAGATGCAGTTGCTGCAAGCGTCGTCAGCAAAATTAATTCTGGCGAAGTCCAACGCGAAAGAGAGCAAGCGGTTCAAGCGAAACGCATCCAACGTTCCGAAGAAGAAGAGATGATGATGAAGCGCATCGATCGTTCTGAAGAAGAAGAGATGATGATGAAACGCATTGATCGTTCCGAAGAAGAAGAGATGATGATGAAACGCATCGATCGTTCTGAAGAAGAAGAGATCGACATGAAGCGCATCCAACGCTCTGAAGAAGAAGAGATGATGATGAAGCGCATCGATCGTTCTGAAGAAGAAGAGATCGACATGAAACGCATCGATCGTTCTGAAGAAGAAGAGATGATGATGAAACGTATTGATCGTGCAGGCGGCGAAGAAGGCTTCGATGTGAGCAGCGATATTGAAAATCGCATCGAAAGTTCCCGTGGTGGCGGTAGTGCAATGGATGATAACACCCGTCAAAATATGGAAGGCGCATTCGGTGCAGACTTCAGCGATGTCCGTATCCACACCGGAAGCGAAGCCGCTGAACTCACTAACGCAGTTCAAGCACGGGCTTTCACCACAGGGTCAGACATCTACTTCAACGAAGGTGAATCACCAAATAACCAAGAATTACTTGCTCATGAGCTAACCCACACCATCCAACAAGGTGCTGTTGCTCAAGCAAAACGCAAAGAAAAAGACAGCGAATAATCGCTAGTCTCATAATAGATCACAACAAGCCGTCGGATATTTCCGGCGGTTTTTGATTTCAGGTTATCGACAATCAATAATCAGCTTACCCTTGATACCATTACATGTTGTACACAATAGTTGCAAATTATCGGGTGTCGATGTACCCCCCTTAGCAATCGATACAATATGATCAATCACTAAATTCTCAGTTTCACCGCAATTTAGGCAGACTTCGCCATAGGTCTCAACCAGTTCGCGATACCATTGTTGATAATGTTTGCGCATCAACGCTCGTTCGCGCTTTTTGATTTGTGGTGGCACACCCCGCTTATAGTGTGTGTTACGATAGGTTGGTTGATAGGTTTTGCCTGCCCGTTCCATAAATCGCCGAATATCACTGTCGGGTTTATCACATAGGCAACGATGTGCTACTCGCCCACAAAACACACAATATTGTTTAGATTCAGCCACTGAACAGTCTCCGCAAAACTCATCAACTTAGGTATCAATAGTATTCACATGACATCGCATTTATTATACAGTCAACAGCAATTTAACGTATCACATGAAACCGCCAGCGATAATCATAGGAGACTAAGCTATCATGCCCAACTATGTCACCAAGCCGATTCCACCCGAGATGCCAGACATTGATCATATTGACCGTCCGTGGGGATTCTTCGAGCAATTTGCAAACAATGAAGATGTCACTGTAAGCTTAATGTCGGTCAAAGCCGATCAACGTTTGAGTTTACAATCACATACAGCCCGTGCCGAATTATGGATTGTGCTCGATGATGGGGCAGCAGTGCAAGTCGGCGAAGAGATTCTCTATCCGAAAGCAGGCGAAAAAGTCTGGATTCCTGTGAACACAAAACATCGCCTGAGTAGTACAGGCCCTACTGTACGTGTCCTCGAGGTCGCATTTGGTAATTGGCAACTGGAAGATATTACCCGCTATGATGATGATTATGCACGCCCCGAACAAGGTGACTAATCTCGAATTTTAATTCCGAATTGAATTTATTATGACAAGTAAGAGATTATGATCTCATCGCATCATAGTGAAAGATGAACACAAGAAAGTATCAAAGATGATGTTTTACAGCCAAACAACCGCACTATGTTGTTGTTGTACCGCACAAAATCTGTGGGGTTATTAAAGCTTGTAACATGACATCATCAACAAGTTTGAAATCATTTTGCCCCAACATTGCTTGGGGCATTTTTATTTACGCTGTTATCTATTGAGAGAGGCACACCTATGTCCAACAAAATCGCAGTTTACTATGAACATCCCGGATGGTTTGAAAAGTTATTCGCAGAATTTGATCGTCGTGGCATCGACTATGATAAGCTCAACGCCCATGAGCATACATTCGACCCGACCGTACGCGAATCTGATTATGCACTGATTGTAAATCGGATGAGTCCATCAGCTTATACCCGTAACGGCCCGCACCTTCTACCCTACACGATGCAATACCTGCACTATCTAGATGACATCGGTGCAAATGTTATGCAAGGCTACGACACCTACCGCTACGAATTTTCCAAAGCCAATCAAATCACATTGCTTGCTGGGCTCGGTATCAATCATCCGAAGTCTCGCGTCATCCATGATCCAGCCAACGCCATTAAAGCCGCTGAAGGATTAATCTATCCGATCATCACCAAAGCAAATGTAGGTGGTTCGGGCGCAGGCATTATTCAATATGATAGTCCGGAGGAACTGGCTGAAGCAGTCGAAAACGGCACAATTGATATGGGTGCAGACGGAATCGCCTTAGTGCAAGAAAAATTACCCGCTCGCGAAAACAGCATCGTGCGCGTAGAAGTTGTCGGTGGTAAATACTTGTATGCCATCAAAGTTGCTCTGTCTGGCTCATTTAACTTGTGCCCTGCAGATTACTGCTTGCCTGATGGTAGTCCAGCAATTACTGGATATACACCTCCACAGGAGATTATTGACACGATTGAACGTATTGCTGCGGCTGCTAATATCGAAGTCGGTGGCGTAGAATATCTCATCAATGACCGTGATGGTGAGCCTTATTATTATGACATCAATGCACTCTCAAATTTTGTCGCGAATGCAAACAATGTCATCGGCTTTGACCCATTCCCGAAATTGGTCGATTTTCTGATTGAACGTGCGGGCATCGTCGAACCTGAACGCGCATAATGAGTTAGCTTGTCTGATTGACTTAGAAGTAAATGTTGTCTCTACTCAAATCTTCTAAAGTAGGGACAACATAGTTTTTATATTACGGGGTTAAAGCGGCGCATTAAAATGCTTCGTCAGCACCCTGCATCCGGCGGGCTTGATCTTCAAGCTCATTAGCGAAGTTTTCGAGTGTTGTCACCCATGCTTCCATTTCGGGCAAGGTTTCGTTCCACAGTGTAAAAAAGCGATCAGCACGTTTACCCATCCATTGGATGCTATCGACAGCTTGTCGTAAGGTCGCAATTTCATTGCGTATCGTATCGGCTTCTTGGCGGATTCGGCTCGCCCGTGAATACAATTCAGCATAGGGGACTTTAATATAATCAGGCATATGGGTTCTCTCTCATGCTATACGATATTGCCACCAGAGCGTGACGCAGCTTCAATATCATCTGCTGATGTATTGAGCTTATCCTGAAAAGCAATCAACTGCTCAAACGCATCGCGTAATTTAGGGGTCGCGCGATTATATTCAACACGGAACGTCTCTGCCCCAACACTCATAAAACGATCAGCACTAAGGGCATGGACTTCACGATCAATCGATTCAATGCTATCCATAATATTTGTCGAGCTGCGCCCAAGAGTTGCCGCTGTTGTTCGCATCTGTGATATTTTGGCGTACAGTTCACCAGTATCCATAAGGTTTCCTCATTGATTAACTGTCTCTAGTGTAGCACGAGTTGCCACTATCGGCATAATACGATTACTCGTCGCTGATAATCGCTTCGGCTTCCATCTCTACTAAATAATCATCCCCAATCAATGCATGAATATAGAGCAAGGTGTTCACAGGGAGAATATCGCCAAAATATTTACCATGCATTTTTGCGACAGGTTCCCAATCGGCATCTGGTGTTAGGAAAATGCGGGTGCGCACAACATCTTTTAATTCTGCACCAGCTTCATTGAGTGCCCGTTCGATTTTCTGGATGATAAACTCAGTTTGTGCACCACTGTCACCAACACCGACAATTTTATTTTCGCCGTCAGTCGCAGTTGTGCCAGCGACATGTACAACATTACCAAGCCGTACTGCTCGGGAGTAACCTGCAATCTTTTCGTAATTTGTTCCAGATGAAATATTTTTGCGTTCCATTTGATGTCCTATCTTCGGATATTTGATTAAGGTAATTCAGGGACAAATGTGTAAGTTGGGTCTTGCTGTTGCTTGCGCACAATCGGAATAATTTCCGACCATGTTTCAATCAGTCCATCAGGGCAATGGGGTAAATCTTCACGAATCAGTTCATGTAATTCTTGCAGATGATAGCATGGAACCGCCGCATACATATGATGCTCAATATGATAATTCATATGCCAATATAGAAATTGCAAAAATGGATTCAGTAGGATCGTGCGTGTATTCAGGCGATAGTCATCTACATTTTCAGATAATCCAATATGTTGGGCTTCGTTAAACAAATACTGAAAGCCTGCGCCATAAAATGGGGCAAGTGTAACCAATACAGGAATCATCCATAAGCCCAATGCTAACGACACCACCACGATAACAATATGCCCTGCCAGCATAAACCGTGACCAGTTGAATAGTTCTCGGCGTTTTTCAGTTGCTTCTGGTGAGAATAAGTGATTGCCCCATTCCCCATCCACATAGCCAAAGCATTTACGTATCACGCCTTTCATCCGGCTATAGAATCCAAGCGGATTAACAAATGCAAACCGCAGAAATGACCAGAATGTAACTTTTACAGGAAGCACAACCTCAAGATCATCAGGTGGATGCAGGGTGTGCTTGTGGTGTTCTTGATGACTTTCCCAGAAAAACACATGGTTATACCAACCAAGAAACGCATACAAATTGCGGAAGAAAATATTGAGACTATTGGTCTTGAATACGGTTTTGTGACATAGTTCATGAAATCCATTGACCAAAAACGCGTATACTGATCCGTGCACATACAGAAGAAGTAAAACAATCAGCCAATGCGAGCGTCCGACAGCGTACCATGCTATCCCGCCAGTAACCACCAAGATAGCCAGATGCCCCAGACTTTGTATCCAGCCTTGACGATCACTACGCTGATTTAGGCGGGCTAGATCCTTTGATTGTACTGGAGATCGATACCACTTGATGCGTTGTTTAGGTTGTGCAGTCATGTCTTTTATCCATAAATTAATAGATTAAAGGTACTGTAACGCAAATTTATCAGCTTGTCACATTAATCACATTTTACTTTTTCGGTCTGCTTACCCATCATAACTAGTATGACACCAGTCACAATCACGATCATAGCAATAATACCCAATGATGTAATCGGTTCAGCACGAATGGTCATCCCAAGCACAACAGCAATAACCGGATTAACATAAGCATAGCTAGTCGCTAATGCCGGACGTACGGTTCGTACCAAATACATATATGCGCTAAACGCGACCAACGTACCAAAAAGTGTCAAATAAACCACAGCAACAGTTGAAACCACTGACGGGTTAGATGGAAATTGCTCCCCACTTAAATAGCTAAGCACCATCAAGACCAGAAATCCACCAATCATTTGGAAAACAGTCCCCATGAATCCATCTGGCATCCGCAGACGGTTGCTCATCATAGAGCCAAATGCCCACATCATCGGGCCAATCAACAGGATGAATGCGCCTAATGGTTGCGACTGTAAGCCATTTTCCATATTGAGTAACGCCACACCAGAAATACCCACAGCCAGCCCAACCATTTCGACCTTAGTCGGACGATACCCCAAAAATGATGCAAAAATTGTCGCCCAAATTGGTACAGCTGCTACGGCTAATGAGGCTAACCCACTGGCAACACCCATCCCTTGCGCTGCCGCGACTAACCCCGCACCGCCACCAAACATTAATCCGCCAATCATGGCTGCGTTAATCATCTCGCGCACGGGTGGGAAGGGCATACCACGCATTCTTAATACGATAACAAGGATGATCGTAGCGAAAAATAAGCGTATTCCGACGAGCATAAATGGTGGAAAACTCTCCAGTGCATACGCACCACCTAAATAGGTAGACCCCCAGATCAGATAAATTGCAATCAATGCAATCATCACAAGAGGTGGTGGAAAGCTAATACTCAAATTCGGTTTACGGAATGTCTTCATACTTGCCATGCAATATCTCAGTTCAATAGGTCGCAAATAATCCTATCTTAACCCGAAGCCAGTTAAAGTTGATTGTTGAATTTTGCTTCTTTTAAAAGTCTTTGATGAGATTTGTTGCTAACGTGACGACATCCCCTGCGCACCCCCATGATAGAGTATACCCAACCCCAGAATGTCCATAATTGTGGATAATGGTAAAGTTATCGGATAATTTCTCTGCTTCCAATCGGACCGAATCACGCCCCGGACGCAACCCCACAAATTGCTTCACAATGGGCGCATCAGCAACGGTTTCATCAATTTGTGTACACCGCGCCACAATATCAGCTGTCAACCCTGTATCAATGTTTGTGTCCCAGACATTCGGCTCGGCGACACCCCCAATTAAGATTCCGTCATCACGCGGGAACATGTATGTGAAGCTATAATCACTCATAAACCCTTCTTGGATATGCGGTGCATCAATCAGTAGCGTTTGACCCCATATAGGGAAAACTGATGGATCATCCGCAATCTGCTTTGACCAAACCCCTGTGCAGTTAACAATCAACGGGTATTCATATTTGAGTTCATCTAGCATCTTGATCTCTTGACGTATGATTTTCCCACCGTTTTTTGTGAATTGGTCATTCAAATACTGTAGATAGCGTGGTGATTCTACAATCGGAATATCAATCTCAAACCCTGCCTCACTACCCTTTGGCAAGTCTTCTTTTTTAATATGCGCAAAATGTGGGAGCAAATCTTTATACCATGGGTCAAGGACATCATACGGGAAGACCTCACGCAAGCGTGTTATGGCAACCCCTGTATTGTCTTGTTTAGCGAGGGACATAAAGTGATCGAGTGTAATTTCTGCCCATTCACGAGCTTTACCTATTGTGCCACCGCCATACCAGACTGCCCCCGCCGCCATTGATGTCGTAGACTGTGGCAAGTCACGGGTGAGGATAGTTACATCAAAACCTGCATATTGTAGTCGAACAGCGGAGCTTAAACCAGAAACCCCGCTGCCAATGACTGTGATTTCTCGCATTAATTCATACCTGTGGCTAACCATATCAGGTCACGACTATACACCATAGAGATAAGTAATTGATAAACTCGGCTCGATTGTGTTAGGGTTCCCATATCGTCTTCGGTATTATCAGGTAACGGCGCACGAAATTCTAGAACTGCCATAAACCGTTCATTTTCTTCGTCAGTCACAACAGTTCCGATTACCTCTTCAACGCCACGCACAGAAAACAACGCCTGAAACGGTTCTTCTGTCATGATGGAGTTCATGGTATTAATCCGTTCAGGAATAGTTGCAACAGCTTCTTCAGCTAATGCCAACTCACGATAGACAAGAATCACATATACAACCTCTTCACTATCTGTGGCTGTATCAGCGATCATCGCTACATCCCAAGGTGACAAGACTTCAACCTCGCGCATCATTTCGTCAACTTCATCTGCTGGAACACTCATCGTGACTGAGGGATCCAAAATCACCAACGCCGGATGTAAAAACGCACCCTGAATGATCAGATTGTCACCTTCAATCGCACCAACAGCAGCACGATACGTTGCATTATCTGCTAGCGAATCAAAGCGATCGCCAATAGCATCTTCAACGAGGATATAACTAGCTTCGACTGCTGAATTCGCAATAATACGATCTGATACAAGCAATGGCTGTTGACGCCCCAAATCCCCACCAAATGGATTAGCTTCATTCCTAAGCTCAAAATCGATCTCTAGACCTGCATCACAACCAATCTCGGGGCACCAGATGGTCATATCGCCGAAATCATCCGCAGTATAACCACGTGCTGTAAATGCCTCATCAATCGCATCCAAATCAAACTCACCGACTAAAATATCAACATTATCGGGTGGATTACCATAAGCAAGTGCACGATCAATATCCATGAAATCAAAACCAATGGTTTCTCGCCATTCTGAACCATACAACAGTACATTTGTAAATATAGCAGGACCTGAATTGATACCTCTTAAGGCAGCTCTAAATGTTTGTTGAATAGGCGCTGGCAATATCTCAAGGGCTGCAATGCTGTTGAGCTGTGGCGTACCTGCGCGTGACTCGAATAGGTTTTCATAGTCAATAAATGTAATCAGATTTTGTCGGATTGTATCGGTATCCGGTACGGTATTGAGTAATTCGAGTAGATCTTCGGCACTATCCTGTGCGCTAATCGTTGGAATCGCTAATACTAATATGCCTATGATAACAATCAATTGTTTCATAATGTTGTCTCCTGCGGTATATAAAAGTTAGCTATTTCCTGTTGTTAACCATACAAGATCAGTACGGTAGATCGACTGTACGAACAAATTATACAAACGACTCGACGCAATCAATCTGAAAATCGGGTCGTCAGTTTCTTCGTTGGTTGCTTTTGGTGCACTAAATTCAAATACAGCCGCTACTCTTCCGGTATCGTCATCAACGACAACATGACTATTGATCTCAGTAGGTAACCACTTATTTAAGAAGTCACGGAATGTTTGTTCTTCTGACGACATCATCATTGTATTCAAACGTTCGGGAATAACCTCAGTCGCTAGGGTTGCGTCTTCTTCATTTTGATAGACTAGTATCACATATACAACCTGCACCTCCTCAATCACGGTATCCACAATCATAATCAGGTTGTACTGTGGTAATTGGGCAGATGCTTCCATCAGCTCTTCTACAGTATCGACATCGCCCTCCATCATCAGTGGTGAGATATTTAATATAATCTCTGAGGGATGCAGAAACATGCCTTGAAGCACCAGATTATCTGATCCAATGCTGTTGACAGCAGCTACATAGATTGGATTATCGGCTAACGAATCAATACGATCCGCACTTGCATCTTCTATTAGTATTAATCCAATATCTGATACGGCACTGGCGACGAGTGTATCCGATATCAGTACTGGTTGTTCACGACCTAACTCACCTCCGAATGGATTACCTGGGTTGATATTATCGATGTTGGTCATCACCCCATTTTCACAAGCAGGGTCAATACACCACACTGTCATATCGCCGATTGATTTCGATATATAATCCCGATTAGTGAAGGCAGTCGTAATTATGTCAACATCAAATTCACCAATCAAAATGTCGTGGTCCGCCGGTGGATTGCCAAATGTAATGGCACGGTCAATATCCAAAAAATCAAACCCTATGAGCGACTCCCATTCTCCGGCACCTAACCGCAACGTCTGGATAAAGTCAGGTCCGCTCAAAATTCCATTTAACGCTGCAAAGAAAATATCGCCGACTTGTTCTGACAACATCTCAACATCGGTAAGCCGTTGCAATCTTGGTGTGCCATCGCGTGCCTCAAAAATATTTTCATAATCTACAAATGTAATAAACGATTGCCGGATTTCAGGTAAATCGGGCACAGTATTGAGTAAATCGAGTAGATGATCTGTATTGTCCTGTGCGTGCGATAGGGGTGTAGCCATCAATAACATACACATTATAAACCAAAAAATCTTCATTAGTATTTCCTCTATAAATTATTTTTGGGGTACAGTTTCGATTGATCCTTATACCGATTTTAGGGGTAATCCAGTTAGCGCACATCAAAAAACTCGCAATAGAGTTGTAAAAATTTGGTTCAATAAAGACCTATCACTGCGGATAAGTGTTAAATTGATTGTTGTAGATGAGTTACATAATCATTTTTATTTTCATCATCGTTTCCCTTCGATATGTATTTTATGTTTCTACAAAGACAGTTTTTGATGGATACAAATTCATAAGGGCAATCACTTTGGAGTATTGATATGTCCCTGGATCAATAGCCTCAGATGTTGTTTTTGTCATCAGGTTGTCCTCAACCATTAGACTCAACTCGCGTTGTCCATATTTTGATAGTAGACGGTCAAGGATAGGCTTAGAGTTGACCGCAATCCCGCCAACCCGAAGTCTTTGAACCTCCCACATTGCCCATACACTATTAGGTTCAAAATTGATGATTGATGGGGGTTCTTTGCCCCATGTTAAATACCAGAGTGGGAAATTACCTGTGCCATGTAAGTCGACATCATAAACGCTGAGCCAATCCCACGGCACAGCCAATTCTTTTGTCTCAATATTTCCTAGAACCCAGTCAATGCCATACGTAAATGGCAGATACCATCCTTGCAAATAATTGAGATACAAGTGATTAAGCGCATCCAACGCTGTACCAAATTGATCGATATTGATTTGGATTCTTTCGTGGCTAGCAAGACTAATCGTAATCGTCGATGAGGTATCGAGTATTGACTTCATCGTATCAATAATTGATCGAATGCCGGACTGTAAATTCTCCTCACGGCAATCGATATATTGATAATTAACCATCCCCAGTGGTATGGCTTCAATCCACTCATCTCCATTCACCCAAACCGGATATACAGGGCATTGATGCAAGTTTGCCAATGATAGCTCACCTTGGACAAAAACAGATTGTCGTGAACTTGGTGATGCGACGAGTAATACAGCACTGGCGTCCTCGATTGCATGCCGAATCGATTGTTCCCAATTGGGTGTTCCGGGCTCTAATCCATGTGTATCGACCCAAACAGCAATGTCATTATCTTGAAGGCGTTGCGACAATGTATCGACGAATGACGAATCCCGCCGTGAATATGAGATAAATATATGGTTTCCCATATATCACCGCGCATAGGCATTAAACGGATTATCGTGGGTGAGTCGGGTAATCATCGTTTCTTCAAAACCAGCTTCGCGCAATTTTGGAATGAATGTCTCGCTCAGGTAAGTAAACGGCATCGGCACAAAATCAGGATTACCTGCATCGTACCAACCGCGATCATGACTGAGGAGAATCTGTTCGCTGTATCCAGCATCAATCAATTTCTTCAAATAACCAATAATGGTATCATCATCAGGTGCGTTGGGGTTACCTAAAGCATCATATTCAACCCAACAGCCCCATTCCGCCATTTCGAGATGTAGATCAAAATCAGGCTCAGCTTGTGTGTGAATCCAGATGAAGCGACTGGCGGTGTATCCTTCTTCTTCCAAAACATCGAGTTGATCACGCACGACACGCCCTTTAATCGTGTGGCTACCGATGATCGCATTGGTTGCTTTGCCAGCATGAGCAGCTGCCCGCAGAATTTTTGTCTCGGTTTCTGTCAACCCGTCATCGCCAGCACTAAGCTTAATCCATGCTGCTTGCACACCCGTGTCCTCAATTTCGTCGTTGAGTTCGTTTAACATCCAGTCTGTGAGTTCCTGCTGACTGGCTTCATGTGCCCACGGTGGAATCCACGGTTCGCGGTAAATGCCCGTGGGTACGAGTACAGGAAAATCGGTCACATCGGATACGGCTTTGTCCATCTCGGCACGACGCGCCACGCCAACAGGACTACATTCGACAAGCGCAGTTACCCCGACAGCTTTGGCTTTTTCGACTTCTGGTGCCATCTTCGCGACGACATCCTCAACCCTCGCTTCGCCAAAACCTTCGGCTTCATACGTCCGCAAGTCAACAAATAGATGCTCATGGGGCAAAATCAAGCCCAGATCGTCCTTCGATTTTTTACCTTGTGTTGTAATTAACTGTGCCATTATCGATCCCTTCTCTCCGTTGATTATACAACTAATTATAGTCGCGCTAGCGATTGCTCACCACCAATTGTCCAAAGGATCTAAAGGCGATCTAATCAAGCTTGAAGTTTGCCATCTTTGACAATCAAATGGTGAAAGATACTCATACGACTAAGTTCATTTGTCTCTTTGTAATAACCCAAATATCTATCATTAGAAACAGTTACTAACCAATGAATAAACAAAAGATAATTTGGATGAAAAATATCATCTTTTATATTTGCAGCACAATATTGTAAACGATATTGAGTAAATTTCGGGTGTGGGTCATCGCCGATACTGAATTCACGTGGCTGAAAATTAGAAATAATATTCAATTTGGGTTCAGGTGCCAGCAATTCATAGTCATCAATCATATTCCAGATGTTGTTGCCATCTATTAGTAACTGTGGCTCGGGACTTAGATCTTTCTCGCTGATTTCATAAGAAATTAGACACGCAATTGCATCTATCGCATCGTCAGGCGTATCGGCTTTGAGATCACAGTTGATAACCAGATCAAAATAGAGACTCATAACAGACTTTCTAAGGATACAGATCGAGCTTAAATAACCGTTCTCTGTTTAACAAGCGTTTCGAATCATTCAACTTCAATATAAACTCAGTAACGCGTCCGGTCGCAGTTAGTTGCACTATACGAGCTTCATCTAATTTAAAATGATCATCCAAATTATCTTGACGCGGATAAAATAATAAAGCTACTATACCTGTATCTGGATCAAATGATGCAAAATCACTTCCTTTATTACGATTACAATCCAAACAAGCGTAACAAAGATTAGAGTCAATTGTTTGTCCACGGTGTTTTCTGGAATAATGTGATCCACTTCATGACTATAAATACTATATTGTTCATGAAGTAAGCAGTATTCACATCGTTCTTCAGCTCGCTCAGTCACTTTTCTGCGGATTAGATCAGGAATATACGTCATTTCAGCGATTCGTGTGCTTTCGCTTTGAGCGTCATCATAAATTGATTAACTGCGCTCGCTTCTTCTAATTCTGCTTCTTCATCAACTGTTATTGTCTCGTTACGGTTTGCGTCCAACAGATACCGTAGACGAAGTTGAGCTGACTCAGATGCACGAAAATTTATTATCTGTTGTGGGGTTGGTGTTGAAAGCAAAAATTGCATAACCTCATCTTGAATACTTGCAGGCGGTGCGAAATCTGACATAAGCTCCCTAAAATGGCACATTATATGTACATATATTGTAACACTAATTTACATCAAACGCGCCATGCCATCCTCCAGTCTCAAATAAGTCAAGGATACCATGTGGAGGATTTGTGTGACCCCGCATTCTTGGGGGTATAAGCTTATTGTGAAAAGGAGAATTTCTATGCTAGATAAAATAGAGCAGTAGGGATGGTCTGTAGCCGAGATGACGATGGAACTATTTCAATCACTGGCTGTTTTGATGATATGAATCTTATGTTTTCGAGGGCAAGATACATGACTTCGAAGCGTTGTTACCAATAACCGAAACACAACCTAACACGCCATCCATGTCTATATCCACGCATATTCAAAGTCATGTTAGAATTTAACTCGAATCTCATTATAAACTTGCATGAGCAAATCATATGACCTATTTGGACAGAATCACACAATTCATCTATCCTCCAGCAAGTGGTGGCGAATCCGAAGAGATGCGTCGCAACCGTGCTATTCTAGTCATAATGGCATTGGTAACGTCAATTGGTGGTATCGTTTGGGGTAGTCTCTATGTGCTAGTCGGTATACCAGAGGTCTCTGTTTGGCCATATGGATATGTTGTCGTCTCATTCATAAATCTTCAAATTTATCTTCGCACACGACATTACCAAACGCTACTATTTGGTCAATTAGCACTCATCCTGTGTCTACCCGTTATTATGCAATGGCACTTAGGAGGATTTGCAGCGTCTGGTGCAGTGATTGTTTGGTCTTTCCTATGTCCCACTATTGCACTCATAGTCAGTGAGCAACCGAAGAGTGCACGACGCTGGTTATATATGTTTATCGGGCTAATGTTGGCATCCGGTCTTATCGAGTATCTATTTCTATCGTCAGATAATGATATTATTAATCTCCTAACGATTTTTTTCTTCACCCTCAATGTAACCGTTCCGCTACTGACCATTTACTTTATTATCTGGTATTTTGTGCAATCGACACACAAGAATACCGAAACACTACAGGTCCAATCTGCTGAACTAGCACAATCCAATAAGAATTTACAAGAAATGACGGAGAATCTTGAAGAAATTGTTGCCCGCCGTACTCATGAATTAGCCGATGCCGTAAAAGCAGCAGAATCAGCAAACAAGTCAAAGAGCTTGTTCCTTGCTAACATGAGTCATGAGCTCCGTACCCCACTCAATGCAATCATTGGCTATAGTGAAATCTTGGAAGAAGATGCAGTCGACTTCGGTTATGAGGAAACCGTCCCTGATCTACAGAAAATTCGAAAGGCTGGCACGCATCTGCTCGCGCTTATCAACGATATTTTAGACATCTCTAAGATTGAAGCGGGTAAGACTGATATTTACCTCGAAGAATTTGATTTGTCACCCGTGCTTGATGAGATCATGGTGACGATCGACCCAGTCATTAAACAAAACAACAACACACTCACATTTGAAGGCGATATGAACACCCTTGGCAAAATCACGAGTGATGTGACTAAGCTAAGGCAGATGATCTTCAATTTACTGAGCAATGCTGCCAAATTTACCGAACAAGGTCAAATCACATTGAGTGCACATCGCTATACGGTTTCAAGCAAACAAGATTGGCTACACATTGAAGTCGCAGATACGGGTATCGGTATGACGAGTGCACAAGCTGAAAAGGTCTTCAGTGAGTTTTCTCAAGCGGACGAAACCACAACACGTAAATACGGTGGGACAGGTCTCGGCTTGGCCATTAGTCGCCACTTTGCACAGATGCTCGGTGGGGATATTCTAGTCGATAGCAAGATCGGTGAGGGTAGTACATTTACAATCCAAATACCTGTGACTGCGCCGCCACCTGATATAGCAGACACCCAATCACTTGACGATATAACTCCGTCAACGTCCTCGTTAGATCCTGATGACAATGACACTGTGATCTTAGTTATTGACGACGATGTGACCATCCATGATGTGCTAACACGCCAACTCACGCGCGAAGGATTCCACATTATCACTGCTAACAGTGGCAAAGTAGGCATCGATATGGCACGCAAATATAAACCTACCATCATAACATTGGACGTGATGATGCCGGAAATGGACGGATGGGCGGTGTTATCGCAACTCAAAGCTGATCCAGAATTGAGTGATATCCCCGTCGTGATGCTGTCTATCTTGAAGAACAAGTCACTAGGCTTGTCTCTCGGTGCCTCCGATTATCTCACTAAACCCGTTGATCGCGACAAACTACTATCCACAATAAACCGTTTCATTCCGCAAGATAAACTTGAGAACTGTCATGTGCTGATTATTGAAGATGACCCAGACACACAAGATGTACTTCAACGTACGGTCGAACGCCAGGGGTGGTCATCACAAGTTGCTGAAAATGGTCGCGTCGGGTTAGACAAACTGCGTCAACACATACCCGATATCGTCTTGTTGGATCTGATGATGCCCGAAATGGATGGATTCGAGTTCTTATCAACCATGCGCCAAAACGCGGATTGGCAGAGCATCCCAGTTATAGCAGTCACCTCCAAAACACTGACAGAATCGGATCGCAAACAATTGAGCTTGCAAGCACAAAAGGTATTGGAAAAAGGTAACTATACAAAAGATGATCTGCTCAGGCAGATTCGAAATGTGCTATCTGCCTATCACCCTGAAGCTGAAACATAGATCAACTAACAAGAAGGAACCATTATTGACATGGTTCTTTTTTGTTTCAATGTGAATAGCCATCTACTTAGAGCATAAATCATCAGCGATGTGATCCTCAGCGTAATATAAGTTAGCAGTTACCCTAATCGAGTTATTCATATTACGACATGATTTATGCCATACAAATTTGAAATATATCTTATATCTTGTTGTGGGATTGGCGAGTTTGTAGTACAGTCGTAATGTAGATTGTAGCAAATCATAAGATACTAGGAGTCATCATGAGTCAATCAGGGCTTGCCGTACTGGCTTCCATCAAGCACGGAGAATAAGAAAATTTCCGTTCCGTTATCGACCAACTCAACGGCTCTACCGCACCACACATCAATTTTGAAGCCACACAGCGCACCTATTTTGCCCGATTTGTAATCCTAGATGATCCTGATAAAGGTGATGATAGAAAACGGCTTTTGTTTGCTGCTATTTTTGATGGTGATCGCAAGTCTTATTTAGATACACTCATTGAGCAGACACAGAATATGGATAGCTTCTGGGGACACTGTGAGGACTATCAGTCAGTTGATACCTTTCATCAGTTTATCGATGACCACAACCACGAAGCCAATACCTTCCTCAAAGCCTATAAAGATGAAACTGTCGTTTCTTTAAGAGAAAAACTAGCATTACAAGCCGACTTAAACAAACAATTTGATGTCCCACCGAGCCAATACGAGGACGTCATTGACCAATTGCCAAAACATCCCGAAGGCGATGTGTACCGCAAACAAGTATGGGATTTTTTCAGCGGCTTGTTACGCAATATCCCACTGAAGCTTATTCAAGTGCTTAAGTTGTTGGCTGTTGCTCGCTATGGCTTGAACTTCTTCTATGCGATTTACGCAGTTGCCATTCGTCGACTCCGTACCCCACCCATTTTGCAGACCTACAGTGAAGCACCTGTTCAAAAAGGGGTGGACTGCCGGAAGTTCGGAGAAAAAGACGGGATTGAGGATAAAGTGGTTAACCGTGGTTATGATTCGATGCTGGCATTTTGGCAACGAGAAATCGTTCAAAACCAGATGACAGTCGTGACGATCAATGATCCCGACTTGGTGAATCGTCAGAAAGCCATAATGAACTTCATCCAAGCCGGCTCCGATTTACTGAATATAGGCACACGGATCCCGACCATTCACTTCGGACGATGGATTATGATTGACGATGATCGCCGTCTACTCTTTTTAAGCAATTATGATGGTAGTTGGGAAACGTATATCGGCGATTTTGTCGAACGTGCGAATGTACCAGTCGATGCATTCTGGAGTGGCTCAATTGGCTGGCGGGATATTGATTTCTTCAAAGAGGGTATTCGTTGTCATCAAACCTCGGCGAGCTACTATTATAGTGCCAACCCTAAAGCCACAGTCACACATATTGGTAAAGCGGTCAAAATCAAAGCGGGCTACGACAGCAATATTAACAGCAAGACAGCCAAAGAATGGCTTCGTTTTCTCTAGTTCATTAGATAATTAAAGAGGTCATGACATGGCGATCAAAACTGAAAATGTAGCTCTGCCGAACACCATAAAGCGTGATATTCAATCATTTATCACCAGTGGCTTAAACCACATCTATCATTCAGTGTATTTATTTTTGCAAATTGATGATAAAGCCAAAGTAAAACAATGGCTCAAGGATATTCATGATGATATTTTATCTGCGGAAAGTTGGCGCGGGGATGACCAGAAGTCACCGAAGGTAGCGCCGACAGAAATCGTAAACATTGCATTCACCGTAGATGGATTGAAGGCACTTGGCTTGCCTGATGAAGTGATTACGACCTTCGCAGTCGAGTTTCAACAGGGTATGACGAGTGGACAACGTCCTCTAATGCTTGGCGATACACAAGAAAGCGCACCTGAGCATTGGGATGTTGGGAATCCCAAAGATGCGCCGATCAATATTCTGTTAATCCTAAATGCTGGACTCGCCCCTGATGATACCGCAACTATTGATGCCTTTGCAGATAAACATAAAGACATCATCAGCAAATCCGGTATGACGCTACTATATGAAGAAAAAGGACATCGTCGTGGCGATAATAAGGAGATGTTTGGCTTTCACGATGGCATTGCCCAGCCACCTTTTCAAGGGATTAATCTAAAAGATAAGGGCGAAAAAATCCAAAATGTGATGGCAACAGGTGAGTTTATCTTGGGTTATCAGAATGAATATGGGCTGTTACCAGCGACACCTGTCATCAACAAGAAACATGACCCCGATGATATTTTGCCAGATTACAATAATCCCTTTGATGTCAGCAATGTACCCTCCTCTGAATTAAAAGACTTTGGTTTACACGGATCGTATGTGGTCTATCGCAAGCTACAGCAGGATGTCCCAGCCTTCTGGGAGTTTGTATTACAGGAGGTAGAGTGAATTGACGGTGGTTTGCCATCAGCTAAGCGCATCATATGGTTAGCATCGAAGATGGTCGGACGCTGGCCCAACGGTGACCCACTCGTACCACAAGCGGATGATGCACGAGGTAAAGACGACTTCATGTATGCAGCTGATGATTATGAAGGGTTGCATTGTCCGGTCGGATCACACCTCCGCCGAAGTAATCCACGTGATGTATTCTATTCAGAAACACTCGAATCATCGCTGACCATCGTCGATAAACATCGTATTATTCGGCGCGGACGCATATATGGCGATCCCGCCTTCCCGATAGAAAAATTGGATGATCCCGATGATACATTGGTTGACATCTTGAAAACCTCAAGGATGATGAACCTCGCGGTTTACAATTCCTGTGTGTAAATTCTAATATCCAAAGCCAGTTTGAATTTATTCAACATAGCTGGTCGAACAACCCTAACTTCAATGAATTATACGAAAACAAAGACCCCATTATTGGCGATAACGGAGTACCAAATCAAACCGATAGCCAGATGGCGATTCCGACAGCAGGCATCCGCATCCGTACCAGTAAATTGCCACGTTTTGTCACAGTCAAAGGTGGTGCGTACTTTTTCATGCCGAGTAAAACAGCACTTAAATTCCTAGCACAGATATAAGATAAAAATAAGATTCCCTCTCTATCATCTTCTCCGTTGTTCTTACAAATGTTTTGTATGTGCAACAGAGTTTTTGAGTATAAATCAAAATATTCTTCTATTTGATTAAAATATTGCGCTCATAACTCTTGGCGAAGCGATAGGTTAAACGTTATACTCACATCGTTGCTTATTAAAATTAGTATATTTTCTAAGAGAGGCAAATTATGAGCAAAAAATTGATGACAGTCTTACTCATCGTCATGCTGACAGTCATGGTCGGTGTGAGTGTACAAGCACAGGACGAGACCGAAACCTATATTCTTGGTGTTGCCCAACCCTTCACCGGATCACTCGGATCATTTGGTGAAGATTTTGCACGCGGTATTGAACTTGCTGTAATGCAAATGAATGCCGAACTTGAAGCAGCAGGTAACGCTGTACGTTTTGAAATCGCCAGTGCAGATACTGAACAAACACCAGAAGGCGCAGCTCGTGCTGTTCAGACGATTGTTCAAACAACTGGCGCACAAGTCATTGTCGGCCCGTTGACCACAGGTGAAGTCCTTGGTGCAAAACAATTCGCTGACGAAAACGGTGTTGTTTTGGTCGCTCCTGCATCCAGTGGTGCCGCTGGTGGTATCCCAGGTGACAATATCTTCCGTGTTATTTATCCACCAGATAACTACGCTGCACGTGCATTTGCAGGTATCGCAATTGATCGTGGCTATGAAAACGTCGTTGTTTTATATGTTGATGATCCATTCGGCAACGGCTTGAATGATAGCTTCAGCGCAGATTTTGTTGCAGCAGGCGGTAGCGAAGTTGTTAGCCTTGCCTATGCACCAGATGCAGCCGACCTTTCCAGTGAAGCTGCCGCAGTCAGCGCAGAAATTGCAGGTCTCGGTGAAAATACGGCATTCTTCTGTGTATGCTTCCTCGCTGACGCACAAAAATTCCTACAGGTTGCCCAAGTAGATCCAATCCTCAGCACCGTTGAGTGGATGGGTATCGAAAACCTTGCAACAGCAGAAATCCTCGAAGATGCAGGACATGCATCATTACTCCAAAATGCAAACTTTGTATCAGTATCCTTTGCAAGCACCACAACCCCATTGTCACAACCATTCATCGACAGCTTTACTGAAGAGTTTGGTAGTGAACCGGGTCCATTCACCAACTACGCGTTTGATGCGGCTAACATCGCTATGTTGACCATGCTCGTTGCTGGTAACGACGGTGAAGCAGTTAAATCCATGTTGCCATTCGTCTCCAACCACTACATCGGTACAGCTGTTCAAGCTTACCTTGATGAAAATGGTGACCAAGCTGTGGTTGTTTATGGTATCTACTCTGTCAATGACGATGCCACCGATTTTGTTGAAGTCGGCATGTACGATGGCTCCAGCGATACATTGACATTCGAAGGGTAAATAGTCACCCTATAAATATCTTTCGTAAGGGAGGGTTTGTAAACCCTCCCTTACCGCATTATGCAATAATATCTATTACTAATTGTAAGGCAACACAATGCCCCCAACATTACTTATTAACTCCCTTGTCAGTACAATTCAAATCGGCAGTTTATATGCTTTGATGGCACTTGGTATCACGCTAACCTTTAGTGTGATGAAATTACCCAACTTTGCCCATGCCGAATACATCACAGCCGGTGCATTTGCTGCATTGATTGTCTCGATGCAAGGTGATGTCCATCCCCTTGTCATCATGTTATCAGCAGGCGTAGTTGGTGCAATCGTCGCACTTGTCAGTCATCAGATGGTATTTAAACCGTTAGAGAAGCAAAACGCCTCGTTTTATACCTTGTTACTGGCATCGTTCGCTGTCGGGCTAATTATCCGTTACATCTTATTTATGACAGCCGATCAGTTTTCGCTGTTCGATAAACGCATTGCAATTCCATTAGAAATTGTCTATCGCAGTGACACACTCATTTTGACAAATATTTTTATGTGGGTTGTGCCATCGAGTATCATAATTGTGCTATTGCTCACGCTGTTACTCAATTTCACCCCATTAGGACGTGAAATGCGAGCCTTAGCCAACAATTATGGATTAGCCAAAGTAATCGGTATCGCGGTTGAGCAAGTGAAAAATAATACATGGTTACTGGTCGGTGGATTAGCGGGCATTTCTGGCGCATTATGGGGTTTGAATACATCCGTCAGTCCATTAATGGGATGGGTTGCTATCTTATCAGTATTTGCGGCGGCGATCCTTGGAGGCTTATCTAGCTTTACAGGCACAATTTTGGGTGCGTATGTCGTTGCCTTCTCTGAAAATACGGTAATGCAATTTCTTAATTTTTACTTTGATGTGGATTTTAGCTTTAAACCAGCCATACCATTTATCATTATTATCCTCGTATTATTGATTCGTCCGCAGGGCTTCACAAACTTCTTTACATTTGTACGAGGGTTACAACGATGAACATTGATGTTGGCGCGACCCTCATTGCAGTCCTTACATTATTTGGTATCTACTCATTAATGGCAGTCAGCCTCAATTTAGAGTATGGTGTCGCGGGTGTGCCAAACTTCGGGCAAGCGTTATTTGTGTCGATTGGCGCATATGTTACCGGAGTAACTTATACCCGTCTGTTGCCCATTATTGCAGGAACCGAAGCGATTCACCCGTGTGGTAGTGGTCTTGGCACAGCATTACAGCTGCGTTCCGAAATTATGGCGACGCAACCTGTCGCTGGGTTTGTAAATTTACTGCTGACGTTTATCATTGCTGCAATTATTGGTGGTGTGGTCGGCTTTGTGATTTCGTATGTGACACTACGCCTTAAACAAGAATGGTATCTTGCGCTTGTCTTGTTAGTCGGTGGAGAAATTGTGCGTATTGTTGTCCGTGGGGCAGATGATCTAATTTGTTCACATAACGGAATTTCTGGTATCGCACAACCCTTTTATTATCTCGATGATGCCCGCACAGGCGCGCTATTCTTTATGCTTCTAGTTTTGGGGTTGGCGCTTATCGCTTATATCTATAGCGAACGCCTCATTCGCTCGCCCTATGGACGTTTGCTAAAGGCATTGCGTGAAGAAGAAAATGTCACCCGCAGTCTGGGGAAAAATATTGCCTTAGCTCGTGCACAAATTATGCTGATTGGCTCGGTTATTGCAGCCATCTCTGGGGTGTTATTCGCACTCAATACTGGCTTTGTTAACGCGAATGATTATGTGGTGACCTTGACCTTAGACATCTGGGTGATGGTCGTGCTTGGCGGACTCGGCAATAATCGCGGGGCATTCCTTGGAGCGGCTCTCATTGCAATCATGGATCGGTTTACACAAATTGCCGCGATCCAATTAAATATGAGTGGTTTTCCAATCGAGTTCAACTATGTACGGTTTATCTTGTTTGGTGTCATTTTATTGTTGATGTTGCGCTATCGTCCGCAGGGACTATTACCAGAATCGCCTCAAACAACCGATGCACACACTGTATTTTCAAGCGATAAAGGCAATCCAGCATGACGGATAATCCGAAAGACGAACGTCGCGAACATTATAAACATTTTCGTCAAATCCCGACTCGCTGGCGCGACAATGACGTCTATCATCATATCAACAACGTCATTTATTATGAGTTCTTCGATACTGTGATTAATGGGTATCTGATGGATCACGGCGGGCTAAGTTATATTGACGGCGATTCAGTTGGTTTTGCTGTAGAGACACACTGTCAGTTCCTCGCACCGATTCGCTTTCCTGATGTTGTTGATGCAGGATTGCGTGTTGGACGTATCGGCAACTCCAGCGTACGCTATGAAATTGGCATCTTTAAATCCGGCGAAGAAACACCTGCTGCAATTGGGTATTTTGTGCATGTATTTGTCAACCGCGAGACAAACGAACCGACCCGCATCGATGGTGACCTTCGTACAGCGATGGAAGCACTACTAGTATAAATACAAAAAGGCGGAACACGTCCGCCTCTTCAAGTTTATGATGAGACTAATAAATTAGTCGCCGGATGCTGTTGCTGGTTGTGGTTCAGATGGCATTTCGATGAGTTTCTCGTAGACATAGCCTTCTTCTTCACTAAGTTTCTGTGCGACGATGGTCAAGAAGATACCATAGATCACTTTCGAGCTGACATCAGCAATCGTGAAGGTAATTTGGCGAGCTACCACACCAATTTCGGCGAGAGAACCGGGCTCAGCTGGTGCAAGCAGTGTAACACCACTTTCGAGCAACAATGGAGCAAGGTAAGCACCTGGGTAGAGCATCCAAGATACAAGGAACAGCCACCAAATGCGTTTTGTCCATTTTGCAGGTTCTGGTGACATATTGTTGCTTGCTTCTTTGAGCAATCCATACATTTGTTGCAAAATGATCAAGAAGAAGACAGTACTAATCGTACCCCAGAGCAAGAATGGTCCCATATCTGGAACACCATCTGGACCGACTTCGTAAAATTGACCAATATACCCTGTGATAATCATCAATGCACCGGCAGCGAAGAAAATGTTACGAAGACTGGTACGGCGGGTATTTGAAATTGTCACAACAAATAGAATTTGGAACAACAACATTGGCACATCGATTAGCCAGTTGAGATAACGGAAACCGTTAGTAAATCCAAGTCCAGTGATCGCTGCAACATCATCCGTTGTTCCCGCGGCCAGAGCAAAGGCACTAACATAATGTCCACTATCTGGATTATAGACAAAAGCATTTTGCCAACTTTGTTGTTGCGCATAAAGGATCAGAAAGGCAGATACCATAACCACGACTGATAGTACTGAAGAAATGCGATACTTCGGCGCAACTGTCCGCAAAGTTAGCACAAAATAGAATAGCGCAGCGAGCATCACTGCAAAACCTAGTGTCAATGTATGTGACACCATGTCGTACGCCATCGGGGAATAGCGCACAAAATTTTCCATACTGAGTTGAATCACTTTGTATCTCCTGTTTTAAATATTCAATAAATTTTGAACGTTACATACAAAAGATACAAACCACAATTAAACGGTGTATGATGAACATGTGAATACTTAATTTACAGCAATTAAGCCGATGATGAGCGGAAGTAGTTTGCTTATTCAATACAAACTCAGGCATAATTAATTAATTTTTGATTCTATGTCATCAAATAAAACTCATAAAATAGATTAATTATGTAACCTGATTCGCGCAATCAATACGGTTTAGCAATTGTTAGATTTACAATAGATTTAATTAAGAAAAGTATAACAGATCTTATATCAATCCTGATTAATACATAAGTCAACATAAAACTGCCTTAAATGAATCACTAGAAAACGGGCAATAAGCATTGAATCATATTTTGTACAAACGAGTGGAATCTTTTTACATTAAGACACACATACCTTTAATTCAGCATCATGTAAGATTTTGAGGGAATATCTAATATATCTCGTTAGCCACTTTTATCATCGTGGTTGTACCATGTTACATCTGTCAGTCGGCTAACTTGACTCTAGAGATTTATGTTTGTCATAGTAACTGGCATAAACCCAATTAGAGAACACATCGGAAAAGAAATAAACAGGCAATTGTGTTCGCATTTTGGGTGGTGGTATATTCGGTTTCGGTCTCTCATCAGATATATCTATTTGTGCTAGCGTGATTCCATCACCAGCCGCAGTAACACGACTCAGCACGTTTCCGTCTGCATCAATCACTTTAGTCTGCTTATCAAATCCCGCTTCCAAATACATGTCTTTAAACTGGTAGAACCGTCCCCATAGGTCAGGGCGAAATGCACTATAGAACGGCATGGCCAGATAAGGGCGTGGCATCTTGAGTCTAACCGTGCCAGCACCTGATGAGGCGATAACAGGCACCCCTATCCAATCTGCAAACACATCCATGTCCCCACTAGGGAAGTATTCCTCATCCGTGTGGAGATAGCGATACAACGGGCCAAGATCACGTTGAGGTAATCGCTTGCCGTCGGGGAATATCAAGTCGGGATCAGACATTTTAGGTGGGCTACTCATAATGATTAGTGCATCAACATTGCCTGCATAAGTCTGCCACAAGTGCGGATGAGCAACATCCCAGCAAATCAGCATCCCAATGTCACCTAATTCTGTCTGTGCGACTTGTGGTGCCGCACCTGCCCGAAAATATGCCCGTTCATGAAACCATGGAAATTGCTTATCATACCGCCAGTAGTTTCCATCGGGTGCGACGAGAAATGCTGTATTATAAATCTCACAACCATCGCGTAATAAAAACGATCCAGCCAGATAAATCCGATTTCGTTTGGCAGTTTCATTCATCCAGCCCATCGTTTGACCATCAATGGGTTCAGCCAATTTATAATTTGCATCATCATATTGGTAGCCAGTATTGAACAACTCGGGTAGGACAATTAATTCTGCACCACTGCTAGCCGCTTCGCTCACTAGATTCTCTGCACGATCTAGGCGCTCGCTTACGGTTGCCGGAAAAGCATCCATTTGTATCGCGGAAACACGGATCTTATGCCCCATGATTGCATACTCCTATATTGAGCTTCCCGCGCGGTAGATATGCATCAGTGCGTCATCTACAGTCAGCGTGAAGTGGATACGGCGCACCTTAATTGATGGAGAGCGCACGACTAGACCTAGTAGTTTTTGTACTAACGGTGGGCTATCCTTACGACGCACATAAATTAGCATTTCAAGTTCAACATCACGCAAAACCTTGAGGAAATGCCCCATCAATCCTGCTCGTGGGCGGTGAACTAGGCTCGTCGCGTCAACAATCGCATAAGCAGGTTGTTCAACGCCTTCTAGCATGACCTTAGTCAAATTAAACGCCTGATAATATTCGTCTAATTCCCATGTTTCACCAATTGTCCATAACAGGATTTTGTCGTCTCGGCTGTGCCATGTTACATCAATCGGCATGTTGTTTAATTTTCCGGTGTAGTCATTTTATGTAGCTTATTATGGCACAAAAACTAGACACTCAAAATTGACGCTTCAATATACCGCTCATCTGTTGGCTCGTCGTTGATGTAATACGCTGTGACTAATGTATCATCAGCCAAGACAACGGTGCGTGGATAACCAATATCATGATCACCTGCATTCGACCTTAGAATAATGGGGTCACCCCATGTTTGCCCGTTATCAGAACTCAATTTCGCTTCGATAGTAAATGGAGCAATACGATTACCATAGGTCATGACGAGTCGTCCATCAGATAAACGATGAAGGGTCGGCGGGTTGCTGTGATAGCCAAATTCCACAGGACGCGCAATATGTCGCCATGTATGCGCATTATCATCAGACTGATAGACATCAATCCAGTTGTCCTCACCCTGATGGCAACGTACAGAACACAAGATTTTCCCGTCCGGTAATTTGAGACTTGCGGGCATAATCATATAATCATATTCACCAGCAGGCTCATCGCCGACTTCGGAAATCATTTGCCATGTCACACCCCCGTCGTCGGTTCGTACACAGATGACCTTACCCTCGTGTCCGTTCGCTTTGTTGGCAGTGAGGAACATCAATAGACTATGTTGATCCAAGACAATGTAGTCTGTACGCGCCATGATGCCTGTCTGCCCAAAATTGGGGAGTGCAAATATTCCGTTCCAATGTTTGCCTTTATCATACGAATAATGGAAAAATGCGCGTGTCCCTTTTTCGAGTCCCGTACGAGAGCACATCAGAGCAAATTGTGGATGATGAAAATCAATCGGTTCATTATTTTGTTTGAGGTAGGTATCAAGGTCAGGTAATTGCCCCAGTTGCAAGTCAGGAATCATATGCTCATCCGCTGAAAAACCATAGCCTGCGGGTTGATTGCCAAGAAACGCTTCTTGTTGCCATGTCATACCGCGATCGAGGCTACGCGACTGTACATTGATAAACGGTCGTGATGAATCACTAGCATGAAATCCTGCGGTTGGATCAAAATACCCCACAGTGTACCCAACTAGAATTTCGTCGCCCCAATGCCAGATGCCGTAATTTGCAGGCCAACCAGCAAAACGTCTATCTTCGCGATAGATTGTAACCTGTTGCATCGTACTACCCTTTCAAATGACACATCATTTGACGGATTTCGCCCAGATGATGAGCAGTGTGGACGATGATACCTAGCATAGATGATAATTCGTGTTCACCTTTCCATGTATCGGCATTATCAAGATATGCTTTGATGCGATCATAAGTGGTTTTGAGTTTCGATTTCATCTCATCCCATTCTGTAGCATCAACTGTACTCACTGTTTCCCAGATGGTGTCCCAATTCACATAGCTGAGATCATTACCTAGCATACGATCTTCCAGCACCTTTAAATAATAATGAACATGTTCGACATGTGCGGCAATCGTCGCACAGTTGCCCATCGGTTGTGATGCTTGCTCGGCTGTAATTTGCTCAAGTGTCTCAAATAAAGATGTACCTTTGTCGAGATAGGCACCCTGTACTTCTTCAAATGTCTCGACCAGAACAAACCGAAAACCCCGAACAACATTCGTAATATCAATTGAATTTGCCATAATTTATTCCTCTATTAATTTTAATTCCAAGTATACAAGATAAGTGATCGTACTCATTTCTACTTTCTGGAATTAAATACGCCTTATGTGTAGATCCCAAATTCAGTTCGAAAATATCCAACTAATAACAAGCAGGTGATAATGGAATATACATCAATCAAACTATCTATTACATGGACAGGATTGTAATCATCAGAAGATCGTTATAGGCTGAATAGTTGTAAGTATGGGAGTACAAAATGTCATTTTCAGATGCTATATATATTGCTACAGAAAAAAGTCAAGTTGATGTCTTAAAGGCGTTTATTCAATATCTAAAGCATGAAGAATACACTATTGAACGAATAGACAACCCTGCAAGAGAGATGTTTACTACTAATGGATTAGAAAATGTCATCCTGACCGCTTGGCATTTAGATTCAGATAGAGAAAATACAATAAAAAGTAAACTAAATATTTCTAATGGAGTTAAGATAAGCATTGATATTGATAAGTTTGCTCATCTATATAAGATGAGAGAAGAATTGGTTCATGCTCTACTTCAATATTTGAGTTTACATGAAACAACATGTGCCTATGTTACCGCAGATTATGATGTAATTTTACTTTATTCCGAAAACAAACTTAAACTTCTAAAGGATGACCCGTTGTGGGAAGGTTTTCCCGAAATCACTATATATCACGAATTCAATGATTTGCCTAAAATATAAAGAGTGATGAATAGCTTTATCCCATTTATTTTGACAACATACTGTATCGTATATTTATTATCGTTTTAGATCTCTTTATCAGATTGATTGTTTTGCTCTTCTATTCTCCTTGTTCTGCCCTTAAATGCGATCATCATTTGGTCAATACTATCTAAGTCAAATCTGGAGAAGTATTCTTCCCAAGCCTCAGTATCATAACCATAATCCTCATCTGTCCACTCTTTTAACGTTTCATACGCCATCTGCTTGCTAATAACCTCACTACTGAAAAGATATGAAGATTCACCCTCTAGCAAGTAGATATAAGCAGCTATTTGTTCTCGTGAAAACATTAGGTGTACCTTTCTAATATTAGTAGAGAATTTGTAAAACAAAAAACCTATTCAGCAGATTTGAATAGGTTTATTTGACAACTTATTGAGTCATTTTTAACTGGTTAACAACGCTGTATACAGTGCACGCGGTTGGAAGTTGAATTCCTCATCGGAGATGACTAGACTATAACCCGCCATCTCATCACGATTATTGAGCGTAAATTCATTTGCAAAGTTGAAATTCCACAGGAACATCGGCCCGACATAATCCAGCGCACTTCCAATTTCAAAGGCACGAATGGTGTAATCAACTTGTTGCGACGTGGTCAAAAATTCCATCCAAGCTTCAGGTGGATCGTACGGAAGATCATTCCATGTTGACCAACCAAATTCAGTTATCCATAACTCTGTTTGGTGTCCATAATTCTCGGCAATTGCATTATAAGTTGCGATTGTATTCAAGAAAAAGAACTGTGGTTGATCTGCCCAACTGCCACCTGTACAACAGATTTCGTTAGGTGAATTCGCCCAACCATAGGGATGAACACCAATCGCCACATTATCATAATTAGCCAGACCAGCATTATACATCTGGCGCAGGTATCGTCGATCTTGTACGGAAACAGCCGAGTCACCCGTCGGTGCAAGTCCAGCAGTCACAATCACGATGTCTTCGGAATACGCTCGAATCGTGTTATAGGCACTATCAAACAACTGCATATATCCAGAGCCGGTAAACGCATAATTATCTGTGTTCCATTCGCGTAAGAGGTTTGGTTCGTTCCAGACTTCGATTGCGTCAATTTGTGGACCCGATAATTGAAGTACCGTATTGATAAACGCATTAAAATCGTCCAAATTTGCAGGTGGACCGTCTTCAACTTCTGTTTCCCGCGCCCAATTTGGTGCTTTTACAATACTAATCAAGATGTCGTAGCCATTGCGGTCAAGCAAGTTGATGTGTGATTGCAACGTGAGTAATTCTGAGGTAACCTCAACGGCATTCGGCTGAAGCGCACGCCAACTCACTTGCAACTTTGCCCACCCCATATCGAGTGGTGCGATACCATCAACCGCATTTGACATTAATCGACTTTCAACATTTGCTAGAAGTTGAATGCCGATGTTTTCACGAGCAACCCCAACAGTCCCTGTGGCAGGGAGTTCGGCGAGCGTGTTAGCAACTGCAACCGTTTCTTCCGCAGTACTCGCATTTAAGTCGGCTGTAGTCGGTGCATTACTACCGCCCGCCGATGCGGATGTATCCCCCGTGCCTGTACTTGTATCTGTTGTTGGTGAATCGGTCGTGGTATCGCCACCTTCAGCTGGAATAATATAATATTCCTCGCCTTCACCTTCTGCTGTCCAGCCCTGTACTCCGTTGTAATCAACCTGCCAGAAGCGAATTAACGTTTCAGGGTCACATGTTGGACCACCAATCACTTGGAAGGTCACACCTGGTTGCATAAAGTCGAGAATATCGGCGGCTGTGTTCGGATCGCTGCGTAGACGATTTGCAACACCGCCAGCTTCAACTTGCCCCGTGATGCCCACCGCCATCTGTGATGGAATCGGTGAATTCGGGCAGATGTCGCCCCCTTCTAATGTTGGGAACGGTGTGATTGTCGGCGTGGCAGCGCTACCGGGGAACAAATCTTGTGAGTCTATGATGCCATCCCCATCGGTATCTTCCAATGTCGGGCTTGTACCATAAATATTGACCTCATCCCCATCGCTAAGGGTATCATTATCTGTATCGCGGTTGAGTGGATCGGTATTCCAAATACGGATTTCCTGACTATCGGTTAACCCATCTTCATCGGTATCAGCTAAGTCAGGGAAGGTCTGCAAGGTTGCTTCAAAACTATTACTCAATCCATCGCCATCATCATCGGCTCCGGCTTCGGCTGTCATTGTTCCTGCCATTTGTGTAGCGCCAGCCTCAGAGGTTTCGGTAACCCATGCAATAGCTTGTTGACCGCGCGAAAATGCGAATACACCACCTGCAATCAAGAGGCAGATCAATAAGAAAATTAACGGAACAAAGTACCATAACCGTAAACGTGGGTATAAGGTTAAGTCGCCACGTTGGGTCTGTGTGCCTCCGGCAACTTCCGGTGGTACAGGTGTCGTCAATATTTCGTACGTGAAGTTTTTCTCGCGCCCAAAGATGTGTCGTCTTTGCGGGTTAACATCAAGGATAATACTTTCGGTATATCCCGGAGGCAATTGATATTGGACACCTTCAAGGTTAAAGCGCAATTCTGCTTCACGATCTCTGGCGTCAATAGTATATGTGCCAAATGTATTACTTGTATTATGAATCTGTAATTCGACTTTACCTTTGTTGCGAATACGATCCGGGTAAAGTGTTGTTGTAAAACTATGGAATGGCAGAATCGTCAGCGAACATTGCGTCCGTACTGCACTGATTTGTTTTGCCTCAGCTGTAACCCGAACTTCAAACGCATGATGCCCTTCGCTACTGGTACTGGTACGCGGTGGGTGGAACGTAATTGACGTTGTTTCACGTTCGTTTGGTAGCAAATCAAGATCAATAGTCGGCTGTGTCACCCAATCCGGTGGTAAACCGACAGCATGCACCTCGAAGTGATCCACAAAATCGCTGAGATTGACCACTTCAACTGATAGTGTGATCGATGATCCCGCTTGCACAGTTAGATTGTTAGTGTTAGTCGTCACCTGAATCTTGTCATGGTCAGGTGCAGGGTGGTTAATGACAGGTGGACCTAGTGCTTCAAGTTCTAGTTCTTTTTCAAGATCATCCGGCATCGGATCAGGAATAATTGGGAGTAGCGAGCCGTTGATATCCTCTTTACTCTCGATGCGTAACCAATAATCGGCAATACGCACAGTCTCTTCTAAATCCCAAATTTCGATGACATTTTCAATTAGTTTATAACTACCGAGCCACGACCCATTTGCTGACCCTACATCCACAACCCGATATACATTATCAGGACTGCGTTCAATCCGTGCATGACGACGTGAGACATTATTACTTTCAAGAACAATATCTTGGTCACCACCACGCCCAATGGTAAAGATCGGTTTATCAAGATCAAATATCTTAGTTGGATATTGATCACTATACATTACAAGACGATCATGTAGCGCTTCACCTTCTGGACGAGGCGGATGCGTTAGCAGTGGCATATAACGCGCCAACGGATCGATCATAATCTGAGTGACATTAGCGTCTTGAACCAGACTCAAACTTTCCATATCACCCGCATCTGCATCAAGGATTGGCAAAATACGTTGCAAGGCACGGGCAAAGTCGATACCAGTTTGATACCGATCGTTTGATGTCTTTTGAAGCGCTTTATTGACAACCGCTTCTAAATCAAGTGGAATCCCCGGGCGACGTTCCGACACACGCGGAATCGGTTCACGGGCATGCATACGAATCGCCTCAGCCACCGAGAATGGTGCGTACGGAGGTGCACCCGACAATAACTCGAATAGTACGATACCTAACTCATAAATGTCACTTCGAATATCTGTACGTTCGCCATTTGCGGCTTCTGGCGAGATATAGGCAAATGATGTGTCGCCCTCGTCATCGTATAAGTCTTCTGTCCGCGCATAACGGGCAATACTAAAGTCCGTCAAAATGGGGTTATATTTGACCAGAGGACCAATAACACTCGCTTCTTTTAGGACAATATTGTCCGGTGTAATATCACGATGAATCAAACCTTGTTGATGGGCATAATGGAGACCATTTGCCATTTGTACAACCAGATCAACCGCATCGCGCAAATCCATCTGGTTATCATTCACGGTGTATGACTCTAATAGACGACGTAACGACCCACCTGTGATGAGTTCTTGCACCATGAACACTTCGTTATCGGCGCGATTATACGACATCACTTTAACGACATTCGGGTGATCAAGGCGACTCAAAATACGGGCTTCTTCAAGGAAGCGTTGTCGCTGTCCGCTATCTTGTGCGAGTAGCGGATCAAGAATCCGGAGCGATACTTCACGTTGTAATTGCAAATCAGTAGCTTTATAGACGGATGAAATATGACTACGTCCGACAAAACGATCAACTTGATAGGTGCCGATGGTTTTACCAATTAAACCGCGTTCGTCTTGTAACCCACCAGTTTCAAGTAATTTAACACCGGCTTCAAATTTCATCCAATAATTGCCAATACGGACAATCTCGTTCTGTCCCCAAATAACATCCGTATCAGGCACAAGTTTGATGTCTTCGATCCATGTATTGTTGGTTGATCCAGTATTATCGTTACCAACATCGCGCAGGTACAAATTACCATTACGACGAATTTCTAGCACCATATGTTGACGGGACACACGTTTACCATCTAACCGAATATCTTGGTTAGAGCCGCGTCCGATGGTCATTAATTCTTTCGAGATTGGCTCAATTTTTAGCGGATGATCTTCACTATAAAATACAAGACGGTCTTTTTCACGTAGTTCATTATTTAATGGCGGTTGCGAATAATATGGCATCTCTTCTTCAAGCGCACGCACCATAACAGCAGTATCAATGCTATCATCGGCGGTATCATCTTGCACTTGAATCATCGTATCATCAAAGTCATCACGCGGACGCAACTCTGTTGTGACATCACGACGACCTTCAAATGTCAGCCAGTAATCCCCGATGCGAATGACTTTGCTCGCACTCAAACGTGTTGGCTGATTGGCTGAGAGACGCTCATTCTCGAACCATGTGCCATTCATCGATTCGAGGTCGGTGATATAGTAAAAGCCTGTTTCCTGCTCAATGCGGGCATGGAATGATGACACATGCGGACTATTGAAAATGAGGTCGTTGACAGGCGCACGACCAATTGTATAAGTAGCTTCTTCTAATAAAATAAGCCGTGGTG
Source organism: Anaerolineales bacterium UBA6055 (assembly GCA_002428985.1). GTDB lineage: Bacteria > Chloroflexota > Anaerolineae > Aggregatilineales > Phototrophicaceae > UBA6055. The sequence goes on along the minus strand of DIYL01000016.1, from coordinate 52,722 downwards.
GCTCTTCTTTGTGGAACACAACCAACCGATCAAAGCCAAATTGGAAGGGTTTCAGTTCTGGTGGCTCATCACGAGGCATTTCGTATAACGGCACAATCCCTAACAATTGGGTATCAATCGCACCTTCACCATCAGCCTCTTCACCTACAATTGTTTGTTCTAGTTTGGCTTCTTGTTGACGCACACCATCGCGAATTTCCCGCATTTTGCGCTCTTGTTCGACCGTTGCCCTCAGTTGTGCAGCGTTGATCTGTTCAAGGGTTTCAGCTTCATATTCCTGTTCATCAACAGGAATAGGTTGCGGTAATTCATCATCCGTTAGTGATTGAGAGGGGTCACTCGCAATACTTGATGGCACAGCACTATCACCAGCATCAGTTGAATACTCAGGATCGTCTATAAACGACAAATCTGGTTCGACAACGGGTTCGTCAGATGTCGCTCCATTATTTGGTGCTGGTGGAGATGTATCTTCATCTGCGATGTCGCGTGGTAAGAAATGCATCCAGTAATCGCCGATGCGGAATACTGCATTGGGTTGCAAAATAACGGGTGTATCACGGCGTAATTTATACGATTCTGACCAGATGCCGTTTGATTCGCTAACATCTAATAAGTAGAACTTGCCGTTCGGTTTACGTTCCAATACCGCATGTTCGCGCGAAACCCAGTCGCTTTCTAGTGCAACATCCTGACGGGCTGCCCGCCCGATTGTAGTCCGTTCACGAACGAGACGATGAATAAACCCGTCATCACCATTGGTAAAGTATAAACAATCGTATTCTTTATCGCGTTTTTTGCGTTCGGGGACAGGCTCAGGTGGTTTAGGATCAATTGGCTCTTCACGGACAGCTGTTTGCACATCCGTATCATACTGATCCATATAATTGAAAAGCGCACTTCGGCTCATCTCAACCGTTTGTGATTTCTTTTCTTGGGTCACAGTGGTAAGCGATTTTGCCATCTGCGCCGCGCTATCATACCGATTTTCGCGGTCTTTCTCTAATGCCTTGACGATGATTTCCTCGAGGCGAATTGGAAAACCACGACGCAACTCGGTGGGTAATGGCAACGGATCACGCCCATGCATGCGGGCTGCTTCGGCAATGGTCTTCGGATTATATGGTAAGCGTCCGACGCTCAACTCATATAACATAATACCAAGCGCATAAATATCCGTACGCGCATCAACGACCTCGGCATTAATTTGTTCCGGTGACATATATGGATATGTCCCAATCGGTTGTTCGGCTGTCGCTTCGTCTTCACCAGCAACCGTCAATCGTGCCAGACCAAAATCGGTTAACACAGGGCGGTAATTCAATCCACCTTCTTCGTGTTGTAACGGTTTGAGCATAACGTTATCTGGCTTGACATCCCGATGCACCATGCGTCGCCCGTGTGCATAATGTAACGCACCTGCTAACTGGCGCACAATTTCAATTGCTTCGGGATAATCTATAAATTTCCCTTGTTGGTGCAATTGCTTGATGTATTGGCGCAAATTACCACCTGTAATCAGCTCCATAACAAGATACAAATTATCAGTATCTTTTGTGAAGGTATTGACCCGCACAATATTAGGGTGATCGAGGCTAGCTGCTGCTTGTGCTTCGTTTAAGAATCGTTCCCGAAAAGATTCCTGTGACGCGAGGTGACTGTGCATAACTTTCATTGCAACTTGACGTTGTAGGCGCAAATCTGTTACTTCATACACTGCCGCCATCCCGCCTTGACCGAGAAATCGTTCAATTCGGAAATGATCAATTGTCTTGCCGATGAGATTATTATCTGGCATGACAACCGCTACCTTTCTTTACTTCCAACATGTGATAAATTCCAACATACCCTATTATAGCCGTAACCTGAAAATTTCGCCCACAATTGTTCTATATCGGCAAAAATTGCTCATCGATTCCAGTCTCTATGAGACTTTCTACGAGTATACACTAGATTGATTGGCAGGTTTCCCGTTCCATCAATTCGGTTTTTAATGTGATACGACGCGCTGGCTTATCAGGATTTTCCAGTTGTTCCAACAGTAACTTAACAGCCACCCGTCCCATCTGGTTGAGCGATTGCTGCACGGTCGTGAGCTTTGGATATGTGATGAGTGTCTGCGGAATATTGTCAAATCCAATAATCGACATGTCTTGTGGGATCTGTAAACCATGATGCCGAACCGCTTCAATCACTCCCAATGCCATCAGATCGTTCGCCGCGAAAATTGCTGTGGGGCAATCTGCTAGCTCCAACAGTTCATTGGTTCTTTCGTATCCTTTTGCCCCATAAAAATCCCCTTGCCGAATATACGCTTCATTAATGGGAATATCATGGTCATTCAGAGCAGCTTTATACCCCTCTAAACGGTCAATAGCACTCTGCAATCCTTCCAACCCCGTAATATGTGCAATTTTGCGATGTCCGAGTTTAATTAGATAGGATGTCGCATCGTATGCCCCCTGCCAATTGGTCGAATCTACGATATTACTTCGTCCAGTAACATCCGATTGATCAACCAATACATAAGGGAAATTTTGCTGTTGCAACGCTTCTAAATACTTAACTGGTGTTAGTGGGACAATCAGCAACAAGCCATCTGTCAGACCACTATAAATAGACTTTACGTAGGCCTCTTCTTTCCCGCTATATCGATGTGTTGTATACAACATCATATTATAGTTGGAGCGTTGCAGTTCTTCGTCTGCACCACTAACAACTTCGCCAATATACCCATTATCTAAACTCGGCACGAGTAACCCAATAACATTGGTTTTGCCACCAGCTAGACTGCGCGCCTGTAAGTTTGCGACGTATCCAAGCCGATTCGCAGCTTCTAACACACGTTCGCGGGTACTATCTTTTACATGTTCAAAACCGTTCAGTACGCGAGACACCGTCGAATAAGAAACACCAGATGCTTTGGCAACATCAATAATTGTTACATTACCAGTTTTCTTTTGTGAGGCATTTTCGTCTAACATAAGTCTATTCTTAAATCATTTACAGGTACTGTTAAAAAGGTAATGTAGCGTGCATTGATATAATTGGATCGAGATCATTTGTCTGTGTTCACCACATGTTGTTATATGAAATCACTCTATTTGTAAAAGACAATAATGCCAATATATCGAGTCCTAGTGGTTGACCAATGACATTTGTATAATCAAAAACAACGGATGATATATTGTCATATTATTATTTTAACTCTATTCCATCACCAACCAATCATTGAGGCGAGCTCGTGCATTATAAGTGAGAAATCCCAATGTACACAGCACAAAGTTAGCAATAATAATCACTGTCGCGTTGATTGGAATCGTGAGGCGATCTAATAAGAGCAAAAACAACGGCAACAACGCCAAACCAATCATAATACTGAGTGCAAAACGAGAAACTCCATTAATTGTTTCACGGTCATAAAACGCATATGTCCAGAATAACCCACCGTAGATCAAAAATAACACAAGGCTTAATACTACCGAAATTGGTTCAACTTGCGGTAGCGGGATCGATGGCAAAATAAAAAAGACACCAGAAATAAGAACCATCAATCCATAATTAACCAACACAATCCCGCGGTCTGGTGATGGGTCAAGGTAGTCGTCAAATTCTTCCTGTGTAAATTGCCACAACACCGCGACATTAACAGCCCCCACCAACACCACAAATCCAGCAACCATTTCGATTGGCAATTCTGTGATAAGATCACGCGCCATTGTGAATAACAAAATCTCGCCAATGATCACAAAAATAAACAAAATGAATCGCCAGACCGGAGAGGCGATAAAATTAGGATCATAGACTTTATCATCCATACGTGACTTAACAACAGTCGATGCAATGCCTAGACCGAGGACAATAGCCATCATACCATTGATGCGATCGTTGCCAAGAATCTCAAATTCAACTTCTAGGAAAAACAGAATTAAGGAAAAAACGAGGACTGTATAATAGACCCCATGCAAAAACGAGCGGACGTTAAGATTGCTTTCCATCTCTGCACGGATTTGCTCTTGTAAGTTGATGTCACTGCCATCGATCCCACTATCTAAATCGACGGCATCAGCTCCTTCAGCTACAATCACATCAGGGTCAAGTGTAATCATCGGATTGTCAAATTGCATGAGGGTTTATCCTTTGTTTCCGGTGATAGTTAGACATCAACAATACGTTGATATAATGCAATATCATTCGTCTGTTGAACAATACGGTACTCGGGTAGCGAAAGTCCGATTTCTGCAATGCGATACTCCGCGCCATTACAATTAGGAATATCACCCGATGCAGGCGGCACATACCATTGGTATATTGGTTCCCAAAATGCACACAATTGGTCAGGATGTTCAATGAGCACAGACAAACGCATCCCGTCTGCATCAACAAAGACGATATGATCTGGATTGTCAATCAAGAATGCGTTGACGATTTGCGCAATCTCGACCTCTTCATCCGTCAACCTCGCCCATAGCGGATTTGTCAAGAATGTCGCAATACTGTAAGAGACAAAGACCGCAATTAACATCATGCGTATAAGCCGACTTGTACGCGAAAACAGGAGTGATACATAAACTCCTGAGATTAATAACAAGACAATATAGAGATAAGTCTGCATCCGTCCGGGATTAAGTGTTAGACTGGGGGAAACATTTACCATGAGCAAGACAATACAAGCTAGCATCACAAGTAAGTGTAAATACTGCCGTACTCGACGACGCACAATTGCAACGATCCCTAAAATAGAAAAAATAGTGACCGGATACCCTATTATCTCGAAAAATGTATTAACTGTTGGAGCCAGCGCGTTTTCACCAGCATATTGTATCCATCTTGTATTATCGCCAAAACTAAAATATGTGGTGGAAATAATATTCAGCAAAGTGCCAAACATCGGAATCATCAAAATTAACGCGATTAATACACTAAAGAATGTTACTTCAATTTTGCGAAGGGCTTCACTAAATAAGAAAACCAGTGCATACCCAAGAACAATGATGCCATTCATCACCACTGAGGTTGGATCATAAGCGATATTCGCAACCATTGCCAATATCACGACCAACATAAACACAATACGTCCGGTACGTTTATATTTTTCAAAACCCCAAATCATTAGCAGGAAAAATAATACCGCCACATTTTCTGGGATAAGCGATGGAGATTGCACAACAAAAAATGGTGATGTAAAAATAATAAGCCCCGACACCAGTGCATACTGGACGCGATGGGTCATCGTCATGACGATCATCATCACCAATATGACATAAAGAGCCCTCAAGAAAACAGCCCCATATTGAAATAACAAATCACTAGGAACCGACCCACCTTCGCTCAATATAAAGGTGGTGGTACGTAACAATGAAGTGTAGGGTAAAACAAACTCACCACTATGAATCTCGACACGTTGATTAAATAACCTGTCAGATTCACCATGATCGGTAAAAAACTTCTGGACATAGGGTTGATAGCCGTACAATCGCTCTTGTTGGCCAATGAGTGCGCCGAGAAATGCAACAAACAGAGTAACCGTCAAGATGATAGCAAGCACTTGCGAGCGATCAATAAATTTCATCAGCTACCACTCGTTTCTGTCGGAGGTACAACACCTGCTGCACATCCTCGGTTACCAGCTAACCCCAAATCAAACGGACAAGCATCATCAGGATAGCTAACGCCATCATTATCAGGATCAAGATATGACCCAAGGCAGTTTGCCCATAAGTCATTATTGTGAAGTGTCACAACTGTATCGTAATATGCCGTCAAGTTTTCATATTGGGGCTCAATGCGTCCTAATAGCTCCCCAGTCTCAGCATCCAAAACATACTCGGTTCCGATTGACATTTGTGTCGGTTGGGAACTTGATGGTGAGCGGAAGTTACAAGAATCTGCATCGCCGGTGTAACAGGTAAGTGATAATGTATCAACGTCAAACAGTGTGTCTACACCAGCAGTTGTATACTTAAACGAAATACATTCACTTCGTCGAGTTATTAGACGAAAATCATCATTAGGGATATATTGGACGCGAAAACCACCACTCGAAAATTCGCCTGCATTTATGAACACATCACTACTCGCATCAACAGCCAACGTAATACTTTCTGGTGGTTGGTTCTGAGCTTCTAATATTTCAATTGACGAATCCGCTTGCAGGTAAACATTTGCAGGCAAAAATGTATCGGGTAGTGCCTGTGCATTTAGACCATCAATTTTTAGGTAATTCACATCGTTATATGTAAAACTCCGGCGCAAAAATAAGGGGACAGAGAGGGCATCTTCAGCATTCGGTTCAGCAAAAAACTGAATCCCGATCTGGTTTGCTGAGGCACGAGTTGGCTCGGGTATAAACGCAGGATCTGTTCCTTGAACGGCAAGAAGTTCCTCAGGAGTTGAGCGGTCTGTATCAGCCAAGCTCAAGAAGGCTAATGCTGCCACGATAATTAGAACCGCCGTGATGGCGCCGAGTAATAGCCGTTGTTGCCATGAAATCTCTGCACTAGCGCGAACAGGGCGACGTAAGCGTGATGGCACCATTAAAATAGACATGCATAAGTTATCATCAGGACGACGCTGTGCTGCATACCGGAACAATGCCCTGACAGCACGTTCAGCATCATCATCTAGCGCATGACGTAATAATTCATCCTTATGGACATAAGGGCGACGATTCCCCTGTCCAACTCGGAAGATACCATCAGATGCAACAAACACAGTATCACCCTCTAACAATTGCATCCCGAGTTTACCGATCTTAAATGCCCGCCGACTATTGACGAAGTTCTTGTCTTTTTCCGCATAAAATCCAATATCAACTTGAATCTCTGGATTGACACCAATAATACGGGTTGGATATTCTGCATTGGCTAGACGACGCGCCTCTTGCACAGACATCTGACCAGCGTAGATATATTCATTTGCTAGATTATGGTCAATATTTAAGCGAACAAGCTTACCATCGCGTATCAAGCAGACATAACTGTCGCCGACACTCGCCGAAAACATGCGACCATTCGGTGCCGTCGGATCGCTCAGATCAATAGCAATCATTGAGACGGTACTTGTACCTTCACCACGTAACTCGCTATAAACCAGCTCATTGGCACTGGTAACAGCTTCAATCAACAGACGCGGTATATTTGTCTCATCACTAATTTCAATATGGTCGATAACAGACCGTGCGGTGAGGCGTGCCGCCATTTCACCAGCTTCACCACCGCCTGCTCCATCACATGCAATCGCAATATAGAGGTTTAGACCTGTTGGAGTTTTGATATATTCATGAACTGCGTAATCTTCTTGTCGTTCGCGGTTTCCAGTTTCTCTTGCCGAAAACGCCATTAAATCGACCATGGTGATGTCCTATCAACAGTGAATAATTCATCAATTGCATTATGACCGATACGGGCAAAATACGCTATCTATTGTAGCAGTGAATTGCATCATATTACAAATCATAACGTATTTTGCATAACCGTATCGTTTTAGGTGTTTTTATTCCAACATTATTCCTCTTCGAACTCAAGGAAATCAGCAATGAATTCGTCAATCGTATAAATACCTTCATCAATTTCAGCTTGCAAATCAGCAGCTGTATATCCAGATTCTGCTATTGCTTCGTCAAACTCTTCAATCGTCCAATCATATTCAAGTAAAACAGATTCAACCGTCCGTGTATCCATCCCCATATCATCAGACATTTCGTCATCCATGTCTGGGTCTTGGATTGGCTCGAAGAAGAAAGTTTGCTGGATTAATTGATTAAAATATTCATAGTCTTCATCAGTTGGTTCGCCTTCAGTAAAGATCGAATAATCAATCAGATAGCCGACACCTGTATCCGGTGAAGCAGTATAGGCAATAACGCCATACTGAACTGTTCCATCATCACTTTCAAGAATATAGTCAAATCCGATACCATCGAAACCTGATAGCTCAAATGTAAATTCGAATTCCTCAAATATCTCACTGGTATAGGTCTCTGTGTAGTCTGCAACGGCTTCTTCCATCTCGCTTAAGTCAAACGCATCATAAAATTCCCAAAAGACAGCATAGCGACCATCGTTATCTTCATACAGTGTATAGAACGACCCATCGTCGCGGGTTACATCAACCGAGTCATTCCAATCAAACGGAATAATCGTGCTGTAGCCCAGCGCAATATCGTTCGTACCACGATATGTGAAGTCAACCTCATCGTTATTGACGAGAACTTCGACGGTATCGAAATAGACATTACCAGCCGCATCAGTTAACACGAAGTACAGATCATATGTACCAGATTCTGCAGGAGCAAACGAAAATTCTAATGGATCGTCATCAAGCACAAGCGTTTCGCCGCTGGAGATGGTATTCAATTCCCCATCTTCATCATAGAAACGCCATGTCGGGCTGAATGTATCTCCTCCAGAAACAGTGATTTCGAAAGGTTGCCCACCATTTTCACCTTCATTAATCCCCAGATACTTGACTGCTTGTGCAGTTTCAAAATCAAAGATTGCATATGCAGTTACTGTTTCACCACTACTCGTAAATGTATAATCACCAAGTACAATCGCGCTTTCATCATCGCCTTCGCTGAGTAGAACAGTTGCCACAGTGGTTTCGCCATCGGTAATCACAGGCATATCCACATTCCATGTGAATTGAGATAAATTCAAGCCATCTTCAATCAAAGCAAGTACTTCACCGTCTTCAGTAATTCCACTAGATGTGAGAGGCGATTCATCAATCATAAATTCACGCCCATCGTCCAACTTAAGCACTGCCGCGAATGACAAGCTCACCAGGTTGACACCCTCATATTCGAATGCAAATGTCGGCGGAATCAACGTGCTTACTTCACCATCATTAAAGAACGACTCAGTAATTTCAACGCGCCCTCCCGATTCTTCTGAAACGGTGTTGGCTATCCCATAATACGCTTCAAGGAATTCTCTCCAATCCGACATATACGGGACTTCATTTGCATAGCGTTCGTTTAATCCGCCAGTTTCATATAATTTTTGGTTTGCAGGGAAGTAAATCGAAATCCCATGCGCATCATCCAAATTAGTCTGTTGATGCAAAATCACGGCATTATCAACCGCATCAATCACACCTTGAGCCGCCTCATTGACATCGGCATTCGACGAAAAATTTTGAAGCAGTAACATAAAGTGTTTCAGGTCTGCACTACCAAATAGCGGGGCATCATCAGGTTGTGACATATTAAACATTTGAGTGTTATTACGAGCATCAGCAATTGCTGCTGTTAGATCACTGTCCATATTTTCCACAGCAACAGCACTAAAACTAATCAATGCATCGTCTAGATTGTCCATCATACTCAGGTCAACAGCGGTCTGTCCGTAAAAATCGCCACCGTAAAAGTCAGAATAAGTTTCACCTGTTTCTTCTAACCAGAAGCCATTATAGAAATCCATATAATTGATAACGACTGATTCGGCTAACGCCCCCCCATCAATTGTGGGATCATTGACTAGCAAATCCATAACAGGGGCATAATACCAACCAAAGCCAGGTTCTAACTCCTCTGACCCTGCGGCAAAATCAGCATACTTTGCCAATAAGCTAAAAACTTCAATCCCGCCCATCAAGCAGGTATCAAACCCTATAAATTCAAAGTTTTGCCCAATAGAACTGGTGATAGTTTCTAATGCAAAATCCAACTCAAGCATATTGATGCTATCGTGATCTACAGTGGATTCATCACCACCGAAACCACCCATCCATGTACCACCATGATTCCATAAAACAAGCCCATACTTGTCCGCTGGATAATTTTCGGCAGCCCAAATTGCAAAATCAATCAATGTATTGGGATCACCATTATTTATTTCGCCGAGGTCTTCTAGTGGTGGGGTCGATAAACGGACGCTAGCAGGATCACTAAATTTTTGCTCCACAATATCAGCTGTAGTAATGCCGCTCATATCCCGTTCGACGCGATAACGGCGGGCTTGTGTCCAATCGCCGTCGCCATCACTGTAGCCTTCAGCACGGTCAATTTGAACGATAATGTTGACATCATTTGTACTGCCGATTTGTTCCATCTCTTGGATGTCAGCTAGTGCGTCGCCTTCGAGGTTATTATCCCCTTCGATGTACACCATAATTGTCCACGACGCATCCTGCGCCATAACTGTGTTGAGCGCTAGCATAAAAGATAATAATACCATGCACAACATAATGACTTGGCGCGATAGTTTGATTTCCAACATAAATGTCTCCCCCATGTTTGGATGATTTCAATCATTGCTTTCCCTTGTATTATAGATGCAATTACAAATGTGACCCTTAAAGTTCTATTTGGAATCCGACGATTATGCGAGGAGACACCATGACTATCGACATTCAAAAAGCACGGCAAGACACCCCCGGTTGCGAAGACGTATTACATTTCAACAATGCAGGGGCAGCACTTATGCCAAAGATTGTACGCGATACAGTCGTGAATCATCTTGAACGTGAGATGATGATTGGCGGCTATGAATCTGCAAATGAAGCACGTGATCGTACCCAAGCGGTTTACACATCGATTGCAACCCTTATTGGTGCACAGTCTAACGAAATTTCACTCATGACGAGCGCTAGCCATGCGTGGGTACAAGCATTCTATGCGATTCCCTTTCAAGCAGGTGACAAAATTCTGACTGCCCGTGCCGAATACGCTGCGAACTATATCGCCTTTTTACAAGTTGCCGAACAATATGGCGTCGAGATCATTCCTGTACCTAGTGACGAATATGGACAGTTGTCAGTAACAGCGCTTGGAGAATTAATAGATGATCGCGTTAAACTAATCGCGATGACCCATGTGCCGACCAATGGTGGGCTGATTAATCCAGCAGAAGCTGTCGGTGCTATAGCTCGTCAACACGATATTCTCTATCTATTGGATGCGTGCCAGAGTGTCGGGCAATTACTCGTAGATGTCAACAAAATCGGATGTGACATGATGTCGGTCACGGGGCGCAAGTATTTACGTGGTCCGCGCGGAACAGGCTTTTTGTATGTCAAAGAAGATCGTATACCTCAACTGATTCCACCAACCCTCGATTTACACTCGGCAGAATGGACAGATGTGACAACCTACGAAATGAAAAACGATGGACGACGCTTTGAAAAATGGGAGTCATCAATTGCAAACCGCTTGGGCTTAGGAGCAGCCGTCGATTATGCACTGGCATGGGGTATGGAGGAAATCTCTGAACGTGTTATCACGCTTGCGAGTGAGTTACGCACAAAATTGTCATCCATTCCGACAGTGACCGTTCAAGATATCGGTCAAAACCAATGCGGTATTGTGACATTCCAAGTTGATGGTCAAGACGAAAATGAGATCAAAGCCACCCTCGCACAACAGAGAATGAATGTCACTGTGTCGGGACGATCATCAACCCGCTTGGATATGGAAGCACGCGATTTAGAACATATCGTCAGAGCGTCGGTTCACTATTACAATACAACCGAGGAAATTGACCGTTTCTGTACAGCAATTGAAACCCTGTGACGACCTTCACCTTCCGTGAGCATACACTAGACTTTGCGATTTTTTGCATGGTCTACTTTAATAATGAATATCAACTGCCAGCACGCTTTGATGCGTCTGATGTCATCATTGACGTGGGGGCGCATATTGGCAGTTTTGCATTTGCATCATTGGTACGTGGTGCGAATAAAGTGATCTGTGTCGAACCGCATCCTGAAAACGCCAGACAGCTACACGCACATCTTGCGGACTATACATCAACAGAGAAAGTCAAATTCCATCAAGCAGCAGTCTGGAAATCAAATTCACATAACGAGACTGTATCTATCAGCGATTTTCCGATACTAGATGGTAATTTCATCAATACAGGTGGTGCAATCAGTCGAGTATCTCCGGCGGATACATATACTGTACCAACAATTTCATTAGACACACTCATTGGCGAACAATCAATTCGTCTACTCAAGCTTGATTGTGAGGGTGCAGAATTCCCAATCATATTGACAGCGACGCAATTACATCGGGTAAAAGAAATTGTCGGAGAGTATCACGAATACGACAACTATACAGTTGGTAATCTGGTGACCCACTTACAATCACTAGGATTTAGAACTAAACATCAACAACATCGACAATATCTTGACGGTGAGTGGATACCGTTGCCGCGCGGATATTTTCGGGCGATAAGAACCCAGTCCGAATAAAAATGGGATATACTGATAAAAATAGATGGTAGCAGGTTGGAGCATCCGATGAAATTATCAGCCGATGAACTTGCAAGTGGACAACTCTCACTCGATACATACAGTCAAGCCCTCACACTCATCAAAGTAAACGGATATGTGATATTTGAGCGGGTTTTACCTGATGATTTGATTGACTCACTATTTAATGAACATCAGACAATCTTTGATAAATACTTAGAAAATCCCGACCCAACATTTGGCAAAAATCACTATCGCACATATCTACCATTTCGAGCGCCCTTTGCTGATGAACGTGTGATTGCCAACCCATTTGTCCTGCCGATTCTTAATGACTTACTCGGTAAAGATTATGTCTGCCATTATCTAGCGTCGAACACTTGCATCCCCGGTTCAGAGTTTCAACCGCCACATGCCGATGTTTACTCACTGTTTCCAGAGACAGACATTAAACCACCACCCTATCATATGGTCGTGAATATCCCACTAGTCGATATTACAGAGGAGAATGGCCCGATTGAATTCTGGTCGGGTGGGACGCACCTCAACACATTCGGAATGGACAAAATTGAAGCCCTCGCGCCGATGATGCAATCACAAATGGCAACCATGCCAGCCGGATCACTATTTATCCGTGATGGCCGGATGTGGCATCGTGGCACAGAGAATAAATCTGATGCCCCGCGTCCCAACCTAGCCCTCGTGTATACACGTCCATGGGTTGATGCCGGTTCACGTCGGATTGGCATTCCACAGGGGAGCTATGATAATTTATCCGATCATGCCCGCAGTATCTTCCGACAAGAGAACATCGGTGGTGCACTTGACGAGATCTAGTTGTCATTAATTATGCTAAAATGCTGACGTAAGAAATCATATGTCGGTGGACGGACGGATGCACGTAAATATTGCATAACAGCCTCTTCCTAAAACGGTTTGCGGAGATTGTTGTAGGGAGGCGATTCTTATCGTTTACCACCGCTACCCCGCCGAAGCTTTTGCCTGCTATGAAAACTGGGAAGCTAGAATAGGGATGGCTTATTTTGAAGGTCGTAGTAGTAAACTCATTCTGAATCCAACGCCTCTTCAAGTGCCTCTATAATTTCAAGTGTAAATTCGTCAATTTCATCATCATCTACTAAGCTTTGATATATGTGAAAGTACTTCAAAGAATTCTCTAAATCACCTAGGAAACTATAAGCATATGCAAAAGCACTATAGTATTTAGGGTCATTATCGATTGTAAAGGCATATTCAATGTCATCGTTGGCTTTTTCAGTTTCCCCTAACTTGATATATGCAATAGCACGTTGACGATATGCTTCAACAAATTCCAATTCTATAAGAATTGCAATTGTATAGCTTGTTACAGCCAGATCTAAAGAATTCACTGAATATTCTACAGTACCTTTATTGAAGTATATTGATGCAATCATAGGGTCTAGTTCGATTGCAGTTATAAAATCATCTTCACTCTTATCATATTCTTCAAGCGTGTAATAAAAATAGCCCCGCTGTGCATACGCCTTTGCATCAGCAGGATTGTTGTCAATAGCTTGATTTAGTATCTGCTCTGCATGTTCAACATTCTCAAGTTGCATATATATTTCTGCCAATGCAAAGTAAAAATCAGCATTGCTAGAATCTAAATCAATAGCTTTAGTAAACTCTTCGATAGCAAGTTCAACCTCTTGGAGCATCGAATAGCTTATACCACGTGAGTAATAATAATGAGGAATTGAATTATCGATTTCTATTGCACGTGTAAAATCAACAAGAGCCTCAGTTGGTTGTTCAGTAGCAAGATACATTACACCACGATACATATAAATCTCAGAAGTTAACTCATCCTTTAATAATGCACATGTAATACTCTCTATAGCTAATTCAAAACTACCTGAAGTGTGTTGATGCCTAGCAAGTTCTAAATAATCTGTGTTTAATGAGCAACTTATATCATCTTGAGCAAAAATGTATTGTGTAGAGATAAGAAAACAAAATACAATCAATATCAGACTTTGAGCTACATATTTTTGTGTATTTTGAGATATTAAAAACAAAATCTACTCCTGTATATAAGAATGAGCATTACTTCAAGAATACATCGGTTTGTAGCTTTTACAAATATGATACATTGCTTAAGCTAATGCCCAAACTATGTTCGAATGTTCCTATACTTGCCCGAAACCATTATCATTCGTCGAACAGTCAGAAGCCTGTCTCTACAAGGGTTTGCGGAGATTTTCGTAGGGACGCGATTCTTCGCTTCCGCCACCCACCCCACCGAAGCTGTTGCTTGCTGGGAAAGCAAAGAAGAAAAGCTAGCATGGGATAACAATATTTTATGAGTATTCCAACCACTTTCTTGCATTCAACTCAGCAACTGATAATAGTGTTATGATATTTCGTTTTCAATTGGAGGATGTCCCACTGTGTCAATTTTCGCATCTCTCGCAATAATTTTAACCATCGCATCACTTGTATCCGAGATAAACAGGTTATAATCTAAATAGTCATCACTCTTTTGTAGAGAGGTTAAGATTTCTTTTGTTTCTTCAACTGTACCCAATCGGAAATATGCCCCACCTTTCCACTGTGTGACACCGCTAAAGTATAAAACGTTTTCAAAGACAACATAGAACTTACTTGATATATCACCTGACTTCCAAATATCTAAATATAGTAAATCATATCCTGATGTATACACAGATAATTTGCATACATAATTGTCACATTCTTCAATTCCAAAATAATTATTGATATTGGAGTCTGTCATAGTCACTTAGGTTGCGATTCTTGTGCACTTTTGATAGTGGAGTGTACATCGGTGGTGAGTCTTGCACTCCTCGCAACGATGCGTATTGGCGTATTAGAAAAGTCTGAATAAAACATGCTATACGTGTATGTTTCACTCAACTTTGGCATCACGATGGTTTTACAAAATTGTTGAGTCATTTCCTCTGTTGCAAGTTTAAAAATCACATTTCTTTCCATTTGAAATGCACTTTCAAAAAATGCGACCTCATGAAATATTAGATAAAATTCGTCCTTCTGTTCATCTAAACTGGAGTAATGAAAATAAAGTGGGTGACGAAAGCTGTGGTGAACTGCAATCTTGACACGATAATTTGTATCTTCATCTATACCAAAATAATTGTCGTGATTTATATCATCAGAATAGTTTTTCATTTAGCGCTCCTTTTTTGGTAAGAGGGATAGTCTAAGGTAGAGCGTTAGCGTAACCACGAGTCTATAGACTTTAGCAATCATTGGTACTTTATCATAGGTATAGTCGATCACTTTGCAGGGTATACTGTCTAGATAAACATCAAGTTGCACATATACCATCGACAAAGGATTCAATGTCATCAGCGACACTGTTTGCAATATTTTGGTGCCCTACGACTGACGGGTGAAAATCAATCGTGCTGATCGACTCGCCGAAATGCGGAATTGAAACGACATTGTCATAGCGTTCGGCAGTTTCCCGACTGACAGCACCCGTCTCAAATGCAAATCCGAACACATTATCATTGGATAGAATGCGGTCACTAAAATCCCAATAATTATCAAAATCGGTGCTCCGTTGTCCTTCGGCATCGACCTCACGCACATTGCCAAAAGACAACCTACTACGTAGACGTTCGAGGTAAAGGCGCGTTGCCGGAAGGTACGGGTTTTGATTTGGGATTAGAGAGCGAAATACATATTCGTCCACAACATCGTTTTCAATCATCAACCAGATGTATCCATCGGCTGGTGTCGTCTGCATTAATTGGTAGACATCTTGCACCGCATAATCGGATCGTGCTGTGTTGATCAAGCGTACATCAGGAATATCTCGCGCGACCAGATTGACCCATGTTTCGGCATCATCAACACCAATCCCCATTGTCACGCTGTCGCCAATCATAGCAATCGTGCAGTCTGCATCGTGGTCGGTATCCGGCACAACACGATACCCATCCTCATCAATTGTCATTGTATAGTAATGGAAATAATGCTCGCCAGCATTTAACCGGTACCCTGTCTCATCGGGAACTGTATTCATAATGAAGCTCACCGTTGAATGAGAATATGCCACTGCCCCTAATGGATCCGTCCACAACAATAGACCGTCCAGCAAAAAGATCGATCCTAACACCGCTGTGAGTATACCAATGATGCGCTTACGATATTTACGTGGTATCAATTGCCTTCGTGACAAGATTGCACTCCTAACCGAACTTCAATCACCGTCTACCTATCATCATTATAGTCGACATAGTACGTCACAAATGATATAGACAGACGGCTTTTCATACTGGTTATTTTCGATTTAAGTCACGACAACGAAACAAGTCAGCTATCAGAGATACAACGCGATGCTATTGCAATCCCATCGCTACTAGGTTTTTATAGCTAATGGCGAGACTTTCGAAGGGATCACCGGGGCAAATATCTTGCTCAACCGCATAATATTCAACCTTAGCACGCTGGCATGCATCAATAATGCCACGCCAATTGAGGTTACCTTCACCGACTTCCGCCATCGCTTGCACAGGTTTCCACGGATCATCACCAGGCATCATCACCAAATCTTTGAGGTGCACCACAGGCATCCGGTTTGCCATCCGATCAATCCACGCAATTGGATCACCACCGCCATGTTGGATCCAGTAGGTGTCAATCTCTGCTTGCACAAACTCAGGATTGGTTTCGTTATACAGAATATCGAGTCCGGTTGTGCCATTAAAGCGCATGAACTCGAAGCTATGATTATGATAGCTAAATGTCAGTCCTGCATCGGCGAGTTTTTCGCCAATCCCATTAGCAATCTCAGCAAATTTACGATACCCCGCTTCATCTGTACGGAATTCATTGGGCATGCTGCCGATAGCAACATGTTTGGTATCCCATAATTCGTGTTGTGCAATAACAGCATCAATGTCGTTGAGGAGTGTGTCGTAGGCAATATGCGTATTACAAATTTTTAGACCACTATCATCACAAATCTGTTTGACATCCTCATGAGGAATGTCGCCACCAATAGCCGAGACTTGGACTGTTGTATAACCGATGTCACTAATCTTTTTCATGCTGGTGGCGAAATCATCGGTTGTTTGTGTGTGGTCACGAATTGTGTAGAGTTGAGCAGCTAAAGTCATGTCATAACCTTCTTTTTAAATGGTTTGATTAATTTACATAAAGAAAGACGGCATCTGTGCCGCCTTCTATCAGAATCTAACTGTATTAAATTAAATACTATGCAACGTTGACTGTTGTTGTACCTGCGTAAGTAATCGAAATCACACCAAGATATGAACAATTGCATTTGGATGAATTATTGAGTGCTGGTGCTTTACGCAAAGTGACCGTTGGTGACCCCGGTGCCCATGCAACGGTTACAGGTAGACAAGGGGTTGGTGTTAGCACACCACTTGCAGCTGATGTTGCTGATGCAGTCGCAGGGTTGGTCAACGATGAACACATACCAAATGTCGGGATATTGGTCGTTGGGATGGCATCATTGATATTAGCTGCAGTCATTTTATTGGCGGTTACGCCTGGGATAGTGACTGCTAAAACCGCTGGCGCTGCCCCAAATGAACATTGCATTGCTGCTGTTTGTGCAACGAGTTGTGCCATGAGAATTGTCCTTTTCTTCTATCACGTACAAGATGCTCATGATTTATTATACGAAAAATTAGGTGTGAAGATCAACCAAGTCAGTTAACTCGGCAAACTAATCAACACCACGAGCACCACAAAAATCAATACAAATAATGCACTCAATCCAAAAATCCACTGTCTGGTATTAAGATTACCCGTATCTTCTTCAGGTAAGTCGGTATTAGCCGAAAATGCTTCAACCGCATGATCTGTGAACTGTTCAACACTACCAAAAGATACAACTGTAACATCACCTGTAGGCACTGGCAATTCATCCAAATAAGCAACGTTCGATTTAACATGGATCGTCTCTAGTACATCATTCATGAATGCTGTTGTATCGGCATATCTATCGTCCGATAACATAAACGCATTCTGAAAGACTTGTGTCAACGTATCTAAGTCTGCGCCTTGTAGATTCACAGGTAAGTCTGTTTTTGTTAATTGATTTGGGCGATGCCATGTTTCATCAATAATGGTTTGTCCAGCGACCTCACGCAAGGCTTCCGAGCTTTCGGGCACATTCAGATAATCAAAGAGCGGATGCCGACCGAACAACAATTCGTATGTCACAATCGCAAATGCATAATTATCCGTACGGGGTGATGGTGGGAGTAAGTCAGGCGTCAGATAGAGCGGTGTACCCACACTACGTTCAACCGACTCGGCCTCTTTAACTGGTATCCCAATGCTAAAATCTAACAAGTATGGGTCGCTAATCCCATGCATATTACCAGGTTTAATATCGCGATGAATAATCCCACGTCGGTGCACAATATGTAATGTCTCGGCGAGGCGTTGCAGTGCGCTTAAGCGGTTAGGTAAGGGCATATACAACATTTCATTACGACTCATTAAGTCAGAAAATGACGAACTTTCGATGAATTCCATGACAATGTATGGGCGTTCGACACTAACGTCATGATGAATATGTGTGGGGATATGTTCTAAATCAGAAACATGTTTGAGTGCAAACGCCTCATTATGAAAGCGATGTAAATGGACATCACGATCTTTTCGTTGCAGCAAAGTTGTATTGAGGAACTTCACTGCGACATTTTTTGTACCATCTGTTCCACGCCAAACTTCACCCGCCGAGCCGATGCCTATTTGCTCAATCAGGCGAAAACCCGCAACATCTTGCCCTTTTATGATCGTCTCCACGATACGTCCTTACTAACGTCCACCTGTTACAGATTGGCGCGTCGGACCCGGCAATGTGAATTGTACCGTCAAGGATCGCCCAAATTGAACCATGTCATTATGATAGATGCGCTCTTCTTGACCGGGTGTCATCGGTTGGAAGACATCCCCCCGTTTGATCGCTGTCCCGTACGAACTGTTGGTGTCCGTCAAGAAATATTGATTGGTGCTCGCATCTTTACTTAAGACCGCATGACGACGTGATGTACTACGTTCATCCAGAGCAATCAGAATATTGTATTCTTTGTTGAAGAACCGTCCCATACCATAACTTGGTACATCCGGTAATTTAATTTCTTTACGCCCTTTGGGATGATTCGTCATGATCATTTTCGGGATGACATCCCCTAGTGCAGTTGTTTCTGGGGCAGGCTCACGGTTTATACCACTGGTATCGCCCATTGGACGATCAACCAAATTATCAGGATAGGTCGGCATCTGGGGCGACGTCACCATACTGACATTTTCTTTAGTCTCTGAAGGAACAGTATTATTAAGATACGCCCAGTAAATAAGCTGTATGATGGCTAACAATAAAAGGGTGATGGGAATAATCCACCACAAATTGACAATTACAGCATCCATTGTTGTCTCGTACTTTCAAGCTGAGATAAACCTATTGTTATTGTACCCTATTCCCCCGTATCGGAAAAATGCAGATGTGTATTTGGTTTCTGATTAGTCTGTGTTGTTATCCTATATGAGATGATTTGTACTAACGAGGAAATAGCAAATAACTTAAATGATGTTACTCAGGGCATTGCAAATATTAGGCAACACCCTGCTCAAATCTACAGTTATGCATCCATCTCAATGATGTCTTCGATGAAATCAACTAGCAACTCAGTAAATTCATCGGGAGTTTCGTAGTGTGGTGAATGCCCCGCATCTTCAATAACTTGAACTTCATCACGCCACAAGGTTGGCATATCTAACTCAACAATGTATTCAAGG
Organism: Anaerolineales bacterium UBA6055; assembly: GCA_002428985.1. Lineage (GTDB taxonomy): Bacteria > Chloroflexota > Anaerolineae > Aggregatilineales > Phototrophicaceae > UBA6055. The sequence continues at coordinate 32,715 of DIYL01000016.1, read as the reverse complement.
TTAATCAATTGTTCTTGTGCACCGTGAATGACAGCAAGTGGTTGGGTCATTTCTGCCACAATCACAACCTCGTCAGCATATCCATCTGGTGCAAGACTAGCCCCTAATTCACCACGCGCAGTGCCGTCAGTGAGTTCAACATCTTCAACAAAGTCTGGTGGCAAAGGATCGTCCTCACCGATAAAGTCTGGTGCGAACAACAAACGGATATATGTTTCGGTTTGTTCTTCAGTAAATTCGGGTATGAGTGCCAAAAATTCTTCTGTTGGCAAAAATGCAGTTTCACCCGGAGGGAATGCAATGGGTGGTGTACCAAAAATGAAGAATCCAGCCGCATCAGGCAAGTTAGGTACAGCTTCTAAGATATTGTGTCCCCCTAAGCTCCAGCCGACAAAGACTGCATCCATTGCATCTAATTCCTCAGCTACGCTAACAATCACTCGCGCATAACCGGGGAAATTATAGGTTGTTGCTGGTTCGATAGCACGATCTGACAATCCATGGCCGGGCAAATCCATTGCAATCACACGATAGTCTTCACTTAGATCAGCGATTTGATGAATAAATGAGCGAGCGGAACTTGAGTTACCATGCACGAGGAATATCGTCGTATCTCCCTCTCCTGCTTCATAGTAATTGATTGCCAACTCCTCAACTTCAACAGTCTGTGGCTCCGGCATTTCCAATGTGTCATCGTGAGCAAATATCGTCACCGCTGATAACACAAACAAAATCATAATAGAGAAGTAAAATTTTTTCATAAAAAATTTGCCTGACATTTACGATCTATGATCGCCTTAACAGGCGCCCCTTTCTCAAAATTGAATGAACAATAAATGACGCAGTAATCCTGATTCTAAAAAGATCAGACTACCTCGTGAAGCGAATTTCTTATTGTGTATTTTACTCAAATTATCTTGGGGCACCTAGAGCAATCAATTCAATATATGGGACACAAATTTATGCAATATGAACAATCTGGCTAGTAACTATTCAGTTGACTCGATGCGCTGTTGTATATCGGCGTTAGTCTTGCGAATGCCATCCACGGTCTCAGGGATCAATTGATTTGCCTTGTCACGAAAACCGTAGCGTCTTGCGTTATTACGGATGTGTGCCCCGCATAAGTGGTATCCGACACATTGTGGAATCGCCCATAATCCATCCATCACTTGTTGATAGTGTTCGGCATCATGATTGCGGTCGGCTTGTGGGGGCCAACCTGTATCGCCGTGTGCATGAATCCAGCCAGCAGCATCAGCCAATAGCACAGGACGTTCGGCAAAGTTTGCCCAGTATTGCATTTTCTGCTGGATATTATCGGCCGTACCAAAGCACTGAAAGCTCAACACATCAATATATGGCAAAGCCGCACGGACGACTTGCTCGGGTAATGCCCGATTTGCCTCCCAGCGATCCCCCAATATCAAGTGATTCGGATCGTAACGGCGGATAGCATCATGTGTCACGCGATAATATCGCTCGGCAATCGCAAACAATTCGCGTTTTCCCGCCTCAGATTCAAGCAATTCAGGATCAGCTAATGAACCACGCCATGCAGTTGCAGGCGAAGAATGCACCCATTGTGGGCAGTCACTATAAAAGTAGCCTATCAAGTTTGGATCATCCCGAAATCGCGCACACTCGTCACGTGCAACATAGTCACACCATTCCTCAAAATCAGAGCTGGTCACATCGGGTTGTCGCACTTCGACCTGCCATTGATGTGCCTCAGTAAATGGCAACATATGACAGTAAGGCATACCAGCCCACTGATACTCCTCGTATGTAAAGGCGCGTGAATGCCGATGAAAGCTATCGTTGAGTATAACGACCTCTTGCGTCCAACCGATCGTATTGAAGCCCCAGTTTTCCAGATCTTCTCGCACCGAGGCAAGCCACCGCTGATGACTGTTCCCAAACTCGTCTTCCCAGACATTATCCGATTCAAGAAACCTTAGTGCGGCGGAGTCGATATGATTCATACCAATAGACCAAAATCGTTTTCCGGCAGGCGTAATGAACCACCAGCGACCATCACGTTGTTCAAGGCTGAAGAAAGCTGTCATTTTTGGTACCTACTTCCAGTATTATCATATAGAAACTATTGTACCGACTTTGACTCGCCAAAGCACACATAAACCGCCATAATCAGTGTATGCCAACCACAAAAGGACATCATCTACAATGAAAATTCTGACATTTAACCTGCGCCACAATAACGATCACTGGGAACAACGGAAGCCACTGTGCATCAACTTAATTGAACAATATCAACCCGACATCATTGGCTTTCAAGAAGTGTGGATGCCGATTAAACAAGTCCATTTAATTATGGATAAGGTGAATGGTGCACCCTATCATCTGCATGTCTCGCCGAAACAAGCTCATCACGGCACCGAAGGCGTTGCGATCGCTTCGCGCTATCCAACGTCGGGTTTTGAGACATTCAATTTACCGGGTGGTGAACGGGTTGCTCAGCGGGTGACTGTATCTGTAGGCGGACGTCCGATGGTATTTGCGAATACACATCTGCATCACAGGCCATTCTTTAACGAAACCGAACGTCTACCACAGATGCAAGCACTTATACAATGGCTCTCGCCGATGACAAGCCCAACAATCCTAACAGGCGATATGAATGCTGTGCCCGAAAGTGAGACGATCCAATTAGCAAAATCGGTATTTGATTCGGCATATGAGCAAGTACGCGGTAAAGAACCTGACTATACTTACCCCGCGCCAATTGTTGGCGACAAATTTGATCGCGGTCCGGTCATGATCGACTATGTCTTTATCACCCGCGAAAACTTGCTAGCAACATCAGGAATAGTCATCGGAGGCGAGGCACATGGCGATGATCCAGTATTGTCAGCCTCCGACCATTTGGGTGTTTTGGTTAATGTGGACTTTCGGGGATAGATATGCGTTAAACCTATTCTCGCATGTATCGCTTTGGTTTACATAGTCGAAGTCGAAGGACTCGGAATCTGAAAGCTAACAGAATAATGCTGAATATGCCAATAGCACTAGCAATAATGGCTATTTGATGACGAGCATACCAGTATGCTTGATGATTGAGATAATTTAGAATCGCTTCTGTATCTTGCTCCACGATTTCAGGTGGAGGAGAAATAATATGTGTTTTGTCTAGGTCAATACCCTTATAGTGTACAACACAATCGCCAGCCAATGTTTGAACTAGTCCTAATTCTCTTGGTAAATAACGAATCGGATTCTCCAGTAAATACAAATGGCAAAGTGAAGGTAATTGACCAATTTGCGGAGGTAAATCGCTGAGATTGTTATTGTACAACCACAGTCTCTCAAGTGACTCAAGTTCACCAATAGTTGCTGGGAGGTTATTTAGCTTATTGCGCATTAACTGTAAAAATACAAGCGACTCTAAGCTCCCAATTTGGGGTGGTAATTCCGTTAAGAGATTATTGTTCAGATTTAATGCCGTTAGAGACGTAAGTTGACCTATAGTTGATGGCAATCTTGTCAACCGATTACGGTTTACTTCTAGGTTTTGCAATTGTTGCAACTCACCAATTTCTTCTGGTAAAGTCTCAAGTAAATTATCTTCTATCCATAATACGCGTAGATTGGTCAAGCCACCAATTTCAGTCGGTAATTCTGTGAGGTTATTATCACTCAACACAAGAATCTCCAGGCTTATTAATTCACCAATTTCGGATGGCAATCGCCATAAATTATTTCCGAATAAGCGAAAATCTTTTAGATGTTTCAGATGTTTTATCTCCACTGGTAATGTAAGACTGTTTGAAGATAGACTCAGTTCAACTAAGTTGGTTAGTTGACCAAGTTCTGCTGATAGATACAAAGAACGTCGCGTTGATATATTAAGTAGCTCTAAATTGGATAAGTGTTCAATCTCAGATGGTAATCGGTGTAGAAGTGTATTACGAAGTATAAGTGAACGTAGATTCTTCAAATTGCCGATCTCTGGTGGTAATGATTCTAAATCAATCCCATGCCCCTCTATATGCGTAAGATTAGTCAACGCTCCAATTTCTGGCGGTAGTGTTGTCATTGGATTATTGCTAATTCTTAAACCCTGTAAGTTTACCAAAGCTCCAATTTCTGGCGGTAAAGAAACTAAAAAATTATTCCCTATATCAAGATATTCTAGCTTAGTGAGCCGTCCAATTTCTGGTGGTATTTGCGTTAGACCAAGATCATTCAACCTAAGTCTTGTTGCATCTATTCGTTCTGCTTCTAGAATACGTTCATGTGCAATTTCGTAAGAGGATTGTTCTTGGGCAACCGATAAACCTACGCACAACACAAACAACAGAAAACAAATCCAGTATTTCATACTTGGCTCCCAACTAAACTACTCGACTACAAAACAGTATAAGTGACGGGAATACACATAACCTCAACGCGAACCCTATGGTTCGCCTATGATCATTGTTATTCGATGTGTGAAATAGACGTGATTGATATGTCGAAACGGGGTAAGTCTGATGTGGGCGGGGACGGTTAAACCATCCCCAGATAAATTATCGTTTATTCGCTGATAACCGTATGTGATTGTTCACGCATGTATTGTTGGACATAGTACAAGCTTCCCGCAGCTTTACCTGTCCCTGTGCTACCCTTCCAACCACCAAAGGATTGATAGCCAGGCCATGCACCAGTTGTTGCGCCAGCTTTACGATTAACGTATAGCACACCTGCTTCTATGTTGTTCAAGAACCAGTTAACTTCGTTTTCGTCTTCACTATACATACCTGCTGTCAAGCCGAGTTCGATGTCGTTTGCCATCTGCATCGCATCGTCTTTACTGTCATAGCCACGTACAGCGACAATTGGGGCAAACATTTCATGTGTCCACAGGCGGTTATCATCAGGTAAATCCGTGACAATCGTCGGTGCGACATAATACCCATTACCAACATCTAAAGTCTTGCCACCAACGAGAACGTTACCATCACTTAATTCTCCGACGTACGTTTTATAGGCATTATACGCTTCTTCATTGATGATCGGTCCCATATAAGTGTCTTGTTGGGTTGGATCACCGACATTGAGTCCTTCGGTCAAATCGACTAATTTGCTCAGGAATTCTTCTTTGACCGATTCATCGACGTACACCCGTGAACATGCCGAACATTTTTGTCCGGTCAAACCAAATGCCGACCGCATCACACCATAAGCAGCTTTATCAAGATCTGCTTTATCAGTGATGATCGTTGGGTTTTTACCCCCCATTTCCGCAACAACAGGACGATATTGTCCGGTAGCTGTTGGGAAGTTTTTGATGATGCTCATACCCACGTTATAACTTCCGGTGAAGGTTAATCCATCTACATCAGGATTTGCTGTAAGGGCTTTACCCGGTTCATCACCACCAGTTACCATGTTGAAAACCCCTGCTGGAATACCCGCATCTTCAAAGCATTTCGCAATCATATATGCAGTCATTGAGCCTTCATCAGCAGGTTTGAGAACAACAGTGTTACCAGCGACCAAGGCTGCACCAACAGGACCACCTGTTAAAGCCGCAGGGAAGTTAAAAGGTCCAATCACTCCCCATACACCATAAGGTTTGAGGACACTCCGATTGTGATGTTGGTCGGTTTCGCTCATGAGGGTCATGCTAAAGCCATTATTTTGACGCATTGCTTCGACACAATAACGAATCAAATCTGCGGTTTCCTCGACATCACCGATCGCTTCAAGGCGGTTTTTACCGATTTCCATGCTGACAACTGCTGAAATTTCGAATAGGCGTTCACTAATCAAATTAGCTGCTTTATCCAGTAGGTCAGCACGCTCATTCCATGGGGTATCACGCCATGCGGGGAATGCTGCCTTGGCTGCGGCAACTGCCTGATTAATATGCTCGGCTGTCCCATCGACAAAATGCCCCATTAGCCAATCTGTATTGATTGGGGAGCGTTTTTCAAAGGTGTTGTCACTTTCGATCCATTCACCATTGATCAAAATAGGATATGTTTTACCGAGATTATTTTTGAGTTCTGCAACATCTTCTTCAAAGTATTCATGTAAAAGCGGGTCGGGGCTACCCAATGTCGAGTATGTAACTTTAATATGCTTGCGTTCTTTTGCCATAGAGGGACTCCTTGTGTCGAAACTGTAGGATGTGTATATCGCAGGGAAGAGGCATGCCTCTTCCCTACACTCTGTCTAATTGACTCACTATCTTACCGCAATCATTACAGAATGTAGAGATACTTGTGTAAAATGTCCACAAGAAATTGTGCAGTTTTATGTGAGTTCGTCGCTGTCCATTGTGCGCTTGTTAATGCGTTCAATTTTCATAATCAAACGTTCTTCGGGGTCAGGGCATACAACCAATGAATCCCGTTCAAGCCAATCATTTGGTGCGAGTTCGCGTTGTTTCGCCGCAAGTAATGGCAATACTGCACTTAGTGCATATACACAAAAATGTTTGCCATCTGGAATGCGTAACTTGGCACTCTCCGCGAGTTCAAAATAATCGCCGACTGCCATCCCACAAACCGACCGCCCCTCAATTTTATCGACCGTCACGCGCAAATCGTATAATTCAAAATTCCGACTCATATGCTTATCCTTTGTTGAATCAATGTGCCATATGATAACCATAAAGCTACTAAGAACACAAAGAGAAAATTATGGCGAATCACCATTATGGGTGTTAAGATAACCTATATTCATAAAACTGGATGTCATACAAAGAAGAGGCATATCTCTTCCTTACTTTTATATTTAATACAGAAACCTTTCTCAACAAAGGCAACTACATGAAATTTAGCCTACGCTTCAATAATGATTTACCTGTGCAAGACTATGTCACCTATGCGACAGCAGCCGAAAAAGCTGGCTTCGACCAATTCTGGATTAGTGATGATCTGTTCCTGAGGAGTGCGCCCGTCTTATTATCGGCGGTAGCCATTGCAACGGAACGGATTGAAATTGGCACCTGTATCCTCAATCCGTATACGATTCATCCAGCCGAAATTGCCATGTTATCCGCAACATTAGATGAATTATCCGGTGGACGGTTTAATCTGGGGTTATCATCGGGTGCAGAAGACTTTATGAATTGGGTGGGATTGCCCTATCGCTATCCACGGACACATGTGGTCGAAGCAGTCGAAGCCATCAATAAGCTGACCTCCAATGAGCGCGCACCGATGGATGGCAAAATGCTCCAATGGACGGAAGAAGCCTATTTACGTTTTAAATCGGAGCGACGTGTACCAATTTATCTAGGTGCGATGAGTCCGAAAATGTTAGAGGAAATCGGGGCGATCGCTGATGGCGGATTACCCTTACTCTTCCCGCCTGAACATTATGCTAATGTCATGCCTTATATTGAAAAAGGACTCGATCGAGCGAGACGCTCTACAGAAGATGTTGATGTAGCCGCATGTATCTGGTGTTCAATTTCTGATGATCAACAAGCTGCCGAAGCTGTGCTCGCTGACAAAATTGCCTATTATGGACACGCGATGAGCCCACTTATTTTGGAGCAATTAGGTTTGACACAGCAAGACTTTAAAGCGATTGACCATGCTTATCACGTCGAAAATGACATTGAAAAAGCCAAGTCGATGGTCACACAAGATATGCTCAAGATTGGGATTGCTGGTACAACCGATACCCTGATTGCCCGCTTAGAAAAACTAGCAGACATGGGCGTTCAACATATGAGCTTCGGGCCACCTCTTGGACCCGATATTCTAGCAGCGATTGAGCAAATCGGACGCGATGTAATCCCGAAATTTAACTGATGTATACCTGACTTTAAGTTTTTAGCTATCAATAGAGAGAACGATTATTATGACAACCGAAGAACGTATTGCAATCATCCGTGATTTTGTGCCCCGTTTGCGTGAGCAGATTAGTGGGTTATCCGATGAACAACTGACAACCGCCTATATAGACGGGGAATGGACGATTGCACAGATTATCCATCATCTATTTGACGCGCACACCAACGCCTATCAACTCTGCAAACGGGTGCTCAGTGAAGAAAACGCGGCACTCAGTTGGCCACTACAAGATGTTGTCGCTAGTCTACCCGATGCCCAACGCGCTGATATTGAACCCTCACTAATGGGGTTAGCAGGCATGCACGCACGCTGGGCTGATTTGTTCAGTAACGTAACTGATTGGTCAAAAGCGGGTACAAGCACAAAATCTGGCAAAGTCTACACAATCGACGGCCTGTTGACTGCGTATAATGACCATTGCAACAATCACGTCCAGCAGATTCAAGATGTGCTCGATGCGATGAACGGTTAACCCACTACCGAACGTAAAATTCCTGCTAATTTATCAGCAGCCGCATCCCATGTAAGCGTACGCGCCCATGCTTGTCCGGTCTGAGCGATTCGTTGTCGTTCTGCCGGATGATCATATAACCATGTCAGTTGATCAGAAAAATCTTGTACATCGGGATGATAATCGAGGGCATTCCCCCAACTTGATACCGTTATATAATCGAGGGGCTTTACGAGAACGCCTTTATCGTCACCGCAAATTTCTGTACCACTACACCAATCCATCGCCATACTGACGACTCCACATGCCATTGCTTCTGTAAGTGGTAGACTCCAACCTTCTCGATGCGACAAAACCGTATGTGCATCAGCAATGTTGTAGCGTTGTGCCATTGTTAGACCCTGTACATCTTGATAAAACCGTAACTTCGATATATCCCAACCATACATATCACATAGCATCGGAATGTCCCAACCGTTTAAGGATTCAGCTTGTGTACTGAGGATAAACAGACTATCAGGATGTGTCTCTGCAAACCGGAAGAACCCCTGCAACATATGCGGGATGGCTTTACGACTCTGATTTTGCGCAACCGTCAACAAGACAAAAGTATCATCTGAAATTCCTAGCTGTGATCGTAGTTGTTGACGCTCATCCGAATCCATCGGTTGAAAATGATCCAGATCAATCCCCGGAGCAATCTGGTCGGCAGATACGCCTTGTTCAGCTAATGCATCAACCCCAAATTGACTGAAACTCACCACATGAGCAGCAGATTCTAGCGGTGCAATCCAACGTGGTACAATCGGTTTACCATCAATCCCAGTGACAATCACACGCGGAATACTGTCGTATGCGCCCATCGCCAATGTAATTAGTTCCACATAACTGAGGTCTTTGATAATGACGACAATATGTGGGTTGAAGCTGTTGAGCACATACATAAAATTCTGCGTCCATTTTTCCTGCCCCAATGGTGCAACCCAATATGGCAGACGTTCACCATCATATTGTGCTGGCATGAGACCATAATGCAACATAGAAGCCGCCATAATCTCAATATCATCTTGTTGATACAGGCGTTTGTTAACCTCCATCGAGAAGCGTCCATAACCCGTTATTGTGCCATCATCCGAGAATACTAAAACACGCATTGTTACCACCTTTATTCAGTTAGCCATCATGCTATGAAGTGTAGCAAAAAAATAGAGACATGGCAGAGCATGTCCCTATTTACTCGTAGATTGGTTGCGTTGGATTTATGGATTTAGCGTGAGCGTCGCGCGGAGTCGTACAACACCATTATCATCTAGAGATGTAGTGATGGTTTGATAGTCAATGATGTCATCAATGCTACGCAGAAACGCGAACGCATCTTCAGGTGTTTGAAGGAATGCTGACATATCATCATCCGAGCGGATCGTTACACCAAGTGTCGAGAAGATAGGTAATACGACACCATCACCATTGAGATACCAAACACTGGTTGGGTTATCCAATAGGTAAGCAGTCGCCCCAGTTATCACGCTGTCATTAGCGAGTGTCTGCCCGGCACTTAAACTATTATATGCCTCAGTTGTACCCATGTAGAACAGGTTATCATTCGCTGTGATGACAAACTCAATCGACTCAACATCTAACAAGTCATCATTTGGCAAATTAAGCACGACTGTCGTCAGCGGGAATGACGCATCCGATTCATCTACACGAGAAATTGTAAATGCGGATTCACCAGCTAACATCACGTCCATAAATTCGCCAAGTTTGTCGGCAGTATTACGCGCGAGGTCGGCATCTGTCGCTTCGATGACAATACCAAAGTCCAATGGTAAATCAGTAATCATCTCTGTAGCTTCGACTTGATCTAAAATCGAGGCAGAATCTGTGCTCATGAAAATCGCATATGTCCCCGTTGTCCAACTTAAGACATCATCTTCAAGATCAAGTCCTGTCATACCAAAGAAGAATGGTAGTTGTTCAGCAAATTCTTGATCTTCTGTAAATGTGATGATTGTGTCGTACAAATCCGTCAGATTATCACCAGCAATAAACGCGTCAGCATCAGCAGGGAGTAATGTCAGCATGGTTGACGTATCAACCGTATTGGTTTGAAAAGCTAACGCTTGACCCGCTATATCCACAGCCAATGCGTCATCAAATGCAGTCGTACCAAGTACAAATGAGCTTGCTTCTACGCCATTTTCATCAAGGAACTCACGGAATTCGCCTCCGTCATCATCAAATTCAAATTCTTCGGACACATAAATAACAGAGCTATATGTATCAGCAGGCAACATATTCACTGTGTCGGTAAAATCAGCATCAGCTGACAATGATGATTCTAGCGGAAATTCATATGCGGGGTTGGTACTGACAATAAAGTGCGTATCCGTCGCATAGATCACAACATCAAGATCTTCAAAGACAAGGAAGTCATCCCCACCTGTCAAATTCGGAGGTACTTCATCAAATGGGGTCGCCAACGTCACTACGGCATCTATAAATGCGTCACGATCAGTAATTTCGGCGACAATCGTTGTGTAGGGGTCGTCATTCGTCCCTAATACGTCGTCACGTGGTTCGATACCAATAGCGGCATAATCCCCTAGCAAAGTTAAGAACGCATCGTAATCATATCCGAGATTTTCAAATTCAGATCGGAAAAATCCGTCAATCGTCATACGGTCGATGTCGAGATTTTCAGGTAATTTATCGTATACAGACACGGCAATACGATCTAATTCGTTGAAATAGTCTGCACCTATTTGCGTGCCGACATAAAGTTGGGTGGTATCCAGCATGTAGTCTGCCAGATGATGTGGATTCTCAGCATCAGTATCAAATGCATAACTCACCATAACTGAGAACATGAGTGTGACAATCGTTGTGATACTAACAAATAAGCGGTTCATAAAACATCCTTTTGTTATGCGTACGTGATTGACTCCCACTGTTGTTTACGCAATCATCCTCGGAAAGTTGCATTAAAACAAAAACTCCTCGTAAAAGAGGAGCTTCTGTGACTTGTTTATTGTAATGTAACTATGGGTTGACAGTCATTGTTGCACGAACACGGACAACACCGTTTGCATCAACGGATGATGAAATAGTGGAGTGTGCAAACATACTATCGAATGTTTCGAGAACTGTGATCACAATCGTTGGATCATCTCCAAACATATCGAGCAGCCCCGGTGGTGGTGCAGATTCTGACTCCATCGCTGTGCTGTCAAGATCAGCAACAATTGTCGTAAACACGTTTTCAATCGCTGGACCTAGTGCCGCAAGCGGAGCGAGTGTCGATGAGATAAAGCCATCGGCATTGGCATACCAAATTGTGTTTGCATCAGGCAAATAGTATTGGGTTGACTTCGCAAAGTCCTCAACACCTGCAAGGTTATCACCACTTATAATCGCATCATACGATTGACGTGTACCCAAGAATAGGAAGTCGTCAGTCGCTGTCAAAACAAATTCGAGTTCGAGAGGAGCAATATCGGGGCTGGCAATCACAATGCTGGTCAAGTCGTCTTCGTTTGTGATGGTGATACCATCTTCATTACCACCCATAGCTGCAACAAATTCACCCAAGCTAGCAGCGGTATTTTGTGCACGTGCAGGATCTGTAGCTTCGATAACAATACCAAAGTCGAGATCAAGTGCAGTAGGTAGACCATTTTCGATGATGTCATTTACTAATGCGACGTAATCCGCACCAAAGAAAATACCATAACTACCTGTTGTCCAACTGAGAACGTCTTCTTCAAGGTCGAGTCCGGTCATACCGAATAACATTGGGATCTGCGCTGATGGGTCTTCGCCACCATCGATTTCTGCGATCGTTCCCAATGTTTCAACAGCAGTATTATAAACATTGGTCAAATCCGTCGCGACGATGAATGCATCTGTACCAGCTGGAAGCGCATTGAGGAAGTCAGCACTTACAGTAGATGATGGCATTGGTGCGGCTGTACCAACACTAATATCAATTGTGAATGTATCACCTGCTAAAATGACTGCACCGAAAGCGAATGCACCGGCATCAGCAGGATCAACACCGAGCATTGCCAATTCACCAGTTTCATCTGACGCTTGGACAGTAGCTTCGGTGATTTCTTCACTTACATAAGCGACAATATTATATTGATCAGCAGGTAGTGTTTCGAGGGTGCTCATAAACGCTTCACTGGCAATCAGCGGTGTTTCAATGGGTACATTGAAATCATCCAAATTCGAGGCGACAAGGTGGGTCGGTGTAATAATCACTTTACCATCATCTTGCGGTGCCGTGAAAACGATATTATCACCTTCCATCACAGGCTCTGGAATATCCTCAGCATTAGACAATGTTTGCAAGAAACCATCTGCAGCCCCTTGTTGATCCTCAACCGCAACGACAATATAGAAATTGGGGTCATCTTCCAGTGAGCCTTCAAATTCTAGACCAATAGCCGCATAGTTACCTAAAACAGCAGCAAACTCATCATAATCTACGCCTTCTTCTGCGAATGTCTGACGGAGAACATCATCCAATGCGTATGATTCTATACCTAGCTCTGCTGGTAATTTATCATAAAGCGCGAGTGAAATCGCATCCAATTCGGCTATAAAATCTTCACCGATCCGTGTACCTAGAAAAAAGTCAACACTCTCTGGCATAAATTCTGCAAGAACGTGCGGACCTTCACTACCTAAATCTAGTGCATTGACGCTAGAAAGCGGAGCAATCACCATCAGTAGTGCAAAAGCTAAAAATAACAAACGTTTCATTCTACAATCCTTATGTTTTTATGTTTTAGATGTGGAGAGATTATCTACGAATGACACAAGTATTTCGGAGGTGGTAACCCTCTAGAATAGAGAGTCACCACATAATCGTTAACGTCTAGCCACCCATTGGGTCAATGAAGTCTTCTGGAGCAACGACTACAGAGTCAGGGCCGAATGCACGGAACTGTACATCAAGAACCATATCCATGACAGCTGGATCGCCTTCTTCACCTAGCATTGCTGGATCGATTTCAAGAGCGAAAGTTATGGTTGCTTGTGCCAACAGGCCACTGTTTGGTTCAACGAAATAATCGAGTTGGTAGGTACCACTTTCAGCGAGCATGCTTGCCATACCGAGAACCATACCAGCTTGCATCATGGATGCTTCAATTTCTTCAGCAGGAACTAAATCGCCAGCCAATGCAGGCACAAGTGTTTCCAAACCAGCACTCAATTCATCAGATCCCAACCAGTCGCCAACTTGCAAGTTAACAACAAAGTGTGCCATGCCGTCCATATCATCAACACGTTCTGCGGTCATGTAGTTAGCGAAAGAGCCAAAGAAGTTATCGTTGAGAGTTGAATACAAACCAGCAACATCAACTTGACCGTCTTGGATAACACCTGTGGATTCTGCCATTGGTGCTTGTGCCAGAGCCATTTGTGTAGTCATATCAGCAGGAAGGTAAATCCATTGATTTGGATCCATGGATGGGTCCATCAAGCTTGCGATACCTCTAATGTAGAGGTCGTTGGTGTTGATTGTACGAATTTCAAGATCATATGGTAGAGCTGCACCACCAAGATCTGGGACACCAGCAATTTCGCCTGCCATAGAGAGCAAGCTATTGCCATTAGCAGGATCACTGATACCACGCCCATTGGTAATGACACTGATGGTTTCACCTTCTGCGGTGAGGCTAAAGTCGAATGAATAATCAAAGTCAGCGGAAGCCGTTGTTGGGTCAACATTTAATGCGCCGCTGAGTAATACAGCATCGTCTGCGCTTAAGCCAGCTGTTTCGAATGCAGCCGAGCATGCTGATGAAACCAGCAACACAACCAATAACAAAATAGATTTAGGAAGGAACTTCATTAGAATTTTTACCTTTCGTAAATTAGGAAAATGAAGATTTTGTTGAGTCTCCTATAACGCACGCACATGTACGCTATATATATTGTAATATACACTCATTTAATAAGGAAACACCTTGTCGTTAAATGACCATTAAATTAAGGAAACTTTTATGACATTTTTATAGCCGTGTTTATTTGACACACGTATCAACCCATGTTAAATTTGAGCATATGCACACAATGCGTGCAAACGCACAAAGAATTATTTATTAAATGGAGACTCTGATGAAAATTGGTGAAGCAAGCCAAAAAGTTAAAATTGCAGCTGGCTTATTTTGGGCAGATTATGCTGTACTCGGTACACAAGTTAAAGAACTTGAAGAAGCAGGTGTAGATTGGTTACATATTGAAGTCCGTGATGGCAAATATATGGACTTTGGGATGCCGCGCGGTGGATTTGATATTATCGAAGCCACTTGTAAAAGTACCAACTTAGAAGTCGAAGCACAATTACAGATGTATCGCCCTAGCTTTAGTGTGTTCGATCAATTGGCAGATCTTGGAGTAAGCATGATTAGCTTGCCGATTGAGACCACCGACGAAATGATCTTCCAGAACATCACCTATATTAAGGAAAAGCTCGGCTTAAAGGTAGGGGTATGGGCATGGCAAGGTGTGCCTTCAATTGCATTTGAGCAGTTCATCCATCCATATGTCAGCGTAATTGAATATGAAAGCCGTGCGCCCTTCTGGAAAAAGCCGACCAAAGGCAAAAGCCCACATACAATCGACCAAATTGTGATTGACACAGTCGGCAAATTACACCAGATGATCGCAGATGCCGGTATGGAAGGTCAAATTGATTTGATGGAAGACGGTGGACTGAATACCTCTAACGTTGCGAAGTTTATTGAAGTTGGAATGACTGTTGGTGAGTTCTCATCGCCACTACTCAAAGGTCCTGATGGCAAACTACAACCCGGAACAGGTGAAATTACCGCTGCTGTTGAGAAATTGCGTGCTGTCATGGACGAGGCTAGCGACCAATATCGTGATGACAGTGGCTTGATCAAAAGCGAGGCGAGCTAATTATGAAGCCCATAAATATTGCACTGATCGGATATGGGGGCATTGGACGCGTTCATGCTGCCGCCTATCGTAGCATCCAATTCCACTACGCCCTGCCTGCTAACCTCATTAATATTGTTGGTGTAGCGACGACTCGCGAAGAAACTGCCAAAGCAGCAGCCGAAGAAATCGGATGCGATTTTTGGACAGCCAATTATAAGGAGATTCTCGCTCGTGACGATGTCGATGCAGTCGATATTTGTGTACCCAATAATGTACACGAAGAAATTGTGGTGGCATCCGCCAAAGCTGGAAAACACATTTATGTGGAAAAACCGCTAGCGATGTCAGTTGAAGAAGGTGTTCGCATGGCAGAAGCAGTTGAAGCCGCAGGCGTAAAAGCGCAACTAACCTTCAACTTCCGTTTTAATCCAGCGATTGAACGTGCCAAACAATTGATTGATGACGGATTCCTCGGCAACATGTTCTCATTCCGTGGGCGCTATCACCGTTCGAGTTATATTAGCCCCGATAAACCACTATCATGGCGACTCCGTAAAGATGTGACGGGTGGTGGTGCGCTTTTTGATCTCGGCTCACATATTCTCGATTTACTCTATTTCTTGCTCGGTGATTTTGACTCGGTACAAGCGAATTTAGATACACTCATTAAAGAACGTCCTGTATCTAAAGGTGCGAGCGAAACAGCACCTGTCGATGTTGATGACATTGCATTCTTACATGCGCGTCTACCCGATGGAACACCAGGTGTAGTCGAAATTTCACGCATGGGTACAGGCGCAACCAATGATGTCGTCGTCGAAATTTTTGGTGATCAAGGCGCGATCCGGTTTGATCTTGCAGACCCCGCCGCACTCTACATTTATGATGTAAGCGATACAGCCGAACCACAAGGTGGTATGCGTGGCTTCCGTCGTATCGAGACATCGGGGCGTTATGTGGGTGCAAGATCACCGGACTGGACAATGGCACCTGGGTTTATGCGCGGTCATGCTGAATGCCAGTATCAATTTTTGAAGTCCATCTGGGATGATACTGATCCATCACCGTCTATCCGTGAAGGATTACACGTCCAGAAAATTATGGAAGCATCCGTACTCTCATCAGATGAATCACGGCGTGTGTCATTATCAGAAGTATAGACACATATAGGGGCGAAGCTATGTCTTCGCCCGCTAATCAAGCAAACCAACTCCCTTAGCAAATATCTGAAAATCTGGTGATACGATCCTCCATTCGCGTTTATCCCAGTCCATCATAACAACTCGTGGATTATCACGATCGCTCCGATAGTCTAGATGAACAACTTCATCGTCAAGTTCGCTTGCAATACAAACAGCATAGTCTATGTCTAGTTTTGTGATGTCAGCTATAGGCATACCACTCCGTTTTGATGATTCCCATGCATTAAGTATTTTCAGGAATTCAAAATCTTCGTCACTTAGCCTATCGAAATAACCATTATCATGTTTTAGACCTTCTAAATCGTAGAGTCTTACCCTGACATCATCTACATAAGTCCTAACAGATGACAACATCTCTGGTGGGATAGTGATCGATCGATTATGTGTCCATATACCATCGTTTAGAAACTGCTCCAATAGATCAGGCAAAATAAATCCACGAATAGTGGTAGTCATAGTAATTTCCCTACAAGCCAATTTAAATGCGATACTACTAACCTATCATGTATCGCATTTACAAATCAATTCGTTGCCCCGTCCTCGCTGACTCTCGGGCTGCATCCAAAATTTCCACGACGATCATATTATTTGTTATTCCATACAAATCATCTTCACCTGAGACAATATCACCACGGATGACTGCGCCAAAGTAACTAAAAGGATCAGCGTGAGGGTATGGACGCTCATCAAGATTGACAGTTATTTCAGGGTCATCATCAGATAGCTGATACGTCAACGTGGTGCGGTCAACCGCTGTGATTTTTCCGGTCGCACCATACACTTCCATATCTTTACGTGAAATCGCCCAATTCCATGATCCCTGAACAACGACATTCATAGTCGGATAGTTAATGATAATCACGGCATCGTCATCAACTTTGGGATATACATCTGGTTTGAGGGTTTGCGTAATAGCGAATACCGATATCGGACGTTGATTGTCACTCATCCAAGTCGCCAAATTCGCACCGTAACAGCCAAAGTCAATCACGGCACCACCCCCGTTGAGCACGGGATCAGTCAACCATGCTAGAAATTCTGGTCCACAACCAATTTCGACAGGCCCGCGATGTCCATCATGTACAACTAACTTACGCACATCACCAATCTTACCATCTTTGACCATGCGATAAGCTTCTTGGTTGCTGGCATACCAATTGGTTTCATAATTGGTCAGCAGGTGAATACCATGTTCTTCTGCTAAAGATTTCATTACAGTGGCATGTTCCATACTGACAGCGAGCGGTTTCTCGACCATTACATGCACACCGCGCGGTGCCGCTTTCTGCACACACTCCAGATGCGCATAAATCGAACTAAACGCTACAACCCCCTCCGGTTTGACTTCATCTAGCATCGTATCAAGGTCGGTATACATTATATTGGGGTCAAGGTTTTGTTGTTCTGTATATTGCTTGACGAGCTCGGGTTGTGCATCATAAAAACCAACAAATTCAACATCGTCTCGTTCAAATTTGTTCAAAATCCAATAGACATGTCCGTGGTCAAGTCCAGCCACAGCAAGGCGTGTTTTAGCCATCTAAGAAAACTCCTAATTGTGATGATTGTAATTTAACATTAGTGAACAGCAATGCCTGCACTTATCAATGCCTGTCTGATCGCCTCTTTTTGTTCAGGCGAACTCTCCGGCATCGGGGAACGTGACAAACCTGCCGGACGCCCCTGTAAAGCTAGTCCAGTCTTCACATTTGCGGGTAGATTGTCATCAATAATTGCATTCCAGATGCGCAATAAATGTTGATGCAATACGAGTGCCTCGGCATGATTGCCTGCTTGAACAGCATCCCACAACTGCACACATAATTCGGGGACTGTCGCCAAAATTGCAGCGATTGCGCCGTGTGCACCAAGACAAAATGATGGATAGAGTAGCGCGTCAACAGCTGACATAATCAATCCCGATTCACCAGAATCCATCATCAAATCAGCCAACAACTTCAGGTCACCAGCACTCTGCTTCACCCCGATGATCCCGTCGATTTCCGTCATGAGACGATGGAGTAATGCAGGTGAGCAATATGTCCAAGGAACAACATTATAGATCATCACAGGATGCGATGCGTGTTCTGCGAGTGTTGCAAAATGTTTGAACATCATATCATCTGTCGGCGTAAACAGGTAATGCACGGGTGTAACTTGGAGTGCCGCAACTTCAAGATCGGCCAATGCTTGGGCTTTTTCGACTGCCTGACGAGTACTATCAACGATAATGCCTGCGATCACAGGAATACGTCCATCGACGACATCAAGAACCTCACCAACAATCTGGCGTAGTTCATCTGTTGTAAGGGTTTGACCTTCCCCGGTACTCCCACCGACAGCAAGCCCATGCACACCCGCTTCTTCGACGAGGTATGTTGCCTCAGCTTTTAGTAATTCATAATTGATTTCTTCATTGCTATCAAACGGGGTTGCCATCGGCGGTATAATGCCATAGATACGCATAAGACTCCCTCTATCCCTAATAAACTATTTGTATGAAATTAGATCCCATAAATTTGGTCAGTGACCCATGTTGTCCGCGCGCCACTAATACCTGTACTTGGGCATTCGCCGTTTCCATTTAATTCATCCACAATCGTCTGAATCAATGGCTGATGCACATGAGGTGGCGTTGCAACATCAATGAGCTGTTCTCCGTCTGCAGTCATTAGTCGAATTGCATCTGTACCAAATGTTGAGTATGTAAGTGTGCCTTCTGTACCGACGATCACAGTTTGATCAAGGTGATCATGACCATTAAAATCCCAAACACCCGCTCCTGTTACACCGGATTCAAAGACAAAGTGTGCGACAACGTTATCTTCGGCTGGATACTGCCCGCCATGATTGGCTGTTGCCCCACCAACCGACTGAATGGCGCCAAACACATACTCCAGATAATCAAGCATATGCACCCCGACATCAACAAATAATCCCCCACCCGATATTTCTGGTTGGACACGCCACGGAATCCCGTTACTGACATCAATCATCTTGTTGCGGAGCGTCACTGACACGGTATTGACCTCGCCGATAGCTTTGGACTCAATCAATTGTTTGAGCTTGATAAAACGTGGTAATGCTCGCCGATAGTATGCAACCCATAATGGAACATCAGCCTTTGCGCAAACATCAACCATCGCTTGACATTCTTTAAACGAGCGCGCCATCGGCTTTTCAACAAACACAGGTTTGCCCGCTTTTGCGATTTGTTCAGTGTACTCGAGGTGTACATGTGGCGGTGTCGCAATATAGACCGCATCAACATCCGGATCATTTATAAGTGGTGTTGCGTCATCATACCATTTGGGCACGCCATGACGTTCTGCAAAATCTTTGGCAAGATCACCGTCGCGACGCATGACGGCTACAAGTTCTGAGTTTGTCGCTTTTTGGAAACCCGGGCCACTCTTCACTTCACATACATTACCAACACCGATAATTCCCCATCGAATTGTTTTTGTCATCGCTGTTACCACGCATACGCTTCTGGTGCAGGACCACCGGGACCCGCCCATATTTCATCAAGTTTTGCGAGTGCATCAGCATCCAACTCTAATTCTAAGGCACGATAGCTATCCGTTAATTGTGTCATCGTACGCGGACCGATAATCGGTGCTGTCACGACAGGTTGATGAACCAACCATGCCAAAGCGACGACTGCTGGCGATTCACCTAGTTCTTTACAGAAGTCTTCATATGCTTGTATCTGTGGACGCATCGCTTCAATACGGCCTTTCATATGCTCACTGGAACGGCGACCGTCTTCGATTTTCTGCAATACACCACCTAATAACCCACCGCCTAATGGCGACCAAGGGATAACACCCAGCCCATAATCTTCACATGCTGGAATGACTTCCATCTCAATCGACCGTTGTGTGAGATTATACAAACTCTGTTCACTGACTAAGCCGAGGTAATTACGACGTTTGGCAGCTTCGTTGGCTTTCGCGATATGCCACCCCGCAAAATTACTACTGCCTGCATACAGGATTTTACCTTCACGGACGAGTTGTTCCATTGCTTGCCAAATCTCATCCCATGGTGCCGACCGGTCGACATGATGAAACTGATACAAATCAATGTAGTCGGTTTGCATCCGTTTTAGACTACCTTCAACTGCCCATTTGATATGTTTAGCTGATAGTCCACTAAAATTGGGGTATCCATCTTGTGGGTGCATGTTGCCATAGACTTTGGTAGCAATGACGATTTCATCTCGTTTGGATGGATTTTTAGCAAACCACCGCCCGATGATGTCCTCAGTGAAGCCTAGGCTAACATCACGCCCGTAACGGTTAGCTGTATCCCAGAAGTTGATGCCCTGTGAATGGGCTTCATCCATAATCGCGAAGCTATCTTCTTCAGACGTATGTGTACCGAAGTTCATCGTACCGAGGCATAATTGGCTGACCTTGAGTGCAGTGCGACCCAATGTTGTATATTTCACAATAATCTCCCTTTATAAAAATCTTTAATCGAGTATAACGCACACCTCAAAAACCCACACTAGGAACAAAATACTTATCACAATTCTTTCATAGATTGTTAGGAAGCGATCATACTCTCAATCGTCTGCACTTCTCCACCATGCCAATAATAATGCGTGACACTGCAATGGTATAACGCTTCCAAACGCGTCCACCCGTTAAACATATATGCGAGACGGGGTGCAATATGCGGGAGGGCTGCTCCTTCATCCCCCATAATTGTCAATAAGTCCTCACGACTAACCGTTTCATCAAGTTGATCCGGTGTGATCCGCTCCAATGCTGAATAAACATAAGCGCGGACTGTATCAATGTATTCACGAACTGCTGATACATCCAAGGCATTTGTAATTTCAAGCACATCGGCTTTTGATCGCCCAAACCCAAAGTCGGTCACATCCACACCTAAACGTGCCTGCCAGTCATCTGTAAACAATACTTGTTCATCATTCATCACTAAGCGGGTCACGCCGGAATCTTCCACACGGGCAACGTGCCACAATATCCAAAGCAAGGGATTTGTGTTGGGATGCACAGGAGTGCGCAGTTGATCATCCGTGTAGCGATCAAAGATATTGCGATAAAACGCATTGTAAGCAAATTGATGTCTTGTTTTGAATATATCAAGTACGCGCATATTAGTAGTCTTTCACTCATATCAGTCACAGTTGACAGTGTAAACTGACTTCATGAACACAACTTGAGAATCACACAATTATTATCAACAGATATAATAGAAACAGTAAATGGATGAAAGTTGCTTTATTGAGTTAGAAATGCGTGAGACCAATCGATACTTAGCAGAAACTTTCTGGCAAACTCATTTTCCAGAACTCACAAATACATTATTGACAGAAGTCAAAGCAAATGAGACTGACTTCTGGGATAAGTTTCAAACGGCTCTTGAAGAAACCCACCCAGAAACCTTGTGGGCAATCGTGATGTCAAATCTCAACATGCAAGTTGAAACAATTGGTATGCGGGTTCGTATATCATCGACTGCAAAACAACTCTGGCACAAAAAGCAAGATTGAGCTGACAAATCTACTAATTCAGAAATGGCAGCTTATAGACATCATCAATGTCAGTCATCTAATAATTTAAGCATGTGTAGAGCATTCGCTCTAATATCAGAATCTGTGGTTGTAGCCAATCGCTCATATATGTGCCTTGATGCGTCGATTGTTTGTCTTATTTCGTCAGTCATAGATTTGAATGTATGCCATCTTTCTTCTGAATACTGATAGATTTCTCCAATATCACCCAACCGATGAAAATCATGAAGTAACTCCAATATTTCGCCTTTATTGGCATTTGCACTATGTTCCAGCAAATGAACTAAAACAGGAATTACAGGCTTCTGCAACCTCAATTGAATGACTCTTTCGGCTTCCAAATAAGAACCATAACCTTCAATTTCCGACCACGGCGCAAGTGACAACGCTAGCTTATCATATGATTTTTTGCGTATATCATGATCTGTTGAGTCTAAACCGTACAGTCATTCAGAATAAAGCTTACCGTTATACTTGCCCCAGTTAATTGCACCAATCAGTTCATCTAGCATAATAAACACACCCTGAATCCTTAGTCTATTTGACCCGTTCCAATACAAAATACATCCCCGGATTCCATGCCTGACAAATCAAGAATAGATTACCATCTTGAACATGCCAGATGACATTATGCAGATGCTGTACCAAGTCGAGTCCGAGGTCTTCTTTGGGGCGAATCGTAGATAAAACTTCGTAGCTATCAGCATCAACGATATAAATCGGAGCAGGGCGTTTTTCTACAGGGTCGATCAGGCTACCAATAACTGTGAGCCAGCGTCCTTCAAATTCAATCGTGTCGATGCCACAGGGCCATGCACCATCAGGTAGCGTGTGGGTATGGTGATGTTCACCGTCGAGACCGTGTTCTTGAATGCGTGCACTTGGACGATCCGAAATCATCAGATGGTGATGATGGTGATGATGTGTCGTGATGCCATGAGCAGTTGCAAACTTGCCATTCAAGGTTGCATCGTCCGTTTTACCACCGAAGATCGCTTTCCATTCCTTTGTATTAACATCAGCAGTTGTGATGAAATTCGAACCATATCCATCAGCGATATAGAGATCATTTTCCACAAGTACGGTATCGGTTGGTTTATACGGCGCATCCTCAGATTGATACTGTTCAAATTCAGGGCGTGGCAAGACAAAATCGAGTTTACCATCTAAACCAATCACCGCCACCATCTCATTATCATTCGCAGCTAAGAATAAGCGATGTTTACCATCAAACTCACCTAGTTTTGTACTATGGAAGTTCATTGGTTTGAGGTTATCGGATAATTGAATTAACTCTTGTTTCTTGAGGTCAGGGTCAATGCGCAGAATACCACACCCCGGCATCCCATAGTAAATATGTCCCATATCCGCACGTTCATCGGTATCGAATGTGCCATGTAAATTCACTTCACAGTCCAATGCCTCGGTCGGTACCGTCCGTAAGTCGTCACGGTATGCAAAAGCAAACGGTTCACTACCTGATGTTTTTGTACTCATATTTCTCTTATCCTTCGTATAATGACAATCTTCTACATTAAATGATACTGCGATTTAGCGATGTCTGCGAATAAACCGTGCACAAACCGGAATATGCAGATTGTGTAAAAATTGCGTGATATGTTTGCCTATATATGTAAAATTGTGTAGAATGCAAATATCTTAATTCGTGCAAAGACAAAACGCACATACAATACAACTATAAAGTAGAAACAGTATTGTTATAACTTTTTCGTAGGAAAATCTGTTATACTATAGTCAATATGTAATAATCCGTTATCAAATAGGGTATGTTGGATAACAGTAGACAGTAGCAAACATATGATTCAAAATTTGCAACATCTACAAACTGCGCTTGGCTGGATTGATGGTCTAATCCAACAAGCCATACAAAGTGCCGCAAATGCAGGACAAAGTCCTGACGATCAAATGCGTGGTCTTATCGTGACTGAAGAGGATGTCTCGAATTACCTCAGTCAAGACCCATTGAGTGGTATCTGGCTCGATGAAGTTCGTCCAAATATCAACCCTCTTATCCCTGACAATACTGATCCCAATCTCCCGTTCATTCGTTTTCTTGAACAATTTGGTTTTGATGCACTTGATGCATATATTTTGTTAGTGTGCCTTGCACCAGAACTTGACCGTCGCTATCAGCGGTTGTATTCATTCTTACAAGATGATGTCACCCAACGTCGCCCGACAGTCAATTTGGTGATGAATATTTTGGGTGGGTCATTAGAACAACGGTACCAAGTATGGGATCGACTCAAGAGCAATAGTGCCCTACGTCGCCATCATGTGATTGACGTCGTTAAAGACCCCGGCAAACCTAACCTGCCGATGCTGGCGCGTCCGTTGCGCGTTGATGAACGTGTGATTCACTTTTTACTTGGTGATGACGAACCCGACAGTCGTCTATTAGAAGTGCTTACTGTCGGTCCATTTGAGAAAACAACAACGCTGCCCGATTCAATTCTGAACCCAATTTATCAGGCAATCCCAGATTCACCGATTGTCTATATGCGTGGGTTACAAGATATGGGGCAAGAAGAAACAGCAGCAGCCTTATGCGACCCGTATGATATTGACCTGGTCGTATTTGATGCAAAGAAAATAGAAGATGTCGATATTTCATTTGATGATGCGTGGCGACTATCTCTACGTGAGGGGTATTTACGATCCGCCGCATTTATGGTGTTAAATTGGGAATCACTGCTTCAAGATGAATATCGACAACCGCCACGCGCAATGTGGAAAGCGATGATGAAATACCCACTACCTATTTTCTTATGTGGGGAAAAAGACTGGGAACCGATCGACAATGACCGCCAACGTCGTTTACTGCGGATGTCATTTGCAATCCCAGATTATCATCATCGGTTATCCTCGTGGCAACAAATCTCGCGTGAAATTGACGCAGATATTAATGAAGAGATCGTCGAAGAACTCGCGAGTAAATTCCGTTTTAATCGTCGGCAGATTGTCCGTTCGATTTATACCGCAAGTGATATAGCTGCGTCCAACGGGCAAGAACTTAACCGCGATGCACTCTACCAAGGCGTTCAAGCTCATGCGAGTTTGCAACTTGGTCAATTAGCCAAACGCGTTGTACCTAAGGCAACATGGGGTGAACTTATCCTCCCCGACGAGCAAATGCACCAGTTACACGAAATGGTTGAACGGGCAAAATTTGCCCATATCGTGGAAGACTGGGGTTATAAGGAACGCTACCGCAATATGTACGGTGTAAGCGCATTGTTTGCTGGCGAAAGTGGTACAGGTAAAACCTTATCGGCACAAGTCATCGCCCGCGAGTTAGGCTTGGTCATGTACCGTATCGACCTCTCGGCTGTTGTTAGTAAGTATATCGGTGAGACAGAAAAGAACCTCTCACGGATTTTTACAGAAGCTCACAGTAGTAATGCGATCTTGTTCTTTGATGAAGCCGATGCATTGTTCGGTAAACGGTCTGAGGTAAAAGACGCTCGTGACCGCTACGCGAACATCGAAGTTGCATATCTCTTGCAACAGATTGAAGATTACGACGGTGTTGCGATTATGGCGACAAACTTGCGTCAAAACTTAGATGATGCGTTTACTCGTCGTTTGGATTTTATGATCGACTTTCCATTCCCAGAGCCAGATTCAAGAGAAGCCTTGTGGTTATCTCATTTTCCCAAGAATGCCCCATTGGGAGATGATGTTGATATTGCGATGCTTGCTGACCGCTATCACCTTGCGGGTGGTAATATCCGTAACGCGGCATTGGCAGCAGCATTCCTTGCAGCATCCGATGGTGGGGTTATATCGTTAAAGCATATTCAGTCTGCAATCCGCCGTGAGCACCAGAAAATGGGGCGTTTATTGCAGGATTAAGAATTTTGCTAGAATTTAACAAGCAAATTACAAAATTAGTGTACAATAAGGCTAAAGCTTATCCCAAATAGGCAAAAGTCGGCAAAGCGAAGAAATTTATGTTAACTGATTTAGACAAAACATTAGAAAACATTTTACGCGAGAGAGGCAGAATCCAACGGTCTGCAATTGACATCGAATTTGAGATGCCAACCAGCGAATGGTCTGCTCGCCTCAGCCGTCCTACCATCAATGTCTGGTGCTTTGATGTACGTGAAAATCTAAAACTGCGTACAATGGAGAAAAGTAATGTCAGTTACAACGGTGGTATGGCGATGCGCTCAATTCCACCGCGCCGTATGGATGTTACTTACCTGATTACAGCATGGGCAAATAAACCTGAAGATGAACACCAGTTGTTATGGCGTGCATTGGCAACATTTAAAGCCATACGCTTCCTACGTCCTGAAGAATGTGAAGGTGATCTCCGCATTCAAGGGCACAACATTCCTTTCTTGGTTGCCGATATGTCGGAGCCAAAAGCGAATTTTACCGACTTATGGAGTGTTGTTGATAACCAGATGCGGCTCGGTTTTCCCGTTACCGCAACTGTTGAATTAGAAACCGATATGGGCTTTAGTGCCCCGGTTACGTTGAGTACCACGGTGAGCATTGGCGAAACATTCGATGCAACAACCCGCAAACTCGACAAGAATGACGTTGACATCAAGCATGAAGGAGATGAAGCCGACATCCCAACAACTGAGGAAACGTCGTGAGTCATTCGATAAGCGGTTGTTCGCTTATTCATTTTCCTATCGTCCATTAATTTTTTTTAGTAAGGGAGTACGACAATGCCCAATTATTTATCCCCCGGTGTCTATATGGAAGAGGTCGATCGCGGAACTAAGCCAATCGAGGCTGTTGGTACTGCGGTAGCTGCTTTCATTGGTTACACAGAACGTGCTGAAACCGAAAAGAATGGTGAAAAAATCTCACTCGTTGGTAAAGCACAATTGGTTACCAACTGGAGCCAATATCAACAATCTTTCGGTGGATTCATTAAAGGTGCTTACCTGCCAGATGCAGTTTATGGTTACTTTGCAAATGGTGGCGGTATCTGCTACATCGTATCCATCAAAACACTCGGCACATCGGCAGACCCAAGCTTGACAACCCCTGCAGCAGCAGAAATTGACAGCAATGATAGCAAGCCTACCAAAGCTCTCAAATTCTCCGCTAAAGAAGGTGGTCCAGTTGGCAATAACCTCGCAGTTGAAACCAAAGCTGACCCTGCAGGCGACGACGGTAAAGCAAGCGGTTCCTTCAGCGTACTTATCAAAGTCGATGGTAAAGTTGTTGAAAAATTCGATGGTGTTGACACCAAAGCAAAATCCGAAACCAACGTTGCAACCATCGTGAACGAACAATCCGAACTCATCAGCGTAGAAGTTGTCGGTAAAGCGAATATCGTTCCTGCTGACGGTAACTACCAACTTGCTGGTGGCGCAGTCAAAACCAAAGCTATCACCCTCGGCGACTACCAAGGTAGTGTATCCGAACGTGTTGGTCTCGGTGGTCTAGAACCAATTGACGACGTAACCATGATTGTCGCACCTGACCTATGGACAGCTTACCAAGAAGGTGAACTGGACATGAAAGGTGTTCAAGCAGTACAACAATCCTTGATTGATTACTGTGAATTGATCCGTTATTGCTTCGCTATCCTTGATGCCCCTCCAGGCATGATGCCACAAGAAGTTAAAGAATGGCGTATGCAAGTCAACTATGACAGCACCCGTGCAGCACTCTACTACCCATGGATCGAAATCGGCGATATGACCGGTGGTAATGGTCGTACCCGTATGGTTCCACCAAGTGGTCACATGGCTGGTGTTTATGCTCGCGTTGATAACACCCGTGGTGTTCACAAAGCACCTGCAAACGAAATCGTTCGTACCTGCCTTGGCTTGGAAGTAAATGTCACCAAAGGTGAACATGACCTCCTCAACCCAATCGGTGTTAACGTTATCCGTAGCTTCCCTGGTCGCGGTATCCGCATTTGGGGTGCACGTACACTCTCTAGTGATGCATCATGGCGTTACATCCCAGTTCGCCGCTTGTTCAACATGATTGAAGAATCAATCGAACGTGGTACACAATGGGTTGTCTTCGAACCGAATGATCCATTCCTCTGGGGTCGTGTCAAACGTGATGTGAGTTCCTTCTTGAAAGTTATCTGGCGGACAGGCGCACTCTTTGGTGCTACACCTGACCAAGCATTCTACGTCAAATGTGATGAAGAAACAAATCCGCCTGAATTGCGTGATCTCGGCCAAATGGTTGTCGAAATTGGTATCGCACCAGTTAAACCAGCTGAGTTCGTTATCTTCCGCATCGGTCAATGGTCACCGGATGCTTAAAGCTAGTTAACAAATTTTGTATAGTGCGATTGATAAGGAGATATACACATGGCACGTGATACAGATCCATTAGTAGGTTTTCATTTCCAACTTGATCTTGGCGGCGTAGTCGCTGGTTACTTCACCGAAATTAGTGGTCTCGGTTCCGAAAACGAAGTTGTAGAACACAAAGTCGTTGAAGGCGGTAAGCAAAAAGTCCAAAAAATCCCAGGACGTTTGAAATGGGGTGACATCACACTTAAACGCGGTATCACCGCAATGATGGACATTTGGACATGGCGTAAACAAGTTGAAGACGGTCTTGTTGATACAGCACGTACCAACGGCTCAATCATCATGCTCGATCAAGAATTGACACCTGTTGCACAATGGGACTTTGAAAACGCTTGGCCATCAAAAGTATCTGGTCCACAGGTACAATCTGATAGCAACAACTATGGCGTTGAAGAAATGACAATCGTACACGAATATATCGTTCGTGTTCAGTAATTAACATCAAACAGCAAGGGGTAAGCGTAGGATGAGTGTGCAAACCGAATTTGAATTTGTACTACCTAAAGGGTACATCGACGATGAAGGAACGCTCCATCGTAATGGGTCGATGCGAATGGCTACAGCGATGGATGAAATCATGCCACTGCGCGATCCCCGTGTTCGTGATAACGAGGCGTATCTAGTGATTGTCCTGCTAACGCGGGTCATCACTCGCCTCGGCGACCTTGAAAAAGTGACACCACGTATTGTAGAAAATATGTTTGCGGCCGACATCGCATTTCTGCAAGATTTTTATCAGCAGATTAATGAACTAGAAGATCGTTCTATTGTGACAGTTTGCCCGAATTGTGGTCATCAATACGAGGTCGGCGTTCCCTTCTTGGGGGAATCGTAAGCTACCCTCTCGAACGCTTGCACGAGGAGGTAGCGTTTCTAGCGATGTATCTCGGCTGGAGTCATGAAGAGATTTTGAACATGACTCATCAAGAGCGAGGACGCTGGGTACAGCAAGTAAACCGCATCAATAACCGATACAATCGCACCTTGCAAGCATCCCGTTAGCTAGATGGCTGTCCGCCGGGATGTTTTCCCATTCGACAGAGAAATTATGTATTATGTCTAAAAATAATATCCACAAAATACGCGAGAAATCCGAAAGTGAATATCGGGAATTAGTTGAGCGTATTGCAGATCGCGTATGGGAAATATTAAAACAAAACGCCCGCTACGATAAAGAACGCCGCGGTTCAGATAGAGGAGCTAGAAATGAGCATTAGAGGCAGTTTAATGAGTTTCTTGGGAGTTCGTAATGAGCTGCATAACGACTTCCGATTTAACGTTGTCATTGACGACATCAATTATTTTACATTTACGGAATTTCAACTGCCAACGCTCACAGTAAAGACTGACCCATGGCGCGAAGGTGGTCAAAACACCTATGTGCATCAGATGCCCAAAAATATTGAATTGGGTACAGTGCGACTAAAACACGGGCTAACTAGCGAGATGGCACTATTAGAATGGTATTTCCTTGTCCTTGAGGGCAATATGAAGGATGCCAAACGCCAGATGGATGTCGAATTATTAGCCCCAATGGGTTACGCGGCGATGATTTGGAGCTTCTACGATGCCTTCCCGATTAAGTGGACAGGACCATTGTTGAAGTCAGACGCGACAGGGATCGCCATCGACGAAATTGAAATCGCATATCATGGGTTCGAATTGACAACAGGTAGTGAAATTGACCCACTAGAAAATGCAGCCCGTATGGCAGATTTCCAAGCTCGACAAAACTTTGGCTTATAAGCCAGCGACTAACGCCAACCAACTGTGAGGTAAATTAAGGCATGAGCAAAAAACGTTCCGGCAAGCCATTCCGCACATTAGGACAACGGATGCTGTCTTTTGGACGCGACGTTATGCGGACTTACTCTAATGAGGTGTCAATCCAGCCGGATACGCCGAGTGAGCCGTCGCGCCCACAGGGCCAATGGCGTTCCATGACAAACAATAATCTCATCTGGCGACAAGAACAACAAACACCCGCCCCACCACCAGCACAAGCAGTGCCACAAGATTTGGGGTATGATGATCCTAGCATTTATGAAGAAAGTGATTATCAACCGTTTGCGCCACCGATTCAACGTCGCCAGCAACAACAGCAACCACGTCCTGTGCAACGGCAACAACAACCGCCAGCACAAAAACCACCTGACAAACCCACGCCGAATTATGTCCAGATGGACGACGGCACACCAGTTAAGGTCAGCCAAAAGCAATTTGATAGCCCGCTTCAACGTCGCCTCGAAGCTATTATGGCGGCCCATGGTGAAATTCAGGCTGAACGTGACGCTGAGCGCGACAAGAAAATTGAGAACATTCAACGTAAAGTTGAAAGTGGTGAATTATCGACCCGTCGTCGTCGCGGCAGTATTGACGTCGATTATGTCTCGACCGATTCACTTATTGCGCCCGACGAACGCGAGAAAATTCAAGCACAACGTCAAGCCGAGACTCAAAACAATACACCTGATACGAATGCTGATAACGATTCGCAATGGTTTGATGAAGTCCCCGATGATGATGCCGATATTGATAATATTGCTGGCTTCGAATCATCCGATGATAGTCTACAACGACTCCCTGACGACCTACCTCGCTTTGACCCAACTGGTTTAGAGGAGGGCGATACCGATAATGATATGGGGGAGTTTGAAAGTGGTTACGAGGCGATAGATTCATCCGTAGCCACAGATAATCCAATTGACCGCGCATTTGATGATGATGCATACCCAGTCGATGATTTTGATGGCAACATGGATTCATTTGATGCGCCGATTATGTCGGATACACCCGTCCAACGGAGACCACAAGACATTAATGCACTGCCTACATTTGATGATTTCGATCAAGATGAAACAGTGCCGCTTGTACCGGATGTCGATTTGCCATCACCAATGACGCCTGCAACAGATGCCCCTATCCAACGGCAAGCGCTGGATAACGATGCATTTGATGAAGGCGATGATCCATCTATTAATGATGCACCTGCGGACGATACACCTATTATTAACAATCGTCCGGTACAACGTCGTCCAATCCAACGTGAAACAAGTGATGAGACTGATTATCCAGTACAAGATTTTGATGCGCCGACTTTTGATGAAACATCAGACAACACAACCGAATCGGTTAGGCCACCTTCGCTAGATAATTCGCAACCGATACAACGTCGCATTCAACGGACACCACTTGATTCAACAGAAGTGGATAATACACCTGATTTTAGTGACTATCAGGATTATGGCGAGCAAACTTGGGCAGAAGCCAACAATATTTCGTCGGATACTTTACCCGATATTACACCGACGGACTCAACCCCCGTGCAACGTGCGGCATCTGATGACTTACCACAGATTACACGTACCGATGGTTCACCAGCCCAGCGCGAGGTATTTGATGATTTCGCGAATGAAGTGCCCGATGTTAACGCGTTTAGCGATAGTGACGCGCCTGTTCAACGCACCGAATTAGAGCAACCACAAGTTGATGATTTCGGCGATGATTCAGATTTCTACAATGAAGTCCCTGATGTCAACGCATTTAGCGATAGTGACACACCTGTTCAGCGAACCGAATTAGAACAATCACAATTTGATGATTTCAGCGATGATTCAGATTTCTACAATGAAGTCCCTGATGTCAATGCGTTTAGTGACACACCTACGTCATCACAACCAACTGACAACACACCAATTCAGCGAACCGAATTAGAGCAACCACAATTTAGTGATTATGGTGAAGATGATGTCGAATTCACTGACGATGCAGACTTCAGCGATATGTCCTCAGTCGATGCGCCAATCCAACGGACTGCATTTGAAGATGATGAGCCATACCTTGACGACTACGGTTTTGATGTTGCCGACACAAATGACACAGCAGGTTTAGCTGATAATACACCTGTTCAACGTAGTGTATTTGAAGATCCACAGATCACTGAATATAGTGACTTTGGGGAAGATAATTATAATGATTTTAGTGATACAGGTGACTTCCCAACTGTCAACACGCCACCATCAGACAATACACCAATCCAACGGCAAGCACTTGATGACAATTTACATGTTGATACACCGCCTGCTGATACACTAGAAATTAACCCGACAGAATCACTATCTATTCAACCACCTAAAGCAGACACGCAATC
This sequence comes from Anaerolineales bacterium UBA6055, assembly GCA_002428985.1. Classification (GTDB taxonomy): domain Bacteria; phylum Chloroflexota; class Anaerolineae; order Aggregatilineales; family Phototrophicaceae; genus UBA6055. The sequence goes on along the minus strand of DIYL01000016.1, from coordinate 297 downwards.
ACCGCAGTTACAACGCACCCCACAAACCAATACCGATACACCATCAAATGAGCCTGTTGTACAACGGCGCGAATTTGATCGGAATCATCCTGATCTTGGGGATGGTGGTGATTATCAAGACTATGGTGATGAAACATGGGCAGAAGCCAATAATATTTCGTCGGATACCTTGCCAGATATTACACCGACAAATTCAGAACCTGTTCAACGGACTGAATCGGAGCAACCCCAGTTTGATGATTTTGGCGACGAGACAGATTTCTACAATGAAGTCCCTGATGTCAACGCATTTAGCGA
>DIYL01000052.1 GCA_002428985.1 Anaerolineales bacterium UBA6055 | reverse complement strand
CTCTTAAACGAAACTCAGGTTAGATAGGTTGCATCAATCCCCACAAGAAGTCGGTTATGGTAAGAGTCGTTGGACGCTGACATTGATACGCACAGCTTGTTCATGGCTAAAATTAGAGACTGACAGCGGTATGTGGCGACTTCTGCAACGTTTGGGGATTGTGAAGAAACAAAGGCAAATTGCCTTACATAGTCCAGATGTTAACTATGAAGCCAAATTAGACTATCTTGAATACTGTTGGCAACAAACACTGGCAAAACCCGACCAGATTGTTTTCCTCTACCTTGATGAGTTCAGTTACTACCGAAAGCCCACCGTATCTCGCGCCTATGAGCAACGCGGAAATCATCAATGGCGAGTGAATCTATCTCATCGCAGTAATACACGATGTCGTGGTATTGGCGATGACAGGTCAAGTCAACTATCGTCAGGCAGACAAAATTCGTACAAAAGTACAAGTCACCTTTTACCGGGATATTGTACAAAGTTACCCTGATGCACAAACTATTTATGTTGCACAAGATAATTGGCCTAACCATGCAGCTCCAGCTACTTTGAAACATCTCGAGGCTCAACGTACTCCATTTTTCCCGAATACCTTTGATAACTGGTCAACTGAAGATCGCTATACAAATCCACCTAATGCTTTGCCCATCCAGCTCGTGTTTCTACCAACTTATGCTCCTTGAACCAATCCAATTGAAAAATTATGGCGTTGGGTCAAACAAGACATCTTACATTTACACCGATTCAGCGACCAATGGAAAGATATAAAACAATGTGTAATTGATTTTATGTTGCAATTTAAAATGGGTCGACCCAACTGCTTCACTATGTCGGGTTGTTACCTGATTAATTTAGAAAGTTCCATTAGATGGATGATAACAAACAAAAAAGACAGCGCAACGGCTGTCTTCTCTATCTTCACATATATACAAGTTCTCAATGGAACTATTTTTGTAGGGGCTAACTAATCTTACGGGGTTTGCCTAACCATTCAACGACTGAATCTAGTGACAGGATATACCCACCACCGACCTTTGTACCAATAATTTCACCACGGTCTATCCAGTCGATGACTGTTGTCCGATATTTGATGTTGCAGAGATTCATCACTTCAGTAATGGTTGTAACTTTTACAATGGCATCCCAATGTTGTTGATTATCCATATCATCCTTCACGCATCTGAACATACACATAACTTTAGCGTAGGATATTGTCATCATCACAAGCAAGGTAACTTTGACAAATTTGTGGCAATTTTTGCCAAAATAAGAGATCTATAATTACCAACCAACGTTTGATGATTTAAAGCAATGAAGAGGTTCGAGCAAATCTCCAGCCAACTTATTAAACCAAATCAATAGTTTATGAGGGTAGATGCAGTATAATTGAGATTAGATTAATCGACCTTATTGTCAATTTTTGGCCAATCAGTGTGTTTACTAGTAACAAAATAGAATGAGTAAATTGGTAGATGACTAACCAACAACCGATCCTCAACAAACGATACCGCATCATTCGTAGAATTGGAGCGGGAGGAATGGGGATAGTATATTTAGCACATGATTCACTGTACAAGCAAGAAGTAGCACTCAAAAGATTAAATGTTCCCAGTGATTATTTGCAATTCACATCGAAAACATCAGGTTCGCCCGCAGGAAATATTCTGATGACACTTGCTCATGAGTTTCAGATATTATCTTCACTTCGTCACCCCAATATCGTTGACGTACTAGATTATGGTTTTGATTCGGAACAAAAACCGTACTTCACAATGGAACTTCTTTCTAATTCAAGTCAATTACTTGTCTCATCAATTGAATATACTCTTGAACAAAGCATTGAACATATTATTGATATTCTTCAAGCATTAGCATACTTACATAGACGCGGAGTAGTTCATCGTGACCTGAAACCTGAAAATGTACTAATTCATAATGACCGTGTCGTAGTTCTTGATTTCGGGCTCGCAGTATCAACGAAATATAGCATTAATACCTTAGATTCTTCATCTGGAACGGTAACCCATATGGCACCTGAAGTTCTAATGGGTGAAGAGGCAACTTCCCGATCCGATTTGTATGCTGTCGGTTGTATTGCCTATGAAATGTTGACTGGTCGTCATCCATTCAACGTATATGAGCTTGATCTGGCATCATTTGTTGGACTAGTTACATCATCAACCCCTGACACATCTCTATTACCTCTACCTGTTTCCAAAGTTATTCTTCGACTTATGGCACTAGACCCAAACAATCGCTATGAGTCAGCTAGTGAAGCAATTAAAGAATTATGTGAGGCAACCGGAATTGCATTGCCCTCAGAAACAATTGATATACGCAATTCATATTTGCAAGCAGCAGAATTCACTGGAAGACAGGCTGAGTTTGAAACTTTGACGCAAGCTGTAGATTCAACGACAAAGTCCAACGGGTGTAGCTGGTTAATAACTGGTGTAGCTGGCGTCGGGAAAACAAGACTAATCAGTGAATTGAGGACTTATTGCTTAGTACAAGGTATGCATGTCTTAATTGGACAAGTAGACCGCGTAGACGCCTCGCCATACCAACCATGGCGTAATATCTTACGATGGCTAGCAATGGCAACATCGCCAAATGACTCGCAAGTTAGTACGCTTAGCTCTATATTTAATGATATTGCTGATTTTTTGGATAGATCAACCAATTTTCATGCATCTGCACTTGATGCTGATAAGGAACGTCAACGCCTCTACTATACAATTCAGGCATTGTTAGACCAGATCATCGACCCAGTACTCATCATAATAGAAGACTTACAGTGGGCTGATTCGTATACTTTGGATTTAATGAACTGGTTGTCTCGCTTTATAAATGAAAAGCCTATTATGTTAGTTGGATCATATAGAAACGAAGAAGCCCTCTATCTCTCAGATCACCTATCCAACTGGAGTAAATTAACACTTAGTCGTCTTAACGAAGATGACATAAAACAATTGTCTCGATCAATGTTGGGGGAAGTTGGCGCATCGTCGGCCGTCGTAGAGCTTATCAATCGTGAAACCGAAGGAAATGCTTACTTTATGGTCGAGGTAGTACGAACACTAGCGGAGGAATTTGGAAGATTAGAAAACATCAATGCGCAGGATCTTCCCACGACTATTGTTGCACAAGGTATGCTAGCGGTACTAGAACGCCGCATTAATCAAATTAGTGAACCTGATCGTCAATTAGTACAACTCGCGGCGGTTGGTGGTCGATATATCAATAAACAGCTTCTGGTTGCATTAAACAACGGTCAATCGATTGATAACTGGCTACTAAATTGTAGTGAAACCGCAGTCATTGATTTTGATAGTAAACGATGGAGATTCACACATGATAAACTGCGAGATGCGATCCTAGATAGAATAGATCAACCTACGTTACGGACAATGCACAGACATGTCGCAATCACCATAGAGCAAAGTTTTGACAACCTAGACGAATACGTGAGTCAGTTAGCTTATCACTGGCAAAATGCAGGAGATCGTGACAACGAGCGAAAATATCAGATTATCAAAGGCACAATAGCGCAAAGACAATTTGCAAATACGGAGGCAATCCAATCCTTTCAACGTGCCTTAGAACTTGGAGGTAATCGACTAGAGTTGTCATATTCTATTTCAAAGATCTATCGAACTATTAGCCAGTGGGATAAAGCAATAGACACGTTACAAGATGCTTTGAGCAATCTTCACAATAAGTCTCACTCAGACAAGATTCAAATTGCTCGATGCCAAGCTTTACTTGGGGATATGTTAGCCAGCTATCGAGCCGAACATGAATTGGGACTAGATTTGCTTGAATCATCCAAATCGGTTTTTGAAGACACAGATGATTTTTCAGGAATAATTGAAGTTTTTTCATCACTATCTTCAATCTATATTAGCCGCGGCAATCTTAGTCAAAGTGTTGATTTTCTTACACAACTTACTAACTTGGCACTAAAGATAGAAGATTTCACAGGACTTAGTGATGGATACCGAAAAATGGGTCGAATCTACTATCAGCAAGGTGACTTCGATAAAGCATTAGAGTATTATAACCATGCTCTCAACATTGCAGAAGAAATTGATAACACAGAACTTATATCAAGAACATATTTTAGCCTGGGTGTTTTGTATTACAATCTAAACGATCTTCCAAAAGCACTTGATAACTACAAGAAACTATATCAACTGACCAAGAAAATTGGAGATGTATCACAGGAAAGTGAAACAATTCTGTCGATTGGGAGTTTATATGAACGTGATGGTGACTTTGCAAGCGCAAAGAGATGTTGTGAATATGGATTAAGTATGAGCTCACAACTTGACGACCAATTAGGCTCATCAATTGGTCTAATCTACCTTGCCCTGAGTCTCTCGGGAGAAAACAAATTCAATGGAGCAATTGACTGTGCTAATTTAGCCATTGCAATAGTCCGCAAACTAGACAAGAAATACCATCTAGCAGGTTATCTGACAATTCAAGCAAAAATATACCTAAGTGGTAAAAACTTCAAATCGACCCTAGAAACAGCGGAAGAAGCCAACGCTATAGCAATATCACTTGGAGCAAAACAATATATAATTGAGTCGACTTTACTCGTAAACTACAGTCGATTTCTTCTGAAGATGCAGACACAAGAGGATAGTAAGTCAAATGTTGAATCAATCATTGATGATTCACTGGCGGATCAATTCAAAGCTCAAATTTACTTCATACTCTGGAAAATAAATCCAGATCACGAAACAGCAAGGCAACATGCGTTAGACCTTTATAGAGACCTTATTGATACCTCACCAATTTATGAATACCGCAACCAGTATTCTGAACTAACTGGCCACTCAACCACTAGTAGATTTCACTTACCGGACATTCATTCAATTATTCCAGATATTGACTCAGTCGATAACATCTATTTGAGTCGAATCCAAAAATGGTTGGACGATTCATAATAGATGTTCCATCATTTCAAATTGTTTTGTGATCACATAACGTATGATGCTTTCGTTACAGATTGTATTTCTGCATATAAGACCCTTAACAAAACCTCAATTATCTCATTACTTTGCATTATCAATCAATGCTATAATATAACGGAATGTTATCGTCGAGAATTATAAAAGGTCACCAATGAAAAAGTATATTGTAATCTTTCTCACTCTTATACTCTTGCTAACGCTATCACTATCAGCTGTTAATGCGCAAGACTCCACCCACTTGGATACTACTAATACCACATCTCTACAATACGATATACAGGATGATGATAGTCAAAGCAGAGATGAAAGCAAAGTAGCACCCTCATCTCCTATTGAGAGCACATATCCATATTCTCCATATTCACTTGAGTGGAGATTTGGTATTCCAATGATGAGTGGTGCGTTTTGTGGGCATGGCTGTTAGTAATTAGTGCGACTATCTGCAACTACGTAGTAAATTAATCTATCCTGAGGGTTAATTTAGGCTTCTCAGACATTGACTCCACAACTTTAACTCCATGTATGAACATGAAGTTATATAATATATAACGGTCTAGAATATTGTAATTGACTACTATTGCAGAGAAATGTATCGACGAATTATTTCGAGACAATAAACTTTATAGTTTTTGTCTCGAACATAAGTCGTGCTGTTTATTAGGAGGCTTCAGTTTCTTCCTATTTTACATAGAGTATAAAATATCAGGTTGTAAATTATGACAAATCCTATAGACGTTGCAACAGGTGTACAACTCAGTTGGCACTATAATCAACAAATTGCGATTTACAAATTAAACGCAATAACTTCAACATCACTGCAAGAGTGGAGTGATTATGTTATTTCATTACTAGAAGAGTCGCCAAAAGATAAGCCGTATCTCGTCGCACACGATATTTCTCAATCAGGTCTTGGTCTTCTCTATTCTACAGCTGTATCAAATGATATTTTTAACATCGGCATATTGCCTGAAACAAGAGACAAAGTGGAATCAATCCTCAATGCAAATCCTGAATGGCAGGTGCGTTTGGGTTTGATTGTTTCCGCTTCACTATCTGGACGCCTGGCAAGAGTTCTCTTCCAGAAAAACGATCCCAACAGTCAAATTCAGTTTAAAGCATTCTTCTATCAAGATCCTGCGATTGAGTGGTTAATTGGCACAACTACTCAATAATTAAATAATACCTCAAACAGGATTTGGAATCCTAATCTCATATCGTGTTCCTGAGTCAACTTCTACCTTCATTTTTGCGTTCAATTGCGTAACAAAACTATCAATCAATTTCAATCCCAATGAACTCCTGTTCTGATCCGTCTTGTCATTGGTTTCAATGCCGATTCCATCATCCGCAACAACAAACATTGTATGCTGGTTATCAGATGGTGATAAACTTACGTAAATATTACCATTTAGTTTGGAACGAAAAGCATGTTTCAAAGCATTAGAGACAAGTTCATTCAGCAGTAAGCCGCAGGTGATAGCTGTTTCGATATTGACATCAAGATTAGCACAATCTGCATGTATGCCAACATTACTACTATTTACTTGATAAGTCGCCATCAATGAGTGCGAAAGAAATTCAAGATACTCGCCAAGGTTGATTGTACTTAGATTATCAGACTGGTAAAGAAGCTCGTGAACCAACGCCATAGACTGAATACGGCTTTGACTGTCTTGTATTAATGCATTCATTCTAGGATCATTTACTGTGGATAGCTGCAAACGCAGTAGACTTGAGATAACCTGCAGATTGTTCTTTACGCGATGATGAACTTCTTTGAGAAGATTATCTTTCTCATGAAGCGATTGTAGCAATTGTTTTTCAGCCAGTGAACGCTCATTGATTTCATGTGTAATTTCATCATACAATCGCTTATTTTCAATCACACTGCCAACGAGATGAGCTAAGGTTTGTAGCAATTGTATTTCGGATAAATCAAAATCTCTGTTCACTTGAGACTCTATTAAGGTCATGAAACCATAGAGTTTGATTTTCGTGTATATTGGAATACTTATCGCAGAACGAATCTCAAAACCTTCTGACATGAGAGAACTCGTTCCTTTTGCCAGCGGGTCAACATGTAAAACCTCGTATTTTGGTGGATTATCAAGCCATTTCGAAATATAAGGCGATACTTCATTTAACTGAAATTTACGTTGTTGTAATTTCTGTAAATCGTGCAGTGAATTAAAATCTGGAATGGCATGTAATGCAAGAAATGACAACTCGCGTTTTGATTGATTTACCTCGGCAACATATGCAACTGTAGTCTCAAAACGGATGCAGATTAATTTGGCTACGAAATTCAGTATCTCTGGAAGCTCTCTCGAAGCAGAAGCAAATTCGTATAACTCGTTAAGTATGAGGAGTTCTTCATTTTGTTGTATCAGAGTACTTTCTCTCAAATGGCGTTGAGTAACATTGCGCAAGCTAACTATTTTGCTCTGAATTTGAGATCGATTATCTGTTATATGTGAAATCGATATATCAAGTACAATCCTTGAGTTGTCATGATTGATCACCACATCAGATATTTCTGCCGATTGATTACGCTCTACCAGCGAGGCAATCTCAGGAAACACACTGCTTAGGTGACTCATAGGTGCTGGATTATTATCTCCAGCCAAAGACCTAGCTTTCCGATTCATATCGATTATTTGTAGTTCAGGGGTTACTACGATTATACTATCTTCGAGGTTTTCAAAAATCTGAGAGTATGCAGCAGGAATAATATCCGCGTACCTCAGTTTATCGAGAGTATGACCAACGATTGGTATTACAAACGCGAGCACAAGCGAGGACAGTTCTGGTTCAGGGAAAAATACAGTATTCGAGACATCCAAAGCGACACTGCCAAATACGGCAATAACGCTAATTAATAACATAGTGCTTTGCCAAGACTGAATTGCACCTGAATTCTGGATAGAAATGATAACCCAATATATACCAACAAAAATGAGTACTAGAACAAAAGCTAAATACAGCACAAATGCTATACTGATTTCTTGTTCCAAATAAAGCGTAGCAGATTCAGAATTCAAACTAATACTTGACCAAAACAAGTGATGATAGGGATTGGTAAGCGCTATGAGGGAAATAAAGCCCCCGAGAAGTCCAAGTAAGACGAATTCCATTCTATCTATTGAAGCGTTTTGGTTAGAATAACCTTTAGCGCACAAATACCAAGCGATTGGAAGAATAACTAGAGGAATATATTGTATACGCCCCCACATATATTTATCCTCTAATCCCGTTGCAAGTAGTTCGAATGCGTTAATTAGAAGTAAACTCGCTATCGTCAAGTGCAAGGCCAATAGACTATGTGACTGAAGTGATTTAACTTTATGATTCCATGTCCACAAACCAAGACTTGAGATAACAATGCTTAGGATGACCTGAAAAAGACTCATTAGGACAACAATATTCACATAGAACTCCTAATATCGTTTCTACGACCACAGCAACTAAGATTTAGCTGCTCTTTTCAATGTTTGATCAAGCACTTCAATGTCCACAGGTTTCTCAAGCCATGCTAACAATCCAATTTCATCGTCTTGCTCTGGCTTTTGGGATGAGTATCCTGACGTTATGATCAATTCCACAACCTTGGACTGCTTCCGAATTTCGCGGCACATTTGCAACCCATTCATGTTTGGCATGATCATATCTGTCAAGACAACATCAATCGAGGCAGAATGCTCTTGGAACTTTGCCAAACCATCTTGACCATCTACAGCAGTGATTATTGTATAACCAAACGCAGTAAGAATTTCACTCACCCCTTCTCGCAGATCATCGTCATCTTCCACCAACAAAACAACTGCTTCATCACTCATTTGACTCTGTATTATATGATCTACATCGTAAGGATCATCTGGTGTATCAATAATCAACTCAGGTAAATAGATTTCGAAAGTAGTTCCATGACTATCACTAATTACTTTGATGTGCCCTCCATGTTGTTCAATAATTCCACCTGTTTGTGCCAACTGCATTGATGCACCTCGGTCTGTCTCCTCAGGAGCAACAACAGGGTCAAACAAATGCGATGCTATTTCAGGAGCAATTGGTGCGCCAGAATCTGAAATACAGATTTTGACCCAACTCATGCTACTAACTACAGTAGTAGATTCAGATAATGCATCTTGATCAACAGTACCGATTGATATTGACAATACACCTGCCCTATCCATCACACTTTGAGCTCTCAAGACAAGGTTCATAATTGATTGTGAAATTCGAGTTGGGTCACCATTTATCCAATAATCAGATGCATCATGTTTAAATTCAATATCAATACTAGTAGGAACAGTTCTTCGAACAAGTTTAATCAGCTCGTTGAGCAAGGGGTATACATTTAAAGCGTTCATGTCGAGTTGAGAACTACGTGTAAAATCCAGTACTTGCGTGATCAGATTAGTAGCCCTGTGCACGTGATGTCTTATAGATGATAAATATTCACCGCTCTTATTGGTCAAGTTAGGTTGAGTCATCTTGATAAGGTCAGTTCTTGTTAGAATAATACCCAATATATTATTGAAATCATGAGCAATACCTGCAGCAAGTTGGCCTATTGCTGCCATTCTTGCATTGACTTCATTCTCCCGTTGCAGACGTCTTTGAACCGTAATATCTCTAAGAACAAACAAACGCGCAGTAGGAGCCACATCGATCTGTTGAGGGTTGGAATCTGCAACAAACTCTTCGCTAACTGTCATCTCAAATACACGTTCAGATTCAGGTATAGTAACTGTAAGAACTTCTGATTTCTCACCATGTAAAAGATCTTCGATTGCATGTTGACCAAGGTGACTCAATGGAGCATCAGGTTGATGTCCAAATAACTCTAAGTATGACTCTGCCTTGTCATTCGCACGTATTATGTTTGCACTCGAGTCGACAAGAATAAATCCATCGGTTGCATACCTCATGATAGAGTCCAGTTGACGTGTATAATTGTCCAACTCAATTTGAACTTCGAATTTATAAAGAGCCAGTTGTATAGTGGCCTCGAGATCACGCAATTGAAATGGTTTTAGAATATATCCCAACGGTCTAGTTTCTGATGCTCTCTCTAAAGTTTTAACATCAGCATAAGCTGTTAGATAGACAATTGGCATTGGTTTTTTAGCACGAATTTCGTGTGCTGCTTCTATACCATCTTTATCACCTTGGAGGCGAATATCCATCAGGATTAAATCTGGATCAGTTTCAAATGCAAGATCGATTGCCTTCTGTGCAGAGGACGCAATTCCAACAACTGCATATCCTAGTTTCTCAACTTGCTGTTGGAGATCGAGTGCAACAATATGCTCATCTTCTACAATTAATATTTTAAACGTTTCATCCATTCCAAACCTCTAAAAAGTAAGCTACCAAGCTTAGATAATGACCTCTGCAGCAAACCAAATAATAAAGCTTACAGGTCAAGCATTGTTAACACATTATAGATATTAGAGTCTAATAACAAGATGTCTTTAAGTAATAGAATCTATTACAGTTTGACCTACAATTATTGTAGAATAGGCCACTAAAATTAGTGTACAACTATTTTTATATTAAGACACCTTAAGACGCAAAAAGTCCGAAGTTCTCAGACAGATAGTGAATTATCAAACAATTTGAGGTTGAAGAGGATTGCTATAATCACAACCCTCCGAGGCAAAGAAATATAACGAAATTAGTGATTATTTACTCTTGTAATAATTTGATGAACTCTTGAAACTGAAATACCAAAATCACGAGCAATTTCGGCTAATGTATCACCTTGTTTGTAACGATCCAGCATGACCTGATTTCTATTCACGTTTTCAGGCTTTGTATAGCTAACTGGGCTCGAATTCGCACTTTTTCCAGAATATAGAATTCTCAATAGCGCGGAAACACTGCCTTTCAGTGAGGGTAATGATATGTGTTGAAACCCCGTAGGGGCTACAAACAAAAACAAACATAGGTAACACCTAAAACCACTGAATTTACAGTGTTTTTTGTGTTTGAGTTATGAAAACACAACATATCATAGTTCAAGTCTTATAAACTCATCTACCAAGTAGTAGAAAAGCCAGCGACCATCAATCAATGATCAAATCAGTACCCTAGATTTCGTGATGATGCGATCTACTATGGAGGGTGTAAATTTAAGGCATTACTTAGGATACTTTGCTCGTTCGCCTGCTGGATAAGTAGTCCGCGTCTGAATCGGTGATCTGCCTTTCAAAGTCATAGGTGGCAAGGACACAAACCTGGTATTCAGTAAATCTCAAACCTTTACCCAAGTCAGCATAGAGTTGAACATCGCGACATGATCCCGCAGGTAGAAGGGTAATTATTGACATCCTGTGTTTCCTTTTGTTGTTCTCACAGTGTTTACTAGATACCGAGATTTGTGCCATATCTAAGTGATCTTTTGTGTTACTCGATGGGATTGTCCAAGATAAACTGATTCACCATTTCAGCAACTTCTATACCTTTGTCATCCTGCAAAAAGTGACTTGCATCGGGGAAAAGATGGTGTGGTTGCCCATCTGCACCGGGAACGGTGTCGATCATCCAATTCTGCGCTGCAGTAACATCCGCAGGCTCATTCAATCCAAAGATAGTCAAGAAGGGTTTGTCATAGCTTGCCAAGCCTTCTTGTGCAGGCTCCAGTACCCCAACCAACGTGTTTAACAAGCTAGGGAAAGACCGCGGTCCTGCCATTGTGATTGGCGTAGGAAATGGAGCATCATATGCTGCAAGTTCTTCAGGCGTTAGCGCATTATAGGTCAAGGCTTCGAGCATTGACGAAGGTCGAAAGTCTTCATAGTACATGGCATAGGCGATCCATTGTCCGAAACCACCACCAACACCACCATTATCTGGAAGAAGGGAATTGCCATCCGCATCGTAAAATGGGGGTTGATTCGCGGGAATGAGACTAAGGGTTCGATGGAAATCTATATTACTCGCTTCAATGTCCTCAGGCAGTGACGCAACCTCTTCAACGATTGGCATACCACCATTTCCAATCACGACACGGTCAAAGAGATCAGAATTTGTACCTGTTACGTATAGACCTATAACACTACCCCAATCCTGAGCAAACAATGTCAGATTGGTTAACTCCAATTCTTGAATTAAGATTTCCAAGCGGTTCACATGATTCTCAAAACTATGATAGTCAATATCAATCGGTTTATCAGACCGTCCCATACCAACATGATCCATTGCAATGACACGGTATCCATCTTCAACCAACTCTGGAATCATATAACGATATAGATATGACCACGCGGGTTGACCGTGTAGCAATATAATCGGATCGGCATCCGCAGGTCCTTCATCAACATATGCCTGACGCAAGCCATCAATTTCGAGATATTGGGGTTCATAATCCCAGTCAGGTAGATTATCAAAGCAAACATCCGGTGTACGAACGAACTCAATGCCGTCGCTTGTTGTCATGATCTCAAGGTCTGCAAAGCAGTCGTCAGTTTCCTGTGCCGATAGAGAGAATGAGATGGGCATCACACAGATCATCACTACTGTTATGTACATTAGTGTTTTCTTGAACATTTATAGCTCCTTATTTTGTATAGATAGTTGTTAGATTGATTTATAAATTAGCAAAGCAGTCATATCTGAGGAGGGCTGCGTTGCCTCACACATGGTCTATGCATTTAGTTGTTACCTTTATGGTTTATGGATTGATTTGAGAAAGCGTTAGTTCATCGGGTTCTGTTTAACTCAACTTATAATTTGACTGGCAAAGCCTCCAGACCACGCAACACGACATTACTCCGCCAACGGAGTTTATCTTCTGGCACACTTAAGGTGAGATTGGGAAATCGTTCGATGAGCGCAGGAATAGCGATCTGCCCTTCCAAGCGCGACAACGGCGCCCCAACACAATAGTGAATCCCCTGTCCAAATGAGATATGTTTGTTGTTCTGTCGACCGATATCAACAACTTCTGGATTATCAAAACGGTGTTCGTCTCGATTTGCAGATGCAATGAGCACAAAGACAAGATCACCACGAGGAATCTCAACACCAGCAATTGTTGTAGTGGTAGCAGCATAACGTTCGGTTGCCATTTCTGCAGGTGTGACAAATCGTAATAACTCCTCCACAGCAGATTTAATCATCTCAGGATTAGCATGTAATCTGTCCCACTGGTCACGATGTTGTAGCAATGCAAGTAGACCACTTCCTATCAGATTAACTGTTGTTTCATGCCCAGCACTCAATAAGAGGAAGACCATTGCGACCACTTCATCCTCTGTCAGTTGGTCATCTTGCTCTCTTGCTGCAACTAACGAAGAAATTAGATCATCTTTGGGGTTTCTTGTACGTTCACGCACTATTTGACGCAGATAGTTAGCGAATCGCACGATACCGGGCATACGTAGAATCGCACCGAATGACCCTGAGCCACCAATTGCAACAAAGTTTTGTGTCCAGCGATGGAACTTATCTTTGTCGGCATCGGGTACACCCAACATACGACCAATAATGGTTAATGGTAGCGGTAAGGCATAATCCGCTATCAGATCAATAGATTCACCCCGCTTGTGTTTCGCGTCCATCTGGTCCAATAATTGCATGGTTAGAGAATCGGTTTGTAAACGCATTTGTTCAACAGTGCGTGGCGAGAAGGCCTTATGCACAAGGGCTTTCAGTCGCGTATGGTCGGGAACATCTACAGAAAGCAAATTGCTAGACAGTGATTTGAACGGCATTTTAGGTGCTTTTTTATATTGTTCAGGTGTCATGGCATTCTTAGGATTTTTGACAAAGATCTCATCTGCTTTGAGCACTTCAACGGCATCTTCATAGCGAGAGACAAGCCATGCGCGTTGCCCCCTAAAGAATTTCTCCACGGGGTGAACAGGCGCATATGTCCGCAAATTTGCATAATATGGATAGGGGTCTGCTTTGAAAGCAGCACTGGTGAAATCGACGGTTGGAATTGCTTGTTTTTGTATCATTTTATTCCTCGAATATGATAATACTAACAGTTTGGATATGTATTAAGATAAATTGACTGGGCGAACATCCGAATCAGATAAGGCTATAGTTGGGTCAGGTAATTGCTCTTCAATCTGACGAATGAACGGGCTGGCAAGTGATGACAAAACGATGACAAGCTCAATGATGCCAACGATGATGAACATAAGTGCCATACCTCTACCGGCACCCCTACCAATCCAAAGACCAAGGCTATCTACGAGCGCACCACCGCTCATCAAGAGTGGTTCAAAGATCTGGTCCGCGAGTGGTCCAGTCAACAGAACACCTGCAGATTGACTCAGAACGCCAACTGCGATTTGTAGGGCAAAGACACGTCCAAGGATATGAGGATCGACTTTGGTCTGCCAGATAACCCGACTGAGTCCCATGATGAAGACAAAGCCAACACCTGTAATGAAGAACCCAGCACCAATGATGACAGCATTCTGAAACCAGCCGATCAAGATTGCTGCTAAACCAACAACCGTCAGCGCGGTCAGAATGCCAGGTAATCGCTTCTGAGGACCACCCCAGATTCCTAATGCAATACCCCCAATCATTGAACCAATCCCGAAGCTCGATATGATAAAGCCGAGGGTTGTTTCATTAGCAAATGTCAGCACCATCGGTGTGACAAGCGAGTAGGCAACACCGGGCAGTAAGAACATCGTGATTGCGAATAGTCCCATCAAATACATCAAAGCACGGCGCTGACGGATATACTGTAAACCAGCACGAAAATCTTGTAACGCATTGCTATTGGGTGTGCTGGATTGGTTCTTGACTTGTGGGATATCACTCAGAAACAGCGCGATAATACTTGCACTAAATGTGATGAAATCCACAATAAAGGTCGCTCCCAGTCCAAAAAAACTGATGATGAAGCCCGCCAGCGAAGGTGACACAATGGTTTCCATCGACTGGATCAATTGCGTCAATCCTGATGCTCGCCCTAGCTTTTCTTTGGGCACTAGTAACGGAGATACCGAATCCAATGACGGCAGGATAAAAGCATTCGCGATGCCATTCACGAACAATGCGAGATATAAATGCCACAATTGCAACTGATCTACAAAGAACAACAATGCAATAACCAGTGTGCTCAAGCTCGCGATTAGATTTGCCCATATCAACAACTGACGACGATTGAGTCGATCCACAAAGGGTCCAGAAAACAAGGATCCAATACCGATTGGGAAGATAGCGAAGAATAGAAGTAAGGTATATGCGGTTGTATCTCCAGTTTCGGTGAAGACCCAGATACCTAAACCAAAACGTGTCATACCCGAGCCGACTGTAGAAACCAGTTGACCTGCACTCAGTGCGTAGAAAGCACGTAAACCTTTGAAACTTTTGGCGAACATCTTTGCTTTTTCACTTTCCCAAACTATTTATCTAGCACTTGCTAGGCAACTCATAATTGACAATCTAGCACATGCTAGGTAAAATGTCAAATATGAATTCAAAACCCGACCCACAACAACAATTAAGTACCAGAGAACGTATTCTCATAGTTGCATCTCACCTATTTGCTGAGCGTGGATACAATGCAACTTCCGTACGCGATATCGCCGCTGAACTTGGCATTGCCAATCCATCTCTCTATTACCACTTCAAATCGAAAGCGGACATTCTGAGTGAATTGCTTGCTGAGCCGTTGAAACGAGTTGAAGATGCAATACAAGAGAGTGAGGCACTTTCTGATGAGGCTAAAGCAAGAAGGCTTATTCAAGGCATGTTAGAGTCACTAGAAGTTCACAGTGGCATTGCTGTTACAGCATTCCAAGATGGAGCACAAATATCCGAAGCGCACCAAGAAATAGTAACGTCGCAACAAGCTAAAGTATTTAGCCTACTGGGACAATATGCTTCTGAAGATCATCGCGAGCTACGACTGATAATGGCTATTGCTGGCGTACAGGGTGTTGTACAGGAGCTATTACGTACTTCAAAGGATGCTGACACGTTTGTGGAAAATCTACGCGATAAACAGGCTTTCGTTATCGATCTTGTACTTAAAATTTTAAACCCGGATAGATAAATCGTTTGATCTGCACTGATCTACTTATTTCAACATCATGATATTTTCATTTATGAATTTACAGTATAGGAATTGATATAAAAGTAGACGTAGATTGGTATAGTACGAATAAAACAATTTTAAAAGTAACATTACCACGTAACTTGAGCCGCGAGGCAATGGTAGATGCAAAGAATCAAGTACGCGACTATGCCGAGTCTTGTGATCATGTTGTTGACATAATTGTTGATTGCACACAACTCAATACGTCAGAGTTACCTAATAATTACATGGCAAGCGCTAGACACACAGCCCAAATAGACTTGCCAA
Organism: Anaerolineales bacterium UBA6055; assembly: GCA_002428985.1. GTDB lineage: Bacteria > Chloroflexota > Anaerolineae > Aggregatilineales > Phototrophicaceae > UBA6055. Next base: position 29,783 of record DIYL01000052.1, on the reverse strand, counting down.
ATCGCGGTACGACTGTATTTGTAAAACCGGCCTTGTTAATTGAGATTGCCATCCGTATTTTAGGTAATCTACGCTTCACGTCAGTTGATGATATCTACATTGCAAATACAGTTGAAGAAGCAATGGAAATGGTTATACAAGAGCAGTCCAAACGGCAACAACATAAAATTAATTTTATGGGTATTACACGCTGGAGACACCTGAAAAATCCCTTGATAGGCCATTCATTTCTGCCCAAAATAACGTTACATAATAAGCGTTCTAGAGGATCTGGCTCTGCCACATGTTTCGCAAATAAGTCACTTAGAACGCTTAAAGTTTGGGGCAAATAGCGAGCACCAACGTGCTTGCGGTCAACGTAGGCGAATTTGACGCCAAATAAGATAACAATCTTCGCCCTAACATAATCTATTTAGTATGCCTATAGGCATATTACTGGATATGCCGTAACTACTCTAATTAGTGATGCTAGTTCTACCCAGCTAGCGATTTGCCAATAATTCAGGTGTCAATTTACTCTGACGAAGTGCCCTATTGCTCAAAGCATAAACTGCTGTCAGTAAGTAAATAGTTCCCCCGATTATATAAATCGTCCGAATCGGAACAAAGTCCGACAACCACGCAAAAAAGAGTCCAGCAAACATAAATACCATGCTACTCAACATTTGGCGTGTGGCATAAACACGTCCTAATTGATTCTCATCGACTGTTGCTTGTAATAATGAATCTTGAGCAACATCCCGAATCGCGAACGGTGGACCAAATACAAAGGCGATAATCACGGCAAATGCTACAGTCGGACTGATAGCAAAGGTCATTGTTAAAATTCCCGCACCAAAGGCGTTGACAACAATAATTTTCCCAGGGTATTTCTGTAAGGCATTGGTGAGTCCCATTGCGACCAGAGAGCCAACAATCATACCCACAAAATAACCCGATATTTGATAGCCCCATTCGGTGGTTGTTGCCCCCAATCCATCAATCGTAAACGCCAACATAATCGCCCCTGTCCAGATACCGTGTGGTAAATGTTCTATTGTCTCCATAATCGTCAATGGGCGTGCAATTGGATGATGACGCAGATATTGCCAACCTGAAACCAGTGAGGTAAAGAACGGTTCTGGTTTGCTAACCGATTTGACCTTTTCACGATTGGTGACTTGAATTAATAATGCAAATACGATTGCAAATCCAAATAACACAATAATACTGATGACAATCTGGCTCAGTGACACAGTGATAATCAGCCAACTACCCAGAGCATATGATGAAGCCAAGATAATCTGCGACCACACCAAGATAAAGCTATTTGCACGCACCAAATCGTTGACAGGCACTAATGCAGGAATCAGCGATAAACGTGCAGGACGATGAAAGACATCGGCTGTAGCTAGAGAAAATAGTATCAGGTAAATTCCCATAACAGAAATATCCCCTTCTCCTTGTAAAGTCATAATCGCAAACCCAACCAAGAACAAGCGAGCAATATCCATACAAATTAAGATCAGCTTCCGGGGAAAACGATCAACCAAAACACCTGCAATCGGTCCTAAGAGAAATGAGGGTAACATACGTGCGACCATCGTTCCAGCAGCCAACAATGTAGAATCGGTCTGCTCAAAAATAGTAACAAGAATGGAGATGGTGAATAATTCAATAGCGAGAGTTGTCGTGACAGTGACCAACCACAAAAATAGAAAGTTACGATTACGAAGCATATAAGGATGTCCTACTCAATGTACTAGTGTAGATATAAGCGTTACCCACAGCATTTATTTTAGATCTTAGTATAAATCTTAGACGTTATATTTTCTTCTGGTCAAAAGTCCAGTATTAACACATGATTTACGGATTGATTCGTTTTGATGCGCTTTTAAAGTCTTTATCGCCCTTGACATTATAACGTTATAATGTTATATTGTGTGTATATTGAATTTGTAACTAGTGGTAGAATTAACCTATTCCCAATTACAGCTACAAAAATAGAGAAAATGGATAAATCTACCGATGGCAAATAACGGTTTACATTCAAATACACAAGTCCTACATGGTACTTCAATTGAACGAAGCAGTAAGGTTCCGATTTATCATCAGTTATATGTTATCTTACGTGATCGTATCCTCCATGGCGAATGGCAAGCAGGCGATTTATTGCCTGCTGAACCTGAATTGATGGAATTTTATGATGTAAGCCGTATAACAGTGCGCCAAGCAGTCGAGCTACTTGCCAACGAAAATCTAGTATATAAGCGGCGTGGCAAAGGTACTTTTGTCTCACTTGCAAAAGTAAGGACAGATGCAGCACGCTTAATTTCTTTCGAAGAGGATATGCAGGAACGTGGTCTGAAACCATCTATAAAAGTTATCGAAGCTGATATTGTGCAAGTATCGCGTGTGACTGCTGAAAAGCTTAACATGAAGAACGGAGATGATTTAGCATTCCTGAGTCGGCTATGTCTCGCTGACAACGAACCAATTTTGCTTGATCAAATATTCTTAGTCCATGATTACTGTAAAGGTTTCTTGGATGGTCACGATTATGCTGTTGAGTCGCCTTATGATGTTCTGGAACAAGAATATGACATAAGAATCGAACGAGCAGAACAAAATATCTCTGCGATGAACGCATCAAAAAGTTGGAGTGATATTCTTGAAGTATCAGAACAACAAGCACTTATTTATATTGAACGCTATTCCTATTCACAACTCAATATACCAGTAGAATATCGCCGTATGTATTATCGCGCCGACCGTTATGCGCTACAACTTGCACTAAAGCGATAATAGCTCCTAAACCTGAACTAAATATTTTCTGTATAGATTCATCAAACGATGTGTCGATAGATTTGATTTGCTTATTGAAAAGGAACAGTTATGTCATCATCCACTTTAGCTCATGTTGCCCTACCTGAATTTGGTTTACCAACTGTAGAACCCACAATCACAGCAGATATTTACCATGATCGTCTTGACCGCCTATATCTACGCGCCGCTGAACAAGAATACGATTATTACATTGTCTATGCTGATCGTGAACACTCTGCAAATTTATCCTATTTGACAGGGTTTGATCCGCGTTTTGAAGAAGCTTTATTAATCTGTGACATCAACGCTGGTCGAGCCAGTAAACCACAATTACTTGTCGGTAACGAAGGACATGGCTTTACCAAAATTAGCCCTATCGTTTCAGATTTAGATGTCATTTTATTCCAGAGTTTTAGCCTACCGGGGCAAGATCGTACTCAAAGTAAATCATTAAAAATCATATTCACTGAGGCAGGTATTACCAATAGCAGTTCAGTCGGTGTTGCAGGGTGGAAGCCATTTATTACAGATGATGCCGACAACCCTAAATCATGGCTAGAAATTCCATCATATATTGTAGACATTTTGCGTGATCTAACAGGTGGAAACGAACTTATCGTCAATGCCAACGACATTTTGATGGATGCTAGCGATGGTCTCCGTACAAAGAACGAAGTCGAACAACTGGCGCGGTTTGAATTTGTATCAACTTATAGTTCACAGGCTGTTCGTAATGTGTTGTTTGGAGTCAAACCGGGCATGACAGAGTTTGAAACTGTACAGCTCATGCAACTCAATGGTTTACCCTTATCATGCCATCTGATGTTGTCGTCTGGTGAACGCGCATTTATCGGCATGGGCAGTCCGACAAATCGCGTGATACAACATGGTGACCCATTCACAAATGCTGTTGGACTATGGGGTTCACTCAACAGCCGAGCGGGATTTGTTGTCAGCCAAGCAAGCGAATTACCTGAATCTATTCAAGATTATGTGGATAAACTGGTTACTCCATACTTTGAGGCAATTGTCGCATGGTATGAAGCTATCGGCATCGGTGTAACAGGCGGCGAACTCTATAGCATTATTCATAACCGTATTGGCGACCCATTTTTTGGTGTAGAACTCAACCCCGGACACTTAATTCATCTAGATGAATGGCTAAATTCTCCTGTTTACAAAGGTTCAACTCAAACATTGAAGTCAGGCATGGCAATACAAGTTGATGTCATTCCAGCAACAGGTACAGATTATTTTATGACCAATATTGAAGATGGTGTCGCTTTAGCCGACCATGCTTTACGAGCTGAATTCGCTGAAAAATATCCTGAAGCATGGTCACGAATTCAAGCTCGTCGGACCTTCATGATTGAGACCTTGGGGATTAATCTGAAGCCCGAAGTGCTTCCATTTTCGAATATCCCAGCCTACCTACCGCCTTACCTGTTGAATCCAACTTTGGTCATGACAATGGGTGGTTAGCTCATGAAAATTGCAATTGCTGGAATCTCAAATGAGAGTTGTTCATTCTCGCCTGTGCTTGCTGGTGATGATGAGTTTACGATAGTGCGTGGACAGGATTTAATTAACCGTTGCATGTTTCTCACTTATGAGTCTGCTGTAGAGGCAATCCCATTGATTTGGGCAAGGGCAACTCCAGGTGGTGCCGTCAGACGAGAGACGTATGATGCCATCAAGCAAGAGATGTTAATGGGTCTTACCGAGGCGATGCCACTAGATGGTGTCTACTTGGATATGCACGGTGCATTATTCGTACAGGGTATGGAAGATGCGGAAGGAGACTGGGTAACAGCCATTCGAGATGTGGTTGGCGAGACATGTATTATCTCGGCCAGTTATGATTTGCACGGCAATGTATCACAGACAGTTGTGAATCACCTTGATTGTCTTACTGCGTACCGTACTGCACCCCATGTTGATATAGAAGAAACTCGCGCCCGTGCTGGTCAGTTGCTCTTAGATGCTCTAAGAACAGGTCAAACACCGTATATGGAGTACATTCGTGTTCCAGTGATGCTCCCCGGTGAAATGACAGCGACGACATGGGAACCAGGTACATCGCTTTATTCACAACTTCCGACAATCACCCACGAACATAGTTTAGTTGATGCGTCAATTCTTATTGGGTACGCATGGGCAGACGAACCACGAACTTCTGGGAGCGTTATTACGATTGGGCATGACAAAACGTCAGTCAAAACGGCTGCTAGACAATTGGCACAATCTTACTGGGATGTTCGCCATCAATTCCGATTCGGTGCACCAGCCAATACGATAGAAGCCTGTATTCAACAAGCACAACAAGCATCCAAGAAACCAATATTCATCAGTGATTCTGGCGACAATATCACAGGTGGTGGTGTCGGCGATTTAACGATCATGCTCAAAGCACTATTGGATGCCGAGGTTGAAAATACGCTACATCCTGCCATCGTCGATAAACAAGCGGTACAAACGTGTATTGATGCAGGCATAGGTGCAACCGTATCCCTATCAGTTGGTGGAAAACTGGATACGATACATGGATCACCGCTTGATGTGACAGGCGAGGTTAAAGGTATATTTGACATTGAGACAAATAATCAGCACGTTTTGTTGAAGATCGCAGGTGTCACGCTTATTCTGACAGAAAAACGGACTGCATTTACTACCGTTGCGCAATTTGATCAGCTTGGCTTGCGATTAACTGACTTTGATATTATCGCGATCAAGCTTGGGTATCTCTTCCCCGAACTGGCAGAGATTGCTGGCACAGAGTTTTTGGCACTATCTCCCGGTGTTATCGACCAAGACCTAACGACATTAGATTATCAACGACTCACCCGCCCGATTTTCCCGCTTGACCCTGATATGAAATGGACACCCCCATCATGACCGATTTGCAAAGCGTATTATGTATTTTTGCTCATCCTGATGATGAAATCTTTGCAGGTGGGACTCTAGCGCGTTTGTCATCGGAAGGGGTTTCAATTCACCTAGTATGCGCAACACGAGGCGAAAACGGTGCGCCGGGTTATCCACAGATTGAAGATAAAGGTGAATTAGGTAAAGTCCGAACGAAAGAGATGCAATGCGCGGCAAAGGTTCTCAATGCGACATTACATTTTCTAGATTATGTTGATGAAGTCGGATTAGCTGGAGAAATGATTGAGTTCTATCATCAACCAGAAACATTCAGGCAAGAAATCAAAACATTAGCCAATGAGATCAAGCCTGATGTCATTCTCACGCATGGTAGTGATGGGGAATATGGTCATCCAGCTCATAAATTGATTCATCGTACTGTCCTTGATGTAGTTAAGGAGTTGCATGATTCACCTCTTGTGTATAGCTTTCAGGCATATTGGGATGCACATCCTGAAAATACAAACCGAAATCTGAATCAATCTGATCCAGCTCATATTATTATTGACGTTGCTCCCTTTCTACAATCACATGTCCAACAACTATATGTCTGTCATCAAACCCAAAGTTCTTGGTGGATACACCTTAAAACACAGAAGCTAGGGCGCGATGCTACTCCCGAAGAATCTTGGATGATGCACTCACAAGAAGGTTTTCATCGTCATTATCCATTAACAGACAATCAGCAACAACCAAATGATAAATTTACACGCTGGTTTACCACCTAACTACTGGAGTAATTATGAAATATTATCCGACTACTGACAAACCCATCTGGGGACAAACACAGACATGGTATGGTATGGATCGTTGGAGCACTACCCTGCAATTTGACCAAGCAACCCATTGCGTACAAGATGTGATACCTGCTTTTACACAACTTACAGCTCAACTTGAATTAGCGGGGGATACTGGAGTATATCAGCTACGTTTCCCAGGTGGAAATCGCCAGATTAACCTCAAAGACGACTCGATCACCATTGATGTCTCATCACTTATCAGGACAGGCAAACATCTATATTGGATTGAGGGCAAAGGCCAGTATGCAGCAACTGTTAAGATACATGCAAAACGTCCCCTTGTCGAAACACAGGATGAGGGTTATTTGATAGATTGGTCAACATATGCTGATGGTGAAAGGCAACAGATGCTAGGTGATCGCCCCGCTCATCGTGTCGGCAATTGGTCGCAATGGGTCACATTATTAGCGACACACCCTGAGTCAACACAACTCAAAGACGATAATATTTTGCTAGATACCACCTTTTTTCACCCGCCTCTGGCTGAATACCACCCAGATTTTTCAGGTGTAGATTTTGATGATACCCAATGGCAATCTGTTGATCTTCCCTACTCATGGGATGATGCAGACACCGAAGGATATGCTTGGTATCGGTTGAAAACTCGTATCCCATCAAACTGGCAGAGTAACCATGTTATTCTACAAGTTCCACATTTAGATACAGAAGCATTATTCTATGTTAACGGACATACAGTCGGTTACTACGAACCCAATGGTCGCCCCGCGCAGTTTGAAATTAGTCAGTATCTTGATTATGCCCAAGATACAATTATTACAGTCCGTCTCACACATCGAATTGGTACACAATATACACTTGAACCTATTCAGATAGGTTGTGTACAGCAGTACGGTATTGCCTTTGCCGGCAGATTATATCCCTCAGACGATTATGGGATTCAATTCGAATTCTTATCCAACCATGAAGACAAACTCCAGCCGATTGGATTTACATCGCAAAGTCAAATTTTGTACTGTCCACCAGAAATTCACTTGAAACAGTTGTCATCAGCGATGGATAATGTTCGAGTGATGACAGATGCTAACGAACAAACACTTTATGCCAATATCAACGCAGACTCACGTTCAATCACCACTGTCCGTGTCATGCTAGATGCAACTTTACTTAAATTTAACGGCATGATTATCGAAAAATTCACTACAGATAGCTTTAAAATCCAAGATAGTCAAAACGATTCAAGTTATCTCATTATCAAGTTGCCCGGTTTAGTAAGCTGGACACAAAAGACATCACAACACACCAAGCAACATCCACTTGGTTACTCGACCATCACACTTGATTTAGAATTCCAAGGAAATACAACTCTATCCATCATGCGAAACCATATGATCGATAAATCATATGATGATGCTTTAAACATGTGGGACGATATTGTATATAAAGTAGCGCGTCCTCACCAGATGTCAGATACAGAAGCCGCCGCATGGCGTACCTATAAACAAACAGTTCTATTTAATTCGCGCAATGTAGAAGACGATGCTGTACACGGACTTCTCGCTGCTTTTGACAAACCCGTATTTCATGTGTATTGGATGCGTGATTGTGCAATCAGTGTACCCGGCGCGATTTATGCAGGTGGTATGGCACAAGACACTGCTTTCGAAAACATCGGCGCAACATTAGATCAATATGCCGAATTACCATCTTGTATTGGATTATATCCAGATGGCACCCCCAGAGATGGCAACTTTTCCGATGGCCCCGCGTTGGGTATCGGTGCACAAAACTATGGATGGGCATTAAAAGGGCACGAATGGCTTGAAGAACATTATCAAGCTGTTACGCAGCAACTGGCTTACCTGCTCGACATCGACACAACTGACGGTGATGCGTTAGATGGATTTATACGTAACTCGTCTGGTGATTGGAAAGATGCCGGTTCAATGCGACGCTTATGGCGCGTAGGTGCGGTATTATTTGTAAATGTTTGCTATTTACGCGCTTTACGTGTCGCATCAGATATGGCAGAAGCATTAGGTTATACCAATGATGCACATCATTGGCGATCGTTACGTACTTTAGGCATCGATATGCTCAATCGAGATGTTACAGATGGTGGTTTATGGATGCCAGAGCATGGCTACTATGCTGAATGGGTACAAGTTAACGATGAAAAGAGTTGGGTGTATCCCCGTGATATAGACAACGTGACTGTATTTTCTGCATTTGCAAGCACTGCACATGGTATGGCATTGGCGGAAAGAATTGTGCCAGCAGACCGTGTCGACTCGATTTGTAATGCAATCGAACAGATGGGTCTGCTTGATCCGTTACCTGCCCCAGCACAATATCCATTTTACGATGTATTAGCCGAAACTGACCCCGATATGACAATTGCTGAGGCGATTCCGTTATCTAATCCTTGGAAATTAGAAGAATTTTTTCCTGATCTACCTGACTGGCTGACATATGACATGGTACTGCCATGGAAAGGGATGCCCGGTAATCATGTATGGGGCGGTCGTTGGATGATGTCTGGTGCATGGCTAACACTTGGTTTATGGCGTGTGGGACAAACTGACCTTGCACAACGTGCTCAAAATAACCTTGCCCAATCACTTCGTCGTTCTCGTCATCCCGGTCGGTGCGTGGAAGTTGAGTCTTATAGCGCAGTATCTCGTGCTGAAACAGGCTCGCATGTTGATCCCGCAGGATACTATCAGCTATGGAGTGGTGCAGTGCCATTACAAAGTATCGTCGAAGGCGCATACGGCGTGATCCCTACATATTATGGTGCGTCGCTTGATTTAAGGCATTGTAAAGTCGGAGATGGCATTCTGAATGTCCCAATTCGAAATGGTTACCTCTCGTACCAAAGAACCCAAGATCATGGCTATGAGATTACGATTGAATCATCAATTGAAGGTCGCTTGTCAATCATTAGCCGACACACAATAACTTCGCCCAACCCAATCGACCTAATGCAAAGCGACACCGAGCCAGATATGTACTGGTTACATTATGAACCCAATAGCCACATTGTTTTAACCATCACCGAGGAAGGAGCTTAACATGCAAACAAAAGTGATAGCAATTCATACAAAACCATCTCAACACATTCAATATGAGCAAGTAATCTCCGTCGAACTCAATTTGTCATTAGATAATATAGCTGGATTTCGTGTTGTCGAAGTCGATAGCGATGAAACGGTCATCAATGACGAAGTGCCATTTCAGATTGATTTTGATAATACCGAAGATAACCATACTTTACGTATATTACTATTAGGCAAGACCCAAGCGAATACGCAACGACACTATCATTTGTACCTTGATGAAGAAGCAGTCGCTACTCACGCTGTTACGCCTTGGGTTTATCTGGCAGAAACTTATCATCAGGGGCAGGCATCATATCAAGTCACTACATCAAAGACGACTTACATTATTCACCAAGAATCAGGTGGTATCGCATCACTCATTGACAATGACGGCATCGACTGGATACGTTATCGTCCTCATGGTGGATCTGATGGTATTTATCGTGGCATCCCCAATATCAAACATCCTGATGATTATTTGCATCCTGGTGCCGAAAACGCAACCACGCGTATCTTATCACAAGGTCCGATCTGTTGTCGGATTGAGGTTGAAACACATGACAAAGTGGTTAAAGCGATCTGGGAAATATATCCATCGCATATTGAACTTCAAATCATAAACGCGCCTGATCCCTACTGGTTATTATATGAAGGCACACCGGGGGGACATCTCGATGAAGAAAATGGCTTTATCGTACGGTCTGATGGTACACAAACCCCTATTGGGGAAACATGGGATGCAGTATTAGACCCCGGTTGGCTGTACTTCGGCGATCCAGAATGTGAACGCGTGCTATTCATGGCGCAAGTCGATACCGAGCCCAAACTGTCTTCTTACTTCCCGATGGAAGGCAATATGACGGTGTTTGGATTTGGACGTAAAGACCTTGAACATTACTTACAAGCTACTCCAGCCCGCTACTTATTTGGTTTATTGCATGATTCAGGTTTCAAGGCAATTGCGCTACAAATAGAATCATTACGCAATCCGGTCACTGTAGAAGTCGACGAGCAGGTCACTTCCCATGAGTGATGTAACAATTGATGTGTGGTATGGCGAAAAACAGTCGTTGCTATATGTTGCACAACGTTGGATGAACATACTGGGGCGTATTTCTCCGATTGATGAAGTAGAAACACTAGCGTACCGACTTAACGAATCTGAACCCAAGCAAATCTCATGGGGAGCGGATTTAAGGCGTTTAGCTGGGCGTGGTGACTTTAATATCGAACTCGATGCACAGGCACTTTCAGTTGGCGACAATCCAATCGACATCATCGTTGAAATGAACAACGGCAAAACTCATACAAAAACACTCATCATACAGAAACAGAAAACGACCCCACAACTTCCCTTTGCAGTTCAATGGGACAGGCATCAATCAATCTTAGATATTGGTCAAGTTACTGATGGACGCTGGAGGATAGGGAATAGTCAAGTCTGGGTAGAAGAATCTGGTTATGATCGTGCTATCGCCCTAGGTGACATCCAGTGGGCAAACTATCAAGTCACCGTTCCGATAACGATTTACGGATTTTCTGCGTCTGGCACAAACCCAATGAGTGGTGGATATGGCGTGGGTATGGCATTGTATTGGCAGGGACATGTTGATTGGGAAGTTGATGAGTACTCGGCAGACCAGCCACGCTTCGGCTATGAACCGATTGGTGGCATGGCATGGTACGGTTGGGACAAGGAATATGGATTTCAGTTACGTTTAGAAGGACATGACGCGTCATCTACTCTTGCGCTTGACGTCAAAGGGTTTCAGGCAGACTTTGGCGAGACATTTTACCTCAAATTTAGTGTACAGAATCAACCTGAGAGCAGCAACTATTATAAATTAAAAGCGTGGTCAGCAACAGCAACAGAACCCGATACATGGAATGCAGTCGCATATGGTAGCGAGGGAGAACTATCCCATGGTTCTGTCTTACTCTTAGCACACCATACGGTCTGTAGTTTCGGCGACGTGTTAATCGAATCGACAGCAGACGAAAGGCTATCAAATGAGTTGGTATAACATCAATAAAGACACACTGACAATCGAAACTGGCCACTTACGCTATCAATATGGCACAGGTTATCTACACAATGGTGATGGTTATAGCATCACACAATTTATAGATAAACGTACGCAAGAAAACACAGCCTATGGCTTCGATGGACAGTATCTCGGCGATGCGTGGGATGCTACCCCAACACAAATTACAGCAATCCATGATACTGATGCGTATGTTAATATTCATGTACAAACAGGACTAACTCGCAAAATTGATCGTGTATACAAAGACTCCCCTGCTATTGAAATTATCTATCAAGAAAACAATGCCGACTGGACAGAAGATTTTATTCGTGCTGTTGGCGAGGAATCTGACATTACCTTTGTGATGTATGGGCTCGATGATGTGGTTAGCCTCGCACAAGGCAAAGCTTTATGGGATAAATCCGAATCAATCTGTGGACATAACTATGGTGATTGCTTTATTCAGGCAGCAGGTGGCAAAGTCGAGGATTGTTACTACAAGAAACACTTTATATATGGCTACATCAACCGACAAACAGGACATGGCACGGGCTTCGTTTATGATACGGAGATTACCCTCCGTGAATGGAAAGTGTGGTGGACTGAAACTCACAAAATCGAAATTGAATATGCACCACACAGCAAAACAGGTAAACGTTATATCTTTGGTGTAGTCAATGGACGTGATGAGATAATTGCTACAGGTCAACAATGGCTAGCCTCACAGCTATAATGAGTTAAATTATGAGAATTCGATTAAATGGTTGACATCATAACGTTATAACGTTATGATTTATTATATAAATATTCTCACCTGTTAACTCAACCAAAAGGATATTAACACCCTAAATCGAACAAACAGAAACATCCAATCTTGATACAAAATTAGACTTAATACTAAGGAGTTTTAACATGATCCCCAAATTAGTTAGTCGTATGATAGTCATCGTCATGGCGACACTTGCAATCACATTGATGGCATCTGCACAAGATATGGAATATAACGAAGCACCAATGCTAGCTGAAATGGTAGCAGCAGGCGAATTGCCACCTGTTGAAGAACGCTTGCCTGTGGATGTGGCAATTGTAGAAGTTGTTGAAGAAATTGGTGAATACGGTGGCACATGGCAGAATGTCTCCCAATACACATGGGCGGGCGCAATCCGTTTGATTATGTATGATCCACCGGTACGCTGGGCAGCTGACTATTCAGGTTACATTCCAGGTTCAACTACAGGTTGGGAATATAATGAAGACGGTACACAGTTGACACTTAACTTCCGTGAAGGCATCAAATGGTCGGATGGTGCACCATTCACGATGGAAGACATTCGTTTTGCATGGGAAGACCTGCACCTTAATGAGGACTATGAAGCCATAAGCCCTCCAGGATATATGCGTAATGAAGATGGCACACCTGCAACCGTCGAATTCCCTGATGATTATACAATGGTTATTACATGGACAACCCCACAATGGTTAGCTCACACTGTTATAGCGCAAGGCTATTGGGAGTGGGAACGCTTTATGTATCCGAAACATTACCTCAGTCAGTTTCACCCAGAATACAGTGATGATGGAGATTATGGTGTACTAGAAGATAATTCACTATGGTACGAAAACCCCGATTTCCCAACTATCTTTGCTTGGCATCTTGAGTCCTTTACACCAAGTGAATCATGGAAATTCGTGCGCAATCCATACTACTGGAAAGTCGATGCCGAAGGTAATCAACTGCCATATATTGACCGCCTTGAATTTGAATTAGTAGAAGACAATGAAGTGCGCTTATTGAATGCCGCTCAAGGTCAATATGATGCGTCATTCCGTGCAGTCGAGAACTTTACTGATATTCCGTTCTTGCTCGAAAATGCCGAAGAAAGCGACTATCGTGTCATTAACTATGCACAGGCAAACGGTGCAGAACCGAATTGGATGGTCAACCAGAGCTACCGTGGCAATGGCGAACCTGAAGAAGTCGTCGCTGAAATCCGCACATTACTGCGCTCACCTGCATTCCGTCAAGCATTATCGTTCTCTCTAGACCGTAACCGTGTCTGTGATGTTGTCTGGCAAGGGTTCTCTGAAGCAAAACAATTTACTGTCAGCCCACAATCACTCCACTTTGCAACTGAAGATGGTCAAGCAGTCTTTGATGCATGGGCAAATTCATATGCCGAATTGAATATCGACCAAGCTAATGCTCTCCTTGACGAAGTTGGTATGACCAACCGTGATGATGACGGTTTCCGTACTCTGCCAAGTGGTGAACCATTTGAATTGATTCTCGACTATTGGGACTATGGTAAATTGCAAGAAAATGCAGATGCATCGGAAATTTTCCGCACCAATCTGGAAGCAGTTGGCATCCGTGCGCGTTTGAACCAATTGGCTGATGTCAATGAGTGGCTTGGTACACTCAACGAAAACTCATCCTACATGCTGAGTGCCGTCGGTGCTGCAGAAATGGACTTGTGGACGTATCCTGACTGGGTTTTCCCTGTTCGCGGTGAACGCATCTGGCCCGAAGTTGGTGTATGGTACAACAGTGGCGGTGAGCTTGGTGCACCGCCCGAAGAAGGTAGCGTCGAAGAACAACTGATCGACCTTTACGAAGCTGGTTTTGCTGAAGGTGACCCTGCTACACGTAACGACCTGATGTTGGATGTCTTCCGTCTGCATACCGAATTCGGTCCTTTCGCGATTGGTGCATGTGGTGACATTCCTAATCCTGTTATTGCAAGCAATAACTTCCGCAATATTCCAGACACAGGCGTATTGGGGCCATGGGCACCTGCAACCCCCGGTAACCAACACCCAGAACAATTTTTCATCCGCAGTAACTAAATGCTAAACTCTTGGAGAGCGGTCACTTTCGATTGCTCTCCATCATATTTTCAGAACTAGAGGTTATTTATGCTTGCTTATGTGATACGAAGACTAGCATATGCAGGAGTGATGCTGGTGTTGGTTTCTTTTGCAGGGTTTTTCATCATTGAACTTCCCGAAGGAGACTATCTTCAACTCCGTCTTGCTGAATTACAATCCCGTGGTGATACCTCAGCAGTTGACCGCATTGATGCTCTTCGGGAACGCTATGGACTGGATCGGCCATTTATCGAGCGGTATGTGACGTGGATTACGAACTTTGTGCAGGGAGATTTTGGGGAAGCCTTTGAATATGAACGTCCGGTCAGTGAAATTATTGGTCAAAGATTAGGCAATACGATTATTCTTGCGGTAGCAGTTTTAATGGTCACATGGGCAATTGCCATACCAGTTGGAGTCTATTCTGCGGTTAGACAATATTCTCTGGGTGACCAAATCATTACAACGATTAGTTTTATTGGGCTAGGCATGCCGGGATTTCTGCTGGCACTACTCGTAATGTATTTTGCTGTTGTTGTACTCGATCAGGAAATTGGTGGCTTATTCTCACGCGAGTTCCGGGACGCGCCTTGGAGTTTTGCACGCGTGCTCGATTTGCTCAGTCATCTATGGATTCCAGCATTGATTGGTGGTGTCACCAGTGCTGCATCGTTGATCCGTATCATGCGTGCTAACTTACTCGATACGCTTGGACAACCTTTTATCGAAGCCGCACGGGCAAGAGGCCTCAAAAATCGTACAGTCGTTTGGAAGCATGGTGTCCGGATTGCAATTAATCCACTGATTGTCATACTTGGGTCTGAGTCACTTCCAAACATCATTGTTGGCAACGCACTTGTTGCGATCGTTCTCAACCTACCGACAGTCGGGCCATTATTTGTTAATGCGCTACAAAAACAAGATATGTTCCTTGCTGGGACAATCCTTATCTTTTTCACATTCTTATTGCTTATGGGTAACTTGTTGGCAGACTTGCTTCTTGTCTGGTCTGACCCGCGAATCCGTTTAGATTAGTGATGTTATTATCATGATGCAACCTTCTATCGAACCTGAAGATCAATTACCACAGACAGACTCACCTACTCGTCAAGGCTATTGGAGTCTGGTCTGGTGGCGATTCCGCAAAAATCGTTTAGCTGTTTTTGGTGGGATTATTGTCTTAACGTTCTACCTTGTATGTGTCGTTCTTGCAGAACCACTATCGCCGTATTTGCTTGAACATATGTCAGATTATCTTGAAGCTCCACCGCAAGCCCTACACTTTATCGATGAAGATGGTAACTTTTCATTGCGCCCGTTTGTATATGGGTATACTGAAATTGTTGATATGGAGCAGATGCGCCGTAGTTACGAGATTGATACGTCTGTACGCTATGACATCTATTTCTTTGTACCCGCCGAACCGTATAAGTTCCTTGGCTTGTTCGAGACGAATATTCACCTATTTGGAACACATCCAGACGATCCCGATGCACATGTTTACTTATTCGGGACAGACCGTCTGGGGCGTGATATGTTCTCGCGTATTATCTACGGAGGACGATTATCGCTACTCATCGGGTTGATGGGTCAGATGCTCACGCTACTGTTCGGAACAGTACTTGGTGCAATATCTGGTTATTATGGTGGTTTTACAGATGTCGTGGTTCAACGTACCACCGAGTTTCTTTCAGCGTTCCCCGACATTCCGCTATTCCTTGCATTAGCGGCTGCGATTCCACCACAGTGGTCGCCGATTGCTGTCTATTTCATGTTGACGATTATTCTATCGTTTGTACGGTGGGGTGGTCTCGCACGGCAGGTTCGTGGCTTGGTATTGTCCATTCGGGAACGCGAATATGTCTTAGCCGCCCAGAGCTATGGGACAAATGACCGCGATATTCTACTTCGGCACTTGATTCCCGGTACGATGAGCCATGTCATTGTCATCGCAACCTTGTCGATTCCCGGTATGATTCTAGCGGAAACTGCACTCAGCTTTCTCGGTCTCGGTCTGCGACCACCACTCACAAGCTGGGGCGTGTTGTTACAAGAAGTCTCCACAGTAAGAGCAATACGTTTTGCGCCGTGGTTACTGATTCCGATTCCGTTCATCGTATTGGTCGTACTCGGTTTCAATATGTTAGGTGATGGTCTTCGCGATGCAGTAGACCCATACAGTACTCAGAAGTAAGGTCATTTATGTCAAACGATATTTTATTGGAAGTCAAAAATTTAAAAGTCGAGTTTCAAGTCCGGCGTGGCATAGTCCGTGCGTTAGACGGCGTCAACTTTTCCATTCGCCGTGGTCAAACGATGGGCATCATCGGTGAAAGTGGATCTGGTAAATCGGTAACAGCACGTGCCATCATGCAACTGCTAGCCAAGAACGGAAACATTGCTGACGGTGAGATTATCTTCCACCAACCGAGCCATAATGAGTCAGGGCAAAGCAAATCTATTAATCTGACACAGTTAGACCCTGATGGTGATGCGGTTAGAAGCTTGCGCGGTGGTGAAATTGCTATGATCTTTCAAGAGCCGATGAGTTCGCTAACGCCTGTTTACACAACAGGTACGCATATCGGCGAAGCAGTTCAACTACACCTCAAGCCATATCGTAAAGTCGCTAATCAAATGGGTAACTCCATCCGTAAGCAACACAATGTCAGCAAAAAAGAGGCTAGAGACATTGCGATTGAATTATTAGACCGTGTAGGCATTCCACGCGCCCATGAACAAGTAGACAGTTACCCCCATCAACTGAGTGGCGGACAACGTCAGCGTGTCATGATTGCCGTTGCATTATCTTGTAACCCAAGTTTATTGATCGCTGATGAGCCAACCACCGCACTTGATGTCACAACGCAGGCACAAATTAATGATCTGATGCTAGAAATCCAAGAAGAATACAACATGGCAATCATGTATATCACCCATGATTTGGGCGTAATTGCTGAAGTTGCTAAAGATGTTGCAGTGATGTATATGGGTCGTATCGTTGAGACAGGGGATATTGATTCTCTGTTCTATAGCGCCAAGCATCCTTATACAAACGCACTACTTGCGTCTATCCCACGCATTGGTCAAGTTCGTGGTCGCCGCCTAGAAGCAATAAAAGGCATGGTGCCGGATCCATTCAACGTCCCATCAGGATGCGCTTTCCGCAACCGTTGCTATGACTACATGGAAGGAATCTGTGATAAGAGTATTCCTGCACTTCAACCAATAAATGATAACCAATCATCTGCATGTTTTTTACATCATAGGGTCAGTCAATCATCATGAGTGAACTAACTACCGATCAAGACATCTTACTGGAAATTCGTAATCTCAAAAAATACTTCCCAATACAAAAAGGCTTTATGCGTCGTACTGTTGGGCATGTGAAAGCTGTTGATGATGTTAGCTTTTTCATCCGCAAGGGTGAAACGTTAGGGCTAGTCGGTGAATCTGGCTGTGGTAAGACAACAACTAGCCGTACTGCAATTCGCCTATATGATCCAACTGATGGACAAATTATGTTTCGCAGTAAACTCATATCGGATGATGATTCGATGGTTGATTTAGCCTCATTATCGAAATCACAGTTAAAATCTATCCGTCGTGAAATCAGCATGGTATTCCAAGATCCGATTAATGCCCTCAATCCGCGCATGAGTGTCGCTGACATTATCCGTGACCCGTTGCGTGTTCATGGATTAGATGAAGGCAAAGCAACTGATAGAGAAATCGCACGATTGCTAGAAGCAGTGGGTTTACGAGCAGAGCATATGGACCGCTACCCACATGAATTCTCTGGTGGGCAACGCCAACGGATTGGTATTGCACGTGCGTTAGCCTTACGTCCATCATTAATTCTGTTAGACGAGCCTGTTTCAGCGTTGGATGTATCGATCCAAGCACAAACGCTCAACTTGCTAATGGATTTACAAGACGAGTTTAACTTAACGTATCTCTTTGTCGCACATGATTTGAGTGTAGTGGAATATATCTCAGATCGCGTTGCGGTGATGTATGTCGGTCGATTAGTCGAAATGGCTACCGTCGAAGATCTATATTCTAGACCCAAACATCCCTACACAGAAGCTCTATTGTCGGCTGTACCGCATCCTGACCCACGTAACCCAGCTAAGCGCGTAAAGTTAGAAGGTCAAGTCCCTGATCCATCAAATCCACCAACAGGATGCCACTTTCATCCGAGATGTCCATATGCCAAAGATCGGTGCAAAACCGAAGTTCCAATATTACGAGAAGTTCAACCCAATCAATATGTTGCTTGCCACTTTGCTGAAGAGCTTGAACTAGTCGGCGCAACAACTACCTAGCCTATTACACATGGAAGGAAATCATTATGACAGAACAATCAAAAGTCAAAGTTGGTATTGTCGGATGCGGGGTCGTTGCTACAGCATATTACCTGCCATGCTTGATGGAGATGGAGACCGTCGAAATCACCGCCGTTTGTGATTTATATAAAGCCCGTACCGAAGCCTGTGTGCGTCTGTTTGGGGCGAAAGAAGAGTACTTAGATTATTATGAAATGCTCGAAAAGGCTGATATTGATGCGGTTATGATTTTGACTGCACCGGGTACACATGTGCCGTTTACCTTAGCAGCCGTTGAAAAAGGCAAACATATTCTTCTGCAAAAACCAATGGCAACTACGATGGAAGAAGCCCATCAAATCGCTGACGCGGTGCGTGAAGCCAGCGTAAAAGCGATTATTGAGCCCAGTTCTAGCTCGGCTCTTGACCCCGATATGAAGCAAATCCGTAGTTTAGTCAAGCAGGGTGTTCTGGGTGATGTGATGTGGTTTTCGCTTGGATGGACGGGTCCAACAAAATATGGTCCTGAACTCAGCATGAATCCCTATGGTCAAGCGGCATTCTATAACGAAGATAGTGGAGGTTTCTTGTTTGACCTTCCGTATGCGCCAGCTAATGTGGTCGGTGTATTGGGGTCATGTGCGAGTGTCATGGCACATACTGCAACCTATGTTAAAGACCACAAGATCGTCGCGGAAGAGAAATATGACGAGTATCTCAAAAATGTTACCGACCCGCATGATGCCAACTATTGGGATGTCGTACTCGATATGCCTCGTACTGTGCCTGTTAAAATGGAAGCTGTAGATAATGCGTATTCTCTCTATGTCATGGCAGACGGCTCACAGGGGGCATGTCATATCGGACGTATCTATCACCCAACGTTGCCCGGGGTTGGTGGTGGAAGTTTACAAGTGTTCGGGACAGAGGGGAATCTTATTTTTGGTGGTGGCTACTATGCATCAATTGTCTCGTCACGGAAAGATCTATTACCCGAAGTCTCGGATGACGGTTGGTATCATATCCCCCAACGTGGCGATGTCAGCAAAGCAAAGTTCCCAAAACCGACTCCTGGTGCATTCAACTACTATCATGAATCATCGAAACATTGGATTGATTGTATATTGAACGATAAAGAACCTGTCGTGGGATTAGAGTGGGGTCTGCATATAACCGAGATGATGTATGGCGCACTCGAATCGTCACGTACTGGTAAACGCTATGAGATGACTACCCGCTTACCAGAGTCGATGTAGAGGCAAAGCATGGAAAAAATTCGTATCGGAGTCATTGGTCTGGGATTCGGACAGTATCATGTGCAAACCCTTGCCAATCATCCGGATTATCAATTGGTAGCTGTAGCGGATCGTGCTAATGCATGGACAGATACAATTCAAATCTACGCACAGGGTTATGGCGCGACAGGATACCGTGACGCACTTGAAATGATTGAGAATGAGCAATTAGATGCTATCAGTATCTGTACATCACCACGTTACCGTCCTGAACTCATCGAAACGCTTGCGAGACGTGGGATTCCAATGTTTGTCGAAAAACCTTGGGCTTCAACTGCACAACAAGCCCAACAGCTTGCATCAGTCTGTGAGCAACACAATGCAACAGTGATGGTCGGCTTTAGTTTTCGTTTCCACAACGTTGTACAGACCTTGCGCGACCTGATGGATAAGACTTTAGGTGAAGGTTGGATACTTAACGGCGAATATCTATTTGGTTGGATACCCGACACCGATAATTGGTTGTGGCATCCTGAGAATGGTAATGGTTTCTTCAACGAGAATTCGTGCCATCTATTAGATGTTGTTTGTTATCTGATGGGCAAACCAATTTCCGTCTTCGCAGAAGGTGTCAACTATCACAACAGTCCATCCTCAGAGGGCGCAAGTGTGACCATAAGATTCGAGAGCGGTGGCGTTGCATCATTAATGATCGGTGGATTGGGGACATCGGCCCATCAAGATTATCCTCGGATCAACATCATAACAGCCAACGGACAAGCCCAATTACAGGGACGCAATCATTATTGGGAATCACTAACGTGGGCAACGCGCGAAAACTCCGCACTTAATAAAATAGAATCTCTCCCGGAGGCACTTGGCAACACGCGATATACCGCTGCATTCACGCATTTTGCCGATTGCATCCGACACAATGAAGTCCCATCGGCAACCATTCAAGATGGCTTTGTATCTGTTGCCCTTGCCGAAGCGATTTACGAATCTATCGAAACAGGAAAACGAGTCACAATACCAGAGGAGGCGTAGACCATGCGCTTAGGAATCGAAGTCGGTGAACACACCTTAGATGTTGCTGTTCAACATGGGATACAAGGCGTTCCAATTTACATTCATCAATTGATAGATGATGGTATTGAGCAAATCCTAAAACCGTTACAAGACAAAGGACTAGCGGTTTGCCAGATAGGGGCATTCGGATTTAATCCGCTTTCCACAGATGTTGAAGCGCAGGCACAACAACGGCAAATGTTGGAACAAGTAATTCCAATGGCAAATGATACAGGCTGTCGCTATATTGTTATCAACGGCGGTAATTATCATCCATCAGGATTTCTCGCTGGTGATGCACGTAACTTTACCGATGAGGCATTAGACCTCGTTGCACAGGAACTTGAGCCATTTGTCATATTAGCTGAAAAACATAAAGTCGTTATCAGCATAGAACCTTACCTCAAGACCGCTATCCACAGTGCAGAACGCTTTTTACAACTCAAACAACGCCTCGATTCAGACGCACTGCGTATCAACATTGATGTCACTAGCCTATACAACTATCAGGATATGTGGGATGCGTCAACAAAGATAGAGACCACCTGTAATAATCTTGCCGGTCATTATGGTCTTGGTCATATTAAGGATGTTGAACTCAAAGAAGCGTTTCACATTCATGTCGATTTAGCACCATTGGGGTCTAGTGGGACAGATTGGTCGAAAGTATTAACCCTGATGAGTCCACACCTACCTGAAGATAGCTGGCTCATTCTAGAGCATGTTTCGACTCCAGAAGAAGCTGAGCAAAGCCTTGCACTACTTAGACAGTCGGCTGAACAAGCAGGTGTCACCTTAGAATAGGAGTAATAAGATGGTTACGTTTCCGATATTGTCAGACACAAAAAGAATTGAACGGCTACAACTTCCTGCAAGTAAGCTACGCATGGTGCTTGATACGGATACCTATAACGAAGTAGACGATCAATTTGCATTAGCTCATGCGTTGTTATCGCCGGATCGGCTCGATGTGGAAGCAATCTATGCCGCCCCATTCCATAACTCACGATCAAGTGGACCTGAAGACGGGATGTTGCGGAGTTACGATGAAATCTTGCTATTACTCGACAAGATGAATACCTCAATAGATAGCTATCCTGTGTTTAAAGGCTCAACCCACTACTTAGCAGATATAACTGAACCACAAGAAACCGATGTCACGGAAGATTTGATTCAACGTGCTATGAATAGTGCTGATGATGACCCACTGTATGTTGTTGCTATTGGAGCAATCACTAATATTGCCAACGCATTACTGCTCGAACCGCGCATAATCGAAAATATTGTCGTGGTCTGGTTGGGCGGACATGCTTTGCATTGGAAGCACACAAAAGAATTTAACTTAAAGCAAGACGTATTAGCAACTCAAGTTGTGCTCAATAGTGGCGTACCATTTGTACTTATTCCATGCGAAGGGGTTACAACGCATCTCCAGACAACAGTTGTTGAGTTGGAACATTATCTTCGCGACAAAAATGATCTATCAAACTACCTGATTGACATCGTTGCATCATATGAGGGTAATCCCTATGGCTGGTCGAAGGTGATTTGGGATGTTGCTACTATTGCGTATCTTTTGAACGATGATTGGGTGTCAACACAATTGGTACATACACCCATTCTCACCGATCAAGTCACATGGAGTGTAGATCATTCTCGACATTTGATGCGTTATGCAGATTATCTCTACCGTGATCTTATTTTTGCAGACCTCTTTAGAAAGTTGGCTGAGCTCAAATGATTACCCAACAATCTCTGATTGATTATGTAAATCCATTCATCGGTACGGCGGCACGCGGTGACGATATACCCTCACCTGTGGATTTTCAGACACTGCGTCGTTATAAGCCGGGGAATACATTTCCAGGACCTGCTATGCCATGGGGAATGGTCGTAATAAGCCCACACACAACATTTGATGGTGATTATGTCGGATGCCAAGCTGGATACTACTATGGTGCTCCCTATATATATGGTTTCAGTCCGAATCATCTAAGTGGCGTTGGTTGTCCAACACTAGGCAATTGCCTCATCACACCGACAACTGATGAATTACAAATAAACAAAAATCGTCGATCAAAATATAGTAATGAGATTGCCGAACTTGGTTACTATAAATGTGATCTGACAGATTATGACATTCGTGCAGAAATGACATGTACCACACGTGCTGCCATTTTGCGTTTTACCTTCCCACCCAATATTGATGATGCAAATATCCTCGTTGATGGATCACATCGTCTATCTTGGTGCGATGATAAATATGGTGAAGTAAATATTATTTCAGATCATGAGTTTGAAGGTCAATCCATTTTTGGGCACTTCTGTCAGAACTTCATGAAGTATCATGGTCAGCCAAGCGATTGCCCATCTGAAGATTCTGCACCTGTTTACTTCGTCGGTCGCTTAAGCCGTGTGGCTTCACAAATACAGACGTGGCATGATGGTGAACTGAGTTCAAATGACAAACAAAAAGGCAGCGATGTTGGTGTCTGTTTTCAACTATCTACGGGTGATGATCCCATAGTCTATTTGAAAGTGGGCATATCTTATACCAGCATCGAAAATGCGTGGCGCAATCTAGAAACTGAAATACCTGATTGGGACTTCGATGGAATCCGTTCCACTAATGTACAGGCATGGCAACGCGAACTGTCTGTCATTGAAGTCGAGGGTGGCTCTGATGACGATAAGGTCATATTCTACACAGCTCTGTATCATATGCTGTTGCATCCTAGTCTGTATGCAGATGTGAATGGTGAGTATTCTGAACTTAACAGTAACAAGGTATCAAGTAGTTCAGACTATACAAGGTACTCAGTTTTTTCCTTGTGGGATACCTACCGCAATGTTCATCCGTTTTTCACATTGGTTTATCCTGACAAACAATTGGATATGGTGAAGTCAATAGTTGCAATGACACAAGAAGCAGGGCGACTACCCAAATGGGAGCTGAATGGGCTTGAAACTCGTGTTATGGCTGGTGATCCTACTGTACCAGTGCTTGTGGATACCTATATCAAAGGATTACAAGATTTTGATGTAAAATCTGCTTATGAGTCTATGTATCAAGCCGCAACCATACCCAATACAACCTCAAACTCGAGTCGTCCAGGATTGCAAGAATATATGGAATATGGCTACATCCCATATGATAAATTGGGAGGATCTGTTTCTGTAACGATTGATTATGCTTATGCAGATTGGTGTCTTGCACAGCTAGCCCAAGCTCTAGGAAAGCTCGATGATTTCGACTATTTTCTAGAACGCTCCAAATCGTATCGTAATCTGTATGACAAAGAAACAGGTTTATTCCGCCCACGCTTATCTGATGGTAGTTGGCTCACTCCTTTTGATGCAACAAGTCTTGACGGTTATGTCGAAAACAATGCTTGGCAATATACATATACTGCTCATCATGATGTTGAAGGATATGTCGAGTTGTTGGGTGGCCGTGATGCATACATTAACCGGCTTCAAACTATTTTTGATGATGATCTATATGATATGACGAATGAGCCAGATATTGCGTATCCTTTTTTGTTTTCATTATTTGAAGACGAAGGCTGGAGAACACAACAAATTATTGAAGATTTACGTCAACGTGACTTTGGCTCTGGTGCTGACGGTCTATGTGGCAACGATGATTGTGGCACGATTTCGGCATGGTATGTATTCACTGCTATTGGACTCTATCCATTACGTCCGGGTGAAGACCTGTATACCTTTGTAAATCCAGTATTTGATCGAGTGACAATTCAACTCAATAACAACTACTATGAAGGCGAACAAATCGTGATTGAAACGTCAAAAACTGACGCTTCCGCACGATATATTGACCAAATTTTGATAAATGGTGAAAGACACCATAGTTTGACGGTTGATCATAAAATATTGACATCGGGTACAAACATTACGATGCAACTTAGTTCAAAAAAGTAAGTTACGTAGTGGATAACTTTACCAAACAATGTGAGATACTATTATGACATCTATGTTCAAGATTGAATTATGGTACGGCAATAAACAGAAATTCGGTCACAATGGACTATCGCAACGGTGGGCAAACATACTGGGACGAGTGATTAGTGACAAACCCGTCCAAGAATTATTCTATCAGCTCAATGACAATCCTCCGAAACAGTTGAGTATTGGTCCAGACAAACGTCGCTTAGTTGGTAAAGGCGATTTCAACATAGATCTTGATATTCATGATTTGAATGACGGCATAAATTTAATTGAAATTACCGCCGTTGATGATGACAACCAGCAAATTACCAAGCAGGTTGAATTGGACTATACCCCTTCATCTAGTGTTCCCTCAAGTATTTCAATTGATTGGTCAAATGTAAGCAGTCTACAAGATACTGTGCATGTTGTTGATGGCAAATGGCAAAAAACTGACTTTGGGATTAGTCCAACCGAAGTCGGATATGATCGAATTGTTGCTTTAGGTGATGTGCGTTGGAAGGACTTTGAGGTAACTGTTCCCATCACGATTGATGGTATCAACGCGTCTTGTTTTGAACATCCCAGTGTTCACGCAGGTGTGGGCATAATTGCGCGTTGGAAAGGACATTCTAATTGGGGGAGTGATGTTTGGGCGAGTGGGCAGCCCTACTTCGGCCCATCTCCATATGGCGCGATTTGCTGGTATTGTGTTTTCCATGATGAAGGTGGGATTATAAATTTCTTTGACACTGATTTTCGTCAGCCTGCGCGTAGAAAGGCCAATTTAGACCTTCATATTCCATATATGTTTAAAGTTCGTGTGGAAACCATTGATGACCAATCGAGTCAGTATTCGTTAAAAGTCTGGAAACAAGCCTCTTCTGAGCCAGTTGAATGGACTATTCAGATGACATCAAAATACGTAGGCTACACAAGTGGTGCAGTTGCTTTGGTCTCACATCACACTGCATGTTCGTTTGGAAACATAGAAGTTAAGGCAATATAACCTGAGTTTCGGATAAGAATTAGGGTTTGAGCAACAATTGTAGTTGCTTTTGGTCTACTTGAATTGCTGGTTTGTTAGGTTGATGGCAATATGCTACTAAACCAGCAATCAGATTAACAACAAAATTGTTGATGCTGCGGTATCGTGTGTGTTCAATCTGTGAAATATTCTTCAATTGATCGTTGATAGTCTCAATGATAAAGCGTTTACGTAAGAAGAGTCGATCCGACAGTAACATGATCTGGGGTTTATGTTTGAGCAAATGGTTGTGATTAGGTCAATGCCTTGCTCCCAAAGCTCCTCCCGAAGTGGCTTGGATAGATAGCCTTTGTCACCAAAGAGTTTGCCAAACACATGACGAACTAAATTGGGAATCGGTTGTCGGTCATCGACATTACCAGCTGTTAGCGCAAAGTCAATCAACTCGCCAGTATCATTGACAATCAAATGGAGTTTGAACCCAAAGAACCATCCCATTATGCTTTTACCTCGCTGAGCAAACCCCTCAAACACCTTGTGACGGTCAATCCGTCGATTATGACAAACGGCAATGGACGTACTATCGACGAACAAAATCCCACTATAATTACCTAAACAACTGCGAAGATACCCGAATAGCAAGACACCTATTTCACTCTGGAATCTCACAAATCGACTATAACTCACCAAGTTGGGAAACTCACCTTTCAAGTGACAACACATATCCCAAATAGAATGTCTTAAATTCACGATAACCTGAATGGTGAAACAGAATCATAATTGTCATGATTTCACTTTCACTCAGGCTTCTTTCTCGAATGTGCTAACTCCTCCCAATTTCCAAGAGGTGCTGATACCACACCTCTTGATTTGCTTTCCAAAAATCATCGACATCAACGAATAACTCGACTAGACTTTTCACGAGGGCACCTCCTGCTCTATACTTGGTCGCTTTGGGCTTAACGCATCATGCGTTCGGTGTCCTCCTTTAAGCGAAACTCAGGTTACATAAATACAATATTCAAACAGGTTATTATGATATTCAATATGATTTTGATCAACAAACTAAAAGACAGTAGTCTAACCTTTGCCAATATGAAGCACTTTGACAGAGATTAGCGATACTTATAGACTATTTAGCAAAGAAGTAAGAGATTTATTCTAAGCATCGAAAGGTTTATGCGTTGAATGTTCTTCCATAATCTCCCGCTGTTGTCAACGTCTTTTGTTGGTCGAAAGCAGGAAATTTCAGATATCAAGCACCTGTTAAGTAATCCGGAATGCCGATTAATTACACTGATTGGTCCCGGAGGTATAGGCAAGACACGGCTCGCTTTAGCTATTGTGGAAAGACTTGTAGCGACATCTCATGCTGACGAATCTAGATGTACCTTTCCGAATGGCGTTATATTCGTGCCACTTCAACCCATCATCGCCGCAGAAAACATTTTACATTCGATTGTAGGTGCAGCGGGCTTACAATTCCATGAAAACGGCAGTTCAGAACAGCAACTCCTAGGTTTCCTAAGCCAGAAAAGAATGTTACTTATTCTGGACAACTTTGAACATGTGTTGGCGGGAATAGATCTAATAGAAGCTGTTCTAGCGAATGCACCACAAATTCGCATACTAGTGACATCACAGGAGCCACTTAAGCTTGCTCGCGAATGGCGCTATGAAGTCCGTGGATTGGCTGTTCCAAGCAAAATGACCATCGACCTCGAAGAGTATGATGCAGTCCAGCTTTTTGCTAAGCGTGCTCGCCAGATTCGTCATGATTTCTCACTGATTGACGAACTTGATGATGTATTGCAAGTCTGCCAACTGGTCGGCGGAATGCCATTAGCGATTGAACTAGTCGTATCGTGGCTACACACCCTGTCTGTTGCCGAAATAAAGCAGGAAATAACTGGAAGTTTAGATATTCTTGCTACTAACCTGCATGATGTAGAAGAACGCCACCGTAATATCCGAGCTGTTTTGGATACAGCGTGGCAACGCTTAGACAAACACGAACAAAGATCCTTCATCCGATTGTCAGTCTTTCGTGGTGGTTTTTCCCGAGAGGCCGCGTCTGCAGTCTGCGATGTGAATCTACAAACTCTGGTTGCCCTAGTCAACAAATCACTTGTCAGAGTTGACGCGGTAGGTCGTTACAATTTGCACGAGATGGCACAGAAATATGGTTATGAAAAGTTAGTCACCGATATACATACGATCAAAAGTACGTTAGCCCGACACTGTACATTCTACCCTCAATATTTGCAACAACAGCTTGAGCGCATTGCAGTTGATGATCAACGCGAGATATTGTCAGATATGGATAATCTCCGTCAAGCATGGCAATGGACTCTGGAGAATCAAAAATGGGAAGAACTGCAGCAAATGGCGGAAGGACTATACTGGTTATATGAAGTTCAGGGCTGGTATCGAGAAGGTGTCGAATCGTTTAGTCAGGCAGAGATTAGTTTAGATAAATCATCATCAGACGGTGACCTACCGTTGATATATGGTTATATCCTTTGTTGCCAAGGAGCTTTTTTGTGCAACATCGGAGAACATAAAAAGGGAACCCAGCAGATTGCTAGGGGCATCGCTCTACTACGTGATCAGGAAACACCCACCAATTTGTTGGCAAGCGCTCTGCTCATAGGTGTCCAAATGAATGCAATTGAAGACACAAATGCCGCCAAAGAGCAAATCGAAGAAGCTAATGCCCTTGCTAAATCGAGGGTTGAACAATGGCGCATTGCCCTGAATCTCTATGTACTCGCATTTCATTACTATTTTGTATATGGCGAGTGGGAGACTGCACAAGAGTATTATCAAGAAGCCAACAATATCTTCCGACAAATTGGCGGAAGACGAGGGATTGCAATGACCCTAGACGGACTTGGTAGCATTGCAAAGCACACTGGAGATCATGTAACTGCACGAGAGATGATCCAGGAAGCACTCATCATACAACAAGAGACAACAAGTCCCCCTTCAGTCGTTACGATGACCTGGGAGCTTGGTCTAATTGCTTGGCAAGCCGGTGAATACAAAGAAGCCGACCAGTACTATCAAACTAGTCTTCGTTTAGCCCAAGAAATCAGTTACCAACATGGGATTGCTTGGAACTTGAGTGCGTTAAGCTTGTTAGCATCCGAACAAGGTAATCAACAACTAGCAAAGAAAAGAGCCAAGGCAAGCCTGGTGATCTGGCAAACCCAACGGGATCCCCTAGCATATATTGGTATTCTGATCATTCTGAGTATTATCTCGGTAAACGACGATGATTATACAGAAGCAAAGAG
The DNA here is from genome assembly GCA_002428985.1 of Anaerolineales bacterium UBA6055. GTDB lineage: Bacteria > Chloroflexota > Anaerolineae > Aggregatilineales > Phototrophicaceae > UBA6055. The sequence goes on along the minus strand of DIYL01000052.1, from coordinate 433 downwards.
ATACTGTTATGAAGCTCTGATAGCAACACAGCAAACCAAAACAGGAAAACCTTTTGTTGATGCACCTGATAGAGAATGTATTGTCGCCATTGCCAATCTATATAACCACACCGGAAATCAACAATGGGCTACCGAACTATTGGGTTTAGCCTTCGCTCAACCTTGGCCATGGGGAGGACAAGAACGAAAGCCTATCTATACACGATTACAGCGAACGTTGCAATCCACGATGGGTACTAATGCATATCAATCTGCATGGGATCATGGACAAACACTTGATCTCGAAACAACTCTGAAGGTTCTCTTGCAAGAATTTACACCACTAATGACGCATACCCCTCAAACACTCGAGCAGCCACTAACTAACCGTGAAATTGACGTATTGCAACTACTAGCTGATGGGTTTTCGAATCGAGATATTGGTATTAAGTTG
>DIYL01000017.1 GCA_002428985.1 Anaerolineales bacterium UBA6055 | reverse complement strand
ACCGCGTCTGCAGATGGCGCTGCTGCTTGGGGTGTGGGTTGTGGAGCTGGTGGATTAGTTGGTGCTTGTGGAGTTGGATTGGTCATGAAAAAATCCTTTCGTCTGACCGGGAAAGCACCTATTGGTGCTTTATTGTAATGAGAATACGAATACTACATTGATATTGAACAATATATTGATTATTTAGTCAATATATCAACATAAATATCAACATATCTATATCCACATTTCTACCCAATATCAACAAAAACAATCAAATGTAAAAATTAGACAAATGTTAGGGGATTACTGGATTTTGATTAAGATTAAGGAGGTATTTTATTATTTGGCAATATAATGTTAATTGTATTTATTGTTGTAAGGAGTAGAGTAGATGCCGTTTGATATTGACTGGTATGTCGATCAACATGTTATTTTTTGGCGCGTTTACGGTGATAAAATTCCGTTATCAGAAGTTGAAGAAGTTAGTCAAATGATTGATGAGATGACTAATTCAAGCCCTAAACCACTTGTTCATTCAATTGTGGAAATTGATTACACACCGGGCTTTGAAATGCGGCTTTTAAAAGATGCACTTGTCCATTTCCAAAATCCAAAAACTGGATGGACGCTACGTTTCATCAATGACCGGGTCATGATGATGTGGGGCACAATTGTATCAAGTCAAACAAAAACACGTTTTCGTAATTACTCTACACTCGAAGAGTGCTGGGAATTTCTAAAAACGGTTGATGTGACATTGTCAAAAGACTCGATAGACATGCAGTTAATCGAACAGATTCGACAAACAAGCCACTAAATAAGATAGAGTACAGACCTTATAAGTTTGTACTCTATTCAACATCTCTTTTTTACTGATAAAACTCATCTAATTTGTTATCTGTCTTTTTGATCAATTACGCTTTGGTCGCATTCTATATTTTAAAGCTGGGCGTCAACAATTTTAACAAATTCAAGAATGGTAGGAACGCAAAAATCCCCCAAATACAGGGGTATTACATGATCTTAGATTGATGGAATTCGCTAAAAACAGGATTTTGGTGTGTTGATTCCGTTGAGATTTCTGCTTTTATGACCAGAGCTGTCTATTTATGGCAATTGAATAAGTTCACCTATACGACAAGCCGCTGCATAGCTCGCCCAGCCGGCTGCTTCGACTAGATCTTGATCAGATGGGTGGACTTCCCGAAAACGATTGACCATCTCTGAGTTGATACGATAGGGAGCAAAGGCAACTAGAAGTGAAAACTGTGCTTCAGCTAGCAGGTTAGTCTCAATTTTTATATCATTCAACCAGTTTAAACCTAATGGTTTTGGTTCTCCAGACCAGCTAACAAGATGATCCAAAACCAGTTGCCGGGTTTCGTTGGAAAGCACTCGTTCTCCACCGCGCTCGATGGTATAACTCCATCGTGCTAGCACATTGGCTAGATGATTATTATGCTGTGCCCATGATAGAGTGCTGGGTAAGTTGCCCTTATTGGGTAGCAAATCTAATGCCGTCCCCCACTCTTTTTCTCGCTTGACGACTTGACGCAAGCCTAAGCCTACTGTTCGTCGTTGGAGCGATTCAAAACCGAAAGTATTAAAGAGAGGTGTTTCTTCTAGAAAGACATGAACCATGCGATTGTAGTAATGGAAGGCAACGATAGTGGTAGCGGCTTCGTCTAAATGTGGAATATCTGGTGTGGATTGCTGTGGATTGACTGCCCATGCTGTTAGCTCATTATGCTGTTTATTAAGTAACCCTTGAGCTAGTTGATGCTGGCCATCAGCATGAAGCATAATTGTATGAGCATCAACGCAATAGGGACATTCATTAAGTTGTGATATTGCCACTGCTACAGCTTCTTTTTGATGGCGCGGCATGTGTCCCACTAGCATTGTTTCTCGTAATAAATTCCATGATGCTATCAAAAATGGAGTTGATGGAGTATGCAATGTTAAAGGTTCAGCGACCAAACCAAAATCTGTTTTAATGAGCTGATAGAGATGTTTAATATCTGGATCAGATGTTTTTATGTTGATGTAGCGAATCATGAAGTATTTCTCCGATGTGTCTGAATTATTTCTACTGAATCAGGAAGAGTGGATACAACGTGCATATGCTTTCCTAGCTTGGGGTAAACTCTTGCAAATATAGTGACAAGTGTCTGTACCGCCCGTTTACTGCTTACTAATACAACGATTCCGCCCTGGGCTGTCGCAACTGACATGCCATGATGAATCTGTGAAGGGTTTAAAGTAAATCTGTATGTTGAACGAGTGAAGTCCAGTATCAAATCAACAGGATAATCACAATTTTTAGACATTTCATCAGATTGTGATACCGCATCATTAAATTCATCCCAAATCCATGATTTATCAAAGTCCCAATAAATTATCTTTTTTTCTTCATCAAACCAATTTACCGTGATTGTCATTTATAGCCTTCCTTTAAATATTTTGGCTATATTATAGTCACTGTTATATCAACTTTCGTTAAAGGTAGTATAGACATCAGACTTTAATCAAGTATTTGATTTAATAACTTACAATAAGCTTAAGTCGATACTCAAAAGGTGATAGGAACGCAAAAAGCCCCAAAATACAGGGGTATTGTGTATGACATTGAGTTGATGGAATTCGCTAAAAACAGGCTTTTTAGGTGGCTGCTTTGGCTTGTTTCTCTAAAATCTTGAGATATTCGAGCGCATGGCGTTGTAAGTCTTCTGGAAGTTTCGAAGCAATGATAGCAATTCGCATGACCACTTCATTTTCTTCCTCTGCTACCTCATATCCAGCAATAACAAGCATTTCTTTTACGTCAAGTTCTAGCGCATTAGCGAGAGCTTGCCTAGCATTTGGATCATGCAGGGGGGGATTATATTTCCCTGTTTCCCAATGACCATAAGTTGAGCGAGATAATGCAAGTCCATTCACCCCAAGCCTTGCTGTTACTTGCTCTTGTGTCAATTTAAGCTCTGCTCTTCTTCTTTTTATCCAGTTGTCCATAAGCTACCCTCTTTCGTTTGATTTTAGCAACTTAGTTGACAGTAGTTGATAAAGATACTAGATTTGTTGCTAGGAATAATTGAGTAAAAGGAGTTTACAATGTTTACTTTGAAACGACCGAAATTGAATCATCAGCTTCCGGCGACCCCCTGTACTGAGCAAATGCGTGCTTCTATTGTTGAAATTTCCAAATCTCAGAATGTTAGCATTGCTCAGGTTCAGCGCAAAGCATATGAGTTTTTTTTGGAAAATTTTGATAGCAATACTAGCATAATTGATGATAATGTTAGAAATATTGATAGCGAGAGGGTATCGTGATGACACCACATGAACAAGCAGTTCAAAATGGACTACGGATGGAATGGGAAGCTGCCCGTAACTACTGCCAAGATTGGAGCTTTTACACTGTCGTCATACCATACCGCGACAAGGGATTGTCTGTGGCTATATTTGTGTCAGTGGACCAATCAGACAAATTGTGTTTATTCGTTCAGGTGAATAATGGCATCGATCATCTGTATGAGAAGCTGCCGCTGATGCGAAACCCTGAGTTGTTCGACATCAGCGACGGTGCATCATATGACTTGGATGAGCTGGATATGCTGATGGATTCTATCGTGCTGCAGCATAAGGTGGAGTCATGTCTACAGTAGACTTGCACAAGGTCGCTTTGGAGTATCACGCACGTGGCTGGAATGTGTTGCCAGTGGATGGCAAACGTCCGAATGTGTCGGGGTGGAAAAAGTGGCAAACGATGAAGCAAGATGTCGGGGAAATTAATCGCCTCGAATCGTATTGGGGCGAAGCAACAGGCATAGCAGTGGTGTGTGGTGAGGTGTCAGCTCATTTGGGAATTATCGACCTGGACAGTCAAGAGGCGATCGACCTCTTTTATGATAAATTTCCTGAGTTCACCAACACCTACACGGTTCTCACTGGTAGCGGCACAGGTAGACACCTGTACTTCTATCAGCATAAACATTATATCGGAAATAATAAGATTAGCATCGGAAACGGTGAAATTTCTTTACGGATGACACGGATGATTTGTGTTTGTCCGCCGTCAATTCATCCAGACACGAAACAGCCTTACACCCACATCAAGCACGACAAAATTCGTCGTGTGGCAACACTCGGACGGATTGTGAAGTGGATGGACCAAAGTCAAGGCAGATCGACAAGCAAAAGACTCGAGCGTTAAGACATCACAAGTCCCAGCTTCGAAGACACCGGGTGACAAGAATACTGCAACAACACAAGTTGACCCGGGTCAAGCTTGGGGAGCTGCCGCGCTGGAAGCAGAAATACAAGCTGTGTCTGCAGCTGGCGAAGGCGGTCGTAACAATCAACTGTATCAGTCCGCTGTCAAGCTCGGGTCTGTCGTTGCTGGTGGTTATCTGACAGCTCACGAAGTGCAGCGCGGATTACTCGATGCTTGCGAAACAAACGGAGCGATCAAAGATGATGGACGCTCGCAATGCAATGCAACGATTCGCAGCGGTTTAGATGTGGGTCTGAAATCCCCCCGGCATCCATCCAACGACAGCACACCATTGCCTAGCAGTGGTAAGAAGCCCGACCTGGACAAGACCCCGGACACACCGAAGCCGCCCAAGACCAAAACCCACAAACCGACAGATGATGAGTTGGGTGACGAAATGATCGAAGAATGCGACGGTAACTACTGTTTTTTCTTCGGAGCTTGGAATCATTATGAGAACGGCGTGTGGACTATGTTGCCACGGTTCAAGCGTAAGATATGGAAAGTCCTGATTGCCAATAAACATCTGGGTATCCGCCCTACCGACAGCAAGGCAACATCAGTAGAGAAGTATCTGCAGATGGAGCTGTATGTGGATGATGAAGATATTGATTCAAACACCGACTTCATCAACTTAGAGAACGGTCTCTACAACCTGAAATCGGGCAAATTGGAGTGTCATAGCCGCGATTTGTATATGACAAGTCAGCTACCATTTGCTTATGATCCAAAGGCAACCTGTCCGACATTCGCTAAATTCATCAATCAAGTGTTGGTTAAACCAGATGGTAAGCCTGATACAGATTTGATAAAGGTTGTAAAACAGGCATTTGGATACTCACTCACCGGTGATACATCGCTACGAACCAGTTTTTGGTTGGTTGGTCCTTCGGGCTTGGGCAAATCGACGCTGTTAAATGTCTTGATTGAGCTGGCAGTCAATAGCCACGTCGCCATTGACTTAAACGAGATGCAAAATACCAGCTATCAGTTGGCAGATATTGCTGGCAAGCGGGTTGTCACCTTCACTGAGCCGGACTCCAACACTGTGCTGGCAGATGGTCAATACAAACGGCTGGTATCCCAAGACACAATCACCGCTCGCCAGGTCTATGGAAAACCGTTTCGTTTTGTTCCCATCGCTAAATTGTGGGGCGCAATGAATGATACGCCTCGTCTGCTCGACCGATCCGACGCGATCCACAATTGTGTGATTATCATCCCCATGAATCATGTCATCCCCCGCTCTCAATGGGATTTAAAGCTAATCGACAAAATCAGGGGTGAATTAGCCGGTGTGTTCAACTGGTCGCTCGAGGGCTTGCGATCGCTGCGTAAAACTCGTAACTGGCATCACTCGGAACAAGTTGAATCCGCGCGCAATCAATACAAGAAAGAAAATGACGAATCTTTTGTCGATGACTGGTGCAAAGTTGGCGAGGGTCGAATTGCTGGACAACTTCTGTATGACGCATATCACTCCTGGTGTAAACGTAATGGATTTTCACCTAAATCCAGCACCAAGGTTTCAAAGGACTGGAAGCGACTTGGATTTGGTCGAATGCGGTCGCAAGGTCGCACATTTTACAAAGGTATCGAACTCAATCAGGAAGGAGCGCGATTAACGTAAAAATTTAAATGTATGTTTTGACCTGCACCTGCTGCTACTACCTGCACCTTTTTGGCAAAAAGTAGTAGCAAGTAGCAACTAGTAGCAACTTGAACAAACTTTTAAATATTGAAAATGGAGAATACGACACAATGAATCTCAAAAAACACTTGCTCGAGCATATCTTTGTTATCAGCACTTCAATTGCTATGGTGGTGCATTCGACATGGACATTCGGGACGCTTTTTGCCGGTGAACAACCAATCGTTTACCCAAATCAACCGAGTACGATTATCGCTTACATCTTCTGGGTAACACCGGCACTTCTAGTTGCGATCGCCATTGATGTTGGGCAAATCCAGACATCCATTAAGCTGGCAACATCAAAACGCCCTGGTCAGAAGCTCGCACTGGGTATCACATTTGTGGCTCTGGCACTGGCTGGCTTCTATCTTCAATGGTTTCATCTGGCACACCACATGCCGGCACTCGAATTTGGAGCGGGTTTGACCCCTGAAACCGCCGCATCACTTCAAGGTCTCAAAGAACTTGCGATTCTCATCATCCCTGCTTTGCTCCCATTGTCGACTGTGCTCTACACACTCAGCCTCAATTCTGAACAAGTGGACCATGAGGAAGAGCTTGCTGCAGCTATCCAGATTGAGACTCCGATTTCAGGACCCTGTAACGGCACAAGTCCACTTTTAGATCCGTATTGGACAACAGGCAAACCACCAGCACAGCTCCCAGAAGAGACCGAAGAGCTGAATGAGGACGACTTAGGCTTACCAATGATTGAAGAGGACGACCTAGGCGCAACTGAACCGTATGCACCAATTGACGCGAACAATGCACATAATCTAGTTTGTCCAGATTGTGGTTGGGAGACAGGACCTAAGATGCGATTGGAAAGTGCCCAGCGCTCACTGCGAACACATCAAGCGAGACATTGTAGTGCAAATCATGCACATGTGGAGTAGATCATGAGAAAAACGATTCAACCCTCAATCGTATTGAGCTTAGGTGTTGGAGCAGGGGTATTGTTTCAGCCCAATGTATTTGGATGGATACCAATAGCGTACCTGGTAGCCATTGGATTGCTGTTGGTTCATGTGGATGAAGATCAAGAGGAGTAGGTGAGATGAGAAAAACACGCAAGTATGTTGCTGCTAAGAAGCGACTGAGAGAACTCAAAATTAGGACCCATAAACGTGAGAATGCAGATATTTATGCTCTCCTAGAGTCTCATAGACAGATCTGGGACAATAAATCAGGAAAATGGATTGAAGGTACAAAGTCCATGTTTGGAGATGAGCAACCCAGCGGTATTGTTCGCATCCGGGTGATGTCTCATCCTGCAGACGTGCAACGCGCTGTAACTGAGATCAAACAACACGCACAGCTCAAGGTTGTGGAAGTATCTGATGAATATCCCAACCGTCGTGGAATTGGTGTCCGGGTTTATCTGACGTGCATGCTTAAGGATCAATCATGACCACACTTATAGCCGCATACAACAGTGATGGATGTTACGGGCGTTGCGATGCCAAGTGCCATGATGCAAAAGGTGATACCTGTAATTGCATCTGTGGTGGAGCTAACCATGGTGTTGGATTGGACAAGGCGTTAGCAAACACAAAAGAATTTGCAGATGAATGGATCAAGGCTTACCAGGTAAAACACCCGGATGAAGATTTCGAATTTGAAGTCTTACCGAAACCGATCCTGTTGGAGCTAACGATCGCTGAAGCCCTAGATGAGCTCCTATTGGACCAAGAAGCGCGGTTAAATGCACCAAAAACGATCCGAGATTATCGAGAGAAGATTAGTCTTTGGATACGCTATGCAGGCGAGCAACAAACAATTTCGACTGTTACCCGGCACGAGATGAGAGAGTACATTGCCCATCTTCGAGAACGAGACCTTGCTCGGGATACGATCCGGTCCTACATCCGTACGCTGAGAGTATTTTGGAAGTTTGTGAGTGACGAGTATGACATCACCAATGCTATGGAATCCATCAAAGAACCTAGAGCAATGAAACCAAAACCCAAAGCGGTCAAGACTGATGATTTTATCAAGCTATTCAATGCAATCGACAACACCCCATCAGGTATCCGAGATAGAGCAATTCTATGTTTATTTGCTGATACCGGGGCAAGACTGGGTGGTATAGCTTCAATGACGATAGATACGATCGACTGTGTCCTAAGACAAGGTGTTGTTGAAGAGAAAGGTCCTGATGAAAGGACAATTTACTGGACTCACTACACTAACTTGTTAATCGATAAGTGGCTTCGAGTTCGCCCGGCATGTCAAGATCAATCTTTATTTGTATCAATGCAGCCGGGTAGGGAAGTGAAGGGACTTACTAAATCTGGAATTTACCAGGTTCTGAAACGGTTGAAACGAAAGGCAGGTGTGACGGGTAGGGCGAATCCCCATAGTTTCCGTCATTGCTTTGCAAAGCAATATATTTTGTCGGGTGGCGATGTGGTGACGCTGGCGAAGATCCTCGGACATAAAGATGTCAACATGACCAGTGAATACTATGCAATTTTCGACCATACAGAACTGAGTCAGCTTCAAGCTGAACACTCACCATTGTTAAAGATGCTTAGTGTACAAATTAATCAATGAAAAAATTGGAAGGTTAGATCATGAACCCAAAACAACAAACAGCCCTACAAAATGCAAAAAATCAAGCTTATGAGATGTACAAGGTACTACGCGATATTGAGACTATGACCGAAGAAAAACCAGAAATTGATCGGTTAAAAGAAGCTGTGGATGCTCAAAATTATGTGATCCTGGACACCGAGACGACTGGTTTACACGACGGTGAAATTATCGAGATTGCTATCATCGATCACAATGGAGAAACTTTGATGGATCAACGGATTAAACCATATGATGGTATTCCGCAAGAATCATCTAATGTGCATGGCATCTACCTCAAAGATGTCGAGAATTGCCCTCACTTCGAAGATGTTGTTGTCCAGATCAAAGGACATCTTGCCGGCAAAGATGTGATTGTCTACAACGCAACTTACGACCGTAAAATGCTTCACAGATCTTCTGAACATGCTGGTATTCAACGAACGAATTGGAAGAGTTTCAGCAACTGGATTTGTGCGATGAATGCATTTTCACCGATCTATGGAGAATGGAACGACTATCACCAGAATTACAAATGGCAGAAACTAACGATAGCTGCAGCATACTATAACGTCGAAGTCCAAAATGCTCATAGCGCGCTAGGCGATTGCTTGATGACATATGGAGTTGTGAAAAAGATGGTTGAGTCACCAGAATAGTAGCTATTATGATGATGTAGCAAGTTTTCAGCTTGCTACATACAGTCAAATAAAAGATTTTTAGGGATTTTAAATTATGGAACTGATTGAAAAAGCAAGACAATTAGCTCAAGAACGTTATGTCAAAGGCAAGCATCATATGTTCTGTGTTCTAGAAACTGAGTCAGGTCAGATATTTTCGGGTGCTCATGTTGAAGCAAACAACGGTAGAATTACGCTCTGTGCTGAATCAGTAGCGGTGGGCGCTGCAGCTACATCTGGCGATACACATATCAAAACGATTGTTGCTGTAACTGAGTCAGGCGATGTTGTCCCGCCATGTGGGATGTGTCGAGAACTTGTGTATGATTATGCCCCCAATGCGAAGTTTATTTTGAACCATAATGGTGAATATGTCCTTGTACCTGTTGCAGAGCTTTTGCCTCGGAAATATAGAAGTAAAGACTACCCAAATCGCAGGACTTAATGGATTTATCTAGTAGGATAGATACTCTTGAGGATGAAGATTTTGGACAGCATCGACATAAGTGCAATAATAGAATTGTGGAATAGAATTAGGAGATGACGATGGCAGACTCCGAACACCTAAAAATCATACAAGATGCAATAGGCAAACATGATATTGAATTGTGGAATGCTTAGCGAACAGAAAAACGACCTGTGTTTGTAGATCTGAGTGTTTCTGACATGAGTGATTCTGATCTGAGTGGGATTGATTTGAGTCATGTTGATCTAAGTGGATCTAATCTAAGTGGATCTAATCTAAGTGGGTCTAACCTGAGTAAGGCTTACCTCAGTACGGCTGATCTGATTAGATCTAATCTAAATGGATCTAACCTGAGTGGAGCTGATTTGAGTCATGTTAATCTGAGTGGTACTAATTTGAGCAAGGCTGACCTGAGCGGGACTAATCTGAGTGATGCTGATTTGGATGGAGCTAATCTGGAACGAGCTGATTTGAGAGGTGCTGATCTGAGAGGAACTGATCTAACAAGAGCTAACGTAAGTCATATTCACTTGAGACAGTCGAAGCTGAGTGATTCTGATCTGAGTGGGACTGATTTGAGTCATGTTAACCTGATTGGGGCAGATCTTAGTGGGGCTAACCTGAGAGAAGCTAACCTGATTGGGGCTAATCTGAGAGGAGCTAACCTTTTTGGGGCTAACCTGAGAGGAGCCAATCTGATTGGGGCTGATCTGAGTGACGCTGATTTGAGCATAGCTGATTTGAGTCATGTTAATCTGAGTGCGACTAACCTGAGCCGGATTAATCTGATTGGGGCTAACTTGTGTGGGACTGACTTAAAAAGGGCTAAGCTTCTAGGATTTAATCTGAGAGGGGTTAATCTGAGAGGGGCTGATTTGAGAGGGGCTGATCTGAATAGTACAGATCTTAGTGGGGCTGATCTGAATAGTGCAGATCTTAGTGAGGCTGATCTTAGTGGGGCTGATCTTAGTGGGGCTGATCTTAGTAGGGCAGATCTAAGAAGGGCAGATCTAAGAAGGGCTAGAGTAATTGATACCGATCTGACATCTGCTATTCTTGCTAATTGTCAGATATATGGCATATCAGTATGGGATGCAAATCTAAATGATACGGTTCAACGTGATTTGAACATATCAAATGATGAGGATGTACCAATAACTGTTGATAACCTCAAAGTTGCGCAGTTCATCTACCTTATACTTAATAACCCTGAAATCCGTGACGTAATAGATACCATCACAGGGAAAGCTGTGCTGATTCTTGGGCGATTTAAGCCAGAACGAAAAGTTGTACTAGATGCTATTCGTGATCATCTGCGCTCACTAGGATTGCTCCCTATTCTCTTTGACTTTGAAAAACCTGCGAGCCGTGACCTTACTGAAACGGTCAGAACATTAGCACACTTGTCACGTTTTGTAATTGCAGATTTGACAGAATCCAGCAGTATCCCTCAGGAACTAACAACAATTATCCCGATCCTGCCCTCAGTGCCTGTTAAGCCAATCATCCTCGCTAAGCATAGAGAATATGCCATGTTTGGAGATCACTTAGGACGGTATCCTAACTTGCTTCCAACACATATCTACGAATCACAAGAAAGCTTAATTGATGAATTACAGGAAAAGGTTATTGCTCCAGCGCAGAATAAAGCTGAGGAACTTCGCCCTGGCGCATTTGGTTCTGAATAATTTATTGGCAACTTTGAGGTTGTCAGAGCCATAATTGATGATAGAGTGGAGTAAATGGAGCACAACGATTTCTTGTGGTTCAGGCGGTTGCCGGTTCAAGTCCGGTTATCCACCCACCAAATAATCCCTAACATATGTTGGGGCTTTTACTTTTCTGAATTACCATCACTACCACAGTAAGAAATGTCACTAGAGAATTTTGCTTGTTACCTAATAGGCAGTCAATCAGTAAGCTCATTTCGAGTAGCCACTTGCAACCACATGTATAAGAGTGGGCAATATACAACTTCTACAAGGAATGACCCGATGACACCATCTGCAAACGGATAGGCAGATAGTCTTGCTAAACCACCTATTGCAATCATGATGAGAATGATCTTCAACGTGCTACCATACTTGCTTATGTTCGTGGCGCAAAAGAGAAATATTAATCCAGCCGACGCGAAGAAACCACCATAGAAACGAACATTATTATCTTGTATCGCATAGGCATCCGGGTCGGCTATCTGCACAAAATCGGGTGTAAGTCGTAGACCAAGTGTCTGGATACCGCCTAAGCCTGTATTGAGTCCAAGCACAATCATAGCTAGACTCGTCATAATCAGTACAATCCTCAAGATGTTTATATGTTTCATTCAATTGTCTCCAATATAGTTTGTTTCTTGATATAAGTTGTGCTTCACAATGTATTACGCTGAGATTCAAGGAAATTAATCCATTGCAGTAGGTTTAAACAGCGTAAATAAATCATCCATATAATGTCCAATGAGGATGGAACCCAAGGCAATCGTAACGGTGTTGTAGGGGATTGCCATGACAAAAAACTCGACTCCGTCAAAGGTGTAGTTTAGATACATTGAAATGAACATACTGACAACAGCATAGAGAGCCCCGATGATGCGTGTTCGTGGGATTAGTATCAGTACTCCAAATACCGCAGATAGGATATTGCCACCAGCATCGAGCAATTCGGGCGATGGTTGGACTTGCTCTGCCGCACCAGAACCTGATGCAGCGACGAACAGTGCCAATGCTACCAGTACCGCCAATATGGTGTAGCCAATGTTTGCTTTACGACTATCCCTGCTCATCACGGGTGTAGGCTTCAACAAGGTTTGCATGTCATTTTTCCTTCCATGCGGATGTTGATTTACGCATAATATTAATCTGGCGAACGATCAGATAGAGGATGTACCCAACAGGACCAAGCATCAATGTGAAGAACAAAATCGGCGCAATAATCACAGGAGGAATATGACGCTCAATTGCATCGAGATATATCCAGCGTCCGACAAATAAATCAAACGCGAGGAAGTGCATCCACGAAATAGCTGTTCCCAATGGTGTACCTAAAATAGCGGCAAGAGCATTGATGTCTGGTACACTTACTGCGATTATGACATCGACTACACCGGGTAAAACGAGAATGATATAGAAAATCGCAGGTACTATTGCAATCCAAGGGGAACGGATAACATACACAATTGGTTGCCAGCGGGGCAGAAATGCCATCACCAACCAGAAAGGCATGACGAAAAAACTACTAATCTGAAACAAGAATGCAGGACCAAGGTTAAAGAGTGTTGCTTCAGTCATGAGTTAAGCGTCTCCAAATCCATAACGTGCAGGTTGTCTTAATGTGAGTATGACACCAAGAACAGATACCAAAATGATGACGGCAAGGGCACTTAGTGTTGCTAAATCAGGTGCAATTACGGATTGTCCACGAAGTGCCTGCCAATAGGTAAGGAAAGTGATTGCGATATATGCAAATCCACCAATGATGACGAACCGCAGACGATGATTATCCGCCACGCCGATTGTTGCTAGGATCATCGCTAGGATTGGGACTGCTTGCATGGCATGTAGTCCGATGAAGTGCGAGACACGTAAATCACCACCTTCTGTACTCCATCCGACAATCGGTAGACCCGATCCTCCGTCATCAACGCCAACAGAATGTGCACCAATAATTGTACTTCCGTCTGATGGTGTACCAACATTGGTAAATTCATTGGGTATCGTCATGGTAAACGCCATGCCCATCCCGATAATTGACCCAACTAACCCAATGCGCATACTCCAAGAAAACGCTTTATCCTTCAGATTTTGGAAGAAGAATAAACCTGCTAGACCGAAACAAGTGAACCATAATCCGACAACGGCGATAGCCATGATGACGTAGACCGCCATATCAAACGAAGTTTCTGCATTAAAATGACTAGTTGTTCCACGAAATGCCTGCATGGCAATCAATCCAAACTCAATCCATAATGTGACGATTATTCCCCAGACAATGATTTGTTTGATGCGTTGTCTACCGTCAATAAAGCTGAGCATCCATAAGGCAGTAAAGGCATAGAGGGCAAGGGAGATAGCAAATTTGGCAGGTTTTAACCATGCAGGTTGCCCTGTGATCACGCGTGGATCGACAAAAATCCCGATAATTGTGATAGCAAGCGATACAAGCAAGGCAATACCTGTAAGAGCAAGGGGACGATTTTCATTCCAGATACGTTTTGTCGCATCTTCAAAGAATGTTGATAAATTATGTTGCTTTATAACAGATGTGTTCATATGACTCCTAATGTGTGATAACGATAAAAACGGAAATAAAATAAAGAATGATCTATATAAGCAGATTTTCTCAATTAAGATAACTTGCGTTACTTTGATTACATGTGTACCATTAATTACATCATTCAGTAAAACAAATTAGTTGTCAAATGACATATAAGTCGATATGTCATTTAGATAACAGGAGCACAAAAATGGTTAATAAAAACAAGTTAGATCCACGGGTTCGTCGTACACGGAAGCTGTTGCAAGATGCGTTGATTGAGTTATTACATAAACGTCCGATCTCAAAAATTCAGATCAAGGAAATCGCACAACAGGCAGACATGTCACGGCATGCCTTCTACTCTAACTTTGAAACAAAAGAAGATTTACTGTTGAGTTACTGTGATGATGTTATTTTCCCGATCCAGCAAGAAGCTTTTGGAAAAGCGCTTGCTGCGGACTATCTTGATCTGGAAGAAATCAACATCGCGATGTTTTCGCATTGGGAAGAACACCGTGATGTCTTGCTGTGGGTGATGGAGATGGATAATAATTCCTTGTTTCTGAATCGCTTACGTGGGTATGTTGAGCCGATTGTGCATGTCATGGAACAACTAGAAACCGATACAATCAATGATAATCAAATGCAACATTTTCTTGTTGAATACATTACGGGCGGAATCTATATGCTGTTGCGTTATTGGGTATATGAGGGGAAACACCTTACACACCTTGATATTGGGAAGGCTTCATGTCGTTTGACATCAGGGTCTGCACTATCCATTATCTAAGATATTGTAAATATAGAAATGGTTGATGAATTAGACCTGCAATTAAAATTATCAATATGACAGCTTGTGATATAATAGAATTACTGCTTTGAGGGTGAGTGACTATTTGTGTTTCAGACGGTTGCTGGTTCAAGTTCGGTTATCCACCCAACCTAAGGGTTTTTAAAAAATTACCATAAATGCCAACAAAATCAAGCCCTAACATATATTGGGGCTTTTCGATTTTATAGTGACTTCATCTCACTACTGCTCGGGACAGCCTTGGTATCTTTGACATACATTATACATTAGCCACTTAGCCGTCCAATTAACCGCTGGGGTTGGATTAGCATTATTGAAACAATCATAGAAACACTATAAAAGTTGAAGATGCTTTATTTTCGCTAGTTAATCCAATTATCACCTATCTGAATTCCACTGATAATCAATATTTTCAACACCAGAAGGCATCCAACTACGCCATGCCTGAGGTTGAACAGGGATTAGTATTTGCGTATCTATCTTGTCATCAATAATTGTGACAATTTCAAATGTTAAAGGTTCAGTCGGAGAATAAGCATTAACCACTAGATTGATCGCAGTTTGTTCATCTGGTTTCCATAAAACTACCTCTTCGCCACTTTCAAACTGATACCCATCTGACAATAGTTGTATGGATACAGAATCAATGTCATTAGAGGATGTACTAAATATAAACTCGTCAATCATCCTAGTCCTGTTACCTAATATCGCATCGATTCCATTAATTAATTCACTATAATAGGTGGTAGGTCGTTGAGACCGCATTCCTGGCAGAAATAATGTTACACTTGCAAAGATAACAATCAGGGTTCCGACAATTACAGATGGACGGAACAAAGCGAATCGATTCAGTTTATGATAAATAGCATATCCGGCAAATGGTAAATAAATCAGCATAGTCACATGATGAAAACGCGGTACAGACACTGAAGTAATAGATAACATCAGGGTAAATATTGCAACTATCAACCAACCATAACGATACTCAAATGAGTCCCATGTACTGACAACACCGGTTAACATGAGCCAGACAATGAGTACATGCGATACTAGCTGTAAAAAATTCGCAAGTAAAACTACTATATCAGAGGTGGGGGGGTAGCCAAGGCGCATAAACATAACCATCATATTATAGTCATACGAAATGTGATGTAAGGTACGATCTATTAGTCGTTGCGCGGTTAGAATTGGTTCAGTGAATATCGTATTGATGCCAATAGCATAACCGGCATCGGATTCAGACAGGGAGTTTGCTTCAGCGTATTCTTGAAGATAATCGTTAGCTGCCTCTTTTAAGAGCCTGGGCTCGTCGTGATAAATATAATTTATATTAAAAAGTGTGTTATTGAATAACCCGAGGTTTGTCCCGCCAGAAGTTGCCAGAAGCACAAACTCTCCTTCTTTTTCCGATAAATAACTCAACCATGGCATAAGCACAATCAACGAAATTAACCCAAGGCATATTGCGTATATAAACCTAAATGAAATTGCTCTATACCAGATGACGAGTAGTGGGATAGCAATTAAAAACGTTAACGCACTCGCACGAACCAGCCCAGCTAGACCTAATGCAATCCCACATACAATGATCCATCCAATATGATAATACAATTTCGAGGCTTTCCAAAAGCTAACAAGAGCATAGAAGACAACCAATATTAGAAAACCGTAAGGGACTTCAGACATTAACCGGTGAGAATAGACTAATGCCTCTAGGCTAAAGATATGGATAAAGGCGCTTGCAATAGCTGATTGAGCATCAAGTAACTTTTTTGTTAAAAGATATACTACACCTGTTGATAACGCTGATATAATAACAATCAAGAGCCTAGCGATGGTAATTTGAGCGTCAATCTCATTAAATCCAGAAACGTATATCCCAGCACCTAATAACATTGGAAGGAGCGGAGGCCAGCGCCCACCACCATATGCTTGCCATTCTGCAGCAGAATCTATTGGTTCGCCAGCCTCAAAATTCTGGAAAATCTGGTTAAAAGCAATAGAACGTCGAAGATACGCTGATTCATCTGCTAGGGGTTGAGATGAGTGAGCAACAACCGCTCCCCACACGATTAACCTTATTGTAAAAGATATGAGTATTATAATGAATAGCCACTTGTGCTTGAGCCAAAACCGATCTGATTGGACTGCTACGATACTTTTGTGTGACATTGAAATAGCCAATGATAATGATAAGAACAGATTGTATTATTGGTATCTAGAATGTGTTGACATTTCATCTTAGCCATATCAAGACACCAACAAAGTGTAGAAATTCTAGATAGGAACTATCGAGTTTTTCAAAACGAGAAAAGATACGACGAAAATGCTTGATTTTGTTGATAAAACATTCCACCAGGTGCCGTTCTCGATACAACCATTTATCGTATTCTCTTGTTTGCTTTGCCAATTGATGCGGTGGAATAACCGAGTCTATGCCTTTTTCAAACAACCAATCAACAAAATCTTGAGTGGCATAACCGCGATCAGCAATGACACGATGAAAACAGAATCCATCAATCAACGACTGTGCTTGTGTGATGTCATGTCGTTGCCCTGCACTCAACCGAAATCGCAAGGGATTTTCCAATCCATGGATCTTGGTGGTGAAACCACCTCGCCTGCGTCCCAACGATTGCTCACCTCTTTTTTTGTTCGCCAGAGGCACACGGATGAGCACGGACAATTGTGCTATCAATCATCCCATTCTCCATATTTGGATCATCAGCAAAGTGATCCAACATGCGTTGCCAAACACCATTCTCACACCAACGCACAAATCGTTTGTAAATGGAGTTCCATTTCCCATACTCACTGGGAAGCAACCACCATTGAGCACCGCTACGACTTACCCATTTTACAGCTTCAACAAAGGCGCGACAGGCTTCTTCATCTTTCCCTATGTAAGCATTCGGGTCTGATTTCAAGAAGTCTCGAATTTTCGTCCATTGATTATCGGGTTAGTTTCATATCAGTCATGAAACTATTTTATACATTTTTCTCAAATGTCAACAGAACCTACATATATAGTCTTGAAGCGAGACTGATTTTCATGATGACTATTTCAGATTGATATTATGTCCACATTTATTAGCTATTCATATCAATCAGCCGTAACAGTTTTCCTGCGAATGTAGTAATAAACAACTCCCCTTCGCTATCTGTTCCCACATATGTGACTTGTCCGTTAGTTTTTATAACCATCTGGGCATTGGGCTCACCGTTAATATCTAGTGCCCAAATTTCACCAGAACAGAAGTCACTGAAGATATACTTGCCATACAAACTGGGGGTTCTTTCCCCTCGATAGACTTCACCTCCGATGACAGCACAACCACGCTGACGATCAGGATATGCCTCTGGCGCGTTTTCTACATGTCTATATGTATAGTAAGGAAAGATGATGTTATCTTCTGGAACACGAGGAACCGGTAGTTCGAGCCGTGAATAACCTTCGTATGTGCGCCAACCGTAATTTAATCCACTGCGACTATCTGACGACATAATGTTAATTTCTTCGAATAAGTTGTTGCCAACATCGGCAATGTACATGTCATTTGTTTCAGAATCAAAGCTGAATCGCCACGGATTACGCAAACCATATGCCCAGATTTCTGGCATTGCATCAACTTCACCAACAAACGGATTATCTTGTGGGACGGTATAGGGGAGCTCACCGCTGACATCAATACGCAGAATTTTACCAACGAGATTATCTTTGTAATATGCAGTTGTTCGAGATGCGCGCATACCGTCACCAATCGACATATACAAGTATCCATCAACACCAAAATCAAGATGACCACCATTGTGAATAGCATCGCGTTGCGGGATACGCAAGATAGATTCACGAGTTGATTTGTCTACAATATTCGGGTCACCACTTATAGTATAACGTGCTAGATGAACATTAAAATCTGGATCTGTGTGGGTGACATATATATAACCATTCTCGTCATATAATGGGTCGAACGCTAATCCAAGCAACCCGAGTTCAAAGGATGGTTCAGTATCAATTAACTCAGAAATATCGAGAAACGGTTCATCGTATAATTCTATACCATCAAGAATGAGGATTGCACCATGTCGAAGAATGATAAACAATCTCCCATCCTTGTAAGGTACGATACCAACTGGTTGTTCTAAATCTTCAAGTACTGTAACTAATCGAATATCAGGAACTGCTATGGATTGAGTAGTTGTGTCATCGGAGGTAGATTCTTCTATAGAGTCTACCGTAGTTTCTGTAGCAACTGAGGTATTTTGTTCTATAGGCTCTATACTTTCTACTGGTGATTCAGTGGTCGCTTGTTGTGAAGCTTGTTCAGATGAATTACCTGTACATCCGAACAAGAAGAGACCACTGAATGTAATACAACAATATATGAACGTTTTCATATACTCAAGTCATCCTCAACTAACTTTAAAACACAGATTGAGATTATAGTGACATCTCCAGATAATGCATACCCTCCAAATCATGACATATGAAAACAAAAATGTTACCACTAAGTTGCTTGCTGATCAGATCTATGGACTATAACTAATTGTATATAATTTATTTTTTAAAATAAGGTTGATTGATGGACACCGATTCAAAACAAAGCAATATAAGACGTATTCATGACATGTGCAAAGAACTCTATACCATCCATGTAGCTGTCCTAGTATTTGTCATTATCATGATCATTGTTTCTGCTATATTGCTTAGTTTAGCGTCTGCATATGGTCAGTATTTGTTGGATCTACCTGCGCCAGAACGTGTTGTTTTTGAACTTCTGGCTTTGTGCATTACACCGACATTTTTCGGATTGATAATTATTATTGTACGTGTTGTTTTCCATCGATGGATATAAAAGACCTGACATGTCTCAGGGTTTTCGCTTTTAGAGTGGCTTCATCTCACTACTACTCGGGACAGTCTTGGTATCGTTGACATCTATCTGTGTCATGGCGAGATTTTGGCGCATGCTGGCAATTTCACGGAGATCACTGATTTGTAGTTGATGCGTTTCTTTCATTGGCTTGTTCTTGATCATTCGTTGTCTTGACCAAACTCATTCAGTAGGCCTTGAACAACAGTATCTAAATCTAGTTGCTTGCCATATTCAAGTTCGGCTTCGAGAGTATTAGGGGAGAGAGTCGTTTCTAGTGTTTGAAGGACTTCTGATGAATATCGCTGAACATCACTATTTTGTTTAGGATGATGCTGAACAAGTCCTATAAATTGCGCTGATCGTTTCATTTGATTTTGCCCAATAAAATACTCGGCAAAACCGACTACATTCGCAAGGATGAGAGGTACTGTCTGAATATTGTGAGCGATTGTCAAACTTTGCTGAAACCACCGATATGACGGGATGTTTTGTTTCTGGTTGGCGCGCCCTAACTTATTAAGACTGCTGGCAATGCCACGCTGATCTCCTAACTTTTGCCGAATTGAAAGGCTTTGCTGGAAGAAGTCAGTCGCTTGCGAGTATAACGCTTGAACATGAGCAATTAGACCAAGGTTGTTGAGGCTGATAGACATACCACTTTGTTCACCGATTTGCTGGCAAAGTTCTAAATTTTGCTGATAGAGGTCTACGGCACGTTCATACTCGCCTTGAATTCTTGCAATCTCACCAAGATTGTTGAGGCTCATAGCAATACTGTGTTGGTCACCCAATTGTTCCTTGATTGCGAGACTTTGCTGGTATAATTCACTAGCCCCTACATAATCCCCTTGTAAGTAGGCTATAACGCCAAGATTATTGAGACTAGTTGCAATATCAAGTTGATTACCTAACTCTTGCTTGATTTTTAGACTTTGCTGATGGAGATTTGTAGCGTGTTCATACTCTCCTTGCCAGATAGCAATATTGCCGAGATGGTGGAGACTTATTGCTAATTCGTCTTTTGTCTTGTGTGTTGTTGCACGTTGTTGAGTTTGTTGGGCATAAGTCTGACCAACATCGTAATTCCCCTGCCGTTCTGCACTTCTTGCTAACCAATTCCAAAGGGCAAGATTACGCGCATCATCTTGGGGTAAACGATTTAGACAGTACTTTAAGATGGCTTCAGCAGCGGTAAATGTACCTTTAAATTCAATCATGTTTCTGGCAATGGGTAAGGTATATTCATAACTTTTATCTAGATTGCCGACTTGTTGCCAGTGGTTGAGTAAGATTGCATAGTAGCCGGCATCATTAGGATAGACCATCTCAATAGCCTCAGCTGCTTGACGATGTAGTGTTATTTTTTTGTCTTGAATCATATTCGAAATCAGTGTTTCACGTAGCTTATCATGAGCAAAACGCCATGTATTATCTTGAATATCAACCACACTTGCGGCAGAAGCATTGATGAGCCACTCTTCCACTTGTTTTTGATCATAGTGATACGAGAGCAAATCTATATCAACCTTACGCCCAATGATTGCCGCTAAAGTTTGAATTGATTGGTATTGCTCATCTACTTTGCGAAGACGACGCTGCAAAATTTGTTGCATCCCACCTGTTAAAATCGTTTCAGGTAATGTGGCGTTGCCCACCTCTCCTAAGCTGCCTGCTTCCTCTGCTAATACTCGCACAGTTTCGACAAGAAAAAACAAATTCCCTTCTGTCTCTTTTTGTAATAAGTCAATAACTTGCTCATTCGCCCCTTGTTTCCCCAACATGGAGGTACTGAGGTCCTGTACCACATCTTTGGATAATCGTTCAAGTTGCATTAATTTCATTGGCAATTCATTGGACAGAGTGGGGGCTTCATCATTTCGATAGTTTCCCACAATCATCAACTGCTGGAATTGTTCACGGACAAGTAACAGTTGTTTCAAAACGGAGAGACTTTCGCTTGTCCAGTGCAGATCTTCTAATAGCAAAACTATGGGTTGTTTCGCCACACGTATCAGCTCAACAATCGTGAGTACAATGCGGTCTTGGTGTGCCTTTCCTGTAAGTTCGGGTACTTTTTCAATTTTTCTGCCGAGTAAGACATTGACATCCGGCGCAACATCCATCAGGATGCCTGCTTGCAAATCTGTGACTTCGACTATCAAGAGTAAACGGCGTACAATCTGTCTCCACAGTTGGAAGGGTAAGCCTCCGCCTTCAATAGCTTGTCCATGTATCACCGTTGCACCTGATACCAATGCTTGGGTCCGTAATTCATCCAATAATCGTGATTTACCTACACCAGATTCACCACCCACTAAATAAAATGAGGTCGCGCCCTGTAACACAAGACGGAGTTCATCTTTGAGCGACTGTAACTCATCATCACGCCCAACAAACTCGCTCGCCTGCAAAAAGCTCTCACGGATGGCAATACTTTCTTGAGGTGGGGCAATCTCTACAGCATCGCACAAACCTGTGATGAGCGTTTGAGCCGACGGATAGCGATCATCAGGATCCTTCATCAACCAGCGCATCAACACTAACTCTAAAGGAGTGTTCGTCACAGCCGATAGGTCAGGTATTGTTTGCATAATTTGTTGAACAAGACGCATGGGATGACTGGCTTTGAATGGATACTGACCCACAAATAACTCATACGCAATCACGCCCACAGCATACAAATCTGTTGATTGGCTTAGGTGTTGCTCGCGTAATACTTCGGGTGCCATGTATGCCAGTGTGCCAGCCGTTCCTTGAGCTTGTTCTACAGTTGTGGATAAACCGAAATCCAATACTTTTACCTTACCCTCAACCGTGACTAGGACATTTGCAGGTTTCAGGTCACGATGTAGAATGTCGCGTCGATGTAAGTAAACCAATGCTTGCAGGATTTGTATGAGTAACAAAGCTTTTTCTTGTTCAGATTTATCACGCCCATAATCAAGTACTGTGGTGGCGTTATCCAACAAATCCATTGTGAAAAATGGTTGTTGTTTATCATCAAAACCATAATCTAGTACACTTATGATATTGGGGTGCCGTAATGATGCTAGCGTTCGGAACTCCTGTACCATTGCAGTTCTTTCGTCGATGAATGCAACTTTAGAGTTGAATTGCAACAGGTCTAATGGTTTATTGACCCGTTTGAGCGCAACTATGGTCTGTTCTAAGGGGTCGAATGCACGATAAACTGCTCCCATGCCCCCTTCACCTAGTTTATCTTGTAGTTGATAGCGATTAGCAATTGTGACCATGCAAGACACCTTAGAAAATATTAGTTCGATAAACTTGATTGTTACAATCATTTATCTACGGTCATTATAGCATCAACAGATTTATGATGATGTCTTCTGATTTGGTGGCAAATATGAGGTGAGGGTGAACTTTTGTAATGAGCACATTGGTTAATTGTAGTTTAGGCGGTTGCCGGTTGAAGGCCGGTTATCCGCCCAATTTAAACGCTTGAAAATTACTTGAGAGACTAATTCTACAGAGTTCTAACTGATGTTATAAGTAAATATGGATAACTCTAATTTTCTTCTGTATTTCTTTATGCGATCATCAAAGTTGCCTAGTATAGCATCGTGACTTCTTATTTATCAATTCTGTAGAAATTTCTTGCAGTTTCGAAATAGATTGCAGATTTTTCATTGTCACTTAGTTCAGAAAGTATGTCATGCAATGCCGAATACCAACCTGTATATGTACCAGCAAGGTTGAGTACAGGAAAATCACTACCAAACATCAGACGCTGTGGACCAAATACGTTCAATAGGTGATCAATATAGGGTTTCAAATCATTAGCTGACCACGCGTCATGGTTCGCCTCGGTGATCAACCCAGAAATTTTACATGTGACATTTTCAAACTTTGCTAATGCTTGAATATGATCACGCCATGGGTCAAGCAAGCTTGTGCGAATGTCTGGTTTTGCACCATGATTGACCACAAAACGAATATCTGGGCATTGTTGGACTAATTCTAAGATGTCGGCTAGCTGATGATGAACAACTAGTATGTCAAACGAGAGATCATACTTAGCCAGTGCCTGCACACCTTGAACAAAACTAGGTTGGATGCTGAAACCGCGGTCTTCGGATTGGATTCCACGACGAATGCCTTTAACAAGATGCCTTTCAGCTAACTGCTCTAGCATAGGATGTGCTTTATCACCGTGCTCTAAGGGCGCAGCAGCGACAATCGCTTGGATTCGATCGTCCAATGTCTCAATCCATTTCACTTCATCTAACCTCTGGTCATCAGCACAATTTGCTTCGACAAAAACGATGTGTTTTACATCAATATCTTGTATATTTTCTTGATAAGTGGACGGTAAAAAGGGTTTGTTTAGTATGTTAATCCCATTCAACCATGCATAATTTAGTTGATTGGGGTCCCAGAAATGGACATGGCTGTCTATCACTTGCATTAATCATTTCTCCAGTATGTTAATCAGTGTGAAAAAATTCTTCCATAGGATACCACCAGTGATCAGAGTCTTCATCTACAGGCTGTTGTAAGTCACTTGTGATTTTCTGCCATTCTTTAACCCGTGGGTTTTTAGATTTCTTCTTCATATCAGCTTCGAAGTCGTCGCCAATGTATTCCATATATGCGAACAAATAGCCATTCCAGTGGTAGATATTGAAATTACGAATGTTTGACTCATAATTAGCTGTCAGAACTTCATCCCACACATTAGCATGTAGACGTTTATACTCTTCGTATGCTTCGGGCTTCAGCTTTATAATACGCCCAAACCGTTGTGCCGCCATGTCCAAACTCCTTTTGTTGTCGGATCTTCATATTAATCCTGCGCGTTAGGTTCTGACGTCGAATGCGTTGGCAACGGTGCATTTGCGTCAATGAGATTTCGTTCACGTAGCTCCAACCAGAATTCTTTTGGTATATATTGCTGGCTAAATTTGAGAGCAGAATTGATTTGTTCTTTGTTTTCCATGCCAATAATTAGTGATGTGATTGCTGTATGAGCTGCTACAAACTGTATTGCGGCTGCAGGTAAATCAACGCTGAATTTATCGCAAACAGCTTCAATCTTTTGAACACGCTCTACAATGCCTTGCGAGGCAATCTGGTACTGAAAGTGCAGTGGCACACCGGATTGTGTACCAGTAGCAAGAATGCCAGAGTTAAATACACCGCCTGTGAATACGCTGATCCCTTTATCTTTGAATGTATGCAATGCTCTAAGCGCTGTTTGGTCTAACAAGGTATAGCGACCTGCAAGCAGAAAACAATCGAACTCTGTTGATTCAATTAATTCTAATAACATGTTTGGATAGTTTATGCCGACACCAATGGCTTTTACAACACCATTGTGCTTTAACTTGGAAAGTGCAGGGAATGTCTCTTCAATGATATATTGAGTTGAGGGTGCACCGACGTCGGGATCATGAATGAGCAAGGTATCTACATAGTCAATCTTCATCCGCTTTAAACTGGATTCTAGCGATTTTAAGACACCCTCTTGCGAATAGTCATAAATGACTTGTCCATCTGGTTCAATTACACGTCCGACCTTAGTCTGTATAACATATTGGTCTCTCTCAATCCCTTGAAGGGCAACCCCAATACGTTCTTCCGCGAGTCCAGCACCATACAGTGGGGCAGTATCTATAAAATTGATCCCGACTTCAATGGCATACTGAATTGTCTCTACTGCATGTATCTCGGGAATATCTGAATAGAGATTGGCAATGGGAGCGGATCCGAATCCCAATCTTGGCACATGTAATTGCGTTTCTTTGATTTGCCTATACGTTTGCATATTATCAGTCTCTACCTCAGATATAGTGGGTTAATAGGCTAAAAATGTTACACACTGAAAAAACTTATAGGTTGCGTGAGCCTAATGATGACTGTGAAGCTGTAAATAATTGTTCTGTTACATTGTATTTTGGCTCATGTGGCTTTTAAGTAGTAAAAGTATACTGTCTTGTCTAACAGTACTTTATTGAAGTCTTGTTATTCCTTTCTCAAACAAGTTAAAATGTGACATAATTTAGACCTTATGCTACTATTGGTAAGACCAGATGTCAAATTTACTATTTGCTGTATTTAAGGGTTATACTGATGAAATCAGACAAAACCAAGCTATCGAGCCAAGTCGTGAATGACTTGCTTCAACGAATTATCAACCAAGATTATTCACCGGGAACATTCTTGCCATCTGAACGAGAACTTCAATCCGAATACGGCGTAAGTCGCCCTGTGATTCGGGAAGCACTGCATACATTAACTGCGTTAGGTGTAATCTCTTCGTCACCACGAAAAGGAGCAGTTGTAAACCCGGATACAGCAGAACCTCTAGTCAACGCGATGTTACTTGCATTTTCCCGTAGCGATGTATATGTGAATGATGTACTGACGGTCCGTTTATTGATTGAAACACATGTTGCCAGTCTTGCCGCTGACAAAGCTACCGATGAGCAGATCAGACATTTACAGTATATTTGTACGCAGGCAGAAGCAATTAATTTTGATAATTTTGAAGATAATAATAATCACATCTGGGACTCATGGAGTGAACTTGATACACAGTTTCACATTGAGTTAGCACGTGCTACCCAAAATCCTGTACTTGCTTTGCTTGTTCAAGTCTTGAAAAGTGTGATTTGGGATCAAATCGTGTTACCGAATGATCAAATAGGGGCGAAGGAATTAGAAATTGCGATCCGTGAACACCGCCAGGTGGCACAGATGGTTAATGCTAGAGATGCTGCAGAATCGCAGCGAGCAATGCGTGAACATCTGCTTTCCTCCTTTGCGAACCACATGAAACATCAACGTGTACGACTTGATTTAGATGACAACTCTACAGAAAACTAAGTAAACGCCACAAGTACAAAGAAGAATTAACCAGATATCGCAGACACAATATCATAATTGACAAAAAATTTGACATCTGGTCTTACCAGTGGTAGCATCTAGATGTGAGAGGCAAATGGTTACTTTGCTTCTAAACTAACAATTTTTTAGAATTAAGTACAAACCAACTATACTTTTAATTATTAATTGAAATGATATTATGTGATGCAAAAATCGAGCAGTATTAAAGACGCTTCAAATCGTCCGAATCTGGTCTATATTCATACTGATCAACATAATCCTTATGTTACAGGTTGTTATGGCGATCCATTGGTGCAGACACCTAATCTTGATCGGTTGGCGAACCAAGGTGTAACATTCACAAATGTTTATTGCAATTCCCCGATTTGTGTACCCTCACGTATGTCGATGCTTAGTGGACAGCATCCTCATCAGAACGAAGTCTGGACAAATAACCATATTCTAAATTCAGGTATTCCGACACTTGCACATAGTATGGGAGCAGCGGGTTATCATCCGGTGTTGGTTGGACGGATGCACTCGATTGGTCCTGATCAACTTCATGGCTACAGTGAACGGCTCGTGGGTGATCATTCTCCAAACTTCATTGGAGGTAGTGGGCCGGATCGAGGCATTTTGGAAGGAACCGCAGGTCCAGATCGGATTAGCTTAGAACGAGCAGGGGCAGGTCAGTCTGGCTATGAAATCCATGACGAGAGTGTCACAAATGTGGCTGTGGATTATCTAAATCGGTTGGGATCTCAGAAACGATGGCGGGGCGAGTTGGAACCATTTTCAATTAGCTTGGGTTTCATGTTGCCACATCCCCCATATGTTGCTCGTAGCGAACACTATGAAATATATCGTGATCAAATGACCATGCCGAAAAAACCACGGCGTTATCAGGATGAAACCCATTCATTCCTGAGACGCTGGCGAGAATATACCGGTGCTATAGATGTTACACAAAACCAAGTTCTTGACGCACGTGCTGCTTACTGGGGATTGGTCACTAGTGTTGATGCGATGATTGGTCGTGTTTTGACGGCATTGCAGGAAAATGATTTGGCTGATAATACGATTATTGTCTATACCTCTGATCACGGTGACATGGTAGGTGAACACGGTCTATGGTGGAAACATGTATTTTATGAAGAATCTGTAAAAGTGCCTTTAATTATTTCATGGGCTGATGAGATTGAAGGCGGGCAACAATGCGACAGGGTCGTGAGTGCGTTGGATGTAACGGCTACTATTCTCGATGCGCTTTCAGCTCCAGCGCTACCAAATTCACCAGGGCGTTCGCTAATACCTTTGATGAAAAATGCCTCTGAATCACAGGATTGGAATGATATTGCTTTCTCAGAATATTGTGCAGATGCATATACACCTGATGATGATTGCTACTTGCGGATGATCCGGCAAGACGAATGGAAGTTGGTTTATTATCACGGTTACGAACCTCAGCTATTCAACTTAAATGAGGATCCCGATGAATTGAATGATAGAGCCATGGATCCTGAATGTTCAGGCATCGTTAAAGAACTGACGCAACAGGTTCTAGCTGATTGGAACCCTGACGAGATTCAGCGGAAGATGGCACAAAAGCGTGCTGATGCAGATATATTAACTGCATGGGCGAAGAATACTCAACCGCAGGAAGCTATTCGTTGGGACTACCTTCCTGAGATGAGTCGTCTTGATGATTTCGATTAAGCAAGATTTTGATTTAATCGCATATATAGAGAGACTGAACAAATGAAAATTACTGATATTAAATACTATCTTTTAGAACATGACGTAAATCCACCAAGATTTCATTGGCGAGAAGGGTTGCCTGGAGACGGCGATGGGAGTCCTGTTGGTGGAAAGACTTATTCTGGAATTCTTAAGGTTGAGACCGATGAGGGAATTGTTGGCATGGCATCTACAGGAGGGCGAACCGCAAAGTATTTTGCTGATGTGACGCGTCGTCGTCTGAAGTCGTTTATCGGCGCTGACCCCATGATGACTGAAAAACTGTGGCATGAGATTTGGGAACTAGATCGCCTCGAGGAATTTCAAGTTCACACACTCGGGATGCTTGATATCGCTTGTTGGGATATCAAAGCACGCAAGGCGAATCTGCCATTGTATAAACTTGTTGGTGGCTACGAAGCACGTGTTCCAGCCTATGCATCTACTGTGACATGGGACACGATGGATGAATATGAGCAACATATCAAGGAATGTATTGACGTTGGTTTCTTCTCTTTTAAGTTGCATGCTTGGGGAGATGTTAAACGGGACTCTCAACTCTCACGTAATTTGCGTAAGTGGACAGGTGATGATGCAGATTTGATGTTTGATGGGTCGGCAGGTTGGGATTATGTGGACTCTATGCGAGTAGGACGTGCTCTCGAAGAGGCTGATTTCCTCTGGTATGAAGAGCCGATGCGTGAATTCGATTTACCTAGTTATGCTGAGTTATGCCGTAGTCTTGATATCCCTGTGCTTGCGGCTGAAACATCTGATGGCGTTCACTGGAATGCAGCCACTTGGATTCAGTATCGAGCTGTGGATATGATGCGTGTTAGCTCTGCATTTAAGGGTGGTATTACAGGTGCACTGAAAGTGGCACATCTAGCTGAATCATTTGGGATGCGTGCTCAAGTACATGGCGGTGGATACGCAAATTTGCATTTGTGTGCAGCGATCCCCAATAACGATTATTTTGAAGTTTTAGTCCTTAATACAGACCAAATTAATGGACTTGCAACACAAGATGAGATTCCTGTGATTGATGGTTATGTGACAGCACCAGAGGCACCTGGTATCGCGCCACATCCGGATTGGTCAGAGATAGAGGCATTGGCGGTGGAAATCACGTAATCATGCCAATGAAATGTGAGATTACTGAGTTTAAATCGGGCGGGTGAGAGCTGTGTCAAGCTGGTAGTTTGACAAGAATCTTGAAGACGAAATTAAACTCGCCGCAAGCGTTGAAGTTGAGCGATGGGAGGTACTATTACTGGTTGAGTCCAAATAAATTCACAGTGTAAATAGAGTTTTTAAGTCAAATTAATTGTTTAAGGAGAAGAAAATGCAACGCAAATTTATTTCGATTATTATGATTCTGAGCCTGTTCTTTTTAATGGCGATGAGTGTTCAGAGCCAAACTGATGAGGTTCCGCGTAATCGTACATTTATTGCTGGACACTTTCAGCTATTTAATGCAGGTGATATGTGGAGTCCGTATAACCTCGGCGGTACACACCAGCAATTGAATCAGTTCTTTTACGAACCGCTAGCTTATGCTGATAATCTAAACGGCAACGAGTACCCGTGGTTGGCAGAAAGCTGGGAATATAATGAAGATGCAACTGAATTAACCTACAACTTGCGTGAGGGTATCTTCTGGAGTGATGGTGAGCCATTTACTGCTGAGGATGTCGCCTTTACTTTGAATACATTGCGTGATCTGGGTAGCGAAGTTCGCAATGGTGGTGTCTATCCGGTCTTTGTTAACGAGGCAGTTGTAGTCGATGACCTTACAGTCACAGTTAAATTTAATGTCCCTTCACCGCGTTTCCACAACGAGGTTATCGCTGCTAAGGGCGATTCCGCCACTTATATCGTTGCTGAACACATCTGGAGTGATGTCAATTGGGCAGAGTACACTGCATGGAACGATGGCGCTGGTCCAGTAACCACAGGCCCTTGGCGTGTTGCTTTTGCAGATGAACGTCGCCGTGTGATTGATAGCGTACGTGATTGTGATGCGTGGTGGGCTTGCGCGACAGGATTCCAAGAGCTACCAGAAGTTGAACGCATGACTTATGTTGTGATTGAAACAAGTCAAAGTCAAGGTACTGCGCTGATCAACAACGAACTCGACGAAACTCATGATGTATCGGTTGAAGTTGTAGAGCAAATGCTTGTTCAAAACCCGAATGCTACTACATGGACTGGGCGCGAAGGTCCGTATGGTATGATCTCATGGTGGCCTACATCGCTCTGGATGAACAATACTGACGCACATCTTGGCAAGGTCGAAGTTCGTCAAGCAATTAACCGCTATCTGGATCGTGAACTCATTGCCGACTTCGCGTTTAATAATCAGGCTGTGGTTGCTGAATGGCCTTTCCCACCTTATGCTGGGCTTCAACCAACAATGGATAATCTTGAAGCACTCCGTGCAGAATATAACCTCCTCGGCTACAACCCTGATGAAGCTGACCAAATCTTAACGGATGCTGGATATGCAAAAGATGGTGAAGGGTTCTGGGCGGATGCATCTGGCGACCGGATCACATGCGAAATCATCGGAATTCCACAAGTCGCTGATCTGGGACCTGTCGTGGCAGAGATCCTCCGCCAGAGTGGTATTGACTCCAGTTACGAGCAACCTGCCGATTTCACGGATCGTTACTTCGGGGGTACTTATGAATGTGCATTCTTTGGGCATGCTGGTTCACAATCCGGTGATATTTACCAGACACTTACGCTCTATGTGACTGGCAACGCTGGAAATTACAGCTTATATTCAAATCCAGAGTTTGATGCAATTGTAACCGAGCTAGAGCAAGCGGCTGATCTCGAGACTGTTCGTGCATTAGAACTTGAGGCGATGGAAATTTGGATGCGTGATCTGCCAGAAATTCCATTGTTCCAATTCTTTAATCGAGTCGGGCGCAACACCACCTACTGGACGAACTTCCCATCGACAGAAAATCCATATATGAATGGCATCAGCCCACACACAGGCTTTGCTTACATTGTCTTGCAACTAGAGGCTACAGGTGCTGAATAAATCCTTCTGATAGGACAATAATCCTATAAAACGAATTATATATAGCCACACGATCTGCGTGCGTTATAGCGTATGATCGTGCTGGTTGTATAACGGAGACATAGACGTGCAACTCATAAGACCAAAACAAACTATGTTAGGAGAAGTTTACAGATTATGACTACTGGATATTTTGTCCGGCGGGTGATTCAGTTCTTTGTGATTGTTTTTCTGGCGATTACATTTAACTTTTTCTTTCCGCGAATGTCGGGGCAGGACCCAATTCAGGAGAAGCTCAGTCAACTCCAGGCGCAGGGGGTAAGCGTATCCGAAGAAGGTTTGGAGGAGTTTATTGCAACCTATAATGAAAGATTTGGCCTAGATCAACCTTTATGGAACCAGTATCTAAATTATCTTGGTCAAATGGCTCGCCTCGATCTTGGTCAATCGATTGCGTTCTTTCCTACGAGTGTCGCCTCTATGCTTTGGGCTGCGATACCATGGTCTGTCGGTCTGCTGTTGACATCAGTTCTCATAAGTTTCAGTATAGGTACACTTATTGGTGCGATAATTGGTTGGGGCAAAGCGCCTCGATTCTTGGAGTTTATATTCCCGGCGTTCTTCGTTTTCTCAGCTGTTCCATTTTATTTGCTTGGGTTGCTATTGCTGTACGTCTTTGCTTTCCAGTTCAAGATATTTCCACTTTTTGGTGGGTATAGCACTTCAACGATTCCTTCACCGACGATTGATTTCTTTCTCGAAGTCTTACAACATTCGATTTTGCCGGCTCTCTCGATTGTATTGGCTCAGACTGGATATTGGGCATTGGGTATGCGTTCCATGATGATCACCATTCAAGGTGAAGACTACATGCTTCAGGCGGAAGCCAAGGGACTCAAGAAACGTAGGATGTTTTTCCGCTATGCTGTACGTAACGCCATTCTGCCACAAGTTACTGGTTTGGCATTGTCATTAGGCACGATTATTTCTGGTGCGGTGCTGGTTGAAGTTATTTTTTCATACCCTGGTGTTGGCTCAGTACTTGTTCGGGCAATTCGCGGATTTGATTGGTTTGTTCTTCAAGGCGTCGTATTTATGATCATTCTCACTGTGGCATTGTCCATGCTGATTATTGATCTGATCTATCCATTCATTGACCCGCGAATCAGTTACAGGGGAGACTAAAATGACACAGACATTTGAGACTGATGATAATTCGGTAGTTGCAATGGATACCAATAAATCCAAACCAACTTCTGTAAGCCGTATTATTATTGCCCTTCGATACGTGCGGCGCAACCCTTCTTTAACAGCAGGATCGATAATGTTGCTCATGTTGTTTCTCTTTGTTTCGATTGGTGGCATTCTGATTGATCCTGATAATGCTCGACCAATGGCAAATCGCCCACGACTTGCTCCTAATGCTGAGCATTTTCTGGGAACCGACCGACAAGGGAAAGATGTGTTAACTGTTATGGTGATTGGTACACCACAAACTATCCGGATTGGTCTGATTGCGGGTGGTATTGGTGTTGCGGTTGGGACCTTCCTAGCCTTTTTTAGCGTCTACTATGGTGGTTGGGTTGATATTTTGGTTAGTTCGTTGGTTGACATATTAAGAACTGTACCAGGACTCCTTGTTTTGGTTATTATTGCGATTTCAATCCCCGGTGATATGACTGTAGAGATGATGGCCTTGATTGTCGCGGCACTATCATGGCT
The DNA here is from genome assembly GCA_002428985.1 of Anaerolineales bacterium UBA6055. GTDB lineage: Bacteria > Chloroflexota > Anaerolineae > Aggregatilineales > Phototrophicaceae > UBA6055. The sequence continues at coordinate 129,188 of DIYL01000017.1, read as the reverse complement.
AGTCCCAACGAGGGTGTTACGATCACAGGTGCTTGTGATGCGACAGAAACCATATGTTGAGATGGCACGCTTTTCTGGGATGAGTGGCCCAGAAATTATTGTCAAAGAGATGATGCCGAATCTGATGCCCTATATTATTTCGACATTTGTTTTGGCTGTCGCTGGAGCGATTCTCGCATCTATCGGACTCGAGGCATTAGGCCTTGGGGCATTTGAGTCCAATACGCTTGGTATGACAATTTATTGGAATATATTCTACGGGTCATTGTTGAATGGCTGGTGGTGGTGGTTACTTCCACCGATTTTGATTATTGTCTTCCTATTTGTTGCGTTGTTTTTAGTATCACTGGGTCTCGATGAATGGGCTAACCCGCGCTTGAGGAGAAAATTGTAATGACCAATACTTTACTGGAGATCAAAGATCTGCATGTCCATTACGAAACAGACGCAGGTGAGGTGCAGGCGGTCAACGGTGTAAGCTTGAGTTTGCAACGTGGTGAGCGATTGGCATTAGTCGGAGAGTCTGGAAGTGGGAAAACGACGACCGCTTTGGCGATTATGCGATTGCTCAAGCCACCTGCAAAGATTGTCAGTGGCGAGATTCTGCTGAATGGGCGCGACTTGTTGAAGATGGACGAAGAAGAGATGCGTTTTACTCGCTTAGACAAAGTTGCCTTGGTTACACAAGCTGCAATGAACTCACTTAATCCAGTGATGCGCATTAAAGATCAACTGACGGACGGTTTAGAAGATCATGGTTATCAAGAATCCAAAGCGAAACGGCGTAAGCGTGTAACGGAAATGTTGACAAGAGTAGGGCTTGATCCAAATGTTGCTGATATGTACCCACATCAATTAAGTGGAGGTATGAAGCAACGTGTAGCAATGGCGACAGCTACTGCTCTTAACCCCGACTTGATTATTGCAGATGAGCCGACGAGTGCGTTGGATGTTGTAGTGCAACGACAGGTGATGGCTACATTAGGCCGTCTGCAACGAGAAACCGACGCCTCCGTCATCCTTGTGGGACACGACATGGGGCTGATTGCACAATTTGCGGATCGTGTTGGGGTCATGTATGCGGGTAAACTTGTTGATTTACAGCCCGTGCAACATATGATAGAGAACCCAATGCATCCATATTCAAGATTGCTGTTAGAAAGTGTACCCACATTAGAGCGAAAACAGGAGAAACTTGTTGGGATCCCTGGTATTACTCCCAGACTTATAAACCTTCCACAAGGTTGCTTGTTCTGTCCACGTTGCCCAGATGCAATGGATATATGCACGGAGGTCGAGCCACAACTGTCTCAAATCCAACCGGGACGATGGACGGCGTGTCACCTTTTCACAGATGAGAATTCAACACAGGAGATAAATGCATGACACCGATTCTCGAACTGCGTAACGTTACGAAAGTCTTTGGCGGTCGGGGATTTGGGCAAGAGAAAGTTGTGGCAGTAGACGATGTCACGTTTTCAATATCCGAAGATATCCCCTCCATGATTGCGCTCGCAGGGGAGAGTGGTAGTGGCAAAACCACTCTATCTCGTCTGCTATTAGGTGTCGCTTCACCGACTGCCGGACAGGTTTTGTATAGGGGAAAAGATGTACGTAAACTGTCTCGGTCGGAGCGCAAATCCTTTTTGCGTGATGTACAACCAATATATCAAGATCCTTTTGGGGTTTACAATCCTTTTTACAAGGCTGAGCACCTACTTTTTACTGCAATTTCAAAATTTGGGTTAGCAAAATCTAAAGAGGAAGCACGCCACTTAATTTCAGAGGCACTTGAGACTGTTGGTTTGCGACCGAATGAAATCTTTGGACGGTTTCCGCATCAATTAAGTGGTGGTCAACGCCAGCGGGTGATGGTTGCAAGGGCTTTGATTGTCAAGCCACGTATTATTTTGGCTGATGAACCTGTTTCAATGGTTGATGCATCGCTACGTGCAACGATTTTGGAAAGTCTTCGGGTTCTCAATCGTGAGTTGGGTATTTCTGTGCTTTATGTCACGCATGATCTGACGACTGCCTATCAAATTTGCCAGAACATTCTCATTATGTATCGTGGTTCGGTGGTCGAAGTGGGAGATGTTGATCATGTTATTGTAGATCCACAACATCCTTACACACAGTTACTCATCGATTCCATACCGCGTATGCGGGCTGCTCGCGATTGGGAAGAGGAGGCGGACAGCAATACTAGAACTATAGATGGCATGTCTCGTAAAAGCATTGGTTGTAAGTTTACTGATCGCTGTCCTCATGTAATGGAAAAATGCTGGACAACGCCTCCGCCTTTATTCCAAGTTGGTGAACATCGGGCAAGTAGTTGTTTTTTACATGAAGATGAACCTGTATCAGACACAAAAGACATTGCGCAATGGATGGATTTTAAAGCCTAATTGATCATAGTTTATGTTTACACAGCAAGAACTGACTGATATTGCTGTGTAAACTTTGACGACCTTATTGCATCTAATCTGTGTGGAATACTTCTTCGATGGTTTTCCACCATTCTCCTTCTTCCCGATCATCAACTGGATTTTGCATTGGATTGCAAACATCCCACCACTTTTGTGTGGTTTCGTCTGCCGCCATTTTTGTCATATCTGCTTCGAAATCATCACCATGATACTCAAAGTAAGCGAACAACATATTGTTATATCGATAAATAGAATAATTGCGGATGTTACAGGATTCAATAGTTTTGAGGACGTCGGGCCAGACATCAGCATGAAGTTTTTCATATTCTTCAATGTACTCTGGTTTAATACCGATAACTTGTCCAAAGCGTTGCATATTAGCCTCCTTAAAGGTTTCTGATAGTACATTTAATTTGTAAGTATTGAGCAAATTTCCGTTGGAAGTTTATTCTTTAGGGATTGGGGTGCCACCTGACTTATTGGACTCATAGGCAGCTTCTACCACTGCCATCGTTTGGAAAGCATCGTCAACGGCAGTTGGTAACTCATCCGTTTCGCCATTGGCTTTACGCATGAGACTTGCCATTGTGCCAATGAAGGCTTCTGGAAACCAAGATCCACTAATATCTAATGATTGCCATGGTGTCTCGTTGTTATTCACATCAGTTGTCGTATACTCAAATTTATCGGGTACGCCATCAGGATAATTCATATTTAAGCCTGCACTTATCTTGAGCGCCCCTTTGCTTCCCTCAAATTTGAAGTAGGATTGCTGTTTTTCTATTCCGTAACTGTGATTATGGTTTGTCATCACGTTCGCTCGTGGATTATCACCATAGTCCATAATGATCATTGACCGTGCGCCACCTTTGAGACTAGGGGCTGAAGGATGAGGGATAGTCTTTGCATAGACGGAGCGCGGTGTGCCAAGGAATGAGCGGATTAAGTCGATGTAGTGAATGCTGTGATAGAGAATCTCCATACGGGGAAGCTGGAAGAGGAAATCCCAGAGATGCCATGGTGTATTAATTTGCATGCGGGCTTCAATATCGTATAATTCGCCAATGATTCCTTGATCAATCATATCTCGGGCTGCGATAATATATGGCGCATACCGCAGTTGAAAGTTAATGGCAGCCACTAAGTGCTTGTCACGACAAATATTCAGTATCCGGCGTGCTTCATCTAAGTGATTGCCCATAGGTTTCTGAATCAAAACAGTGCTTCTATCTGGTAATGCTGTCAAAATATCTACAATGATGTTACCGGGAACTGCGACATCATAGACTACATTGTCAGGGGCTTGCTCAATTGTTTGCTCAAGCGATTCATAGATTATCGGAATATCAAATTTGTCTTTCATCATCGACGCGCGCGCTGCATTGAGATCAAAGCCACCCGCAACATTAAATCCCGCAATTTTATAGGCTGGATAATGCGCATCATGGACAATACCGCCTAAACCAATGCTGATAATTGGTCGGGGTTTTTCCGGCAAAATCGCAGATTGACGTAGGTTAAGTTCTGTCATCACAATATCCTTTACCTTAGAAAATGAGATCACTACTGCTACCTGCGACTTGAGGCGTGTGATAGACTCCATCTTTTACAATTGCTGGGTGTTTGAAGTGTTGTCGTAGATGTGGGATATATTCCAAAAATATCACCTTATGTTTGAGTGCAATATGATTGAATAGCACTAGATGTTGGTGGATTTGACCCATATCGCCAACGTGTGGTACAACCGGAATATTGTATTTCTTTGCCATTAAGCTTACGGTGATGAACTCGCTAATGCCACCAAGCCTTACACAATCGGCTTGAATGTATCCTGCTGTATTCGCTTGAATATAGTTCTTAAAAATGACCTGATTAGGAACATGTTCACCTAGTGCTAGTTTCATAGGTGCTATAGCACGGGCTAAGGTCTGATGTGCCAAAATATCGTCTGGATGAGTGGGCTCTTCTATCCAGTAAGGATTCATTTGTCCCAATTCTAAACAAATACGAATCGCTTGTGGTAACGTCCATTGCTGGTTGGCATCCAACATAACGCGGACATCATCACCAACGGTTTCTCGCACGAGCATTGCGCGACGAATATCACGCTCTGCTTCCGCTGATCCAACTTTCAATTTCACAGCAGAAAATCCGAGATCCAAAGAAGTAGCAATATTCTGTTTGATGGTATCATCACTATACTGAAACCAGCCGATTGATGTATCGTATCCTGGATAACCCGTATCTAGAATTGGCAGCCGATTGGATTGTGTTTGTTTGGCTGTCGTTAACATCTCCAGTGCTTCATCATGGGTCAAAAAATCTTCCACATATCTAAGATGAAGTGTGTGGAGTATATCTTGAGGAGACAGATCGATGAGCAACTTCCATAATGGCACACCTCGCGACTTTGCCCACAAGTCAAAACAAGCATTTACGATTGAACTTAGCGCGAGATGTACGATGCCTTTATGGGGTCCAAGCCAACGATATTGCGGATGGTCCAGTATCTGCGAATATACATCACCAAATTCTGCCATGAGAGACTCAATCTCTCGCCCCACCAAGACTGAACTCAACGCAGTAATTGCTTTGCAAACAAGATCATTGCCGCCGCCAAGTGTAAACGCGAGACCGATACCTTCTTGGGATTGACCACTTACTAGTTTGGTAACTGCATAAGAATATTCAGGGTTAGAATGAATACTGTCTGCCCCTTCGCCAGCCTCCAACGGGTAGCGCACATCATAGGCTTCTACACGTTTAATTGTCAATGATGCCATTATTTATTCCTAAAGAATTTATTTTAATCAAAGATTTATATATACTTGCAAATATACCATAATTTGTCTGATTAAGGATCATTTCTGTAGACGCAAGAAAGCAGTTTAATGATGATATCTTTGTCTCTAGACGGAAGAGATAGGCATAAATGCAATAAGTAGGGGAGAATCAAATTTCCAAAAAATGCTCTTAATAGAGCTTTGGTTGATATCAGAGCTTTTCATTTGGGGTTGGCACGAAAAGCCTAAGTTTCACGAACCTATTTTATACTCCATCAAATTCGATCTAATGTTGGTGTTTTTAGGTAGCTTCTATCGATATTGTTCACAACTGAAAGTCATAAAGATACCCTAACAAATGCTATTCCTATTCCAATACAAGTGATAGCAAGATATACGTCTCAAATGTTTGGATTGAGTATGTTGTTTATATCTAAAGTCTTATTCTCCATGCAAATTAAAGTAGTAAGATATTTTCAACGAAATAATCTCTGTAATGATTTATCCATCTAATGAGATAGGGTATGAGTCGATTCATTGATAAGCCTTGGAAAACTTTCGCGCTCGCTTCTGGTCTAATCTTGGTTTTGTTGCATACCATTCGCGTGTTTGCGACAGGTACATTATTACTCAACATCACACTTGCTCCGGGTTACACAGGTCCATTCAGCCCTGGTGATGAGGTTCAATACCGCATTAGTTTTTCGTGTAATAGTTTGCAAATCACATGTGGCGATTTGTTAATTAGTTCGTCGTTAGATCCTAGCTTACAGATTACATCACTTGAAGTGCCGCTTGGTTTCGCTGGTAATGTTGCCGGTCAAGATATTGCAATTCAGTTCCCCAATTATCAAGATGGCAGTGCTGCCGAAGCTCTTGTGACAGTTCGCATTCGCGATACTGCACTACCTGACGTGGATATTACGACGCTTATTGTAGGAACAATTACTGAGCCAGATGATGGCTTTGGTGTGGTTAACTCATCTATTGATATTGACATAGAACCTGCTGTGTTCCAATGGGATGTACAAAAATCTTTGGTCGGTTTAGAAAATTCGAGCCCTGCGCTCGATACGAATGTCGTTTATCGTGTGGAAGTCGAGCCTGATACACCTTTTGGCAACCTTGATGCAGATACGTTGACTATTGTTGATACGTATCCAGCTAATGCAGTTGTCGTTAATGCAACAGGTAGTCCGGCTCCGACAATTGATACTGTCAATAACACAATAACTTGGAATTACAGTAGCGTATCAGTCGAGAGCGGTGGTTTTTCTGAAGAGGTCACATTATTGTTTCCGTCAAGTGATTTTAGTATAGGGGATACTATACTCAATTCTGTCAGTTCCACTGGCTTACCAGAGTCTGCTGGCGCTGAGGTATTTATCAATGAAGTCGGCAATGTAACGACTGTCTCGGCAGATGCTCGTGATGTGCGGGTGACAAAGACACAAACAGGTTCTCCTTTGGGGGCAGGGGGGATCGGACGATTTTTCTTGGAGCTTGACATAAGTGCGAGTAATGTACCACTTGAGGATGTTGTTATTGGCGATACAATGCCTGTTGATGGTCTAGGAACACCTATATTTGATATTGTTCAGATCATCAGTGGTTTATGGTCGCCAGCGATTACAGCAGAAATTTACATCTGCTGTGATAGCCTTGCCAACGAAGCTTTATTAGCCGTCGTAGATGGTAGCTCTAGTATGACCTTTACACCTGCAGATTTCCCAAGTAGTTTTACTGCAGATGATATTACATTGATTGAATGGCGTTTTACTGATCCGATAACATCTATATTTGAATTGATTGAACCGCCAGAAATTGTGTTTACACCTAAAGTTGGATATACGAGCCAGAATTTTACAAATACAGCGTTTACGAATGTATCGGGCAGCACAGTAACCACCCCAAATACGTCAGATGTTAATATTGATGTGTTGGATGCTTCAACCAATATTTTGCCTGTCAAAAATGTTGTTAATCCATCCGCTCCACCCAATGGAATTATACAGTTTGAAGCGGTCTTGAATATAAACGAAGCTTCAAATCAACCTCTCGAAGGCTTGGCGATTTATGATCTTCTTCCGCCGGAACTTGAATTTGTTAGCTGGGACGATGTACGTTTCTCCTCAGGAATTCCTGTAAGTGAACGTGTTCTCCCAAATTTAATTGTAACGCCTGTAGGCAACCGAACAGAACTTATATGGATCTGGAGTGACACCGTTCCCGCTGGTGCTGTGCAGATTGGCGGATCTGCTGGTGTGGCTAATCCTCTGATTGTTACCGAACCTGATTTTGATAACCATACGATCACGGTCGTATTTTCGACACGTGTTGTGCCTAATACAGTATCGGGCACGTATAACAATACATTATCTTATGTCTCGAACGTTGATACCCTTATTTGTCAGGGTATCTCAACGACTAGTACAGACATTAATGACATTGATGGTGATGGAGTGACGACTGATGATGGCGTGTGTTCAGTGAGTAGTGCATTTACTGTAACACAGGCAGCCGCCATGATTTCTTCTGAATGGATTCAGGGGGATCTCTCATTCCCCAATATTTTACCATCGGATCCATCCAATACAGATTGCCCTGATGATGGAACGGATACAGGTTTTACTCGCTTTCCGTGTGTGGCACAGGGTATATTTGATGGACTCTTCTTGTATAAGATGCGTATGCAAAATGCTGGTAATGTACCTCTAACAGATTATATTACCTATAATATTCTCCCTTATGTTGGGGATACTGGCTCAGGACAACCATTGGTTTCATCTGCTCGTCAAACGGCATGGCAAGCCTTCATCACAGGCCAAGTTACGCCAAACGACGCGTTTACACAAGGACTTGATCTAACAATTGAATATTCTGATTCTAGTAATCCATGTCGCCCCGAGGTTTCCAATGCAAATAATGTTGATCCATGGCAACCTACTGGCACATGCACTGATGATTGGACAACGACTCCTGATGATTTTGAAGATGTACGTGCTTACCGGATTGTTGCGCCATTTGGGACTGGGAACAGCGATCCGTTTTTCCAACCTGCTCAACAAATGGAATTTCTTGTGCCCATGCGTATTAATGGAGATGCGATCCCTGAAACGATAGCTTGGAATTCGTTTGCACAACGTGCTCGTGATGCGATTTCTAATGATCTTTTAGAAACATCGGAACCCCGTAAGGTAGGTATCTTGGCTCGTCGATTAGATGAAGACGATGACACTGACGACAGTAATGATACGAATAATATGACTATCTCTGATAATTCTAATAGTGCTGGTAATTCAAGTGATTTATCGCAGAGTCGGATTATTGGGAATAGCGACGTCACGAAAGATGTTACTCCGTATTTTGCGCAAGCAGGCGAAATTGTCACCTGGATTGTTACGCTAAAGAATCCTGATACTATACCCCAGAGTTTTATCGGCTTTGATGATTCAATACCAAGTAACTTATCGATTATTTCTGTTGATGCGTTGGAAGGTACAGTGACAATAAATGGGCAGGTTGTAGAATTTCGCCTCGATACACTTGCACCTAATCAAGTTGTGACGGTAGAGATCGTAACTCGCATTAATCCCAATATTGAAACCCCATTTATTATTGATAATTCTCTTAGTGACGAAGTTTCTGCCAGAACTATCAGTGTAAGCCAATTACCAACTACGGGAGAAACACCAAGATGGCGAAATGCATTAATAATCGTCACAATGAGTCTGTCAGTGATTGTGTTGGGAACTGTTCCCATATTTACACTGCGCTCACGATAGGATAAATGCTTGTGTTACACAGGAATGTTGAACTAATCGTCGTTGTACACCGAGGTTGCTGTAATCTAAACCTCGGCAAAGATTAGAGCTTCGTTTATTATCTAGTTCGTAAGTATAATTAAATAACATCACTCTTCATCTTATTAGTATTCAAAAAATTGAGAACTTAAATTCTATGACACAAAAAAAAATGATGATTGTATATGCGCACCCTGATGATGAAAGTTTTGGTAGTGGCGGTTTAATTGCTAAATATGTTGCTCAAGGTGTTCAGGTGGATTATGTTTGTGCAACCGACGGTGATATGGGTACCCCGGATGAAGCTATTGCGAATGAGCAATCCACACTTGCTGAAATTCGTCTACGAGAGCTGGAATGCTCTAAACAGATTTTAGGCATTAACGAGATCATTCGTTTGCAATATCAAGATAGCGGTATGCTTGGAGATGAGTCTAATAAAGCTGAAAATTGTCTATGGTATCAGTGGCAAAATCATGCAGATAACGTAACCCAGAGATTAGTTGAAATTTTCCGCCAGGTTCAACCACAGGTGATTGTGACGTTTAATCGCTTTGGTGGTTATGGACATCCTGATCATATTGCTATTCAACAAGCAACCGCACAAGCATTTACACTAGCCAGCGATGATAGTTACGCAGGGTCTTCGCTCCTCCCATACAAACCCCAAAAGTTATATTATGCGTCGATTCCTGCTGAAAAGTTTTATGGGTTTTATTTGATGTTGTTGAGATTGCAAGGAAAAGATGTTCGCCGGATGGGGTTAAATCGCGATCTAGATTTACAGGCAGTACAGGATAATCTCGAGCCAACGCATACTTTAATTGATGTGCGTGACTATATGGATTTATGGGATCAAGCATCGGATTGTCATATTAGCCAAGGTCAAGGACGCAATACGGGGACACGGGGCATGCTCGCTGTGTTACCTGCATGGTTACGCCGTCGTATTGCTGGATATGACCGTCTGACGCGTGTGTTTCCTGAACCAATCGGTAGCGAAATTGATGAATACGATCTATTTAAGGGTGTTACAGACTAAAGTAATCGCTACCGCATTTAATTTTCTTCTATTAGATAATTTTCTATTCAGGTTACGATCTCACCTTTTATTTAGGTAAGAAATTGATAACTTGTATCGTCAGTAGTAACGAGCATTGAAATAACAAAAGACATTCAGTTTTCCATTGTTAACCTAGAATAGGATAAATATCAATCTATGAAGCGCATTGCTATTCTTTCTGTGCATACTAGCCCTATCGCACCTCCGGGTGGTAAAAAAGTAGGTGGTATGAACACTTACATTAGAGAAATTGCACAAGAATTCAGTAGGCTAGGTATTGGCGTTGATATATTTACACGTCGCGTTAGTCCAAATCAGACTCAGGTTGATAATTCACTTGATGAAAATGTCAATGTTATCAATATCGTTGCCGGCACACCCGATAAAATGTTTCCACTGGAAATTTACCCACACTTACAAGAATTCACATCCGGCGTAATAGCTTATACCATTCGCCATAATGTTTCATATGATCTTGTATTCAGTCACTATTGGCTGAGTGGGTGGGTCGCAGAACAGCTAAAAGAAACGTGGGGAACCCCCTTTGTGCAAGTATTTCATACATTGGGGCACTTAAAAAATCGTATTCCGTCTGTTACATCGTTCGAACCAGAGATTAGGATTCAGGTCGAAACACAAATTGTAAAGTGGGCTGATATGATAATCGCTAATACACCTGCGGAATCCGATCAATTGCAAAAGCTATACCATGCTGACTCTCGAAAAATTCTTGTATGCCCACCTGGTGTTAATGTTGACCGATTTTATCCTATGTCTCGTGAAGCGGTACGAGATGAATTGGATATACCGCATGATGTCAACTTACTATTATTTGTCGGGCGTATTGAACCATTGAAAGCTGTTGATAGTATTGTTGAGGCGTTACATATTATCAAACATGATCATCCTGATATTTTGGACAAGACACGCTTCGCTGTGATCGGTGGTGATCCAAAAGACTCGACAGATTCCGATATGCTTGCATTGCAAAACCTTGTTGCTGAATTAGGTTTGGAAGATGTTGTTAATTTCTTGGGTGCGAAAAACCAAGATGTTCTCGCTAAATGGTATGCTGCTGCTACGACTGTGATTTTGCCATCTGAATATGAATCGTTTGGTATGGTTGCATTAGAAGCAATGGCGGCAGGTACGCCGGTGATTGCGTCGAATGTGGGTGGGCTTCCATTTTTGGTGGATGATAGACAAACTGGGTTTCTAGTACCTGCACGACATCCACAAAAGCTAGCTTCCCGCATTGTTGATGTGCTTAAAAACCCAATTTTGCATCACCAAATGGGTAAAAATGCTAAAGAAAATGCGTTGAGTTATGCTTGGGGGAGTATCGCCGAACGCCTTTTGTTTGCTTTCGATGGTTTGGTGAAGTAAATAGCTTTCGATAGAAGTGTTGTACACACTTACCTCAATCACAATGAGCACCTAAAGAAAGAGGTGCTTTTTATTTTCTAGGTCTTAGATTGATCACTTTTTGACGAAGGATAAAACGTAAGCCCTTAACTGATTTTGATTCTACTGATGTATATTGAGCTGATACTACTGAGGTTTCTGCGATATTCATTGGTTCGTCAACGATTGCATCAGGCACAACGGTTTCTGGTGTATCCGCAATTTGTGGCAGAGCGGGTTGATCGGTTGGTATTGATGATAGGTGGTCATCCTCATTAGTTTCAATAGGTTCATCAACATGAATAACACCTGATTCAATTGTACCACGCTTATTATCCTCTATTTCTGGGGATTTGCTAATGTTGTCATCTGTATCATCTAGTTCGGCAGGCTCATCAATTTGAACAACGTCTGATTCCAGTGTAGCGAGTTTGCTATCCTCATTTTCTGCCATTTTTACAATGTCTTCATCTGTAATGGCACTGAGCTCTTGCGTTTCACTGGGTTTTTGTAAGCCAAAGACTTCAAATACACTAATGCGTGATGTGTCACGAATATCAGGGGTAAGGTTAGTTGCTACGACTTCACTAGGTGTTTCCGTTTCGCTTTTGATATTGTCTTGAATTTCTTCATCTTTTTCTTCGATTGTAGACTCAACAGCTGGCAACTGTATTATGTCATCTTCTGTTGAATTTGGCTCAATGGCTTCGATTTTTTCTATTGGCGCATTGGGTTTTGTATCATCATCTGTTAGCGGTGGTTCTGTTATTTGATGTTCCAATGATCCACTACTACTGTTTACCGCCTCAATTTCATCCGTTCCCTGTACAACCGGATTTGGCTTAGTGTCGTCGTCTGCTACAGGTGGCTCAACAATGCCTTCTTGTTCTGCTTGGTACGCAATAGATGTTTCTGATGGATATTGTGATTCTTTAAATATATTGCTATCTGAATCTTCTGTAAAATTAGATGGGTAGCGGGGTTGATAGTTTTCTCGTTCCTCAACAGCAGGGGCTTCCTGTAATAGAGCGCGCGCTTCATGAGTAGAAATGCCACCAGTTTCTTGTTGGACTAGTTTATACAAGTTACGCAGACTATCCTGTATATTATTTGTTAGTGTTCGTTTAAGCCCTATGGAATTGCGTAGTCCACCTAACATGCCTTCAAGTTCATAATTAAATGTCCATTGTACTAAAGTGCCTTCAGCGATTTCTTGTAGGCGGATGCGCCCTTGGTTTTCATTTACGGAACTGCCTTCAACGATGCGATACTCATATCCAAGTGTGTCATACCATGCAGAAATTTCTACGATAACATCTTTACCTTTTGGTGTTGTGTAACGCCACCGTGTCCCACGCCCCTCATGTTGGGTTGTTAGAAATGAGATATCATTACAATCTTCTTGCCAATTGGAGTTTTGCGACACATCTCCCAAAAAACGCCAGATAAATTCTGGGGATGCAGGTATGAGAATTGCATGGTCTATGACATTCATGATTTGATGCCTTCAATACGTGACTGATTTTTGCCTTTGTGCTACACTGGTCATGAATTTTACCACTGGATGAATGAATAGCAACCACAATGCCAAATCCAATCTTCACATTCGCCTTTATTATTGCCACGATGTGTGGCGCGTCATTCCATTTTGTAATGGGTGGAGGGGCACGTCGTTTAGCTCTCTTTCTACTAACTGCGTGGGGTGGATTTCTATTAGGACATTACATTGGAGTTGCTTTTGAGATCAATATTCTAAATGTTGGTGCTCTTCGTTTAATTCCAGGACTCATTACTACGTTTGTCTTACTTATTTTTGCTCATATATTTACATCTGGGCGTACACGACAGGTGACACGACGATAGCTTATGACAACGACACCCGTTAATCGAAGTACAGAAGAGAATACTGACGACTCATCTGGCATGAGTATTTCGCGCATGGTTATGATAGGGGCAGGTGGCTTAATCGTCTTTATTCTATTATTTCTGGTATTTGGCTTGGTTGTTTCGTTGACTGCCGCAGAAACATGGGCACCTGTAATACAAATTTTTCGCGATATATTTGTTGTGATTATGGTTATGGAACTGATTTTAGTGATCGGTGCGTTGGCTATTTTAATCGTTCAAATTGCGCGATTTTTCATCATGCTGCAATCCGAGGTTAAACCAATCCTAGATAATGCCCGCGAAGCGACTAAAGCTACTAGGAATACTGCTGAGTTTGTTCAGAAAAATGCTACGTCTCCGATTATTCAGCTGAAAGGTTTCTTAGCTGGTTTATCAACGTTCATTCGGGAATTGTTGAAAATTCGCAGTCTATTGAATCCAAAACCGTCGCCTAAGGACATAACTGATGAGTGATCAATCGAATCGACGCGACCGCTTAGATGATGGTATGACGTTTATTGGCATATTAATTGGGCTTGCTATAGGTGCAATTATGATGCTTTTGCGTGTCAAAAATCGTGGCGACGTGAACCGCAAAAACATTACTCAATTTGGTGCAGGTACCCTTGAACAGGATATTTCCGATAGCCTTACCGAAGCTAAACAACAAGCTCAAAAACGTGCTTCTGATAACTAACTCTCAATTTGTTTAAAAGTTGCTCCAATCGCATTTAGCACATCTCTTGCAATAACTGCCCTAGAACTTTGTATCGTATTTTTAGCTATGATACCTGCAAGCGCGTGGACATAAGTTCCAACAATTGCACTGTCAAATGCCGTTAGACCTTGTGTGCGCATTCCTGCAATTAATCCCGCAAGAACATCCCCTGTACCTGCTGTGCCAAGTGCGTCTGTTTTGAATGGGATCACACCAACCTTACCATCCGGTGATGCAATAAGTGTGTGTGCTCCCTTCAGTACTACGATAAGATTCCATTCTTTTGCTTTTCCCGTAGCAATTGTCCAGCGATTTGCATTGATTTCTGTTGTGGATAAATTAGTCAATCGTGCCATTTCACCGGGATGGGGCGTAATGATGGTCTCATCAGGTAGGTGTTCCCACCAATTCTCTTGCTGACTAAGGATATTAAGTGCATCAGCATCGATCACTAATGAAGGTAAGTCACTGTTCCTAAGTAAATCTTGCACAAATTCTTTTGTTGATGCGTGTTGTCCTAGTCCACAGCCAAGTAGTAGGGTATTGTATCCCTGCGATTCTGTTTGAATAGTATGTAAAGCAGATTGTGCAATTGCACCATCTTCATCAGCTAAATGTACATAAGTAGGTTCACGCAGTTGACTGGAGATAGCCTCGATTATCGATCCTGTTGTGCCAATTGTAACTAGACCCACACCAGAGCGATAGGCAGCTTCACCCGATAGGGCCGTTGCACCAACATAATTTTTTGACCCCGCAACGATAAACGTCTTGCCAAAAGTTCCTTTATGACCGTCTAGTGGACGTGGGGGTAATTTGGTACGAACGGTCTCATTGTCTATGACAAAGTGTTGGAGTTGCTTTAAATTTGGTTGATTGTCTGGAATGCCGATCTGAGAGACTACAAGGTCTCCGACGTATTGCGCGGCTGGAAAGGAAAACTGACCGTGTTTAGACGCTATAAATGTTATTGTCATGTCTGCCGAAATTGTGTTGGAGTCAGCTTCTGCTGTATCACAGTTGATTCCACTGGGGCAGTCGATTGCTAGGATAAACGGTTTGGGTGTTTGTTTAAGCTGTTGGGGTTTTGTTGGATCAACTGCAATCACTTCGCCATAGTTTAACGTATCTGGTTTGATAAATTGATTTACCGTACGCATAATTTTTGCTGGTATGTCTCGAATAGGAAGACGTATACCGATGCCGAAGAGCGCATCTATGATAATATCTGCACTACGCACCGTACTTTTTAGTAGCCGACTATCCGTATCATCTTCGGCTACGGCTATCAAAATACCTGCATCTACAACTGCCTGATAATTTGTATCCGTTTCGTTTCGTTTAGATAACATATAAATGCGTATTTGGGCTGCTGTTGTTTGCGATAGATAATGCGCTACTACTAGTCCATCGCCCCCGTTATTACCTTTTCCAACTAATACGGTTATTTGTGTCTCAGAGTCAATTTCCAATCGTTGTTGGAGGTATGCACCGGCGGCTTTGCCTGCGTTGAGCATCATCTGATCGTAACTCATGATTGTAGCATCGACTTGAGCTTCTATATCGCGAATGGTTTGGATTGATGCAACCTTCATTTTTGACTCCGTTCAGTTATATGTTTAACACAAAAAGCGCGTATCTGATGATACACGCTTGATTGTATATAGTCTTGGTGGGCGAATTAGTAATTGCGTTCGATAACCAACTTGGCAAGTGCGATGAGCTCATCTTTCGCATCAGATTCTGGGATTACATGCAATCCTGCAATTGCCATGTCGACAAGCTGTTGTGCTTGCTCACGACCTTTTTCAATTGTGTCACCCTCTAGCATTTTGCGTTTAATTGACTCCATCGGGTCTTCTTTAACAGCAGTACCGTTGTTTTGCAAAGCCACGCCAAGCCCTCGGCCTTGCTCCATATCGATGCCGGATGTCTTACCAAGTTGTTCTTCATCAGCAACAATATCGAGAATGTCATCAATGATTTGGAAGGCGAGACCAATATTAAACCCGAAGTTTGCAAGTGCTTCAGTTTGCTCGTCTGTCGCATTAGCGAGTTTTGCGCCGATAGAGCTAGATGCTTTAAATAATGCAGCTGTTTTCAGGGCTATAATTCGCATGTAGACTTCACGGGTGAAATTATTGTTTTTCACTGCGCTTGCTTGCAGTGTTTCGCCCTCAACCAATGCTGTAGCAGAGTTGGCAAGGTCAATATTGAGATCTTTATAGGGAGACATTAATTCGTACACTGCTGTGAAGAGGAAGTCTCCTGTCAGCAGGGCAAATGTACGTCCCCAAATTGAGTTTACAGATGGACGACCACGACGCATAATACCGTGATCATTAATGTCATCGTGCACTACGCTTGCAGTATGCATTAATTCCACAGCTGCACCCGGTCTAGCGATATGGTTGATGTCATGGCCACCAACTGCGAGATACGATAGCAAAAGAAGGCGCGGGCGAATTCTCTTTCCACCAGAATTTAGAATGTGGTGGCTTGCATCTCGTAGTACTTCAACTTCACTGTTTGTTACATCAAACATGGCTTGTTCAATTGCAGCAAGCCCATCATTCATTGTTTGTTCAAGGTTTTCTTGTTTTGCTTCTCTAGCTGTCATTTAGAACTCCAGCTCGTGTATTTGTGATTTTCAGAACTAATTAAATTTATTGTACATTAAAAATGAACTTAGTCAACAAAGGCTCAGTTAGCTTTTAATTATCATGGAAAAGTTTGCCTAATTTCACTGGATTTTGCAACTATATCATGTCGAGAGGTGATAATTTGGCTGCTTGCGGGACTAGTTTTATGTATATGAGGAGATTTATTCGAAGCTAACGACTTTTAGCCTGAAAGAAAAGGTACTGCCGTGCGTTAGTTCGCTATCGACCATGATTTGTGAATGATGATTTTCGATAAGGAGTTTAACAAGGGCAAGACCGACGCCTGTACCACCATAGCGACGGGTCGAAGACGGATCGACCTGATAAAATGAATCAAAAATCGTTGTTAATTGATCCTTGCTGATGCCAATACCATAGTCTTTTACAGAGATTTCAATTTCATCACCAAGGTGGTGCGCATGAACTTCAATTTCGTCATCACTAAATTTGAGTGCATTGTCTAATAATAATTGTAAAATTGTGCTTAACCCCTGTTTATCTGCCAACACAGGTGGTAGATCTTTATCTATATACAATGAAATGCGCTTAGCTTGTTCTTTGGATTCCCAGATACGCTGTAGGTTGCGATGTGCGTACTCAACTGAATCTCTAACGATAACCGGTCCAAGGTTCAAATCTAAGCTACTACCAAACATCGTAATATTTGTGACTATTGTCTCAAGACGTGCGGTCGCATTTTCTGCATAGCGAATGAGTTTGTTTTCTTTGCCTATGTCTTCTGCCATAAGGGATACCGCCGACTTGACATGTAGAAGGGGAGTCTTTAATTCATGAGAGACATTACGAACAATCGCTTCCTTTAAGATTTCGACTTGATTGGTCTGTTGTTTTTGCTGAGAGAGTTTCGCTTCAAGTTCGTGGACGCGTTGTTCTAATTTTTGATTATGTTCAATTTGTTGTTGCTTGAATTGTACGATTTGTGTCAGAAGTGGAACTAAATTATCGTCTTGGGCTAGAACAAAATCAAAAGGTGGTTTTGATGTTGGCAAATAATCTGGATGAATAATCAATATTTTTGTGACCTGCTCAAAATTACTATCTGCAATAAATTCAATTATGCTGTCGAGTGATTGTTGCTGAAGGACAATCAAAATTTTAGCTTGGTCGGATTGTAAACAATTCTTGAGATGCTCAAGTGACTCGAGTAGTTCAAACTGCTGGAAGACAGGCTTGATATGTTGTTGAATGCGCTGTATGTCATCATAGTCAGGATTTGTATAAAGTAAAACACTATTAGGTTGACTGGATGAATTCGGAATCATTCGAGCCTTCAGATAGACTAGGTTAATACATGTTTTATAAATAGTAGCACACACACCACATGAGGCAAAGTTACAGTACGGTTGTGTTGATAAAATCGAACTGAGTTACCTGTTTTAGGTTAGAAATTAGTTTCTTTTTGTAAGTTTTTGTTGAACATGTTCAAAAAATGTACTCAGAGTAGATTGTGTAGAAATGAGATATGTGTCAATCTCTTGATTTTGGGCGGGTTCAATGTCGTTACGTATGCTGTCGCCAACCATTATACATTCAGAGGGATGTACATTGATTGTTTGCAGAATCTCTGTGTAGTAGGCTGAATTAGGTTTGGATACGTGCATATTGTCGCTATTTGTAATTAATATAAATTTGTCGATGTATTCTTCAAGGCCTCCCCAATGGAGTCGGGACTCAATAGCTGTTCTGGGATAGAGGGGATTCGTAGCAATGACTATCCTTTTATTTTGTAATAGTAGATAGTCCAAAAGTGGTTTTGCTGTAGGGTTCGAGGATATATTTGATTCCAGCGATGCAAAAGATGTTTTGTAAAATTCTAGATATACATCGCCAATTATACTGGATTCGATTTGTACTTCGGTCGAAATTGTATCAATCATCACATGTGTAATCGTCTTTGTATTAACTTGTGAGCTGATTTTTTGAATACCCTTACGAAATGCTGATGAAACCCCGCTAATACGCAGGGATTTCTGAAAGTGTTCATCAATACATTTCATGAAAGCTAAAGCAAATTGACGATCCGGATTTTGAATGAGGGTATTATCTAAGTCAAGTAGAGCAACCTCAAACATTATTTGTCATCCAACGCCTGCCGAAAAATATCAAGACCTGGATGGTCATCAGGGCAACCAACATATGGATCAACTTTCTTACCATTTTTGCGACAAATGGCCTCGACATCGATCCGTCGCATCAATCCAAACATATTAGACTTAATCGTAAGAACGAGTTTTGTGTCTTTACTCGCATTTGCCAAAACAATATCTGGTACAGGGCATTTTGAACAGTCCTTTGGATGCCAGATCTCTGATTCGGGGTTATCCTTAGCAAGGCGACATTCTTCAATGTCTTTGGTGTGACGGTTAAAGTCTGCATAGTAATGTGGACATTCACGTCCAGCAGGTGTAATCATTGATAGTCCTTATACTTCTTTTTCAATCCAGTCTACGGCACTGCGTGACAGATTTTCTAATGCACCATATTGTATCGTGCAATCCGGTAGAGATTCAAGGAAGCTGTTTCCGTAGGATTTTGTCACGACCCGACTATCGAGGATGGCGACTACACCACGATCATTTTGACTGCGGATAAGCCGACCAAAACCTTGACGGAAACGCAAGATCGTATCTGGAATAGCATATTGTTGGAATGGATTATTGTATGTCTCCGAACGAGAAGCAAAAATAGGATCAGATGGTACGGCGAAGGGTAAACGCACAATAACAACAGCACTAAGATCATCACCAGGAATATCAATGCCTTGCCAGAAGCTACGTGTTCCCATTAAAACCGCTTTTTCAGTAGATTTGAAACTCTCCAATAACGCTTCACGACTTGTTCCGAAACTTTGATCATAAACACTAATATTCCCGAGTGTTAGCCGTGGTGTGATTCCTTTGCTTGTTTCACGTAAATGCGCGTAACTTGTGAAGAGTACCATCACACGACCATCAAGTGCCGCTGCGAGTTCGATAATACCGCGCTCGACCATCTTTTGATAACCAGGGCGGTTGGGTTCTGGAATATCATCAGGTACGTAGACAAGTGTTGAGTCTTTGTAATTGAATGGTGATCCTAATGCAACTGTCTTATAGTTATCTGCATATAAGCGTTCTCGGACATGATCAAAATTAGCCTGTGTCCGTAGTGTTGCGCTGGTCAAAATAATGCTTTCTTTGCGTTGATTGAGGTATTCTTCCATCATCGGACCTACATGAAGTGGAGCGATGTGAATTCGTAAGTATTCAGCGCGATCTCTCGGTGAGACTGAATAGATTGTATTTGCATCTGGATTTTGTGTAAATTGATCAAGTTGATTGTGAATATCGATCAAAAATTGCTGGTGAGCATGAATACCATTGGTGTAGTCATTAAAATTAGGGATATCGTATTTTTCGTAGCGTTCGAGTGCATCTGATAAATGTTTTGTTGCTTCGGTCACTGCATCAAAAAATTCGCTAAGTTGTCGCCATGCTGTCTGTACATTAACAAAACTGCCTGAATCTCGATGTGAGTTGAGTATTCGAACCTGATAGCTGACATTTTTACCGGTATTCATGACAAAATCGTGCAACACTTGAAAATAATTACGCGTATTTGTGCGCATGAGATCAAGTACTTCGCTAATATTTTGGATAAATGCTTCCAATTTCATGAGCGATTTATCGGGGATGTTGCCTTGCGCTGAAGATAAAAAGTCTCCTAGAACACCACTACCCGGAGTTCCTAACTCGATTAAGCGATTAAGGATCAAGGACTGATCGATTCGTAAACTTAGTCCATTAGTAATTGCATCTTCCAATTGATGTGCTTCGTCTACAACAAGATTATAATACTCAGGCAACACACGATTTTCCATTTGAGCGTCAGCAATGAGTAGGGCATGGTTAGCAATGACAATATGGGCAGCTTCAGCACTCTTTCGCGCTTTGTAATAGGGGCAAATACCGTTCATAATGGTTACACAACGGTGTGTTGTACATCCTTCATCTTGTGCACTCAGTCGTGTCCAAATTGACCATTCACCTGCTCGTAAAGTTATTTCTCCTTTATCCCCTGACTTACTGCTTTGCATCCAAACCAGTACCTTTGCCATTGTACGAAGCTCATCTAGATTGGCAGGGGTTCGGCGACGCATGGTTTCCAGTCTGCGAGGACATAGATAGTTGCCACGTCCCTTCATAATTGCAGCATGAAATTCTTGACCGACTGCTTGTTTGACGAGTGGGATGTCGTTTTTTAGCAATTGATCTTGCAAGTTGATCGTCTGGGTCGAAATGACGATTCGTTGCGAATTTTTAATTGCCCACAGTGCCGATGGAACGAGATAGGCAAGTGATTTGCCGGTACCTGTTCCTGCTTCGATAACAACATGTTCACCATTATTGAGTGCATCCGTCACGGTATGCGACATAGTGAGTTGTTGATCTCGTTTTTCATAGTTTTCGACAACATGTGTAATTGTACCATTTTGATCGAGTACATCATCAATAGATTGATGTGTGATTGGATCATGTGTGGCATCAGCTATATTGAGGGGTTTTAAAATATCCTCGGATTCTTCAAATGGTATTGCAATGGACTGTATATCAGTTGCAGTTGTTGTTTGTTCGAGTGCTTTCTGGAATAGTGTTTGTAGTTCCCAATTGAGATTACTACTTGCTAGAATAATCTCTTCAAGTAGGGCTGGAGGTAATGATACAACTTTTTTCCATAACTCCCAATAAAGATAAGCGGTTGCAACTGCATCATCTAGGGCACGATGTGCGTTCTCTAGCTCAATACCAAGTGACGTTGTTAAACTATGTAGATTATAACGCGCAGCTGTTGGAAAAATGATGGATGCTAATTCATAAGTATCAATTGCCACATTTGACTTTAACAACCCGTATTTGTGCATAAATGTTACATCAAAAGCGGTATTATGCGCAATAACAGGGGCTTGACCAAAGAAAGTTTCTAAAGTTGGTAGAATAGCTTCGATAGGTGGGGCTTGTGCTACATCTTCAGGGTGAATGCCAGTAAGGTGTGTAATATCGGTGGGGATTGGGATAGTTGGTTTAACAAATGATGAGTATGTGTCGATAACTTCTCCATCTTTGAATTTGACAACCCCGATTTCAATGATCTCGTTAGTTTCGATATCAAGACCTGTGGCTTCAATATCAAAGGCGATGACTTCGCCGAGCATAATGTGCTCCAATCTAGTGGTACTGTAGATGTATAAATACGAGTATAACACACGATATAAAACAAAAAGACAGGCGACACAATGAATATCGCCTGTCTTTGATGGATACTTGTTTATTTAAAGGAAAAACGCTTAGTCAGAATCTTCCTCACTACTGGATTCATCTGCTGGCGCTTCTTCTGACTCATCTTCAGTTGTGTCTGTGTCTTCAGTTTCTGCTGAGGAGTCTTCTCCATCTTCATTTGACTCAGTTTCATCGCTAGCTTCTTCAGTATCTTCTGGCGCGTCACTTACACTGTTTGCGACATTGGTTTCTGCAAGGCTGAATTCAGTTTCTAGTCCGCTACGGAATGCAGGTAAATCACCAAAATTCACGCCGACAAACCCTTCACGATCAAGTGTTGACCAACCTTGGTCGGAGAACATACGCCATAGGAATGATTGTAAGCTGATGTCTGTTAACGACAACTCATTGATAAGGAGTGTTGCTGGCCGTGATAGTAAGTAGGTACCGTCCACTATATTTGATTGCTCAGGTAAAACACAGCCATCGCCACCATCAACGGCGACCAATTGAATGTTTTGTTGACCGTTACTTTCTACACGGACGTAATCATTGTAACTCATGTACGTCAATGCACCTTCTACATTACCAACTGCTGCTGCGCGGAATAGTGCGTCGTTGCTGAGTTCTGTATCGCGGCGGATAGGTTGGACAGGTCCTTCACTGGTACTTAATAAAATGTCAGCATATTGGTCACTTGTATTAAATCCGAATAGGATCATGTCTTGATCTGGGAATGAGCTGTCAACATCTGACCAGTTGTTAATCATATCTGTCGCGCTGGTGCTCCAGATTGTATTGACTTGTTCTGTTGTTAGGCAAGACGTGTAGCTATCTGCTGCATTACCAATCAGAACGGTTGCTTGTGCACCGATTGAAAACGGAATGGTATTGATGTTATTAGCTTCACAACCATCTAAATCACCGTCACTGATAGCAGACTGTAAGACGGCTATGTCTGTTTCGCCATTGCAAAGACGACGGATGCCGGCTGCTTGGCCTTCGGCAGTGATATTGATGACAAGTTGTTGATTATTACTTGTGAGTTGCGATGCTGTTGAATCCAAAAGATTATAGGCGTTTGCTGACCCGCTTATATCAATTTGTCCAAATAGATTCTCAGGGATAACAAAGTCAGATTCTTGACCTGTAAATAAACGACCAGCTTCTTCATTTGTTAAGATTTCTGAATTCTGAGCATATGTATCGCCAGTTGGTGCTACAAATCCTCCTTCAACGACGGTTGCGGCTGAATCGGTAGATACTACAAATGTCATGAAGTTTTCGAGTGATTCGTTATTGTTTAGGCTGTCTCGATTAACATACATCAATGATTGTTGAGCGACGGTGTACAGACGATTTTCTACGTTAGATGCGGATGGAAGAGCACAGCCTGTTGTTGTGGCGTAATTAACTTCAAGAACTTTGATGTTTTCGTTCTCTAAGATTGATTCGCTGAATGGTATTACTGCAATTGCACCTTCAGTAGATTCGACTGAGCTGATTGCATCGTTGACGTCATTATATTCTTCTCCATCACGGCGTAACCCATCACCGTCTACAATACTATCAAGAAGAACATATTCGACAGTGTTTTGCTGCGGTAGAATAAACGTAATTGGTAGGCTATCAATTGTTTCATCATAAGCTGTCCAGTCTGTTAGTTGACCGGTGGCAGATGGTGTATATAACGTATTGAAGTCAGCGATTGTCATACATTCGAGTGCGACAGTAGGGTGTGCAACAAATGTGAGAATGGTATGTGCAACGAGAAATTCGCTGTAAACAATATCATTTGAAATACAGTTTGCATCTTCGTCAGCTGAGATCGCGCGACTCGATGTCGTTACATCTGCATCACCAGCACAGAACTGTTCGAAACCTGCTGTGGTTCCGGTTGTTACAATAGTTATAGCATCAGTTTCATTGGCTTCTGCAAGTGATTCAACGACCGAGTTAACGATACCAGAGCCAACCACTGTGAATGGGTCGGTATCTTGTGCGAAAAGGACTGTCGTACTTGTAAGAAGCGCAAGAAGGATGATAAAACTGACACATTTTCTAAATTGCGTCATAGATGTTGTACTCCTTGCGAAAATTTGAACATATATCCGAAGGATTGTACGGTAAAATAGAATTAGTCTCAATGATGAAGATGTGCGGATTGTATAGCGGACGAAAAGTATAAAAGAATGTGTTGTTGATATAAAGTGTGTCAAAAGAATCAACATTCATGTTTTTAGATTAAGAGGACAACATGGCAAACAATATGCAAAGTGTATACGATATGCTAGGAAGCGAAGAACCCTTCCGCAAACTTGTGAACACATTTTATGGCAAAGTGGAGCAAGATGATGTGTTGCGCCCAATGTTTCCCGATGACCTTGAAGAGGGAAAATATTGGCAATTTTTGTTTTTGTTGCAATTTTTCGGTGGGCCAACACGTTATATGCAAGAACGTGGGCATCCACGTTTACGAATGCGCCATTTCCCGTTCCCTATTAATCAAGAAGCTCGCGACCATTGGTTAGATCACATGCTGACATCAATTGATGATGTGGGTATTGAGGAACCTGCACGAACCATTATGCGTGATTATTTTATTAAATCGTCGACATTTTTGATTAATCGAGCTGATGAGTCGAACGAGTAAGCGATAATGGCTACGACTAAAGAACACTTTCTTCAATTTATTGCGAGCTTACCTCGTCTGATACGTATCATAATTGTCACATTTTTTACGCTGATGTTGGTTGCCACAATATTCCCACTTGTTGATCATATCTACATCCGTTTTTTCTTCACTGAATCGACGACTATTGTGCCATCATTGGTTACAGTTGTTATTGGGGCGTTGTTTTACCTGTGGGGATGGATGACCTATGTTGGAATGGTCGGCACGAAACCAACAGCGAGAAATATGATTCTGTGGTATTTTGTCCTAGGGGGTGTTGTGACTGTTCTTGCGCTGGGTTTACTGATATATGGTGTATATGATTTAAGCATACCGACTGAAACTGCTTAGGAAAGCGAGATAATATGGCCACCAATCGTCATATAATGATTCAACTTATTGTAATAGTGTTCCTTGTGGCTGCATGTGGGGGTGATAGTGAACCACTTCCGACTGAGGTTGAATTTCCTGATCAATCATCACCAACAGAAACGGAAGCTGTTGAAGCTCAGGCCGAAATAACGGAAGAACCAACGTCAACTCCTGTCATCAATCCGACTTTACCACCGACATGGACAAATACTCCTGAACCGAGTGAAACACCTATTCCAACTGCGACCGAAATCGTCGATACAGCTACGCCATTGCCAGAACCTGAGACTGTGGCTTCTGTTTGCGATGCATTCGCTGCTGACCCTGAAGGTAGTACGCGTGAATTCCTACCTGGCGAAGCGCCTGTAGCATCATGGACTTCAATAGAAGGTGCCGAGTTATATCGTGTATTTTTATCTACTCGTTCAGGTACTCTGATACGCGATGACATCTACACTGCTGAAACTACTTTTACATTTGACCCGAACTCGTTTGAATTTGGCGAATTCTATATCTGGGCAGTTTGGCCTCTGGATGCAATTGGTGATCAAATGTGTTTCGAGCGTGGTGGTGAATTAATACCTCAACGCCCACCTGTTGGTAGTGGCGGTTAGATAAGGATGCAAGAAGCCCCAATAGCGGGGCTTTTTTATTATTTTGGATTTAGAGCGTACTCTTCAAATGCTTCAGCAGTCCACGGAAGGGCTGGTTTGAAAAAGTGCTCATAAATTGCATCAGCGTAGACTCGTATTTCGTATTGAGCGTCTGATGCCATACGAAGTCTTAGGAAATGCATGAGGTTATGTGCATCAATTTTTGTTACCCACGTATAGTAGACACTAAAACCGGGCAAAAACAATCGTGCCATTTCCTTTGATACACCTGCTTCTAGAGCTTCTGTATAGAGTTTAAATCCTTCCTCGTAATGTTGAATGAGTTTTTCTGTGAGTTCGATATTCGCATCTGTGGTAACTTGACCTTCACTGGCTTGCTTATTGTCTTTTGATTGTTTACGCCAAATATCAGGCACGTAGAAGTCATTTTCTTCAAATGGGGTATACCGACCACTATTGTGTACGACAAACCAGTTGGCTACGAAGTTCGGATAATCACCATCAACAACAATGTCATACATTTCACGCTCTCCCACGTATTCAATTTTCTTGATTTGTACAAGATGTGGCGTGGCATGGCTATTGATTAGTTTAAGACTAGCATATCGATCCATTTTATCAGGAGTAGTGAAGTTAATATCAAATGGTAAATCCTGATTTTTTTGCAGATGGTCAGCAAATTCTCTCTCCAAGTGATTCGCATGGATATGCCTATGACAAGTTTCGTGGACCGTTACAAGATTATCTAAGTTCGTAGCAATTTCAGCGTTAGCCCAAACTGGAACTATGTGATGTGCATTTAGAGTTGGCTCTTGTTCTTGACTGCAACCACAATATGCACAAGTATAATTGTCTCGTTCAAATACAAACTTTGCGTTTCTAGTTGTCCATTCTCCTATGAGTTGACGTGTTTCAGTGACTCCACCGCGCCAGAAATTGCTTTCTTCACCTCGTTTAACCGAATCTCTTGCCCGAATTGAACGCTCTAATTTTTGTTGAGGTGTTTCGTTAAGCGAATAAGACTTCCCTTTATTCCAAGCGATGTTTCCTTTTTTGAACCTTGCTTCCCTAGATCTTTCCCGTAATGTGAGATTATGTTTTTTAAGGTATTTTCGTATTGTGTGCGTAGAACATTTAGCAAGTTCTGCTACCTGTTTGATTGATAGTTGACGAGTGTGATACTGGTACTTGAGCCAATCATAATTGTCATAGAGATTTTTGGTTTCAAGTGGTTTACCATTCATATAGAGTTTAGGTAAATCTGGCGAATAGACGGCTCTTTTGGCAATCAGCTCTAAGTTTGTTGCGTCTTTTAAAGTTTTCCACCCGTCTTCAAATAAGAAACGATGATCTGCACTGCAAATAATTTCCTTATCGTTTTCCATGATAATTCGAAAACCGTGTTTTGTTCCTGCATGAACTACATTGCCAATATGCGCGGAATCTAAAAGCATTGTATCTTCGTTAACTGAACGTAAGTACATTTCTTTGATACGCTTACGCTTGTGAGGTTCTTGCCATCGTTGATATAGTTCTTTGAGAGCAATTTTTGAACCTACTTTATGTTGACCAATACGAACTGATCGGGGCTTATTAAAGATAATCTCAGTATCTCCATCAAGGCACTGAGCATTTAAGTTCCATGTGCGATGTCGGACCCACTGCCACCATGTGACCAGTGGTGCACGAACACGGAACTTGAATTCAACCATTTCAAATGGTGAGGTATGACGATTACGTAGCAGATAGAATAACAACTTTTTGTCTCGTTCTGCGCCTTTACTCTCACCGAGGAAGCTCACTCTTGCAGCATTGACAATGGCTAAATCGCCTTCAATGTCGGTATCGGGATGCGGCATCATATCGACAAGTTCAATCCACCCCTTATCGAGAATATCCACCCGTTTGCCGATTGGATTGTTTGACATGCAATTCTCCAAAAACTAGTAAATTCATCAATAACGATGATCAGTATAGTTCATGTTGAAGTGAATGTGAAACGAATCGTATGGAGTTGGTTAGTTGCCTAGATATTGTAAGGCAATAAGCACACGTTGTTCGACTTGCTCAGGCGCATCTGGTGGGATTGATTGCACGGCTGTTTGAGCTTCAACAATGCTATAACCAAGTGCTGTAAGAGCATCCATCACATCCGCATTGACGTTATCAAAGTCGCCAGCAGGCATCGCATCTAAGCCGACAGGTATCTTATCTTTGAGTTCGAACAGGATTTTCTGAGCAGTTTTCTTACCGATTCCGGGTACACGAGTTAAGATTTCGGGACGTTCACTTACAACTGCATTACGAATATTGTCGATACTTAATGAACTGAGCATGGTGATCGCTAGTTTTGGTCCTACACCACTGATTTTGATAAATGTATCGAAGAGATCACGCTCAGATTCACTTGAAAACCCATATAATGTTAATGAATCTTCTCGCACAATAAGACGAGTGTATAAGAAAACGTGTTCTCCTTTGACTTTTTCAATCGTTGGACGTGGTGCAAACACTTCTATGCCAACACCTCCAACAACAACAATCATAAATTCAGTGTCTTTATGGGCAACATGCCCCTCAAGTGTGGCGATCATCAGCACAACCTTCTTATATTAAATCGTATCCACCCAGTCGGTGGCTATGAATGTCGGTTATAGCAATTGCGAGACCATCAGCCGCATCATCAGGGCGTGGAATCTTTTCTAGACCTAATAAAAGTCTCACCATTTCCTGCATTTGTGCTTTGCCTGCACCACCATAACCTGCAATCGACTGTTTAATCATATTGGGCTTGTATTCGGCGATGGTCAGTCCTGCATTCTGAAGTGTTAATAAGATGACACCACGCGCCTGCGCGACCGTAATTGCTGTTGTTACGTTTCGTGAGAAAAATAATTCTTCGACACCAGCACGGTCAGGCTGATATTTTTCAATGATTGTATTCAGCGATTCATGGATTGTTTGTAGCCGCTCAGGCATAGGTGTTTTGGCTGGTGTACGAATCACGCCATAATTGATTGCTTCTAAGGAACCATCATTATGTTCGCGTACCAGCCCATAGCCCACAATTGCCGTTCCGGGATCTATACCCAGTGATAGCATCTTATGACTCGAATGCTGTTACAACTTCGTCAGTAATATTGAGGTTTGATGCGACAGATTGTACGTCATCAGATTCTTCGAGTTGTTCCATTAGGCGCATGTTTTGAACGGCTTTCTTAGTTGGTACATCCATTTCATTTTGGGGGAACCAACGTAATTCACTATCCTCAAATTCATAACCGGCTTCTGTTAAAGCTTGTTCGACAGTACCAAATGCATCACGCGGTGTATAAACAGTGATGATACCATCTTCGTCAACA
Source organism: Anaerolineales bacterium UBA6055 (assembly GCA_002428985.1). GTDB lineage: Bacteria > Chloroflexota > Anaerolineae > Aggregatilineales > Phototrophicaceae > UBA6055. The sequence goes on along the minus strand of DIYL01000017.1, from coordinate 100,140 downwards.
ACATCGTCTGCGCCAGCTTCTGCAGCTTCCATAAATAATTCATCAAAATCTGCGTCGCCTTTAATCGTAAGGTAGCCTTTTTGGTCGAATTGCCAAATCACAGCACCATTGGTTGCAAGGTTACCATCATGTTTTGAAAAGGCATGCTTGACTTCTGCTAGTGCACGATTTTTGTTATCTGTTATGACTTCTACGATGTATGCGACACCATCAGGTCCGTACCCTTCGTAGGTGATTTCTAAAACTTCGCCACCTTCGATTTCACCGGTACCTTTTTTAATGGCACGTTCGATATTATCTTTTGGCATGTTCGCTGAACGAGCTTTAACGATTGCCAATTTGAGTTTTGGGTTTGAATTTTCATCTCCGCCACCTTCACGTGCCGCGACCATAATGTCGCGAGCAAGACGGGTGAAGATTTTTGCACGTTTGGCGTCTTCTGCACCTTTTTTACGTTTGATTGTTGACCACTTACTATGTCCTGACATGGTGGTAGATACTCCAATCTCTCTAACGTTGTCTAAATCTTTCTCATTATACATGAAAAATACAGCGACAAAATAGCTCTCGACTGCTATAATCTTTGTCTGATGAAACGCTGATGTTCATTATAGCAAGGAATTTTTTGTGGAAGCTGTGCAAGAAATAAAAGAAAAACAAGTTAATAATACTGATGGTGATGATGAACTTGAGTATGCTTATAAGCCTACTATTCCGCCAGAGCGTATGGCCTGGGGAGTTTTACTCATTTCATTTGCACTTTTCTGTTTATTGACAGTTTCTACAGTCTTGGGGGTATATTTTTTCCTGTTTGAATCAACGGTTTCTATCCCAACGACGCTACGTGTAGCGCAAGGTACAGTTGGGATTACTGGATCGGATTTAATTGAAGCAGTTGAACGTGAACAAGAAGATTTAACAGGCTCTACGACAAGTGTTAGTACAGATTCACAGTCTCAGGCGACAATTCAATTTTGGGAACAATTGACAGAAGAAAATCAGATACCAACGTTGATTGCATCAGCAACATTACAACGTAATACATTTGTGACGTTTAATCGTGCTTCGTCCCCACGCTTTGAATGGAGTGCAAATCCAGATGAAATTCAATTATCCAAACTTACAGGGCAACTTGAAATCTTAATTGCCGGTGCACAAGAAAATGCATTTGTCTTCAGAGTTATTACTGAACAAGGCCTTGTTATTCATTTGAATCGTAATGGACGTTATTCAATTAATGCAACTGATGATGAGGTTCGGTTATTGAATTTAGGTGGTGAAGCAATAGTATTTTTTGAAGATGATTTTACAAATAATAGGCTTGTACCCAATGGGCAAGAAGTGGTGGTAAGGCTTGGAAATCGTTTGATTGACCTTCAGACCAAAATTGAAAACGTCTTGACGAACTCGGCGTTTAGCTTGCAACCTGTGACGGTCTCTACTGAGGGGAATCCGATTATGCCACCCGGATGGGGATGTCGTGTAAACCAGAATGATTTGCCTCGCGGTACATTTAGTGTCGAAGAATTTGATGGTCGGCGAGTTGTTCGTTTACGTAGACTTGATAATGCGACATCAAATGGTGAAGTTGGATGTGTCCAACCATTTGGTACAGATGGTATTGATGTAACGGGATACGAATCTGTTCGCGTCGTATCAACTTTTAACCTAAATTATCAATCTTTAAGTAAGTGTGGAATTGCAGGTAGTGAATGCCCTCTGATGTTGTTAGTCACTTATGATGATGATTTTGGGATTACACGTCGTTGGTTCCGTGGGTTTTACTATGATGAATTGTTATCAGCTAGCTATCCGACGCGATGTAGTAGCTGTTTGCAGGATCATCAAAATATTAATGAAAAAGTATGGTACACATTTGAATCTGACAACTTATTCAATTTGTTGGATGAAGAGCGCCGCCCAGTCCGCATTCGCTCAATAGAATTTTATGCATCTGGTCACCAGTTTGATACAATGGTTAGTGAGATGATGATTCTTGTTAGTCCGCTAGAAGATGAAACTGATACATCAACTACAAATTAGTTTAAATCAAAACCTAATCCCATTTCTCGTAATGAAGTCCATTCGTATCCTGCGATAATAATATGATCAATCAGTTGAATATCCATAAGTTTGCCTGCAGATACTAAGGCTCGTGTCAGGTTGATATCTTCGGGCGATGGATTTTTATCTCCTGATGGATGATTGTGAACAAGGATAATAGCTGGGCTATTGCGGATAACTGCTTCACGTAGAATTTCTGCTACACGTATCACCGCTGCAGACACTGTGCCAATATAGAGTGTTTTTGTTGTAATCAAATGACGTGAAGAATCTAACAACATTACCCGAACATGTTCCTGAGTTAAGATTCCCATATCACGCATGATTTGAACAGCATCTTCCGCATTATACACGTGTGGCCGTTGCGACAGGGCAGACGTTGTAAGACGAAATCCGAGTTCAAGGGATGCAACAATCTTTGCTGCTGTTGCTTTTCCAATACCGTGAATTTGAGCAATCTCATCTGGTGATGTTCGAGCTAGTGCATATAGACCACCGCTTGTTTGCAATAGCTTTTGAGCAAGTATTATAGCATTTTCTGTACGTGTCCCACTGCCGATTAAGATGGCAAGCAATTCAGATTCGGACAGTGCTTGGGCTCCTTGCTTGAACAGTCGCTCGCGTGGGCGATCATGGATAGGTAAGTCATGTATAGTCGGTGAGTTATTATCAGGCATCAAGGTGTTAGATTCTGGTTAGTATACATCTGTATTATAGTCAAATTGGGTGAATTGCATACGTAAGATGCTACTGATATACTTGCTGGTAGTAATTGAAAATGGAGCTGTAAATTTATGGGATTGGTTATAGATAATAATATCTTGCTGATTGGCACAATCTATACAGGTGTCATTGTTGCTGTATTTTGGCTGGCGATTGTTTTATGGGCATACCGTGACATGCGTGCTCGGTCGCGTGATGGCTTAGCCCAATTATTGGTTGCCGTGACAGTTGGTCTACTGAATATACCTGGCTTGTTCATTTATATATTATTACGCCCAAGAGAGACATTATCAGAGGCGTATGAACGTTCACTCGAAGAAGAAGCCTTGTTGCAAGAAATAGAAGAAAAACCAAGTTGCCCCGGCTGTGGACAACGCGTCCAACATGATTGGCAGGCATGCCCATATTGCCACACACGTTTGAAAAAAGCGTGTGTTAACTGCGACTACTTGTTAGAGTTATCGTGGAATATTTGTCCCAGTTGTACAACGAGCCAAGTCAAATATACTTCCGACGGTACAATTGCAAATGATTCGCGTCATGTACGTCCATCTGAATCACAAATAACAGAACCACCACCACAAATTGATGAAAAATGGTTGGCTTCTTCTAATGCACAAGGACAGGTAGGGGATGTTATTCAGTTTGTCGATAGTGATGACTATAAGTAATTCATCAGTTTAGAAAAATGAGTCTGGAAAAGCCGCCTTAATGACGGCTTTTTTGTTTAGATTTCGCCAGCTTCACCGACTGTATGGATCTTGATAAGGTTGGTTTGCCCTGCAATACCAAATGGTACACCTGCGATGATGACGAGTTTATCACCCCGATGGACAAGTTGTTTGTCATGCGCCGCACGGATGGTAATACTTATCATTTCGTCAATAGTGCTGAACTCTTGTACAAGTAATGGTATTACGCCCCAAACAAGTGCCATACGGCGTTGTGTTGTTGGGTTTGGCGTCATACACATAATAGGTGTTTGCGGACGTTCTTTAGCTACTCGGCGCGTGGTATAACCAGATAGGCTCGTGGTGATGATAGCGTTAGGTTTGATTGAGAGTGCAATATCGAATGTCGCTTTACTAATTGCATCTGATATATATTCTGCTTCGCTTGACCCAACCGGTTTAACTGGCATCACCTGCGCATCTGAGCTAGCTTGTTCCATATGTTGTTCTGCAATGTGAGCAATATTTGTCATCACTTCAACAGACCGTGCTGGGTATTTGCCTGCTGCACTTTCTGCACTGAGCATGACTGCATCTGTTCCATCAATGATTGCATTGTAAACATCACTTGCTTCCGCACGCGTTGGGCGTGGATTTTGTGTCATTGATTCAAGCATTTGTGTCGCTGTGATGACTGGTTTGGCTGCTTTATTACAAAGGTGGATAATGCGTTTTTGATGGAATGGGACTTCTTCGGCAGGAGTCTCGACACCCAAGTCGCCACGGGCAACCATAATGCCTTCACAGACGCTGATGATGTCTTCAATATTTTCGAGTGCTTCACCCATTTCGATTTTAGCAATGACAGCTGCATCTTTACCCAAATGTTTCATCAGCCAGCGCAATTCACGGATGTCGTCTGCCGATCGCACAAATGACATCGCTAGATAATCGCAGTCTTTGGACAGCGCAAATTCAATATCATCACGATCTTTTTCTGTGATAGCGGATAGTGTGAGTTTGGCGTTTGGTGCAGATACACCTTTACGTGACTTGAGGGGACCACCGATAACAACATTACAAGTGACAGTGCGTGCAGAGGTCGCGGTAACATTAAATTGTAGATTTCCGTCATCAAGCAAAAGGGTTGTGCCGGGTTCAATATCCTTGACAAATTCAGGATGTGGAAGAGATACAAGTCCATCTTTGCCAATCACATCATCTAATGTGAAAGTAATTTCGTCACCAGGTGAGAGCATGATCGGTTCTTGCTCTAGTTTACCGATACGAATCTTCGGACCTTGAATATCACAAAGAATGGCAATAACAGCATCTTCTTCTTCAGCAATGCGTCGAACGGTGTCGATTGTCTTACCGTGAGTCTCATGGTCACCATGCGAAAAATTGATCCGCGCCACATTCATACCCGCCCGAATCATCGCGCGCAGTACCTCTGGATCACGCGATGCTGGACCGATGGTCGCAACAATCTTGGTGTGTTTACTGTTTGGTAGCATGGTAGTCCCCTTTCAAGTATGTTCTATTCGACATCCATATTTAAGTTAGTAAAGGCGCTTGCTCCTGCGTATTTAGCTGCGCTACCTAGATTTTCTTCAATACGGAGTAGCTGATTGTATTTTGCAATACGATCTGTACGTGCTGGAGCACCTGTTTTGATTTGACCACTATTCATTGCTACAGCGATGTCGGCAATTGTATTATCTTCTGTTTCACCACTACGATGGCTTGTGACGACGGTCATATTATGGCGTTGTGCCATCTGTCCTGCGGCAAAAGCTTCTGTGAGTGAACCGATTTGATTGACTTTGAAAAGTAGTGAATTGGCAGCTTTTTCTGTAATTGCTCGTTTAACTTTTTGTACATTGGTTACAAGTAGATCATCACCCACGATTTGAACACGGTCACCAATTTTTTCAACTAAACGGGACCAGTTTTCCCAATCGTTTTCGTCAAGCCCATCTTCAATCGAGATGATTGGGTAGCGATCACACCAATCTGCCCAGAAATCGACCATTTCTTCGCCGCTAAGTTTGCGTCCCTCGATTTCTAGATTATACACACCGTCTTCATAGATTTCAGATGTTGCTGGATCAAGCGCGATGAAAATGTCTTCACCTGCTTTGTAGCCAGCTTTTTCGATTGCTTCCATGATTACATCAAGTGCTGCTTGGTTATTGCCGAGGCTTGGTGCAAAACCACCTTCATCACCAACGGTTGTTGAGTAACCTTTGTCATGGAGGACTTTTTTAAGGTTATGATAAATTTCTGTACCCCAGCGGAGAGCTTCGCGGAAGGTAGGTGCTCCAACTGGCATCACCATAAATTCTTGGAAGTCGGTACTACCAATTGCATGTTTACCACCGTTCATGATATTCATCATTGGGGTAGGGAGAACATGTGCGTGCATACCACCAAGATAAGCATAAAGTGGTAGATTCAGGCTATTTGCCGCTGCATGTGAAAGAGCCATAGAGACACCGAGTACTGCGTTCGCGCCAAGCTGGCTTTTAGTGGGGGTACCATCAATTTCAAGCATGAGTTCGTCAATTGCTTTTTGATCGTATGGTACGAGTCCAATCAATTCAGGTGCAATCTTATCATTTACAGATGCGACTGCGTTGAGTACACCTTTGCCGAGGTAACGATCTTTGTCACCATCGCGCATTTCTAAGGCTTCGTGTTCACCGGTGGAGGCACCACTTGGGACAATTGCACGCCCGATTGTGCCATCGGAAAGTTTAATTTCTACTTCTACGGTAGGATTACCGCGTGAATCTAATACTTCACGTCCGTGAACAGTTGTAATTTGTGGCATTGATAAATTTCTCCTATCAAATAGTCAAATAAGGACGTTGATAAGTTATTCAATATGATTTTTAATGATACCTGTATGATAGTACATCATTCAATTGAAACCTACCATTAATCGTTTAATTATCTCAGTGCGTCCTGACAACGCCCTGATGTTCGTTTAAAATAGTGTAAGTCTTATAAGAAAAGTTTAAGGAATCGTTATAGATGCCACCAAAACGCGAAGTTTATCTCGATCATTCAGCCTCTACACCTGTAGATCCCCGTGTGTTGGATGCAATGATGCCCTATTTTAATGAGATTTATGGCAATCCATCTTCTTCGCATCGGTTTGGACGTAAAGCTGAGAAGGCTATTGAATCAGCCCGTGATACTGTCGCTAAGATATTGAACTGCAAACGCAATGAAATTGTGTTTACTAGTGGTGGCTCAGAGAGTGATAATTTGGCAATTCGTGGTGCTGGTTGGATGGCGAAACAACATGGCAAACCATCTCGACTGATTACTACACCAATTGAACATAGCGCCGTTATCAATACTGTAAAGCAATTGGGCGATGTCATGGATTTTGAAACAGAGATCGTTGCTGTAGATCAGTTAGGATTGGTAGATGTAGATGATTATCGTCATGCTTGTGAACAAGGTGGGGCTGTTGCTAGCGTTATCTATGCAAATAACGAGCTAGGAACAATTCAAGATTTAGCGTCTTTGTCCGCTATTGCGCATGAATATGATATTTTATTCCATACCGATGCCGTGCAAGGTGGTGGACAACTATCGCTTGATGTACAGGAACTGGGTGTTGATATGTTGAGTTTGTCAGCGCATAAATTTTATGGTCCAAAAGGAGTAGGTATCCTGTATGTCAAAGAAGGTATCGAGTTAGCACCTGCGCAAAGTGGTGGCAGTCATGAACGAGGGCGGCGTGCAGGGACACATAATACCGCTTATATCATTGGTTTGGCAAAGGCATTAGAATTAGCCTATGAAGAGAATGAACAGCGCATACGACATTTTAAGACAATGCGTGATATGTTAATTGATGGAATCTTAAGTGGTTTACCTTCTGCTGAATTGAGCGGACATCGTGAAAACCGTTTACCTTCACATGCAAGTTTCGTACTAGAAGGTATTGATGCGAATGCACTGTTGATGCACCTCGATATGAAAGGGATTGCAGGAAGTAGCGGGTCGGCATGTAAGGTCGGTAACCCTGAACCGTCTGATATATTATTAGCTGTTGGCTATACACCTGAACAGGCAAAATGTGGATTACGGTTATCTGTCGGCACACATACAACGGCTGATGATATTGAATATGCTGTTGAGGTTGTGGTGACGACTGTTAAAAAATTGAGAAAGTTGAGTCGAGAGTTAACATCGTGAGTAATGCAGATACCCGTGTCGTGGTGGCAATGAGTGGCGGGGTTGATAGCTCTGTCGCAGCGGCACTACTAGTTGAACAAGGTTATGATGTTGTTGGTATGATGATGCGTCTTTGGTCTGATGAAGCAATGGGTGGAGCGGCACATAATCGCTGTTGTACCCCTGAACAGATGGATGATGCACGTCGAATTGCTGATCAAATTGGCATTCCATTTTATGTGTTGGATACGAAAGATGTATTCCGTAATACAGTTGTGCAGTATTTTATTGATCAACATCGGGATGGGTTTACACCAAACCCTTGTATGGAGTGTAACCGTCATATTCGATTTGATTGGTTATTAAAAAATGCGATTACCTTAGATGCGGATTATCTCGCGACAGGGCATTATGCACGAATTGATCAGGATGATAATGGGGTATTTCGCTTACGCAAGGGCATTGATGAAAATAAAGATCAAAGCTATGTATTAAGCGTGATGGGGCAAGAGCAACTAAGCCAGACCAAATTCCCAATTGGGGAATTCCCCAAAAGTGAAGTGCGTGAACTAGCTGCAAAATTTGGTCTTAATGTGGAGAGCAAGAAAGATAGTCAAGATCTGTGTTTTCTTGGCAATAGCGACTATCGCACGTTCTTGACGCTTCATGCACCAGATGTGATGACGGCTGGACCTATTGTCCGCAAAAATGGTGATGTATTAGGTGAACATCAGGGTCTATCCAATTATACTATCGGTCAGCGTAAGGGGCTCGGCATATCGTTTTCTGAGCCTTTGTATGTATTAGCAATGAATCCGTATAAGAATGCGCTGATTGTTGGCACACGTGAGGAACTTGGACGTGATAATTGCACAGTGACTCGTGTCAATTGGGTGAGCGGAGATTCGCCGACAGATGCGTTTAAAGCTGATGTGAAAATTCGCTATAAGGCATACCCACAACCAGCATTAGTTGAACCCATTGAAGATAATCGTATTCGTATAATCTTTGATGAACCACAACGTGATATCACACCTGGTCAAGGGGCGGTCATCTATCAGAATGATGTGTGCATTGGCGGCGGTAATATCGAAAAATTTACCGAGACGATCCTCGAAATGACTTAAAATAATACGGGGCAGATATTGCCCCTTACTCTCCAATTAAATCTGCTAAAGTACCGAGTGGAATCATATTATCTGGTAAGGATTGATTGCCTTGTATCGCATTTAGGCGTGTAAAATCAGGTTGTGTATACATTCCAGCAACTAGTCTGATGTCATTTAGATTTTGTATGTCTAGAATGTGATTTGTTGCGACAACTTCATCCTCACCCCAGATAAATGTAGGATACTGACCATCCCATGGCCTGATGTCGCTTTGTGATAAAATACTATTGTCAGGGTTGAGAGCATGGACAAAGACGGTTGCATCAATATCGGGGCGTTCTAATAATGCTTGCCAATAAAGTGTAACAGAAAGTTGACTATCATCTACAGCTTCCACATTCGCCGATAGTAGTGCAAATTGATCATTTAATGTCGCATCGATTGTAAATGCTGTATCCGGTATTGTTGGAATAGTTGATTGCGGCACTTTCAACCAACCGATTGTTGCAATGGTATCCGTTGACTCTCCGAAGAAGCTTTGTGCAGATATTTGTCCTCCATTAACATACCATGCCCCCGCGACAAGGCGATAAGCTCCTGTCGGTAGGTCTGGTGGAATGGTGAGTGTGAATGTGTCTGGAATTGTTTGGTCAGGATGCCATGCAATCGTCGGATATAACCAGCGCAAAATCAGTTTATCTTTGCCTGTAATGCGTTCCCAATCTTGCGTTAGAATTTGTAAAAACGCCCCATATTCATGATTTACAGGTCGATTGACTGCCCAATCTATCGTGTATATTTCTTCGCTTTCATGATTAATTCTATCTTCGCCGTACCAAGCTCTGATTTCGAGTTCATCATTAAATACAGCTAATGGCTCATCTACCTCAATTGGTATTTGATACTGTAAATTGAAGTCGATAGGTGGACTAAATGCTTTTGCGACAATAGGAATTGTAGTGCTTTCAAATGTAATATCTGTAGCTGTTTCAATGTTTTGAAGTAAAGCCTGATGTGATTCAGATGTTAGTGGTGGTAAAAGCTTAATCGTATTATCTTCTAAGAGCGCAAAATGAGCTGTGTTTGTTAAAAAAGCGCCGTTTTCAAGTGACCAACTGATAACAATTTGTGTATTTGGGGGAAGTTGTTCTAAAGTATCTATGCGATCGACATATGGATAATCTGACATCAACATACCGCGTTGGGCATCTTTATAAAATTCTTCGACTGGCATCAATAATGGGGTATTTTGTGATTTTATCCAATCCGTGAGGGCTTTTCTGTCTGAACGAAAAAACCACTCGTTATGTGTCAATTCGCGATCATAAATGACCCATCTCCGCCATGCATCCGTATCGGCATCCTCCCAAAAATTGACATATATTTGGCGAGATTCTATAACCTGGAAAATACCAAGTCCTATCACGATAATCAGCCCTAAATAATATGGCATAACAGATTTTGTGATGTGGTGAACAACCCAGTAGATTGGTACCAGACTTGCGCCGATGACAAGTGGGATAATTGCAAACTCACTATAAACTCGGAGTCCATGTGTAATTTCATCTGTTAAAATGACGGGGATGATATTGAGAATGAGTAATCCGCCGATTAGGATTGATGATGGATGACGAAGGCGGATAACTAAAGCACCTAAACCGATAAAGAAGAATGGAATAAGCATTTGAGCGATTAACGGTGCATTCGCAACATTATATTGCGGATTTTCATCACCTTCGGTGAAGAATTGACCAAACATAATCTCAAGTTTACGCACTAGATCACTATCAGTAGATTGGGAAACATCTGATGCACGAGCGAGAACCGCTGAAGGTTGCGTAAGTAGAAGATAGATAACTGGTGAGGTGAGTATTGCTAATATCAATCCGGTCAGTACAAGACGCGGCATCCAGTGTTTGATGTCTTTAAATCTTGTGATTAGCAGAAATAAGCCAAGTGGCAAAAAAACAATGGGTACGACAAACCCTGATGTATATGTATAAATGCTTAGTGCAATAAATACACCGATCCATATAAAATCACGCCATTTGTATGTACGTAAACCTCTTGCCGTAAAGCCGATTGTCATCAAAATAAAGAACGGTAGGGGTACTGCTCGATATAAAGATCGTGTGACAGTAATGTGACCAAGTGCAATGGTTAACGCAATTACTGCAAATAAACCGATAAGCTTACGAGTTTGCGGAGAAATGTTGTGGAAACACTGTACTGCTGTCCAATAGACTCCTGCTAATGTAATAAGACCCCAAAATGCAGATGTAAGACGAAATGCCCACACACTATTGCCATAGAGTGTTGCGCCAACCGAAGCGACAATGCGATTGAGTGGCTCAGGTCTACCTTCGTCCTCATAAAATGGGGTGCGAAAGGTTTGTGTCATGTATACTGAGTCGATGAGATTTTTGGCTTCGTCATTACTGATGCCGGGTGGATATTGTTCTAGTCCACTAGCTCGTAGCCAGAACCCTGCTAGTAGAAAACATATAAGTGCAACTTTGACAACAAGTTCAAATGAGGTGTTTGATGTCACGTTTATTTGCAAGTCCATTCGATTAATGCACAGCTTACTTCATCAGTAAAGAGCATAACAATAATGGTTGCTACTACGATGTAAGGTCCATATGGTATAGCTGTAAAGAAATTATAGCCTTGTTTAGCTAGCAGTTGTGTTAGCAAAAATAGAATTGCCCCAAACGATCCAAGCACAATTGCAATCAGCATGACAAAGAAGATATTTTCAAAACCAACGAGTAACCCACTTAGTGTTATCATCATGACATCGCCAAATCCGAAGGCGACTGTATTGATTTCTTGTCCTCGCGCACGGCCCATGATATAAGTAAACAGATACCCACCTTGATAGAAGATGAAAAATATAACAAATCCGATAGCACCACCTGTTAACGCTGACTGTAACGTTGGGGCAGGTGAGGGCAATAATGCTGCATCTATAATTGCGATGATCGCCGTTGGGATCATATAGACGAACATGATGAGTTTGTGTTCAATGTCAATCACATTAATGAGCATGAATATTGCCATGTAGAATAACCAGAAAATCATCTGTGGCATTGATGTATCGGGCTTGTCATTCATGATGGCGAATGTTGCAATCATCAGCAGGGCTGTGAGGATTTCAGTCATTGGGTAGCGCCAACTCAATGTTGGTACACCTTCATGGTATTGTTTTCGTTTTTCATCTGGACTGGGGTTTTCTGGTTGGCGTAGTCCAAATAAAAATGCTGTTATCCCTAACCATCCTAAGATAGGGCGTGGACTACCATCAGGATAAGTTGGTAGACCTGGGTTGCGGCGATAGGGCAAATCATCAGAGAGAGCATTAATTATTCCTCCCACAAGGATACCCACAATTGCAATGACAATAATTTCGATAAAACCCATGTTGCGCCCCTAAGGAATTGGTGTGATTTCTGGTGCTGGCGGTAACAGTGTCAAGGAGATTGTCAACAATAATAAAACACTGATGATACCGGATAATATGATAGCGACTTTTTGAGACTTTGATAACGGTTCATATGCAGTGTTATCTGGCGTTTGCGTGTCGAAGAGAAGATCAACTGCTTCTACTTCATCCTTTTGAATCTTCCACGCTTTCAGTTTGGGCTTTTTGCGTTGCAAAGAAACAATAACATAAAGAAGATATGAATCAGACGCATTTTGAATATCAGTTTTCGACACGATGGGTGGTGATTTGGGATGCGAATGATATACACCAATCCATTGGAGATCCTCCACATCCAATTGTTTAAGCGCCTTTAATTGCTCAATAGGATCCAACTTATACTCCGTGGTTGAATGAGATGCTACATTAGTGATCGGAATAGCTCGTTGGATTTGGTTGCTATGACCAGCTAGCAGACCACAGACTTCGTTTGGATACTCGTCTTGTGCATGATCTGCTATCTGTCGTGCAATCGCATATGGGATCTGATAGATCATTAGGCATCTTCTGCAGGTATAGAGATACTTGCTAGTGCTTTATCTTGTGGAGGATTGCGGGTTTCATAGTAGAGTTCAGCCGTTAACGTATAATCTCCCGTTGGGTCATCAACACCACGTATATGCATCGTGTATTCATTGTCATAGTGCATCGTGGCGATAATGTCTAAATCACTGACTTGTTTACCATCGTTGCGATGAGCCACAATGAGTAAATTAGGACGCTCTTGGAATGGCGTTATCTTGAGCCCAACTTTGACTCGGTAGCGGTCAGGATAGGGGGTTGCTGTAAATTCTTCTATCTTTACTTTGTCTTTAGGTTGAGGAACTAAGTTAGGGTCATTGAAAAGATTGATTTCCATTGTTTATCTACCTGTAGAATTATTGTAATGCTTTAAGCGTGTCGATTGCTTTTTCAAAATCTTGTGTGGCTACAAATATATGATCACGTGAATAGGCTGAAAATGGCAGGACTGAAATGTCCGCGTCAGCTAGTGCACGGGTAATATGTGCCATAAAACCAACTAATGTAGGCTCTAAAACAATATCAAATGTAATGAGACGATACTCAATATCACTGACAGTCGCGTATTTGAAGCGTCTTTCGAATTCTTCATATGCTTCTTGTGGTAGCATCAACGTGACTTCATCTTTATCAATTAGAAGACCTGTGAATGGCAAACTGGCTTCGGCTACAATGCCTGAGGCAACTGTGATGCCATTGGCAGGAAATTGTACAAAGCGATAAATTATCTCATCACTATAGATTTGAGCTTGTGATAATACCTCTTGGATTGTTTGCGCCATTGATTTATTTACTCGTCAAATTGATAGGTTGATTCTGCATAATAGCGTACGCTGCGCGTTGCTAGTTTTTTGCGCATCCATTGTTGCAGGTGTTGGTTCTTTTCTTCAAGGGGTAAATCTGCTCGTAATTTTTCCATGGGAAAATTAAGTTTGAGTGCGCGCCCATGAATGATATGACGACTGACACCGGGTGGTAAAAATGCCTGATTAGTTGCTGCATCAATAATATTTTGTGGCTCATAAGTTGGAAACATAACAAGTGCAATTCCGTTAGGGTAGAGCGACCAGATATGGGTTGGGTCGGTTAATGGGGTTCGATAGAGTGTTGCATTATTATGATATGTCTCTACGACCTGCCGTAGCGTGAAATTCCGCTCGATAATGTTATCTATCTTGGCATGGATTCCATATACGGGTCCTTCTCGTAATAGAATCTGAGCGACAGCATGAGAATCCCAACCCGCTTGCACTTCAATTCCATCTATTCGTTCTAACTGTTGTATGAAGTGTGAGGAATCCCAGTCTGCTACAATATGTTGCCACACACCAAGTTCGATGAATTCCGTTTTATAATCGGCTACTTGGACGAGTATGTGTGGGAACTTAAGATATTTGAGTGAGTTGTGTCGATTTGCGCCATCCATCAATACAAACTTATTATCTTCGATTTCTGCAACGACAGGGGGGTTGGTAAAATATTCTGCAGCATCAATGCGCTTGATGAGTGGTTTTGAACGCTGAATATCGCTTTTCTCATGAGGTAGTACAGAATTGATGTCTACAATACGTAAATCGGGTGATGGTACGCTGGTCGAACTATTAATCATAGTATGCCCCCTATCTTGCTCGATAAAATATCAAATAGATTAGCATGACATTGATGATTCGGCAATTATTATAGAATGAATACGTATTCAATTATGCAAGATACATAGGAGATAAAATCATGGGTGCTAAACAGCAAGGCGCTGATGCGACTAAAAATCGTTGGTTAACGATTCCGCGTACATTGTCATTTGTATTAAATGGTGATGATATTTTGATGATGAAACGTGCGCCTCATAAACGGGTGTTTCCAAACCAATATAACGGTTTGGGTGGACATATTGAACGCAATGAAGACCCATTACAAGGCGCGATCCGCGAGATTAAGGAAGAAAGTGGGTTAGATGTTCATTCAGTCACATTACGGACGATACATAATATTGATGCTGGTGCGGACACAGGGATTATTTTATTTGTCTATACTGCAATTTCAGACACCCGCGAGGTATTACAAGACACGGATGAAGGAACACTGGAGTGGATACCGAAAAGTAAGATCCTTGAGATAGATTTGGTGGAAGACTTACCGTTTCTCATTCCGCGCATACTAGAAATGGAAAGTAATTCTGCACCTGTACATGTTCACGTTAGTTATGATGACTCAGATGAGATACAACTTAAATTTAACGAAAGTTAACATGATGCCTAATCATTTTAAATGTGATGGTACGCAATACCAATCTGTGCCAATTCGCCCAATTATGCGGTTATATATGCTCTTTAGTGGTGTTTCACTCAATGAAGCTCTGAACTGTGGTGAGAAGGCTGATTTTGAATTGGACTCAAACATCGGTATACATTTAAAATCTGCAATGAATCGTTTGAAATCTGATGGTTTAGATATTGAAACAGGGCGAGTAAATTATCAAGCACTAGCATCAAGTTCAATATTTGACGAATATCTTAAACTTGTTGCAACATTACAACAGTTTGACCCCGGTCTTTTGAATACAAATAATGACCGTAAGGCATTCTGGATCAATATTTATAATGTAATGACAATTCATGGGGTGATTGCGTATCAAGCAAAAAATTCAATTGAAGAAATACGGGGAACATTTGAACGGATTGCATATATCATTGGCGGTTTGCGCTATAGCTTAGATGATATTGAACATGGTGTTTTGCGTGCTAACCTTGGACATATCGCAATCCCCGGTAGGCGGTTCAGGGATGATGATCCTCGCCGGCAGAATGTTGTAGATGAATTTGATCCCCGTATTCATTTCACTCTCGTTTGTGGGGCAATGTCCTGCCCACCGATTGGAATTTATCAAGCTGAAAAACTTGATTTACAAATGGATATGGCGACTAAGAATTTCATCAATAACGGTGGGGTAGTGTTGAATAAAGACAAAATGTCGGTATCATTATCTAGGATTTTCCAATGGTATAGTCCGGATTTTGGTGGTGGTTGGATGGGTTTAGGCTCAAAGGCGCCTGTTATCCGATATATATCACAATTTGTTATTGATAAAGCAGATGCACAATTTCTTATGGATTATGCTGAAAATCTCAATGTAAGATATCAAACTTATGATTGGTCGTTAAATGTCTGAGAATTTACCGTTAGATAATGAAAATAATACTGAAGAAACCCCTCAAACCGATGAGATTGTTGTTGCTACGAAACCTCACCCAGTTAAACGACTGGGATGCGGGATTTTGCTTGTTGCTTGGTTTACACTGTTAATGACACCCTGCATGTTGTTTTATTTAGCATCAAATGGTGAAATCCGTATTTGGCATAGTGATATTCCTGAACCTGATGCACATCCACGTGTGTTGGTGGAGCTTATAACAGAGATTGATTATCGTGGTTTACAATTGACGAGATCATTCCCTGTAAATGCAAGTGAGAGTGCTGTTTGTGTTCAAACTGATGTTAGCTTCTTTTTGTGGCATTCTATTGAAGAAAATCTCGATTCATCTTATTGCGATTGCTACCAAAGGGACGAGGATAATAGCGATTGGTTGTTAAATGAAACGACCATAGGGGTTTGTACTGTCCCTTCGTCATAAATGAATCCAATATATTGTATTTGTTGCGACATTCTCAATCTTGATGCACAATTATCTAGGCGATTTAGTTTAGGATAACTGTATGGATTTGTTGTCGAATATTGATCCTATAATGCTTAGCTTGTGTTGTGCATTATTGTGTGCTGGTCTTTTTGTGCTAGGTTTTATTTTACAAATTGTTGGCGGATTCCTTGATATATTCATTGGTATATTTGAGGTATTTCTTGAAATCTTGCAAGGTGGCCCGATTGCTTGGTGTGGATGTCTTGTTGTGATATTCGGCTGTTTTGGATGTGCTGGTTTTGTCTTCTTTGTTTTGAATGCATCGGCAAGTTGTGCTCAATATCAGACTAATTTCTGTCAATGGTTTGGCTTTTAATGACAAATGTCACTAGACGTGATATTTTTTTTGAATAAAATTATTTTGCATAGCTAAATAAATTTGATTATACTGGTAAAAAATTTGTAATAAGGAGTAAGCTATATGGCAACATCAGCCATTTCGCTACAACAAAAACGTGAATATGAGTCTGAAATTGATAAAAGTGGGTTGTGGCTACGCAATAAACGCTGGGATCTATTTTTCATTACACTGAGTGTTATTGTTGTTCCTTTGCCATATTTTATGTATTTGGTTGGTAAACAATTAGGTTTAGATGATGATTTTAGCCGTAACTTGGTTAATACGTTTGTTGCGGTTGCTATTGGTGGACCTCACATGATGTCTACATTCTTGAGAACTGGTTTGGACGATGGGTTTAAAGAACGTTATCCAACATTAATTCGGTCTTCAATCATTATCCCGATTATCGTAATTTCGCTTGCATTTTTGAACCTCAGTTTAATGCTGACTTTCTTCTTTTTCTGGGCTTCCTTGCATGTGTTGCATCAGGTGACCTATATTGTGGAGTTATACAACCACAAGGAATCCAAATATGTACGCAAAAGCGCACTCAATCCAGTTTCGCGTATGATTGACTATGCTATTGTGTTGACGAGTCTATTCCCGATTGCGATGTGGAAAATCAGCCAAGGGACGTTTGAAATTGGTCAAAATGATCTAGGTGAAGCGATTCCAGAGTTATTCCAACAACCCGATAATCCATGGTTTTTCATCTTAGTGTCTATGATTTTTGCTGTTGCGCTCTTATCTTATATCGGCAAATCAATCTATGAGTATCGCAATGGTATTCTGAATATGCCTAAGTTCTCTTTTGTTACCCTGACCGTGATTGTCGCATTCTTCACACCACTTCTGCCAAATCTTGATACGGCATTTCAAGGCTTGAATACATGGCATTCATTCCAATATTTGGCGATTACTTTCTATATCATCAAAATTCGCCAGATGTATGGTGATTTAGATGATGATGCGCCACTCGTGGCACGGTTCAGCCGTCGTACCAAGGATGCAAAAGCGTTATATGCCTTCAGTGCATTCTTATTGGTTGGCTCCGCAGTGATTTTTGGTCTGGTTTATGTTCTCGCGGGTATTGTAAAGCCCGGAATCGATGGTAATACCCACTTTGATATTGCCTACTACACTGCTATCCTGTCCTTCTTATGGATTCACTATTATCACGATCACTTCTTGTTTACTGACTTTGAAGCGCTAGATGGTGCATTTAAACACTAGTACCGATATTTTGTAGCCAAATAAAAAGAGCCTGCTAACATACTGTAGTAGGCTCTTTTTTGTATTTTTAAACATGATCTATGGGAAGATTTCTTGTACCCATTGAAGCGGGTCAACACTGATACCGTTCACCCAGACTTCCCAATGTAAATGTGGTCCGGTAATACGACCTGTTGATCCAATTGTACCCAGTGGTTGACCGGATACAACCGTATCACCGGGGATAACGAATGTTTCGTTTTGATGGGCGTATAACGTATAGATCCCCCAGCCATGATCGATAATGACTGTATTTCCACGAATTTGAAGTGCATCTGCGACAACAACTGTGCCATCTGATGCTGCGAGGACTGGCGTACCGGGTGTCCCCGCAAAATCTACACCACGATGAAAGCGATTGAATGGACTACCGTTATACGAACGAATTGTTCCGAAGACGCCATTCATAGTAGCTGCTGCTGGTAAGCTGAGTGAATTCCCCCAACTTCTAACTGGATTGAAGCGGGTTGTATTACGGACGATAAGGCTGATTTCTTCGTTTTCGACAGCTTCTGAGAGAAGGAGCTCATTTTCGATATTAAGTGTTTGCCGACCATATCCCCCTGCAATAATCTGTATGTTAGCTGTAATAGGTATTGGTGTACCTGTGCTGTCAATTATCGTCAGTGTTACTTCATAGATGCCAGGTTCAGTGAAGACTGGTACACCAACAAGCATATTGTGAAGTGTTCCGTCATTCTGTGATATAACGGTCAACTCTTGATCTAAAAACTGTCCGCTAATTGTTGCCGGGGTATTTGTTTGTATTTCTATGCGCCCTGTACGCCCTTCGACGAAAATAAGTGGGTTGATTCTAAATTCAGTGACAATATCTGGTAGGTCAAGGGCTAGCGGTGGTGGTTCGATACCTGGGATGATGAGTTGTTGTCCAGCGAATATTTGCGTTGGATCAAGTAGATTATTAGCTTGAGCTAAATCGGTGACCGTTAGGTTGTATTGCAGACCAATACGAAATAAGGTTTCGCCTGATTGAACGGTGTGAATGATAGCTGCTGATGGATCATCAGATACAACAAATTCTTGTGTGGTAGGTGTTGGTGTGACATTAGAATCGGATGTTTCGTCTGTATCGGTGCTGGTGCTGACCGTTGGCGTTGGCGGAGGCGTAGGAGTTTCATCACCGGGGACAATAACAAGCTCTTGACCGACAAAAATGATGTCTGTGTTAGCTAAGCTGTTGAGTTGAGCAATCTCATCAACTGTTTTACCATACAACTCAGCAATACTGCGAATAGTTTCGCCTGCAGTGACGATGTGGACTTGTCTTTCTATAATCGGCGCTGTTTCGATTGGTATGACCAATCTTTGTCCTACAACGATGTTACTTACATCTGTGATGCCATTTGCAAATGCAACTTCATCAGTTGTTAGGTTATATTGTAATGCGATCCGGAAAAGATTTTCGCCACGTTGGACGACATGTATCGTTAAGTTGGTGGTGTCTTGCCCTAATAGAATAGCGGGTATTGTGAATATACCCGCTATGATTGCTATAAAACTCATCTTGAGAAACTGCTTCAAGATACTACCTCATCAAATATCAATTTATCTCCAATTTCGACCCGATCAAGTAGTGATGGGTTCGCCTCGATATAATACATCGCTGGTGATTGCGGTGCATAGGCTGGTCTCCACGGTTTTGCAAACTTCTTGTCAACGACCACGCCATCTCTATCAAGCCATACCACTGCAATATTCATGAACATAAAAAACATATGAATAGCAGTTCCAACTTTACTTTCGGAATCTGTCACAAATAGCAACCCTTCATTTTCTGGAAGATTTGCAACAAACTGAAGTCCCTTGAAGTGACACCAGTAGCTCGCACACCATTTTGCACGAGCTAATACCACTTCATTTGTGTCACTTTTTTTTATGTTGCGCCATTCACTCATCGTGGGATTCGTAGAACCTGTCCGATAAAGATACGATTATAATTGGTGATATTGTTTTCTTCTGCTAGATCAACAATATTTACACCGAAGTTCAATGCGAGACGGAACAATGTGTCTCCTGGAACCACAGTATAGGTTTCCAATTGAGGTGCTGGAACTTGTGTTGGTGTTGGAATGATGTTCTGTGGCGTTGATGTTGGTTGTGCAGGTGCCACAGTTGGTTGAGCAGGTGCAGTTGTTCCACCAGTCGCTGGAATCCGTAATGTTTGACCCGCAAAGATACGGTTCGGATTTGCGATACCATTAAGTTGGACTAGTGCCCCGACTGTTGTGTTAAATTGGCTTGCGATTCGATTGAGTGTATCGCCACGTTGAACAACATATGTGTCTGCTGGTGCTTCTGGTGGCTCAGGTGATGGAATTGGCACCGCTGGTTGGGTAGCTGTTACTACAACTACAACGTTTGTGGGGGTTGGTGTTGCAGTTGCTGGGTCTGGAATTCGTACAGGAACAACTAGACCTTGACCGACAAAAATCAATGCACTCTCATTTAGATCATTGGCTGAGATAATCGCGTTCACTGTACTTCCATAGAGAACTGCGATTCGGCTCACAGTGTCGCCACGACGCACGGTATGTGTGATTGTACCCGGGAATTCTTCCGAAATAGGTGTTTCAGGGTCTTCTTCGCCACCAGTACCGCCCTGTACTTCTGTTGCTGTTGGCACAATATTTGTTTCTGGGGTAGAGGTTGGTACAACTTCTGTTGGTTCATCGGTTGGAACGGCTGTTGCTACTGGATCAAGTACCTCTGGTGTTGGTGTACTATCACCAATACCACCCGATTGTTCGTCAGTTGGTTCTTCAGCCGGCTCATCGGTCGGTACGTCCGTTGGAGCATCTGTTGGCTCATCGGCCGGTTCATCTGTAGGATCTTCTTCTTTAGTTGTTGACTCTAGGACTGCATCGTCCAAATAGACATAGCTATTCTGAACAGGTGTGCCAACTGTAGATTCGACAAATACGGTAATGGTAGTATTTGCAGCTGTTGCAATAATTGAGTACTGACGATATGTATCGTAGAAGATTGCTGGTGTAGACCAAATGATATCGCTACTTGTTCCATCTGTCCCACCATTAGGGTCAATGCCAACACGTAATGCAACATCACCGGGATCTTCACTAATATCTACGTCGTCAAACGTTGATGACCAAATATGAGCATAAATACTAAAACGATATTCGTCGCCGTTGGTTAAGTTACTTACCTGTTGATAAATGCCACCTTCATGAGTCTCAAAGAAAGAAAAATAAAGTTGCGCATTTGATCCTGTTCGAATACGTGATGAATCTGGTGACACAGGTTGATACTTCGGTGATGCATTTTGGAATGATGGCATTTCGTCTGTTGCTGGTACATGCCACGCTGTCCAACTATCTGCAACTTGCCTTGGTTGGTCACCTGGGTTGGTGGTAAATGACCCCTCGAAACCTGGGTTGGTTAGCAGATTGTCACTATCTTGTGCTGTAACAAGGTTTATGCCAATTAGGAGGCATAAAGTTAAACTTATGAATAATATATTGTAGGTTTTTTTCATCTTATCCCCCGCAGGATATGGTGGGTGACTATAACAATACTAGTATAGTTTGTTATGATAATTTCACAAGCGCAGTATATACTGTAAAGCTAGTCATGATTGTCACTTGAGATAAATGAGAGTATAGCGTACTCTTACAGCGTCTCGCAAATAGGTATCCCACTGCTGATGTAGCAGAAAAATATGTCTGAAGATGCACTTGTTGGTTTGTGTACTGTTACGCTGTATTTGCCTGGTGTTACGTCTTTAAAAGGTAAGCGGCGAATCATTAAGTCGATCATTGCTAAAATGCGAAATACTTATAATGTGTCGTGTGCAGAGGTTGCGAAATTAGATAAATGGCAATCTTCTGTGATCGCTTTTGCATGTGTAAGTAACTCTAATCGACACATTGATGATACTATCCAAACGATATTGCGTTGGATGGAGTCAACATTTCCTGATGCAATGATTACCGAATATGATATAGAGATTCTTTAACGTTTGGCTAATATTCCGTATTTGGAACGGTCATCCGGTTATAATTTACACATCAATTTATTTAAACTCATGATGTAAATGGAGGAAACACACATTGAAACTTCATGAATATCAATCTAAATTCTTGTTCAGGGACTATGGTATTCCTATCCCAGAAGGTAAGGTTGCTACAACACCCGATGAAGCTTATGAAATCGCATCTGAAATGAACGGTGTCGCTGTTGTTAAGGCGCAGGTTCATGTTGGTGGGCGTGGTAAGGCTGGTGGGGTTAAGGTTGCTAAAAATGCTGATGAAGCCAAAGGTTACGCGCAGGACATTCTCGGGATGGACATTAAAGGTCTGACCGTCGAGAAAGTTTTGATTGACCCCGGCGCTGATATCCAGCAAGAAATTTACCTCGCGATTACGAATGATCGTAGTGAAGGTAAACCCCTTATCATGACCTCAATGGAAGGTGGCATGGATATTGAGGAACTCAACGTCGAACGCCCTGAAGCCATTATCCGTGAACATATCGATCCGATTCTCGGTTTGCAAGGGTATCAAATGACGTATATTGCTAGTGCAATGGGAATGCCCCGTGCTCATTGGCGACAATTCGGAAAAATCCTCAAAGGCCTTTATCAGTGCTACATCAAAAGCGATGCTGAATTGGCTGAAATTAACCCGCTTGTGATTACGGGTGAGGGTAATCTGTTAGCTGTCGATGGGAAAGTCATCATTGATGATAATGCGTTATATCGTCAACCTAATCTAGCTGAGGAACGTGATACAAGCGAAGAGCCAGAGTCTGAACGACAAGCCCGTGAAGCTGGTATTACATACATTAAGCTAGATGGTCAAATTGGCTGTATGGTTAACGGCGCAGGCTTGGCAATGACGACCATGGATATGACGAAACTATATGGGGAAGCTGATGGTATCGGACCTGCAAATTTCCTTGATATTGGCGGTGGTGCAACACCAGAACAAGTAGCAGCTGCATTGCGCATTATCCTTTCTGATGAAAATGTGAAATGTGTATTGTTTAACATCTTCGGTGGCATTACACGTTGTGATGAAGTTGCTAATGGTATTTTGACCGCATACAACGAAGTTAAGCCGGATGTGCCGATGGTGATTCGCTTGCAGGGTACAAATGCAACAGAAGGTAACCAGATTATCAATGATGCGAATATACCTAATATTATTAGTGCCGAAACATTGACAGAAGCTGCACAGAAAGCGGTTGCCGCAGCCAAGGAGCAAGCATAAGATGTCGATTTTAATTGATAAAAACTCCAAAGTACTGGTTCAAGGTATCACAGGTCGCCAAGGTGGTTTCCATGCTAAGTTGATGATGGAATATGGTACGGATGTTGTCGGCGGTGTAACACCCGGTAAAGGTGGTGAATGGTTTGAGGGTAAGCCTGTGTTTGATACGATGCGCGCTGCTGTCGAAACAACCAATGCTGATGTGAGTATGGTTACCGTTCCTGCTCGGTTTGCACCTGACGCTGTGATGGAAGCTGCTGATGCAGGCGTTAAGCTAATTGTCTGCTTGACTGAGCATATCCCTGTATCTGATATGATGAAAGTTGTCAGCTTTGTTGAGGAAAAGGGCGCTCGCTTGATTGGGCCGAATTGCCCCGGTTTGATGACCCCCGGACAAGCGAAAGTTGGTATTATTCCAGCTATGGTTGCTGAACCTGGCAATATTGGTGTGGTATCAAAGAGTGGTACCTTGACTTATGAAGTTGGCTTTGCCATGAAGAATAAAGGTATGGGTATTTCTACAATTGTAGGTATCGGTGGTGATCCAGTTATCGGTACAACATTTGTCGAAGTTCTTGAAATGTTTGAGAATGATCCTGAAACAGAGAAAGTTGCTTTGCTTGGTGAAATTGGCGGTAGCGCAGAAATTGTGGCGGCTGACTATATCAAGAATCATATGACTAAGCCTGTCGCAGCATTTATTGCTGGGCGTAGTGCACCTCCGGGTAAACGTATGGGTCATGCAGGCGCCATTGTTGACGGTGGTGAAGGCTCAGCAGAAGAAAAGATTGAAGCACTAGAAGCGGCTGGCGCACGCGTTGCAGCAAATCCAGAGGAAATTCCTGATTTGTTGTCTTAGCCTACTAATCTCTTTGGATTTTTGAACGGGCATATCTAATAGAAGATGCCCGTTTTAATTTGGGTTAAGCGTGGTCAAATTATTGGTTTCAATCCAACCCTCACGGTTGTCAGGTGTGACGAATTTACTCCACTCCTCTTGTTTATCAGTGATATAAATTTCACTTCCTTCAAATAAATCATATTGTCGGAAATAAGAAATACTGGGACCACTATAAATAGGAGCCGATCCGACAGTGATAACTGCAGCTGGCATACTCGTATGAATATAAAGTCGTGCACCAAGAAGTGTTCCAAACCCGAGCACAAAAATTAACAAGATACCGATGATCAGTCTGAGCGTACTGCGCCATGCTTTGCGAATTTGATAAATCCCTATCAATATCCATAGGATCGACCATAGAAGAAATGAGACCATTGCGAGTTCGCTGATTGTAACTACGGTCTCCGTCATTTGCTCTAGAAGAATAATCGGATTGGTTGTATCGGTTGCAGGTATATTCCGGAGGGCACGTGTACGTGCAATTTGAATATTCAGGTCAAGGTCACGGGGCAGAAATTGAAGTGCACGTCGATAGTTAAGTAGGGCGTTACCAATATTGCCTAGCTGGTAATGTGCGGTGCCAAAATTATAATATATTTCGCCGTTATAAATACCACCGGATATGGTTAAATCAAAATACTGGATTGCATTTTCAAAATCATTATTTTGATAAGCTTGTTCTGCATTATTTAAGCTGCCCAGTGATTGCCCAGCTGTTGACATGATGAAAAACATCGCCAATATACAAGCAACGATATATCGTCTTATCATATACGTTCTTCCTCAATCATCTGGAGGGTTTTATAGGTGCGTCGGATGAGTTCATCTGCATCATCTTGTGTGACAGGTGCATATCGTCCCGCTTGTGACTGTTCGAGACATATATTTAATCGCTGTTGAAGTATGTCGGGTAAGTTGCGTGTGACCTCAGAGAAATTGTCTGCTGATACTTCTTGCTTATATTTTGATGATAAATACTGAAATATTGTTTGCTCGATTATGGCATACCCCTGATTGGGATCAGTAGTTTTTGCTTGTGCAAGCTGTTTTGACACTGCTTTGAGGGACTTACTCTGTTTATTTTGTGAATTTGCGGGTCGTGGTTGTGTTGAGCGGGTTGCTAAGCGTGCCATGAATAGAATTATCGCTAAAAGTGGTGTAATCAACCATAACAACCAGAATGTATTATCAGGGATTAGAGCAATCGGTTGGTCTGTCATTGGTTTGAGCTCAAGGCGATTGTTGGGTTGAATTGCGCCAGCTGATTGGGATGCTGTAAATTCGCCTTCTACAGTAATACCACCTGCTTCGGTTGAAATCGTTCGGTAAGACGCTGTGAGTGGATCAAAATAGGAGAAAATGATTGCTGGCACGGTGACATTACCGGTTTGATCGGCGAAAAACCGATACTCAAATGTTTTGGTTTTGAGGTTATTGGCTATATTTGTTGTTGTTGGTGGACTGGGGAATACATCCCATGTTTCGGGTAAGCGTAATGTGGGGTTAGTGAGTTGTGTAAAGTTGCCTGAACCCGTTATGATAATGCTCAGTACATTAGGCTCACCAGCTTGTACTGTTAGTGGGTCAAGCGTTGCATTGATGTCAAATTGCCCAACGCCTCCTGTAAATGTGTCGGGGGCACCATCGGGCAATGGTAGAACATTTATAGATAGTGTCTCACTAGTTGTTTCAAGACCTGTTTGAAATGGCGTATCTGGCACAATGATAGTTGCTACATCAATTGGATTTTCATCTGTGCGATTTGAATACAAAATTACATCCTGTTGAATGACATTTTGAATCACATTATTGATTGGGATTGTTGATAGTGTAGGTGTCTGAGGTTCTTGTGCAAAGCCGATAAATTGTGGTAATTGTATCTGGGCTTCACTCAAATCTAATGAAGAGGTAAATGTTATAGTGTATGTGATTTGCTCGCCAATATATGGCTGTGGGTTGCTTACGCTAATATCAACCACATTGTCCTGCGCCACTGCCGGATGAACAAAGAACAGTGCAATACTTAGAATAATGTAAAGGCGCATTACCAACCTTTTCTTTCATCTGAATTGGTTGGGGTAGACACCTCATCACTGAATTGTTTGTATACGGATTCATCATCAGAAACAGCTTCGAGAGTTGAACTTGCATCCTTTTTTGTTGATGTTGGTGTTTCATTCGGGAATGGTGTCATTGGACCTTGATTACCAAAACGATCACCCTCAATACCACCCTCTGGTGTACGTTCATCAAACGAAACAATTTGGGGCGTTGGGGATGGCTCTGGTGGTGCATCATCTTGTGGTTGGAAGGTGGGTGTAACTGATGGATCAATTTGATTCTCATCAGGTAATGTTTGCATTTCTTCATCAATCGGTGTTGGCGTACTTAGAAATAACATTGCTAACTCTAGGTTATGGCGTGCGTTGGCATCATCTGGGTTGAGCAATAGCGACTCTCTGTAAGCGTCAATCGCCTCTTCGGGTTGTCCTGATAAATAATAAAAATTACCCATGTTGTAATATGCTTGCGCTTGTATTGTTTCGTCACCACGTAAAATTGCCTGATCTAATACCTCAACTGCAATATCTAGGCTTCCTTGTTCAAAGTAGGCTTTAGCAGAATTAAGGTAAAGTACCGGATTGTCCGGATCATCAACTTGTGCCGATGAATAATTGATAATGGCACTGTTAAATTCGCGTGCATTAGTTTGAGTATTCGCTAAATTATTTTGTTCGGCAACACTTGTACATGCAACAACTAGTGTCAGTAAGAGGACACTAATGATTATTGTGCTTCGGATAGGAATCATATCGTACTCCTTCCTGTTGATGGCAAAAGGATTTCAATGCTGAGTGTGATGAGCGCTAAAAGGAGAAAAATGCCAAAGCGTTCAATTGGCTGGGTGATTGTGCGTTGTCTAAGTGATCCTGTTGCTGATGAATTGATAATCTCTGTAACTGCTTCGATATCGTCAGGTGTGAAGTAGTTACCACCCGTCTGTTGTGCGATTTCTTGTAGAATTGTTGCATCTAGAACTGAGTTTACAATGACATTACGCTCGTCGGTTTGATAGCCTGCAATGCCTCCATTTACATCGTAAAGGGGTATTTGTGCACCTTCTGGTGTTCCATATCCGATTGTATGTATGAGAATGCTATCGTCGAGTGCCTGCTCCAACCCCACAGGATCCGATACAACGTGATTTTCACCATCGCTCATGATGATGATATGTTTTTCGGCTACTGCGTAATCTGATAATAGCTCTACAGCAAGTTGAATGGCTGGGTATATATCCGTGCCTTGATTGGTTGTTGCTCTGCTAGTAATTGAAGATGCAAATGTATTGATCGATAGCTCGTCATATGTAAATGGCATATACACAAATGCTTCGCCTGCAAAGACAATATAAGCTATATCATTGCCTACAAGTTCAGCGGTAATGCGCTCAATATCCAGTTTTGCACGTTCTAGACGACTGGGTGCAATATCTTGTGCATCCATACTTCGGCTTACATCGATGACAAATAGAATTGCGCGTCCTTCTACATCTAGAATTTCTGCCGACACGCCCCAAACTGGATGAGTGAGGGCGATAACTAATGTAGAGAATGTTATCATCCAGAATATTGTTTTAATGCGTCGGCGCGTCATGTTGACCTGTGACACTAATTGGTTCACTAGATCATCATTGCCAACACGTCGAAGTGCTTTTTGGCGTACTTGTTCACGCCACATCAAAAAGATGATTGTGACGGGTAGGACGAGAAGAAGAATGAGGACTGTTGGGTTTAAAATCGACATTATGGTATCGTTTGAAAAATAGTGTGTCTAAGTATGCGTTCGAATATCAGTAAAATCATTGCCGCAATAATCCAAATATCACTCATGTCCTGCCAACGGGTGAATTCACTTCGTTCGACAGGAGATCGTTCAAGGCGGTCAATTTGTGCATAAATTGCTTCTAGGCTTGGTAAATCTGCTGCATAAAAATACTCGCCGTTACCTATGCTAGCAATTTCACGTAAGCTGGATTCGTCAAGATTAGAGTTGATCGTTTCGATTGTGCCATCGGCTTGTTCGAGAGCAAATACACCGCGCTGCCCAATTCCGATGGTGTAGATTTTTGCGCCGATGCTACTAGCAGCTTGCGCTGCTGAAATAGCATCAAGCTCTCCAACGTTATTTTCGCCATCTGTCAAGACAATAATGACCTGACTTCTTGCTGTACTGGATTGTAACATATTCGCCGCGCTGGCAATTCCAAGTCCAATTGCCGAACCGTCTTGTAATCCAACATCTTTAGCCAATTTGAGGTCGTCAATCAATATTTCTAATATATCGTAGTTTAAGGTTGGCGGGGCCAGCTGAAATGAGTCATTAGCAAAGACGACCATGCCGATTCGATCAAATGCTCCGTTAGAGGCTTTGCGGCCATTGATAAATTCTTTGAGTACAACTTTACTCGCATCAAGCCGATTACGTGGTGCAAAGTCGGGAATAGCCATGCTACCAGAAATATCAATAGCTATGACCATGTCTATGCCTTGCCCACTGATGATATTTTGTGTTTCGCCACTTTGTGGACGTGCTAAGGCAATAACAAGCGTTATCCACGCAATTAAGCGAATGAGATTAGGCAATTGACGAAAACGAAGTCGTAGACTTTTTGTTGAATTTGACAAGAGGCGAATATCGGAATATTGCAAGACGCCTGCTTGGGTGCGCCAACGATTCTGCCACCATCGATATAAGAACAGTAAGCTAATTGGTAAAAGTATCAGCACATAAGGATGGGCGAAGCGGAACTCACTCATGGATAATCCGTGCCCTTTCTGCCTGTTCGATCCATCGGATGGCATATTCAATTACACTTTCAGGTGAGACCGCTGGATGATGACTCGCGAATTTTACAAGGTCAGCTTGTTCAAGAAAGTCTCGCAGGCTGGAGCGTAATGTGTCTGAAAAAATAGGATTTGCTTCTAGTGCTTGCATGAGTTCAAGGGTTGTCATATCTATTGCACGAATATGAAATTGTTCGGTTAAGTACTGTCGGACTGTGTCGGCTGTTGGTGGATAGATTTCCTCAACTGTCGCATTTGAATCAAGCATATATTTGAGATCAACAACTGCACGTTGAACAGGACTATCTGGTCGAGCAAGCGCGCGTTGAACGCGTCGATTAAACTGAATATTTCGGAAAATAAAAATACCAATCACTATAAGAACAACAGGAATTAGGTAAACATATACGGGTATAAAGGGGAGGTCAACTAGTGGATTTAACGGGCGAAGGGCGATGTCACTTTCGGTGCGTGTTGAGGTAACATTGACTGTGATGGATGTGATTGGTGAACGAAATTGTTGTCCAGCAGGTGTTTGATAGCGTACGAAAACTTCTTCGGTAGTTAATGTATTGAGTTCCCAAGCGACAACTGTCAAATCTTGCTCGAAAATTTGCAGGTTCCCTTGTTCACGAGTTTCTAGGTCTTCACTATCAACGATTTCAAATGGATCTTCAAAAATATCTTCAAATTCACCTACAAGACTATAGCCTACAGGCATTTCAACCACTAATTTGACAGGTATTGGCATCCCGAGTGTTGTTTCAAGTATATCAGTCTCGAAGTATGCTGTGATTTCACTAACGCTCACATTAATATCAGAAATAGATTCTGGCTCAACCGTGACTTCTGGTGTCGCTTCTTGAGCAATTATTGTCGTGGCAAGTATGAGATTTAGCAAAATTAGAGCAAGATTTAATTTCAACGGGCTAACCTCTGTTGCTTTTGTCTGAAGAAGTCAATAAGCGCCTGAATATAGTCACCATCTGCGGGTACATCAATTGTGTCGACATTATTACGTTCAAACGTACGGGTACGCATTTTGTCAAATAATTGTACCTGCTGATGGAATTCCCGTTGCCATTCTAGACTATGTGTATCCACCCAAGTAGTTTCGCCTGTTTCAGAGTCTTGCACCTGTAACATGCCGACTGATGGGAATTTTTGCTCTAAGGGGTCACGTAAGATGATGACATTTGTATCATGTCGTTTGCTGATAATGGTGATGTCGCTTGAATATTCTTCAACTGGTACTAGAAAGTCAGACAGTAGAAATAAAATTGTCCCAGGTTTTAATACACGATTTACTGTACGCAGTGCAAGTGATAAATCTGTACCTTGATTAACGGGTTGTAGATTCATTAAATCGTGAATAAGACGCATGACATGTTTACGACCCTTGCGTGCAGGAACGTATTTTTCGATTTGATCACTGAATACAAGTAAACCGATTTTGTCGTTGTTCATGATTGCGGAGTAGGCAAGAACTGCACCAAGCTCGACCGCAAAGTCGACTTTTTGACGCGTTTGTGTGCCGAATAAACACGATGCACTGGTATCGATGACAAGCATGACAGTACGTTCACGGTCTTCTTCGTAAATACGGGTATGTGCTTCCCCTGTACGAGCCGTAACATTCCAGTCAATATCGCGGATGTCGTCCCCGTGCATATAGGGACGTATCGTATGAAAAGCAATTCCACGTCCTTTAAATGCTGAGCGGTAGGCACCTGAGAAAACATTATGAACAACACGACGCGAATAAAGTTCGATATGTTGGATTTTACGATGTTGTTCTGGTGTGAGCATTATGGAACTTCTATCCGGTTGATGATCTCACGAATGATGCGCGTACTATCAATATTCTCTGCTTGGGCTTCAAATGATGTGACAATTCGATGACGTAGAACATCAGGAGCAATGCGTTTAATATCATCTGGAATGACATATCCACGTCCATTCAAAAAAGCATAAGCTTTGCTTGCTTTAATGAGTGCCAACGTGCCACGCGGTGATGCACCAAATTCAATTAATGTGCTAATTTTTTTCATACCACTTTTTTGCGGGTCACGCGTCGCAAAAATGATGTCAAGCGCATACGATTTGATTTTTTCATCGACATAGATTTCGTTGACAACCTGACGTGCTTGAATGATTTCATCGGGTGTTATGATAGGCTGTGGTGGCTCAGGTCTCACTCCTGCCATTCGGTTGATGATTTCATGTTCTTCGTCGCGCGTAGGGTAGGTGATGACAACCTTCAGCATAAAACGATCTAATTGGGCTTCTGGTAGTGGATATGTTCCTTCTTGTTCTACTGGGTTTTGTGTTGCCAAAACAAGAAATGGATCATCAAGGCGATATGTGTTTTCACCAATCGTGACCTGTCGTTCTTCCATTGCCTCGAGTAAAGCCGATTGTACTTTTGCTGGCGCACGGTTAATTTCATCAGCAAGGACAATATTACTAAAGATGGGGCCTAAACGAGGGGAAAAATCACCTGTTTTGGGATTATAAATTTGTGTACCGATGAGATCAGCCGGTAGTAGATCAGGAGTAAATTGTATCCGCTGAAAATCTGTACTTAGAGTTGCGGAAAGCGTACGGACTGTCAGGGTTTTAGCGAGTCCGGGCACACCTTCGATAAGGACATGCCCGTTTGTAAATAACGCAATGAGTAGTCGGTTAATAAGGTAATCCTGACCGACAATTGTGCGACGTATTTCAGTGACAAGATCTTGGACAAACCCTGATTCTTTTTGAATACGTCGATTAAGTTCTGTAATTGATTGTGTCATGTGTTTTCCGATAGTGGTTCATATATCGGTTATATTTTACATGAAACTCCCAAACTGCAACACTTACTCTGGTTGGGGTTCGGTATGTAATACGATATGGTGTTGGCGACAACGTGCCTCATAAGACTCCTGTGCACCTACCAAAATTATTGGATCATTGTAGCGTGCAGGCTTGTCATTGACAAGGCGTTGGGTACGGCTTGCAGGTTCGCCACAGACGACGCAAATGGCATGAAGTTTCGTCACATCCTCGGCGATGCTGAGTAAGAAGGGCATTGAACCAAATGGCTCACCACGGAAATCTAAATCAAGCCCGGCTATAATGACGCGAATATTATGTTTATCTGCCAGTTCTTGTACCACATCGACAATGCCATCATCGAAAAATTGGGCTTCATCAATGGCAACAACTGTTGTCCCACCGTTGGCTAACCCAAGTATGTCATGTGCTTTTTTAACCGGAATTGCCTCGACTTTTTGACCATTATGGCTGGTTACACTTTGAATACCATATCGGTCATCAATAGCAGGTTTGAAAACTTTTACTTTTTGTTTTGCAATAATAGCGCGACGAACGCGGCGGATAAGTTCTTCTGTTTTTCCACAGAACATGCTTCCACAAATAACTTCAATACGACCCGAATGATGTTTCATTCTGCCTATTCCCTCTATGTAATTATTATGTGTTGAGATTTAAATGATAAGACGTTATTAATTATAGTTTGAAAAAAAATAAAGACAGTCATAAATATGTTATGACTGCCTTCCAATTTTGTTAGATTTTGGTTTAGCCTTCGATTTCGTAACCTTGTGCACGTAGCATCTTTTTCAGGTCACTCAGGACTTTGCGCCCAATACCTTGGATAGCAAGGATACTGTTTTCATCATCCTCTTCACCTAAGCGATTGAGGATGTCACCTACGACTTTAATGCCATTTTCTTCGAGAATATTGGCATAGCGAGCACTGAGTTCGAGTTCAGCAATCGGTAAGTCCAGTGGTGCTTTTTCTTCTACCGCAGGTTTCTTCGAAGCCTGAATTTGGTTACGCTTTTGCAACCGTTTCATAAAGCCTTCTACACGACCTTCGGTATCAACGATACGTTGTTCACCAGTGTAGAATGGATGGCAGTTGGAACAAAGGTCAGGTCTGAGTTCTGGAACAGTTGCACCGACCGTCCACTCTGTACCACATGTTTGACAACGAACTTTGGCTTGGTACCAAGTTGGGTGAATGTCTGCTTTCATCATTTCCTCCACGCATTCACGGCTCCATGATTGAGTAGCGTGAATGTCTTCTATTTATTAGTTGAGTGCTTGGTCAGTGCCTTCATGGACTTCATACACACTGATACGTTTTTGCCCGTTGCGACCACGCATTTTTTCGAATGTTACGAAGCCAGGACGGGTTGCAAAAATGGTATAGTCTTTGCCCATACCAACGCCTTCGCCGGGATGAAATTTTGTACCACGTTGGCGAACAATGATATTGCCGGGGATAACAAATTGACCACCGAAGTTTTTTACACCAAGGCGTTTAGAATTGCTATCACGACCGTTACTACTAGAGCCACCACCTTTTTTATGTGCCATTTTAGGTTGTCTCCTTTAATCTATACCACTTATACGATAATATCGTCGATTTTCAGACGGGTGTAATATTGACGATGCCCTTGTTTACGACGGTAGTTGGTCCGTTGGTTGTATTTGTAAACGAGGATTTTCTTGCCACGGAATTGCTCAACAACAGTTGCTTTGACGGATGCGCCATCGACGGTTGGTTGTCCGATAACAGTGTTATCACCATCACCAACGAGCAATACATCATTAATTTCTAGAGAGTCGCCGACTTCATTTGTGAGGCGATCGACATCAATTGTACTACCAACTTCAGCACGGTATTGCTTACCGCCACTGCGGATAATTGCATACATATTAGGTTTCTCCAACCTTCTCTTTATTCTCCGTGACCAACGCCTTAGGACGGCTCGGTGGACGGGGAAAATTGGTTACAAGCGAAAAAATGCCCCACTGACTGTGAGGCATAGAAGATTATAGCGGTATTATTAGGATAGCGTCAACGGGTAGTTTCTTACGTTTAACAACGTTTCACGAACTGACCTTCTTCCCCGTTGTTCAACCCCCAGCATTTATATTGGACAGGTATATTTATACTTGATTTAATCCCACTGTCATTGTCAAAGAAATTAACATCTTGTTCGTTAACTCCAAAGGTTTCCACAAATGTAGATGTTGCTTTATCTTTTGCACTTAATAATAGTGAATCTAGAAGTGGATCATTTGTGAAGTTCAGTCTTGCCAGATATTCAGCTAAATCACGTGCCTCTGTATAATCAACTCTGCACCCAAGACTTGTTGTTTCTTCAACAATAGTGAAGTTCTCCACATACAAATGAACAAGGTTAGGTTCAGGTAGTTCATACCATGTATTGAATAAGTTTTGGTATCGTTTCGCCTGATCTAAATCGATACCTGCAACACCTTCTAATCGTATATTATAGTTGCCTGTAATCCCACAGTATCCTCCAACTATGTCAAATATAACATTATCAGCATAAATAGTTGCTGATGCAGTTTCGAGAATTGCAACTTCTTGTATTTCAATATCATATTGAATTGGTTGTACTGCGACATATACGGCAGTCGGAAAAAGTACGGGGGTTATGAATGCTATCACTTTTGCTGTGAATGCCGCTATTTCTGCTGGCACTCCTAAAATTTGAATACCATTTGTTATTAGACCGATGATACCCATATCATCTTCCTCATTACTCGATTACAACATTCTTGAATTGTATCTCATTAACTCATTTTTTGTTAATTAATTTTAGATTCAGGTAATAAACATAGCATCACCGAACGAGAAGAATCGGTAATTTTCTTGCTTAGCGATTTCGTAGGCATTGAGCATCATGTCACGCTCTGCAAATGCACTCATCATCATGAGTAAAGTTGATTTTGGTAAATGAAAATTCGTAATCATGGCATCCACGACCCGCCATTTATATCCGGGGAAAATGAATAAACGGGTGTCTTGCTCGAATGCGATGACTGGTCGCCATGCACAAATATTTTCGTTGAACTGTGGGTTGGATGGGTCGCCACCAGCACTGAGAATCCCAGCTGTTTCGAGTGTACGAACAGATGTTGTACCAACTGCGATGATACGCCCTCCAGCTAGTTTTGCGTCGTTAATGAGTTTGGCGTTTTTACTATCAAGTGTGGCAAATTCACTGTGTATTTTATGATCTTTGACTTTATCAACTTTGACTGGTTGGAAAGTATCGAGCCCAATATGTAATGTGCAGTATGCGAGCTTAACACCCTTGCGACTCAGTGCGATTAATAACTCAGGTGTGAAATGTAATCCTGCAGTCGGTGCTGCGGCGGATCCTTCAACTTTGCTATAGATGGTCTGATAACGTTCGCCATCATCTAGACGTGTGTTGATGTAAGGAGGAAGCGGCATCTCACCTAAGTCAGTCAGTAAGTCATTGACGGGTTGGCTAAATTCGACGATACGTTCTGCTGCATCAAGGACATCAGTGACTTTACAGGAAATAGCGCTTCCCTCGAATTTTAGTTGCATTCTTGTATTGACATTGCGCCCACCGATAAGTACCTGCCAACGTGTATCATCCAACTGTTTGAGTAGCAATACTTCTACTTTGCCACCTGTTTCTGACTTATATGCAAACAATCGAGCGGGAATAACACGCGTATTGTTCATAACAAGCACATCATTGGGCTGGATGAGATCAATAATGTTTGAGAAAACATGGTGTGATACATGTCCTGTAGAACGGTTTAGATGCATTAATTTAGATGAATCACGTGGGTTAGCTGGTTCTTGTGCTATAAAGTTTTCTGGTAAATCGTAGTCAAAGTCGGTTACGTTCATAGTAGGCGTTTTTGTCCTGATGAATCATTATTATTTTCGGGATAGTCGATATTGAGATGCTCGTAGGCGTGGATGGTACAGATTCGTCCGCGGGGTGTACGATCAATAAATCCGAGTTGTATCAGATAGGGTTCGTAGACATCCATTATGGTTGAACTGTCTTCACTGATAGATGCTCCAATCGTATCTAGCCCTACGGGGCCACCTCCGAATTTTTCGATAATTGTGCGAAGGATACGCCGATCAATTTCGTCTAAGCCGAGATGATCAATTTCCATAAGTTTAAGTGCATCTTCGGTAACTGTTGGCGTAATGATCCCATCTGCACGTGCTTCGGCATAATCACGCACTCGACGCAATAATCGCAATCCAACACGCGGTGTTCCTCTGGCACGTCGAGCAATTTCTGTTGCACCTTCTGGGCTCATTTCAACATTCAGCAGTCCGGCTGCACGAACTAGAATTTTTTCCATTGCATCTTGCTCATAAAAGTCTAAACGGAAGCGTGCTCCAAATCGATCGCGTAATGGACCAGCAAGTAAGGCAAGACGTGTTGTCGCGCCAATTACAGTGAAACGGGGTAGGTTAAGGCGAACAGTTTTTGCTGCAGGTCCTTTACCTATGACAATATCAAGTACAAAATCTTCCATAGCTGGGTATAAAATTTCTTCAACAGCCTTACCTAACCGATGCACCTCATCAATGAATAGAATATCCCCTTTTTTGAGATGGGTCAGGATTGCTGCAAGGTCTCCAGCCCGTTCGATAGAGGGGCCTGCAGTGATACGAATGTTGGCTTCGACTTCATTAGCTATCACATAAGCGAGCGACGTTTTGCCGAGTCCCGGTGGACCGTAGAATAACACATGATCAATCGGCTCGTCACGACCTTTGGCTGCATCAATGATAATGCTTAAGGTCTCACGAACACGGTCTTGTCCGACCATATCATGTAATCTTTTAGGGCGTAGGGCAATATTTTCGCGGTCATTACGTTTTTTGCCACCACCAACTAGCCGATTGTTGTTATCATCCGGCATCATAACGTGCTCCATAATTTAGCTGAAATGTTCTAAAAGTATAGCGGACTGCATGGTGGTTGCAATGCTTGCTTTACAGAATGCGCTTTACTACGTACACTATGGCAGGTATCGGTGAGGAAAGGCTTTAGGAAACATATGACAGACCAACTACATGTGTCAACACATCCGCTGACAAAACATAAATTAACCTATTTGCGAGATGTAAATACGGATCATCGAACTTTTCGTGAATTAGTTCGTGAATTGGCATTATTATTGTGTTACGAAGCGACAAAGGATTTGGAATTAACCTCCAAAACCGTGACAACGCCTATGGGGGATGCCACAGGCTCAGAAGCTAACGAAGTGATTGGTCTTGTCCCGATCATGAGGGCTGGGTTAGGGCTAGTTGATGGGATTCAAGAATTACTACCAGCTGTACAAGTTTGGCACATCGGCTTATATCGCGATGAGGAAACGCTACGTCCTGTGGAATATTATAATAAGTTGCCTGAAGAACCAACTGTACAAGTGTGCCTCGTACTTGATCCTATGTTAGCGACAGGTGGCTCTGCAATCGCGACTGTTGATATTCTCAAAAAATGGGGTGTAAATCGTATCAAATTTTTGGGTGTGCTTGCTGCGCCAGAGGGTGTTAAAGCTTTGTCTGAGGCACACCCTGATGTACCGATTCACGTTGCTGAACTAGATGAACGGTTGAATGATATAGGGTTTATCGTTCCCGGTCTTGGTGATGCAGGCGATCGTATGTTTGGAACATAATGCTCGATATATTTGCATTCATCATTGTTTTTTGCCTTGCTTTAAGCGTGTCATTGGTATTGATGCCAGTGGCACGTTATTTGAGTTTTCGCTTCGGCATAACCTCCATTCCTGGCGGGCGTAGACAAGAGCAAACTCCGATGCCAAAACTTGGTGGATTGGCAATCTTTGGTGGCTTCATTATTGCCATTATATTGGCGCAGTCTTTACCTGTTCCGCGTTTTGACCCTTATGAAATTGTTCGCTTGAGCGGCCTTTTGATTGGTAGCACCGTTATCTTTTTATTAGGTATTTTCGATGATTTATTTGAGTTGAATTATTTTCAATCATTTTTAGGGCAGATCATTGTTTCTGGTATTGCAATTCTATTTCAAATTTTTATTGAGTTCTTTAACAATCCATTTACGGGGCAACAAACAGATCCTTGGTCGCCAGTTATCACGATCACACTGACTATGTTTTGGTTGGTTTTGATGATGAATACGGTCAACTTTTTAGATGGCTCGGATGGGTTGGCAGCAGGTGTTGCCGTAATTGCTGGCATGATTCTCTTTTTGAATAGTGCATTTCGTTTAGAGCCTGCACAGACTAGTGTTAGTTTATTGCCTTTAGCCTTATCTGGTGCATCGTTAGGGTTTCTTCTTCATAATTTTTATCCAGCTAAAATATATATGGGGGGGAGCGCTTGGTTCTTGGGATATACACTCGGGACATTAAGCATCATTGGTGGCGCTAAAATGGCTACGATTTTACTTGTGATGGGACTGCCTTTGATGGATTTGGGATGGCAGTTCGTTAATCGCCTACGTGTTGGGCGGAATCCATTTCAGGGTGATCGGGGACATTTGCATTTTCGTCTGCTGGATACTGGAAGATTTACACCCCGTCAGATTGCGCTTGGATATTACATGATTTGTTCAATGTTTGGTGTGCTGACGCTCGTTACAACCAGTCAATTGTTCAAATTTATCGCTTTTGGTGTCATGATGGTGTTTGTTGCTATTGGGTTTATAGCTGTTGGGCGCATCACTATTGACGAGCAGGATCAGTCATCATAATAGATGTCATCGTCAT
The DNA here is from genome assembly GCA_002428985.1 of Anaerolineales bacterium UBA6055. GTDB lineage: Bacteria > Chloroflexota > Anaerolineae > Aggregatilineales > Phototrophicaceae > UBA6055. Next base: position 61,475 of record DIYL01000017.1, on the reverse strand, counting down.
CATCTTCGTAATAGATGCTGTCGTCATCATCTTCGTAAATTAATTCATCATCTATGTCTTCGTAAATAATATCATTATCATCTTCATCAATTTCATCATCTGTTGATGGTGTCAGTTGACTACGCCAATCTGATGATTTTTGTGATGGTTTTGGAATTTGACGGGAGCCACTGCCAACAATATTTGCTCGAGATTTATCCGATTTTGGTCGGTTTAATCCGCTTACGATTGAATCTGAACTAGATGATTGCTTATCGTCTTCTTCAGATTCTTGATCTAAGTTGGTAATTTGAGATCTCCAATTAGTAGTTGGTGATTTTGCTTTAGTATCGGTATCTTTGGTTAGAGAGTCGAATATGTTTGGTCGTGACGTAGGTGATGATGTAAGTTGTTCGTCATCGTCGTCCTCATCATCAAGATCATTGAGTGCGTTGCGCCAATTGGTAGTTGGTGATTTTGCTTTAGTATTCGTATCTTTGGTTAGAGAGTCGAATACATTTGATCTTGATGTCGTTTTTGTGTCAAGTTGTCCATCATCGTCGCCCTCATCATCAAGATCATTGAGTGAGTCACGCCAATTAGTAGTTGGTGATTTTGTTTTGGTATCTGTATCTTTGGTTAGAGAGTCGAATACGTTTGATCTTGATGTAGTTTTTGTGTCAAGTTGTTCGTCATCGTTGTCCTCATCGTCAAGATCATTGAGTGCGTTGCGCCAATTGGTAGTTGGTGATTTCGCTTTGGTATCTGTATCTTTGGCTAGAGAGTCGAATATGTTTGAGGATGATGTAGGTGATGATGTAAGCTGTTCATCCTCGTCGTTATCCTCGTTGTCAAGATCATTGAGTGCGTTGCGCCAATTGGTAGTTGGTGATTTCGCTTTAGTATTCGTATCTTTGGTTAGAGAGTCGAATACGTTTGATCTTGATGTAGTTTTTGTGCCAAGTTGTTCGTCATCGTCGTCATCATCGTTGTCAAGATCATTGAGTGAGTCACGCCAATTAGTAGTTGATGATTTCGCTTTAGTATCCGTATCTTTGGTTAATGAGTCGAATATGTTTGAGGATGATGTAGTTTTTGTGTCAAGTTGTTCGTCATCATCGTCATTATCGAGATTAACTAGATCGCGTGGGACAAATGGACGTGGAAATTCAGCGGAGGACATAAAGCTTGTAGACTTTTCTTCTGGTTCTTTATCCTCATTGATTTCGTCCATGTCCTCGTCTGTAGGGGTAGATCGAGCAAATGGACGGGCGAAAGTTGCGTCTTTTTCGACTTCTTCATCGTTATCATCTGTGTTCAATATTGGTTTAGTTAATTGATTGTGCCAGCTAGGTTGGCTTGATGCCACTGCTTTATCTTCTATCTCATCTGAATCAGAAATTTCATCTCTCGAGAGTGACGCAGTTGATACTGTATCTGTTTCTGAACTAATTATGGTCTGCTCAGTTGTTTTTTCAGTCTGATTCTGAGGTGTTTCGCCTGCTTGTTTTTTAACTTTTTGCTGAGCTATGAATTCAACTGCTTTATCTTCTACTTCATCTATTGTTGAATCCGATTTAGAAGATGTTTCGCTTGATTCTATTGATATAGCAGCTTCAGCAAATTCTGTATCTACAGACTTATCCTCAAGTTTATCTGATTCGTCACTTTCAAGTGGTGTACTTGTTGGCGTTTCCTCAAATGCTTGCACATTGAAGGCTTGCTTTGTTTTGCTTCGTGATGGTGAAGTGGATTCGGGTAATAATTGGGTATCTGATTCATCTAAACTAGATGCGTTATCGTCTGTTGTTTCTGGGAATAAGCGTAAGCGACGTTGACGAGCACTATCGGTTGCTGTTGTTTCAATAATTTCATCATCTTCAAGAACATTCTCTGGCACATCTTCGTTCATACCAATTACTGCTGCAACACCTTTGGTGACTGGCTCTTGTGTCGGCGAACCTGGAATCGGTAGTTCTAATGCATAGACAGATGTAAGTTCTGTTACTGGCTGACGACGTTGTGCTGTTGCGCGTGCTGTAATTCGCTTTTGTTGTCCCTCTTCTCTCAGAGCGATGGCTTCCTGCCGGGTCATAGTAATCATCTTTCCCTTTTGGAAAGTTGCACTATGTCCTGTGATGCGTTCAATACTATATTCGATAAGTCCTAAACCCATAACCATCATGAGGTTAATGAACAGAATGAGGATGAGTGTAAGTGATAATGTATTGAGTAATTGGGTGAGTGATAAGGTGATCTCAGTTAAAAATGTTTGCCCAATACCTAGGACAACCAATACGCTAACAACAACACCAATTGCACCTGCAATTTGCCACCAGCCCCGCATATCTTTTGGGATGTTAGGGAACATTGTGTTAGCAATTGTGAATGAGATGTAGAACCATAACCAGAAGTCGGGAGCACTTGTTAATACGCCAATTGCTGCTGCAACATCTTCTAGTCGTCCGGTACCTGCGGTCAAAATGACGGTTTCGAGTTGAAATATATTGACGGCGATTAACCAGATGGCGAGTAATCCAACAAATAATGGTGTGGCGGCTATAATAGCTCGTTTTAGAGGATGTGCCTTAGGTACAATTTTTATGAAGTTTAGTTGTAAATCGCCAATTTCTTGTTTCTCTGGCCATTGGATGGATCGGTCTGCACGCACATTCATGACACCGGCCATCAGCCAGTAAACTACTTCATGCAGTAAAACTCCTGGTAGAAAAACTGTATAATATAGGATGGTCGTTGTTTCATAATTGTGGGTCAATAACCAGCCAACTTTAAAAATATGCTGGTGTAACCAACGTTCAATTCCTCGTAATAAAAGAAATAATACCCCTACAAAAATTGCAGGGGCAAGAAAATCTAGACCACCCAGTGTTTAGTTACCTTTCACTTTGGACGCAATTTCGATAAGTTCTGTAAATGCGTCAACTTTTAGTGATGCGCCACCAACTAATGCTCCGTCAATATCTGGTTGAGACATATACTCTTCCATATTTGCTGGTTTAACACTACCACCATATTGAATGCGGAGGGCATCGGCTACATCATCACCATATAAATCTCGGACTGTGTTACGAACAACACCACCAATGATGGTATTGGCCAGTTCGCCACTTGCACTTTTACCTGTGCCAATTGCCCAAATTGGTTCGTAAGCAATAACGACATTTGCCATATCTTCTGCTGAGATACCATCCAAAGCAGCGGTGACTTGCGTGCTGACGAATGCTTCAGTTTCGCCCGCTTCATTTTGCTCAAGACTTTCACCCACGGCGATAATTGGTTTGAGACCCGCCGCAAGAATTGCTTTTGCTTTTTTGTTGACTTTTTCATCGGTTTCATTGAGATATGCACGACATTCAGAGTGGCCGATAATGATGTAATCGACATAATCCGTCAACATGCTCACAGAAACTTCGGATGTGAATGCCCCCGATGCTTCCCAATGCGCATCTTGAGCTGATACTTGAATAGGAGAGTCTTTAAGGGCTTCTGATACTGCAACTAATGATAAAAATGTCGGCGAAACAACGCGTTCAACATTATTATAATCAGCGATTTTAGGGGCGAGTTCTTTTACAAAATCTACCGAATCGCTGACGGTCATGTTCATTTTCCAGTTTCCAGCAATGATAGGTGTTCTTGACATATTTATTCCTCTATTGTTATGAGTAAATCAGTCGTTATTGTAACAATCCATGCGGGGGTTGTGCTAGTTTCAACCATCTGATTCAGTTGATTTGTAGCAGATATTGTGTCCCCTTCTAATATATTATGGCGTGCGCTGACCAATTGACCAACAGCTAGAGCATAGGTCTCGTTATTCCATGATTGAAAAGCTACATTGGCAAAACGGTTTCGCTGTTGTTCGATATGATTGTTGGCTATTAAGATACGTGTGATTTGTGAACGGATGATGGCTTGTAAGTCTTCTTCAGATAAAAATGCTCGTAGAGATTCATAATTACTACGTGTAATGGGTATATTTTCTAAGACTACTGACTGATTGTATAAATATTCGGTCACTGTGGTGTGGGCAAGTTGTAGTTGTTCATCTACTGAATTATAGGTTAGTTCCCACAGTAAAACACCATATATCATCGCACCTGCTGGATCGTCAGCTGTATCAGCAATTGATACTGCATTGGCTAAATAAACGGCAACCTCATCTGTAATGTTGTAGCCTGTGTTTAAACTATCCCGAGCGGAATCTATCGCTCCCGCTTCATATTGTGAACGCGCAAGGATCAAGTAATTGATTGGTTTTTCTGGTTCATTATTTGCAAGTTCTTCAGCTTCGTCAATTGGTATAAGAGGAACATCAAGTAGTAAGCCTGTTGGGTCTGCACTTTGCATTTCAGCATTAGCATCAATATCTTGCAAAATTTCTGCGATTTCTAAGAATGTGTTGGAGGCATTGAGAATGACTGCAACGATTAAAAATAGGCTCAGGATGATAATTCCTGCACCTGCTAATTTCCAATAACGACTATTAGGCTCGTGACGAACAAGTGTCGTCGTTATGGGTTGGTTTTTAGGTTTAGGTTGTTCAATTAAAGCGCTTGGCGGTGTTTCTGTATCTGATTGGTGCAAATTATCTTCGGGAGTATCTTTAATAATAGATGGTGCTGCCAGATTACGGATTGGACCAGCAAGGCTATCTAAGTCATCATCTGTTTGTGATGACTCGTTTTGATTTTCACTGTGCTTAATATAAGCTGAACGCCAACGTCCAAGAGAGTCATCCGCGATTTCTTGCCTATTATCCGCAAGTTCTTTTAAACCCTCAGCCTCTACTGCGATTGTAAATTCAGCAATCATCTCATTTGCACTGTTGTATCGCGCATCTGGTGATTTGGCTAAAGCTTTACGCAAGACTGCTTCAATCTCAGGTGGAACATTCGTATTGATTTGAGATGGTCTGGGTAATGGGGTATTAATATGATCTTGAATAACAGCAAGCGGTGTTTGTGCCGAGAAGGGCACCTGTCCAACAACGAGTTCATAGAGCACAATACCCAGTGAATACAAGTCTGATCGATGATCGATGTCTTTGATACCTTTTCCTTGCTCGGGTGACATATAATTGGGTGTACCTAATAACACATCGGCACTCATTGTTGATTCGCCTGCTGCTACGATACGTGCTAAACCAAAATCTGCGAGGTAGGGGATGTTTTCATTATCAATGATGATATTTGATGGTTTAATGTCTCTATGTAAGACCCCTTTTTTGTGAGCATAGGTTGTAGCTTGTCCAATGGCAGCCATAATGTGCATGATTTGGTCAAGGGTTGGCGGTTTTTTTATAAGTAGTTCTTTGAGACTGCGTCCTTGTACAAATTTCATGACAAGATAGGGCATGCCATGATGCTCGTTGTAATCGTATACAGGAACAATATGCGGATGCTCCAGATTAGCAACAATGCGCGCTTCTCGATTAAATCGCTCAGTGAAGCTGGGATCATCGGCAAATGATTGGTGCATAACTTTAATGGCGACTTGCCGATCAAGTTGTTTATGGTTGGCTTTATAAACAGTTGCCATACCGCCACGCCCAAGTTCAGAGATAATTTCGTATTGTCCAACTTTTTCGCCTGCGCGCAACAGCATATATCTATCCCAAATATTAGAAATTAAGCATCAAAATTTACAAGTATCTATTTATATTATACGCAAAGTCGATCAAAATTGTTGTTAGAGGGTGAAGTCCATGTAAAGTTTATGGAAAATGGAGCATCTAAATAATGAGATACCCCATTAGTATGTTACTTGTCTTTTAATGCAGCTAGACCTGGTAGGACTTTACCTTCGAGCATTTCAAGGCTTGCACCACCACCTGTTGAGATGTGTGACATTTTATCGGCTAGACCAGCTTGCTCAACCGCTGCTGCGGAATCGCCGCCACCGATTATTGTTTTTGCACCTTTAGTTGTTTCTTCTGCTAGTGCATTGGCTACACCAATTGTACCTTGTGCAAATGTTGGCATTTCAAAGACACCCATAGGTCCATTCCAAACAACTGTTTTTGCACCGTCTAATGCTTCAGCATAGGCTGTGATTGTTGCTGGACCAATATCGAGTGATTCCCAGCCTTCTGGAACATCTTCCGTCGCTTCAATGACTTTGTTTTCAGCATCATTATTAAAGTCGTTAGCAATACGTTGATCGACTGGTAATTTGAGTTTATCACCTGCTTTGGCAAGTAAATCTTTTGCAATATCAAGTGCATCAGTTTCAACCAGTGAGTTTGCCATCTCGCGACCTTGTGCCGCAAAGAATGTGTTTGCCATCCCACCACCAATGAGGAGTGTGTCAACTTTATCAAGTAAAGCTTCGATAACATCAATTTTTCCAGAAACTTTTGCTCCGCCTAGAATGGCAACAAACGGTTTTTCTGGTTCTTCAATGGCATTAGCAAGGTAGTCAATTTCTTTTTCTAGTAACATTCCTGCAACTGCTGTTAGATGCTCAGATACACCAACGTTAGAGGCGTGCGCACGGTGGGCTGTGCCGAATGCATCATTTACGAAAATATCACCATGTTTTGCTAATTGTGAAGCGAAGTTCCCCTCATTTTTTGTTTCACCTTTATGATAACGTGTGTTCTCCAATAGAATCACGCCACCTTCAGGTAATTCTGCGATTGCATTTTCAACAGATTCCCCCACACAATCATCAGCAAATGCAACTTGAACACCTAATTGTTCGGCTAGTGCAGGAACAACTGGGGCAAGGGACATATCAGGATTGCGCTCACCTTTTGGACGACCAAGATGTGACATCAAAACGAGAGCTTTTGGGCTTTGATCTAGGATATATTTCAATGTAGGGATTGCAGCACGAATACGTGTGTCATCGGTGATTGTTTTACCATCAAGGGGTACATTGAAATCAACACGGACAAGGACACGTTTGCCGGCCAAATCTGCATCACGAACAGTCATTTTATTCATATATTTCCTCCTGTATCAAAAAAGGCGAGGATAAGTGCCTCGCCCTTTGGATTATTCAGATCGGTTACTTAGAGTTTGTCACCAACAAATTTACTTAGGTCTGCTGTACGGCAGGAGTAACCCCATTCGTTGTCGTACCACGTGATAACTTTGACAAGATTACCAGATACGGACGTTGACAATACATCGATGATGCTGGAGTACGGGTTGCCGACGTAATCGTTGGATACTAGTGGCTCGTGTGATACGTCCAAGTATCCTTTCATTGGCCCGGCAGCAGCAGCTTCAAATGCAGCAATCAGTTCATCTTTATCTGGTGTTTTCTCAACTGTCGCAACAAAGTCTACTAATGAACCAGTTGGTGTTGGAACGCGGACTGCCATACCATCAAATTTGCCTTCGAGTTCTGGAATAACGAGTGCAACAGCTTTTGCAGCACCGGTTGTTGTTGGGATAATGTTGACAGCTGCGGCACGTGCACGGCGTAAATCTTTGTGTGGTAGGTCAAGAATACGTTGATCACTTGTATAACTGTGAATGGTTGTCATAAACCCTTTTTCAATACCATAAAGGTCATTGACGACTTTTGCTGCAGGTGCAAGACAGTTTGTGGTACAAGATGCATTCGACATTACATGATGATTTGCTGGGTCATATAGTTCGTGGTTAACGCCGAGTACGATCGTGATATCTTCACCCTTAGCTGGGGCAGAGATGATAACTTTCTTTGCACCTGCTTCAATATGTTTGGATGCACTTTCCTTATCACGGAAAATACCTGTACTTTCGATAACAATATCAACACCAAGGTCATCCCAAGGTAAATCTGCTGGGTTGCGTTCTGACAAGGCTTTGATTTCGTCACCATCGACAATAAGTGAACCATCGGAAACTTCTACTTTGCCGGGATATACGCCATAACTTGAATCGTAGCGGAAGAGGTGCGCCATGGTGTTCAAATCACCAAGATCATTGAATGCTACAACATCAATATCGTCTGCATAGTATTCACGTATTGCTTTAAGAACTTGACGACCAATACGACCAAAACCGTTGATACCTACGCGAATTGCCATATTATTTCTCCTTTATTCGTTATTGAAACGATTAATTCGCTAAAATTGAATGTCTTCACGACATCGCTAATTATAATAACACTCTCATATATTAAACAGGTGCTGTAATTTAGTATGCAATTATGCAATATGTCACTATTTGAGTGAGTCTTAGTATTTAATTACTTGATTATGGTTGTGTTAACGACCTATCAAACCTTGTTTAAGACGATTGTTGACTCCATTTCCACATCATCGCTAGTATGATAATTGCACCTAGTGCTGTGAAAATACCTATTGTAATTGATGCATCAAACCAGAAACGTTCTGGGAAGAGGCGAATAAGTGTATCCGAAAATGCAAATCGCCAGGTTCCTTCTTCAAAAAATAACTCATGAAATGTATCAAAAAAGAAGTCCCATGCGGTCATAGCAAGTACAACAATTGTAAATATCAGGCTAAGCGTTAGCATGCTACCATAAGTTAATCCTCGCCGGATTGATGGTAGATATTGTTTAGACCTGAGGCCGAACACAAATATCATCAGAGTTACTATGAATACGCCAAATGTAAGCAAATAGGTTGTTTCTGTAACAACTTTTACATCTACCATGTGGCGTAGTGCTGCCGCTTCATACATCGGGCAATCTGTTGCTTCAACTGATGGTTGCCAGCATTTCTCAATTGGTAATCGTAAGTCTCCAAGGAAATCTATATCTTCACCGTTGAGTAGATAATCAATCGCATATGGTGCATACTCTAGCCTGTCTTCTGTCGTAAATCCATAGAAATCAATTGGAAAGTCTGCTCTTTGGTATTCGAACTGTAGAAACTGATAGCTCATGACAAGGCGAATGCTGAAAACTGTCAACAGAACAGGTACAGCAAAGGTGAGTAAGATTTTTATGATGTTTTTTAGGATTTTGTTTGGTTTAGGTGTCATCGTTACTCTGAAATTGATCTGCACCGCCAGAAAGTAAAAAGTTGAGTACCAGAGAATCAACTAAAGTTTCGACTGGGGCACGATCATCCGTGAATAGAATATCGTTGGTTTCTGTTGGAACAAGGGATGCAACACCAATTGACATGATATTAGCGAGCATCGGGTGAATGTCATCAGGTAAATTCTGCATATTTTCTAACAGATTATCTGATTCTGTTGGTTGCTTACTCGCAACAAGAATCGTATTGAATGAATACGGTACATCCATTGCATGGATACTAGGATAAACATAGGATAGCGTATTGGTAAGTGCATCAACTAGACGACGATCTGTATCAGTTCTACCTACATTAATGACCATTACACCATCTTCTGTCAGACTGTCTTTGACTTCTTCAAAAAATTCGACGGTTGTTAGATGCCATGGGATATAGGGTGGACGGTATGCGTCGATGCCGATAATTGTATATTTTTTATCTAATTGATTCAGCATGTAACGCCCATCTTCAGCATAAGCAGTTAAATTTGGCATATATTCATCATTCATCTGGAAGAACTGTTCGCCTGCTTCAATAATTTGCGGGTCGATTTCGATACCATCTATCGGTATATCACCATATATAGTTGTATATTGGCGGGGGATTGTGCCTGTTGCAAGACCAATGACTAGTAATGACTCAACTTGATCTGGTGTATAGGGTGGTTCGTTAAAATAGGGTCCTGTTAGAAAAAAATCCCACGTTTTACCGTAGAAGATTGTGGTAGGGTGCCACAGGCTATGAATACCTTGCCCCTCGTTTAGATACAGATAACGAAAGCCATCTTGATCTTCTTGCACTTGAATATAGTTATAAGCACTTTCCTTTTCATATAAGAGTGTAGCATTGGGGGCAGGGGGGCGCAGTGGTCCTGTGAGTGTATAGATTGCGAGTAGGCCTGTAAAAATAGGCATCCATAGGTAGAAGAGAGCTCTGCGTTTATCTACCATGAAGAGCCCGATAAATGCAACTGAAAATAATATGCTTGAGAAAAGCAAGAAGGTTCGGACGGTGCCTAATTCTGGGATAATGAAGAGGACTGGTAGGAAAGTGCCTAATAGACTACCAAGTGTGCTGATTGCATAAATTTGCCCAGCAACTTTACCAGATGTTGCTAAGTCGGTTACTGCTAGCCGAATTACAAAAGGCGATACCATACCGAGTAACGTTACGGGAACAGCAAACAGTATAAGAATTGAAATAAATGACCCTAATGCAAGTGATGCTTGTGCGCCAACAACAGCTTGACCTGATGCACTAATAATAGGACGGGCAATCATTGGGATACTCGCATTCAAAAAACTTCCCCACAGGATGATCTGGAATAGGGTCGTGAATTTAGGAGATCGGTCTGCCCAGCGTCCACCAATGAAATAGCCGACTGTCAGATATAGAAGCATAAGACCAATAACATTTGCCCAGACGAGATTACTTGTGCCAAAAACGTTACCTAATAGTCTTGATGCTGACAATTCGATAGCAAGTGTTGTCATCCCACTAATGAAAACGACAAAATATAAAAACCACAGACGAATCTTTGGTGAGGATTCTGGTGTTTGTGTTGTATCCAATATGTGACCTACCTTGTTAATACACAAATTTATCTTATCGATATTTTATGCTTGTATGAAGGGAAAGATTTAATGGGAATTGAAATTCGTAATGCGAATTTAAGGGATGCGTCTAGAATCGCAGAGATAATTCATCAGGCTTTTGACGATGAATCTGATATAGATCGCGTGATACAACAGATTGTTTTGTCTAATACGATGATTGATGTGTTGGTTGTCGATGGACAAGTTCGTGGATTTGTTGAGAATTTTGTGACGTGCTCACAAGATAATAAGTTGTGGTTTGAATTAGACTTATTAGCTGTACATCCGAGCATGCAAGGTCATGGTATCGGTCGTAGGTTAATTAAACAGAGTATTCAAGTTGCCAAAAATTTAAATGTGGATCAGATTCGTGTATTGATTGCAACAAAAAATGACCGTATGCACCATCTATGTGGTAGTTTCGATATGACACCTGATGATTTTGATAGTGGCTTATATATCCTAACTCCTTCGCATAGTCAATTAGAATTTAAATATGATAAGAGCTCACATCTAATCCAAGTCAATACATCAACTTATAGCGGGATTTGGATCGAAAATACACTATCACAAAATGCCATTGATAACGCACAATTACTCGTTAAACAAAGGCATTTAGACATCGTCGGTGTTGTCTGCGCGAAATCTAATCAACACAATCTTAAATTATTAGACAACAATGGGTTTAACCATGTTGGTGATTTTCGACGTTGGACACTTAATCTATAAAACGACTGATTTTAAACAGTGAATCGTTATGCGGTGTTTCACCATCTAAAACAATATCTGTCAGCATTTTACCGATAATTGTACTGAACTTAAATCCATGTCCGCTAAAACCTGCACCAATGGCAACATGACTGTATTCTGGGTGCGTATCGATTACAAAGTGCTCATCGGGTGTCATTGTATATAAACAAATCCGACTTTGTCTTACAGGTGCATCCGCAACATGAGGAATATGATCTTTCATAAATTTCCTGAGATTAGCGACATTATCCTCGTCTGGTGTTCGATTAACTTCTTCAGGAGAGTTTACAGGTTCTCCGCCGTGGAATGCGATTTTAAAGCCTGATTCATGATGTGAGGGTATGCCGTAAACAGTTTCAGGAAATAAAGTACGAACATGCGCAATATAGACTGGACAGTTCTCAGCATCATATTGTTCATTCAAATTATCTGGCATCATGAAATTCAACTGGCAACGTAATATAGATAAGGGGAGATTAATTCCGGTTTGTTCAAGCAAAAATTTTACCCATGATCCAGCAGTGACGACTAAGCGAGCTGCAGAAAATGTTTCATCATTTACCATAATATCTACACTATCTGCATTTATTTTGATGCTTTGAACCGCGCAGTTATCTTTTACAACTGCACCATGTTGTTGTGCTAATTTGATATGACCCATAACAGCGGCAGAGGTTCTGACAAGCCCACTATCCGGTTGGTACATTATCTTAAAATTGCCTGCGAATCTGAATTGTGGAAAGCGTTTATGGGCATCATCTAGCGTCAACATTTCGTGATCAATGTTACTGTCCTGGACAGCTTGGATTGTATTCTGAAACATATCGTCTTCTGGCGGTCCAAAGTCAATGCCACCCGTTTTAATCACAAGCTTTTCACCCAGTTCATCTTCAACAGCGAACCACAACGGATAATTATCTCGGGCTAGCTCAACATATTCAGGATAATCATATGAATAGCGAATAATACGTGAAAACCCATACGAGCTACCATTTTGATGATCCAACTCAAATTGCTCCAGAAGAAGTACCCGCTGACCTTGTTTACTCAGGTAATAGCTGGCAGCACTTCCCATCGCGCCTGCACCAATTACAATTGTGTCAAATGTTTGTGCCATAACAATATGCCTTTCAAAAGTGGATTACACTGGGCGTTGCTCTAGTGCGTTCGTTAAATCATCATTTTTGTTAATGACTAATGTTGGTATTTTAGCTAATTGAAGCATCCCGCGCATCTCATCAGAGTTACTCATTGGTTCGAATGATGATGGATCAATGAAAATACACATTGGACGTATTCCACGTCGCATAAGAATCTGTGCCTCTGTTATCCATTCGATGTTCAGTGATGAGGTGATAATGATCAATGTTGTACCCCTTGTAAAATGAGGTGTCTCAAGTGATAGCGTTTCTTTTATAGTTTGAGTTGACTTACTGCGCGCAATTGCCAAAGTCTGTAAGATTCGAGTCAGTTGACGATTACCACGATCCGGTTGGTATATTTGACGATAAGGTGTATATGCCGCATAACCAACTGCACGTTCACTTTCAATAAAATATTTGGCGAGCGATGCTGCAACAATAACTCCGTATTCTTCGGTTGATGGAGGAATTGTTTGTGAGCCGGGGATGATTGTACCAATTTGCCCAACACGCTGAATTGTCGGGTCTTCTGCCAAAGAATCCAATGAAAAATCGTTGAACAGCCAAATGTCTACCAACGGGTCTAGCTCAAACTCCTTGACCATAAGCTTTCCTGTGCGGGCTGTTGATTTCCAATGTATTCGATTAAGGCTATCCCCGTTAACATAGTCTCGGACACTGGTTGCATTTGTGGTGATTTGATGTGTTAATCGTCGTTGGGCGTCTCCACCAGATAAAAATCCCATCGGTAAGATGAAATCATTCACTGGTACAGTCATTGGATAAACGATAATACGTTCAGTGACATTGATGCGTCTCGGTGTCTGAAAAAAACCAAATGGGTCTCCACTAATAATAGTAAGTGGACCTAATTGGAATTCTCCTCGTACTACGCAAGTTGTCTCTACATCCCAACTATATGTGCCACGTGTGAATAGGGTAGGTACAACGTGGCTAGCGCGATGTCCTGGTAAATCAGAGTGATCACGAACTTCCAACCAGAGCTTTGGCAATAAACCTACATTGCGGACACGGAATGACTCACGGAAGATCCGACCAACTTGTGACCGACGAGTGCGTGTTGACCGTCCAAGAGCAATACCTCGGACAGATAGCCATGCCCAAAACAATGAGATAATCATCAACCCAGCGATAAGGTAAGTTAGGGTGAAAAAACGAGAACGCCCAGTAAACAAACCGATCAATAGACTGAGTATCATTAATACATAAAGTGCATTACGTCGATTCTGCATAATAAGTCTTAACGCGCTGATGAACCAGGAACGGGTGTTGTCTGAAGTATATCCTGAATGATTGTTCGCGACGTAATATTTTTAATACGAGCAGACGGACCAACAATAACACGGTGAGCGAGTGTGACTTCTGCCAGTGCTTTTACATCGTCTGGAATAACGTAGTCTCGACCAGCCATTGCCGCACGGGCTTGTGATGTTCGGAATAAACCAATTGAGCCACGGGGACTACTTCCTAGATATACATCAGGATGTCGACGAGATGCTGTTACAAGGTTGATGATATATTGTTTGACCTCCTCAGCAACATATACCTCTTTAATTGCTTTTTGGGCTGAGATAAGCTCCTGTAGGCTGATGACCTGTTGTAGATTATTAATCGGATGCTGATATTGCTGTGCTGAAAGGATCGTAAGTTCTTCACTCGGTTGCGGATAGCCCATCTGGATACGAATCAAGAAACGGTCTAGCTGAGCTTCTGGTAATGGGAATGTTCCTTCATATTCAATCGGATTCTGTGTGGCAAGAATCATAAATGGTGTGTTTAAACCATAAGTTACTCCGTCAACAGTAACTTGCCCTTCTTCCATGGCTTCTAAAAGTGCGGATTGTGTCTTGGGGGTCGCACGATTGATTTCATCTGCGAGTACAATCTGTGCCATGATTGGACCAGATCGGAATTCAAATTCGCGAGTTTTGGGGTTAAAAATGGAAACGCCAGTAATATCCGATGGCAACATATCTGGTGTGAATTGGATGCGATTAAATGTACAACCAAGAGCCTTTGCAAGCGACCGTGCCATCATTGTTTTCCCGACCCCGGGTATATCTTCTAATAAGATATGTCCTTGGCAAAGTAGCCCAAGGATCGCTAGTCGGACTTCATTGCGCTTGCCAATAATGACTTGACCGACACTCTGGGCGACCCGCTCGGCAATTTCTTGCACTGGTGATCCTGATTGCCGACGTTGTCCGGCGCGTTGTGTTTGATCGTACTGTTCACTCATCTAATATATTCCAATCGTGATATTGAGACTGCCACTAGTATGGATGAATCGTGGCTTATTGTGCTATACGGGTCACCTACGATTCTAAAACGCAAGCTATGTGGTGATTATGCTTGCCGATTACAATATGTCTAGTATAATAAATCATGGCTTGATGCTATATAGCAAATTTAAATTAAAATTGTTTACTTGTTGCTCAATATCAGTTGAAATAGAATATAATTAGTTGAGACTGTGTTTGTTGCTAATAACACAACTAACTTTGATTTGATTCAAACAACTAGAAACAAATTGCCTTCTGAGAGGAGTACAGCTATGGCAAGATCGCGGACTGAATTGATGGTTGATCGCTTACGAGATTTGCAATCCACCACCCCAGAAATTGAAGCATCGGCAGTTGTAAGTGTTGATGGTTTGATTATTGCATCGTCATTGCCGGCTGGTGTTGAAGAGGATCGTGTATCAGCGATGTCTGCGGCGATGCTGTCACTCGGTGAACGTATCGCAGGGGAACTGGGTCGAGGGATGCTAGACCAAGTCTATGTAAAGGGTGATAATGGTTATGTTATTCTGATGTCGATTGGTGAGGAAGCTGTATTGACGACCCTTGTGCGTGAAGGTGCAAAGCTGGGTCTGATCTTCCTTGATATGCGTCGTACTGCAGATGATCTTGAACGCTTGGTCTAGGTAAACTTTCGCGTATTCTTGATAAGAATAATTTGATACATAAATTGTAGGCGGGCGAAGTCTTTTCCCCGCCGTCGTTTTTGTTGTATAGACCAATAGGTGGATAATGGCAGAGCCCAAATATATATTTTGTACTGGCGGTGTCGTAAGTTCTGTAGGGAAGGGACTCACGGTTGCTGCAATTGGACGTATTTTAAAAGCGCGTGGATTAAAGGTTGCTATTCAAAAGCTTGATCCCTATCTAAATGTTGATCCAGGAACGATGAGCCCGTATCAACACGGCGAAGTGTTTGTAACCTCTGATGGGGCAGAGACAGACCTTGATTTGGGACATTATGAGCGATTTGTCGATGAAGAAGTCAGTCGCTTGAGTAATGTCACTGCTGGTCAGGTTTATAGCACGGTAATTGAAAAAGAACGCAAAGGCGATTACTTAGGTGGTACGATTCAAGTTGTGCCACACATTACTAGTGAAATTAAACGCTGTATTAAACTTCTTGCACGTAATACAAAAGCGGATGTCGTTATAGTTGAAGTTGGCGGTACTGTTGGGGATATTGAAGGATTACCATTCCTTGAAGCGATCCGTCAAATTCGGACAGAATTAAAGCGTAAAGATACGTTGTATGTACATGTCACATTTTTACCCCATATCGGTGCAACTGGCGAACTCAAGACGAAACCAACACAGCATAGTGTACGTGAACTGAGGGGTATCGGTATTCAGCCGCAAGTCATTATCGCCCGTACCGATTATCCAGTAAATGATGAAATCATAAATAAGATTGCGCTTTTTTGTGATGTGGATGAAGATGCTGTTATCCCACTCGAAACTGCTGATGATATCTATGCAGTCCCTCTGATGATCGAAGAAACAGGATTAGGGAATTATATCCTAAATCGTTTAAAACTTGACACTAAAAAACCAGAGCTAACCGAATGGCATAGTATTGTTGAGCAATCTCGTTCGGCAAGTGATAAACTACGCATTGGTATTGTAGGTAAGTATGTTGAACTTCATGATGCATATATGTCTGTCAAAGAATCTATTGTTCATGCGTCGATTCATCAGAACCAAGATGTGGAAATTGTGTGGATACACTCTGGTGAATTGGAAAAAGGCAAAGGGCTTGATGAGTTAAAGTCATTAGATGGTATTGTTGTTCCTGGTGGCTTTGGCTATAGGGGGATTGAAGGTAAAATTGTTGCGGCGAAGTATGCTCGTGAAAATAAAGTCCCATACCTTGGATTATGTCTGGGCATGCAAGTTATGTGTATTGAATTTGCACGCAATGTTTTGAACCTTGATGATGCGAATAGTGCAGAGTTTGATGAAGGCACACATCACCCTGTTATTAACTTGATGCTTGAACAACGAGCGATTACTGATATGGGTGGGACGATGCGCTTGGGTGAATATCCTTGCCATCTTTTACCAAATTCAAAAGCCAAAAAAGCCTACGATACTGAAGTCGTTCATGAACGTCATCGTCATCGTTTTGAATTTAATAATGAGTATCGCGAACAATTTGAAGAAAAGGGTATGTGTTTTAGCGGACTGAGCCCTGATGAAATACTGGTGGAAATTTCCGAGTTAACTGATCATCCGTTTATGCTTGGTAGCCAATTTCACCCCGAATTTCTGAGTCGTCCTAATCGCCCGCATTCATTATTTAGTGCTTTTATCAAGGCATCAATTGAAAATCGAAGCGAACAGCAGACACATACCGAGCAAGTAACTTTTGAAAATATATCGTCTGATTAAGGGAATTCTATGTCTGTACGTGAATTTATCAATGCGATCCCAAAAGTTGAGTTAAATATTCAACTAACAGGTGCATTGAATCGAGATACGCTGTTGATGGTTGCCAATCAGAATGGGATTCCATCGGAAATTAAACATTTTGAAACGTGGGTGGAGTTATTAGAAACTCCCGATTATGAACGATTAGATGAAATCGCCGAAGTCACTGGTAAATGGGTGAAATATCATGAGGATATTGCACGCGTTGTGTATGATCTAGGGGTATTTCTATCCAAGCAAAATATTCGTTATGCTGAGGTTTCGATTGCACCATCGTATTTCCTCGATAATGATTATATGGGAATTGAAACATTCATCGAAGCATTAAATGATGGTCGCGATAAGGCATTGCGTGGGTGGAATGTGGATATGTCTTGGGTGTTTTGTGTGCCGAGAGACAATCCCCGTGTTGGCGACGATGTTGCTCGCTGGGCTACTGGCGCAACTGCTAGACGAGGTAATGTCATTGGACTAGGGTTGATAGGGCAAGAGGATGCTCAGCCTGTTGGACAATTTAAACGTGCCTTTAATACTGCGCGTAAAAAAGATTTGTTTACTGTCGCCCATGCGGGTAGTACCATAGGTGCAGAGGGGATCGTTCCTGCTGTCGAAGAGCTTGAACCTCATCGGTTAACAGACACTTGGGGATTACATGAAGATAAAGCAACCCGAGATTTGGTTGTTGACAGTGAGCTTCTTGTTGTTGTTTCGTTGAGCCGTGCAGAAAAATTAGGATTTGTAGATACAGTTGCGGATTATCCATTACAAACATTGTTTGATGATAATGTAAATATTGTACTATCATCGGGTATGCCATCACTTTATCAGACTACACTGACTGATGAGTATGTCATAGCACACGAACAATGTGGTCTTGAGATTGGCGAAATTGTTGAATTGATACGTCGATCCATTCAATCAAGTTTTATGGATGATGATGCAAAGGCGGACTTGCTTAAAACTTTTGATAGTGACGTTGAAATGGCTCGTCAGCAATATTTGCAACCGACAGAAGAGTCTGCTGAGGATTAAAATAAGTTAGCCGCAAAAATGCGGCTTTCTTTTATTCTACGGGTGTAACTTTAATATTGCCGTAAATGCTGTCGTCTACGGGTAATGTGATTACGATACAACCATTATCAACTTTAGCTTTGGCTTCATTCGCTTTAACAGGAACTGCTAATTCGACTTGTCTTGCCAATCTTCCAAATCGACGCTCTTGAATTAAATATTTTGCGGTTGGCGGGGTTACTTCTGGCTCGGTTTGTACTGCAATTGTTAAAATGCTGTTTTCTAGGCTAATTTCAATGCTGTTTTTTACAAGTCCGTCGATAGCATTGGTACGGATGATGAGGTTGTTATCTGCTTCATAAACATCAAGGATGATTTGTTCTGGGCTGTTTGTTACTGTACGAATACCTTTTTCTATTTGCTTGGTGATCTGTTCCCCAAAATTCTGGATTTCTTTCATGGGGTCAAAACGCTGATCTCTGTTGGACATAGTGTCTCCTTACTTAAAATGCCTTTCATCTATTATACGTGTTTATAGCAAATTTGTCGCAACAAAAAAGGGTGCCAGCAATTTGACACCCTTTGGACTATGTGGAGCTATTGATTTTATGCTTCGGAAAATTCTGCTTCAATCACATCATCATCGTTTCGATTCTGCGAATTATCTGCCGGTGATTGCTGTTGAGCATACGCTTGCTGTGCAAGGGCATGTGCTGCATTTTGTAAGGATTCAGATTTAGCTCGGATTGTATCTAAATCATCACCTTTTAGGATTTCTCTTAATTCAGCAACCTCATCCATGATGCGCCCTCGCTCATCATTTGGCACTGCACTACCCAGTTCGTCCAACGATTTTTCAATTTGATAAATGAGTGTGTCGCCTTCGTTTTTTGCTTTGATCAACACCTGACGCTGTTCGTCGGTACTACGATTTACTTCGGCTTCTTTTACCAGACGATCAATGTCGTTTTCATCCAAGTTAGTAGATGCTGTAATGGTGATGGTTTGCTCCTTGTTAGTTGCTTTATCTTTTGCACTTACATTGAGAATACCATTGGCATCAATATCAAACGTGACTTCGATTTGTGGTACACCACGTGGGGCAGGCGGAATATCTGATAATTGAAAATTACCGAGTGTGATATTGTCTGTTGCCATTGCACGTTCACCTTGTAGAACATGAATGTCTACACCAGGTTGATTATCTTGTGCGGTTGAGAAAACTTCTGTTTTGCGTACTGGAATGGTTGTGTTACGCTCGATTAGCTTAGTCATAACCCCGCCTAGTGTCTCGAGTCCAAGACTTAGCGGTGTGACATCTAATAGGAGAATGTCATTGACTTCACCTGATAAAACGCCAGCTTGTAGGGCTGCACCCATAGCAACAACTTCGTCAGGGTTGACACTGCGATTAGCAGATTTGCCCATTGTACTTTCAACTAAGTTTTGGATCATTGGCATACGGGTTGAACCACCCACAAGAATGACTTCTTTAACATCACTTGTAGATAGACCTGCATCTTTGAGAGCATTATTGACAGGGACTTCAACACGTTTGAGTAAGCTACTTGCTAGTTGTTCAAACTTCGCTCGGGTCAAAGTTAAATTCAGGTGCTTAGGTCCTGTTGTATCCGCTGTGATAAAGGGTAGGTTGATTTCTGCTTGTACTACATTGGATAGCTCGATTTTAGCTTTTTCTGCAGCTTCCTTTAGGCGTTGCAGTGCTTGACGGTCTTCCCGTAGATTAATACCGTTCTCTTTTTGGAATTCTTCTGCAATCCAATTGACAATCAAGTTGTCCCAGTCATCACCACCGAGATGTGTATCACCGTTGGTTGCACGTACCTCAACTACACCATCCCCAACTTCAAGGACAGATACATCAAATGTACCGCCACCAAGGTCGAATACAAGAATGAGTTCGTTTTCCTGCTTATCAAAACCATATGCTAATGAGGCGGCTGTTGGCTCGTTGATTATGCGTAAAACGTCCAATCCTGCAATTTTGCCAGCATCCTTTGTCGCTTGGCGCTGACTGTCGTTAAAATATGCTGGCACGGTGATAACAGCTTGTGTAACATCTTCACCAAGGTACGCTTCGGCATCTTTTTTGAGTTTGCCAAGAACCATTGCACTGATTTCCTGCGGTGTATAATCTTTGTTAGTGGCAGGCAATTTGATGCGGGCATCTTGTGAACTACCATTAACGACTTCATAGGGTAGGTCAGATAGCTCTTCACTTAGGCTATTGAATTTACGCCCCATCAGACGTTTAACTGAAAAGATTGTGTTTTCTGGATTGACTACTGCTTGACGCTTTGCTGGCTGACCAACTAAGCGTTCCTTATTTTTGTTGAATGCCACAATACTGGGAGTGGTGCGGTCACCTTCTGAATTTGGAATGACAACAGATTCACCATTTTCCAGTACCGCAACGACGGAGTTAGTTGTTCCTAGATCAATACCGACTATTTTACTCATCTGTTTACACTCTCTTTTATATTTCTCTCATTTACATCATCAGTGTAAACAGGGAATATCAAAACTATGTCTGACAACCATCAGAGAAATATCAGAGGTGTATCGGATTTTTATTAGCGGGTTTATCTATCTAACAAATGTTAGGTGGAGAGCAGGTCAATCATCTGTAGCAGAGCTTGACGGACACTTGTTTTTTGTGTAGCCACGCACGGCATCACAGTGATGTTATTACCTACTTTTGTGCCACGACGTACCTCTGCAAGACTCGCTGCACCATCTAAATCAGTTTTATTAGAAACAACAAGGTAAGGCACATCAACAAAGTCTGAAAACTGTTCAATGAGTTCAGCAGCTTCAGGGAAAGAGGGCTGGTCAGTTGAATCTACGAGGACAATAAAACCATTCATTTCACTGGCGAGGATTTCCCACATAAAATTGAAACGGGTTTGACCGGGAGTACCGAATAGGTGGATTGTATTACCGTTAATCGGCGCACGACCAAAATCCATGGCAACTGTGGTCTCGGCTTTGATACCTCGGTCTTCGGTGGTGATATTTTTTTCTGTTGTCACAACAGGAATATCAGAAATTGTTTTAATAAATTCTGTTTTACCTGAATTAAATGGACCAGTTACAATGACTTTATAAACAGACACATCACCCTCCCAATGGGCGGAAATCGACGATTATTGACCTTTATTTTACGGGTAAAAAGCCGCAACTGCAAGGATGTTTGATTAAATGTGTGATAACGGCTGTATTCCTGAGATTGTTATTCGCTATCGCTATAAGGAATGAGATACGAGCAGGACTCATCTCCTTGCGAAATCCGTGATTGTAAACGAGGAATAATACCAAGCATACTAGCAATCAGACGCATATCAAGCTGGCATAAATGTTCATTTGATTGTGCTGCATGATGATATGGACAATTCTGTGTATGTAAAATATGCCCCTCTCGATTACTTTCCCAACGAGCATCATACCCTTTGCTATTTAGAAAGTGGACAACAGCTTCAAGACGCTCCTGTATTGTGCCTTCTGGTATCTCTGCTTCAGATGCTAGATCATCAGCTATTCCCTCGATAATGACATTAACTGTTGGTTGAGGTAATGTGTTGTCAAGATGTGTGATTAACTTTGTTGTCATCTGTTGGTAGTTATTAGGAAAGAATGATGCGCCATGATTGGTAAGTTTGTAAATGTGAGATGGACGACCTGGTGATGAACGATGTCGCATAATAGGCTCTGAAACAAGGCCTTCTTCTTGTAATTTCGCTAGATGATGACGGACTGTAACTGATGTGATTTTCCCCCCACGCATCTCACATAAATTACTTACTATATCGTCAACTGTTGCGTTCTCTTGCTCGAAAAGAATTTCAAGAATTTGCTGACGAGTTTTTTGCATAGTTTTGTTCCTAATTTTTAAGATACATATCTTTTAAATTGTAGCATTGAGCATTTTCTGTGTCAAACTATAGGCTTTAATATTCAATTATAGTCTTATATGATTTACTACATTTAGTTATTCAGAAATTAGGTGGTTATGCCAACGGTTGCTTACCAGGGAATTCCTGGCGCGAACTCAGAAATTGCTGTTCGTCAGCATTTTGGGGCAGATGTCAAGGGACATCCTTGTGATGATTTTAGTGAACTATTCGATTTGTTGAGGGTGGGTAAGGTCGATTATAGTCTGCTACCTGTAGAAAATGCTTTAGCAGGATCTGTAAGTGGTGCTTACGAATTACTGCTTGACCATGACATGCGCATTCGTGCTGAAGTGATTTTGCATGTTCATCATGCTTTACTAGCCAATCCGGGCACAAAATTTGAGGATATTAAATCTGTACGGTCACATCCACAGGCATTAGCACAGTCTGATCGTTATTTGAAACGTCATGGCTTTGAGCCAGTGGTTTGGTACGATACTGCTGGATCTGCTAAGGATTTGGCAAAAAAACCTGAAGCGAATGTCGCAGTATTAGCTACTGAGCTTGCTGCTGAATTATATAAGCTGGATATACTTGCAAAACAAGTTGAAGATGTACCATTCAACTATACACGCTTTCTTTTACTAGGGCATGATGACCCAGAACCATCGGATTACAATAAAACCTCAATCGTATTTGCGACTCGAAATCGACCAGCTGCCCTATATGAATGCTTGGAGGGGTTTGCTGCACATAATATCAATCTCACGAAATTGGAATCGCGCCCACGTCGAAATCGACCATGGGAACCTATTTTTTACCTAGATTTCGAAGGTTATTGGCAAGATGATAACTGCCAAGAGGCACTTATGTTGTTGTTGCGAAGAGCTGCATTTGTAAAAATGCTAGGGTCTTATCCCGCTGTTAAATCTGATACTGTTGGAATGTAGTCGTAAGAAGGTTAATTAGATATGCAGAAAATTGATGTTGCTATTTTAGGTGCTACAGGAGCTGTTGGTCAGCGGTTTATTCAGTTGCTGGATAATCACCCGTGGTTTCGTGTTGCCGAGGTTATTGGCTCATCTCGTAGTGCTGGTAAGCTCTATGGTGATGCAGCACATTGGGTATTGGATGGTAATCCGCCTGAAGATATTGCTGGATTAACTGTGAAATCACTAGACGATGAATTTGATTCACCGCTAATTTTCTCTGCACTCCCAAAAGAGGCTGCCAGCACACGTGAGATGCAACTGGCAGAAGCTGGACATATCGTTTGCACAAATGCATCTGCAAATCGGATGGTAGGGGACGTTCCGCTATTGTTGCCAGAAGTAAATGCTGAACACATGGGGTTAATTGATGTTCAACGTCAGAACCGTGGTTGGACAACTGGTGCATTGATCGCAAATTCCAATTGTACGGTTATGCCAGTCGTCATGTCTCTTAAACCTCTAGTGAAATACGGTATCAAGCGTTTACATCTTGTGAGTGAACAAGCCATTAGTGGGGCAGGTTATCCAGGGGTATCGTCTATGGACATTCTAGATAATGTAGTGCCATATGTTCCTAGTGATGAAAACAAGATGGAGACAGAATCGCTCAAGATGTTGGGTGCGTTTAATGGTGAAACAATCGATGAATTGCAAATGATCGTAGGAGCGACTTGTACCCGTGTTCCTGTTGTAGATGCCCATTTGGTCAACATATCGGTTGAATTAGCAGAAAAACCAGCTATTGAAGAAATTATTAACGATTGGACAAGCTATCAGGGTATTGATCCTATTTCAAGTTTGCCAAGTGCCCCCGAGTATCCACTTCAGTATTTGACACAAATTGATCGCCCTCAACCACGTCGTGATCGTGATGCCGGGAAAGGTATGGTGACGAGTATCGGTCGTCTACGTGAATGTCCAATATTGGGGTATAAGTTCGCATCATTATCTCATAATACGATTCGCGGTGCTGCGGGTTGTAGTATTTTGAATGCAGAATTGCTTGCTGTTAAAGGTTATATTGCTGACTTCAAGCCGATATCGGAACCTGTTGTTAGTCATTAATAAAATCAAATTTATATGTCAATAAAGCCCCTGACAAAGGGGCTTTTTGCGTCTTTGCGATATGGACTATTGATACTGGTCAGTTGAATATACGTAAACTGCGGGCCCTTCTTCTATATCTGCTGAGATAAGTTTGTCGTCGAAAGTCTCAGCAACCCACAGATAAAGCCAATGCGCGTCTGTTATTGATAGATTGACGCATCCATGACTACGTCGGTACCCGAAGGCATCATGCCAGTATGCGCCATGCAATGCACGCCCTTCATCAAAGAACATCGTCCATGGTACTTCTTCAAGGAAGTAATAATCATCACCGACAACACCGCCACTCATGTGTTTTCGGGTTTTTCGGTAGTAGATGTTGTAGACTCCTTCGCGAGTGGGCCAACGGTCTAATCCTGTTGCGATTAGTGTCGCGAAAATAGGACGATCGTCTTCGTATGCGATCAGTGTTTGCTCGTAAAGGTCAATACTAATCCAGCGTTCTGTATCAACATCCTCAGGCTTTTCAATGGGTTGGATTTTTGCGACATTAAACTGATGAACCCACTTGCCGTCACCAATTTGATACCAACGATACTCATCGATTTCTACTGTGTCATAAATGTAGACAAGTGTATAGCGATAATATAGTCCGTTGGACTCACGCGGATCACCACCGGGTTCATTACTCGGATATAAATTGACCAGTGTCCATGCAACAGTATATGGTAAGTCGTCTTCAGGTAACATGACACCTGTGAATCGGGAAACAACCCCACCAGAATTGGTAAGTTGAGCTGTTTGTACCCACTCATCAGTGTTAATTTTCGTCCACCCGTCGACTTCTTCTAGGGCTGTGACAAAATTGAACCCTTCATCAATTGTTCTGACAACGTTGCCGTTGGGTGCATCATGCACATTTACCGTACCATTAACTTGTTTATACCAGCGATCGTAGATTAAATCTTCATTGAAGTGCAATAGTTCCACATTTGGTTCTGGATTTTCTGCAATTTCTTCCGCCGAGATACCATATTCAATCGTTTCACGATCGTCGCCTTCTTTCTCGCAGTTTTCACTAGCGGATACAATTAGACCACATGATGCAATCACAATTAGCAATAAAACTCTGAAAATGTTATTCATTTGAACTCTCCCAGTACTTTATCTTTATATATCTCTAGGCTAGCATTGGCAAATGATACAGTCAATCAGCGTGAAGTGTACGCTAAAGCTACGTCAACCCAACGCTGATCACATGTTAATCATAATCACCACTAGAAAATACATATACGGCAGGTCCTTCGAAGTCTTCGTTAGCAAAGTCGAACTCATCCTCTGCCCAATTGTAGAGCCAATATGCGTCCATAATTGAAAGGTTGACACAACCATGGCTCTGGCGGTAGCCGAATCCATCGTGCCAATATGTCCCATGTAAAGCGATGTCATTATCAAAGTACATTGTCCACGGCACTTCTTCAAGATAATAGAAGTCTGGTTGATTGTATGCGCCACTCATTAATGTTCTTGGAAAGCGCAAATAAACATGGAAAACCCCTTCATTTGTTGACCATTGGGGTAAACCTGATGAAACTAAAGTTGCGAACACCGGTGTGTCGTTTTCGTAAGCGATAACGACTTGTTCATACAGGTCGACACTAATCCATTTTTCTGTGTCAACATCTTCAGGTTTTTCTGTTGGCAGAATTTTGGCTACATCAAACTGATGTACCCATTGATTTTCACCAATTTGATACCAGTTGTATCCGTCGACTACTACGGTTGAATAGATGCTTACACGAGTATATCGGTACAAGTATGGATTATCAGGTGCGGCATCTGCACCGGGTGTTTTAGCACCTCGCAAATGTCTTAATGTCCATGCCATTGTATAAGGTAATGGCTCATCAGGTAACTGAACACCAGTAAAGCGAGACGGTAAGGTCGGCTCGCCTAATGTTTCAGATTTAACCCACTTATTATCTGCAATTTTAGCCCAGCCGCCGGACTCTTCAATTACAGTAAGATAATTGTACCCTGTACCAAGATTTTCAGTGATGTTGCCATTAGGAGCATCATAGATAACCAAACCTTCGACAATTGTCCAATAATCTCTGTCATACAAAATTTGCTCGTTGATTTGAAGAGGATAGACGTTTGGGGTAGGGTATGCTTCGATAACACTAGCTGGCACACCGCAATTGGGTGAACAATTGCTTTGAGCGAAACTAGTATATGCTGTGCAGAATGAAATTACAAAGATACTTAATAAATATTTGCCATAATACATGGTGTTGTCCTAATAGTTAGCGAATATCATGTGCTGATTAAAGCGTAACTTCGACCTATGTGCAACCTGCGCTTAATACGCGGTTTCCCCACGCTAATCAAAGTCAATGTACTCTGGAGGAATATGTTTGCACAGATAATGCTCTGACTCTGGTTGATGAAATGTAATCCCGTTCGTGTGAGCGTCTAATGCTCTGATTGTCAATATAATGATATTCTTTGAATGTCGGTCTGCGACGCGTTTAGCATTGTCTAGATTGGTTGTTAAATGCACATACTGACGATTTCGACTTTCTAATCCTGTTTGTTTAATCGATTCGATCGCTTCTTGACTTGTCCCATGATAGAGATATTGAGGAGGATGTGCGATTGGATAATTAATGTCGTTTACCCCCATGCTGTGACCAAACATTGCACGGATTTTCCCGTCGACAATCTCGTAGCGTTTTTTCCCGTGTTTATCTCCAGCAACAATTGTTTCTAAATCAGCTTGTGTATATCGCTTGCCATATTTTTCCTCTATGAGTTGCCAAACTTGCTCGAGATCGACAAACCCATTGCCATCAATCTTGAGATTGTAGTCTTGTGCTTTATGGCGAAGAACAAGCGCGATGAATTTTGATAATTGAGTTAAATTGGCCATTGATTGTGACTTCTCCTATGTTTTTGGTATGATTATGATGCTAGATGATTTTTACTAAAGGGTCTTCTCATGGAACTATTGGGTATAGATATTGGTGGTTCAGGTATTAAAGGAGCAATTGTTGATACAGAAAAGGGGGAATTTGTCACTGAACGTTTGAGAATTCCGACCCCACAACCTGCAAAACCTGAGCCTGTAGCTGACGTTGTTAAACAAATTGCAGATAATTTTGGGTGGAAAGGTTCTATTGGTTGTACTTTCCCTGCTGTTGTGAAACATGGTGTGACACTAACGGCTGCGAACGTTGATGATGACTGGGTTGGGGCTGATGCTCAGACGTTGTTGCAAGAGTTAACTGGTAGTCCTGTTATTGTGTTAAATGATGCTGATGCCGCCGGAATTGCTGAAATGAAATTTGGTGCAGGTCTTAATCGCGACGGCTTAATCGTGATTTTGACGCTAGGTACAGGTATTGGTAGTGCGTTTTTTATGAATGGTGTGTTAATTCCTAACACTGAATTCGGGCATTTGAAGATTCGCGGGAAGGATGCAGAGCATCGTGCATCGGATAAAATTCGCCAAGACAAAGAGTATAGTTGGAAAAAATGGGGTAAACGATTATCCGAATATTTCCAGTATTTAGAATTTCTGTTTACACCTGACTTGTTTATTATTGGTGGTGGTGTGAGTAAGAAACATGAAAAATTCTTTCCATATATCCACTGTAACACTGAGATTGTTCCAGCTGAACTGAGAAATCAAGCCGGTATTGTTGGAGCAGCGATGGCAGCTAAAGATCTATGATAGCTCATTGTTTTCGTGCCAGAGTGGTAGTGTAATCTTAAACATTACATGATGCTCTTCATGTTGGATGGAGAATCTAAGATGCTGCTTGGAAAAGAATGTGAACGCGGTTGCAAATGGTGTGTGCGGTATATTGAGTAACTTGTCGATATTATCGTCAGGGTAGGCTAGCTCGCGGGTAATTGAGAAGTTTATATCATGATCTTCTAGTGTTGCTGATAATTTTACTTCGGGTTTAAAGGTATTTTTGGCGAAAGCGAGAGTGCTGCTTAAGATTGGTATGGTATTTGTGTTGGCTTCGAGATGGATATTTTTAGGAACACTTATGTTGTCAAACATAAGCGTTGGCTCATAATCTAAAGCTGTTTGTTTTAAGCTATGCACAAAATATTCAATCTGATAAACATCTAAATCATTTTCTGACACATCTGAATATTGTATATTCAACCAATGACGCATTTGCTCCCATCTTGCGATGCCACGTTGGCAACTTGTATGAATAATAGACATCCATTGTTGTTTTTGTTCATTAGGAATTGTATCAAGGTCATCAAATTCGGTTTTTCCAACTAAAATCTCGCTATATCCTTTGATTTGTGTCAGGGGTGTCATACCATCGTGTCGCCAATAGGAAATACCATTCCGAATATCTTGAATAGAGTATGCAAGCGCTTGGTGAATATCATCAGGTTCTAATTGTGGGAATTGCTTCTGAATTTCTAAGAGGGTTTTACCCTGTAGGGATTCTACTAGAATTTGATTGATGGTGATGTCTGTATTATTAATATAGGGTTGCCCCCCAAATTCATGTGCATTTCGTGTAATTCGACTGAACAATTTTTGATCCTATTAGTTTAGGTAATTGGTAAGAGCTTGTGTACTCTGCTTATTTGTATGAACTTAGTTTATATTCTACTTAAATTTACTAATATTACCACTACCCTACTTGCACATAGTCTCGTTACTTGACGCTTACAGTATGCGACTTTATACTCACTTTTCAGTTAATTTGAACAAATTGGTTTATATAATTTGCCGAAGGTCGCTAGGAAGGTAAAAAGTATGTCTAGTGCAGAAGAACGCTTTGTTTTTCGTGAGCCAAGTGTTAATTCTAAGAATATTGTCAAACGTGATGAATCGACAATTTCACCATCTTATACTCGTTCATACGGTTTCACTGTGAGTCATGGCGAAGGGGCAGAAGTTTGGGACGTCGATGGTAATCGATATATTGACTTTGCCTCAGGTATTGCGGTGCTTTCAACGGGATTTAGTCACCCTAGAGTAGTTAAAGCGGTCCAAGATCAAGTCGCGAAGTATATGCATATTGGTGGGACTGACTTTTTTAGCCCTGAACCAGTACGTTTAGCGGAAAAGTTGCAGGAGATTATTCCAATTCATAAGGCTAGCCCAGAAGAAAAGCTTGTGTTTTATGGTAATTCTGGGACTGAGTCTGTTGAGGCTGCCATTAAACTTGCTCGGTATGCAACTAAACGATCACATATAGTTGCATTTTATGGCGCATTTCATGGGCGGTCGATGGGGTCATTGTCCCTGACAGCTAGCAAATATACTCAGCGCGATGGTTATCCTTATATTCCTGGTGGTGTGACTCATGTGCCATATCCTGCGCGTAACCAGTGTGAAGGATGTGATGATGGTGGAGGATGCTGCCAACAATGTTGGTGCGATGCGATTGGATTTATTGAAACATTTGTGTTTAAAAAAGTTGCACCAAGTGATGTCGCCGCAATTATTGTTGAGCCAATTCAGGGTGAAGGAGGGTATCTTGTACCCCGTGATGACTTTTTACCAAGATTGCGCAAGCTGTGTGATCAATACGGTATTTTACTTATCGCCGATGAAATTCAATCAGGTGTAGGACGTACAGGGAAATGGTTAGCAATCGAACATTGGGATGTTTCTCCTGATATTGTATGTATGGCAAAAGGATTAGCTTCAGGACTACCACTAGGTGCTGTAGTTGCTCATAGCGATGTGATGGGTAAGTGGATTCCCGGTGCTCATGCAAGTACATTTGGAGGTAATCCTGTATCATGTATTGCTGCACTTGAAACACTGAACATTATTGAAGATGGTTTATTAGATAGTGTTAGTGTTCTAGGTGAATACACATATGGTCGTTTAACAAAGTTTATGGGAGATCATCCATCAATGAGTCGGGTTGATGGTAAAGGTTTCATGATTGGTATGGATTTTGTAGATGCTAATGGGCAACCTATCCCTGCATTTCGGGATGAGATTGTGAATCGGTGTTACCTAAATGGCTTGCTTACACTCGGTTGTGGTACAAGTGGCATACGGTTTGCACCATCATTGGTTTTGGAACGCGAAATACTTGATGAAGGATTGGATATTTTAGAACATTGTATCGCATCTGTTGAAGAAGATCTTTGGGACAATGAATAACACCTATTTTTGATAAAATAAAACAGACCAGTCAACTTTACTGGTCTGTTTTGATTTTTAGTAAATACTACTTACCTATCCGTAGGATGTTGGTCCTGCAGGGTTTTGTGTATCCATACCTTCATAGTTTTCGGTTGGTGGAGTAGCATCCGCATATGTATCTGTTGAAGTTGGTGCTTCAGTATAAGTGTCTGCTACTGGTGGGGTAGCTTCGGTATATGTATCTGCTACCGTCGCAGCAACCTCTGTATATGATTCCGTGACTGGTGTAGCCATATCTGGTGCTGCTGTAACAGCTACATTTGTAGCTGCTGTAGTTGCTGGTGTTGCAATTGCATTTCCAAATTGATCTTCTCTAGGTGAGGCAGTTACACCGTCCATATCGGCAACATCTTCACGGATTTGCTCAGCAGCTTTTTCTTGTGATTGTACCCAGCGACCATTTTGCTGAGCGATAATTTCTTCACAACGTTCTACAAATCTTATAAACGCTTGTCTATTATTAGCATATTTACCTGCTTTGACATCATATAGCGATTTTTCTTGTCTCATATCTTCTGCTGCAGAGCGATATGAACGCCAATTGTCCCCAAATGTATAGAGACTTTCGATTGCGGTAGCCATCGCAACAGACAAACTAATAAAGACTGTGACAAAGTACAGAATTTGCTGTGCAATACCAACGGCGTTAATACCTACCAAAACGGGTACAGATACTGAACCAATACCTACGATTAATTGAGTACGATAATAGCGATTTTTGTTTTCTGTTGCTTTTGAATCAAAAAACGACCATTGACTGTACCAGCGATGTTCAATGTAATAACGCTCTTGAGGGGTTATATTTTGTTTGATGAATATGGGTGGCGGCCA
Organism: Anaerolineales bacterium UBA6055; assembly: GCA_002428985.1. Classification (GTDB taxonomy): domain Bacteria; phylum Chloroflexota; class Anaerolineae; order Aggregatilineales; family Phototrophicaceae; genus UBA6055. The sequence continues at coordinate 30,248 of DIYL01000017.1, read as the reverse complement.
CGGTGCATCTGGTAGCAATTGAAAATCATCATAGTTGCCATAGACGGCAGATACATTTGATTTTTGCGGATCATCTTTTGATTGATTATCGTCTGCCATAGAAGTACCTGCCTGTGCTGGTGAACTAGTATTTATGCCATTATATGTGACATTTTGTGAAGGTGTAGAGCCATTCGTATTAATAATAGGCTCTGGTGAACTTTTACTGGTGGATTCTAAGTCCATTGCCGCTGCCTCTAGTGCGGAAGACGTAGATTGGTTTATTTGATTAGCCATACAATACTCTCAACTTTCCTCCCTAAGACCAAATTTTCGAACATGGAATAATTCTAATTTGGTTAGATTTTCGCTTCGTTTCTGTATTGTTTTATTTGTAACATAAAAACTGGGATTTAATGCTTAAGTTTTAAAAAATTGCCTGAAAACTAGCGAAATTGTAACTTTTTGTTACGAGATTGATATGTAATCAAAAAACCCGATGCTGTAATCGGGTTTTCATTATGTTCTCGTTTTTGTAAGGATCATGTTTGTGTTGCTTGTTGCTTGTTCTTTTTTCTTTGTATTTCATTTAGTACTTCAACACGTTCAGCCTCAAGTTTTGTGACCTGATTACTTGGTTTTGTCGTCTCCCTCATAATTAGGTCGCCAGGCTCACATTCAAGCACTTTACAAAGTGCATTTATTTTACGGAGGTCAGGAGTGATCATATTGCCTGATTTTATTCTATATAATGCCGCAATGGAAATTCCTGCTTTTTTTGCGAGAGTTTCGTATGTCATGCGTTCTTGATGCTTCGCTTGCCATTTAAATAAGGCAGGCTCCAAGTTTACATACGTTGGCATAATTGAACCTTTCGTTATTGAAATGAAGTTACTCACATTATGCGCTGATAAATTTCAAATATCAAGCATATCAATCATTACTATATACTTTGTCAATGAATTACAGCAAAATTATCACAAAAAGTTGACAAAACTATCAATAAGTGATAGTTTTTAAGTGCGCAATTGATAAAGCATGTTTCAATATTGTGATAAGGGATAGTTAAGGAGCTAAGTTGAATGCTGGGAACATCCGCGTCAGTTAATCAAACCAGTATCACAGAATCACTAAAAATCTATGGTTGGAAGCATTTAGATGCTGTTATTTTGGCTGCATTAGCAACAGAATCTCCTCTTTTACTTATTGGCCCTCATGGTACAGCCAAAACACTCTTGGTTGAACGTATTGCTCAAGCCTTACACCTAGAATTTCGTCATTATAATGCGTCGTTGCTAAATTATGATGATCTCGTTGGTATCCCACTACCAGATGAAACGAAACAGAAACTTGAGTTTGTGACAACACCTGGTGCCATTTGGGATGCTGGATTTGTATTCTTTGATGAAATATCACGTTGCCGTGCTGATTTGCAAAATAAACTATTCCCAATTATCCATGAGAGGCGGGTAATAGGGATGCCACTTGATACTTTACAGTTCCGGTGGGCAGCGATGAATCCGCCTTCCCCGGATGAACCAGACTTTGATGACTTATCGAGTGATATTTATCTTGGCTCTGAACCACTTGATCCTGCACTTATTGATCGCTTTCCATTTGTTATTCCTGTCCCAAATTGGCGAGATTTAGAAAAAGAAGATCGTCGCCGTATGTTGAGTTTTGCTCAAACTGAAGATGATGAGATCTTGGATCTTACGCAACTCATTGAAGACTGTCGTGATGGAATGTTAGCGGTTGAACACGAATATGGTGAGTGGCTAGGTGATTATGTGATCTACTTGATGGACTTGCTCTATCGCTCAAAACTGCCACAGAGCCCTCGTCGGGCACGTATGTTATTACGGTCAATGGTGGCAGTACATTCTGCTAGACGGTTACTATCTGATGATGTGATTGATATGGATGTAAGTGCAGAAATTGCACTATTGTATGGTTTACCTCAGACTGCAACTGAAGTACCACCGACACCAACTTTAGTGGTCGCTGTGCACCGTCAAGCGTGGGAGATTTCTACTAAGTTAGAACATGATGGATGGCGACAAGTTCTAGAGGAAGAGGATGCGGTTCAACGCATTTTGATCGCAGAAGAACTTGGCTTTAATGATGAGGAACTAGGGCAACTTATCACACAGGCCTTGGGTGCATATAAAGCAGAGTCACGCAAAATTAGCTTAGCTGTTGCAATGTATCTGTCGTTCCGTAACCGCCGTAAGTTAACGCCAGCGGCGTGGGAACCAATTACAAAGTTAATTACGCGTGTTATGCAACCGCGTCGTATGAGTCTTTTCAATACGAGTAACAAGACCGATATGGACAACTGGAATAATATCAAGCAATGGGCAGTTGAACGCCGTGCCGATGAAGATGCATTAGCAAATCTAGAAGTGAATTATATTCTTGGCTGTTTTCCTGATATGTGGCGGTCGGCTGACTGGAATAAATCTCTTGAGCAGTTTCAAGAAGACCTTGCGACATTTGGTGTAACGGAGGTGTAGGCATGAGCAACCAAAATCAGAACAATAATAACCAGAATAATCAAAACCAAAATAACAATAATAATCAGGGTGGGTTGTTGAATCGTATCAACAATAATAATCAAAACCAAAATAACCAAAATCAGAACAATAATAACCAGAACAATCAAAACCAAAATAACAGTAACCAGAACAATAATTCGTTCCGTTCTCGTTTCGGCAATAATCGGTTTGGTAACAATAATTTACCTGCAAAACCGTCATGGACGATTACACCGCTTGGTGATGGTGTCAAAATTGCTTATCAGGGGGTTGGGGACCCGTTGTTTAGAATTCTTGGTACTACTCTAGACACATCGATGACCGAGATTGAAGCATTTGCTACAAAACTTGCTGAGGATGATGCTATCCGTAATGAGCTAATTGAAAAATTGGATGATGCATGGGAAACCTATGGCATAACAGGTGCGATACTTCTACACCCTGTACGTAAAAATATTTATGATGCATTTACATCAGCGACATTGCCTGTTGTAGAAACAGAAGACCAACAGCCGGATAGTAACAATAACCTTCCAGGGCGTCGACCGGCGCCTACTGTAACAAAAGCACCATATCAATCTTATCGTGCTGTGGATGCAACATTTGTATTGAATATTCTGGGACGTGTCCGAGGTAATGTGCTTGTTGATGAGACACCAATTGCGCTCGAATCTGGTTTTTTGAATCAAGCATACATTTGTGATGATCCACGTATCGTCGAAATGGCTATTGCGACAGGGGCTATTGAGGAGGTATGGCAATGACCGATGTAAAAACACTTGCACGTCATCTGCGAGGTGATACATCTCGCATCATGTCTAGATTATTATCCTCTTTGCCAGCGGGAACGCTGGAGATGGAAACGTTGGCGAGATTGGCAGGAATTGTTGCAAGCCGAAAAGTACCGACAGCGGCGATGGAGTGTAAACATCGCCCTCGTTTGCTACTGAATCCTGATTTTATTGCCAAACATTGCAAACGTGATGAGCATATTCTGTTGTTAGTGATGCACGAATTGTGGCATGTTATGATGGCACATACTGCACTCTACCCACGTGTTACACCTGCACAAAATATTGCATTTGATGCAATTATTAATTCGAGTTTGTCACGACGATTTCGGTCACCAGAATATATGGGATTTTTCGATGCATTAAATCCGCCAGATAAATTCCCGCACTTATTGTTACGCCCACCAGTTGGATGGCCTAATAATCCACAATACCCTGACAATGTTGGGCCTACGGGGACAAAACGTGTTTTACAACAGTTGTATCCTACTCGCCCGTTTTTGAGTCATTCACGACAGGTTACATTTTACGAAGAAATTCTCAACCTGATTCGTGAGGATATGCGTCAGCGGGGTATTAACCCCGATGGTATTCCAGTTTTAATTGGTGATCATGATGGACTTGATGATGAAGATAAAGCTCTCGTCGGTGAATATATTGGGGATACGATAGGTGATTTTACCTTATTGCCCTTTGGTTACAAAAAACGGGGTAGAGGTGGGTATCAGCGTTCATATAATTCAGATGTCTGGGATACGTCTTATGAGGTACGTCGTGTATTTTCCAGTGTGCTTAAGAAGTCTATTGGCACAGAGTCTGGTATATATCAGCGACGTAAGCGCACACCAATTATTGAGACCTCAGGTACAGGGGTTTTGCCTAATCCTCGAGATCGAATGATGCACGCACGTCGCTTGCTTGGCGCGAGTGAGGCTCTGTGGAATCAGAAGTATGAGCGCAAGGTGCGCATGCTACAACCTCGTCACCGCGCTTTCGTTTATTTCGATGTGTCTGGTTCAATGGGGCGAATGATTCCATATTTGCTGGGCTTGCTCACACCTTATGTCGCAAAAGATCAAGCAAAGCTGTTTCAGTTTTCGACGATCGTCGAACCGTTAATTTTGAAAGACTTAAAGACTGGATTAGTTACATCAACAGGTGGAACAAGTATTGTGCCTGTATTCGATCATTTAATTGAACAGACACAAGTTGTATCACGCGTTTTGATATTGACTGATGGTTATACAGGTAGCCCTACAGCTGGCCAATTAGCTGAGTTACAGTCACGCGGTACTAAAATTCATACGGTGTTGCCACGCGAATACTGTAATAAATTTGATTTGGAAGAAGTCTCCACAACGATGACAATACTACCCGCGTTGTCATAAGATAACGACCACTTCATACAATCATGAAGCCCCTTGTCATTCTGTAGAGGGGCTTTCTGATGGTCTCCATAGTTCATATTCAAACCCATTCATTGGAATTGTCTTATCTATTTCATAATTGGATTTAATTGCAATAAGAACTGGCGGCGGGAATAAATCTGCTCGTAAAATAATGAGGCCGAATCTATGATTTTCTATGTAATCAATAAGCTCACTAGGATCGTATTGATCATTCTCCCAGAGGTTCTTAAGTTGTACACCATTTGTGATAACTTCTCGACCACTTTGGAAGCTAAATCCAGCATCCTCAGACATCACTAATCCGTCAGTTTTGTTGACTTCATCAATAATTTCCCACCCGTTTACATAGTCTTGTTGCGATGGAAAGTGACCTGTTACTGCGTATCCGACTGTCCAGCCGGCAGGGTCATATAATGGATAACGCCAAGAGGGCAACGGACTGATATTTAATGCGTTTGCGATAGGCCCGAAAATAGGACCTGATGTGGGTAACTTAAAAACAGTAGCTCCATAACCTATTAGGAGTATTAATCCGAAAAAAGCCAGAAATTGCTGAAAATAGGGTATTCGAAAATTGAAAAGACGGACGATATAATTCTTTGATGGTAGTGACCAACCTTGATTGAGCGAACGCCCTACAAAGATGCCACTGAGAATACACATGGATACCAAGACAGTTGCATAATAGCTATCTCCGGCTCCCCACTTGCCGGATCCAGCTGTTGCAATAAAAGAAACTACAAACCAGATTGAGTATACAGAGAGTCTGTCAAAGTAAAATTCATAGACAAACATAAGTACTGCTGGCACAAGTAGCCACCAATGCAATCTCAAGAATTGTAGCATTAGACCTATGAATTGTTCCGTAATGTAAGGATTTTGATTAGCAATGATGATATTTGTAAACCATTGATTATCGGTCGCTAACATCGATATACCAAATATCAATCCTGCTGCGGCTATTAATCCTAAACTATATTGTATTGCTGTACGTGGGTTGCGTAGGAAGACCCAGCCTGCAAGGGCTATACAAGTTGCGTACGCTAGTTGCTTTGTATAGCCGGCTAACAAAAGAAATAAAAATCCAAAAAAGAGTTTTTGCCGTTGTTGCTTTTGTGTCACATTAAATGCATTGGCGACAATGACAATTGCTAATGTCTCAAATAAAACCATCAATAGGTGTTGGCGGAGTAGAGGGCCGATGTGATAGATATAGTTTGATGCTAGAAATGCTAAACCTGCGATAATCGAGATAAGTTTATGCTCTGTTTCGCGATGGACCGCCCAGCTGATCGCGAAAGCTGTTATAAATGTTGCAGCAAAGATGATTAGGCGACCATACCAAAATTGTGGTCCAAAGAGGGTGACAAATGGAGCCATGATAATATGGAAGACTGGCGGATAGCCACTTCCATAGAATGGGAAAATATCGTTATCACAGTATGGGCATCCTCCCTCTGCGATGAGTACTGCATTATTTAACTCATATCCTTCAGCTTGATCATAGTCAAATGGAAATGGAATGAGAGCAATACCAAATACAATGTAAATGATCGTATGAACAACCATCATGCTTAGTATAAGTAATAGAAGTATTCTAAATAGATTTTTGACCATGCTTTATATCTTTGAGCTGAATTAAACTTGTCATGAAAGCATAATCTACAGAGGTTATGAGTAGTTGTAAATACGTAAATTAAGGTCGGTGCTATGTATAACGATGAACTTCCTGAATTTAGAAAAGTCAAAAAGACGCATGTTATCAAACTGGTAAACAGTTTGTTGATTGGTGCTAGTGGCGCGAGCTTAGTGAGTTTAGAGGATTTTGAAGATAATCATTTCCGTATGATCTTTAAGCTCAGTTATTTCCAATTGGCTGATGGTAATGATATGCCTAGTAAATCGCAATGGAACACTTTCAAGAAAAAGATCAAACGACGTGACCACTCGATCTTCGTTTTTCGGGAATACGGAAAGATAGATTGTGGTAGTAAAGGTCTGGAGAGTGAAATGTGTTTGTATCTAGATTTTGGCTTCTTGTATACCTGAAGCAGGGAAGGGGTGAAACATGTTTCACCCACTATCTATTGCTTGAAGTTGATAAACCGATAACCAACTCCACGCTCGGTGATTATGTAACGCGGGTTAGATGGATCTTCTTCAATTTTCTCACGCAGATAATTCACATATAGACGAACATAATGAGCTTCATCACGATATTCATATCCCCATACTTTTTGTAGAAGTTGGTCGTGCGGAACTGTCCAGCCTGCGTTTTTAATAAGATGATAGAGGAGGCGATACTCTGTTGGTCTGAGCTTTATATGTTCACCATTGACGATAACTTCTCGTTGATTGAAGTCGACACTCAAGCGGTCGTCAACCTCCAGAATTGCTTCTTCTGTTGTTGGTTTTTCGATCCGACGGAAGATCGCTTTGATCCGACTACTCAACTCACGTGGACCAAATGGTTTAGTAATATAATCATCGGCACCTAATTCTAGACCATAGACTTTATCATTTTCTTCACCTTTTGCGGTGAGCATAATGACCGGAATTTCGGAAAATTCACGTAGCATACGTAATGTCTCGAAGCCATCAAGCTCCGGCATCATAACATCTAACAGGACTAGATCGGGTAATTGTGTTCTAACGGCATCAAGTGCTTCGAGACCACTGTGAGCTTCGATTACATGATGATCTTCAAGTTCAAGATTCATGCGAATAAAGCCGATCATACGTGGTTCATCATCAACAACAAGAATGCGTTTACCCTTGCGTTGTTTATTTACAGATTGTCTTGGATTCATAGGTCTTCTTTACTTGTTAGTCACGGAATGGCAATGGGAAGTCTGCTACCTCATCATCATTAGGTAGAATTTGAACATAATTGATACGCCACCATGGAAAGATGACAGATTCTACACCTTCATCCAACCAATCAAATTCCTTATCATTACGTTCTCTTGGGTTGCGTCCCAAAATACATGTGTCAGTTGGGCTGGGTAGTTCATCAACCTCAACTTTAACAGGTGCTGAGTTGGCAACATGAAGAATAATTGTATACATGAGTACTCACCTAGCTACGTTCAAAGTAAATATATGCAATTAGTTTTCCTAAGCGAATTTCATCACCGTCACGTAATACACGCGGTTGATTCGATACAAGGCGTTGACCATTTAAAAATGTACCATTTGCACTGCCTGTATCAACAAGGGTAAGTGTATCTTCACTTAGTTCGATGGCGGCATGCGATCTAGAAACCCCTTTATCCAATGCACCATACGGAGCAAAGTCTATACTAGGTTTATCGCTTGTTCCTGCATCGGAACGTCCCATCGTCAACTTTGGTGCTGCGGGTAGTTTGATGGGATTTGCTGCATCACGGACATGCAAAATGACATGTGAATCTTCAAAACGGGCTGAACCCCATGTGGCTTTTGCTGATGCGTCATTTGTTTCATTCTGTATTTTCCGGGTTGGTAGTGTTACATTAACCGCACTTGCAAGGTTTCTGCCACATTCCTCACAGAAGAGTAGTCCAACACGATTAACATGACCACAATTCGGACATGGTTTCATAGCTTGTGATGCACCCATTGGTTACATCTTGCTCCTTTCTTACTGTTGTACAAATTGTGTCTCTCTAATTTTAACATTGTATAACATGAATGTATATGTAATCAATAAATCCTGAAGAACTCACGTGCAATTACTCAATTTCATCAATAATGCTTGTGCCGGGCGCTAATAGATAACGCGTTTGATATTTGATCGTTTTTTTACCTTTATCAGAGAAGGTCATTGTTTGGGCGACGCGCTGGGCTTCTTGACGGGTTTGACGTGCTAAGTCATCTTCACCCATCTCCAGTAAGCGGGTTGCAAGATTTTCTAACCGCTTCGTTGCTTCCGCGATGTTTCCTTCTTCTAAAGCTTGTTGTGCACGCTCTTGTAGGCGATATAGTGTTAGCTTACTGAGTGCATCGAGAATAGCTGCTGGTGGTTCTTCCAAATGTTGCTCATTCGTAACTTCAATTGTTAAATCACTAATTGTCTGATATTCCGGTATTGTATTTTGCAAAATATCACCGGACGCAACAATACGTACAATATTTCTAAATCCGAGGTCCATCTTAGCAGGTAATTGATACTGCATAAGCACTGAAATAGGGCGCGATGTTTGTAAACTACCAAGATAGATATACTCATCATCAATCTCTAGTGGTTGAGGATGAGGCGATAATTTGAAAGCTAGCTCAAGTTGTACATCAGGATTTGTTGCAATCGATAACTTCATACGCTCCGCAAATACATTTGCGAGGTTACGAACATGATTATTTAGAAAACGAACAACGGCATCTGCACTACTAATATAAATTGATGAACCACCCGTTTTTGATGCAATCTCATCGAGAAATTCATCATTCCAGTCATTCCCCAAACCCATTGCACTAATACCAACACCCTTTGATGCACACTGGACTGCTAAATCAATACAACGGTCTTGATCTCCAAAGGTATGTCCATCTGTCAATAAGATCACATGATTGACCATTTTAGCATTCATGAATTTTTCGTTTTCAGCAACACCTTTAGATAAACCTTGATAAATCTCGGTACCGCCTGATGCTTGCATCATGCTAACTTGAGCTTTTAGCGACTGTTTGTCTTGGGCAAGTGTTGCAGGAATGATAACATTTGCTCGATCATTGAATGATACAACAGAAATATAATCGTCGTTTGCTAAATTATCGATGATTTGGTGTGCCGCTACTTTGACCTTGTCCATGCGTCGACCATTCATCGAATTACTATGATCAAGAACAAGTGTCAGATTAATACGGGACTGCTGCGTTGTTGTGTCTTGTTGAAGTTGCGGTGGCGGGAAGATTTCTGCAAGCATATAAATGACCTGAGATTCTTCCAAAGTAATGATGGAGCGTTTTGATAATGTAACATTCAATGAATAAAATAGGTCATCTGGATTACGTTTTTGAGACAATTCTTCTTCGAAGTGATGACGACGTAAACTATCTGACAATATCTCGTACGCATGAGTGATTTCTTGAAATTGATTGGCTGCCCCCCGACTGTTAGGGTTGACATCTGGATGCAGGCGTTGTGCGAGTTTGCGATATGCCCGCTTAACTTCGTCGCTGTTTGTATTTTGGGATACACCTAGAATGGTATATGGATCAAAATTGTTCATCTTTTACTACTTACTACTCGGAATTTGTAAGATAATAACCGTGATATTGTCAGTCCCACCGTTTGTATTTGCCAGTGCAACTAATTTGTCACAGGCATCTTGCGGTGTTGGCGCTTCTAGTATAATCTTTTTCATAGTGTCATCATCGATAAGTCCCCATAAACCGTCACTACACAGCAACATCTGAGCGCCGGGTGGCAACGGACGAATGAGTCGCTCTACTTCGAGATTCTCACTTTGTCCTATAGCCCGATAAAGGACATTTTTCTGCGGGTGATGTTCCGCTTCTTCAGGGGTCAATTGGTTAAGTTCAATTAAACGTTGCACAAGGGAATGATCTCTTGTCAGTTGTTCCATTTCACCATTATTTATGAGATAGGCACGGCTATCACCTACATGAGCTAGATAGGCGAAGTTACCGACAACTGCTACGCTAGTTAATGTTGTACCACCATCTGGCACTTTCTTAATAACTTCAAGATTTGCTTTTTCTGCAGCGGCAACAAGAGCTTCGACAACAGTAGGGCGGTCGCTGTCGTCAAATTGCTTGAGCATTGGTACATAGATGTTCTCTAGCATCTCTGCGGCAAGTGTTTCAACTGTTAACGCTGATGCTTTTTCACCATCATGATGACCACCCATACCATCGGCGACAATGAAAAATCCAAAATCTGGACGGTCATCAACCGTAACTGATCTTAGTTGTATAGCGAAACAGGCATCTTGATTGTTTTCTCGGACCATACCAACATCACTTGCTAGCCCGTATGATAAAGAGACATGTTGCTGATGGGCGACTGTGTTTTGTGATAAAGGACGTGTCACACCTGATGGGATAGGTGTTTTATCTTTATCAAATTCTTCTGTTGTGTCCTCAATTTTTTCTGCCGAGGCGATGTTGAGTTCATCAGTATCGGCATCTTCGATTGTGCTTTCGGCTTGCTTCAGTTCTTCCGTGTTTTGTGTTGCAACGTCACTGTTTGGTGCTTCAGGAGTTGTTGTCACATTTGTTTCTGTTTGCGCTGATTTTAGTTCTTCAGATGATTGTCCAAAGATGCGACGGATTATGTTCATTTGTATTTCCTAAGTTTATGTAGTTTCATTATGCACTTACAAGAGGTAAGGCATAGACAGTATTATCCATTGACGTGACTAGGATTTTGTTATGAGTAATTAGGGGTGCAGAAGTGATTCCCTTTTGTGTTTTAAAATCCCAACGTTTTTTGCCATCGGTAATATTTAGACAATAAAAGTTACCGTCAGTATCGCCAAAATACACGCTCTCTTCGTGAACAACAGGTGATCCGATAATTGGAGCTTCTGCGCTAAATTTCCAGCGGTCTTTACCTGTTTGAGTATTGACTGAGTAGAAAGTGCCATCAGTTACACCGAAATAAACATATGTACCTTCAACAACTGGGGAGGATATAACAGGTCGTCCTGTACGGAATCTCCAGACACGCCAACCATCATTCGCTTGGACTGCATGAAGATGGCCATCAAATGAGCCAAAATAACAAATACCTTCAAGATCAACATATGGACTTGATGTAATCGCGCGTTTCGCACGGAATGACCATTTCTTCGCCCCACTGAGTTCGAGTCCCGCTAACTCACCATCTTCGTTACCAAAGATAATCAGGTCATTGGTGACCCATGGTTGTGTACGTACCGGTGCAACAGTGTCATAATCCCAAAGATGACGACCATTTTGAGCAACAAGCGCATAAAGTTTACCATCGTCACTACCGAAGAATACGTGGCCATGAGCAACACGAGCTGTACTACGAATCTTTCCATTCGTTTGGAATGTCCAATTAATACGTCCTGAACGAGATTCTAGTGCATAGAATGTGTAATCTTCGGATCCAACAAAGACAAGTTTATGTTCTTCGTCAATAATTGGTGATGCCGCTATACCAGCGGTTGTAGGATATTTCCAGACAAATTCTCCATCATCTGAGTTGATTGCCCATACATTGGTATCGTAGGATGAAACATAGATAATGTCATCATACATAGCAGGTGATGATCGAACTTCATCTTCTGCTTTGAATTTCCACTGTTCTTGCATTTTGGCAGCTGCAAAACCGTCTTCCATACCGTCGAAGAAACTGGTGCTTTGCTCATTACCATCGCCTGAATTCGAATTGAGTGCAGCACTTCCATTCATAGGAACATTTGTGGTCATACGCTGTGCAGATGCTGTTCCATATTTTACTTCCTCTAGCGCATCTTTCATCTCTGCACAAGATGTAAAACGATTGGATGGGTCGAATTCAAGTGCTTTTTCAATGACTTTAATTAGCCCCGTTGGTGTTTCTTGGTTATGTTCATCGATTGGACGCTCTGAGAAGCTAAAGGGTGGTTCAAGACGAGGGTCTTTGCGTGTAATCACATGATGTAAGGTTGCACCAAGGCTGTAAATATCGCTTAATGGGGTAACATTACCTTTATATTGTTCTGGCGCTGAATACCCTTCAGTTCCAATCATTGTGTGTCGTTTCCCACTCACAAAGACTTTCGCGATACCGAAATCGATAAGGCGAACTTTGCCAAGTGCATCAATCATGATATTGGCAGGTTTCATATCACGGAAAATAATTGTGTCAGGTTGATGACTATGCAGGTAGTGTAATACATCGCATAGATCAATTGACCATTCGAGTATTTTCTTCATTGGTAATGTTTTTGTCTTGGTCAAGATTGCTTCAAGATCACTACCATTAATATATTCCATCACCAGATAAACACGATCATTCTGCTCAAATGAATCGTAAATTTTGGGAATGGCCGGGTGCGAGAGCGTAGCTAAAATGTTAGCTTCTCGCTGGAATGTCTTGACTGTTGAGGCACGTTGTCCTGCGTCGGCGCCTTGGACATGCATTTCTTTAATTGCTACGAGGCGCTTAGCATCTGGGAAGTTTAAGTCACGTGCTTGGTAGACTGCACCTTGCCCACCACCACCTAAGATACCAATAATCTTGTATCGTGTTAGGAGGATTGTGTTTGGTTTAAGCGCACCATCTACGTAAGCTTCATCTTCGGGTCCGCCGAATTGAGTTGTTTCTGGCATGAGATTGTACCGTCTTAATCTATAAATACAAAATAGGGAATGATGTCTTGATTTATTATATTTTACCTATCACAATGACGCAATCTTAAGCCTTTAAATCATAGCATGGAAGCCATGTTCAAACATACTCCTTTATCAATCTATCTCCATATCCCATTTTGCTCTAAACTTTGTAGTTATTGTGCGTTCAATACCTATGTAGATCTTGAATCCCTTATCCCTGCTTATGTTGACGCACTTTGCCAAGAAATTAGATTTATGTCTGAACATAACCCACATACTCATGTACATACTATTTTCTTTGGTGGTGGGACCCCATCTTTGATCTCAACGCAACAATATCGTTTGATTTTTCAGACCTTACGCGATTGTTTTGATTTTGTAGATGATGTTGAGATTTCACTTGAATCTAATCCCAATGACTTATCTGTGGATTATTTGCAAGGATTGAGACAAGTGGGATTTAATCGAATCAGTATCGGTATGCAATCCGCAACTGAGAAAATCTTGAAGTTGTTTGAGCGTGAGCATGATGCGAAAATGGTTGATAAAGCAATGCAATATGCTAGAAAAGCTGGCTTTGATAATATCAATCTTGATGTGATTTTTGCATCGCCTCATGAAACGATGGATGATTGGAAGCAAACTGTCGATAGGCTTAGACAACTTGATCCAGAACATATCTCGATGTATGGACTTGAACTCAAAGGTGGGACGGATCTACGATTAAAAGTAGATGCTGGCGAGTTGCCCGAACCTGATGAAGACTTATTTGCTGATATGTATGAATATGCATCAGAAGAATTTTCTCATAGTGGATTTGAGCAATATGAGATTAGCAATTGGTCTAAATCTGAACGACAATGTCAACATAATTTACAATATTGGCGAAATCTACCTTATGCTGGACTTGGGGCAGGGGCGCATGGCTTTGCTGGTGGGTATCGATATTCAACTATCACCGCTCCACAACGCTATGTGAATACATTACTAGATGAGTCCGCGCCAAACTCAAATCAAATATTCCCGCTAACACCAGCAGTTGCTAAATTTACTAAAGTTGAGCGAGAAGATGACCTCTACGAAACGATTATGATGGGCTTACGGCTCACGACCGAAGGGCTACATCGTAAGACATTTGAAGCCCGTTTTGGAGAAGATTTTGTTGAAATGTTTAGGGACAGTGTCACACGTTTCGAAAAAATGGGGTTACTTGAGATTCAATCTGATCGAGTCCACCTGACAGATGCAGGTAGACTCTTGAGTAATAGTGTAATACGAGAGTTTGTCTAGTTGATTGAATGGAGTTTGTTTTGACGCAGGTCGTCAATTACAGTCGAACTTGTGCAGAGCATAGCGATACGAAGCTGAGCTGTGAGTTCACGTATGAATTGATCAACGCTTTCAACTGATTCAGTTGCGACTCTAAGAAAAGGACCTGCTAAACCTGCTAAAGTTGCACCTAATGCGACACTCTTAGCTATATCTATCCCATCTCGGAGACCGCCACTCGCAAATATTGGTGAGTTAGGAGCACCACTGACAGCGTATTGGATGGCATCGGCAGTAGGAATACCCCAATCTGCGAAACTTCTTGCGACACGCGCATGGAATGATGTTGGTGCGCGGTGATATTCAACTTCACTCCATGAGGTACCACCAGAGCCAGCAACATCAATGGCAGATATACCTGCATTTGCTAAATCACGTACATTTTGCTTGGAAAAGCCCCATCCTACTTCTTTAGCAATCACCGGAACTTCAAGCTGTTTACAGACAGCTTCAGTCTTTTTAAGCAGACCTGAGAAATCTATATCACCCTCTGGTTGGACGGCTTCTTGTAGGACGTTAAAGTGTAAAATGAGGGCATTGGCTTCCACCATATCTACTGCTTTTTGACATTGTTCAACACCATAACCATAATTGAATTGCACTGCTCCGATATTTGCAAATAACATGATGTCGGGGGCAACTTGACGGATTGTGTAGGTATTGGCAAGTTCTTCATCTTCGATGGCTGCACGTTGTGAGCCAAGCCCCATTGCAATATTGTGGTGTTGAGCGGCTTCAGCTAAGTTACGATTGATATTCTGCGCCATTTCTGTCCCACCTGTCATAGATGAGATTAAAATAGGCGATGCGAGTGTTTTCCCGAATAGCTGAACTGTTGTATCGATATCGTTTAGATTTAATTCTGGAACCGCATCGTGTATAAATCGAAAGTTCTCTAGTCCCGTTGTGAGTCGCGGAAACTGCACATTTTCGTCTAGATTAATACGAATATGATCCACTTTTCGACTTTCAGTTGTTGGTGTTTCCGTGACTTTTGTCATAATTTTGTGTTCCTTAATTATAGATTGTTATCGGCTATAAGCTAGCAAATGTTAGTTATCGTACTGAGTAAGTGTATGTGTGTCAATAATTTTTGGAAGAACGCTAATTAGCCTAGCACACAGCATTAATCTCGGTATAATTAGTCGTTGTCTAATTAGAAAATATAATCATTCCCGTGGGAGGAATATTCATGGCATCAATTGAAGATCGCGTAAAAGGTATTGTAGTTGAATTATTGGGTGTAGAAGAAGATAAGGTAGTTGCTGGTGCAAGTTTCCGTGAGGATCTTGAAGCTGATTCACTCGACCTTGTTGAATTGATTATGGCTTTCGAAGAAGAGTTCGGTGGCGAAATCAGCGATGAAGACGCTCAAAAAATTGAAACAGTGGGTCAAGCTGTTTCTTATATTCAGGACAATATGGAATCATAATCGAATCCATATTGATAATTTGAATAAATGGCAGGGTAGCTCAGTGGCTACCTTGTTTTATTTCTGATGATGGTGAAGACATACTAGCTCTGAATGTTGTAAAAAGATGAAGACAATTTAGCCCAATTAGCCCAATATAAGCACTCACTGTAATGATTATACCATTTCCAATTGTATGTTCTTGAAGAGACATTGTGTACAATTGCTGTGCTTGTTGTAAACCACTGGTACTTGTAAAAATTCCAACAGCTAATAAGACAATTGAAATTAATGATGCCCATTGTTTTGGACTGCGAACCACTAATCCGCATCCAACCAATAAACTAATCGCAGCAAGGATAAATTGTTGTTGATAGTTAATGTTATCGGTGGCATTTATCAGAAACTCTAAGGGGGGGAGCTGTCCTAGAGCCAATAGTCCGATAACTAATAAGGCACCCCATCGTTGATAGTCTGTTTTTGCATGTAATCCTAGCAAGATAGAAATGATAACTAGTTGTAATCTTAGCATCATCGGAACTACCAACGGAGGCGATGTGTTAGGTTGTGATGGGTGTAGGCTTGCCCATTCCGCGAGATCAAATGCATTTAAAGAAAGGGGATTTGATGGTGTAAGAATCCACGGTGTGATATAGCCAAATAGCGCTACAAACACAAGTAAATAGATCAGATTTGTAGATTTGAACGACATATAATGAGCTAACTTTTCTGTTTCTGGATAATTGAATCGAGTGTTGCGCGGATTTGAGTATCCTCTTCTTCTTGCCGATGGAAGAAATTGACCATAAATTCACTACGGCGTTGACGTAATGCAAGCGGGGCAACTGTCATCAGATCGTCAATAGATACCTCGGTACGGTTGTCAGCAGCAGCATGTGCTCGAGCAGCCTCAAACATTGTGTATTCAGCGCGATGTGAATCTATATC
The DNA here is from genome assembly GCA_002428985.1 of Anaerolineales bacterium UBA6055. Lineage (GTDB taxonomy): Bacteria > Chloroflexota > Anaerolineae > Aggregatilineales > Phototrophicaceae > UBA6055. Next base: position 13,555 of record DIYL01000017.1, on the reverse strand, counting down.
TAATTGATTGACTAACTCAATACCTGCACGAATGGTTTCATCTGGTAACTCGGTTTTTTTGAGATTGGCGCGTGCTAGCATAATTTCTTCACGTGCTTGCGCTGTTTCATATTCCCACTGACGAATAAATGCAGTTGGATTTTTGCGGAAATCACGGACACGCTTATAAACTTCCATACGATCATCAATATCTGTTAAGCCTCGGACGTTAATTCGTAACCCTAGACGATCCATGATTTGTGGACGGAGTCGTCCTTCTTCCGGATTCATTGAGCCGACAAGCACAAAACGTGCTCGATAGGTTCCGATATTTGCACCACGGCGAACAGTATAACTTCCTTGGGCAGCAGCATCTAAGATGGCATCGACGATATCATCATCCAATAAATTGATCTCATCCACATAAAGGATGTTTTTATCCGCACGTGATAAGATACCTCGTTCAATGCGGACAGTATTTCTATGTACTGCAGCACGTTCATTGATGCCACCTACGACATCTTCTAAACGTGCATTTAAGGGTAGCTCTACCAGTTTTACAGAATCCGCATGGGATATGTTATCGCCATTTTTATATTTTTCATAACAATCAGGATAGAGCGCTTCAGCAGTTTCTGGTTCAAGAGCTTCTAAATCTTCTGGCAAGACCTCTTCTTCACAATCGCTGACTTCTATATGCGGTAGGATCCCCGTCACACTGCGCACTGCTGTTGTTTTTGCGATACCTCGTGGTCCAATTAATAAGACCCCACCAATTGCTGGATTAATGACTGCAAGCAATAGGGCTGTTCGCATTTCCATCTGTCCAACAATCGCCATAAACGGATATGGGCGATGTTCTGCGATTCCTAGGTCTGGCTCATCAACTTCGGTGACTCGTTTATAACTATGTTGTTCTAGTAATCGTAGTAATGCAGATTCTTGTGACATTCTAGACTTCCTTAGCGCGCTGTTTTTTGCGGAAATCCTGACGTTCTTTTGCCGCAGTTGCACGGGTGATTTGATCTTCGGTCTCCAATACTAATGGGGAGACTTCTTTGGGGCGACCATTTGTGTCAAGTGCGACATAAACCAGATACGCTATATTGCTTTTTCGTCGGACTGCTGAAATTGGATTCTCTGTGATAACTTCAACCCGTGCTTCCATGGATGTACGTCCAACATATGTGAGTTCGGCGTTGAATGTAACGACCTCACCTATATGAATAGGTTCGACGAATGTCATTGAGTCTATAGCGACTGTAACAACAGGGGCTTGAGCATGTTTCATTGCTGAAATTGCGCCGGCTTCATCAACCAACTTCATGATAACACCACCATGGACATTACCTAGTCGATTCGCATTTTGAGGTCCCATGAGTAGGCTTAATGTGACTTTTGATTCTTCAATTTTTTTGCCACTTTGTTCTGTCATTATTTTACTCTCTAGTTACAAAACAATATAATTATATCATTTAAACTAAGGCAGGAGAGATTCATATACGTTTTTCAACTGTTTTGCAGAACGCTCCCATGTGAAGTTTGCTACTTGTTTAAACCCTGCTTGTATCATTTGTTCACGTTGAGTTTCATCTGATAAAACTGATTGAATTGCATTTGTGATAGCTGTCGTGTCGAGTGGGTCAACAAGAATCCCAGCTTGACCGCATACCTCAGGTAATGAGGATAGATTTGATGTGATAACCGGGATACCACATGCCATCGCTTCTAAAATAGGTAATCCAAACCCTTCATACAATGATGTAATGACGAGGCATTCAGAAGCTGAATATAATGTTGGTAAATCCTCATCATCAACAAAGCCAAGTAAATGGATATAATCTGATAGTCCAGTTTCTTCTATTGCCTGATACATATCATCCTCAAGCCAACCTTTACCACCAGCAATCACGTAGTGAATATTATGTCCCGCCTTGCGCAATGCTGCTAAGCTTTGAATCACACGGCTATAATTCTTCCTAGGCTGGACTGTGCCGACGGAAAAAATATACTTTATCCCCGTTAAACCATACTTTTCTTTTGTATGAGATAAAGCCATGGTGTCGGTTATGGGTTTAAATCGTTTATCAACACCACTCAAAAGAACTGTAATTTTGCCTTCAGGTGTCTTATATAGTTCAATGAGATCATCTTTTGTTGCTTGTGAATCTGCAAGTATGTGATCTGCATGATTTACTGAACGTGGAACGACTTGGTTTAAGTAGGAGCGTAGTGATGGTGTGGCTGCATCAGGTACACGTATGAATGACAAATCATGAACCGTTAGTATTGTTTTTGTACTTGGAAGTGTCGGTGGAAGGACAAAGTCAGTTGCATGATGTAAATCTATGTGACCAGTAAATGCTTCGATGGGTAATGGAAGGCGTGCACGATGCCATAATCGTGCGAACCATTTCGGTGTGATTGGACTAGGTTTCCATATAAAATTATCTGATGGGGTCGGTGGTAACGTCGTCTGATTTGCACCTGAAACAAATAACTTATATTGATTTGTTGAGTCTACTTGAACCAAAGCTGAGGTTAATTCACGAACGTATCGTCCGATGCCTCCGCCTTGTTCATAAGCTGGGGTGTAGTCGATAGATATTCGATACACGTTTATTCTACGTCGTTGTACGTCCAATAGCGGTTGGCAAGGAAGTTCCAGACCATCACAACAATCACACCAATAAACTGAGCAATCATTGTTCCAAATTTTTGTTGGTCAAGTAGGGATGGGTTGTAGTCTGCCATAATGATTTGAACAGCTTGTGTTGATAAAACACCAAAAAATGTAAAAGTTGTTGCAATCCAGATTGTACGTGCTGTCCACCCCGAGACACTTACGATTGCAAATTGGGTGAGTTGACGACGGATCGAGTATGAACGTGAATCAGGATATGTCCAGAGACGATTCCAAGTGAAGTTATTACAAACAGCTAGAATAAAACCAATTGTAGTGGCGATAGCAACGTTGATTACAACGTTTTCTCCCACTTCATTAACAGGTGGGAGTAAGGTGGATTGGAGAGTAAAGACTGTTCCAAAGTCGATAACAAAACCCAATATGCCAACAAATGCAAATTTGATGAAGCGCTCAACCTCTTTGGCTTTACTGCCACCGATTCGAGTGGCAATTTTAATGATCATTCCATCAAGAGGTGTTGTCAATTTTCGATTTTTTGTCTCGTGTGCTACTGCTTGTGACATCTTTACTCCAGGGTGACTGTGTGCCAAACTTGACGATGCAAGACTGCTAGTATACCTAATAATATCCCAATATGTAGGAAGAGATTATTGACAAACAGGTTATCAAACACACTATGAACAGCAATATATGTCCATGAACCTAGCAAGCCAATACTAATAGACCTAGCAAATTGATTGGGATGTTGTCGTGTTTGCCAGGTTATGAAGAAAACAACAATCCAGAATATCATATAGACAAGAAAACCAATGATGCCAGTTTCGGCGAGTATGTTCAAGTAGTAGTTGTGGGCATGTCCAAGTGCTTCTTCCCAATTAAGTAGTCGGTATTGATCGTAAACTATCTCATAATTACCAAGCCCCACTCCTGTCAATGGATTTGCCTCAGCCATGTTGATTGCTGCTTGCCAATGGGCAATGCGTTCGACAACTGCATAATTAATTGTGGTAATGTCTACGCCACGTATTTCATCTATCGTAATGAAGTCTGTCGCAGCGGTTGTGATACGGTTAATAATAGACTGAGGTATGATATCACTGAATCCTAAGCTAGCAACTAGGATTATGAGTGTGCTTGATACAAAAATACTTGTTCTAAGTTTATATGGTATCGCGAATGCCATCATCGTCATGGATACACCAAACCCTAACCATGCCCCTCTACTCCAAGATGCAATCAATCCTGCTAGTAAAACACCTGTTGTTAAGGCTGAAAGGAAGAATATAATGCTCGTTTGATTGAATATTCGGACTGTGTTTGAGTGAAAGTCACTCGCTAACTTTATAAGTTGACTGTATGTGGCCATCATAGCTATTGGTAGCGTTATTCCCATAAAGCCACCAAATGGATTAGGTTGTCCGAATGTTCCAAATGCTCGAAAAAAACGCCCCAGAATCACAAGGTGGTCTGCACCACTTCCACCGAAGAATATGTATATCCCAACGAGTGCATTCGCAATCGCACTGAGTAAGAATGCAAAGATTAGCCACTGCCATGTATAACGCTCGGTGAGATCTAGATGCCAGACGAAGAGAGCAATAATGCACCATTTGAGCCACTCTGTTAGCCATGAGCTTATTGATGTACTGCTCCAGATATTAAACCCGAAAATAATGACTACGAGAACAAGAATTTTGAAGATAATTGAAAGATTTGTTTGCCTGACTGTAACATGACGATAGATAATTGAAGCAACCCACCCGCTAAGATAAACAACTAGTAAAAGTTGCCCAATGTCTAGTGGTAATTGAACTGCTGATTCAGTTGCAATTAGCGTACGTAAAGGTGATAGAACCAGTACAAGCGTCAATAGGATATGAGGCGAGCGTATGATTAATGGAGCAGTTATTACTAACCCCACGCTGATTAACAGTATGGGGATAGGCAAGAAACTTATAAGTAAGCTTACAAGAAACGCTACCGCTACAATTATCCCATATTGTATTGGTTTTGATGCTACGGCAATCATTAGGTTGTAATGTCGATTACCTTAGTAAAATACTGGATTGTCCGTGTGAGTCCAGTTTCTAATTCAACTTGTGGTTGCCATCCAAGTACTGTTTTTGCACGCGTGGTATCTGGTTTCCGTGTCTGAGGATCACCTGCAATGCGTAACTGATCCTTGTAGACAATGCCTGACGGATTTTCTGATACCTGATTGACGATTTTCGCAAAGTCTAAGATGCTAATTTCACGTGTTGTACCAATATTGACAGGTTCTGAAAAATCACTGTTTAACAGACGGACTAACCCTTCAATTAAATCGTCAACATATTGGAAACATCTTGTTTGTGATCCATCTCCGTAGACTGTCAGTGATTCACCACGGATAGCTTGTCCAATGAAATTAGGTACAACACGTCCATCGTCTAGCCGCATTCTCGGTCCATATGTGTTGAAAATACGAACTATGCGAGTTTCCATATTGTGTTCACGGTGATACGCCATAACAAGTGCTTCTGCATAACGTTTGGCTTCGTCATAGACACCACGCGGTCCAACAGGGTCAACGTTGCCTGCATAATCTTCCGTCTGTGGATGAATAAGCGGATTACCATACACTTCTGAGGTCGACGCTAAAAGAAAGCGTGCATTTTTGGCGCGAGCTAATCCAAGGGCGTTATGTGTCCCAAGTGCACCAACTTTGAGTGTCTGAATAGGATACTTTAGATAATCTATCGGACTAGCTGGTGATGCAAAGTGAAGAACTGCATCAATTGTTCCAGGAACATGGATAAAATTGCTTACATCATGATAAATAAACTCAAAATTCCGATTGCCTGCAAGATGTGAGATGTTATCTTGTGATCCGGTAATGAGATTATCGACGGCAACCACACTGTGTCCGTCCGCAAGGAATCGATCTGCAAGATGTGATCCAAGAAAACCCGCTCCACCTGTAATTAATACGCGCAATGTATTTTGCCTCCACTGTAATCAACCGCAAACAGTTTACCATAGCTCTTAGTGTGCGGATATGCTGTTTGTGGATGAGTTATACGCTAACTTTGCCTTCGCCTGATTGTTTTAATTTATGGAGTTGTTCAGATAACTCTTGCTGAAAACTTTGAGTTTCAATGTCGGTTGTGGTACAGGTCGTAATATGACGTAGATGTTTAAGTGGTTCAAATGTAAAGTCTATGATTTCTTGTAGCATTGTGCGGGCACAGTTTTCTATAGGATAGCCATTTTCTCCGACGGAAATTGGTGGGATGCGTAATGATATCTGCTCATTATCTTCGGCTAACTGTAAGGTATTCCATGTTGCATTTGCAAGCTTGCCACGGGCTGATTTGTCTCCCCAACGTGGTCCGACCACATGAATGATAGTTTGGTAGGGTAGGTCACCTGCAATTGTAATTGTAGCTGATCCAACTTCACAATAACCTAACAAATAGAGATCCTCTAACAATTGATCTCCTACAACAGAGTGCCATGCCGCGGGTAAGTTGAGATTAGGTGTTGTGCTGTTGACAATAGCATCACTGGTTTGCGATAAGAGATCACCTTCTTCAATTTGAATTCTTACTTTATTGACCTTCGCTTTCATTTTCTGTACTCCATCTATCTTAACCACAGAGTACAAACTTTATTTATCCTTCGTCAATAAAACACATGTTCTTGAGCCCAACACTCAGAGCCAATTGGAGAGCAAAAATAAAGGCAAGATCGTAAACAAATACGCTGTTGTCAATGAGCCCATGTGCAAGTAAATCAGCCATACTACCTATTAAACCAACAGTTAGCGCAAATAAAAGATGGTTATTCTTAAAATGTTTGAGCGCGATGATACAATTACGCCAAAATGCAATTTGGATTATGAGAAATAAAAGAACTCCGGCAATTCCTAGTCTTGTCCAATAATCTAGTATAAAGTTGTGTGGGTGCGACAAATCGCGATCCCAAATAGCATCTGGGCGAATATATTGACCTCGAAATAGGTATAAAAATTGGTCGAGACCAATCCCTGTAATTGGATAATCTTGGATGATCTCTATGGCACTTTCCCAAACGCGTAAGCGGAAAAAATTAGTTCCACTAGAAAAATCCAAAATATTTGCAAACCGAGCTGATATTTGTGTCAAAATGGCGAAGCCCATACCACCTAATACTGCTATACCTGACAACGGTAGGACAGACTTGCGTCCATAGATGCTTATCAAAATAACAACAATGCTAGCCGGTATACCTAATAGAATTGCTCCAACACTTTGTGTCAATGCTAGGGCAACACTCATGATTATGAAGGCTATGACGGACAAATAACGACGATTTTGGTTTGTATAGATGAGAATAAAACTTAAGGCAAAAGGCATCGCACGACCTAATAAAAGTCCCACGTTATTAGGCGACCCATAGACACTCGCTAATCGCTTTGCACCTGCTTCTGCCGTTATGATTGCTTCTCCTTGGATATAAAGCACCAATCCAATGGTGGCAACCAATAATCCCGCAATGATTAGTGTATCAACTAGGCGTAAAAACAATTGTTTTGTAGGGCGGTATGATCGAATCATCAAATAAAATATTGCCGGTTCGATTATGAATTGCCGTAATTCGGTGATTGCAGTATCAATACGTTGTGTCCAAAGTAAAGACACGATAGCTACAACAACAATTCCTATTACCGAATAATCAATTATTGTTATGTGACTTGTCATCTGGGACATCGAAAAAATGGGGTATTGGGAATTTTGTGTTTGTAATTCAATACCTAAATTGGTTAATTGTCTAAACACCCAAGCACCAAATGTAATCCCTAGAATGACTTCAACTGTTGGAAAAGCAAATGTATATAGTTCTACTGGAAAGATGAAAAATGGTGCCCATAATACTGTTAGGATGAGGCCTGTTTCAATGTGTTGATATATGAGTAAGAACAGGACAATCACGGCGAATATTGTGATGATGAAGTTGGGTGATAAATAGAGAATTCCACTTGTTAAGATGGCTAATCCGATGTTGATTTCATCACGTACGATGATTGTTGGGCGTGATGCTGACCACGTTGCCAGCATCGAAAACATAAGCACAATTGATGTAATAATCGATAAAGTGAGGTTGACGGTCTTGGATACAAATTGGTCGATAGACTTAGACACTGGCAGTAGTAGTAGCCAAGGTGTTGTGATGAGTCCAAAAATTACAACAAGTGTTGAGACAAGAATTGCGAATGTACCTACTGCAACTTGGTTATTATATGGTTCTGCTAGGTTGCCAGAACTAACTGCAAACCCACCAATTGCCCATTGATCCCAACCTTTATCGGCAATAACGCTAAGTGTGTGAGATTGATTATCCAAATTTCTTGAAACAGGTACTATATTTGTTTGAAGTTCTTCTGGTGAATCGCTACGCAAGAAAATATAGGCATTGCCTTGATTATCCATTGGTGTTGCATTGGCTGGCTTGTGGTCGATGGATGGATATAAAAAGGCTACATAATCGCCTTCATTAAGTAATAAGGCAATATCACTTCCGACAAAATTAAACTCAAATTGACTATCTGTTGTTTCTAGCCAACCAACATCCGCACCAAGCTCACTAAATTCCCAAACACCACTGAACCGAGCATGAGGGGTGCGTGGGTGGAATAGTCCGTTTTGAGGTAGGTCGGGTAGTTGATAGGATTGAATAGCAGTCAGTAATGGGGTAGGTTCATCTTGCTGATCAAGTAACGCGAATCCCCATTGGGGATCTGATTCATTAACATTAGGTTGCCATTGATGTAACATCATCGCACCCAGCCATGGTAATTCACGGTGTGTACGATCAAGTGCTTGAAGAGTGTATTGAATTTGTTGGCCTTGTGAGATATTGCCCCAAATTGATGGATCACCTTGCCAGTGATCAGGCAGTGCATTCCATCCCCAGTTCCCTGCCCAGAGTGATTTTCTACTATCACCGTATTCGATCATAATTTCACGTAATGCGACGATACGTGAAAAATTAAGTATTGTATTGTCTACTGTACGATCTAATGGGGAGTATGAAAACCCATAAGGTTTGCCCGAGACCACATCCATCACATCTTTTGCACCAAGTTGGTACATTGCTTCTAGGAAATTGAATTCACTAATGTTTTGCCCTGATTGCTCTGTCGTTGGTGCAAGTGCGGCTGCTATAACAGTTGCGGTTGCGTCTGCATCGTGGATAGCATGATAAGCTTCAGTCAATAATGCAACGTAATCAGCTGGTCTGGGATCCAGCAAGCCCCACGCATCGTCAAGATTTGGCTCGTCCCATATCTGATAATAATCAACAATATCGCCATACCGTTGGGCAAACATGAATGCAAAATCTGCAAATTCATTCGGTGTTTGAGGTGGCGCTGTTTTTGTAATACCCAGATTAGGGGGTTGTGTGCGTGCCCATTCGGGAGTGTGCATCAGCACAACCACAAGCTCTAGCTCTGGAAAATTGGCTATAGACTGAGTAATGGCATCCCAAGTGTCCCAATTGTACTCATCTTGTACAGGTTCAATTTCATCCCAATATGCAAACTGACGTACCCACACGAAGTTTGAATCTCGCATTAGCTCAAGGTTAGCTTGTAAATCTCCTTGGTTGTACTGTTCTAACTGTACATTTACACCTAGCCGAGGGACTGCAAATGGTAATTCTGTAGTTTGAGTTGCATCTGTGTAGCCACGCAGTTCGAAATCACGTAGTTGAATAGTTCCGAGTGTTCCAACAATGCTTCCACTTAAAGCTAGTATGCCCAATAGCAATATGATGAAATTTCGCATTAGCGTGTCCAAATCGGATTAGTGGAACCACCGTCAAATGTAACTTGATAGCTTACACTTGATTCCACATCAACCACCCATAAGTCACCCTGATAGATGATTGCGATAAAACGTGAATCAGGACTCCATGTAAAATCTTGTGCTGAGAGGCCGAAATCACTGGTCTTAATGCCACTTTGACCTTCAGCTGGAAATAAGACTCTCTCATTACTACCATCGCGATCGGCTACAACAAGGTCATATTCTCCATTGATGCTATTGTAAGGTTCTCTGGCTTTTAGATAGGCGATATATCCTTCAGAGAATTCTGAATTTGTAATAGAGACTTCTGGCGAAAATTTAGGGGCGGCCCACATCCCAACTGAACCTTTCACAATTGTTGAAAAGTTTCCATCAGAGTTCGTTATTGCTATGTCAAAGACAGGACTCGTTCTCGGTGGTTCGTTGCCTAATGGTGCACCGTGAACAGTTGAGGTTATGAGTGTGTTATCAAATGACCAAGAGAGAGGAGATACCCATACCCAAAATTGTGAAGTATTAAATTCAGCATAGCTCACAAGAGTTTGCAATTCATTTGTTTGAAAGTCAACAACTCCCATACTATCTGCTCGTGCCCATGCCATTTTATCGCCTTGTGGGGACCATTTATAATCTGTTCCCCACCATCCATAGAATCCGCCACTTGATTCTGGTACGATTTCTTCAATGTCTAAAGTGCGACCAGAGTTCCGGTCAATTTCCATAAGCCATAAGTTATTAAGGGCGCGCCATGGTGGTGTTGTTGGGCGTGCTTCTCCAGTTGAATACGCAATCGTATCGGTTGTAGATGGTCGCCATTCTGCATATAACACATCCGTTGGGGTTAACTCTACTGGTATTGATGCTTCAAGTGTTTGTATCATCCAAAGTTCGTTGAAAAAGTCATCTGTATCTGTTACTTCTGTTGTATATATCAAATTTGTACCATCTTCTGATACATCAAACACTAATGAGTCAAGGTTACTGGTGGTTGTTAGTGGGCGTTTATTCGTAGTATTGCCTTTGATCACCCATGCATTGTTATTGTTGATATAACTTAGTGTTCCAACAATTGCTAGTGGCTCGACTTCATTTAAAGACCCGATATATATGATCTCATCAAGTGGCTCTGTAAGGATGGTTGGTTGACCGCTTGGAATCCGTTCAGCTTCGATTCCATCCTCGAATATGATGCGGTAGCAGACTTCCTGAGTACCATTTTGGCCTGATTGTGCTAGCTGCTCTTCACCTGGTTGTATACCCTCGTTTGGTACTATACGTCTTTCAAATGGGATGCTTTCTTGTTGACATTCTTGATTTTCAATTACGCGTCGAACTGTGATTTTCATACCATCTGTTATTTGTGTAAATAGAGGATGACTAATACGATCGCTGTCGCCAATCTCTATTTCTGCATCAGCGAGAAATTCTTCGACAGTGACATTGGTGGAGTAGCCAAATGTGCGTTCACGCCCATCTGCAATGAGTGAAACAATAATTGTACTCTCTTCGGGCTCTGGCTGACATCCGACTAGGACGAATAAAATTAGGATGATAATGCTGAGATATTTTGGCATATATTTTGTGATGATCGCTATGATAGTTTTATAGGTTTAATAATTTGTATTGCTTAGTATTGCATACTGTATATGGTAGATTAATTTCGCTCAAGTACAAATATTTGTGGATGAAGTCCACTCAGATTGATCTGGCGTGTCTGTGTTATGGTCCAGTCTGAGATTGTGACAGATTGATCAAATAAATTGATTTCGTGAGTGATTGCTACAAATACTGCATTATCTTTTGCGATACGCGCTGATTCACTTAATATTGCTGGGTAGAGCCATTCGTTTGTGTCATGCGACCCAATATGATGTCCGAAGGGTAAATCGGCGTAAATTACATCAAATTGACCTGATTTAAATGGTGTTTGCTGTGCATCACCTAGAACTTGAGTGATTAACTTGTCATTCCCACCAGCTCGTATATTAGTTGTAGCTGACTCAAGCATCAAATGATCATTGTCTAATGCAATAAGCTTATGTTCAAAATCTGAATGAGATTGTTCAATGAGTATGGTACCTGTACCACTACATATGTTGACAATATGATTTTTGCAATTAACGTTTGCTAGCTGAGTCATTGCGTAAGCAACTGTTGCATTGAGTGCTCCTGGGATATTTTGTATCCGCCAAGGTCGAGTGGATAGTGGGCGTTGTGAGAGTCGGATCAACACTTGCCAACCTTGTTGATTTTTATGTCGAATGAATCTAAGAAATAATTCGCCTTTACCATCTTCAGCAATATTTAAGTCTAATGTTTGTGATAATTCATGCTTAATACGCTCAAAGACAGATGAACTTGAACCAGCTGCCCCAATACCAAATGTAGTTGTTGGATTGTTCCAAGTTTGTAATTGGTCGTTTATAAGGTTGATTAGATGTGTAAAGTTTTGATGGCCTAATATTGCTTTTGGTCGTGGAATGTCGAAATTATGAATTGAATAGATGGCGATTACTGATCGTAATTTAAGTAAGTCCTGTGCTTTACCTGTAAAAATAAATCTTATGAATCCTGCTCGAATAATCTCAATGGATGGTAAGTCCATATTTTGAAGGCTTTTTAGTTCGATAACTGCAATATCTTCCAAGCCAATGATAACTTCTGCTTCGTATTGATTTGCCATTTTCTACCTGCTTGCTTTGTGGTGGAAAAAGCCCTCTATATTAGAGGGCTTCTCAATACAGATTAGATTATAGACTCTTTATTTCCAATCTGCTTGTCGATCATTTGAAACATCAGGGGTAATGCGCACCACATTATTGCCATCTGGTGTCATTGTATAGATATTGTTTGCTCCATTGTCGTCACGGTCAGATACAAAAATGATAAAGTTACCATCCTGCGACCATTCGGGTTGTGTTTCCCTACTGTTATCAAATGTGGTCTGCGTAAGACCTGACGCGTCTACTGGATTGATTAACCAGATGTCTTCGTCACCAGAACGGGTTGAGGTGAATGCTAGTAAGCTGGCATCGTTGCGATTTAGCCAAGATGGATTGAAATCATCACTACCATCTGTAGTTAGTGTTATGATTGCTGTTCCATCATTTGCATTGATCACATAAATATCTCGATTACCACTAACGTCTGAGACGAATGCAAGTGAGTTACTGTCAGGTGACCATGTTGCATCACTTTCACTGGCAGTATCCGTAGTCAATTGTGTTTGTTCACTACCATCTGCATTCATAACAAAGAGGTCGTTATCACCTGTACGATCAGATGTAAATGCGATTTTGTTACCATCAGGCGACCAAACAGGTTGTGAGTTATTACCTGAGTCAGATGTGAGACGAGTAACATTTAGTGTGTCAATTGCAACGATGTAGATGTCGTTTGTCCCATTATCACGATCAGATGTAAATACGATTCTTGATCCATCAGGTGACCATGATGGGTGTCTATCATTTGCTCCATTACTTGTGACATTAACTGGCTCAGTTCCGTCGGTATTCATTACATAGATCTCGTTATTACCATCACGATTTGATGTGAATACGATGTCACCAGTTGGGAGCGTTGGTTGTTGCGCAGGTTCAGTGACAGTGACAGGTTGTGTAATCGTATTCGAGCCACCTGCATTAGTCACAGTTTGTGTGACATTGTATGTACCAGCAACCGAATATGCATGTGTGGGATTAGGTTCAGTTGATGTGATGCTGCCATCGCCGAAATCCCAGAGGTAGGTGAGATTATCCCCAGATGCGGTTGAAGTAAATGCAACAGATAGGTCAGTTGGTGTGGCAGAGAACCCAGCAATAGGAGCAGCGACTGGATCAGTTACGGTGACAGGTTGTGTAATGGCATTTGAGCCGCCCGCATTAGTCACAGTTTGTGTGACATTATACGTGCCCGCAACTGCATAGACGTGAGTTGGATTAGGGTCAGTTGATGAATTGCTGTCACCGAAATCCCAGAGATAGGTGAGATTATCCCCAGATGCGGTTGAAGTCAATGCAACGGATAGGTTAGTTGGCGTTGCGGAGAACCCAGCTATAGGAGCAGCGACTGGATCGGTTACGGTGACAGGTTGTGTAAT
>DIYL01000023.1 GCA_002428985.1 Anaerolineales bacterium UBA6055 | reverse complement strand
TCCGATTACTTCCCCACTCCCCATTGTATCGATTAGGGTATTTATTCAAAATGTTGATTATCTACGGCGAGTATTTGCTTCGTCGCTGGCGACAACTGCGATATTTTGAGAGGGTAGCTAGTATAAGTCCTCACGCTATTCCCATGCAATCACGCCACAGTGAGGGCATGGTATGTCATTGTCAACGCTAAAGACTTTCTGTCCACACTGTAAGCATCTAGCTGACTCTAATACTAGGCTCTCAGCTTGTTGATACACACTAACGGGTAGTGGTAGTGTCAACGTTGGTTCTCTCTTATCTGCATCCATAGCGCCGATATATCCTTGTGTTGTCTTGCTGTCTTCATGCCCTAGATTTTGCTGAATGCTCAGCAAATCCATGCCAGATGTATATTGGAGTTTGGCATATGTACGCCGTAAGTCATGAGGTTTCACTTTTCTCATAGTAGTTTTGTTACCTTGTACCACTGGCACAGGGTATTTTTTGAGAATATTTTGCACAGCGCGTTCGGTCATTGCTTTAGGCGATACATTACCGTGCCTGTCTACCGAACGGAACACATAACCATTTATGATACTGGAAGCACTAAGCCAATTGTCAACAGTAACCAGTGAATTAGAGAAACTACCATAAGGTACTAATCGCTGCTTGTTACCTTTGCCTTTGCTAATCCGCAATGCAAGCTTACCACCAAGTGTTTGATGCAAGTCATCAACTATTACATTTACGGCTTCGAATTCACGTAACCCCGTAGCAATCATCAAGCTGATTAGCGCTAGGTCACGTTTGCCAATTAATGACGCAGTGTTAATTTGAGTGAGCAACTGCATAACTTGATTTATATTTAGGCGCAAATGTTTACTATCAGCTACATCTTGCTTGTGGTTCACTTTAACAGTTGATTTCTTCGAGTTGATTGCATTGGTCAAGCGAATGATATTTTCATCAACAAAGGCTTTTTTGTCAGCGGGCGGTAAATTCTCACCACACATCTCATAAAGGTAATCACGCAAATTATTATCTAGTAGCAAGCGTTGATATGCACCTCTTATTGTAGACATATGAGAACTTGCGGAAGATGCTGATAACGGTATAGGTTTGTCATCAGAGTCTGTTCTGTCATCTGACATTAAATAGTCACGATAAGTTGCGAGGTCAACATTTAAGAAATCCAAACCAAGGGATGACATCCAAGCATCAAATTGATTAATCCTAGATCTTGCGTTCTTATCATTGCCGATGTGATTTAAGAGGATATTCTGTTTTTTGTCTTTTGTGGTAATAATGGATTTTTGCCGATTCACTTTCTTGACCCTGTTTCTAGCGTTTCTAACTTCGTATAAGTATTATAATACGAAGTTAGAAAATAATCAATCTAATTAGAATCTCAATACAATTGAAATACCGATCTGCGCGTTTTAAGTATTTAACAGTTCAATTTAAGAAGTACTGGAGTCCGCTTATCGTTCTCAGAGCAATTTTAAGAGAAATAATGATTTTCTGAGTGCTTTTGGAACATAGCCTACTCCAATTAATCACACATAGGCATTTCATAGGTCGAATAATTTCCTTATATTTGAACCGGTTCAAACTAATTGGTAGAAAGATGTTACAGATTAATTATAGAGGTAATTTATTAACCTCTTGAAAAGTGAAAGATAGTGCAAAGTGGTTAATAACCCGACCAAAGGAGAATGATCATGAGCACTATCCGAACCAGTGTAACAGAAAAGCAATTTGATGAATTACTTGTAATCCAGAGGTTGTGTATGGACTTGCAGTGATGGTGTAAAAGGATTAGAGAAAATAGCATATCAAATGAATAATGATGGTTGGGCATTCCGTACTCGCAAGGGTGTGCCACGACCTTTTGCGCTTGCTGATATACGTAGAATAGACCCGAATACGGTAGACTAGCACTTGACAATAAAGCGAAAGATCGTCCGGGATACAGTCTAGGAAGAATATGATCTTAATCCGCATCGTGGTGTATTTCCAATCGAATTATAGCTGCAAGTTGCCGAAGTTCGTCAATCACGTTCTCATAAACAAGAAGATCATGGTGTCAATCAGAAAGCAAATGCTTATCCTTTGTCCGGCATCACTTATTGTGCTCACTGTGAAGTGTTGGCACGTAAAAACAATGACCCTATCCTGAATATATTGTTTATGATTTGGATACTCGGAGGATAGTAGATTGTTGTCTAAAGGTTTTGGCAGATAGATTTTTGGTGCTTAGAAGTGCGCTCTATGTGGAGAAAAATCAGAGCACACAAGATATTCAAGATTTGTGTACGGATATGCCCCATAGGAGGTATGAAGACTCAACCGTTATAAGTATTGAACGAGCTATTCAGATTATCCTCAATGTGTTGTATAGCAAACCTAAGAAGCCAAAACATAAACGGAATAAATTGACTGAACGAAATCAGAAAATTACTGAATTACACCAAAAGGGTCATACATTTGAGGAAATTGGTGGCATGTTTGGGATTTCTTCCCAAAGAGTGCATCAAATAGTAAATAGCAAGAGAAAATAATTAGCTATGATATTTGATTTCACAGAGCTAACTTAGTAAAAAAAATGAAACGCTATCTCTAGGTTAGCTCTGTTGATTCCGCCAATAACGCAATCGGCAAGTATCTGAACAAAACTTCTTAGTGTGGCGTTGCCTCTTGAATCGCTTACCACAACTGAGACAGGCTATTTTTCTGGCTTTTGGTCTAGGTCGTATGGCACGTTCCCGTTGACGCTCAGAACTCCACCAGTTGTAGTCAATGCTAAAGGGTCAGCACTCACTTTCTTGGCTTCTTTGCGTTGCTGATCGGCTAATTTGGCTTGCATATGTTCCTGAGTGATCTTGTTACGCAACTGTGCAACCGTATCCTCGTATGCCTCCAATTGACCCTGCAATACATCTGACAATCGTTGTGGTTTTGTTGCTGTGCGAACACCAACTTCATGAGCAATGGTCTGCACCCCATATACACCACCTACAGCAACTAACAGACCAGCAACCAGTTGTAAGAACTCACCGATGTTGGACTGAGTAAACAATGCACCAATCGCCCGGTACCATACCAAGTCAGCATATTGAGTCAATTGTGTTCCCAAGACTGCATAGGTTGCCAAAAACAAAGTAGTGAAGGTGACAGCATATTCCATAACTTTAAGTGTGGCATTGTGGTGAATATCGCGCTCAATGGTTGTTGGCTTGGAGACCAGACGACGATAGAGAGCTTCAAAGATGCCACGCACTGTCCAGATGGTTTCGGTGATATACGACTCATCGCTGACGTTCCGCAACCGATAGATTGGTAGGATCACATTTGCCGACGTGAACGCAATGGCGAGCAAAGTTGCTTTGTCACTCGTCAAGCCAAGACTCATCGACCCGGAGTGGATCCGTTCTACTTCCAGCAAGATAAAGAAAGTCATCAAGCCAAGCGCAGCAAACGCCTGTGCAAACTCGCCAACAAAGAGTGTGATCGCATAACCAGCACCAGCAACGAAGTCCAATACAGCATTGAGTCGCCGATTGTTGCTATACCCTTGCTCAATGAGGCTGTCCATTGTCGGCTTGGGAATACTGTTCACTTCGTAATCCAGCCTTGCTTGAATCGACTGTAAATCGGTTTTGGTTAGCCTTGTCACTTGTTTGTCCATAGCACTCCTTTCTGTGTGAAAAATGCGTTTAGAAATGTGTTGTAATTTATGCTACACCATGCCCCCCAGACTTTTCAAATTTCCCCGCAAATTCTGCTATCCTTTGATATGACTGGGCTTGAATAGCATTGTAGAAGGCAGATTTTGATGAATTATTTTGAAATAGGTGTTCACACTGTCCAATTACCCCATGAGCGTTTGGCAAGCCTATAGAGACCAAAATCGAGTTTTTTGAGTTGAACCAGTCGATTTATACCAATGTTCGTCCGACCAAATGGCTTTTAGAAATTTTTGGGGAACAAAAAAGGATGGCAACTTCCCTACTGCCATCCTCTGTTGACTTTTGGTATCACTTATCTGTTTTCTTCGTTGGTGCCTGCACCAACTGGAGAATTACTTTGCCATCTTCAATATACCGATGGTATTGTAAATGCTTTTTGTTCATGTGATGCGACTTATCGGATCGAATACGTCCTTTACAAACAATGTCGATGGCTTGCCACAGGCGTTCATTGTGTATACGGGTGTCATGTTTCCGTCTTGTTTTCATCGCGCCTGTTTGCAGTAACACTGTCTCAACTTGCTTACGATCATACGTTGCAGAGATGTTGTAACCATCACGCTTGGCAAGCTCTAGCTCAGCAAGTTTTTTGACACTGCGTCTAACAGTTCTCTAGCTCAATTGTAAGGCTTTAGCAATTGCTGAAACGCGACAATGTGTTGGTTGATACAAAAGATAGAGGTAGATCGTTGTGCCGTTACGCCCTATTGCAGAGAGTTCGCTTAAGCATTGCTGATAGTATGTTCCATCATCTGGATCAAAGTCGGACAAATGGTATCCATAATAACCTTCATTATCTGTCGTTAGACTTATGGGTACTTTATGTCCGACTTCATGACCACTCACATCAGACGATAGAGATTCAATATATTGTCTCAACATCGAAATATTCCATCGCCACATAGATGATTGACGATGATATGTGTCGCGACTAACTGCAACACGCTCAATCATACCTAAGTCACAAAGATACTTGAGAGCCTTGTGGATTGATTGGCGTTTACGTATACCAGTAATTGTCTGTATCTGGCGATAAGTAGCCACAAAAGCAGGTTTGCGAACCTCTAGGTTTGATCTTTTAATCAATGCCTTGTAGACAGCCCGTTGAGTTACACCAGCTTTACCCTTGAATACAATCGCTGGCATGGCTTGTAGAGCCAAATCGCCAATCCGTTGTTTCTCTTGTTGATACTCAGGTTGATCTCGATAGGATTCAATTGCAGACAAGATGGTACGCTCATTCTGTTCGGCTTCATCTGGTATACACTGGTTAGCAAGAGGAAGCCATTTGGTTAACAAGTAGTCAGCGTGATGGTAATTGAGTAGCCGACCTGTTAGCTTAAACAACGTGTTATTGCGGTTTCCTTCTTGTGTTGCCAGTAGTTGTTTTTCTGCATCCATCAGGGTCAAGCGTTGTTTGTTTTGGTACTGGGTGTACCGTCTAACAACAGTCTTGGGAGCAACAGCTTTGAAGAATTTTTGCAGCTGCTCAATAGACACATGGAGAATGTCTGGGGAACTATCTAGATCATCGACATAGGTGAAGACAGTCCCATCGGCTAACTGTTTGGTACTCATTGGCAAAACTGCAATCTTGTTTCGAGCCAACAAATCGCCGATGTCATTACCATTCGCATCTTTGATTTTAGCATTACATAGCTCAGTGTCCGGGCATCTCACAAGGATATGCCCACCACGATAAGACTTGGTGAATCGGGTTCGACCAAACATCTTGATAAAGGCTTTCTTGAATCGTTTATACGTTGCTTCATCATCGCAATCTATGACCACTACTCGATTGCTGACGGATCCTGTGATAAATCCCACATTACATTGTCCTGCAAAGGCAATCTCACAAGCTTGTTGCGTGGCTTCATCTTGATCCCATTGCAAAAACCATGATTTATATTGCAAGTATTTCCATTTGTACGGTGGTGACTTGTGATGTGACAACATTGTGATACATTGCAATCCTAGTGGGACATAATCTGTCAGCACCCTATCGGCTATCGGCTGTGTTGTCTGGATTGCCGATGGTAACACAACAGGATGCAATGCTGTATTGCCATCAGTAGGTCTATTGATCTGTCTACCAATCATGTCAGATTATCCCTACCATCTTCCCTGACGTGATTGAGAAAGATATTGGCTTGTCTGACGACTTCGGCAACATTGTATTGCTGGCAACTGGCACACCAGTGGATTGCCCCATTGACTGCCATCCAATGGATTGCATCTTGAATGTCTTGGCGAGTGTACGAGTTAGCTAGGATATGATTGACAGTATCTGAATCAACACCCGTTGCAGTTGATTGAATGTCATAGAAACATAGTACATACAGGACTTCGCGCTGGATTGCCGATAGTGGCGCAGGTGCATAGCGATATGGCATGGGATACCACATGCCTTGTCTCATGATGCGGTAGCCAGCATCTTGAAACACAAAGCCCAACTGATGAGCAGTGATGATTGCCTCGTAATCGGCTGGCGTGCCGAAGGAACAATCTTGACAGACTTCACTATCTTTGTATTGATACTTTGTATCATTTGTGATAATATAACTCATAAACAACTCTCCTGAGCTTTACTGGAGAGTCACCGCAAAGACCCCTAACAAAACTAACAACATCCTGTGTCGATCCCGAATCCTGTTGTCGGGATTTTTGTTTTGAATGTCAGTTAGTCTTACGTTAAATTTACTCCTACACGTTGACCATGCAACGCAAATACACTACAATAGTGTTGTAGCTCAGTTGAAAGAACTACACCAAAATTTAGAAATTCTGACATATGATTTTGTCTGCTAAAACAATCAATCATATTGTCACAAGGAGGAGTTGTCTTTTCGGCAACTCTTTTACATTTATTATATTGTTATTCCATTATACAAAATAACCCTTCGGGTGCCCATACCAAAAACGCTGAAGCCCTTGAATTCATTGGCTTACAAAGGTATTGTAGCTATAAGATAATCCTCCTAACTTTTATTCTCGTAATCCAATCATTAGCATAATTACAACCCGTATATATCCATCTCAATCTTATCTCAAATTGAGATAAAAACTGAGATGACTTGACTTAAAACACATGCCTAGCCGTTGCTATATTTGCTGTCTCAATTCCATCTCAGTTCAGTTGTTCCAACTAGAAAACTGAGATAAACCAGTCAAAAGCGAGGAATTCCTCGTTTTTACCTCACCCACCTGTGCTATGTAAATTTTGCAAGCATTCTGAGGTGATATTCTCGCCCAATTGAATGACACAACTCAGTTTGTTATTGATACAATCTTCTAATCGGCTCTCATATGTATCGAATTCTGGACGAATACCTTGGTTCTCTAGTATTACTGTGCATGTCCGAACGGCGGTGTCATATCCTCTGACCTGAGTTGGCGTGACCATTATGGTGAAGGTATTAGATGATCCTTCGTTGTTATCTTCACTTGTCCCAGACTGTGAACCCATCTGATTGCTGGCAATGAATGCTGTTGCTACCAAAATAACGACTGCAAAGGTGATGGCAACACCGACCCATAGCCATATGTTGTCACTACTGGACTTCTTTTTCCCTGTTGAGTCCATCCGACGTTCCAACTTGGCAAGCCAGATGTCGGCTTGGGGATGATCTATGTCCCATAGTAGCTCTTGTGCTTGCTGATAGTTGCCTGCTTGGATTAGTTTTTTGGCGCGTAAGAGCTGTTTTTTCGTATCTGAGGTCATTTACATACTCCAATCTCAATTACCTCATTTTAGAATATATATACCTCATTTTGCAATTGAGTGCTACCCGAATCTTGCACTACCGTACCTCATATCTGAATATTTGATTATGTGGGAAACCAATGTGAGAGCGGAAGAATTAGGTGCAAGACTCAAACAGGCAAGAGAACAAGCTAGTATGACACAAGGAGAATTAGCATTAGCGGTTGAATACGACCAACGTAGCATCTCTCAGTGGGAACGGGGTATACGTAAGATACCAGCCGTTGATATTCCTAAGTTTGCTAGTGTTTTGAATGTGCCGATTGCATTCTTCTTTGAGGGACAGTTAGGTTCATCTGACATCGATGATGAACTACTCAGGGCTTTTCATCAGCTGCCGACATCCGAATCAAGACAGGCTGTGATTCAGTGGATTCGCGATCTGAATACATTGCTTCAAAATAGGTGAAGGCATCAGCTAGCCGAACTGAGCAAATACGTGAAATCCTCGTATTTGACACAATACATCATTTTTAAGGTGTTTCGAGTGCTAACTCAAAACACGATCTATCGCACATTTGACAATCTCAGTTGAAACAACTGACATTCATCAACACCGCATCTATATATAGCGCAATCTTTATCTATGCCACCTCGATCCAGCCCAAAAAGTAAAAAGTCATTTTCCATTGGTCGAAAAATTATAGAATGACTCAAAAGTTTTACCACTTTTCGCTATTTCAGTTCGCCCAACTGAAAATCCAAATCCACAAAATATGGTATCCCTTGAATAGCAACTTATTCAAAAACTTCGGCAGATTTGCAAAGTCGGCTGTTTGCCTCGTATGATAGATAGTATGAACATATATCCAGAATCGAAAGTTTACATTTATGGGCATATCCCAACCTGACCCGTTATCTAACACACCATCAATTTGTCGTGCATCGGTACATCGGTATACGCTTTTAGATGCCTTGAAGTCACTCAAGAGTGCTGTTGATAAGTCACCTACATTACCTGTGCTTGCCAATATCCTAATACAAGGGACTGGCACCACACTGACGTTATCGGCAACCAACTTGCAGACCATACAACAAACATCGGTTGATGCTCATATTGACACTAGCTCATTTGCAGTTGCAGTCTCGTATCAAACCCTATATGAACTGGTTAAGCTATTGGATGATGCCCAGATTAATCTGATTGCCGATAGCAAGACAAACCGATTGACTATTAAGCAAGAATGGTATCAGGCACGTCTCGTCATGACACCCATAGATGAGTTTCCAACGATAGCTTCATTTGATGCCAACACCGCACAACATCTCGCAACTATCGCTGACTTTGCTCAATTGAAAACGATTGTCAGCCACATATCAACCTTTTGCCAAAAGCCATCTAAACGAGGCGATAGGAGTTCTTATGAATACATGAAGTTGACAGTGCATACAGAGGGTATTCAGCTTACCTGTGCAAACACCAATGGTATGTCGTCTGCTCATTTGGAAGTCGAGACGCATATTGATAATAATCAAAATATCTATATTGATCCAAAAGCATTCAGGCAGGCAGTTGCTGTGATGGCAAGTGATAAAGACGCATTTGCTATCTATCTCACACAGGATAACATGCTAGCACTGCAAAATGGGGTACGCATAACGTTAATTCAAGTTGCTGATGAGGTTGCTCTTACGATACCCCAATTTGTTTCTGTCGCAACGGCTGAGGTTGATTACACAACGCTCGTATCGGTGTTGAAGTCAGCCAAACGAAATAGATTACTCCATATCGACATGACCGCCGATTTAATAACCTTTGCTAGCGATAAGTTAACGACTCCCTTTGCAACAACATTCAAGCCAGTTGTTTCAACTGACAATCTGATGTTGGTACAAAACTTGTGCCTCAGCCTTGAACTGACATCCACACTTGTAGACTTTGAACGAGGTCTACGCTGGCGTAAAGGCACAAAAAAAGCATCTCTAACACCCACATTACATCTGATAATTGATCCTCGCGATGATGAATTGGTTCTGGGTGTTTCAGGTCGGCACAATACGTTGGATGTTGTATCTATAGGGATTCGACTGAATGAACAAGGACAACGCTGGTATACCTTTAAGCAGATGAAAGCCCTACAAATACGTTATCTGGAAACATCTCGTCTGATGTCAGTTGTGCCAACTGAGTATGCCAGTGCCGATGTGAAGTGGTCTGATGTGCCAGCCGAACTAAAAGCAGTTCGAGAAGCCAAGACCAAGCAACATAATATAAATCGGGATATGAATCACTTTGTTGCTCAGTATCCCTGTTGGACAAAGGAGGAGATTATCGCTGAACTTTAGTAGTTTATTCGTATCAATAGTGGAAATGAGGATTAAATGACACAAAACGGTACACAATTGCCTGAATACAATGGCTATAACAACAAATTCAGTTGGCTTGTTGGCTTATGGCTCGACAATGACTATGGGCTTCACAATCTTGTATCCGAATGGGCAGATGAAGTCGAAGACAAAGACCAGCTTGCCGAACAGGTCAAGGACTTTGTAGATGAACAGAATCCACTTGCCGAACAAGCATCCATGTACAGTGACATCTTGAGTTATGCGCTGGTATTTGTTGATTATGAGTCGGTTGTTGATGGGTACTGGGAAGAACGAACCCAAGATGAGGATGAAGACGACTAAAGCTCATGGTATGGGATACATCTGGGGTACATAGACTTTGGCGGGTCAACACCCCAGATGCCTGAAAACTCATACATGAGTCTCGATATATATTGTAGCAAATCAAACCCATTCAATCTGAGTGGATTTTCTTATTGGTGTTAAAGCAAAGCCTTATACTCATTAGATCCAGAACTTTTACCCTAATTCGCACAACGTTTTAAATAGAATCATTGGATCCTGCGGCGTTACTTCATTCATTGATTTCTCAATAGTAATTTACCTACTGTGGCATTGTGCGTTTGACCTTTCTAGGCGAATCTTGTTGTTGCTGAAGTTGTAACATGCGCTTCTGAATCATAACCGACTGATGAAGATTATTCTCAATTGATAGAAAGACTTCCAGTAGTTCCCCTGAAGCATAAACTGCAACAAATACAATGAAGCTGGTAATAGCGGAGACAAGTCCTGCACCGATGCCATTATCGATAAATGCAAAGACGGTTGCAAGCATCAAAATGACACCCAAGAATAAAGCAAAGGCTTTATACATTTGCATTACGAGTTTGAGAGCTGGGTATCGATTTTCATTCTTCTTATTATTCATCTTGAGCAACTTTCTGTGGTTTAGCAAATCCACACATTAGTTAGTAAATGACTATACTAATCGTAAGCCCATAATCAGAATAAGATCATTAAGTTTTAGAATTTAGGGTGCCAAATATCAAAAAATTATAAGCATGACAATTGTCATGAACTTACGCAACTTAACTATTCTGTGCTTGGATTTCCCATATACTTAAGTGTAGACTATATTACAATCACATTCTAACAGTTCACAAGCGATTATTTCTCGTATTTAAAATAAATCATTTAAACATCAACTAGAAAGTTATTTCATGGTCGCTAACCATTCCGAAGTCGAAAAGAAGCTATGGAGCGCAGCCGACCAGCTACGTGCCAACAGCAAGCTAAGAGGCTCTGACTACTCCATACCCGTCTTAGGGCTGATCTTCCTCAAGTATGCCGAACACCGATTCTTGCATGTAAAACAAGACCTACAAGCGAACCTGAGTCCACGACGCGCACAGACCGTCACACCTGACACCTACAAAGCGAGAGGTGCAATGTATGTGCCTGACGAAGCTCTGTATGCAAACTTAGTGGCATTACCTGAAGGTGAAGACATCGCCAAAGCTGTTAGTGATGCCATGAAAGCCATTGAAGAAGCCAATCCTGACCTAAGCGGAGTCTTGCCCAAAGACTATCGGCGATTCGATAAATCTACGCTGATTGAGTTGCTCAAGATATTTAATTCGATCCCATTTGATATGGGTGGTGATGTCTTCGGTAGAATCTACGAATACTTCTTGTCGAACTTCGCATCCAGTGAGGGACAACGGGGTGGTGAGTTCTTCACGCCACAATCCATCGTCAAGCTGATTGTCGAAATCCTTGAACCCTACAATGGACGCATCTTTGACCCTGCCTGTGGATCGGGTGGTATGTTCGTGATGAGTGAGAAATTCCGTCAGGAACATGCTTATGTCGAATGAGCCTTGCCGTACATGGGCTTTCGGGGGATGTCAAAGAAGCTAACAGCTACTACGAGAGTTTCCCACGTCATAGCGAAGGACAGCAATTCGACTTTGTGATGGCAAATCCACCCTTTAATGTCGATAGTGTCGATAAAGAACGTATCAAAGACGACACCTTCCGTTTTCCATATGGACTGCCGACTGTTGATAACGCGAACTATGTTTGGATTTCGATGTTCTACAGCGCATTGAATGACAACGGACGAGCTGGTTTTGTCATGGCGAATAGTGCCAGTGATGCGCGAGGGAGTGAACAGACCCTACGCCAAAAGTTGGTCGATGATGGTGCCGTTGATGTCATGATTGCGATTTCATCGAATTTCTTCTATACCGTTACCTTGCCTGTGACATTGTGGTTTTTGGACAAAAGCCAAGAGCGCGAGGATACGGTGCTATTCATTGATGCGCGTGACATCTACCAGCAAGTAGACAGAGCGCATCGAGACTTTGCCCCTAAACAACTCGAATTTATAGCAAACATCGTACGTTTGTATCGAGGTGAAAATGTCGAAACTGATGATGGCAGTGAAGCCCTACTGAATGAACATTTCCCTGATGGTGTGTATGCTGATATTGCTGGATTATGCAAGGTAGCCACACGTACTGAGATTGCGGAACAAGGCTACAGCTTAAATCCCGGACGTTATGTGGGTGTGAAACCACGCGACGATGGCGACTTTGACTTTGAAGGCACAATGACACGCTTACATGATGAACTAGCCGAACTGAATGCCGAAGCTGAACAACTAGCAAAGCGAATCCAGCACAACATGCAAGAAATACTTGAAGGATATTCTGAATGAGTACCATACGCTCTCTAATTGAAGAATCCAAAGATGGTGAATGGGGAAAAGAGGAATATTCTGAGGGACTAGTCAAGTCCAGAATTATTCGAGGCACAGATTTTGATGATGTACGTACTGGGAACATAGAAAATGCTCCCATCAGATATATTCCACAGCACAAAGTAGATTACAAACAGTTGCAGGCAAATGACTTACTTTTAGAGGTTGCAGGTGGGTCAAAAAATACTCCCACAGGTCGATCACTTTTGATAACAGATGAGCTAGTCCAGCAGTCCGATTTGCCTTTACTGTGTGCGAGTTTTTGTCGATTTATTCGCATTAAACCAACTGAAGCTGACCCAGAATACATATTCTGGTTGCTACAATATCTGTATCACAGTAAATTGTTGATGCCCTATCATACCCAGCATACGGGAGTTGCTAGGTTCCAATGGACAATTTTTGCAGATACACATGAGTTAATACTACCTTCCCCCTCCAACCAACATAAAATCGCATCCGTACTGTCGGCATATGACGACCTCATCGAAGCCAACACTCGACGCATCCAAGCCCTCGAAGAATCGTCACAAGCCCTCTATCGGGAGTGGTTCGTGGAGTTCCGCTTTCCCGGACACGAGCATGTCGGACTGGTCGAATCAGAGCTGGGTATGATCCCACAGGATTGGAAGGTTGTAGACCTAGAGAACCTTACAACCAAGATTGGTAGTGGGGCAACTCCTAGAGGTGGTAAGAATTCGTACAAACCGCATGGTATTTCTTTGATTCGTAGCCTCAATATATATGATTTCTCGTTTTCTGAAGACCAATTAGCATTTATTGACGAGGAACAAGCTAAACTCTTATCCAATGTTGAGATCGAACAATACGATGTACTGCTCAATATTACAGGTGCTTCAGTGGCTCGCTGTTGTATGACTCCAAGTTATCTTCTTCCTGCAAGAGTCAATCAGCATGTGTCAATTATTCGGGCTGACAAAGTAAATTTGAATCCCATGTACCTGCTTTACACAATCAACAGTGAATATAACAAACAGAGGTTGCTCATCTTGGCTCAAGGTGGCGCAACTCGTGAAGCACTTACAAAGTCAACTATTCAATCATTTAAAATAATTCTCCCTCCTATAGATTTACAAGAGCGATTTGAAGAGCAATTTAATGATAGTGCAATGCGAGATAACCTAAACCAGCAAATAAGAGCTTTGCGCGAAGCACGAGATGGTTTGTTGCCCCGTCTGGTGTCAGGCGAGGTCGATGTCAGTGAGGTCGATGTGAGGTAGATTATGAATGACAAAGCAAACGAGGTCGTTCCTGTTCAACTTACCTTTTATGATCGGTTGCTGGATTATCCGTACACCTGCAAGGTCTATATAACGGATAACAAAGAACCTGATAATGTGCTGAAATTAATCGAGAGTATTCAGGCTCTATCAATCTGTGTGTTGAGCAAATGTAAGATTGGTGATGAGGTCTTTGGAGTCCCCGATTATCAAAACAAGCTCAAAGACATTTCACCGTATGCGATGGGAACATCAAAATGGCGTATCCTTGCTTATGACATAGACCAAAAGAGCCATTCGTTCACCATTCCCGGATACAATCCCGAACAGTTGGCATCTACTGGTAAATATCCTGATCGCAAGCATCCTGCATGGCAAACTTTTCTGGAGTTATTTGTACAGATTTGTGTCAGCAAAACAGGCAAAGCCTTTCAAAATCAGTTCAAGATAACTATATCAATCGGGAAATATCCGCCCGAAGGTGCAAAATAATGAAGCGAATTGGATGTGAGGTAGGATAATGAATTATCTTGAGGCAATTGACCCAGAACAAGTAGCTTACTGGTATTTTCGTTTAAATGGTTGCATGACTATCACGAATTTTATGTTGCACAAAAAAGGTGGAGATGGCTCACACACAGATGGTGATGTTGTTGCTGTTCGGTTTCCCCATCGTCAAGAACTAGATATGGTGGATGCTGACATATTTCAGGCAGATGAAAAACACCAAACGTATATTCAATTCTTTCTCGTCGAAGTCAAATTTCGTACATCTACTCCTGAAATAAACGATTCTTGGAAAAAACCATATGTTATAAAGGAATTCTTACGCCGACTTGGTTTTGTTCCAGAGGGTGAATTGGATAATGCGGTTAATGCTTTAATGCAAGAAGGTGTCTGTGAATATATCAACCACGAGTCTCAAGTCTGGGGACGCTCACTTATGATTGCCAATTCGCTTGTTGATCCACCAACTGAATCTATGCCCATGCCGATTAAACAGCAATTGACTTGGGAAGAAGACATCATACCTTTCATGTTTGACCGCCTCCACAGTTATAAGCGAATAAAAAGTAACCACCCTCAATGGGATGGACTTGGCCATTCCCTATACAATCTTGCTTTTCGTGGGAATGAGAAGAGATTCACAGATCAAGTCTTAAACGGAATGTTGCGCCACAGGAAATACAATCATGCTGTTGATCTTTTTCTACGCAATTGTGAAACCAAAATAAGGATGCTATCAAGGCAAACAAGGGGATTTTCATTTATAGACCTGCTCAAGTCCATGCTTGCTGAAAATCAGCAGAGTTTTATAGATGTTTTGACGACCTATCGCTTTGTCAAACAACATCACCCAGTCCCTCATGCCTACAGGAGCATCGAAAAAAAGGTATCGAAAATGGCTCATAATCAAGGTTATGAGCGTATCGAGGACAGTACAGTGCAATTCATGGGGATAACCGTTCAGAATGTTGTTTATCAGAAATCAAAAGAGAATATCAATGAATAAACGAAACGAAATCGAGAAATTACAAGAATTAAGCCTTGAACTCCAAATCAACGGATGGGAGGACACAGTTCTGTCTCCCACAACACGTATGGAGTTACTACGTCGGTTCAATTTTGACTCAGTTATTTTGAAAGAAGTTGCCAATATAGAATCTAAAGACATTCGTGTTTTCATGAAAGCATTTAAGGAGCTGATTAATCGACTCTCATCAAATACCACACCCCAAAGTACCCAAGATATACTTGATGATTTGGAAAAACAGAATTACAGCAAAAAATTCATCACAATGTATTCTAGGCTACTCAATCCTAATATTGGACAAAAGAATGATGTGATTTTTTTTCACTTCGGCTCAAATATGCAAGTTGAACAAGCTAAGGTTCTTGAAGATCAATATAATGAACTACTTTTACTTGCGTTTAGAGCACATTCCATCAACGAGATTAACTCTTTCTCCCAATCGTCTAAGATTGTCGAGATAAGAGAATTTAAGAGTATTGGTAGTAAGGATTTAGTTCTTCACCTGACGCAAGAATTTCTCTCTAAACAATTTTTGATTGATGTATATACCAATATTATCGCAAACATTGTGGCAAACGTTTTAATGGATGTCACCACTAAGAGCCTTCGCAAGTCTTACAGAATAGTTCGTAATCGGAGGCAAGGTGACTCTGGAGTTACTAATATGCAAAGTGAAGGCAAGAATCAAGTTGTTATTGATAAAGCCAATGAAATCGTATCGAATCACATCACTAAGAAACGTACACAGAAAAGGGAAAAATACGAAACTTACTCAGGATACAGAGATGGTTTATATGTCCAAGGGTTCGAGCGAATTGAAGAAATTACTACAGAGGAATGGGTCGAGAAAGCTCAATAATAGAACATCATTTGTATATAGGAGGCAAGATTAAACTATGCAATCATTAGGACGTTTAGAACCTGTCGATGTAAGGGAATATTGGAAAAACGAAGCTACAGATTTCACTCCATGGCTTGCTCAAGAAGAGAATATTCGGCTTTTATCACAGTTACTTGGAATTGAACTGGAATTAGAAGGTATAGAAGAGAATGTTGGTCCATTTCGTGCTGACATAGTGTGTCGAGACACGCTCAATGATCAACGAATACTGGTAGAAAATCAACTGGAACAAACCGATCATCGGCATCTTGGGCAGTTGATGACGTATGCAGCGGGCTTAACTGCGGTTACAATTGTATGGGTAGCAAGTAGCTTTCGAGAAGAGCATCGAGCAGCTCTCGATTGGCTTAATGAGATTACAGGTGAGGACATCAATTTCTTCGGTCTGGAAATTGAGTTATGGCGTATTGGTGAATCTGCAATGGCACCCAAGTTTAATATTGTCAGTAAACCCAATAACTGGACAAAAGCAGTTGTTGCTTCTCGAAGTTCGGGGTCAGGAGAAATGACACAAACAAAACAAATGTATCTTCAATATTGGACTCAGTTTAAAGCTTTCGTGGAAAAGAACGCCAGTATATCAAAAATTTCAAGTGGGAATCCACCAGCTAAGCATAGGTATAATTTTTCTATAGGTCATTCTGGATTTAGAATACGTGCAGTTACTGGCATACGCGATTGTTTTCTTGAACTACGTTTGCAGATGAGCGATAAGAATTCAAAAGCATATTTTCACCTCCTGTATCAAGACAAATCAGAAATCGAATCAGAAATTGGCAGTCCTTTGCAATGGCGTGAATTACCAAACAATGTGCGTAGTGAAATTTCCTTGCGACGTGATGATGTAAACCCTCAAAACCCTGATAAGTGGGGCGATTACCACCGTTGGTTATTGACCTATATCGAGAAATTCTACACAGTCTTTGTTCCTCGTATTGATAATCTGGATGTTGCTGACTATATACCTGATGACGAAGATTTTGATGAAGAGTAAGACGAATGTCTAAAGTACAATTCCAAGTTGCGCGACAATATATCGAAGAAGGCAATTACGACAAGGCGCGAGAGGTCTTACGTCAACTTGACCACCCATCAACTCAGAAATGGTTGGATAAGATAGACGAACTTGATCCACCATTTCCTGATGTAACGCCACTACCGAAACCAAACTATCGAAAACCCTCACACAACCGCCCATCAGTCGATCTTACCGATAAAGAACTACGGTATCTCAAGCAACAGATGGAAATGAGGCGAGTAGGACGAGTAATTTCATTGGTAGTTCTGGGCTTAATTACCTTTTGCGGATCGCTAGCTGTTCTAATACAAGCCTCAATGATTAACTTTGCACGTCCAACAGGCTTTTTTGAGTTTATCATTGGCTCTGGTCAACTTTTGTGTGTACTTGCATTTGTAATACCTGCGCTAATTTACACTTGGAATATGGATATTTGATATGTATGGAAACCCACATGCCGAAGACCGCCTTGAGCATGAGGTAATGAAAACCTTTAAAGAATTACGCTACGAAACCATCAATGCCTTTAATGAAACATTCGGGGCAGACGGTACATTAGGGCGTAATGGACGCGATGAAGTAGTCCTTACCCTATACCTGCGCCAAGCCTTAGAACGCCTCAATCCCGACCTACCCCAAGTCGCCTATTCCAATGCGATTGAGATCATCACCGAAGACCGTAACATCAAAGGCTCACTCGAACTGGCAAATCAAGAGATTTACAACTTACTCAAAGATGGGGTCGATGTCGTCTATCCTGATCCCGATACAGGTGCTGATGTTGGTGCAACCTTGCGTGTTATTGCATGGAATCCTGAGCATGAAGATGACAACCATTTCCTCGCTGTGCAACAACTTTGGGGCGAGAGTCGCTTATATACCCGTCGCCCCGATGTTATTCTATTTGTCAACGGCATCCCATTGATCATCATCAAATTGAAAGCCGTCCATCGGCAATTACGCCATGCCTACGAAGCAAACATTCGAGACTATAAAGACACATTGGCAGAGCTAATGTGGTATAACGCCTTTATCATCCTATCCAACGGTGCAGAAGCTCGTGTCGGCTCGATTTCATCACGATGGGAACACTTCAAAGAGTGGAAGCGCATCAATACCGAAGGTGAACAAGGACGTGCTGACATCGAAACTGCCATTCTGGGTACATGCGAAAAATCCCGTCTACTTGATCTGGTTGAGAATTTCACCATTTTCAGCACGCTCAAAGGTAACCTCACTAAGATTGTTGCCCGGAATCATCAGTTTCTTGGGGTTAATAACGCGATGCTGGCTGTTGAGGATCGTCAACAACTTGAGGGTCGGCTAGGTGTCTTCTGGCATACACAGGGTAGTGGCAAGAGCTTTTCGATGGTGTTTCTCGCACAGAAGGTCTTCCGCAAACAATCAGGTAACTGGACATTCGTTATCGTCACAGATCGTACCGAACTTGACGATCAAATCTATAAGACCTTTGCCAGCAGTGGCGCAGTCACACAGGATGAAGATGAAGTCAGAGCTGATAGTGGTGGACATCTACGAGAACTCCTACGCGACAATGATATGCGCTATGTCTTCACGCTTATTCACAAATTTCATAATCGTGATGGTCAAGCATATCCTGTGTTATCGGAGCGTGATGATGTTATCGTTATTACAGATGAAGCCCATCGGTCACAATATGGATCACTGGCATCGAATATGCGCCAAGCCCTGCCGAATGCGTCCTTTATCGCATTTACAGGCACGCCATTGATTCAAGGTGAAGAACAACATACACGCGACATTTTTGGCAATTATGTCAGCAAATACGACTTCAAACGCTCAATTGAAGATGGTGCAACCGTCCCTCTGTATTACGAAAATCGCATTCCCGAAGTTGAAGTCATCAACGATGATTTAGACGAAGAGATACACAGTCTGTTAGATGAGGCACAAACCAGCCCTGAGTTGGAACGTGAGTTAGAACGCCAATTCTCACGCGAATATCAAGTCATTACACGCGATGATCGACTGGATCGGGTGGCACAAGATATTGTTGAACACTTTATGCAACGAGGATTATCACAAGCAGTCAATCAAAGTAAGGCGATGGTAGTCTGCATTGACCGTTTTACAGCAGTTCGCGTGTATGACAAAGTGCAAGCCTACTGGCAGATTGGAATCAAAGATTTGCGCCGACAACAGACAAAAGCATCTGATGTCAAACGCGAGGAACTCAAGGCACAAATCCAGTTTATGCGTGATACTGATATGGCAGTAGTTATTTCATCATCACAAAACGAGGTCGATGACTTCAAACAGCATGGTGTGGACATCAAGCCTCATCGTCAGCGCATTAGAGATGAAGACCTCGATACAGACTTCAAAGATGCTGACAATCCCTTACGTCTCGTATTCGTCTGTGCCATGTGGATGACAGGTTTTGATGTGCCATCCTGCGCGACAATCTACTTAGACAAGCCGATGCGGAATCATACGCTCATGCAGACGATTGCACGAGCAAATCGCGTCTTTCGTGAGAAGCGCAACGGCTTGATCGTGGACTATATCGGCATTTTCCGCAATCTGGAAAAGGCATTATCTATCTATGGCTCGACTGACGGACGTGATGATGGTGACGACAGTGATGACAAACCAGTAGAACCTCGTACTGAGCAAATTGTCGCCCTAAGTGCATTAATCGACGACGCTATTGCATTCTGCCTAACGATTGGCATTGATATACATGCTATATTAGATGCTGAAAGTTATTATGATCGGCTTGCACTCCTGAAAGACATTGGTGAGAAGGTCTGGACAGATACGTCTACTTACGAACAGTTCATGAGCTATGTTGATGCCATCATCAAACAGGTAAATGACATCATCCCTCACAAAGAAGCATCGCAATTCGTACCTTATAAACAGATATTCACGACTATTGCCCGTTCTGCTGATGATTCTACGCATGTTTTCCAAGACGATATACAAGATGTTGCTAAAGACATCGTCGATGTCTTGGATGATTCGGTATTAACCGTCAACTGGGCGATTCGACACAAACCACTGGAAGAACTCTATGACCTGAGCCAAATTGACTTTGAGGCACTGCGCCAACGCTTTGAACAGGGTCGTAAACAAACAACTGTTGAGTGGTTGCGTAAATCGACTAAGCTACAACTTGAAGCGATGGTCGAGCAGAATCAAACCCGCTTGAGTTATCTCGAAAAGTTTAATGAGATGGTCGAAGACTATAACGCTGGTGCAGTTGGTGTCGATGAGGTGTTTAGCAATCTGCTCAGTCTAGTGGAATCCATCCAAGAAGAGGAACAACGCCATATCAAAGAAGGTCTCTCCGAAGAGGAACTAGCTGTCTTTGACTTATTGACACGCTCCAAAAAGACATTGAGTGACAAAGAACGTATTGCTATCAAGGATACTGTGAGAGTACTCTTGAAAACATTGAAAGCTGAAAAGCTCAAACTGGACTGGCGCAAGAGTGATATAGACAGAGCTGCGGTTCGGGATACTATTGTGGTGATGCTAGACGATGCGTGGGATGATATGGGACTGGATGATGATATGTATGTTGGCAAAGTCGCCGACATTTACAATCACATTACCTATGCTTATCGAGATGGTGAGCATCATATTTATCAAGATGTGTCTTAGGGATCAGTTGAAAATGAAGAATTCTCCTTCGATGCAAGAGAATCCGCAATGCGGCACATGGACAGTTCAACAAATTTAATCGTGACAATGTGATTCAAATGAATAAAGATGTAAAAGACTTTATTGATGGATCAGCATGTTATATCTTATGTAGATCGCCCTCACCCAAATCAAATAATAATATTCGGATACTATATAAACTTCTGATCAAAAACGTGTAATCCTCGTTTTTGATATTTTCTTGCTCGCACCAATAAATGATGATAATTTCATAAAGTGAATTTTGGGGTAGTGGGATAAACATTCACTCCCTGACATAAGAACGTGTCAAATCTGCCAATTGGAAATCAAAGGCAATTCCATTGATCAAAAAAAGGTAGAAAAGTCGCCATATTTTGTGGTATTCTAGGTTCATATAAGTACTGTAATATGAATCTAGAACGAAATTGAGAATAGTATGGCAAATGAACTATCCAACAAACTGAATAATAATATATTGATGCAACATATCGGCACTGATCCATCCCCATCTCAAATCTCGCGTGCCAATCAGTTCATGCAATATCTCACAGGCCATGATCTCAACATCTTGAATTGTGATCTCGCTGAGTATGCAAACTATCTTCAGAGTGATCGACGCATCAATATAATAACTGGTGAACCTAGCCCATTATCTGCCAAAAGTGCCTCATCGCATCTGTCAACAATACGAGGCATGTTTCAACGTCTGTTGAAAAACAACCAGCTTCGAGATTATCTGTATGCACAAGTTGATGTGTCCGATAGCAAAGCAGATAAGAAAGCTGTCGTGGATGAAATTATCGAACGACTCCGTAACAACAGTGACAGTATGAATAGCTCCGTCAAGGTTGAAGCCCAACAAGACGAAGCTGACAGTCAGCATATCCGTCTGACCATGCCACAGGTGCGTGTATTGCTCCAGAAGCCATTGGATGATTCGACTCGTTTAGTTGGGTTACGAGATTGTGCGATGATGTCGCTAGCATTGGCAACAGGAGCGCGTGAAGGTGAATTGGTGGCGATTCAGGTCTCTGATTTACGCCAACGATTAAATGGTAAGCTAGCATTACGCATTATACAAGGTAAAGGCAACAAAACACGCCTCGTACCCTATGGGCAATTCGCCAATGCCCTACTAGCTGTTGACCATTGGCTAGAAGCTAGCCAGATAAAGGATGACTACGTATTTCGCTCGCTGGATCGGCATGGCAATGTGCGCGATTCGATGACCACTCGTGCTGTGATTAAAGCCCTGAAACGTTATCCCATTATGATTGATGGCGCTTTGAGAACTTTAACACCACATGATTTACGGCGCACCTACGCCAAGTTGTTGTACATGAGCGATATGGATTTGGTATCCATCCAGAAGAATCTGGGGCATGCCAGTATACAGACAACATTACACTATATTGGCGATACGGGGGCAGAAAAACGCCAGCCTACTGTTAACCTACCGATTCCAACGCAGTTTGAACGGTCAAATTTACCCCAATTGCATAAGAGATCGTTCAAACGAGACTAGCAAAGCTCCAAAAGTACCCTGCCATACAGTAGTAACTATATCTACGTGTACGTACTATAGGATTGAACATAGAATCGGTGATATATCACCGATTACAAGGAGGTGCAGATTCGAAAACCAACGTTGCGACTACGATAATAAGGGGGATCGTAGTCGCGATAGAGTGTACTTACACCGTAGTAACCTTGAACCCACGACCCTCCGCACAACACGCAAGACAAAGATGTGCTCAAATCTCCAACCACACTGTCAAATTGTGGATTGCTTCGGTCGAGTAAGCACCAATCCCAAACATTACCACTCATGTCCAACACGCCGTATGGACTCGCTCCTTGTGGGAATAACCCGACTGCGCTGGTTTGGTTTAATCTTGTTTCGCGTGTATTAGCCTTATCAGCGGAAAATAAGTTCTCAAAGGGATACATTAGACCTTCCGTACCTCGTGCCGCTTTTTCCCATTCAAATTCTGTTGGCAATCTCGCTAACCAGCGTCCAACCTCATCCAGTGAATAGTCACCACCCAATCGCCATGACAACCAGCGACAAAAAGCGATGGCATCGTACCAACTTACACGCTCACGAGGATGATTCCAATACTCAAACCCTTGATTGGCTGGTATATCGTTATGTCCATCGGGAATACCCAGACCTTCCCACCAGCGAGGATCGTAGAAACCTTCTTTATCCTCTATAAAACTCTGAAATTGAACATAGGTAATCGGATAACGACTGATTCTAAATTCAGGCAATGCTGGGTGTTTGTAATCCTGATAAGTCCATTCACCATCATCTGGAATCGTTACCCAATCAATATCAGGTAATTTGACCCCATTCTTGATCATTACGTTCACACCGATTCGGTTGTCCCAGTTTGTTAACCCCAATGCCCTTCCAACAGCTGCTCTTGAGTGAGCATTGGGCTCTTTGACAATGTCCGTCAATCGTTGTAACCATTCGATTTGTAACTCTTGTTGGGTTGTTATGGCGAGATCTGCCCCGCTATTAACTACACATAACGCCGCAACTTCGGGATTAGCTTGGTTGACCCATCGCACCACTTTCGAGCAGTCATCTCTATATAATCCCGCCAGTAAAATCACAACTTCTTCCCAGTTAGTGCGCTTCCACCAATTGTCAGACGTCCAAATTTCTGATGCTTGCATTGGAATTCCTGTGGTATAGGCTCTGCCATCTCTATAATTCCCAAACACTCGAGAATTGATTGCCATCGCTGCAAAATATTCTTGCAATAGTTGATGTGTAAAACGAACATCACCATCAATACTTAAGATACTAGTACTGCCTGCCCAATACAAAAGATTATCGGACAAGTAGTCATCTACAATATCCATTTCGAGAACTGTAACGGCGTCCCCATAATTCTCTTTGCTCTGTTGCACCTGCATTTCATAGGCGATGTGTTCTAAACCTTCAACCAGTTGTAATGCAGTATTGGTAAGGTTTAGCGTCTTATCAGGATTACGTGTTGCTAGTTTTTCACGCACTAGCAAGGTCTGGATAAATTCATTAAATAATCCACCCCGATTGACAGGCAATTCACCTAGTGCTACAAACACCTGCGTCAACATTGCCAACATGTAAGGGTTTTGTGATAATCGAAGCAGGCTGCCTCTATCGTTGCGCACCTTGAGCCAGTTGTCCCATCCATAATAGAACATAGTGCTCAAATCAGCATCACCTTTCCACTTTAGATCAAATGGTAAATTAGCATTTGTCCAAAAGACAGCTTCCCAATTATCAAGCTGGTCAGCAAACTTCTCTTTGAATCGCGCCTCAAACATATCAGCATGTTCCCCTGCAATACGCCAGAACAGCTTGATTCCATTAGCTTCACCCAAGTAACGCACCACAAATTCGCGTATGCGTAACGGGTCAAGTGGCGTGACAGTGATACGGTCTAGCTTAAGGTCAATGACATAGTCTTGTTCCCGACAAGATGCCACTGCCATCCAGTCTGGATATTGCCCGATGAATTGCTGGATTTGCTTATATTTAGCTTCACGTTGGCTGACGGGGATTTCGTTCATGCCATCCAGCAATGGTACTGCCCTACCCTCATCAAACAGGGTCTGGAGATGCTCACCCAATTTACCGATTTCCTGTACGATAAAATCAAATAGGCTCTGGTCAGCCTTTGTCCAACGACCCAAGTGCACAAATAATGGGATAGGCGCATCTGGGTTTTCATGTGCTTCATTTGCCAGTTGACCTGCGAGACTTAACAACGTGGTTGTTTTGCCTCCACCGGGTTCACCTAATAAAACGGCACGTTTGATTTGCAGAATCTCATCGACTGCGTTGGTGAAGGTGCGAGTTTCGCTATGATGTTCGGTTGTCTGTTGCAGATGCTCAAATTCGGGTTTCATCAACGCTAGCTCCAGCGATTGCCCCTTCTGCACCTGAACCAGAAATTGCGATTCCCCACCTAATGGAGTGTACTTTTCGAGGTCAAACAGGACATCGGCACTCAGTTTATCCAGATAATCCAGTTCCAGTCGTCGCCGATTGACTACTGGCTTTGCGGTCAGTGCATCAGGCGTTGTCGGTGTGGGCAAAACGGCTAACAACTGCCCCAAGCCTGTCTCATACGAGCTATGCAAATCCAGTACCTGACGTTCCATCAGGTAAATTGTCAACTCGCAGTCCTTGACCATCAACGGGAAGATACGCTTCTTCTTATATTCTGCCCACAAAAATTCTCGCCTAACCCATGTGCTATCGTTCGCAGATTGGCTCACCAGACTGAGGAATGCGTAGCTATTATTGATGCCCTCCGTAATCGACTTGACCCATTCGTCCCCACCTTTGATTCTTACGGTGTCAATCCAGCAGGCATGTCCAGCTTTGTTCAAGTCGGCAATCAGGCGTTCGGCAATCTCAGTGTCTCTATGCGAATAGCTTATAAATACGGTTGGTGTGCGGTCATCTAGGGGCGTGCTGATGCTGATAGGGGCAGTAGTGATGGGGGTTATCACGCGTAATTCAGATACTTTATTTTCCAACACTTCCTCATCTATACTCTCACATTGGGCATCGGCTATCTCGATCAGTGTATCAATTTCATGGTGCTTATCGCCACCAACAGAGTATTTGGATGTCGCCAGCAATCTGGATACAGCATGTTGCCCATTCTGTAAGCAACCAAAATCCAGCAGTGATTTGATAAACATGACGCAAAATGGATAGGGGGCACCCTCTCGCTTGATGCGATAAATTAATGGGTCATGGCAATAAAATGCCTCCGTAATTAATGCCTCACGTTCATCTTGATTGCTGACCAATGGCAATAGGATCTGTCGCACACGTGGTAAAAAATCATCGGGTAGTTGTGGAGTCATAAGCATCAAAGAGTCTAAGTCGATAATAATATCCACAGTTTAGCACATCTCAAGCAAACCCAACACAAATATCCTGTAGAATCCGTTCATATGCAGTACACTACACATAATACTTAATGCAGACACGATAAAACACATGGACAAACCACTTTTTGATCGCATTATTCAACAACTCCTACCTGATATGACCGATGCCGACGAGCGCAAAGCCCTGATTGAATCGGCACTCTATGGCTCACCTGTATTAGGTCGTATCAACTGGTCAGGGGCGGCGCGTGGCTTTACGGTGAGGCTAGTTCGCACACTGGAAGACTTCGGCGAGAGTGAAGCAGGTAAACCTGCTATCGTCGCCTTGCTGGAAGACCTGCGTGAACAAGTCGGCGACAACCGTAAAAAAGAGATCGACAATATATTGAGTCAGTTCTTTGCCCCTGCCCCGACAGCGGACATCACACCATCAGAAAAGACCTTTGGTGAGGATGAATTGTATGTCTTCATCTCGTATGCGCGACCGCAACAACCGATTGCCGAAAAAATCGAGCAATTCCTAATCAGCGCAGGTGTGAAAGTTTTCAGGGATACCAGCGAGATACGCGAGGGTGCTAACTGGGATATGACCATCGAGAAAGCCTTGCAAGACTCTCAACGCATGGTCTTATTGCTGTCGTCTGCCTCAATGCCCTATCGTAAAGAGGTGCATCGCGAATGGTTCTTCTTTGATCAGCAACGCAAACCGATATACCCCATTTATGTAGAAGATTGTCAGTTGCATAGTCGCATGTATGCCTACAACTACATTGACGCACGTGATAGCTTACAGACAGCATTAGACCGCCTCTTAACCGAACTCAAGCGTGATTTTGATCTGCCTGAAGCCATTACTGATGCTGATAAGGTCGCTGTCATTCCCAATGCCGATACAGACGAACGCGAACTCCCCGATACCTTGCAAGCCCTACTCGATGCGATCAAGAAGCCCGATGGGGATGTGGTGTTGACAGTTGATCAGGCGACTGAGTTGAAGGATTACAAACCGCTCAATCTGACCGAATACCGCTTGGGACGTATTGCCCAATGGTCATTGCCCCGTTATTTGTTGGATCGTCGCTTTGTTAACCTGACGCTTTTACTGGATAAGGGTGAGACCGAACAGCAACGCTGGCAAAAAGCCGATGACTTCCGCTTTAATGATTTGCGGGATGTGCTGGCAAGGGTCGATGACCCTGCGCTCGTTTTGCTAGGCGCACCCGGAAGCGGAAAATCAACATTATTACGTCGTTTACAACTCGATCACAGCATAGATGCCTTGCGGGATGACACTGAGCAGATGAGCTTCTTCATCCAATTGAATGCGTATCGGGCGCGACCTGATGGCACATTGCCGACCCCTCGCCAATGGCTGAATAAACGTTGGCGCGACCGTTATCCTGATTTACCCGCACTGGATACCTATCTGCGCGATGGGAAGGTACTA
The DNA here is from genome assembly GCA_002428985.1 of Anaerolineales bacterium UBA6055. Classification (GTDB taxonomy): domain Bacteria; phylum Chloroflexota; class Anaerolineae; order Aggregatilineales; family Phototrophicaceae; genus UBA6055. The sequence continues at coordinate 30,491 of DIYL01000023.1, read as the reverse complement.
CTGCTATTGGATGCAATCAATGAGATGCCTCACAGTAGCACAGGTGAATATCATGACCGGGTGGCATCTTGGCGGGCACTCACTCAAGAACTGGTACAACATGGCAATCGTGTGATGTTCTCGTGCCGCAGTCTCGATTATAGTGCGACCTTGAGTAGCTCTGATTTGCGGGTGCCTCAGATTGAAGTACAACCGATGGACAAAGCACAGGTGCGTGACTTCCTGAATGCCTATACACCGACCCATGCTGACCTAATCTGGGACGAGTTGGATGGCTCACCGCAATTTGGATTGTTCCAGACCCCCTATTTCCTGAAATTGTTATGTGAACAGGTCGAAGCCACACGTGAAATTCCCAAAGGACGCGCATCGCTGTTTACAGGCTTTGTACGGCAGGCACTCTATCGGGATTTACACTTATCCATTCTACAGCCTGATACACTACTCAACGAGAAAGATCACCAAAAGCTCTCTTTAGGTAAGTGGCGTAATCCCTTTGATCTACCTGAGCGAGGCGTTTTGATTCCCAAATTGAGCCAACTGGCATTTACCATGCAGGAAAGCGGATTAGAGACCGAAGGCGCACAGGTTCGCGTGGATTATGACGATGCGTGTGACTTGATTGACCATGAGCGCGATGGGGACATCCTCAAAGCGGGTGTATCGCTCAATGTACTGGATGAAGACATCACCCAATATGAAATTACTTTCTTTCATCAGCTCCTACAAGAATTTTTTGCGGCGCGTGAACTCTCCAAGAATCCCAATCCTGACCTCGTGCATGTCGAATGGCAAGCTGATAAAGTCACGCCATTACTAGACGATACGATTGCAGGGCTTGCCGATGGCGACCCACTACCACCCTTACCTCAAACAGGATGGGAGGAAACGACCTTAACTGCTGCACCAATGGCTCGCAAACCTGATGATTTTGTGCGTAACCTGATTGACCATAATCTGCCACTTGCTGCCAGATGTGCCAGTTCGGCAGAGATTAACATTAGTGATGATCTCAAACGCGACATCCAGCAACGCCTCATCCAGCGTACACAGGACATGAGTGCTGACCTACGCGCCCGAATTTCGGCAGGACTGGCATTAGGCGACTTAGGCGACCCACGCTTTGAGCGTAAAACAGGGGCATATGGTGATTATCTGCTACCGCCGATGGTAGACATCTCTGCTGGCACCTATCCCATTGGTGACGATAACAGCCAATATGACAGAGAAAGACCTGCCCACACCGTCCACCTAGATGCCTTTAGAATTGGACAATTCCCTGTGACCAACGCCGAATATGCGCTGTTTATTCAGTCAGGTGGCTATGAGGATGAGACATGGTGGACAACTAATGATGCGCTTGCATGGTTACGAGGTGAAGGTAGTACCGAAGGAAATAAGCAACAATGGCGTGATAATCGCAAAACCCTGCAATCTATGAGTATTGAGCACATACAGAATTTGAATGTAACTTCTAAACAAATTAGTGATTGGATAACAATTCGTAACTGGTCAGATAAACGCTTTGAACAACAACTTGAAGAATGGTATCCATCTGGACAGATTTATCGCCAACCTGAATATTGGAATGATACGCGCTTCAATAACCCTGCTCAACCAGTGATCGGAGTGACATGGTTTGAAGCCAATGCGTATTGTAACTGGTTATCTGCACAAACTGGTAAACACTATACACTTCCATCTGAGGTAGAATTTGAAGCGTCTGCACGAGGTATAGGTGGCAGGAAATATCCTTATGGTGACGTATTTGACGTCAATCGGAGCAATACTTTTAAGAGCCATATTCGGCGTACTACACCGATTGGGATATTCCAGAATACTACACCCAGTCACATTTTCGATTTATCAGGCAATGCTTATACGTGGACACGTTCCATCTTTGCACCTTATCCTTACGAGCTTTATACAGATTTACCTCTATTGAACCATTCCAGAAAAATAAATGTCAGATATGTATTACGTGGTGGGTCATGGGATGGAGATCAGAATTTTGCCCGTTCTTCAAGTCGCTTCACTCATCCTCGACTTTCTCAAGATCTCAGATTTGGTTTTCGTTTATGTTCGTCCCAGCAGAAAACGGCATAGCATTTTACCTACAATAGGACACTATATTGACCTACAAATCATACGAAAGAAACTCATGTCAGATCACAAACCGCCCCGTTTACTCAACCATGATTATTCACAAGGCTTATATTTTGTGACGGTATGTATACATGGAGGTGCGTCGCCGTTCGGTCAGGTTGTGGACGGTCGGATGGTCTTGAATCCTGCGGGTGACATGGTGAATCACTATTGGCTTGAGCTTGCCCATAGATACGCCGATGTGATATTGGATGCATTAGTGGTGATGTACAATCATTTTCATGGAATTGTGATGCTATTTGGTGACGAACAGATACGAAAACCAATATTGAAGTCATGATTTTTAGGATTGGTGGTGCTGCGATAAGCCGAACGGGCAGCAATGAGATTGAAGAGCCACGACCCACCACGCAACACACGTGAAAAAGAAGTCGTCAAATCTTCTGCACTTACTTCAACTTGTGGATTCTGTCGATCTGTTAAACACCAATCCCAAACATTACCACTCATGTCGAGTACACCATACGGACTATCTGCATGAGAATACGCCCCCACAGCAGTTGTTTGATCCAAATCATACTGACCGTTTTCAACTGAACCAAGGCTGGATGTTTCGTCAATATTCGCATACCCAATTTTGTAACCATCTCCCCATGGGTACTCTCGACCATCTGTGCCTCGCGCTGCCTTTTCCCATTCAAATTCAGTTGGCAATCTCGCTAACCAGCGTCCAACCTCATCCAGTGAATACTCTCCACCTAATCGCCATGACAACCAGCGACAGAACGCAATCGCCTGATACCAATTCACCATCTCGCGTGGATGATTGCTGAACTGAAAGCGTTGGTCGTGCATTTTTTGATCATCAGCATCGCTATTAAGTCCCTCGAACCAATCATAGTTTGTGCTGGAGTAACCCTCTGGATCGTCAATGAAAGTCTGAAATTGGGCATATGTTATCGGATAGCGACTGATTCTAAATTCGGGTAATGGCTCATTCTTATTATCCTGATAAATCCATTCCCCATCATCAGGAATCGTCATCCAATCAATATCAGGCAACTTCACCCCATTCTTTACAAGAATGCTCACACCTTTGCGGTTATCCAGCATCTCACCATTGGATAAATTCAACTGCCCTAATGCCCGCCCTACAGCAGCTCTAGCATAGGGACTAGGGTCATTTTCAAGGTCAGTTAAACGGGGCAACCAACGCTCACGTAACTTAAGCAAAGTGGCATCTGGTGGTGCTTTCGATCCACTACGGGTGATACACTGTGCCGCCAATTCAGGTTGTACATCCATCAACCACTCAACAATCGGTGTTGGGCCATCACTGTACAACCCCGCTAAGAGGATCGCTGCTTCTTCCCAATTAGTACGCTCCCACCACTTGTCAGATTTCCAGATGTCAGTTGCCTTTAACCGCCCTGCTTTGATCTCATTGTCCATGTAGGTGGCGGCGAAGTATTCCTGCAAGAGTTGATGCGTAAAGCGTACCTGTTCACCCACGCTTAAAATACTAGCACTACCCGCCAGATAGAGTAGTCGTTCACCTAAGATGCGCTTCACATCGTCTTCGGGAAGGACGGTTAAGGCATGTCCTGTATCACCATCATTGGTATTATCTGCGATGCGTTGTAACTGCATCTCATAGGCAACCTGTGCTAAGCTATTAACCAGTGGCTCTTGTTCATCTTCAGGTACATTTTCACGTTCCATTAGGGTCTCAACAAATTCTTTGAACAACTCACCTCTGTTGTCTGGCAGTTCGCCTTGCTTAGCAAAGACACTCGTCAACATTAATAACATATAGGGATTATGAGCAAGTACCATCAAGCCAGACGGATTATCTCGAATCTTTACCCATCGCCAAAAGAAGTCGTGATCTCTGTTGACGGTTGATCCAGTTGTAAGTACAACGATTGCCAAGTCTGACGGCAAGTCTTTTTCCACCCAAAAAACTTGATCAAGGTTTTGTAACCTACCTTCAAATCTTTCCTTGAACCTGTCCCACCACGCAAGATTTTCCGCTCCAACTAATTCGTTAAAAAGTAAGCCACCTCTTATCATTCCTAAATATTTGTATATGAACTCACGTATACGGATGGGGTCAAGCGGCGTGATGTTGATACGGTCAAAGCCTAAGTCGATGGTGTAGTCCAGTTCACGACAACTGACAACTGCTATCAAATTAGGATAGGCTTCGATGAACGCCTGCACCTGTGCATACTTGGATTTGTGCTGGCTAGCAGGGATTTCATTCAAGCCATCTAGGAGAAGTGCAACTCGCTTTTCACGTAGGAGGTCATCTAAATATGCGCCCAAGTCGCCGATCTGTGAGGCGATGAAGGCATGGAGCGGTTGCGTTGCATCTGTCCACTTACCTAGCCGAATCAACAACGGGATGGTAGCGTGACGATCATTCAGTGCTTTGTCTACGAGGTCAGATGCTAATTTCCATATGGTGGTTGTCTTTCCACCACCGGGTTCGCCTAACAATACAGCACGCTGTATTCGCTGAATTTCGGTAACCGCATCTTCAAATGGTTCGGGTTCGGCAGTCCTGTTATGCTTGTCACCTATAGGTAACAACTCAAATACTGCTCGAATTTCGGCATGTTTACCCATCTGCTGAGAATGTCCACCCATAGCTGTGTACTTTTCGGTGTTGAGCAATTCCTCAAATTGTAGGCGTTCCATATAAGCCAGTTCCAGCTTACGTGGGATGGCTCGTGGCTCACTGATTGTCAAAGTTTCGGTAGTGTCATCGCCGTCTAGTTCCGCCTCAGTCACATCCACATCAGCTAGTGTTGGATTTGGGAGATAACTCAACAGTTTGGCAACTGCCATCTCATAATTACTATCAAATACCGTCACACCTTGAACGTCTTTCAACAAGAAGAAAAAGGGATGTTCAAATACGTTTTCAATGAACATAGGCACGATTAATTTTTTGCGATCGACAGCCCATAAAACTTCTTTTCGCACCCATGTACTGTCCATCGCCGTTTGGCTCAGTATCGGCACAAAAGCATAGCTATTAATAATACCTTCTGAAATCGTCATAATCCATTGGTCACCACCTTTGATTTTAGTGGTGTCAATCCAACAGGCATGACCAGCTTTATTGAGATCAGCAATAAGCTTCTGGGCAGTTTCCGTATCCTGACGAGAATAGCTGATGAATATCGTTGGCTTGCGATCATCTTTTGGTGTGTCAATGGTGATGGGTGCAGATTCAATTGGCGTAGGGTCAGGCTTGTCGGCTACAAGAGGTTTGTCATCACCACAAACAGCATTCATGATACCGACTAGCTCATCTATTTCTGGGTGCTTATCCACCCCACAATCATAGCGCAAGGTGGTTAACAATCGTGCTAGGGAATGTTCATCGGTGGTCAGGCAACCATAGTTGATGAGTTTTTTGATTAACTTTACACAGAAGGTCTTGGGTGCGCCTTCTAGTGCAATGTTTGACACAATCGGATCATGCAGGAAGAACGCTTCTGTAACCAGCGCATCCCGATCTTCGACTGTTGTCACAAATGGTGTCAATAATTGGCGCGTTCTAGGAAAAATATCGTCTGGGATCATAAGGTTAGGATGTCAGCATCAATAAATTTATGTGTAGTTTAGCATACATATAATGTTCTAACACATAATCCATTTCTAGGTTTTAGAACATCAAATCCTAGTGTTTCAAAATAATGTCTTGAAAATTAGTTTAGCTGAAACGCTGAAAGCGTTGCTATCACTGGCTTGCGGGTTTTTTGAAAAAGTTGAGAACTTCGGCATCACTCTTGTAGCATAGATGTATCGTAAAAATTCTAAGCAAAGGAGTAAGCCAATGGGCGATAATCAACCACCCGGCGGATCATATAATTATAATCCCCCATCAAACGATACACTTGCGAAGTTTTCGCAAAATGTAATCAACCAAACCACAGAGTTTGACGACTCCGATCCGCAATATATGGCTATTCAGTCAGGATTGATGAGGTGTTTATCCATTCTTGGCGATATAATAGCACAAGACTTGAATGATAAGTCCAAAAGTAAGAATGGAGACAGACATGGCTAAGAAGAGTAATCGTCGTAAGGTAGAGTCAATAAATGGTATTGCACTTTGCTACATTCGACTATCCTTCTCACGCAAAGAATATGAGGAAATGGACTCTGAATATACGGTTGATAGTCAGAGTCCTGACCGTCAACGAGCAAATATTGAAGCTGTATGTAACAAGTATGGCTGGAAACCTCGTTTCTTTGAAGACGTCGGCGGTCATAAGTCAGCTCGTGACATATCTAAGCGTCCACAATGGCAACTACTAGAAGCTGAACTAACTAAACCTAATGTGGTTGCAGTAGTTGCTAATGACTTGTCACGTATACATCGTAACTCTTGGCGCATAAAAGAGTTTGCAGAGCGATTACAAAAATTAGGGATTCGATTGGTACTTGCGGATTCTATTGTTGGTGAAGTTGACCTTTCTACTATGCAAGGTGAAATCATTGTTGATGCTGTTGCTCGTGGCGACCAACTGTATGCAGATATGCTTTCTCAAAAAGCAAAAGATAGCGTTGAATATCGTAAGCGTCGTGGAATAACTATTGGGATGCCCCCTTTTGGAACTATTCGGGATAAATACGGTTTGCTACAACCATCCCAAGAGGGTGCATGGCTTCTTGATGATGGGACATACCAGAGTGGATATGTAGATGACATTCCGCCATCAGAAAATGCAGTTTGGCGTGGTTACTATGATTGCGCCAAACGTATTCTCGAATTGTATTCATCCGATCCTAAAATTGGGTATGCGCGTGTAGCCTATCGTTTACATGAAGAAGGCTATGTGTTTCGGAACCGCCGAAATCAGCCACGAAATGTCGAAGCCCACGATGTTAGACGTGTTGTCAGTAATGTCTTTGAATATGGTGGTAAAGTAGCAGATATTAAAGCAAAAGATCGTCCCGGAATCACACAAGATGAGCCAAGCTACGAAATGTTTAATCGTGAGCGTTCCGTTTTTCCTATCCAATTGTTGTTCGATGTTGCCACTGCCCGAAAGCAAAAGAGTTTCCGCCCTATCAATCGTTCAAGTGCAGGAACGCGAGACTATCGGTTTAGTCAGCTTATCTACTGTTCTGAATGTGAGAAGGATGCAATTGCATCTGGTAGTAAAATACCCACGTTGGCAAGTAAAAAGGATAATAGCAATCGTACTCGATATTTTCATCGGCAAGGTAGAAAGTGTAATTGTAAGCGAAAATCAGTAACCAACGATGTTTTTGAACCTGATTTTATAAAGCTCCTAGATTTGCTTACTATTGCACCACATCATCTTGAAAACATGAAGACTGCCGCACTTAAACTACTGCCAGATGACGGTGCGGAGGCAAAAGAGTTAGAGGAAACAAAACGGATAAAAATCACTAAGCTCCAGCGAGGACTCAAAACAATTGAGCAAATGGCGAAGCATGGTGATATTTCATATGAACAATTCAAAGCAGATAAACAAGATTTAATGAATCAGCTTGCATACTGGCAAGCATTTACAACAGACATCCAACAAATTGAAATTGGACTTAGTGCATGTGTAGTTGCTCTGAACTCATTGCGAGAATCATGGGGTAAGTCATCATTTACAGATAAACAACGCAATAAATTGGTTCATGAGATCTTCAGCCACATCACGTATGACCTTGACCGACAGATGATTGTAGGGTTTGGTTTACAGGCTTGGGCGAGTTATTATCTGGTGCTGAGAGGTGAATTGTATGAGAACACCACCTTTGTAGAACGTGATCCCATACAATTTCAAGAGGATATAACGGTTGTGCCCCATAGGAGACTCGAACTCCTGTTTTTGCCTTGAGAGGGCAACGTCCTAGGCCGCTAGACGAATGGGGCTTGTCTTACGCATTCTATTCAAGATTGTATATGTGTCAAGATTGCATTAGGAATCCCATATTTTCTCTTACTCTTCTGAGTGTATCATTAGCAACATCAGCCGCTTTTTCACTGCCCTGTTTAAGAATATTGTCTAAGTACCCTGATTCATTTATTAATCTCTGATACTCGGTTTGAAGTGGTTCCAATACTCCGATTACAGAGGCTAGAACAGTTTTCTTTAAATCCCCATATCCTTTATCACTAAAATACTCTTCAATCGATTCCGATGATTCACCAGTAATTGCACGGTGAATTGTAAGTAAATTGTTTACCCCAGCACGTTCGGGTTTGCCGCTAAATTTAATCTCTCGGAACGAGTCAGTGACTGAACGCATTATCTTTTTCTTTAATATAGCGCCATCATCTAATAAATAGATAGCATGGTACTCAGAATCGGTACTTTTTGACATTTTCGAAGTTGGTTCATCAAGCCCCATTATACGAGCACCAGCCTGCGGAACCATTACATCTGGAATTGTGAACGTTTCTCCATATAGATGATTGAAGCGTTGGGCTAAATCTCTGGTAAATTCAAGATGTTGGCGTTGATCATCTCCCACTGGCACAGCGTTTGCCTGATATAACAGGATATCAGCAGCCATTAAAGATGGATAATTTAATAACCCAGCTCCAATAGATTCTTGCGATTGTTTTGCAGACTTATCTTTAAATTGAGTCATACGATTAAGCCAGCCAAGTGGAGCCATACAGGTTAAAAGCCACGCAAGTTCACTGTGTGCGGGTATGTGAGATTGAACGAAAATAGTAGAAATGTCAGGGTCAATTCCTGATGCGATATATAGAGCAGCTACTTCTCTAGTCTTTTGTCGCAACAGTTCAGGGTCTTGTTGCACCGTAATAGCATGCAAATCAACAACGCAGAAAAAACTATCGTAGTTATATTGTTGAACAACCCATTGTTTGAGAGCACCTAGATAATTGCCAATTGTTAAGTTTCCTGAAGGTTGTATACCTGAGAGCACTCTTTGTTTATCAATTGTATTTATTGTCATAGTTTTAGTTTGGTATGATTTTCTAAGATGAGTAATTTATAGCGACGATTGTATCAGGCACATAATTTTGATTCAACCTAGATCTAATAACGTGAGATTAAAATCTGCTGGATCCGTAATTTGTTTCGTTTAATTGTTTCTAAAGCTGTAATATCATTTGCAATCGAACAAACTTTTTCGGCGTATTGTAGTTTTTCAATTGCTCCATCAATATCTTCGTTAGCTATTAATACAACTGACAAATTAATTAGAGATCGACCAAGAAAAATAAAATCCGCAACCATATTTGAATATTCAATCGATATAGAACAATGCTGAAGTGCTAGATTAATATCAAAAAATCTATAGCATCGACCGAGTAGATTGTGTGCTGTGATTTTATGTTGAATATCTAAGTAACCATCTAATAAGTTAAGACAAAGTTGAATTGTTTTGTTGTACTCATGTTTAAGGAGATGAATCTCGGCTCTTAATAGTGAGGCTTCCACACCGTTTATGTTCTGAAGCATTGTTAATGCAAGATCTGTTTCATTAATTTTTATGAGCAGTTGAGCATGCTCGAGTATAAGTACATAATTTGCGTTACTGGTGAGATACTGTTTGAAAGTGTTGTTAACATGTGATAATTGATTAAATGCTTCGCCAAAGTTACCCAATGTACGATTGATTTTGATCAATTCAATCATTGCTTCTGATTGAATGCTAAAATCCCCTACTCTGCCAGCACCTATTATTAATCTCTTGAATATATTGATTGACAATTCAAGATTATTTAAGTGTTTAAACATCGATGCTTTGGCTAAGTCTATAAGGTTTACATTTATATCTTTTTGCGAAGATAAAATATCATGCCACTGTATACGATCACTATGATAAACACACTTGCGCCAATATTGCCTTAGAAGCTTTTCGCGTATGTTTGCATCGATCTCATTCGAAAACGCCAGTAAAACATGTGTAATAATCTTCCATGGTTCTCTTAATAAATCTAACTTGTTGGTGAAATCATCTAATAACTGTGAAATGCCTATTGTGTTGTTAATATCTTCTGTATTAATATTACAACCAACCATATTATCATAAATAGTGATTAACTTTTGTTTAAATAATTGCTCAATAGATACATCGTCAATGCCAAAAAATTGTTGAAGTAGATAAAAATCTTCTAATATTAGATAATTATTTTCATGTGTTGGAATCATAACAAGAAGTTGGCGCTCATCAAAACTCAGGAGAGACAGTGGATTTTGATTATTTTTGAATTTTTGGAATTTGTATGCGTTAACAGCTTCAACCAATTGCATTGGTATCCCTTTACTTTTCAGAGAAATATCTACAATGACTGATTCAGGTATAGAACTATATTGAGATTGGATGAATCGTTGAGATTGAGCTTGAGTTAATGCAGGTAACTCAAGCGTATATGACATTCTGCCTATTGTAGAATGAAACTGTTGATTTTCAATGAATATGACGCTACCAGATAATTTTTCTAGAAGACTTTGGATATCTGCCTTATTAGATTTTTTAAAGAAGGGCAAATCCTCCAGAACAACAATTATACGCACTGTATTAAACAAGATATGAATATCGGATATTTTCCCTAGGTTATATTGGTAGCGGATGCCATCTAAAATTTCATCGGTAGTTGTACCGTTATTGAGCCAAATCACATCATTAATTGTGGTTTGATCAAATAAAGCAATAATACATTGTTTAATAAAAGTTGTTTTACCAACCCCGTGTTCTCCATGAAGGTAAATGTTGATAGTTTGGCTATTTGTAACTTTATGAACAACTTCTTTGACTTCATAGTGATGTTGAATGTAATTTAGCGAGCCTGGAAAATTAATTTTAGTCAAAATTGTTTTTCGACGAAGATCTTCTCTGGCTCTCCGTTCATGATTCCACAATTCCCTTGTCAAAAGCTTTACTGCTTGTTCACGGTATCTTCGGATTGTTCTAGGTGTTAATGAAATTTGACTCGCGATGTCTTCGATCTTAATATCTAGTTCTGCTCTTACGTATAACCAATATAAAATACTCCAGCACAACAATTGATCAGAACCTTGTATCGCATCTTGCATTATTGAACTAAAAGCAGAATCATCTTCCAATTTTAAGTTATAAAGCAATCTTCTGTGTGATAAACAGTCTATAATTATCTCAACTATTAAATCTTGTAGTATAAATAAGCGTTGCCGTTTGCTGTTTGGATAGATTGTTGATAGTACTTTTTGATCTACTAAAAATAAGTGAGATAAGGATTCTATTTCAGAATCCTTGGTCAAATTAACATTTAAAGACTGCAGGACTGCATAGACACTTTGTTCATCAATAAAAACCTCTTTACCAAATAGCATCTTTAAATGTGTTGACCCCAGATTCTTTACCGATATACTTATACATCTGAAAACCTGTAAATGGATGGCTTAAAATACCATCGTGTATCGCCCATGATCTCCCACGGATGGAATTCCAAACATCTACTTGCCGAAAAGGATTACTATTATCTAGTCGTTGATACAATTCACCATTTGGTCTAAATCTTGCATCTATTTGACGCATTTCTGTCAATCCACGTAGATAATTAAAACCATATCGTTCGAAAATAATTGCATTGTGATATGCCAGTGGCTCTATGAAAAACATGTCATGCCCCATCCGCTCCACAAATTGCTCGAAAATTGGAACTGTTTTACGGAAACTTCGCAAACCAGCTCGAATTTGACCCGGAGCCAGTCCATATTCCATTGCTGCTAACTCTGCAGGTATATTGCGGCTAGCAGTACCAAAATTAGTCGTGTTACCCTGTTCATCTCGATCTGTGTTAAATCGTGGCGATTTTGGATCGTTAACTTGTACTAGTAATACGAGTAATTGATTTGTAAAAGTATCTGCCATATGCAAGTATAAGATAGGGTCTATGTCTCGCGCTTCATTTTTGACGGTTATTTCTAGGGCGCGACTCCCTCGTGGACATCGAAAATGTATCACTTTATGCTCATTTTTTGTAAATGTCGCAGGATCAATGGCAAAATCTGAATAAACCCATTCGGGTATCAATGTTTTGTATATATCTATTTTTGTATAATTGTCTAAATCGTTAATTTCACGAATAGAATGTGGATATATCTTGCGCAATTATCGATCCTTTAGAGCTCGTTCAATTTGTCTTTGGGCATCTCGTTTAGCTAAATCAGCTCGTTTATCGTACTTCTTTTTACCTTTCGCAACCCCTATTTCTACCTTAGCTTTACCACGTTCTAGATAAATCTGTAGTGGTATGGCAGTTACCCCATTATCACGAAGCTTAGCCATAATGCGATTGATTTCTCTACGATGTAGTAGTAGCTTTCTAGGTCTACGTGGGTCTGAATGCCCAAAATGTTTTGCTTCTTTATAAGGTGCAATATGAACGTTCATCATCCATAGTTCTTTATTCTTCTCTTGGATAAATCCATCAGCAATATTGATCCGATTACCTCGTATTGATTTAATCTCAGACCCCATTAAAACTAATCCCGCATCATAACGATCGCTAATTGCGTAATTATGATGAGCTTTTCTATTCTTAGTGACTATTTTTCGCCCTGCCATACAATGTTCCCTTATTGTGATTGTTAATTTAGTATCGACTGCAAATATCTGACAGCTTCTCCAAACTCTACATCTCGTCCAGACTCGTCAGGTATGAGAGTGATATCTGGCTCTAATCCATTTTCTGCTATTGATAGTTCGTTAGGTGTAAACCATTCAGCTGAAGTAATATGTATCGATGAACCGTCGCTTAATGGGAATATTTGCTGAACCGTTCCCTTACCAAAAGTTTTTTGCCCCATGAGAATACCAGCATCATTATCCCGCAAAGCACCTGCTAGTAATTCCGACGCACTTGCAGTACGTCCGTTGACCAAAATAACAATGGGGACTTGTAGTGGATCATCTCCTGCCGAGGCTGCAAATTCTGTCATATCATCACGAGATTTTTCAATTACTATTGTGCCCTCTTCTAGAAATTGGTCGGCTACTTCTATGGATTCAACCAATAATCCTCCACTATTATTTCGTAAATCTAGAATTAAAGCAGATATATCAAGGTTTTCTAAATCCGCTAGTTGAGTTTCCAACTCCTCAGGTGTACGGCTAGTGAATTTTAGGATTTGTAAATAACCGATTGATTCATCCTCTTGAGTCAGCCTCGAAATTACTGAAGGTATATTGATGACTTCAAACTCAATAAAAAATTCTTTAGTCTCACCTGACAAACTCTGAATTTCGACTGTGACTCCATTTCCATCAGTAACTTCACCACGTAGTAGTTGATCTACTTCATCTATAGTTAAATCCGTTGTTAATGATATGCCGTTTACTTTCAATAGTATATCATTATCGCGCAATCCAGCTTTAAATGAGGGGCTTTCCTGAAATGGGAATAATGCAAATTCACCGGATTCTATTCTTTTGACTAAGACACCAATACCACCATATGTACCTGCGAGTGCTTGAGATTCACTTTGTGCTACAGGTGGATCAATAAAAAAGGTTGCGGGATCATTTAGTGACTCCAGCATACCACGAATTGCTGCATACTCGAGCTCTGTTTGATCAGGTAATTCTCTTAGATATACCGATGATACTAGGTTTTGGACTTCGCTTAGAATCACATATTCAGATTGGCTTGAATAGGAATCAGCTATAAGAGTTCCATCGTCTAACATATTTTCAACTAGATCGTTGGAGATAAATCCAATCATATAAGATATTGCAACAACGATGCCAATAATGAGGCCCATCAAAATTGAACGTATGTAAGATGGTATTTGGGAAAGTAATTTCGACATTATCAATTTTTCTTGGAGAATTTAGAGATATACTAATCTTAGAGCAAAGTAACTTAAGTTGCCACCGATAATTCACCAAAGGTAGTCGCATGTCATCTAGTAGTAACCACACCCCATTAGTTTTAGTTGTTGACGACCATATCCCAGCAGTTGGTATGCTATCCCGCTTGTTAGAACGAGAAGGTTATGAAGTTATTTCGGCATATGATGGAGAGCAAGCAATCGAAGTATGTAATCGAATGTTACCAGATCTCATACTTTTAGATGTTATGATGCCGAAACTAAATGGGTTTGAAGTCCTGAAAATTCTACGTAGTGAAGATCATACTCAAAATATTCCAACTATCCTTATCACAGCTAAGAACACACCCGATGATATAGAACATGGTTTAGGTTTAGGGGCTGATGATTACATTGCCAAACCGTTTAATCCGAGAGAACTCATTGCACGGGCAAAAAGTAAAATAGATGCACAACGTCTAAAGGATCAGCTGAAAAGCAAAACGCAAGATTTAGAAGCACTTTTACGATTGAGTGAAGAATTAAAGCATCATTTAGATGTTAACGAATTACTTGAGCTAGTTTTATATCTTGTACTTGATCTAATTTCTGGTGAGATTGCTGTTGTATATTGCTTTGATGAAAACTTGAAACTAATCTCAAAAGCTATAAGCTTTAAAGATGGATCATTATCTGTTGAACACATTTTATCTGACCAAGAAATAGAAGAAATATTACAACAAAATGATAGTTTGATTTTATGGTCCGATGATAAACTATCATCACCAGCTATTGATTGTAATTTTGGTATGCTATGTAAATTAGAATCCAATAATGAAACACATGGACTTCTGGGGATATTTAATTCTAAGCCCTATTCAGATAATCAGATTCGCTTATTTCAAGGTATTAGCCGTCAGGCAACTCTGGCTATACGCAATGCAGAGCTTTATGAGCTCAAAACAAGTTACGCAAATCACCTAGAGGATATGGTCGAAGAGCGTACTGCCGAGTTACAATCGGCACAACAATTACTCGTACGATCCGAGAAATTAGCATCAATTGGACGATTGTCAGCTGGAATTGCTCATGAGATTAACAATCCACTATTCCCATTACGTATAAATTTAGAACATATGTTGGAAGATGTAGATAGCGATGTTCCAATCGTTAAAAAAGATATTGAGGAAACTTTAAAAAGTGTTGAAAGAATCAGCCGGATTGTTCAGAGGTTGCTCGAATTTACAGGTAATGATAATTCAAATCAACCAGATATAGAGGATGTTGATTTAAATGACATTATTAATAATGTTTTATCTTTAAGCAAAAAATATCTTGAATATTCCAAAGTTACAATTCAAACAAGTTTGCCTACCCTACCCTCAATTTACGCGAATCGGGATCAAATTGAACAGGTATTTTTAAACATTATTATCAATGCGACTGCGGCAATGCCTAATGGTGGAACAATTACAATTAAAGGTGATGTCGTTGATGACAAAATCACGTTAGAGTTTTCTGATACAGGTGTTGGGATACCCGAAAATATGATTAATAAAATCTTTGAACCATTTGTTTCAACAAAAGAAGATGGAACAGGTCTCGGATTGTTTATTAGTTATGGCATCATTGAAAATCATCAAGGATCATTAGATGTTAGAAGTAAAGTAGGTGAAGGTGCAACATTTATTGTGACTTTACCTGTTGCACCTCTTGAAGAAAAAGCTACCTAGTTGGCCTATTGTAGTGGTTGCCACGCTCGTTGGAAATCTTTCAATTCAATTGTTTCGTTCGCAAGCGAGCGAACGGATTCTCTCGCAACACCAATCGTGCGTGGTATTGCATTATCAATATCACAATCAACTAAGGTTACGCCCACAGCCTGTATAGTATCGGCGAGTGATGTTTCTTGATCTACAAAAGCACCCATAACAGTATTAAGCGTCGTACTTGATTGTGGTGTGCCAAGCGCTGAACATACAGTTACAGTTAATGTCTCACCTAATGCCGTTGTACGAACATCAACATCATTTTCTGTAATGTTGAGATCAACGAGGTCTGGGGTTAAGTTGAAGCTGTTCGGTTCTTCTGTCGGCTCAAGTGTTTCAGTTGGTTGTGGTTCATCCGTCGAAGTTGGGGATGGTGTATCAGGCTCATCAACTAAATCAGTCGGACTAACTTCTGCAGTCGAATCACTACCAGAATCTGTCTCTGTTGAATCTACAATAATTTGAGCCTCTGTTGTTGGAACGTCTGTTGGAATATCAGCAACAGATGTTGGTGGAGGACTTGGAGATCCACCGCTAAGCAATGCAAAGATTCCAATCAATATAATGACAATAACTACAGCACCAATCAACAACCATGGGAGCCCTCTACGTTTTGTATTTGACTCATTGTCGATCTGTTGAGACATATCCTCTTCGAATGGTATATCATCGAAATCATCGATATTGTCAGAAGCTGTAGATTGCCGAATTTCATTCCGAAGCTCACTTGCACCTGGATATGTAGAATCTAATTCTAGAACTTTTTCGATAGCTTCTATGCCTTCTTGAGGATCTTCCACAGCATGGGCATAGATCCACCAAACTGTTGGATTAGAGGCATCAGAATCTAATAAGGGTTTGACTAATGCACGTGCTTCCTGAAGTTTGTTATCTTCAATTAAGTCAAACGCATCTTGCAAAATTTCAGAAGGCTTATTACTCATGATAAGTACCCTTGTTGGTGGAGGATAATAATATTACTATTCCGTATAAAGCGCAGTGTACATCTACTTAAGTAATTGTGCAATAAAAAAGCTTACTTCTTTTAGAAGTAAGCTTTAATTTGCCCTGAAGAGGACTCGAACCTCCACCCCGTTAAGGACACGGCCCTCAACCGTGCGCGTCTGCCAGTTCCGCCATCAGGGCTTAATTTTACAGCGAGATTCAGTATATACTTTCTATCATAAAAGTCAATCCTTGAATCGTAATTTATTTAATTTGATCTCCTGACTCCATCTTGAGCTACAATTTATAGTGCCGTATGATGAGTAGATTCAATGAGATTGACTTCAGACAAAGGTTTATGAATGTACATAGCCGTAGATGCAATGGGAACGGATACATATCCGAAAAATGATATTGCCGGAGGTATTCTCGCCTCTAAGGAATTTAACGACACAATTGTATTTGTTGGTGATGAGACTGTAATCAAATCAGAACTCTCAAAACATGATATAAGTGCGTGCAAAATCGAAATTCTACATGCACCAGAACATATTAGCATGAATGATAAACCTGCAGATGTATTAAATAGTAAGCAATCTTCATCTATTCATGTTGGCTTAGGCGCTGTAAAGAATGGCGATGTAGAAGCATTTGTTACTATGGGAAATACGGGAGCTGCACATGCTGTAGCTACCTTAAAAACAGTCAAACGAATTCGAGGAGTCAAGCGTCCTGTGCTCACGGCAATATTTGCCGTAAATGACCACCCTATGATTTTCCTTGATGTCGGTGCCAATGCAGACTCAAAAGCTGAATGGATGCAACAATTTGCGGTTATGGGAAGTATTTATGCGGAACGTGTATTAAAGTATCAAACGCCGAAGGTTGCGATGCTATCGAATGGTGAAGAGGATACCAAAGGCAATGCTTTAATTAAAGATACAGCGACTTTACTTAATAATACCCAGCTTAATTTCATAGGCAATATTGAGCCTAATGATCTGATGACATCAAAAGCAGATGTTATCTTAATGGATGGTTTTGTAGGTAATATTGTATTAAAAATGTTTGAAGCAACTTCTCGTTATATGGCTAATCTTATACGAGATGAATTGCGGAGCGACATTTTATCATCAATTGGTGGTTTACTCGCTCGACCAGCATTTAATCGTATTCGGCAAAAAGTTGACACATCTGAAATTGGTGGTGCACCACTTTTAGGTGTTAATGGGATTTTAATTATCGGGCATGGGCAAAACTCACCAATTGGCATTAAAAATGCGATACGACAAGCGCATACAGCAGTTGAATCTGGTGTGATTCAAGCTATCTCAACGAGCTTAGCAGATTTATCAAAATCAAAGGAAGTTAAATGAACTCATCTAGAAACAACCTAAAACGGGTTGTAATTACTGGCATTGGATTGGTATCACCACTTGGGTACAAAGATGAATTTTGGGATGCAATCATAAATGGTAAATCCGGTGTTCGAAAATTACAGAATACAGAAACAGACAATATAGATGTAAAAATCGGCGCAGAGGTTTTAGATTTTGACTCATCATCTTATATAAACCCCAAACAAGCAAGACGTATGGGGCGTGCGTCACAGTTTGCATTAGTTTCGGCGTACCAAGCTATCGAAGATGCTGGATATACAGTTTCTGAAATTGAAGAAATCGGAGAGCGTGTAGCAACAATTATTGGTACAACGCTCGGTAGTTATGAGGTTGGTGAAGCAGGTATTCATACGTGGCGCAAATCAAACTATAAACTTGCAAATCCGCTAAGTCTTATAAATGCTCTGCCTAATATGCCCTCTCACTACGTTAGTCGAGCAATGAAAGCTTTAGGACCATTTATAACACCATCTGTTGCCTGCGCAACAGGGATCCAAGCTGTTGGTGAAGCTCGTGATTTGATTCAACTTGGAAAGTGTGATGTAGCTATTGCTGGTGCAATTGATGCGGTCATGTTTGATTATATTCTAGCAGGCTTTAGTGCAACCCGCGCTTTAACGAAAGATTTCAACGAATCCCCCGAATCTGCTAGCCGACCATTTGATAAAAACCGCTCAGGTTTTGTGCTTGGTGAAGGCGGCGCAGTATTCATTGTTGAAAGTTTGGAAAGTGCCCTCGCCCGTGATGCACGCATATACGCAGAAATATTGGGTTATGCTAGTTCTTCCGATGCTTACCATGTCGCAGCACCCGATCCTAGCGGTATGGGGGCACGACGCGCAATGCAGTGGGCAATTGATGATGCTGACGTTAACCCTTCAGATATACAATACATCAATGCACACGGTAGCTCGACCCAAGCTAACGATAAAATCGAAACACTAGCCGTCAAACACATTTTTGGTGAAGATTCATATAATATCCCTATTAGCTCCACAAAAAGTATGATAGGACATGCAATGGCGGGCTGTGGTGCATTAGAACTATCAGTATGCTTAATGACCTTACAAGATAAAGTGATTCATCCGACTATTAATTATGAATCTCCTGATCCTGATTGTGACTTGGATTATGTACCGAATGAGGCTCGTCATGTACCAGATATTAACACAGTAATGTCAAACAGCTTTGGCTTGGGTGGCCAAAATGCTTCTATCGTTGTTAAAAGTTTGTAACGGAGTAAGTCATGGTTAAGGATGTAATTGTAATTGGTGGCGGCTTAGCTGGTACAGAAGCTGCATGGCAACTTGCTGAGAGGAATCATAAAATTCAGCTGTTTGAAATGCGACCTAAACGAACAACCGGTGCTCATGTTAGTAATCGTCTTGGTGAACTCGTGTGTAGTAACTCACTTGGTTCAAAACTATACGATCGTGCGACGGGTCTTTTGCAAAATGAGTTGAGAATGCTTGGATCGTTATTAATAGCAAGTGCCGAAAAAACAGCTGTACCTGCAGGTGGTGCATTAGCCGTAGATCGTGAATTGTTCGCTGAAGAAATTACTACGAAAATTAATAATCACCCGAATATCACTGTGATACGTGAAGAAGTGACTGAGATTAACATAGATCAACCGACAATAATTGCAACTGGCCCCCTAACATCTCCTGCGCTTTCAGAAAAGATCGCAAATCTAAGTGGTCAAGAATACTTGTACTTCTATGATGCAATTTCTCCAATTGTTGTTGCTGATACAATCAACATGGACGTTGCATTTCAAGCTAATCGCTATGATCGTGGCGAAAATGAAGAAGGTGATTACATCAATTGTCCTATGGATAAGGCGCAATATGAGGCATTTGTTAACGCATTGAAGCAAGCTGAGACTATAGAATTACGTGATTTCGAACGTGAAGATCCTAATTTTTTTGAAGGTTGTATTCCAATTGAACAACTAGCAAAACGCGGAGATAGCACTCTAGCATTTGGTCCTATGCGTCCCGTTGGTTTGACTAACCCTCATACTGGGGAGCGCCCATATGCAGTTGTTCAATTACGTCGTGATAATCTCGCTGGAAGTTTATACAATATTGTAGGCTTTCAAACCAATATACGCTGGGGACAACAAAAAGCGATATTGCAACTTATCCCTGGTCTGGAAGATGCCGAATTTATTCGTATGGGACAAATGCACCGCAATACCTTTGTGAATGCTCCTACCCTATTACATCCAACTATGCAATTTCGAACTGCCCCTAATCTATATTTCGGCGGACAGATTACAGGAGTTGAAGGATATGTCGGTAATGTAGCAACTGGTTTGGTCGCTGCTATTAATCTATCTCGGAAACTCAACGGATTAAGCGAATGGGTATTACCAATTGATACAATGCTTGGAGCGCTGTGTCATTATGTAACTCATAGCGAACCAAAGCATTTTCAGCCTATGAAAGCAAATTTCGGAATTATACCGCCATTAGCCGAAAAAGTTAAAGATAAACGCAAACGTAAAGAGCTATATGCAACCCGTGCTTTAGAGTCAATGGCGAACTCAATTAAGTCATTGGGTGACGAATTAATTGAACCCAAACATATTCCAATACCAGACAAAGTGATCTAGATTTATGCCAGAAGTAGCTAGAAGGCTCAAAGACTTACCTACATATATATTCGCTGAGATAGGTGCAAATATCCGCCGATTACAAGCCAATGGTGCAAATATCATCCGCCTGGATATTGGTAACCCTGACTTACCTCCAGATTCTTCTGTGATTGAAGCATTGAATGTTGCTGCATTATCTCCAGAAAATCATGGTTATTCAGGATATCGTGGCATTGCCAGTTACCGTGAAGCAGTAGCGAGATATTATTATAAGCGATTTGGTGTGTCACTTGACCCTGAAACAGAAGTGTTGCCATTACTTGGGACTAAAGAAGGGATTGTCAATCTTACAATGGCATATATTGATACAGGTGACACAGCATTAGTACCTAGCATCGGTTATCCATCTTATGCAATGGCAACACAACTTGCTGGTGGTAATGTTCACTATTTGTCAATGAATAAGAATAATGACTACATGGTAGATGTCTCTAATTTGAGTGACTCTATACTAAAACAAGCGAAATTGCTCTGGGTTAATTATCCTAATAATCCAACAGGCGCAGTGGCTACACTAGAAGACTATCAACAACTGCTTGATGTATGTCGGCAACAGGATATTCTGCTAGTCAGTGATAACCCCTATGTAGACATCACATTTGATGATCTTGTGGCACCCAGTCTATTAGAGTTATCCGGTTCAAAATCTCATGCAGTCGAATTTTTTTCCTTCTCTAAAACATTCAATATGGCTGGTTGGCGGATTGGTGCTGCTGTTGGAAATTCAGATGCACTAAAACATCTATTGAAAGTTAAAAGTAATGTGGATAGCGGTCATTTCAAGGCAATCTATGAATCAGCCAGTGTAGCGTTGGATACTGTATCAGAAGACTGGTTGAACAACCGCAACAGAATATACCAAGAACGCCGTGATAAACTATTTAACTCGCTGAGTAGATTCGGTTTATTAGCAAATCTACCACCTGCCTCTTTATATATTTGGGCTAAAATTCCAGATATATTTGGCGATGATGATGTGCAATTTGTTAATCGAGTGTTACAAGAAGCACATGTATCATTAGCACCAGGTTCAGCTTATGGACCCAGTGGCAACGGATTTGTTAGATTATCTATTAGCGTTGCCGATAACCAAATGGATGAAGCACTACAACTCCTAGAAAGCTGGTATAATCAGCTTTAAAATACCTACTTTTCGGAGAAATATGTCAAAATTTCAATATATTCAAGGACAAGATATAGATAGAGGTTTTCTAATTGGAGTTAGTGTATATCAAGAAGACCCCTTGTTGTCAGTTAAAGATTCTCTAGATGAACTTTCTTTACTAGCTAAAACAGCTGGAATTGAGGTCGTTGGGCAAACAAGTCAAAATCTAAGCCAAATTAACCCCTCAACGTTTATTGGATCCGGTAAAATTCAGGAAATCATTGAACAACTAAAGTATTTGGATGTTAGCGTAGTCGTCTTTGACGATGAGCTATCCCCACGTCATCAACGAGAGCTGGAAAAACGATTTGGAGAAAAGATCCGATTATTGGATCGATCTGCCCTTATTCTAGATATATTTGCACAAAATGCTCGAACACGTGAAGGTGCTTTACAAGTTGAGCTTGCTCAGTATGAATATCGCCTACCCCGTTTGACTAGGCAATGGACTCACCTTGCACGACAAGCTGGTGGTGGTGGTGCAAGAGGCGGATCCGGTGGTGTTGGGCTACGTGGGCCGGGTGAAACACAACTAGAAGTCGATCGTCGTGAAATTAGCAGAAAAATAACCAAACTAAAGACAGATCTTGAGGATGTTAGGCTACATCGTGGCTTACATCGCGATAAGCGTAAAAAATCAGGCTTACCTCTTGTAGCTTTGGTTGGATATACCAATGCTGGCAAATCTACACTATTAAATACGCTTTCAGATTCTAATATCTACGCAGCTGATCAACTTTTCGCTACGTTAGATCCTACCACACGAAAAATTAGTCTATCGAATAATACCGATATTCTTTTAAGTGATACAGTTGGGTTTATTCAAAAATTGCCAACAACGTTGATAGCTGCATTTAGAGCAACCTTAGAAGAAATTATTGAAGCGGATATTATTTTGCATGTCGTTGATATAAGTCATCCAAATGCAAATCAACATATTGAAGCTGTTGATGATACATTGGCAGAAATTGACGCATCACGTATGCCACGAATTCTTGTTCTCAATAAACTTGATCGTTTAAACGGTGAAGATCCCGAAATCAAACTACTAGACGATTATCAAGCAGTCGTGAGTATTTCAGCACAACGTGGTGATGGTTTAGATGACTTAGGTCGCGTTATTATTGATGTTTTAGAGCAAAATAAAATTTCTCTCGAAGTTGTAATTCCATATCAAAATGGAAATGACTACTCACAATTGCATGAAAGTGGATATATTCTTGAAGAAACTGCAACTGAAATTGGCTGGAAATTAACGATTAATATTCCGAATAAGTTATATAATCAATTCAAAGTTTATGCTATGGATGAGATAAAATAATGCTCAAAAACTTAGATTCCTCCAAATTACTGATCCGATTTCTAGAGAGGTTATCGACACTACTTGCTCGTCGCAGAGGGCTTCCAGCTGTTGTGGGTATTGTCCTGATAGTTCTAGGTTTTCTTCTCGAATTAGCTAATGTAGGTATTGGTTCTTCTATTTTGGAAATTTTGCATATTGTATTGCGCAATGGAGGTGTTTTGGTTGCTCTGATTGGTGTGTTACTAGCTGAGCCTTTGGGGCAATAAGAGTGACCAAAACACCTTAGTAATATCAGCTAAGCGGGAATTTGAACCCAGTAAATCTCGGGTCTATAACGGCTGTGTAAGAAAATACGCATATCATCAGATATTGTTAAACCAGCAATTGGA
Organism: Anaerolineales bacterium UBA6055; assembly: GCA_002428985.1. Classification (GTDB taxonomy): domain Bacteria; phylum Chloroflexota; class Anaerolineae; order Aggregatilineales; family Phototrophicaceae; genus UBA6055. Next base: position 6,939 of record DIYL01000023.1, on the reverse strand, counting down.
GCTGGAAGATCTGAAAATATGACAATTTCTACATCTTCATTGGTACATCCATTTTCACGGCAATTAGATGGTAAAACTCTACCAACTACCCCGCGTGTTCCTAGAGCATATCCAAAATATAAATACCCATCGTTACCTATAATAACGTTAGTGATATTTTGTAGGCCTGACACTAGTGGCTGTGGTTCTGTATATGTTCCATCATCCACTGCTTCGAACCATTCAAGACCTCGCCTAGCACTCCCACCGTTTGCGAAATAGATAAAGTCGTTGTCTCTTGCGATACCTGTTGGAGAGCGTAATCCTGTAAATACCTCTTCGACAACTCCACTCTCAGATACGTTTAAGATTGAGTTTTGTCTTGAGCTTGTGATCAAAAATGAATTGTCGTCTGCGCGAATAATACCCCATGGAGAAATAAGGTCAGAGTTTATAACTAATGGTGCTGATCTGTTGTGATCAACTTTCCAGAGTGTATCACTGTCCCCATCTGGAATCCAAAGATCAAATCCATTTTCAGTTGATTCAGCGATAAGGTCGCTACCATTTTTCACACCAAATACGAATGTTATAGTGTCCCCTGTTGTGTCATTTATTCTATATAGTGTCCAATCTCCATTGCATACTGTATATAGTTCGCCTTCGTGCCATGCAATACCGTTTGGTCTTTGAACATTTCCTACTATCAATTGTAGGTCTTCTTGTGTGAATGGGTTCTCTAATGTACTTATGTTTTCATTCTCAGTACTTTGCTCTTCGTTTGTTTCGTCAATTTGTGTTGGAATGACCGTTGGGGTTTTTGATGGTGCTTCTGTGGGAGTTTCCTCTTGAGCAAATATGATATTTGCTGATAATAAAATAACTAGGGCTATGATATATTTCATTGTTGAATTCCTGACTATACGAATTAACTACTACGAACTAACTTAACAGTAAAGCAGCTGCCGTTATTGGGGGAACTGTCAACTATAATAGAGCCTCCAAAACGTTCAATAATTGATTTTACAAAACTTAATCCTAAACCACTACCACTAACATGTTCAAACTTCGATTGCTCACCCCTAAAGAATCGCTCAAAAATTCTATCCTGTATTTCATCTGGAATACCGACTCCATCATCCTTAATTTGCACATATAACCATGATGCTTCAATATAGCTGCTTATCTCTACGGTTCCACCTTTGGGAGTAAATTTAATCCCGTTTTCAATCAAATTTACAAATGCTCGTTTAAGTTGATCGAAATCTCCTTGTACATTCTCTAAACTAACGTCATCAAATTGAGTAATGAGTGTAGTAGAATTATCTAATGCATATGACTCTATTTCATCAACTGTTTGTGTCAAAATATCAAAGATGCTATTCGATTCTATGTAATTATCTTGAACGATCTCTAAGCGCTCTAAATCAAGAATACTAGCAATTATTCTAGACATTCGTTCTATTTGTTTTTCAATATTATCGATTGACTCAATGATTTCTTTGTTAGTAGGGTCGACATCTTCCCGAAGTAAATCTAAATTAACTACAATACCTTGAATGGGATTTTTTAAGTCATGGCTAGTCATACGAACCATTTCATTTTTCATACGGCTGAGTTCACGTAATTTCGTAATGTCATTCAACACTGCTACCCACCCATCAGCTTGTGCTGACTTTAATTCGGCAATTCGACATACATAAAATGAATTTCCAAAATTATATTCGTATGTAAATGTGCCATTGTCCTTTATTGACTTTATAAACTGGTGTAGATCATGAGGAAGAAATTCTCGTGGGATCGATTTAGTACCATAGATTACATCGTTTTGGTCTTCTTGGATAATTTCATTTATTAATTTTTTTGCACTTGGATTGCAGAATAATATTTTTAGTTGCCTGTTAACTGCAATTACAGGGTTGTATGTACTATCTAAAACTGTATGTAATTGAGCATGTGATCGTGCAACATGTTCGTACAACTGACTATGCGAAATAGCAACAGCGAGTTGATCTGATAACTGCTCTAATAACCCTAGATCACGTTTATCAAATAACTTTCCACGCCGTCCAGATATAACTAATAAAACACCAACTATATCGTTTTGAGCAAAAAGTGGCACGCTCATAACAGACCCTACAGTTTCTGTTTCTTGGGCAAAATCCGATTCATATTTCCAATCACGCACATAATTCTCAAGCAAAATGGATTCTCGATTGTTTAGTGTATGTCGGATAACACCATTATTATTTGATAATTGAAGCATTTGTTCAGGTATTTGATACTTTGAACCAAGTTCAATTTGTCCACTATCACTAATCAGATATACAACAGCAGCACTTGCATCCAACCACCGTACAACAGCTTCAACAGCTTCACTTACGACATATTCTAGTGTATTGCGCTGCATAATTGATAAACTAATTTGCTGTATCGTATCGACCTGAGAAATGCGCTCACCAAGAGGTTCAATGAGTTCCATTCGTATGATTGAAAAGCTCGTGATAATAATGCCGAAACCACTCACCAATAAACCAAACGAAGAAATTCCTAGTTGTGGATTCAAAAACGAAAATCCCTGACCTACGATAAAAGTAAACAAGCCGATCAACAAACCACGAGAATAGAATTTACGTCGATATTGGAGTAGTAAATACAAAGAAACGACATCAAATATCAAGAAATAGAGAACAGAAACACCGACAGCTGGTGCATTAATAGCGTTATCTTGCACTGACAATCCATTGAAAACAGGCGCAAGAACGACAATGTTATTTAGAAATACAATACCTAAGCTTGATAAAGCCAGAAAACGCATCAATCGAGTGTGAGCAACTAATAGTGATGTGACAAATACATACAATCCGACAGATGCACTGGCTAATCCCACATCACTAATAGCAGAGAATATGAAAACAAATTCAGATGCAGGGTCAACAACATCTAGAACTTCATATAATAAGGTTGCACCTTGCCAAAAAACCACTAAGAATATGAACAGTGAAAACGATTGAATTGACGGTTTTTCACTGTTAAACCAAAGTAGAATGATTAAAAATGCAAGAGACAATGGCAATGTCAAGCCATTTATCAACAGAGTAATAACTCGTAAGATTTCCATTATTAGTCACAAGAACTAGTCAACATTTAGTCTGCGTTCAAAACGATAACCAACTCGATGTTCAGTTAGAATATATATGGGATTACTTGCATCTGGTTCGATTTTACGGCGTAATTGACTAATGTATACACGTGGATAGTAGACATCATCAATATACTCGCGTCCCCATACTTGTTCAAGTAGATCACGTTGGGATACAACACGCCCGGCATTTTCCATCAGTACAGCTAATAGTTTGAATTCAGTTGGAGTTAAATGTACTTTCATGTTATCCACATAAACATGACGACGATGCAAATCAACACTCAAATAACCATCATCATAATTTTGTTCTACATCGTTCGATATAATTTGAGATCGTCGAAGAATTGCACGCACTCTAGCAACAAATTCATTCAACCTTACAGGTTTAATCAGATATTCATCAGCACCAGCATTTAGACCTTCTATCACATCATCTTCAGTAATCGCCTGTGCAGATAACATCATAATTGGTGTATCAGCCAACTCACGGATACGCCGACAGACAGTCAAACCATCCATACCACCCATAACAATATCTAAAATAACTAGATCAGGATGATCTGAATGAAATGCACGTAGCCCTTCTGCACCATCACTACATAGAGATACTTCAAAACCTTCCCGACGTAATTTACGACCAAGAGCCTCACGTATTGCTTGTTCGTCATCAACAATTAGAATTTTCATTTTTTACACACTCATTTCCTCAAATTTTCAAATGCATAACCCAAACGCATAGGTGTCGTCAGGTTATCTTTCTTAATCTCAAGTATAATTAAAAAAAGTATTTAACCAAAGCGAGGAAATTTATGAACCTCAATATAGCAACCAACCGAACATGGTTGCTGGCGATTCTGGTGGTGTTTACCCTAATAGCCAGCGCATGTAATTTAGGTGCGCCAGAAAGTGATCAGGTTGAAATCACTAGTGCGCCAACAAATACAGATGCAGCACCTACTCGCACACTGTTACCAACAGGTAGTGCCTCAACAGCTGTATCGGTTACGTCAATACCATTACCCACACAACGACAGCTTCAGCCTACACAGGTGGTTCAATTACCCCCAACTACCAATCCTATACCTATACCAACCGATTTACCAACAAGTATTTTAATTCTATCACCGTTACCCAATAACGTAATCTCAGGGAACACACAAATTCTTGGCTCAGCAATACATCCAGAATTTCTACAATATCGAGTTGAATTCGGTCCAGATCCTAATCCAGGGAATTTATGGTTTCCAATAACAGGGGTAGTCCAAACAACAGTGTTAAATAGTGTTCTAGGTGTTTGGAATACAACAACTTCAGCCGTTCCAGATGGAACATATCAGATTAGGTTAAGAGTCTTTTTACGCGATGGAAGTGAACAATCTACAGTAGTAAACAATATTCGAGTGCAAAACCAAGCCCCTACCCCTATACCAACCAGCACACCTAATATTCCACGACCAATTGCAGGTTTCACACAAGATATTACATCTGGTGATACCCCCTTAGTTGTACAGTTCACAAACTTATCACAGGGACAAATTGAAACTTTTAGTTGGAACTTTGGTGATGGCGGTAATTCGAATCAACGCAACCCATCACATACATTCAGTACGCCGGGATTATATACTGTACGTCTACGTGTCATTGGCCCAGGTGGAGAAAGCAATGTCACCCGCCAAATAAATGTTACGAGTCCCTCAGCTCCTATTGCTAACTTTACGGTATCTAATAATAGTGGCGAAGCTCCTTTAACCGTAAACTTCACCAATACAACCACAGGCAATGCGAGTGAATTCACATGGAACTTTGGCGATAACTCAGACACTGTAAACCAGACAAGCCCCACACATACATTTACTGAAGTTGGTACCTATAATGTTATATTAGAAGCAAAAGGTCCAGGTGGGCAAACGACTTCAGTCCGGCAAGTAACGGTAACAAATCCGCAAGTCCCTGCGCCTGTAGCTGGATTTGACATGTCTACACAAACAGGTGAAGTACCGCTAACCTTACAACTCACAAATACATCAACAGGCAATATCGAAACATATCTGTGGGATTTTGATGGTGACAATATCACCGATAGCATTTTGGAAAGCCCTACAACAACCATCACTACTCCTGGTGAATACCAAATACGTCTAATTGTAATCGGCCCAGGCGGTCAGAATGAAACAACTCAAACTGTTACAGCAGTCAATCCACCTGATGCCCCCGTCGCAAGTTTTACAACAAGCACAGTATCGGGAGATGCGCCATTAGCGGTAAGCTTCACGAATACAACAAGTGGAGATGCAACAAGCTATGCATGGGACTTTAATGGCGATGGTCAAACGGATGAAACAGCTGTAAGTCCAAGTTTCACATTTAATGATCCGGGCACATACACCATTACATTAACGGCAACAGGACCTGGAGGTTCAACCACAGCAACTGAAGTGATCTCAGTAACGGCACCACTCGCACCTCCTGTGGCAGACTTTGGTGCCGCTCCACTTATCGGTGAAGTACCTCTAACGGTCAATTTCACCAATACATCCGTTGGTAGTGAAATGACTTTTGCATGGGACTTTGAAACAGATGGTGTTGTTGACAATAATGACAATAGTCCGTCTTATGAATATACCGCTGCAGGAAGTTATACAGTTACCCTTACAGTTACCAATGCAGCAGGCACAGACACAAAAACCGAAACAGTTAACGTCAGTGAAACAGTAGTACAACAACCGCCAACGGCAGCGTTTTCTGCGAATCCAGTCTCAGGAACTGCGCCACTTACAGTGACATTTACAGATCTATCAATCGGTGACGTTTCTGGTCATCAATGGGACTTCCAAAATGATGGCATTGTAGATGACACGTCCGCATCACCAACCTTTACATATGATACATCAGGCGATTTTACTGCAAAGCTCACTGTTACAGGTCCAGGTGGAACATCTGAAATAACATCACTAATTAGTGTTTTGAACCCAGTCACTGCACCAGTTGCTGGTTTCTCTGCCACGCCTACTGATCTATCAGTTGCATTCATAACAACTGCATCTGGGGATAATCTCACTTACCTCTGGGACTTTGGTGATGGTACTACGTCAACTGACCCTAATCCGACTCACGTCTATGCAGTTGCAGGCACGTATAATGTCATACAAACCGTCACCAATTCAGGTGGTTCGAATGCCATTACACAACCTGTCACAACAACTGACCCAGTTACAGCCCCAGTTGCTGGATTTTCGGCAACACCAACTAATTTAACAGCTGCCTTCACTTTCACTGGATCAGGGGATAACCTTGCTTATGAATGGAATTTCGGCGATACCAATATATCGACCGATCCGAATCCAACTCACGTTTATGCAGTTGCTGGCACATACAGTGTCACGCTAACAGTCTCAAATTCTGTTGGAGCTAACTCCATCACACAAGAAGTTACCGTAACTGATCCTGTTGCTGCTCCTATAGCTGGATTCTCCGCAACGCCGACTAACCTATCCGTTGCATTGACTTCAACCGCGTCTGGGGATAATCTCACCTATCTCTGGGATTTCGGTGACGGCAACTCGTCAACTGACCCTAATCCAACTCATGTCTATGCAGTCGCGGGCACGTATAATGTCACTCAAACCGTAACTAATGCCGGTGGTTCAAATGCCATTACACAACCTGTCACCGTAACTGATCCAGTCGCTGCTCCTATTGCTGGGTTCTCCGCAACGCCGACTAACCTATCCGTTGCATTGACTTCAACCGCATCTGGGGATAATCTCACCTACCTCTGGGATTTCGGTGACGGCAATTCATCAACTGACCCTAAT
>DIYL01000034.1 GCA_002428985.1 Anaerolineales bacterium UBA6055 | reverse complement strand
GCGATAACAATGCGGATTGCCATAAACCTACCTCAATGATTCGCTTATCCTATTAGCGTATCACCTGAGGGCATTACAATCAGCCTTATTACGACAATAGTTTGACGCAAATCGACAGATTAGGCTGAAATTTTTCAGTGTGGTAACTCGTCATCTAAAATGCCTTGTTCACGTGCTGCGTCCAATAACAAATCATTGGTCGCAACATTCAATATCTCACGGAGCTGCTGTTTGTCACGCTGTATAGTTCGCACATCGACATTGAGTTGTCTCGCAATTTCTTTAGGGTTTATGCCTTGTGCAGTCAAACGCAGAATCGACATCTGACGTGGTTTGATTTTGTTGCCATGTACAAGGAAATTACTGGTTGCAAGCAATTCCATGGCATGTGTTGACATGGTGGCAACGTCCCGAAACAAGATCAAGACTGTAAAGCAAGCTATCTGCTAAATCATCTCGATAAATAAACCCATTCACGCCAAACTCCATCACTTGTGCAATATGTGCCATTGTCAATCGAGGGCTGATTACAATCACTTTGGTATGTTTACAGCATACCTGTAACTGCTGGAGTGCCCTCTCCATCTCTATGAGTGTCAATGGACTAATATCAAATAGAAGTATTTCCACATTCGATCGTGACTTTAGGAATTCTGATATATTGGCAAATGTACATAAGCCAAGACTGGCGAAGTTACTTTGTTTAATGATGGTCTCCACGCCCGTACGCACCACACCATCCTCAATCAGTAAAGCTAATCGTTTTCTTTCCATAGCATATCCTTGATGTGAATAGATTTAGCTCATTTGTTCGTATAACAATAGAGTTAAATTATATTACAGGAAAACAACATAAACAATCATATGACGATAGAGTGTTGTCAAAACACCGTTATGTTTTGGTATGCGACAATATTTTGTCGTTTTCGGACACAAATCTGTCCGAAATTGTCGCTCGATTTGTCGTAAAGTGTCAGACATCTGAGCAGAAATTCACTACGCTGGAATACGTAACTGAAATTAGATGAGGTTTACGTATGATGCACCATTTAGATCAAGACCCGTATGCCCGTGTGGTTGTCTCACGCCGACGCTACTATCGCCAACTCTATCTGAAACGTCTGGTGATGAAGCATCGTCAGTTTCAACCACTACCCGATGAAATTGAAGTTGAGTTGGAGGGCACTGATGTCGAATAACCTTCAACTCTCACCAATGGACAACTATGTTCTAGCACGGGCAATTGTGGGCTTACCACTCGACAATTTGCCTCAGAGTGCGCTGATTCAACTCCTACTATCGGGATTGAATCCAACTGCACCCGATGATTTACAGATTCTGCGCCGTTTGCTGGGACAAGGACGTATGTTGGAAATCTTCAAGGTCGATCCCAACGGCGATCCGCCGATTATGGTTTCTCAGCAAACGGATTTGAATGTTGTACCTGAACTTCCTGAATCTGCACGACTGACAGAACAACAACAACAAGCAGGGTTACAGGTCGGCAAGTGGGTGGATGATTACATCATATGGGCAGGACAAGCCGCCAATGAAACACCATTGAGCTTTCATCTTGGAGCTGGATTGTATCTGGCTTCGATTGCCATTGGACGTAGGTTGTATGTGCAAACTCCATGGCGACAAAAGGTATTTCCCAATTTGTATGTCATGATCGTGGCAGTCTCAACCTATTATCGCAAATCCGCAGGTTTGAGTCTAGCCAATGAGGTTGCTCGGTTAGCGATTCCCCACATGATTATGCCTCAACCGGGTTCACCCGAAAACTTCATGTCGATGCTCGGTGGCATTCTCCCTCCTAATTTCAACGATATTCCTCATGCCGAACGTCAACGTCTTGAGAAAGGCAATCGCTACGCCGCACAGCGTGGATTGCTTCGGGACGAGCTGTCTGGATTGTTCAAATCAATGGGTAGAGATTATATGGCAGGTTTAAAAGAACTCATCATGACACTCTACGATTGTCCACAATATCTCGACTCCAATACCAACAACAAAGGTCTAGTTGTCATACGTGATGTAGCACTCTCTATACTAGGTGCAGCAACACCAGCCGAATTGAGCAATGCACTATCCTCAGCTGATTGGTACAACGGCAATATGGCACGTTTCAGCTTACTGACACCAGAAACGGACTATAAAGAACGAGATGCTCAGGTGGAAACCAAAGCCCCTTTCGACTTGGCGCAACGACTCGCGCATTTGCATGAGAGCTTACCTGAACCTGCCCCACAAGAAGCACTTGGTGACAAAAAAGAGAATGAGATGTGGTCGCTGACAGCCGACATTTGGGATGCTTGCCACGCCTATGAAAAAGCCTTGCGAGCAATGACTGCTCCATCTTCTGCGTTAGATGATCGTTTACGCGCAGTCTACGGACGTTTACATGTACAAGCTATTAAAATTGCCATTCTGCTTGCTGCACTCGATTGGGTAGACAGTGATACCCAAACCAAACACCCCAAAGTGTCACGCGAACATTGGTATCGCGCCCAGATGATTACCGAAACATGGCGTGTGTCAGCACATCGCTTGTTGGCGGATCTCGGTGACAACGAAGAAATGCGATTGGAGAAACGTATTCTCGGATTGCTTCGCACAGCAAACGGTAACGCGACAGTACGCGAGATTTATCGTGCTCTACGCTCAACTCGTAAGCCTGTTGTCGAGGCTCTCAAAGCTCTTGAACAAGATGGATTAGTCGAACGATATTTAGCAGAAGGTGGTAGTCGCGGTCGTCAACCCGAAGCCTATCGACTAGTAGAACAATCTGTCACGTCCGTGACAAATAAATAATGTGTCAATGTGTCAATCTGTCACAAGCGTGACAAATTAATTTGGAGAACTGATGATAAATGCACTGAAACAAAAAATTGATCTCAGAACGCTGGTCGAACACGATCTTGGACAACCTGCTATTCGCAGTGGTCGTGCCCATCTCTATAAGTGCCCTTTCCACAATGAGCAAAAAGGGTTCAGTCTGGCGGTCTGGTCGGATGGCTATCGATGTTTTGGCAAGTGTGATACATCTGGTGATGTCTTTGATTGGTTGATGCAGTTTCGTCAGCTATCTTTTACTGATGCGCGTTCTGTGCTGGATTCAGGACACACTTCAATCGTCACCACCCCAATTCAATGCCAACCCATTACCACTGAACCTCCCGATACCGAATGGCAGACTAAAGCCAGAAATGTTATTGAACTCGCTGAGGATATACTCGGGTCCAACGAAGGTGAGCCAGCATTGACCTATCTGCTCAATCGCGGTCTGACAAGTAGCACGATCCGACAAGCAAGATTGGGCTTCATCCCCGGCAACAACTTCCAATGGAAAGACCTGTACGGGTTGAAAGTGCCTTGTGGCATCACGATTCCATGGTTTGCCAACGATGCTCTCTGGGCAGTTAAAGTCCGACGTTCTGCAGGTGAACAACGTTATGTGCAAATTGCAGGTGGCAGTTCACATGGGCTATACAATGCTGATACTCTCTCCAACAACCGCATTGCTGTGTTCTGCGAAGGTGAATTTGACACGTTCATTCTTCAGCAAGAAGCTGGGAAACTCATTTCACCTGTAACATTGGGAAGTGCAACTAATCGCTTGTCTACACGATGGTTACAGGGTCTGGTTTCTCACAAACAGATTCTGGTTGCCTACGATAATGATATTGCTGGCAGACGTGGCACAGAGCGATTGCTCAAGACCTCACCCAGATTCATGAAATTGTGTTTAACCGATGGCAAAGACATCAATAATTTCTATCTTGATGGTGGTGACGTGTATGGTTGGATCGAAAAACATTTGAAGTTGGAGAAACGAAATGCCAGCTAAACCAAAGAGTTCCACAGAATCAATGGTAAAACGGATTATAACGGTAGCAGAAATTCTAGCCAAAGCTGAATCTACTCAGCCTAAAGACACACAGGATTGAGTTTTTATAGTATTGTATTCAAAAATTTGTAGGGCAAGTGAAATATGGTTCGTCGCAGAAAGAAACGCTTACCACCCAAATCGGGTTGGGCAGTCTATCTCAGAACAAGCGATAAGGAAGCTCAGAATCCAGCTAATTCTCAACGTCGTCAGAGACATACAATCGAACAGAATTTATTTGCACGTCAGAATCTTCCCTTACATAAGGAATACATCGATAATCTGAGTGGACGCTATGCCAATAATCGCCCAGGTTATCAGCAAATGCTTGAAGATGCGCATGCAGGATATTTTTCACATGTTGCTGTTGAGAATGCAGAACGGTTTGCGCGCAATGACACAGAAGCACTTGTTGCAATTGATGCATTAGATGATCTGGGTGTTGTTGTGCGGTTTGCAGATTATCCGGATTTAGATCCTATAGATCCTGATGATCGTATCTTGGTGAGTCTATCTTTTACATTAGCACGTCGAGAATCTATGAAATTAGGTCAGCGTGTACGGGGCGGGCATCATGCAAAATTTAGAAATGGTGGTTTTGTTGGAAAGACTCCAGATGGTTACCTAAATCGTGAAGAAAAAACATCACAAGATACAAAAACGGAGAATGGTAAATATACTCGTTGGATCGAACAAGACCCTGATCGGATTCATATTTGGCGTTTTGCATGGGATTTACTGCTTGAAGACCGAATGACTTTGGAAGAGATTTGTGAAAAACTGCATGCAAAAGGATATACATACCGTAGCGGTCGTCCATTCATTGAAATCAAGAAGAATGGTAAACGCAAAGCAAACTCTAACACATTATCATTCATCTTTCATAACTGGTTTTATGCCGGATGGGTTGTAAGCGAGAAAGCTGAAATTCCCCCAAAAGAAATTCGGGGTCAATGGAAGCCTATCGTCACAACTGAAGAATTTGAGAAGGGACTCGCTATACTAGCTAGACGCAGCAAACATCGCGTTGCAAAAAGAAAGCATGACTATTTGTTAAAAGGAATAATATTTGTAAAGCTACCAGATACTCCTGATCTATTAAAGCTAACGGGCTCAACATCAAATACAAAAAGACCTGGTGGTGGTACTGCATACTATTGTGTACCCCGTAGCAACATAAATATCATGTGTAACAAGGTTGATGAGCAAATTTCAAGCCAATTATGTCATATACAAGTTCAGCCTGAATACTTACAAGAGATTAGCAAAGTATACACAGACGAACTAGCACAGAAACTTGGGCATTTACATCCATCCGAACGTCAGCAAATTGAGGAAACTCTGAAATCGATTGATGAGGAAGAAGCCCGTACAGCAAGGTTATTTGCTTCAGGCAAGATCACAGAAAGAGTCTGGGATACTCTATGGATAGAGTGGCAAGATCGGAGACACGTGATAAGGAATGAGCTAGAGGCTTTAGATCAGAAATCTGAATATCATATCTCGAATTTGGATGATGCACTTACAATAATTTCAAAAATCGGTGTACTATATAATAAACTTGGGCGTAATGAGCAAAAAGAATTATTACGCCAGATAATCGAGCGGGTCATTGTTGACCCGGAGGGAATGATTATCAAGTTGGAGTTACTGCCACCTTTTTCATATCTGCGACGTGTATCAGATAGAATCGGAAAGGATCGTGGTAGAAGTATTTCTGGAGAAAAAACAAAAGCCAGTACAAAAACTGGCGGATGTTCGGATTATCTCCTATTAGGTGGTCTTAATAACTCACGTTACGCACAAGACATACGAAATTGAAGTAAACTCTCCTTATGGACGATAAAGACTTACTCGATATTTATACAGACTATCTGATCAGTTCATTTGGACTGAATACCGAAACGGGATTATCATGACTATTGAATGGTGAGATTAGTAATGATTGTATTCAACGCTTTCTGTCAGGCTCGACGCAAGGTAGCAGAGAGTTGTGGCAAGTGATTAAACCATTTGTTCGTCAGATGCAAAGTGCTGATGACGATCTGTTTGCTTTGCTTACCCTTGTTTCGCAATTTCCCGCCACAATCCGCACAACTTGCTCAGTTTGTTCATCCATCACTTCTTGCAGAACACGGTCACGACAACCCTTTTCCATCTCGCCAATGACATCTTCTATTTCGGTCATTGTCATCTGAGAACTCATTCGTTCATCTAACACTAATTGCTCGATTGAGGCTTCTGCTTCGGCTAGTAACTTGGCTTTCAATTCATCTTTTTTCTTGGGCATGAGACTACTCTTTCTCTTAGTTTAGCTTATTCTGCCAAATTATTGAAATGCACCTAAATACACCCGTACACACATGTTCGAGCTGGTGAACAAATGGCTTGACCACTTGCCATAACTCCTTACTACCGCGTGTATCAGCGGATAGAAAGCGTTGAATTCCGTCATGACTGATCTCACCATTCAACAGGCGTGATAATCCCGTTTCGGTATTCAGTCCAAATGAACTAATCAAATAGTCTGTATAAATATCGAGCAATTCTTTATCATTCATAACTATAGCTTACTTCATTTTGATATACTTTGTGTGTAACGTGAGTAAATAGTATTTAGGAAACCTACATATGACGCTCTGGAAGTCTGATAAAGAACTTTTTTCGATTGCAAAATCTGAACTTTTTACTGCTGTTGTTGGCGATATTATGGATACAATCGGGTTGCAACAGCAATTCTTACCCCCTCAGGTGCGGCCCCTCCGCGAAGATATGATGCTTATTGGACGAGCGATGACTGTTTTAGAAGCGGATGTTTTTCATCCGACCGCAAGTCATGCCAACGATTTGATGAATAAACCATTTGGAATCATGCTAGAAGCCTTAGATGATCTAAAACCCAACGAAGTCTATATTTGCTCTGGTGCATCTCCCAGTTATGCACTTTGGGGTGAATTAATGAGTGTACGCGCGATGAAGTTGGGCGCTGTTGGGGCAGTTACCAATGGGTACTCGCGGGATACACATGCCATTCTAAAACTGAATTTCCCTGTATTCTCTTATGGGGCTTATGCTCAAGATCAGGGACCGAGAGGTAAAGTTATTGACTTTCGTGTTCCGATTAAGATGGGAGGTACTGTTGTTGAAACTGGAGACATTGTATTTGGCGATATTGATGGTGTTTGTATTGTGCCACAGGATGCAGTCGAAGAAGTGTTTTCTAAAGCGACAGAAAAAGCCCGGGGAGAAAAGACTGTGCGTAAAGCCATAGAGGATGGCATGAGTGCTGCCGAAGCCTTCAAAACATACGGCATAATGTAAAGGCTAATCCATGAAAATAGAATCGGTTGATGTATGGTTAGTCGAGGGCATAAAATATAATTGGACTTTGTTGCGTATCACCACAGATACAGGACATACGGGTGTTGGAGAAGCTACGAACTGGCCCGGTAGTCCGTTGGTATATCATGCTGTAAAACATTTAGGACATCATATTATTGGTCTAGACCCACGTCGGATTGATTATATCTGGACAAAACTCTATCGTGATTTCAATTGGCAAGGACCAACAGGAACAATGATGTGTGCGATGTCTGGCATTGATATGGCACTGCTAGACTTGAAGGCAAAGTTATTGGATGTACCTTGTTATGAGTTGCTCGGTGGTGCATTTAGAACGAAGATTTTGTTATATGCCAATTATTGGTTTACTATCGGTGGACACAATCCGGAGGATTATGCAAGGCAAGCTAAAGTCGTTGTTGATGCAGGGTTTACCGGATTAAAGTTTGACCCGTTTGCGCATACAAATTATTTGTTTGGTGATGATCTCACGAGTAATCTAACGCTTACTCCTCAGCAGGAAGGTCTTGCATACGATATTGTTGCTGCTGTGCGCGAAACTGTTGGTGATGAAGCTCAATTGATGATTGAAACGCATGCATTTCTGAGTATGCCTACGGCGATTCGAATGGCGAAAAAATTGGAACCGTTGGGCATTACTTGGTATGAAGAACCTGCCGGGCCGGAATCGCCTCGTATTTTACGATACTTAAATGAACAAATTCCTATTCCGTTGTGTGTTGGCGAACGGCATTACGCGCGATGGGATTTTCGTAACTTGTTGGGTGAGTATGCGGTGGATTACATCATGCCTGATGTCACACGGTGTGGTGGTCCGAACGAGATGAAGCGTATTGCCACATTAGCTGAGACCAGTAATGTACAAGTTGCACCACATAATCCTAATGGCCCACTGAGTACACTCGCTAGTGCTCATGTGTGTGCTGCAATCCCGAATTTTTTCCGTCAGGAATTTATGTTCAATGATGTCTCATGGCGTGATAAGGTTATTGATCATCCACTTCCTATTGAAGATGGCTACCTTGTTTTATCTGACCGTCCCGGACTCGGTGTGGATCTAGTTGTTGATGTCATGGAACAGCATCCGGGTATTTTGGAAACTAAGCCTGGGTTTTATGTGTAGTGAAAATGAAAATGCTACACAAAGCCTGGAGATGAATTGTCGTATTTCATCGAAATAACAATTATTATATGTGAACATTGAAAATGATTATTTATCAGCCAGAAAGTTTTGTGCGTGTTATTGTTTGTATGAAATTTACTGGCTGTTTAACACCTGAACAACACACAGGAGTACTTACATGGCTACACCGACGAATGTCTCGCTTAATTTCTGGGAGATGCCGGAGCTCACGAACCTCAACCGACTTCCAGCGCATTCTGGGTTGATTCCCTTTCCAAATCCGAAAGTCGCTATGGATCTTCCATCAGATGAATCACCTTTTTTTGCTAGTTTAGATGGTGACTGGAAATTTCAACTATATCCAAAACCGCAAGCTGTGGAATTGTCAGTGTTAAGCGCTGATTATAATGATTCTGATTGGGTTGATATGCCTGTCCCGTCAAATTGGACGATGCAAGATGTCGGTGACTACCCTATTTATACGAATGTTCAGATGCCTTTTGATAACAATCCCCCACTTGTACCCGCGGAGAACCCGACAGGTGTCTATCGGTTGGTATTTTCGATACCTGATGATTGGAATGGTCGTCGTACTGTACTTCACTTTGGAGGTGTCGAGAGTTACTACGAAGTTTATATCAATGGTGTTTGCGCTGGTATGGCAAAGGACACACGCTTACCCTCAGAATTTGACATTACAGATTTACTTCAAGATGGTGATAACCATTTAGCAGTAAAAGTTTTGCGCTGGTCTGATAGCAGTTACATTGAAGATCAAGATCACTGGTGGATGGCAGGTATCTATCGAAGCGTATATTTATATTCTACAGCAGATGTCTTTATTCAAGATGTTTTTGCACGCACCGACCTTGACCTTGAGAGCAAAGCGGGTCTTTTTGAGTTGGATGTTGACATTAACTTTGTGGTTGAACATATTAAACAACTACCCGGTAAAGCCTATGGCCCAGAAACAGACTATCGGATTACAGCCGAATTAATTGATGCTGACGGAAACTTCATATGGGAGGGGGCGAATCGCGTTAACCACTCATATCGAAAGAGCGAGTATACAACCCAATTTACTGCAACCCTGCCGGGTGTAAGACCGTGGTCAGCCGAAAAACCTTATTTGTACGATTTGATAATTGGTCTAGAAGATAATCTGGGTGAAAAAATTGAGGCTCGTAAATTACGAGTTGGCTTCCGCAATGTACAGATTAAAGACCGAGAATTACTCCTTAATGGTGAAGCTGTGTTGATTAAAGGGGTTAATCGTCACGATCATGATGACACGACGGGAAAAACAATCTCGCGTGAAACCATGATAAAGGATATTTTGTTACTTAAGCAATTTAACTTCAATGCAGTCCGAACAAGTCACTACCCTAATGACCCACTCTGGTATGACCTATGCGATGAATACGGTTTATACGTCATAGACGAAGCCAATATAGAAGCGCATCATAACTATTCCACAATTTGTCGTGACCCACGTTGGGAAAATGCCTTCCTTGAACGTGGTATGCGGATGGTCAAGCGTGACAAAAACCATGCGTGTATCTTTGGGTGGTCGCTGGGTAATGAAACCGGACACGGTGAAAATCACATCAAAATGGCGGAAGCAATTCGTGCTTATGATCCGACTCGAATCATTCATCACGAAGGCGAAGTCAAAGAATATTGGTCACAACATCCTAATCCTGAAATCGGCGATTCATGGGATGGTGGTGGATTTGCCTTTAGTGGTGGGACAAATTTCGCTAATGATTTAGTCGACCCAATGTATGCATCAATTGAAGATATTATTCAGTTCGCTTTAGATAGTACAGACCCGCGTCCATTGGTTTTGTGTGAATATTCGCATGCAATGGGTAATAGTAACGGGAGCCTCAATGAATATTGGGAGGCATTCGAAACATATCGTGGTTTGCAAGGTGGCTTCATCTGGGATTGGGTTGATCAAGGTCTTAAGAAGATTGATGAAAATGGGGTCGAGTATTGGGCTTATGGTGGCGACTTTGGCGAAAAGATCCATGATTTTGATTTTTGCTGTAATGGTCTTATCGCGCCAGATCGTACGCCTCATCCAGCGATGTATGAATTCAAAAAAGTTGCACAACCTGTCGGCGTCGAGGCACTATCGCTAGCAGATTTGCGCTTTAATATTCTGAATAAACAACATTTTACTGATATGCAATGGCTTGAACTTGCTTGGGAAATTCAAGTTGAGGGTGTCACAGTTGTTGAAGGACTCATTGAAAACATGGTTGTTGCACCGCGGTCTGCTGGTGAGATTCGGATTGATGCTATTGTCGATGGTGATGGCGAAGCTTTCATCAACTTCTACTTCCTTACCAAGGATGCTACGCCGTGGTGTGATGCAGGACATGTCGTCGGTTGGGAACAATTTCAGTTGACACCATCTGTAAATCAGTCCTTAACAACAGCGGAACGCCTGCCATTAGATAACCTACAAGGTGAAGAGAACCTTATATTAGAAGTCAACGATCTCAAACTTGAAGTTGTAGACGGAAGCGTTAAATTATTATCGTGGAAGGATCAACCGATTCTGGTAGATGGCCCTGTTATGAATATCTGGCGTGCACCGACAGACAATGACGGGATTCGTAACCGCCCGACGCAAGAAGGCAAACCAATGACAGCTTGGCTTAACATCGGTTTAAATGAATTACAGTTAAAAAATCAATCTGTTCAAATGGAAGAAGTCGAAGATGGCGTAAACTTGCTCATTGATAAGATGTATACACCGAAGCTAAGTGATAGCACAGTACACTTTCAACAACGCTGGTCTTTCCATGCCGATGGTGTCGTGGTTGTGGACAATGTAATTGATGCACAAACTAACCTACCGACACTGCCTCGAATTGGTGTAAACCTCCAGACTGCTGAAGGATTTGAGCAGGTGGAATGGTACGGACGTGGTCCACAGGAAAATTATATTGATCGGAATGTGGGAACCAAAATCGGACGGTATAGTGGTTCAGTCGATGAGCAATACTTCCCATACATCCTGCCACAAGAAAACGGTAACAAGACTGATGTGCGCTGGTTTTCACTCACTAATGGTGAACGCAAAGTGACATTTACTGCTGAGAACACACTAGAATTTTCCGTTGGTCATTACACAGCGGATGATTTGTTCAGCTCTTATCACACCAATGAATTGATCGATAAAAAACGTCCCGAAACCATTGTGACGATTGATCATAAACAACGTGGTCTTGGTACTGGCAGTTGTGGTCCGGCAACATTGGCAAAATATTGTGTTGATCCAGGTTTGTACCGTTTCCGATTTGCGATCAAAGTTGAGTAGTCAATCATTTTAGAACAACGTTATTTGTCATCAAGGGAGAGCGAGAAATGGAAAACAGTAAGCTTGTGAAACTAATGGCGGAGATACGCGCATTACGAGAGCAAACCTTGCTCGACTGTCTCGACTTAACCGAAGATGATTTTGATACGTCTACAGATAGTGCTCGCTGGGATGATGTCCGGCGAGTGCTATTAAGATTTGGTGATCATATGCGCGAACATGCCAACCAGATAGAAGATGCTAGAGTCAAGACAGACCAAGCCCCAACTATGCCTCAGCGCATGCTGGTAGAAAGTGAGCTAGCGTGGGGCAAATTACTCGGAGCGGTAATCGGTTTGAGCGATGAGCAAGCGGATTTAAAGCCTTCTGATGGTGGTTGGTCCGTGATTGAAACACTCGAGCATATCAAAGAAATCGAAATCTACTATCAAGATTTGATTCAGTCTACCCGATCAGATGAGTAGACTAATCTGTCGCACGACTTGTATATTGTCGTACTGTTTCACGATTGAGTGAGATACCAAGACCTGCGCCTGTGTTGTATGACAGCATTCCATCCTCAAATACAATGGGTTCGTTCATGATTGCATGTCGTAGTGGGTTGAAGAGCTGATTGTATTCGTAAATCAAGAAATTTGGCATGCAGGCGCAGGCGGATATAGATGTCATAATCCCGATACCTAATCCGACGCCATGTGGGGCAACTTTGATATTTTCTAATTGCGTTAATGCTGCAATTTTCATCATCCCTGTAATTCCGCCACAACGTGTGATGTTAGGCATAACTACATCAACTGCATTTGCTTTGACCAAATCACGGAATTGGTAGACTGTCCCCAACCATTCACCAGATGCAATCGGTAAATCGACACGACGGCGAATCCGTGTGAGATCATCTATATATTCGGGATGCACGGGCTCTTCCAGCCAGAATACACCCAAGCGTACTAATTCTTTCGCAAGTTGAATGGATTCACTGACAGTATATGCGCCGTTGGCATCAACCAATAATTTAACATCATCGCCAACTGCATCACGCGTTGCAGAAACATGCTCAATATCAATAGCAAGACCACGTCCGATTTTCAATTTGATGGCACGAAAACCCTGTTTCAGAAATTCCTGAGCTTTATTTGCTGAATCGTCAGGGGTTTTCATAAATGGAATTGGACTGGCATAACAATCGATCGTTTCACGAAATGCCCCGCCCAGTAAATTGATGAGTGATTCTTCGTATAGCTTCCCGCGTATATCCCATAATGCCATATCAACACCACTGATACCCATTGGTGCAAATCGAATTTCTTCATTCATAGCATGCCATAACACATCGATATGACGTGGGTCTTCTCCAATGAGCATCGGCGCAAGGACTTCATTGATATACGCCGCACTGCCAAGTGGCCCCGGTCGCCCCATTGCTTCACCAATGCCTGTAATTCCCACGTCAGTTTCGATTACAACGATAACTGCGCCCTGCCCTCGTAAGACTGTTTTGCGCATCCCAAAGGCTGGACGCGCTAGTTCGTCGGGTATGTTACCATCCAATACAGATGCAAAATCCGCCCATATAGGTGTCGCTTTAACAGTTGTTATCTTCATTTGCTAGTCTCCTGCGGACAAATCTGATGGATGACGTTCAATCAGTCGGTCAGCTAGATGGGCGCGTCCAGTGCCTCGTAGTCGTTGAAGATAGGGTATGAGCTTGCCTTGTGAATGATAGGGTGCACCTTCCTTTAGCACCATAACCATTGGATCGACAGCAGTAGACGACTTCGCAATCATGTCACTATGCCATTGTGTTAAATAATGTGTCGCTTTATGGATTACGTCTGGGAATTGTTCCGCTAAGTTTTGCATTTCATGCGGATCATCAATGATGTTAAATAATAACTCTGGATCAAGTAGTTTATAGCCATCATGATAGGTGCGAATATATTGATAATCATCAAAACGTACCGATCGTTGGGCAGTCATTGCAGCATGGCTTAAAACCAGATAGTCACGCCCACCCTCTATATTCTGTTGGAAACTATCTGCAAAGGATTCACCATCCCATACATCAGGGACATCACCGCCTAGCAACTCTAAGAGTGTTGCCGCCCAGTCGAATTGATAGTGTAAGGCTGAGTCGACTCGCCCACCATTCGTTTTCCCTGGATAACGTACGATCAATGGTACACGGTTAATCCAGTAATCTGCAAGATGATGACCACCCCACACATTCAGCTCGCCTAATGATTCGCCATGATCAGCACTAATCACGACCATAACATCATCCATCACACCAAGCTCGGACAGCCTATCAAATAATATGCCGATATGTGTGTCGACGTATCGGATTGCAACATCATAGCCGTCAATCCATGTTTTGATGTCATCGACAGTTTTAAGTTGGGCTGGTTCACGAGGGAAATCTTTGTAGCTGTTTATATCGTCTTCGGTACCCCAACCACCACCAAGGGCTTCCTGCGCGCATCGCATCCCACATGCATCTTGTGATGCATCGAGATAGTCTTGTGTAATCCAATCAGGTGGTGGGTCGTTTTCAAACGGATTACCAAACTCTTCTGGTGTCCGATAGTGAAGATGCGCATCCCAGTAGTTGACATGCAAGAACCAGTTGTCATCTCCACCATGACGTGATAGCCAATCTAACGCCAGAGGGGTGACATCATCGGCAATTTCGTTACCATGGCCGCCGGAATTCATGATGTCGTTGAATCCAGCGTACCAGTGCCATGCCCCATGGCGTTGACCAAAACTACTGACAGATGCTGTACGATGTCCGAGTTTACCGAGCAGAGACATCCAACTCGTGCGGGCAAACGTATCGCTAAATTCACGTGATGGTCCTTCTACAAAGGGTTGCGCGCTTGTACCACCATGTCCGACGACACCCGTTTGAAACCCGTATCGTCCTGAAAACAATGCTGTCCTTGAAGGCAGACATGGTGAATCAGAAACGTAGCAATTTTCAAAACGTACTGCATCTTGGGCGATTCGGTCAATGTTGGGGCTAGTGTTGCGGTGATACCCGTAACAGCCTAAGTGATCAGGGCGGAGACTATCTATATCAATATATAAAATACGCATTTTTTAGTCACTTTAAATAACATTTTTCCTAATATTAGCACGATATGTCACAAAGTCTGTTTCAAGTTTGTTGCAATTTTCAGGTATTTTCTTGATTTGTTTCAGAAACAAATTTATAGTCAAAATAACTTAGATTTTTTATGAGAAGTAGATAAGTTATTATGAGCGAACAGCCTGTTGGTGGTAAATCAACAACAACCATACGTGATATTGCCCGTGTTGCCAATGTCTCTATCTCTACTGTGTCACGTGTGCTCAACGGTCACCCACATGTCGATGAAGATACACGTCAGTCTGTCTGGAAGATTGTTTCAGAACTCGATTATCCTATGTCGCGGGTACGTGGACAGACGGTACGTAATACCCATACAATGGCGTTTCTGTCCAATATGGTTGGGGATGTTCAAGAAACCGTAGATGTAAATGTCAGTGGTATTGAGTTAGCCATCGTCAATGGTGCACAGAGCATTTTTCATCAGCAACAGATTTCCACACATATCTTTAAATCCAACATCACCGTTGAAAATATCGACAAGCTCATTAGAGCTAATAACATTGATGGATTGATTTACCTTGGGGGTATCTACAATCGTGATGTGTTGCGCTGGATGCTAGACGATGGGACACCGTTTATCACTGCAGGGGCACATGCTTACCCACTGAATGTCACATCAGTCATGGCAAATTATATACAGGGGATGGAATTTGCAGTCAAACATCTTGCAGATTTAGGTCATCAACGCATTTGCTTGGTTAACGGTCCCTATACAACCAATACAAGTCAGGAAAAGTATCAGGGATTACGCCTGTCCCTTAGCATGCACAACTTACCCTTTGATGACTATCAAGTGACTGGTGACAACTGGTTTGGGAGTGAAGGTGGTTATATTGCTACGCTACGCTTATTGGCGCAGTCACGCCCGATTGATGCGATTATCTATGCAGATGATGGGATGGCATTAGGCGGGCTCAAAGCACTGCGCGAAGCTGGACGTAAAGTCCCCGATGATGTTGCGGTGATTGGCTTTCACAATTACGAATATGCTAAATTTGCTGACCCCGCACTCACAACGATTGGTTTTGACATGCAAATGATGGGACGACTTGCCGCACAACGATTAATAGCTCTCATGAATGGTGAGCGTAACGATCACTATGTGATGACAGTCCCAACCACATTAATTGTTAGAGATTCGACTTAGGTATAGGAGGCAACATAAGGAGGAGTAACGGTGCCGTCATTGTGCAATCATCGGTCTCACCAGCCTGATGGCATATGACAAGTATTTATATCTTAGTTTTATTTACTTATTGACTAAATCTTTCTTTAGAAAGGATATACCATGTTTAAGAAATCTACTATTTTGCTATTTGTATTTGTTATGATGTTATCGGTTGTGCCGATGGCAACTGCACAAGATGCTGAATGTGAAGGCGATGTTACCCTTACATATTGGCATCACTGGGGTGGCAACCGCATTCCGCTGATGGAAGCACAAATTGCTGCATTTGAAGAAGCCAATCCAGGCATCTGTGTTGATGACGTATTCCTACCATGGGATAACCGCCTTGAAAATCTATTGACCTCCATCGCAGCAGAAAATCCACCCGATGTGACCATGTTCGGTCGCCAAGATTTGCCATTCTTCGCAGCAACTGAATCGATCATTCCATTAGATGATTTTATGGAAGCTGATGGCATTACTGCTGATATGTTCGTCCCATCAGAATTTGTTGGTAATGTTTACAATGGTCAAACATGGATGTTGCCACAACCAACCGGTGGTGCGCTTAACATTGTATGGTACAACGCTGATCACTTAGCAGAAGCTGGCATCGAAGAATTCCCAGAAACTTGGGAAGAAACACTCGAAGTTCTCGAAGCATTACGTGTTGGTGATGGTGGATTCCTTGATCGTGTTGGTTTTAACCCAATGGCGACTGGTGGATCAATGCCTCCATTCCTCGTATGGTTGAACGCAAATGGACAAGATTGGATTAGTGAAGATCTCCGTACAGTTACGATTAACAACGAACCCGCTGTTGAAGCTCTTGAATTTATGAAAGCTGCTGTCGAAATCAACTTTGGTATCGAAGAGCTGAACGCATTCTGGGACTCAACAGGTGAATTCGATCAACTTCCAATCGTCCTTGAATTAGCATCTGCTGAAATGAATGGGTCATGGACACTGTTCCAACTTGAAGAACATGCTGAAACACTGAACTATGGCGTTGCACCGATTCCTTACGGACCAAGTGGTAGTGCTGATCGTCGTGGTTCAACATGGGGCGGCTGGGGCTACATGGTTCCACAAAATGCTGCACATCCAGAAGAAGCATGGGAACTTGTTAAATGGCTAACCACCGAAATCGAAGATGTAGGCGCATGCTGGTTCTTGCAACAACAACAACGCCCATCCCCATTGGTAGACTGTGATGGATACCTCAAAGATGGTGAAACACACCCACGCGCAGAAACAATCCTTGGCGTTGCCGCTCTCGATAACACTGCAAATATCTCACCTGTACAACCACAAGCTGATGAAATCATCAATCGTATGGTTGACGATGTGATGTTCGGTGATAAGACTCCACAAGAAGCATTGGCAGATGCCGAAGCAGAAATTCAAGCACTACTTAATGAATTCTGGGCAGATTTTGGATAAATCATAAATCCGTCTTTCATGGTGTATAGGGGATTCACTTTGGGTTCCCTATATACCCGATTTCGATGAATTCAGTCAGTTAGGAGTAGTCAGATGGCAGTTGCATTAGGTTCGGAACTCGCACAAGAAAAAAAACCAAAGCGGGAAAGATGGAGCGATCTATCTGATATACGCAAACGTGAAGCAAAGTTCGGACTCTTATTTATTTCCCCATGGATTATTGGTGTTCTATTCTTTTCAGTAGGTCCATTTCTTGCGTCATTTATACTTAGTTTTACAAAATATACTATTGTTACACCACCAGAATTCATTGGTTTTGAGAATTATCACGAAATTTTTACTGGTGACCCATTATTCTGGAAATCGCTACAAAATACTGGCGCGTATGTTATCGGTTCGGTGATTATACGTATCGTACTTGGTTTTGGACTGGCATTACTCCTCAATATGAAAGTCCGATTTCTAGGTATATGGCGTACGATCTTTTATGTGCCCTCGGTTGTACCTATCGTTGCTCTATCCATTGTTTGGTTATATATCCTCAACGGACGCTTTGGATTACTGAATTGGTTCTTGGGATTATTTGGTATTGAGCGTATTCGTTGGATGTCGTCACCAGATTTTGCAATGATCGGCTTACTTATCATGAGTACAACGTGGGTCGGTGTGACAATGGTGATTTTCCTCGCTGGATTGCAGGGTATCCCCAAAGATTATTATGAAGCGGCAAAAATTGATGGTGCAAATGTGTTCCAACGTTTGTTCCGTATTACGATTCCGCTGATGACCCCGACAATTTACCTCAATGTATTGATTAATATCATCAATGCGTTTCAGGTATTCACGCAGGTGTTTATCATGACGGACGGGACCGGTGACCCGCGCGATGCGACCCGTGTATATGTACTCCATATATTTGACCATGCCTTCCAATATTTACCGCCGGAGATGGGGTACTCATCTGCACTGGCATGGATTTTGTTCATGATTATCTTTGTGTTCACGGCGATTATTGTTGCATCGTCCCGACGCTGGGTTTTCTATCAGAATTAGGGAGCGATTGATTATGGCAACTACACAAAATACATTGTCAAACCAACACAATATCGAGGTGCCTGAGCAAGATTTTATGCGCGACGTTGTTGTGCCTAGAGCACTCTATATTGTCGGACGCATTGGACTTTATGGGCTATTAATTGGCCTTAGCCTTTGGTTTATTGCACCACTTGGATGGATGTTCCTGACATCATTCATGCCATTGGAACAAGTGGGGGTGTTTCCACCAGAGTTGATCCCGCGTGTATGGCAACCCGAAAATTATTCCGAGGCACTCCAATTCTGGGATTTCGGCACGACCTTACGAAACACGCTTATTATTACGATTGCATCGCTGATTGGTCATGTTGTATCGTCAACAGTTGTTGCTTATGGCTTTGCAAGGTTCCGTTTTCCGTATCGAGATGCGTTGTTCCTTGTACTGTTGGCAACGTTGATGCTGCCCTTCGCTGTATTATTGATTCCTGTCTACATCGCTTATAACGAAATTGGTTGGGTTAACACATTTTGGCCTCTGATTGCTCCGGCATATTTTGGGCAAGCTTTTTATATCTTTATCTGTCGCCAGTTTTTCATGGGTATTCCACAAGATTTGATTGATGCTGCCAAGATTGATGGTGCAGGCGAATTCAAAATATTTACGAACATTATGGTGCCTTTGGCGAAACCAGCAATCATCGTTATCGCGATTCTTAGCTTCCAGACGAGTTGGAATGATTTCCTAGGTCCATTGATTTATCTCAAAGATGAATCATTACACACACTAGCGATTGGTCTATACAAGTTTCAAGGTTTGCCGGGGCAAGGCGGTATCTACAACCAGCAGATGGCAGCGTCAATCCTGATGGTGATACCGGTTTTGATTGTGTTCTTCATTTTCCAGAAGCAATTCATTCAAGGCGCGAATATCTCTGGCTTGAAGGGTTAATGGCGACTGATGGATGATCGACCCAACATACTCTTTGTATTCCCTGATCAATTGGGGGCAAGGTGGTTACCGATGTATGGGAATACCGTGGTCAATGCACCGAACTTGGAACGCTTTGCTGAACAAAGTACTGTGTTTTCCCATACATTAACGACATCACCAGTATGTACGCCGTATCGCGGGTGCTTATTGACAGGTCGCTATCCATCACAAACGGGAGTTTTAGAGAATGGGCAAGCATTGCCTGATGATGCTATAACATTTGCACACCTGCTTAACGATGCGGGCTATGATACGCATTATGTGGGTAAATGGCATCTGAGTGGTGATCCACAGCAAAATCGTTGGGTGCCACCGGATAAACGCGGTGGTTTTCAACACTTTATTGGCTGGGAAAGTCATCATGTTGATCATTACGCTGGATTGATTTGGGCAGATAACCCTGATGAAGCCCTTCAAATGGATGGACACGAAACTGATGGATTGACTGAACTTGCGATTAAACAATTACATCTTGCTTCAAAATCAGATAATCCA
Organism: Anaerolineales bacterium UBA6055; assembly: GCA_002428985.1. Classification (GTDB taxonomy): domain Bacteria; phylum Chloroflexota; class Anaerolineae; order Aggregatilineales; family Phototrophicaceae; genus UBA6055. The sequence continues at coordinate 212,541 of DIYL01000034.1, read as the reverse complement.
TTTTGCATGGTGGTTTCCTACCAAGCACCACATCCACCCTGCTCACCACCAGAAGAATATCTTACTTACTATCAAGATGCTGGCCTTTTACTAGAGCCGACTGCTGATAAGTCAGCCTACTACAATAGACCTGAATGGAATGCTGATTATGATGTCGAGACATTCCGACAATTGTACTTTGGCGAGATCACACATATTGACCACGCATTTGGTCAACTGTTGGAGACACTTGAGGATCTTAACTTAGCCGATAATACATTGGTAATCTTCACCTCAGATCACGGCGAAATGGCTGGGAATCACAGTCTGTTCGGCAAGGGTGTCATGTATGCAGAAGCATTGCATGTACCTTTGATGATTCGCTACCCGAGACAAGATCAAAAATATCATTCGGATGTTGTCGCCTCAACAGTCGATTTTCTACCGACTATTTTGGACTATGCTGGATGTAACCCCTATCCATATGCTGAAGGGTGTAGTTTGCGCTCTCAAATAGAAGGAACGGCTTCAATATCTAGTCAAGCAATATTTAGTGAATATCATAATTTCTGTGTTGTGAGCGAGGATTTCAAGCTGTTCACTAAAGCACGAACACTTCAACCTATTGCTTTGTACGATATGGTCACAGATCACTATGAAGAAAACAATTTAATTGATGACCCACAATACGACAAAATAAAACAAAATCTACTCAAGCAGTTAAGCGATTGGCACAAACGAGTTATAGGAGAAACCATAACATGACCATAGCTGAGCAAACCCCCGAACGACTGAGCAACGCCGAGCGTGACACTATCAACACCCAATTAGCAGATGATGGTTTTGCGATACTACCATATAAACTTCCACAAGATCTGATGGATGATGTGTTATCAGCAATTGACCGCATTGCAGATGAAGAAAGACAACAAGACCGTGATGTGATTAGTGTGAAACGGCATAATTGTGTCGATCTTGATCCAGCATTTCGTAAGTTGATGATGTATCAACCTGCTTTGCAATTAACATATGACGCCTTCGGACCAATGTTCCATCTCAATCAATCTAATTTTATTAGTCGGGTAAAAGAAGCTAGCGATGACATTGCCAAAAATGATTTTGCGGCAAGTATCGGTTGGCATGCTGATGGACCACGTCCAGCGTTGTTTCCACGTGTCGATGGTGCGATGGGATTGCACTATTTGAAATTTGGTTATTTCTTGACCGACTTAACGCATGATGACGGCGGTGCATTGCAAGTTGTGCGTGGTTCGCATAAACGCGATGAAATGGACGGCGATAAAGCCAACTTTGACATCAATAATTACAATGATGATGTGGTCGAATGCAAGGTCGAAGCAGGCACTGTCGTTGCCTTCCATCAGGCGCTCTGGCACGCGGCTTATCCTAATCATTCTGATATTGAACGCAAAAATGTGTATATCAGTTATTGTCCAACTTGGATGCGTCCGGTTGACCGCGACTTCCCTACAGAAGATCAGGTCGCAGGGCTTACTGATGAAGAACGCTGGCTTCTAGGTGAACCGCGTCCAGCAATGCGCTGGTGGATACCGCGTGGAGATGATTCACAACGTATGGGGCGTTTTGCACCCGATACCAATTAAATACTTTCATAACGAAAGAGACAAATCATGGCAACAAATCAATATTTTAACGCTAGTGGAATTTATCCACATTTGGCACTCTCGGCAGAATTAGGACCCCCACGTACCGAATGTGGTGTTGGAGCGATGATGGCATGGGCTGGTAAGCTCTGGATTGTAACTTATGTGTCACATACCTCGCGCAGTGGGGTCGGCACAGGACTTTACACGATTGACGATAGCATGGAAATGACCAAACATCCTGCTAGTCATGTTGGTACATATACCAATCGTTTTGTCCATTGGCAGTCGAATCAACTGATTATTGGTCCACATGTGGTTGATGATCTGGGCAATGTTCGTAAGATTGACAGTCTACTGGAAATGCGTATTTGCTCGACGATGCACCATTTGACCGATCCCGAAAATAAAGTCTACATGCTCGGTATGGAGGGTGAATTTTATGAGATGGATGTGCATACGCTAGAAACGACAATGCTCTATGATCTCGTCGAAGAGCTTGGTGTGCCAAGCCATGAATATGCGCACTTTAAAGCTGGATTTTGTAACTATGGTCGGGTGATTGTTGCCAATAATAGTTATGATGAGCGTGACTTCACTGGACAAGAAGCGGCTGGACGGTTAGCGGAATGGGATGGCGAAACATGGACAATTCTTGAACGCAACCCATTTATTGAAGTTGTAGGACGTGGTAACTTTGCTGGAACAATTTTTGCAATGGGTTGGGATAAACGTTCGGCATTGCTCAAAGTTTATACCGCTGCTGATGATACATGGTCGACCTATCGCCTTCCAAAAGCGAGCCACACCTTTGATCATATGTGGCAAACAGAATGGCCTCGTATCCGCGAAGTTGAGCATGAACGCTTCTTGATGGATTGTCATGGTATGTTTTACGAGTTATCACCATGGGCGTATGAAAATCATATCTGGGGTATACGCCCGATTTCGACACACCTGTGGGTGATGGGTGACTTCTGCACATATAGAGGGATGCTGGTACTCGGCTCCGACAATGCTAGCCCACATGGTGGTGCAAATCATCTAGCCGGTGAACCACAATCTGGTATGTGGTTTGGCAAAACGGATGATCTCTGGCAATTTGGCAAGCCCTCTGGTTGGGGTGGCGTCTGGTGGGAAGATGATGTATCTGCCGGACAGGTATCCGATCCCTATTTGATGACAGGATTCGAGCATAAAGTCCTACATTTATCACATGAAGATGATAAGACAGTCAAATTCACTGTTCAAATTGATTTCCTCGGTACTGGCAAATGGAAGACCTACGATACATTCGAAGTGTCTGCCAATGGCTATGTGCATTATGAGTTCCCGACGGGATTCAGTGCGCATTGGGTACGTTTCACCTGTGATAGTGATTGCACTGCAACCGTATATATGACCTATACTTAGTCGCATGCCTCCGAATATCCTGCTGATTTATACCGATCAACAACGGTATGACACAATTGGGGCAATGGGTAATTCACATATCCAGACCTCCAATCTTGACCGCCTTGTCCACGAGGGGGTGACGTTTAGTCACGCAACCACACCCTCTCCAGTATGTATGGCGAATCGCTGGAGTTTGCACAGCGGTCAATGGACGACCACCCATCAATGTTATTCTAATCATCATGCTGGTGTACGCCCGCAAACTAGTATCCCGAAGATGTTGAACAACGCAGGATATGTTACTGGGTTAGTCGGTAAGAATCACTCATTTCTGGTCGAGGAGGATATGGACTATTGGGATGAGAGCCCTTCCTTGAACGATCATCCTGAGTGGGAAACATGGTTGGCGTGGGTGCAATCACGCAATAAAGACTATCCGCGCCTAGCTGAAGTGCCTGTACCGATAAGCATCACAGGGGAGCAGGCTTGTACCCGATCTGCAATCCGATTTATGGATGAACATGAAGATAGTGATAAACCATTTTTCCTTTGGCTATCCTACCTCTATCCACATACCCCATTTGAAGCGCCCGAACCCTACTTTTCTATGTATGAGAATTTGCCACCGCCACACATCGAACCGGATGGCTTGACGAATAAACCCTTCCGCCAACAATTTCATCAACACAACAACGATGCAATTATTCCATTTACAGATGCACAAATTGCACTCATGCGTCAGGTTTATTACGGCATGATCACGATGATAGACGACGAAATTGGTAAGCTATTAGATTATCTGGATGAGCATAATTTAGCAGACAATACATTACTCGTTTTTACCAGCGATCATGGTGATTATCAGGGCGATCATGGTATGGTGACCAAAAGTCCATCTATGTATGATTGTCTAGTACGTGTGCCGATGATTTTTCGGTGGAGTGGGCATGTTGATAGTGGACGTGTAGATGATCGTTTTGCATCGCACATTGATTTTTTACCGACATTTGCCGAAGTAGCTGGGATCGATTGTCCAGATCAAGCGCAAGGTGTCAGTTTGATGCCGTGCTTAACCGATGGCGGAGATGGTAATTCGATTCGTCCTTTTGCAATCAGCGAATACGGCGTGCCAGATAAACCTTATTCTGAACAACGTTTGAATACTGAGGGATTACAGGACAAACTTTATGCCAATCCAGGTAATGCGAAACTGTCATGGGAAGGCAATCCGGTATCGTTGGCGGGACGCTTCCGAATGATTCGCACCCACGATTGGAAATATATCCATTATGTAGACGGCGAAATGTGTGAATTGTATGACCTAAAAAACGACCCACATGAATTGGTCAACCTATGGGATAAACCAGAGCATCGTGAGATTCAAATTGAAATGGCTAGTCAACTTGAAGCGTGGCTAGCATCTATAACCGAATAAGGTCTATTCTGCGGATAACTCGGCGTTGTCCCTACACAATCCAGATTGAAATGTGTAGGGAAGAGACATGTCTCGCCCAACAAAAAACGAAAACTAGCATTTTATTTATAGGAGCAAACCATTATGAAGCAAGATAACCAAATTCCGAGAATGACAATTGAGCCGTTTTCTGCGGAAAAACGCGAACCTAAATCTGTTCGGCTAGATGCTGATTTAGTGATTGTAGGCGGTGGACTCGCCGGGACATGTGCGGCAATTACAGCAGCACGGTCTGGAATCCAAGTTGTGTTAGTACAAGATCGTCCCGTCCTTGGTGGTAACGCCAGTAGCGAAGTGCGGTTGTGGGGTCTAGGTGCGACTTCTCATATGAACAATAACAACCGTTGGGCACGTGAAGGTGGCGTTATTGATGAAATCCTTGTTGAGAATATGTATCGCAACAAGGAGGGGAATACCCTGATTTTCGATACAGTCTTGCTGGAAAAAGTGATGGCTGAGGATAATATCACGCTATTGTTGAACACTGCTGCTTATGATGTGACAAAATCTGATGCTGATACAATTGAAAGTGTAACCGCATTTTGTAGCCAGAACTCGACTACATATCAATTATATGCTCCGTTATTTTGTGATGCATCTGGTGATGGCATTGTTGCATTTCAAGCAGGTGCTGCATTTCGGATGGGGGCAGAGTCTCATGACGAATTTAGTGAAAAATTCGCCCCATCAGAAGAATATGGTTACTTATTAGGACATTCCATTTACTTCTATAGCAAAGATGTTGGTCAGCCTGTTAAATTTGTACCCCCCAGTTATGCGATTGATGATATTACCCAAATCCCGCGCTATCGTAGTTTCAACACTGCTGAAGATGGGTGTCGGCTATGGTGGTTGGAGTATGGTGGACGGCTAGATACAGTTCACGAAACAGAGACGATCAAATGGCAATTGTGGAAGGTCGTTTATGGGGTTTGGAACTACATCAAGAACTCCGGAAAATTCCCTGATGCAGAAAACCTAACACTAGAATGGGTTGGACAAATCCCCGGTAAGCGCGAAAGCCGTCGCTTTGAAGGCGATTACATGATGATCCAACAAGATATTATTGAGCAACGTCATCATTATGATGCGGTTTCGTTTGGCGGATGGTCGATTGACTTACATCCAGCCGATGGTGTATTTAGTGAACGCCCCGGTTGTGACCAATGGCACGCTAAAGGGGTGTATCAAGTACCCTACCGTACGCAATATAGCAAGAACATCAAGAACTTGTTCATTACCGGACGGATCATGAGTGCATCGCATGTTGCTTTTGGCTCGACTCGTGTGATGCTGACATTAGCCTCCGTGGCGCAGGCTGTCGGTGTGGCTGCCGCACACTGTATTGATCGTAATTTGCTCCCGCGCGATATTGCTGAGGAAGACAATATCAAACTGCTCCAACGCGATTTACAACGCATGGGGCAATATATCCCGCAATTTAAACTCGATGATAGCGAAAACTTAGTTACACAAGGTGCCATCAGTTCATCAAGTAAATTCTGCCTAGATATGCTACCAGATAACGGACCATTATATGAACTCACGCGTTCTTATGCACAAATTGTTCCAGTCCAAGCTGGCAAAATGCCAAAGACTGAAATTATTGTAGATGCTGCTGAACCAACACGGCTTGAAGTTCAATTAAGAACAAGCTCCAAAATTGATAACCACTCCCCCGATGTCATGCTCAAGACGCGTTCATATGATCTTGAGGCTGGGGATAACCAGACTATTGAGATTGACTTTGAAGTTGAAATTGATGCGGATCGATATGTATTTGTCTGTGTGATGAATAATCCTGATATTGCATTACATCTGAGTGAGCAACGTGTGACCGGATTGGTTGCTCTACATCATCGTAGTTTGCAGGAACCACCATCTGAGATCGGTGTAGAAATTTTCGAATTTTGGACGCCACCACGTCGCCCAGCAGGACAGAATGTGGCAATTTCATTTAATCCACCAATTAACGGGTTTGCGCCGACCAATGTAACCAACGGGATTGCTCGCCCAGTTGCTGGTGTTAATGCATGGGTCTCTGACAAATCGGATGAGTCGCCCTGTTTGCAAGTAAAGTGGGATGCGCCGCAGACGATCAATCGTGTCACATTGATGTTCGATACGGATTGGGATCATGCGATGGAAACGAGCTTAATGGGACATCCCGAAGATGTGATGCCATTTACCGTTAAACACTATCGCATTAAAGACAGCAACAGCAATATTATTGCCGAAGTGAATGACAATCATCAAACCGTCAATCACATTTCATTTGACGATCCTATAGAGACTGATAAACTGGAGATTGAAGTTATTAGTAGTCATGGCGACGTGCCAGCATCTATTTTTTCAGTACAGGCGTACACATAGGATTTTTTATAATGGTGACTGAACGCGAAAAGTATTTTTTTGATCTCAACGGATTTCTATTATTGAAAGGGGCATTATCGTCTGACGAAGTACAGCAGATTAATTCGGCTATCGACGATTTATTGCCCGTCCAACCCAATGAATGGAAAGGTTACGTTCATGGTCATACGTATGGCGATGAAGAAGGACTGAACTTACAGCAAATATACGAGGGTGGCGAACCGTTTGAAGTGTTAATCGATCACCCATCATGGATCGAAAAAGTGAAGTATTTTGTCGGGGGCGCAGGTACATTTGATTATAATGCCGGACCGCTTTTCATCGATGAGAGCTTTGCTAGTATTCGCGGCCCCGGTCAGGCTATTGGTTTACACTCCGGTGGGCACGAAGGTACCAAACGCACACAATTTCGCTACTATAATGGACAATTCCACTGTGGACAAATTAATATCTTGATGGCGTTGACTGACATTCACGAGGGGGATGGCGCAACAATGGTCATTCCTGGTAGTCACAAAGCGAATTTCCCACATCCTGATTTTGATAAACACAAAATGCACAGTGAGCAACCGTCTGTTGATAATGTAGAAGGTGCAATTGAAGTGCATATGGATGCAGGTGATGCGATTTTGTTTGTTGATGCAATTTCGCATGGATCGGCCAAGCGTGTCAATGAAGGCAATCGGCGTATTATAGTCTATCGCTATGGACCATCTTGGGGGAATACACGCCATGGTTATGTGCCATCACAAGAACTTGTTGATCGACTGACACCGGAACGTCGGCGCATTGTCAGACCACAGGATCCATTGATACCACCCGCATAAGTTGTCGGCGGTCGATACGTGAGTAACTTGGGTATCGCCCCCACAATCTACTGTGAATCGCAGATAATTTGAGTGTGAGTGACCTGATCGTTCAATTGTCGGTGTATTGTCCGGTTAGGTATTTCTACTTTGTCTGAACACCATTCATGAAAATGTCCCATGTATTCTCAAATGTGTCGCGTATTGTGCCATATTCAGGTTTATGCCAGCGAGCAATCGCATTCAGACTGCTATAGAGCATCTTCACAGCTGTCGTAATATCGATTGGGCGTATTTCACCTGCTTGGATTGCTTGTTGAAGTAAGTGGCGTGCGGGTTCTTCATGTACACGCATCATACGGGCTGTTGTTTTATCACTGCTCAGGTAATCAAGGTTCATCACAATGAATTGCGCCGATGGGGACTGCCCTCCCACGATATGCGACCAAGCTCGCATCTTGAGTTGCTCTAGATAGGTTGCCTCTGGATCAATGACTTCTTGGGCATAGGTATTGATGTCGTTCAAGACTGCTTCTAACACTAGCGCGATGATTTCTTCTTTGCTTTCTACATAATAATAAAGGCTTGCCTTGGACAGACCGATCTCTTGACCAATTTGGGACAATGTTGTCGTATGGATCCCCTGTTGAGCAAAAATTTTTGTTGCTACTTCAACAATTGCTTCTTGGCGCAATTTGTGTCGTTTTTCTTGTCGAGAAGTCATCTGCATTGTCCTTCGCCAGTAGTGTAAAATGATTTTGGAGAATAGAAGTCAAAACAAACTTCAGTTGAAGAATTGAGTAGTAGTCACATTATATTTCTGTCATCCATGAATGGTTCTTAATCAGCTTTGGTAGTGACCAGTCCCCAGCCAACCAATAATTCAAAACAATAACGGTCTCATTTAGAGATGGTGCTAAACATTCATACTCATCCCATTTGAGATTTCTAGCATCAGTTAGCCATCGAATAGCAATGGAATAACCAATATATTTAGTATACTGTTTTCGAGTTCCAACCCGAGCACTGCGTTTGCTTCCATGGAAATAGACTAAGCCACCAGGAGCCAAGAAATCGTCAGTAACTCGGATTTCATCAGATAGATGCTCAACAAGTGAAAAATGATTTTCCTTTGCAGTTTGTTCAATAGCATCTTTTAGACTTGAGTACGATTGAAGCTCCGGTAGCCCTTTCTGAGCATCTTTCCATAAGGTTGTTCCTAATTGTAAATCCCGTGCAGATTTCTCTTTTTGGTATTCTAGGCGATGTCTGCTATCTGTAGCCGCATCAATCAAATCATTTAGTTTACGAGCATTGCTTAGGATGGAACTACACCACTGACTGAAGTCGTCAGGCATCTGAGGAACACCTCGTTCTTCAACAAGATTGGAAACAATGTCTGCATAGCCAATTAAAGGAACTAGTAAACGTCTTGCTTCTGCCTTCAACAAATAACGAGAATCCTCATTAGAACTGTCAACAAAAAATGATCTATATTCCTCATAATCTGACATAGAGTTTTAGCCTTTATTGCTTTAAGCGATCTAAGGTACGCTGTACATGCCACAATCTGTCATATTATAGCTTACAAATGGATCACATTATTAGGATCAGGCTTATCGTCTGCATCGGCTTGACTGTAATCACCAAACAACCCGTCACGTTTAGCAACAGCTGAGCGTACACCCGCTTCGTTAGCATATTCGATAAAATCAAGTGCATCCGGTGTATTACGCATTAAACCATCTAGGATTGGGCCGAGAACCTGTGTTGAGGCAAGCCCCATGTTCTCAATCGCATGGTTGATGACTAGTTTTTGAGCAGAAAGTTGCGAGAGCGGTATAGATGCTAGTTGTTCAGCACGTTTTTTGACTGTGGCTTCAAGCTCGCTGAATGGAACTGATTCATTGATGAGCCCTACTTCTGCAGCTAATTTACCAGACAGTGGTTTGCCTGTCAGACCAAATTCTTTAGCACGGGTTAAGCCCAAACGGTAAATCCACATCCCACTGAGGTATGCCCCCCACATTCTTGAATACGGTGTGCCGATACGTGCATCATCACTTGCAATGACAAGGTCAGCAGCTAATGCATAGTCGCTACCACCGCCAACACACCAGCCATGTACTTGGGCAATAACGGGTTTAGGCGAGCGCCAAATGCTCATAAATTTCTGAGTTGGAGATACTGCGCCAGCAGTTGCCATGACAAAATCTTTCCCCGGATCCCATTTACCATCTGTCGTCAGGTGTTCATCCCAATGATGGAAGCCGTCTCCAAAATTAAATCCGCCACAAAATGCTCGCCCTGCCCCACGCAGGATAATGACCTTTACATCATCATTTCTAACACAAGCGTTCACGGCTTGTTCGATCTCGTCTGGCATTGGGGGGACAATTGTGTTTAGTTGCTCAGGGCGATTGAGGGTAATCGTTGCAATCGGACTATCAACTGTCAACACGAGTGTTTCATACATGATGTTCTCCTTTAACTTGATATATTTCAACAATTTTGAAGTTCGTTATAGGGCTAGTGATGATGATACATCTAATTGTGAATAATGGTTTATTTTTCGACCATTGGTCAAATTTTAAGATAAAAGTTAAATTGTGTCAAATTGATGTGTTGAAATTTCTGCTCAACAACATGGGATATGGGATTTTGTGCATTTGCGCGAAGTAATAAACTTCTGATGGATTACTCGGGGTGATTGAATATTGTTGATGTTCAAACATAATGTGACCTTTTGCAAACCAATCTGTTGTAATATATCAAGATGGCTGGCAAAAGGTCAATGTTATACTATTTATGTCACAAAGTCACGATTTTGAGTGTGCAGTTTCCAGCTGCCATCCCCAAGAATCTCATCAATCGCATCCATTGCCTGACGTACCTCATCATCGGTGGTATAGAAGTGTGGAGCGATTCGAATCCCTGCATTTTCACGGTAGTCGATCTTGATGTCTCGTGCGATGAGCTCACGCGAAACTTCATATGCATTGGGTGGATTGACCGTTACCGTCCCTCCACGCCGTTCACTGTCTCTAGGACTGACAACCTCATAACCTTTTTCATCTGCTAAGTCAATCAACATATTAGTTTGGCGGATTGATTTTTCACGGATGGCATCAACACCCACCTCCGCAATAATATCGACTCCCGGTTGAATCGCATGGAGTGACGCAATGCCGGGTGTACCATTCATCAGGCGGTAGGCGTCTTCGCGTAGATCAAAGTGTTCGGTATCGAATGCAAATGGGGTTTTGTGTGCGAACCATCCTGTGACTTTTGGATCAAGTGACGTGAGCTTATCAGGACGTACATACATAAACACGCCACCGGGCCCACCACATAACCATTTCAACACCCCACCGATATAGTAATCGACGTTCATGGCAGTCACATCAACTGGAATCACTCCGATGCTGTGATAGCCATTGAAGACGACTTCTGCGCCAACGCTGTGGGCTTTCTCGACGATTTCCTGCGCAGGCATGATATAGGCACTGCGGAACAGAACATGCGATACGCTGACGAGACGCGTATTTTCATCAATGGCATCGAGTAGCTCATCAGCATCGATGCTGATACCATCTTTGGTTTTGACAACATGAACCTGCATATGTTCTGGCAACCAACGACGCAGGACATAAATATCACTAGGAAAGTCCATATCGGTGATGACAACTTTGTTGCGTTTCGTATCACTGAAGTCCATTCCACCGAATAAGATGCTGTTGGCAATACTGGCGTTTTGATGAACTAGCACAGTGTTTTCTGCCGCACCCATCAACGGTGCGATCTTATTGCCGACCATCTGCGGCATTTCAAACCAGCCCTTGCCCCATGATGACACGCCATGTTCCGCCCATGTATCAGCGTAGAACTTAAGACTATCGTAAACTTTGCGGGGCATCGCGCCGAGGGAATTGCTAATCAAATAATTACAGGTACTCAAAATCGGGAACTCGTCCCGCCATTGTAATAAGGTATCTTCTGGCATCAGGTTACTTTCTGTTGACTCGGTTCTTTATCCGAGTATAACTCAATTTCAACAGAATTTACTTTTCAGTTGCTGTATACACACAATAGATTTACTTAAAAGCAATCGGTGTCTTGCAAAAGTATGACTCACTCAAGTTGCTGGGTCTCTCATCCACTATAATTGATTTCGAGAGTTCATCAAACCATCTCAAAATTAAACAAGTGGACCAATTATATGGATCTTAATCATGATACCCTTCGCATCTGAAATATTGTGGAACATGATGCTTCACCCGAAATATCGTGTTGTATTGACTAGGTCGACCAAGTAGAAAGTTTCAATCCGAACACGACGTCCATACTTATAATGAAAGAAGGTAACATGATGAAACCAATTCTATATAGTTCAATAAACTGCCCGCATAGTTCAAAAACAGCCATCTTCTTGGCAGAAAAAGGTATTAAATTTCAGCGTGTTGAAGTCAGCCTAGCCAAGAAAATACAAAAAACGCCAGAATATTTATCTATCAACCCAAGAGGTACAGTGCCTGCTTTTGAAGACGAACACGGTGCTATCGGAGATTCGCTGGAAATAATGCGCTATATTGATGAACAAGCCGGTGAACAACCACTATTTCCATCAGATCCTGATATGTTACAGGTAGCATTGCAATGGATAGAAAGATCGAACACCGAATTTTGGGACGTAAGCCATCATCTTTATTGGCAAATCATCCAACCACCACAAGAAGGCGCAGATTGGGAGGAAGTGGCGCGGCTAAAAGCAAAGGGGATAAGCCTGCTACAAGAACTTGACCTGATTCTACGTGATCAAGCATATGTATGTGGTGAATTTAGTGTGGTCGACATTGTTCTCATCCCCTGGGTATATGGCTATCAACGTTTTGATCTACCGGAAGCAGGTCAATTCCCTCATCTTGAGAAATGGCGTGATGGTCTTGCTGAACGAAGCACGTTTAGAGAAAATCACAATCAAGAAGGGCTACCACTACAAGACTTCCTAGCACAAAGAGCCGCAGAATAAATGCTCCCAATTTTCCTTGTTAAGTTTGGGCATATAAGTCGGGAGCAATATATTCTCCGTAAAGAGCAACCTGAGCATGATGCCTGTTGCCCGAGCTCAGTAGATCATTGATATTCTGGAGTGATTCCAAATAAAGACATTGTGTTATTTATCATGCAGGATTTTGAAGGCTACATGTCGTCCATATTTCCGAGTCAGTGCAAACCAAAAACGCATTCCTGCATCCAGAATCCCTTGTTGGTCTAACTCACCAACGTAAATGGGATTCAATCCAATATCTTGAATCACTTGTGCAACGATCTCTTGTTTTTCTTCTGCACCGATGAATAATAGGTCAGCGTTGTCTTCACCAAACATCGGGTTTTCAAAGTTCTCGTAACCGAGTGAATTGAAGGCTTTGTAGACCTGCGCTCTTGGAAACTGGTCTGCGACGATTTGTGCCATTGTTTTATCGGTTGTATCACCGCCGTTAGTTGCATCAATTATGATTTTATCTTCAATGGTATAATCTGCTATCATTTCTTGCATCGCGCGTCCGGGAATTGCAAAAACTACGATGTCATTCTTCTCAATCGCTTCATCGATGGTCGCGATGCTACCTGGAAGATCATATGAACGCGACAGATCTCGAACACCAAAGGTGATGTCATGTCCAGCACGATGCCATGCTTTACCCAGTGTACCCCCAATTAGTTTTGTTCCGATAATTGCTATTTTCATTGATTTGCTCCTTTTAGCATAAGTATCCGTCAGCGACAGGTTGTTTGATGGAATTGCTTTGCCTAGATGTAGATATTTTCTACTAATCGTGGGTTTACTTTCATAGTTGTGGGTGTCGAATGCTTAACACCCACCCATGAATTGCAGTGATTTATTGACCGAGAGTTTCAATCACTAATTTGGCTGCTGCAGCACCGGAATACTGTTGTTGTCCAGTAATTAGATTACCATCACGAACAGCATGTGAACGGAATTGACCAGCAACGATGAAGTTCGTATCCTCGATTTTGTTGGCTTCTTCTTGAATCCAGAATGGTTGGATACGTTTACCAACAAAGTTATCTGCGAATTGTTCTTCAGAATCTGCAAACCCTGTCCAAGTTTTACCTTTGACAAGTAAGTCACCATTGCTTAATTGGGTTTTGAGTAGAACACAGGTCGCATGACAGACTATCGCGATGATTTTACCCGCTTCATAGAAATCTGCGACAAATTTGTGGAGTTCCTCATTGTTGTAAAATGTGTACATGGGGGCCTGACCACCAACTAAGAATAGTGCGTCGTAGTCATCAGCGTTCACATCAGATAGTTTTTGTGTATCTTCAAGCAGACCATTGGTTTGTGGCATTGCAAGGAAGCCGGCACTGATCAAATCGTGTGCGCTATAACCACTTTCATCATGTGGGTTACTCCAGCTATCTAATTCGAGTTTCCCACCATCGGGGCTGACGATAGTGACCTCATATCCATTTTCAACAAATTCCCAGTAAGGGTGGCTTAGTTCTGCGATCCACATACCTATAGGCCAGCCTGTGGTTTCAGAAACTGTTGGGTTCGATGCAATGATGAGAACTTTTTTGGTGCTGATTGTGTCAATTGTTGCGCTCATTGTTTTATCTCCAGATTAGAATATATGTGATTGTAAAAGTTACACTTTAGTGCATGTACTTTATCAAGCTATAATATGTCTAAACAACAGGCACTCTAAAGTACCTACCAATTTGGGGAGGCAAAATGAATTTAGAGCAACAAAAGATTGGCAATGAGCAAAAAGTCGAAAATGTTCTTGCGCTAGTATCGGATAAGTGGGTGGTAGAAATTTTACGGGCATTACGAGCAGGGCAAAATCGCCATGGGGCAATGCAGCGCTATATCCCTGAAATTACGAAGAAAATGCTAACACAAACACTACGCCGTATGGAACGCAACGGCATTATCACACGGGTCGATTATCAAGAAGCACCACCACGAGTTGAGTATTTCATTACATCATTAGGCGATAGTTTAATCAGCAGACTAACAATGATGTGTGAGTGGTCAAAAGCGAATTTTGAAGCAGTCGAGCAGTCGCGCGACAACTACGATGCAAACCAAACGAGATAGACCTAATCTGTGGTTGATATAACCTGCTTTTCTTCTGCTACAGATATGATGCCATCAACTACATCTTGCAGTGTATATTGTGTTAGATAATCTCTCAGAGCTTGTTCCGCACCGATAAATATAGGACTTAGGACTGATTTGATGTTGCCGCCACATAAACAGGATGCCAGCGGTTCACTTTGATGTAGCTCAAGAAGTTGCGTTTGTTGCGTTGCATCATAGATTTCGAGTAATGATAGGGTATCGGCAGACCGTGCCAACAACATACCACCATTCACACCCATCTGTGATGTGATTAAACCATGATATTGAAGATTACTCATAATTCGGCGAATAAATGCTGGATTTGATCCTGTGCTCCCAGCAATATTAGATGATGAAACGGGTGCATCACTTAATGCAAGTAATGTTAATCCATGGATGGCAATCGTAAATTGACTATTGGCGCGCATAAGATACCTGACAATCACAAGATAATGTAACTGCAATAGTATCATATTCTAACTGGATTGCATCAGCCAAAATTTCAACTCTGTCAAACATGTCGGTTATGATCTACCCACTATAGAATCAAAAATTTTGAGTTTATCTTTGGAAATTTTAAAGGTAAAAGGTCGTGTTTATTGCGCTTTGTGGCGATCTTATTGTCGGCTCTTTGTGGTATTTCAAACCAGCCCCTGCCCTATTATGAAGACCCATATGGAATTTAAGGCTGTCGTAGACTTTGCGAGGCAAGAACATCCTAATTATATGTGATAGCAAAGTCTCATTGATTGAGAACGAGACGTAATGAAGTGAATGAATGATTTGTCTTGCGTCTATTCGGATTTTACTCAAATAACCGAAAAATAATATTTAGCTGTTGCCTGACCCAGAATAACAAAACCAAAACTGATCACGACTTGTTACAAGACGTCCAAGCATTATGACCAATAGTAGTATATTTAATATGTGGACATAGCCAATTTGTGTTGATAAAATTCAACAAATATTGTTATTTGTAGGAGACCGTTTGATGCTAATAGATTATTTTGCTCCTACATCATGCCATGCTCCACAATTCAGTATAGTGTATTCAAAAATCAGTTTGATACACAAAATAAAGTGTAAGTAAGAACCTTAAACAGCACTTTAAGTAATCGTTGATTGGTGAATTCTGTCAATACAAATTGTTGGGACATGCATCCATTTTTCTGAATAATATGTAGCCCAATGGATAAACTGATGTTATCAGCCAATATTGCTCAAATTATGATTACACCCCCAATCGGGACACCTATGCTTGAGCCCCCTCAGATGCCAACAACTGGGGTACATATGGATTTATTTTGTCGGGGTGTTGTGTTGCATGGTGGGGAACAGAGGGTTGCAATTGTCTCGCTGGACTTATTAGGTGTTGATAAACCGCTATTGCAAAGGATTCGACAGTCAGTTTTTGAGCAGACAGGTCTATCTGCATCGCAACTAATGCTAACCGCAACACATAATCATAGTGCGCCTGTGACGTTGGATTGTGGTTTTGATGATGATCGCAACCGAGAATGGGAAGAACAACTGGTTCAACATATTGCAGACTGTATTGTTCTTGCATCGCAAGATTTGCAACCTGTTACCCTCTCGGTCGCGCGGGAAGAAGTTCTGATTGGTGTAAATCGACGTGTTGCGACAATGGGACGCACCCGAATGTTACCGAATGAATCTGCACCTGTTGCCCCATGGGTCGACATACTCAGTATCAATAGACTTGATGGAAGCCCGCTTGCTGTTCTATTTAGCCACGCTGCCCACCCTGTTACCGTTCACACCGCATCAACTGAATTTAATGCAGACTTCCCCGGTTATGCGATTCAAACTATACGCGATGAACTTGATAGCGACACTATGCCGATGTTTATACAAGGTTGTGCGGGAGATATTAATGTCGTTTCATTAGCAGGCGGTCTAGATGAAGCAAAACGACTTGGACAACAATTAGCGAAAGCTGTAATGGTGGGTTTATCAAAGGCTACACCACTTGATGTTGAGACTATCAATATTTTTAATAGAGAAATTAGCCTGCCATTCGAACATCTGACAGATGAGATCATTAACGCTTTGTCTTTGCGTATCAATGAATCTTATGAGGCAATGGTATCACTCGATATGGATGATCGGACACTCATCAATCAACAACAATTTATTGATTGGACAGAACGGGTAAAGCATGCACCTGCAGGTTTGTGGTTTCAAATTCAAGCCATCGCATTTGACGATCAACTCATTATGATCGGGATGCCACATGAGCCATTTGTCGCCTATCAACTCCATATTCAAGCAACATCACCCGCACAACATACAATGGTATTTGGCTATACAAATGGTTGTAACGGCTATGTCCCAACAGCTGAAGCCTTTTACATTGGTGGATACGAAGTAGATGGCGCACCTAAATTATTTGGTTTGCCCCGCCTATTGCCGGATTGTGAGAAACTGATTTACGAGACGATAAATGATATTTTTGATGAATTTATAAACGCAAGTCGCTCAGATAGTTTATCCTAATATATAGTGTATAACTTATTTTTATTTGAGGAGATAGTGCAATGCCCTTAACATTTGATATGCCCTATGACGAGTTAGAAACCTACAACGGTATAAATCCCCAACCCAATGATTTTGATAATTACTGGACAGATGCAATTGATGAAATGAAGGCAGTTGATCCGCAGGTTGAGCTGATTCCAGCCGATTTTCAAACTAATTTTGCTGACTGCTTTCATATGTACTTTACAGGGGTCAAAGGGGCACGGATTCATGCGATGCTGTTGCGCCCCAAACAACTACAAGAGAATCACCCAGCTGTCGTGATGTTCCATGGGTATTCTGGTAATGCGGGTAGTTGGATGGAAAAACTACCCTATGTTGCACAGGGATTTGTGGTCGCGGCACTGGATTGTCGTGGACAAGGTGGATTATCAGAAGATGTGGGCGGGCATGTCGGTACAACACATCATGGACATATTATTCGCGGTTTAGATGGTGACTCGCAAAATATGCTATTCCGACATATTTTCCTCGATACAGCACAGCTGGCTGGAATAGTAATGGATTTTCCTGAGGTTGATGAAAATCGTGTCGGTGCAACAGGTGGTAGCCAGGGTGGTGGTTTGACGATTGCTTGTAGCGCACTTGAACCTCGGATCAAACGTGCTGCTCCTATTTTCCCATTTTTGACTGATTATCAACGTGTGTGGGAAATGGATCAAGCTAAGGATGCCTATGCTGAACTGCATCGATACTTCCGTAATCATGATCCATTACACGAACGCGAAACCGAAATATTTACTAAGTTGGGCTATATTGATGTGCAACATCTTGCAGACCGTATTCAGGCTGAAGTCCTCATGGGTGTCGGCTTGATGGATACGATCTGCCCGCCATCGACCCAATTTGCCGCCTATAACAAGATCACATCATCCAAATCGCTGGCGGTCTATCCAGATTATGGTCATGAGGGATTACCGGGTATGAATGATCGCATCTTCCAATTCTTAAGTGATCTATAACTCTTATTCAAATAAACAGACCACGACACAACAAATTGATGAGGCCACGATGTCTGAAAAACCAATTGTCCACCTAATTTGTAATGCCCATATTGACCCGATCTGGAAATGGACATGGGAAGAGGGCGCAAGAGAAACTATATCCACATTTCGCACGGCTTGCGACATTTTAGATGAATACCCGACCTTCATTTTTAATCATAACGAAAGTTTGCTTTATGAATGGGTTGAAGAGTATGATCCGACTTTATTTGATCGTATTCAACAACATGTAAAAGGTGGGCGATGGAATATCAGTGGTGGGTGGTATCTGCAACCGGATGTTAACCTGCCGGGTGGCGAAACTATCGTGCGTTGTATTATCGAAGGGCGACGTTATTTTTCCGAGATGTTTGATGTTCGCCCACCTGTAGCCTATAACTTTGATTCGTTTGGTCACCCCAATAGTTTGCCACAACTGCTCAATCAAAGTGGATTCGAAATGTATATTCATGGGAGACCCTATGAAAGACAATTGGATTTACCCGCACCGTTGTATAAGTGGCGTGGCGCAGACGGTAACGAAGTGCTGACAATCCGCCCTGCTGGTGTTTGGTATATGACGCCTAATCGAGAGTTTTCTCCGGGAGAAATACTATGGGCGATTGACCAAGTTCACATTGGTGTGCAGATTGCGCGCGATACATGGCAAGATACGGTTGTGCTTTGGGGATTAGGCGATCACGGTGGTGGACCAACTCGGGAAGACCTCGATAAGATTCATCAATTGATGGATGAACTACAAGATAGTGATATTGAAATTCGACATAGTACGCCCGAAGCCTATCTTCAACGTGTTAAAGAATCGGATTGGGAGATTCCAGTATTCGAAGGCGAACTACAACGCGTCTTATCTGGATGTTATACATCAGTTGCGCCACTCAAACGTGAGATGCGTCGGATTGAGTCTATGTTAGCATCGGCAGAACGATGGTCTGCATTGGCGTGGTGGCGCTATGGTATCCGTTATCCTGACACAGAATTACGGGAAGCGTGGAAACGGGTCATGTTGAATGCGTTTCATGATGTTTTGCCGGGTTCGCTTGTTGAACATGCCCTTCCCGGTGTTTATGAAATGTTCGGATATGCTGGTGATGTTGCAAGACGCATTATTACCAGTCGCCAGCATGCTACACTACCAAATGTCGATCCGACACCGGATACAATCCCGCTTTATGTCCTAAATCCACATGGTCATGCGATGCAGACTCATGTCGGGCATCATTTCTTGAGGTCATATGCTGGCGCAATTAGCAAAGGACCCTATTCACTATATGACGATACTGGCAATCGTGTCATTCATCAAGAAAGTGGTGGCACTGCAGTCTTGGAAGGGTCAATGATGCAACCTTTCATTGGATTTGTCGCTGATGTCCCGGCTATGAGTGCTCGCCGTTATGAAATCCACTTTGAAGATAAACCGTTGGATAATCCCAATGTACCGGAAATTAGTTTGAATGACGAACATATTGTCATCAATAATCAGTGGTGGCAAGCACAGTTTGATAGGCGCGTTGGTGGTTTGTCACAACTGAAGCACCGCACCTCTGGCGAGGAATTATTAACTGCTCCAATTGGTTTAAAAGCAATGGACGATACCGGTCATGCGTGGGGTGGCATGGATAGAGCTATCTATAACGAACCCGTTGGTGATTTTGTCGCACTTACAGGTGAACAGGTTGGCCAATTTGTTGGTGAAGAGTCCAATCATACAGGGCGAGCTGTTCGTGTGATCTATCAGGGGGCTGTATCGGTTACAGTGGAGTGCTTAACTCAATGGCAGTACACACGGGCGAGTATAAGTTATACATTTTATGCTGATCTCGATCATATTGATGTTGACGTTCGTCTCTATATGCAAGCCCGACAAAAGATGATTAAACTCGTGATGCCATTTGGTATGCCTAATGTTCAGGCGATTTGCGAAGTTTCTTATGGTGTTACATCACGGACAACCGATGCAACTGAACATCCTTATCATCGCTGGTTACGGCTGGAAACTGATAACTTAACGATTGGATTAGCCAATAACGGACAAGCGGGTTTTGATATATCGGATACAGGGTTACTCAACCTCAGCTTAACACGTGGTGCAGTCCATGCTAAGCATGATGAAGACCCACTTGATCCAAATATTCCGTATACGTTTATTGACCAAGAACAGATTGATACACGGTTTCGATTGGTTGCTGGAACAGATAAAAACGAAGTGGCCAGTCGTATAATCCCGTTAGCTCATGAACTGAATCATCCGTTAGAGGTCTTTTTTGTTTATCATCCACCAACACCACCTACAGATGCACCTGCCAATCCTTTACCATTCTTACAAGTTGAACCGAGTACGATTGCAATTGGTACAGTGAAGAAAGCTGAAACACGAGATGCGCTGATCGTGCGACTATATGAAACGATTGGTCAAACGACAACAGCGACAATTCAATTGGACAGTGGTGACCCGCAGGTTGTTGATTTTACACCTCATGAAATCAAAACATGGGCAATAACACGCGAAGATGATGCTATCATATGGACACCTTGTAATTTGCTTGAGGAAGTCTAATACGATATGGATATTTTTGATTCACCTGACATAAAGTTATTGGTTTTTGATGTATTTGGTACAGTTGTTGATTGGCGTGGCAGTGTTATTGCAGAAGGCGAAGCTGTTTGGAAAGATCGTGGATTAGATATTGATTGGGAGAAATTTGTCGATCAATGGCGTGCTGGATACCAGCCTGCGATGGATCCTATCCGCAATGGCAAAGCCGAGTGGAACATCATTGATGTGTTGCACCGTCAAATTTTGGATGATCTGCTTATTGAATTCGATGTTCAACATCTAACCGAAGAACAAAAAATCGACCTAAACTACATCTGGCATCGTCTTAACCCATGGGATGATGCCGTTGATGGGTTACGAAAGTTACGACAACAATTTACCACGACAACTCTATCAAATGGTAATATGTCACTCTTGGTGAATTTAAGCAAACATGCTGGTTTACGATGGGATTGTATTCTCTCAGCGGAACTAGCACGACACTATAAACCAGACCTAGAAACGTATCAGATGGCATGTGATTTAATGGGTGTTGCCCCCCACAATGCGATGATGGTCGCCTCTCATCGACTTGATTTACTAGCATCGCAACAAATTGGGATGCGAACGGCATTTGTACACCGCCCCTTAGAGTTTGGGATTGATGGATTACGTGAAGAACCCGATGAAAGTTTTGATTTGATTGTTTCTGATTTTCTCGATTTACATAGGCAGTTAACATCAGACATTTCTTTAATGTAACTTGGAGTATTGGTGTCGAAACTACCATTCCAAGCCATTATTGTTCTTTGATCAAGATACAACTATAGTCTGATTCTGACCTAAATCTGGATATTGAAGTGTTTAAAGAATCTTTTTGAAACGCCAAATTTGATAGCTTTCGAGAGTAATTGCCAGAAAATACAAACGCCTCTCTAATTGATTAGAACAAATTTTCGTAGTAATATGACATTCGATAATGTGTAACAATAAACAAACTGTTTGCCTGTTTGAGAATATTATTCCGAAATATCAAGCCACTGTGGAATATTGGGATTTCTTATGAGTTATTCCATATGCTCTGATATGGAATGAAGTATAGAAGTTTTGTTTATATTGAACAGTACATGTTCAATATTGAGTTAATTTATCTAATTCAGTTCAATTGGAGGTTACATGAATCAGGAACTGATTGAGCAAGTGTATCAAGTTATTAAATCTGCAGTTAACGAAAAAGGTAGACCACCCAGTCATCAGGAGATAGCAGATGCTTGTTTTATTTCAAAGGGATCGGTTGGAACCTATCTTACACATCTGGAACGACAAAGGAGAATCTATCGCGAACCCAATGTAGCACGGGGGATTCAACTAATTAAGGAGGACTCTGAACAAACGTCTGAACATATGGTCACACCAAAATAGAACTTGTGTGCTATGATTGGTTTGAAGTTAGGTATGACAATACCTTAAATGGTTGAAACATATCAACTCACGCAGAATAGGATAGGCTTATCCATATACAATGAACTCAACTCTTGTTATGCAAGAGATGTGAGAAATCCAACAATAATAAGCCTTTCTGTACTTCAAAGTAATGTTTAAACGAAAGGGTAAAATCAACGGAAAGATGTAACAAATCAATTGAGGAGAAATAGAGGTTGTGTCGCACACAACAGCTTGTGACAGGGCAAATGTATACGACACATTCACGACTCTGCTAAACCATTAGCAGAATGACTATTTATATCAAACAAAGATACTCAAGTCTAGGCAGGGAAAACTGAGGGTTTCATCATGGCAAGTGACAAGGCCATCCAAAATCCATCAACAGTACTAAGCAAGTTTAAACGCTGATATGGCGTGAATTAACTAACAAAATAACAAAGGAAAACAATCAATGACACAAATTTTACGACAAAACCCAGATAATGTATGTCAGTTACAACAATCGGATGACGGTGGTGTGACTTGGACACTTGCATTTGACTATGCGCTGTGTAGCAATCTAGCAAATGCTGACAAAGCATTAGATGAAGGTATAAATGAAATCTATCGGTTACTAGGGGACTATGACGGTACGCTTGGCAGTATTGCGCCAGACATGGTTTATGACAGTACGGCGACAGACGAAATTCGAGATTTAGCATTATGCCATGCTACTAAGGAAATTGTTGACATTATTTGCGAGATGGAACTCAAACGTCGAGAAGTATCTCCCATTTTAACAACGGTAGGTCAAGTTGGCGCTGTAATGGCTGCTATATTATCAATACCTTCTGGTGGCTCATCTGTGGTTTTGTTTGCACTTGGCGCCTCTCTTGGTGCGGCTATAGTGGGTGCTGGTGCGACTATCTTTAGCTCATTTAGTGATGCTCTCTTAGGAAATGAAGAAGTGCGTGAAAAAGTAGCCTGTTGTATGTATGATTCCCTGAAGGGACAAGCTCCCACCTTGAATCCATTTCTGCAATCACTGAATGGATGTGGTTTTGCTGGGGGAAGTAGCGAAGCTCAACTTAGAGGCGCAATATCTGGCTTACTAGATGAACCTCATGTGTATCATACATTCATCAACCGCCTTCAACAGGGGTACAAGTATGCCGAGATGGGTTTAGTAGATTGTCCTTGTGATTCACCTATGACATATTACTTTGAAGCTAATCTAGCCAATTCAGAGTGTGGTTTTATAAGTATCGACACAGGTAACTATGATAACTATGTCAGTGGTACAGGATATACAGAGCATGATGTTAATAGTACGACTAGCCGTATACGAACCCAATATGAGTTTCCCGAGGATGTACGAATCACTAATCAGGAGATGCGATTTAGCAAAACGCCTGCAACGGGGAATGGTCTTCGTAACTTGGCTTGGCTTAATGTCAATGATCAAGATATTCATGAGATCTATGTTACATCCGGCGCTGCATTCCCCTATCCATCTACTAAAACATTGAGTGGTGATCGTAGTGATGTGCGTGCTATTCGGGCATTTATTAATAGCTCCGGTGGTCAAAGTTCAATTTTATTGGATCGTATTCGTATTACGATTATTTCGGATACTTATCCACAGTATCTCATTGATGATGGCTGGAATGAGTATACGCCATAGTAGCGCTGTTAGATTTGCCTTCTTTTAATTCGAATGTAAATCACATATGGAGTCATACACATATAAAATAGATGGTTTCCCAGCTCATCGAACGGTCATTTAGATAGATATGAACAAAGCTATGACTAATATATGGTCACTCATAGCTCTTGTATAATATGGACATTAGAGGCGAATTTGGGAAATAATTGCCCTCATAATGTAACAATATGTAGATTCTTGACAAAACGCTCTACTTCGGTGGAGTGTTTTTGTTTGAATTATAAGCGATTGTTAGTCTATGACTTATTCTGTTTTCCAATGAATATGGTTGTCAGAAATCAAGATAATTGGTTTTGAATCAGGGAGTTCTTATCGTATGTGAACGTTCTTATAACGCCATTTCTATGAGAATTATCGAAGAGAGTCATGTGTTTAGCTGTTTCGTTTGCTAGAATCTTCAATACGAAGCAACACTGTTATCTAACCACATAGGGAGTAGTTTCATGCTATCTGAAAAAATGCTTGAAGGTCTCAATAACCAAATTAATATGGAAATGCAGGCATATTATACATACCTATCAATGTCTGCTTATTTTGAAGACCAAGGTCTAAAAGGGTTTGCGAGTTGGATGTTTCATCATTCAGAAGAAGAAATGACACATGCTATGAAAATTTACGATTTTATTCATAGTCGTCGTGGACGTGTCAAGCTTACTGCGCTAGTTACCCCACCGAGTGAATGGGAGAAACCCCTCGAAGCCGTTGAATCTGCGCTTCATCATGAACAAAAAGTGACTGCTGCGATTCATAATCTGGTCAAGGTCGCTCGTGAAGAAGGCGACTACGCGACAGATAGTTTCTTACAATGGTTCGTTGATGAACAAGTTGAAGAAGAAGAAGTTGTGGATGACCTCATTCAAAAATTGACACTCATTGGCGACTTTTCACCTGGATTGTATTTGCTAGATCGCGAACTCAGCGAAAATGTTGGTGAAGAGGACGAAGAGGAATAGACCTTAACACTCTTGTCCATGAAATGATTAAATCCAGTAGGTGAGTTTTTTGGGCTCACCTATTTTTATCACGATGATACATCGCTTGCACAAAAAATTATGCACAGACTTCTGCATCACCATCCCACCGATGCGATTTTTCAAATTGTTCTTGTGCCAGCATCCAGCTTTCAGTCTGCTTCCATAAATCTACCCATTGTTCATAATCAACCGTTATATTATCAGGGTTTGAACGACTTCGCACGACGAATGACGGGAACTCATCACGCCCCGTTGGTTGCCCTGTGGGTTGATAACGTAGATCAAAACTCCAACGGATACTGTTGCTTTTGTTGGGTGTAGAAGAATGCTGTGTTCTACGGTGCATAAACAAAATTCCACCACGTTTGATTGGGATGGGTAATACATTTGCCTCGTCAATAAGCGCGTCGGGGATGGTAACACCATTGGTCATACAATGTGTGGTCAACCCCGTTTTATGGCTACCTGGCACAACTGAGAGACAGCCGTTTTCAACAGTCGCATCAGAAATAGCAATCCACGCTGTGATCATATCGGTATCATCAGCAACTTCACGCGCAACTCCTTGGTCTTGATGCCAACCGGTTGCCTTCGTTAGTCCATTCGGTTTTTCTGCTTTTAAGATCGTTTCTTGTGGTTTGATGCGGATGTGATGAATTGGGTTTGCTAGGATTTCCCCACCAATCAATGCTTCAATATAGTTTAGGACGTTCGGATGTGTCAGCAGGTCAAAAACAGGTCTGCTGAAGTTAGGGAGTTTATTTGTTGGCGTTTTTGCCTGTGGGAATGCAATATCAAACCAGCGATATTCTAGCTCGTCTAGGTAACTGACAATTGTGCCAAACCGTTCATATAATGGGAGGTCTTCAAATAACTCGGGTATACGCCCTTCTGCTAACCACTGTGGTGCATGTCGGTTGATCAAATCCAGATAATCAGCTTCGAGGTCAGCAATAATCGCATCATCGAGGACACCTTCAACCACTGCATAACCATGCTCATCAAAATGTTCTTTAATTGTAGACAAGTCTTGCATTATATGAATCTCCTAAAAAATCACTTGTTTTCAAAAAATACTATTTAACCTGTTTTATGGCAATACTCAAGCAGATTGTTTCTGTGCTGTCGATGTTTTATAGACGGTGCAATTGGATAGAAATTATATCCTAATCATCGGCTCGATAATATTGCTTGTTACGCAATTCCCCGGGTAGGTAGCTTTCATCAGAATAGAATTCATAACCAGCTCCATACCCCATATTCTTCATCATACTGGTTGGTGCATTACGGATTTTCATAGGAATTGGCAAATTACCGTGTTGTTTGACATCGTCTAATGCACTGAAATATGCACTTCCGGCAGAACGGTCTTTAGGCGCTTTGGCTAAATAAGTAACCCCATGAGCAAGATTGTATTGACATTCTGGTAATCCAATTGTTTCGACCGCACGGAAGACATTATTTGCAATTACGAGCGCATTCGAATCGGCTATTCCAATATCTTCACTTGCAAAAATGACCATCCGTCGTGCGATGAACTTGGGATCTTCGCCTGAATCAACCATGCGCGCGAGATAGTATAATGCCGCATTCACATCACTGGCTCGCATACTTTTTATGAATGCACTGATTGTATTGTAGTGTTCTTCACCTGTTTTGTCGTAGCGTAGATGCTTGCTCTGGAGTGTCTCTCGTAGATTCTCGACGGTAATTGCATCACCGTTTTGGCTGTAGAGTCTGGCTGAATTATCAAGTAAATTCAATGCAGCTCGCGCATCGCCATTGGCATAATTTGACAAAAATGTAATCGCATCATCAGTAATGCTTAAGTCGAGGTCTTGCGCTCCTCGTTTCACAATTTCTGTGAGTTCATCAGCAGATAGCGAATTCAATGTGAATACTTGCATCCGTGATAATAAGGCGGAGATGACTTCAAAGCTTGGATTCTCAGTTGTTGCGCCGATGAGTGTAATTGTGCCATCTTCGACATACGGCAACAGAAAATCTTGTTGTGCTTTATTGAAGCGATGAATTTCGTCGAGGAAGAGCACAACGCCATCCGGTGTATCGTCTGCTTCTTGTATTGCAAACATATCGAGTTGAGTGTTTTTTGTTTTGGTATCTGATGTGACAGACTCAACTATTTTGCGTAACTCAGCTTTTCCTGCTGATACTGCTGAGAGCATATGAAACGGCTTATCGGTTGTGTCGGCGATCATGCGGGCAAGTGTTGTTTTGCCAACCCCAGGTGGACCCCATAAGATAATGCTAGGTATTGTCTTTTGTTGGAGTGCGCGATACAGTGGTTTCCCTTCCCCAACGAGGTGCTTTTGACCAATAAATCCCTCTAGTGACTTTGGACGAATGCGTTCGGGAAGTGGTTGCTTATTTTGCGCCATCTAGGTATCGCCTTTTGATATGTTTAGCTCTAAAGTTCTATTTTAACATCAAAACACGAACCCTTGCATATGACGTTACGTCATAACGTATAGTGACGAACGAGGTGATAATCATGACAACCGCGCAACATTATCATGTTAAAGAATTTGCAGATATGGCTGGGGTGACTGTGCGCACGCTACAATACTATGACCGTATCGGATTGATGCAACCATCCAACAAAACGGAGTCCAATCATCGGTTATATAAGCGCAGAGACTTGCTCAAACTTCAACAAATTCTGACGCTTAAGCAATTGGGGTTTACGCTCAAAGAAATCAAATCCATGCTTAATCAACCGAATCTGGATTTACGGGCTGCATTAGAAGCACAAAAAAAGTCCATTGATGCTCAAATCGAACAATTACAAGCTGTATCGTCGGCGATGGAACATGCTATGGATGTGTTGGATACCACGGAAAATTGGGATTGGGATATAGTACAACTGATTATTCAAGGAATGACGGATAAACATTACTTGAAGTGGGTGCGACAACATTTTAGTGATGATTTATTAAAGACACTCACAGAACAGTCCCGCGATATGCCGATAGAAGATATAACTCGTGCGCAGGAACAATGGCAACAGATTGCTGATCGTGTGCGTACAAATCAACATCTGCCTCCTGACGATCCTACTTTGCAACAGATCGCACAAGAAGCCGATCAACTCATCCAACAGTTCACCAAGGGCAATCCGCAGGTTGAGTCTGCGTTACAAAACATGTATGACAATCCGGACGACATCCCCCCTGCTTACCGTTTGTTTGATGATGACCTCATGCTACTTTATCGCCAAATCATGAATGTATATTATCAAAACAAGAAGGGTAACCCGTGAAAATTACTGTACATGATACCTCAAAATACTATCAGGCTATTGTCGATGCAGCTACGAGTGCCGATAAACAACATCTATTTGAGGATGAATTAATTGCTCCCTTTAAACCAGCAATTGCAACATTGATGAATACTGCTGTTGAGGATTTAAATGTTGTCGATACTGTTTCAAATTGGGGATTTCTATTACCAGATGATTTAGATGATATACCACATGCACTGTCGAAACTAATTGAATTTGGCGCATGGGATAAATCGCGTCAGATTTTAGCACATTGTGCTCAGCAATTTGCACCATATGAGAGCAAGATTGCAATCGACACAATCACCTACGGCCTATTCTTAGGACGACCCAATCATGCTAATCCTCTGGATCGTGGATATACGGGAATGGGTGGTATACCGAGTGTGATCTTCGCGGTGTATTCCGATCCGAATGATTATAATTTAGGCAAATTTGAAGGATTACTTGCGCATGAGTTTCATCATAATGTGCATTTGTCATTGTTCCCGTGGCATTATATGGAAATTACATTGGCCCAGTGGATGATATATGAGGGTATGGCGGAATCGTTTGCGACGGCAATCTATGGTGACAACATGCTTGGTTACTATGTGGATGATTTCGACGATTCGGAGTTAGATACTACAAAACACATCATTGGTGAAAATCTTGGCATAAAGGGTTTTCAACAAGTGCGTAGTTATATTTATGGAGATGCACTGGCTGATGCGTTTGGCTTTGAAAAAGTCGGGTTGCCTGCCTTTGCTGGTTACGCAATCGGGTATTATCTTGTACAAGCGTACTTAGAAAAGACAGGTCAGACGGTATGTGAGGCGACATTCGTTCCAGCAGACGAAATTATTCGTATATCGGAATATTTTGATACAGCTACTGGTTGATGATCTTGACGACTTGTTCAAGGTGATTGGTATCGTGCCAACCGGCTAACATCACTTGATCGTTCAGCGAAAAAGCACCTCGGTTAGGATGCTGAGCGGGGCGTTCCCATGTATTTTCTTCATCGGCTGGAATGGCTTTGAGATAGGTGAGGAATTCGGCACGTACTGTGCGCCATTGTGCCAACACATCCACTGCACTTTTACTGGCATAATCACCATCTTTAACTGTTTGATCTGGATCGCCAAATGGTAGATCTGGATTATCTTCGGTCATTGTGAGTTTCGCACGTTCAAGAAAGAGGGCTTCGGTTTCTATCAGATGTCCCAGCACTTCCGAGATAGTCCAGCCGTCTCCCCCGTCGCGTTTGCTATAGATTGTGTCATCGCTAATAGTGGTTAACAGCCGTTCAGCAATGTCGAGACTTTTTTCCATTGAATCAAATTGCCAAGCGCGATAAATTCTGAGAGCTTGCATGATTAGTATCTCCTTTGGTTACAGTTTTGGAGATTTTAACATGCAAGTTGTTATCTGTAACTATGCCTCAATTTTTTCGTGATAGTAATCCCATGATTCTGTGGCAAGTTGAGCAATGGTTTTACTTTTGAGCACATTACACATGGCCTGACGTGCCTCATCATAAACTGGTGTGAGGACATGTTGAATAGTGCCACCACTCGGGCATTGTTGCATCGGCTCATTGGTGTGCATCGGGAATAAATCATTCGTTTCGAACAGTTGATATACATCGTGCATTGTGACAGCTTCTGGTGAGATTGTTAGTGTAATACCACCACCGACCCCCGGTTGCGATGTGACATACCCTGCCTTACGTAAGGTACTGAGGATACGACGGACGACAACGGGATTCGTGTTGATGCTCTTCGCCATATATTCGGATGTATTTTGACCTTCAAATTCCATTGCGAGGTACGTTAGGATATGGAGGGCTATTGTATATCGACTGTTGTTCACGTGCTTGTCTTTCTTTTAACTCTTAAAATATATTCTAATGGTATTCAGTGTATCATATTGTCGCTAAGATTGGGCTTAGAGCTTCTATAGGCGTGCAAAATAGTCACTTACCCTATATGATAAATGACCCTACCAAAGTAGAGTCATCATCAAAATCACTATGTGCTTGTCGTTAGATTAATCGTATTAGTTGGCTTCGAAGGCTTCTCGATTTGATTCAAAGAAGTTCACAGCTGACCGTGATACAGGTTTGAGCGGATTGCTACCCGTACTTGAAAACAGTTCGATAAATACTTCGATAAAGTAGTTATCAATTTGGAAGATACCATACGACCCTTGATTGCTTGCGCCAAAGAGATTTGGTTCTGGGAAGGCATCATCGCTTGTGCCAGTTTGTAGTACTGGACGAATCCCGCGAATACGCTCGTAATTGGCAATTGCATCTTCCGCTGTATCAAATACAGCAAAACTGATGTTCATCTGTCCACCTGTTTGCTCCGAAAAATACATCCGCTGTCCTACCCCGTTGGTAAGTCCACGTAATGATGCAATGCCATCTTCACCACGTGAGTAATCACGTTGCCATTGGGCGGCACCTGCTGGGATGGTATTCGGGAGTAATTCCATCAGCGCTTCGATCACAGCCTCATTTGCACTGACTTCTGCTTCAAACCCCTCGGGTAAGGGTGTAGGGGTTGGTGTTTCTGTTGGTGCAATTGTCGGTGTAGCCGATGGTGTAATATCTAGATTATCTGGTGCACAGGCAGATGCAACCAACATCACAATCAGCGCGACGACCCATACTCGGATACGCTGTGTTTTAAAGAATGTCATGATTAATCCCCACCTTCTTCTTGCGGTATCAAACGCAGGCGTTCAGGAATTTCGCCCGCGACGATCATATTAGCAACTTCATGTTCTTCGACTTCTTCTTTACGGAAGTCTCCTAATTTGCGTCCACGTTCAATAATGGTGAAGCGGTCGGCAACTTCGAATACGTGACGGATATTATGCGAGATGAAAATTACACTCATACCTTTTTCTTTTGCTGCGATGGTGTAATCAAGTACCTTTTGTGTCTCGCCAACAGATAATGCCGACGTCGGTTCGTCAAGAATCAGCAACTTCTTTCCGAAGTAAACTGCACGCCCAATCGCAATGGATTGGCGCTCACCACCGGACATCGTACCAACCGTTTCCTCTGGGTCGCGGATATGAATTCCAACATCACGAAGGGCTTCGATAGATGCTTCACCCATTTTCTTCTTATCCATGAATTTGAATGGACCAACATTATAGGTTGGTTCTTGCCCAAGCCAGAAGTTACGCGCAATACTCATTAGTGGTACTAGCGCAAGGTCTTGATATACCGTTTCGATACCCAGCTCACGTGCAGCATGCGGCGAATCAATATTGACAGGGTTACCATCAAAGAAGATTTGCCCTTTTGTCGGGTTATGATAACCTGTCAAAACTTTGATGAGTGTTGATTTACCCGCACCATTATCACCGAGTAGTCCTACAATTTCTTGGCGGTCAACATGGAAGTCGATCCCGCGTAATACTTGTACACTGCCGAAATATTTGTGGATGTCCACCATATCGACAAGTGCATCTTCTCTTTTTTGTTTATATTCCATAATTCGTGTATCCTAATTTCGCTGTGCGCCACGGACAAATGTATTGAGAATAACCGCCACGATGATGATGACACCAACTGTCCCAGCAAATAGACGGGATTCAACACCGACAAGGACGAGACCTGTTTGTAACATACCAAAAATCAATGCACCTAACAAAGACCCGATGACACTACCATAACCACCTGTGAGTAATGCACCACCAATCACTGTCATTGCGATTACATCCAGCTCCCAAAGTTGCCCTTTCAAAGGATCAACACCGGGATTACGGGCAGTTTCATAGATCGCTGCAACACCCGTTAACAATGCGACAATCACAAAGTTTTGGACTTTGACGCGGTCAACGTTAATACCCTGAGCGCGTGCTGCACCAGCATTACCACCTGTCGCGAAGATGCTGTTACCAAATGAAGTATTGTCAAGAATGACATGGAAGATCACAACGAAGATAAACCACCATAAAATCGCTAGACGAACATTTGCACTTTGTGGAATGGGTATGAGATTGTCCAAACCAAATGATTCAACACGTCCATTGATGAGATCGAAGAAGCCAACCTGAATAACTTCACCACCGCTTGCGCTGATATGGTAAGAAACAACTGCGAATAACCACACGACAACTCCGACAATGACAAGTGTCACAATGGCAAGGTAGAGTGAATGGATAATTGCACCCGTTGTACCAAAGTCACCATTGTCGGCGCGAATCGACCATGCATGTCTTGCGCTATTGAGCAAAGTTGGTAATGTGCGGAAGGCGGTATACGCCATCAACAACAAGCCGATGACTGCAAGAACCACAAATACCATATTGCTAATTTCTATAACAGGGAAATCGGAATAATAATCACGGTAACGGAGAATACGACCACCAGCAATTGCAACCAACGTAATTGCTCTGAAGGCGAGTAATGTCCCTAAGGTGACAATAAACGACGGTATTCGTGTTGTGATGAGCAAAATACCATTGATTGAGCCCAGTAAAAAGGCAACAAACAATGCTGCTATTGCCGCTGGGAATGGATCAAGGACACCTAAGAACGGTGCACCCTCTGTCATGAACAACATGAAGGATAATGCAACAACGCCAAGAATCGATCCGACGGACAGATCGAACTCCCCAGAAATCATCAGATATGTTACGCCGATGGCTATCACACCTTTTGTTGCAACATTACTGAGGAACGATGCAATCGAACTCGGCTCAAGGAATAGATCGGTTGCCATTGTGAAGCCAATAAAGATAGCAATAAAACCGATGATTGCACCCGCACTGGGCGATTTGGCTAGCTCGGAACGAATATACTTACCGGGGGTAAGGGCCACTGCACGTCGTAGCTCGTCGGATTTTTCTTCAACTTGTCGGACTTGTAAGTAACCTAATAAACCCGGGATGAAAAATAAGAATCCGGCTATCAAGCGATGATTTTCTGCATCACGGATTTTTGTTACACCTGGGAATTCTGGAACAGCAAATCCAGCCGCAATCAGCCCGAAGAATATACCGACACCAAATACCGCCATCAAAGCATAGATAAGACGACGTGGTGGCGACACAATCAAGTTGATACCGGGGACCTTTTTGAGTGGTTCTAGAGGTGGAACCAAAAATGTAAATAATGACGCGAGTGCAATGATCGAAATGATAAACACACTGACGAGCACCAGACCTTCACCGATAGCCATTGCCATCGACGGCAAGCCACCAATGTCATTATCAATGAATGCTCGCATATCAATGTCTTGTCCCAATAGCAATGAGAACTTAAGACCAACAGGGATAATCACACTGAGTAAGATGACACTACCAATCATAATGGTGAAGAATAACATCCATTGTGCCCAGCGTTGTCCGGCACGTTCATTTTGAATAACACCCATGCCTGTGCGGAAACAACCAACTGCATAAATCGCAGCGCCAACAATTACCACAAATTCGTATAAATTAAGATTACTACGGAGGATGTTAGCACGTTCGCCTAGAGGCATCCAACCGAGAAACACAAGTAGGGCGATGGAAATACCTAATAATGCAAACCCGAAGTTCAGATAGGCGATCCGATTATTGACAGGTCTCCCTTTCATTTTTGTATCTGCAGGTATTTCAGTGGCTTGAGCATTCGCTACTGCTCCTAGCATTGCAGGGAGAACAAAGAAAAGTAATGCTCCAACAAAGATTGATCCTAAGTTGTTTCCATTGTGATTTGTAATGTTGGAAAAAAAGGCTCCAATCAGAACAAAAAGTCCTATAACGAATGGAAGATAGTAAACCCAATGTGTTCTTCCCTCATTTTTGGCAATTTTAAATGAACTATAAGCAACCCCTATTGGGATGAGTATGCTTAGTATAATAAGTATTAGAAGACCAAGTGGCCCATCTGGTTTATTGGAGACTAGTTCCCCTACTTTATTACCATGTTTATCAACTACATCATATTTTTCAGGCATAGTAGGATTTCCTTTCAGAGTATCTTGACGCTCTTAAGTCCTGTTCGCCTGACTGTATCCGATTATTGCAGGCAATATCAAAAAGATAAATCCGCCAAGAAGTACGGTTCCAGCAGTTTGTCCACCATGATTATCGAAATTGGAAATTAATGCACCGATAAAAACTATTACACCTATGCATGCAGGAATGAAATAAACCCAATGGGTTTGTCCTTTGGTTTTGGCTATCTTGTAAGCACAATATAATACTGCAAGTGGGAAAATAACGGATAGTATCAGCAGACATCCGAGAGAGTTGCTAGCATCATCTGTAGCAATTTCACCAACTCGATTACCATGTTGATCTGTTGCATAATATTTTTCAGGCATATATGTTTCTCAATAACTTTGATATATCAATTTCTACGATTTAGCTAAGTAAAACGTTATACAACTAAGGTGGCAAAGCTGTGTATATAATTTACTATTGAGGAAAAGGGGAATGAGTGGAACATTTGCCCCACCCATTTTTGTACCGAAGTTCGGTTTAACGATAGCCTGCTGCTGTCAATTCGATGATTGCATCAACATTACTGGTGTCAATAACGCCAGGACCAGTCAGAATGTCACCACCTGGTGCCAATGCGAATTGGCTGTTGAGGTAGAGCCACATGATGGTTTCGAAACCTTGCAAGTATGGTTGTTGATCGATTGCTTGGATCAAGTAACCTTCTTGGATCATTTCGTAGATTTCGGAGCTTGTGTCATGGGTGGTCGCGAACAAGTCACCAACTGCTACACCATTTTCTTGGATGTAAAGGTTGAGGGAGCTTGATGGGTTTGGACCAAGCATGAATGCTGCGTTTGCATCTTCGTTAGCGCTGAAGTAGTCAGCAAGGATACCAGCTGATTCGGTGACATCATTGTTGATTGTCAAACCGTCAAGTGGGATACCAGCTTCTTCGAAGACACTACGAACACCAGCACAACGTGCTTCTAGACCACTGTGTCCAACTTCTTGGATTGGGCAAACACCTTTTGTGATTTCTGTACCAGCTGCATCTGCTGCTGCTAGAACAGCTTGTGCGTTGGAACGTCCACCGAGGAATTCGTTTGCGCCAATGTAGAAGAGTGTCGGGAGTGCATCAGGTGTTCCAGCGTTGGGGTCTGCCGTGTTGAAGACAATAACAGGAAGTCCTGCTTCTGCTGCACGGTTAACGCCATCGCGAATAACTTCTGGGTTTGGAACGGTTGTACCGATACCATCGTTATCACGAGCAAGTGCATCATCCCAGTAGCCAGCCATATCGTCTACGTTATCAACGGGGTCTGCAAGCCATGCACAGTCAGCTTCTAGAAGTGAACATGCATCTTCCATACCTTTGATAACAACGATCCAGAATGGGTTACCAACACCACCATGACTAACCATACTGAAAACGAGTTGGTCTTGTGCTCCAACACCGCCGATACTTGCGATCATTGTACCAACTGCTAACAGTAGAACAGGGATAGAACGTAACAACTTTCTCATATTGAGATTCCTCCAATAAAAATTTTTGTAAACAACGTCTCAGGTGATACACCTGTTGAGACCAAAATTAAGTATGGGGTTTGGAAAAAACATTATTATCAACATACAACAAACTAGAAGTTGTTTGCTACCAAGAGTATGTGATGCCCCCAAAATATGTAATCAGATATGATATATTATATGCAAAATATACTGCGCAATACCAAATCTGTCAACAATATAGCAAATATCTATACAATCAGCAATTTTTGGCAGTGATTTGTCACAAGTTTGTCATTTCTCATGTCACGCTCATATTATAATGATAAATGCGAAAAAAGATACCTAATTGTCATAAATTATGTATTAAGAATTGCTTGTGCTTGAGTAACGTAGACAAATCGTTATTTGGGTTTCCAGATTAATGTGTCAATTGCGTCATGATATGGCGCTAAATAACGGACATCACCACCATTAATACTGATCATCGCTAGTCTTGATCCATTTGTATCGCGAGCAATAAAGGCAATCTGCTGACTATCAGGCGACCAAATTGGATCAAAGTTGTCGAGGTTGTTTTGTGTCAGATTTCGTATTTCACCCGTTTCCCGAGTATATAGTGTGATGTCACCTGCCCCATCGGTATACGATACATAGATGATATGTTTGCCATCTGGTGACCACAGGGGATTTTTGTCATGGTCATCCCGATTACTGAGGTTCGTGTATGTGTCTGTTGCGAGCTCATATAGATAAATGTCGGCATCACTACTGTATGTTGACTCGAA
Source organism: Anaerolineales bacterium UBA6055 (assembly GCA_002428985.1). GTDB lineage: Bacteria > Chloroflexota > Anaerolineae > Aggregatilineales > Phototrophicaceae > UBA6055. The sequence continues at coordinate 175,980 of DIYL01000034.1, read as the reverse complement.
TACAATAACATCGTCCATTGGCGACCAATCCACAGCATAGTCGTCAGCATCTTCTAGACCAAGATTAAACAGCGTTTCATCATCAATATTGTAAATATATGTTTCTATACCATTGGCGCGTGTTGATTCAAATGAAACATAAGTGCCGTCAAATGACCAATGCGGTTGATAATCGTCTGCTGGATGTCTACTAACATTGATTGCTCGTCCGCTGACGATATCTCGAATGAAGGTTTCTATATTGCCTTCGCGGTTTGACGTGTATAAAACGAGTGATGTGTTATCGGCGGCACTGGGTACAGGAATGGGCGCAAAATCATCTCCAGGATAACGGCTGACATTTTGCATCTCTCCAGTGTTTAGATCAATAATATGAACCTCTGCTCCGGATCCATTACGCCTCGAAACAAATATAAGGGACTCTCCTGTATTCAGCCATTGTGGTGAATTATCTCGTGCAGGGTTATTGCTGATGTTTGCTAGTTGCCCAGTGGTGGGATTATATGTATAGACTTCACTATTGTTGTCACGCTCAGAGACAAACGCAAGTTGACTACCATCCGGTGACCATGTCGGTGCATAATCATCTTCTGCATGACGGCTCAGGTTAAGGAGAATTTGCGTGTCTGTGTCAACTAGCCAAATCTCACGATTGTTATCTGCACGCGATACAAAAGCTAGCGTGTAATCAGCTTTGGATTGTGCGAGTTGCCCCATTACAAATGTGATGCAAATTGCAAATATAGTAAAAACTGCAAGGAGTTTGATAAGTAGTCGAGTCATGAGTTAGAAATTCTTGTGAATCTTTATTTCACACATTATCCGATAAATTGTCTTGGAATGGGTGAAGTTTGTGTAAGTGTTATGCGAATGCTCATAAACTCATGATGCTCAGGGCATACTTTAAGTGAAATAAAGATCGTAGTCTGATATGATGAGTCCAATAAGTTTGTTTAGCGTTTGTAAATGGAAAGATCTATGAATCAGTTACCAATTTCTCTTGCTCGCAACTGGGATGCAACTAAAAATCGGTCTGTTAATCAATTAGTACAACAAATGGTACAACCTTTGGATTTTGACATGTCTGTAGATGTGATTGAGTGGGTTGATTTATGGGATAAATTAAAATCACTAGCTCAACACAAATCAGATATTGTTATCTCTGAAATTGGATCTACATGGCTTGCAGATTTTGTGGAGCAAGATGTACTTTATAGTTTTACAGAAGAAGATATTGAGCAAATTGGGGATTTTCATAATTTTTCTGGATGGCAGTTTGGCACAAATTCTACGTGGCGGGGTGTTTATGCAATTCCATGGTTATCAGATAGCCAAGTCTTATACTATTGGCAAGATATGATTGAGGATGCTGGTGTTGATCCAACCATTGAGTTTGCATCTGTCAACAGTTTTGAACATTCGTTATCAAAAATCTCCCAGAAAATTCTTCGTTATCCATGGGCTGTGAGTACAGTAAAAAACCCTGCTAGCCTTCATCAACTTGCGAGTTGGATTTGGGGGAGTAATACTGACATCATTAGCGAAGATGGACGCCAAATTCACTTGCTTGATATTAAAGCAATACAAGCGGTTACTCATTACTTCAACTTGTATCGTTACATTCCTGAATTTAGCCGAACATCCCCTGCCCAGATGACAGCTTTTTTTGCAAATCGAGAGGCTGCGTTAATGATGGGCGGGACTCGGATGTATTATGAACTAAAACGTAGATTACCTGAGCATCTTATGAGCCGGATAGGAGTGACCTTACCACCGGGGGTACCATTTGTTGGCACGCAACATTTGGTAATGTGGAATCATGCTGATGTGGAACAAAAGAAACAGGGGATAGCGTTCCTAAAGGCTTTCTTATCGCCCGATGTTCATCATAAGATGAGTAAGATTATTGGATTGATGCCAACGCAAACCAACATACAGAATGATGAGGCTTATCAACAAGATGAGTTTTTATGGACAATCAATACCGCCATTCAAATAGGACGATCTTATCCGCCTTTACCACAGTGGACGACGGTGGAACACCATCTGATGGATACGATGGCAAGAATTTGGGATGATATTTTTATTAACCAAGCAACTGATGTTGAAAATGTTGTGTTTAAACATATGATCCGATTTGGACAGAATATCCGTCCGATATTAGGTTAGTTGGTCATATTTTTGAATAAACTTAGAAGACTGACAAATTTGTCGGTAATGAAAAAGCCCAGCCAACGATAAATTATCGTACTGGTTGGGCTTCAAATTCAATAGTATTGGATTGAAAATTAAATCACTTAACGAATGTCCTCGACAGCCCAATGATCTCCCATTGCACGCCGACCACCAGCTAGACCATCCCCTTCCGATATTTGACGAATAAGATCATTCCGCTCAAGTGCAGAGTCGAGAAGATTCACCCCAAGTCCTGGTCCTTGCGGGATATCGAGGTGTCCATCTGTGACTGTCGGTACGAAGTCGGTGAGTACATCAAAATAGCTCTTATAGAAGGCACGTACAGATTCGACAAAATATAGATTCGGGATGTGCGCGCCAAGGTGCATACACACCGCATGGCAAATTGAACTCGCGACATTGTGTAGAACAAGCGGTACACCAAATGTCTCGGCAAGGTTGGCGATTTTGCGGGTTTCAGCAATCCCACCATTCCATACCGGGTCGGTCATGACAATTTGCGAGACATGTTTTTCTAGCCATTCACGCATTTGCCAACGGGTTATGAGTAGTTCGGAGCCGATTACAGGTATGGTTGTGCTTTGAGATAAGGCTTTGATTTCATCTGGATAGACAGCTGGCAGGACATCTTCAAGAAACATAATATTATAGGGTTCGAGAGCGCGGGCAATACGCTCCATGCTCACACGATTCCACCGGAAGTGACATTCAATCCCAATATCCATTTGATCGCCAACGGCATCGCGGATTTGTTTGACAGGTTCTAGACCTTTTTCGATGTCAGCGAGTGAAATACGTTGACCGAATGTCCGTTCACTGAATTGATCAAAGGGCCAAATCTTCATAGCATAAATGCCATCATCTATTAGGCTTCGGGCGAGTTTGCCTGCATCATTGTGCCACAGTTGATAATCTTGATAGTCACCAAAACCAATGCACGTATTATAAGTCGGGACTTCGTCGCGGGTTTTACCACCAAGTAAGTGATAAAGTGGCGCACCATAATATTTACCCATGATGTCCCATAGGGCAACTTCCACAGCCGATAGCGCGCGTGTTTCTGCTCCAGCGTAACCGTGATACATGATGTTATCCATCACAAACCGCCAGACACCTTCAATGTCGAGTGGGTCTTGACCGAGGACAAGTGGTGCAACTGTGCCATGAATCGCTCCTTTTGCACCGGGAATTTTGTCAACTGTTTCGCCTAACCCGATGATTCCACTATCTGTATGGACACGGACAACCATTAAGCGCGGAAATTCTTTCCATTGGAGTGTTTCGATTGCTGTAATCTTCATATCATCCCTCTAAAATTATTCAATAAGTAAAGAATTTAGCTAAAATACGTTGTGGCAATAATCTGTTGTTTACATGAATCAACTTATGGATGAATGATAACATTAGGTGAAGTGGATTCGCAAAATCATATACTGACTTGGAATGAATAGATATGGTATTGGATTGCGTTTGATTGATTCTAGGATACGTTGTGATATTCTAAATACAAATGACACACTGCATTTTGGTCTGCATGTAAGGGAGATACATGATGAATTTTACACCTGGCGAAGTCAATATCACCTGTTCGGATTTAGATGCATCGCTCAAGTTCTATCGCGAAATTTTAGGATTTGATGCACAAGTGGATGAATATGGATTTTATCATTTGTCTGCGGGTAAGTTTAAGTTTCTACTCCTACCGACTGCCAAGACAAAAACAGATCCTCGACCTTATGGCGAATTACCACAAATGTCGATGGATCTATATGTGCAGGACCTAAAAGCCGCTGCCGATTATTTTAGTGAGCATAAGGTGCCATTTATAAAGCCATACTCAGATGAAGAACCATTCTTTGTCATCAGCGACCCCGATGGCATTGCATGGGAGGTCACTGTTTAAGCACTATTTGACGACACGCATTGCCATATGTGGTGATAGCCAAAATGGTGGCAGATATGCTGGGATATTTGACAATGGCAAAACCTCAGGTTTGAGTGAAATGCCTAGTGTATTTTGCATATATGCTCGGCGATGCTCAATACGTTCCCACGCAGATGGATACCTCTGCGATAGTTCTGTACGGGTTGCTTCGTCTGCAAGCAAAATGCCATCTTCGATATTTGTCGTATGATACGGTGAATGCGTCGCAGGAATCAAATCAACTTGGATCGCCATGCCGGATTGTAAGGTCATCTCCGAGTTTTCGTAAATCGGTGAATGCACCCATTCGTCCAGATGAATCAAGTGACCCGGATTGAGTCCGATACCAAAGAATGGGTCGCCGAGGTGTTTCTGGATGATCGCATATAATTCACCACCTGTAACACCAATTTCCACAGCTTCGTACCATTCTGCAATAGCATGGAAGTATGGCTTAACTAGCTTATCCACATAATCCTGAACGCCCTCGGGCAGGTCGTTTGCGTCACGTGCAAGCCACCCACCTCGTGCATTAAGTGCTCCCCATACGCCATATGCCATGGTAGTCGGTTCACCGAGTTTCATAGTTTTAAGGGATGGGCTGGGTAAACCAAGACCTGCGCGCTCACCACTTGATAGCATAAGATGGCAGGATAGGGGCAACCCTGTTTGGTTCATCAGTGCGACAGCTTCAAATTCAGTCATGCCGGCTTTTACGCCAAACAAAACATTGCGTAGTGCCTGTGATGTGTAGGTTGCAGCAAATTCAAAATATGCCAGTTGGTCAATATCGTTAATTGCACGCAAACCATCTGCTGGGTTCATAAACAGTGCGGTTGCGTTCACTAGTTTTTGACGATCACCGACAATATCTGTCAGGACATCGACAATAAACGCTGGGATTTCTAATGTGTGAGCAGGATCTTGTGACTCCCGTTCATCGAATGCCTTCCATCCGACAACCCCAATTTGCTGACCGCCAACTAAGCTAGCACCACGCAGTATGTCCGCCAGCATTGGGCTTTTCCCACGTGGCTGACCGAGCAAACTGAACGTCTGATAGAGGACTTTTTCGACATCGAGTTGCATCATTTCAGCATAACCCATGCCTTCGTTACCAACAAGAAGCACAGGTTTCGCATCAGGCTTAAGGACGAGCAAGGCTTCCTCGAACCGTGGATCATACCCTGTCAGATAGGCAAGATTGGCGGAATGTTCACGATCGCCATAGACGACTAGCACATCATGCCCTGCCCTGTTTGCTTTTTCGAGTGCAGAATCAATCCGCGCTTGATATGTCTCTGTTGGAATTTCTGGCTGGACTGTCGGCAATCCAAAATGTGGGAGCGAGAGTTCTGCCAGTTCAACTTGACTCACCATATCACACCTCAATGACGCGGTTTTGTAACGTCCCGATACCATCAATTGTGATTTTTACGACATCACCAACTTGTAATGTGAAATCTGCATCCGGGACAACACCCGTTCCTGTCAGTAGAATGGCACCATCTGGGAATTTATTACTCCGTCCAAGATAGTCAATAAGTTCAGGAATGGTTCGTTTGATTTGTGAGGTTGAAATCGATCCTGTAAATTCATCGGTGCCGTCGCGTGTAATTGTCACATGAATTGTGGTGTCCAGCCACTCATTTGATGGCTTGAGCAAAATCCCCGGACCAAGTCCACAGGATGCTGTATAGACCTTCGCCTGTGGCAGATATAGGGGGTTTGCGCCTTCAATATCACGACTACTCATATCGTTACCAATCGTAAACCCGACCATTTCCATTGCGCTATTCATCACTAAGCCGAGCTCAGGTTCTGGCACATTCCATTTCGAATCTTCACGGATGCCGACTGCATCAAGATGCCCGACTGTGTTTTTGGCGGATGCTTTGAAGAATATTTCTGGGCGATCAGCATCATACACACGCGCGTAGACATCACCGCCATCTTCAGCTTCTTCTTGACGGGCTTCACGACTACGAATATAAGTCACGCCAGCCGCCCAGATTTCTTGTTCATCCATCGGTGGCAACCAGTGCACACTGTTTTTATCCGGTTCTGTATCTAGTGAAATCGCGGGGAACGTCCGTGGTGATTCATATGCTGCGGCAATAAGTGATTCAATCGCTTCGTCAACACGTCCGACTGATGTATGTAACCAGACCGATATAAACGGAAACAGATGGGTTACATCATATACTGTATCATCCATCAATAGCCCGACACATTCATCATTGTCAGGATGAAAATAGCGGATCAATAAAGGTGCGTCGCTCATGATTTGCTCCAGATGATTATGTTATCGTCATTACGAGATTGCGTTAGTAAACCACGTTGGGTTAAGCGTTCTAGGTTTCCGTTAAATGGAAAGGTAAATAAACCATTGCCTGATTCATCCCACGTCGAGACTTTGGGTCCGACATCATCAATTGCCTGTTTGAGGGTGAATGATTCCATTGTGCTAGCATAATCCAGTAAATGTTTTTCTACATGCAAACAATAATTCCGGCTTTCACGCAAGAACTCATTAACTTGTGAACCTCTTTGAACTTGCCAATGTGCCGGAGAATAAACTTGTATATCCATACTCATCAAGCGTTCCAGCGTTGAGAGGTATGTATCGACATAACAATAGGTTGGTGGTAAGACGGGATTCCAATCAATATCTAGAATTGCGTTCCATAGAGCGGCTTCTCCGGCTGCCATTGTCTTACTTACTGGATCGTAGACAGCAAGATGTCCCCATGTGTGACCGGGAGTATGAACCGCTTCGATATACCATCCCCCACCCATATTGAATTGTTCGCCACCTTCAAGTGTCATATCGACAGGTAGACAGTCCATGGTGCTGTGTAAGTCGGCTTTGGCTTCGGGCGTTGTCTCATAACCATGTGGTGCATCCCATTGCATATAGCGATTGACAATTAATTCTTCTGCACTATCAATCCACGGTTGATCTAGATTATGACACATCATAATCGCTTGCGGAGCAATACGTTTCATCGGGGCGTTTCCACCTTGATGGTCAAGGTCACTATGCGAGATCAGAATATAAGTGAGTGATTTGGGATCGAACCCTATACTTTCCATATATGGGACAATATCTTGCTCTGGGTTATGCACACAGCATGTGTCAACTAACATCGACGCTGATTCGCCGACAAATAGGTGAACATACGCCATGCGGGTACCTTGGAATGTACATTCAATCCGGTGAATATTGGGTGCAATTTCCATAAATAATCTCCTATTAATTTTTGATGATTGTAGCGTACTTCGACTTTACATGACAAACATCATGACTCGCCATGTGTTGAGCCAAAGAGTGCAATATCTGATAAGACCACAGTAAAATTACGATATACTTGATTCATGCTAATCGCCAACGGTAGAATATCAATAATTGCAAAAATTTATAATTTCCAAGACGACTATGCTCTATTGTTCTAGAAATTGAGGTAACCTAAGTTTCTGGACGATTATCTAGAACCGATCGCCCATCTGTTGTCAGTTCATAGTACAAAATATAACCGTGTGTCTCACTGTTACGATATTGGACCAATCCCCACTTTTCTAGCTCGTCTAAAATAGTAAATTCTGATGCTGGTGCTTCATAACGTTCGTCAAAGCTCACAAGGTTATTGCCGACATTCTGGAGCATAATCCAATGCGATGATGTGAGTTTGTCAATTGAAAAGTCCGACATAATGTAACCCCTCAGGTTGCTAATGTTATTGAGCATCTGCTGATTCTAGAGATACCGTAATAGTTTGTATTTGATCTAATCAAAAAATTCGTCTTTGGTAGTGTCTTGGATTTCATCTTCTTTACGTGGTATCCAGTTGCGCCAGCTACCTGTATGCATTACTTTGAATCCACGTGCCCCAACGTAAACAAGTCCCAAAAATATAAATACACTGATTGTTCGAATAAGTTGTTCATCCATCGTCAATCCACCTTTTAACTTCTTGAAATAGATAGCCTATAAGTTGCCTTTATATGTTGATGACCATCCAAAAAGTGCCCGTAATTTCTGTGATGGATCAAACTTGAATACCGTACCACTTGACCGTTCTCGAATATAGAATTTACCAAAATTGCGAATTACGACATTTTCTTGTCGTTTTAATGATTGATAAATTTCTTCAATCGTCGCATTAAATATAAGCTCAACCTCTTCTTCTGATTTATCGGTACGTTCTGATATGCGCGTAATTAATTCTTTCTGAGTGATTCGATCTGCCATTTTGAGTTTTCCTAATCCTGTGGTTGTTCACCTTTAGAACTCAGCCCGCCGTCTACTTCATAATTTGAACCAGATACAAAACTGGCTTCATCGGATGCGAGGAATAAACAGACATTGGCTACTTCTTGGATTGTACCAACACGTCCAATCGGGTGCATGTCATTGAATTCTTGTCGTAGTTCTTCAGGTCGGCTTTGTGCCGCTAGAAAATCGTGTAACATCGGGGAGTCGATTGTACCGGGTGACACTGTGTTGGTACGGATGCCTTGTTTAGCATAATCAGTAGACATTACCCGCCCGAGTGCAATCAATGCACCTTTGGTCATTGAGTAGACAGCGATGCCGGGTAGACCTAATAACCCTGTGACACTTGCCATATGGATGATACTTCCGTTTTGCACAGACAGCATTCCGGGAATTACTGCGCTACAGACAAGATATGTTCCACGTAAGTTAACTGCTAGACAACGATCAAAATCTTCGAGTGGGGTTTCATGAAGTGCTCCAGCAGGCATGACTGCTGCATTGTTCATCAATACAGTGATTGTTCCAAAGTGTTCCTGTAATTTCGCAACCGCAGCATTTACCTGTGTTGGGTCGCTGATGTCGGCGTGAACTTCGAGAGCATTACCTTCTGCTTCTGTGATTTCATCAACGACTGTTTGACAGGCGACAGCATCCAAATCCATTATGCCGACGCTAGCGCCTTCTTCGGCAAATCGGTGTGCGATACCCCGTCCGATACCACGTGCGGCCCCAGTAACTAGTGCTACTTTTCCTTCTAAACGCATTTTTCGTTCCTCAGTTATATGCTATGTGTTCTGTTATTCAGTTATAAAGTCCACAATGACGCGACTGCCTGTATTATGGCTTTCGATAGCCGCTGCGATGAGACGTTGAATCCGTGCGCCATCATGTAAATCTGGCGATGGTTTTGTATCATTCACGATGCTATTGAGAAATCCGCGAATCATGAAATCTTCAGATCGGAACATATCTTTATAGGTATTATGAACCGTGTCTTTTCGCGCATCACCCCAAATGTGGTCTGGAATCGGTAGGTCTTTGATCATACCTTCACCAACACGTGCCCCTCTGACTTCTTGAACAGTATCCCAATCGGTAAAACTGTATAGCGTGCCCTCTGACCCGTGGAACTCCATATGATGTGTTTGACCAAAGGGTGTGTCTTCATAGGCGAGGGCTGTACAATGGATCATCCCGATTGCACCATTACCAAATTCAACTGTCAACATACAGCTATCATCCCCGACATCATAGCGGTTGCCATTGGGGTCTGTTGGCTCGCGTTCAACAATGTGACCCAAGCGACATGTGAGAGCTTTGATTTCACCATAGAGCCATTCTGCAAGATAAAGAAAGTGTGACCCTAAGTCACCGATAATACCGGATCCGGCAATACTATTATCAAACCGCCACATATAATTACCCTCACGAGCGAACCCTGTATAATAACGCAGGTTGAGGTGGTAGGGTTTGCCGATATAGCCATCATCAATCAGCTCTTTGAGGTAACGGGCGGTCGGCATAAAACTATAGGTGAAGGGTACAAGGTGCTTCACGCATTTTTCTTCTGCAAGATTTGCCATTTCTTGTGCTTGTGCATATGTCATTGCAATCGGCTTTTCACATAATACATGCAAACCGTGCTCAAGTGCTTTCATGGTGATGGGGTAGTGGGTATTATTGGGGGTACTAATGACAACTGCATCAAGATCGCCGTTTTCGATCATATCATTATAATCGGTGTATACATTGGAGATGTTCCATGTATCCGCCATTTTTTGTGCATTGTCTCGGTTGCGCCCACAAATCGCAGCTATTGTTGCATTAGGATGGCTATCAAGCGCAGGTAAGTGCATCGCATCTGCCCACCAACTTGTGCCGACCATCCCAACAGAAATAAGGTTGCTTGTCATAAGAATCTTCCGTACAATAAAAATCGTTATATCACTCTATTGTAAGTTGTCCTGTGTTCTTAAGCAAAAAATAGTTTTAGGTGAATTTATGTCGAAATATATAAATAGTGAATTATTTGAACGCCTCTTTTTTACAATGATCGTTGTCGGTATTCTGGCAGCTGCATTTGGAGCAGTGCGCTATATTGATTTATCAAATCGTATTGCCAATAATGAAGCTGCTCAAATTCGTGCTGAAGGTGGCGAAGTGACGCTGGAAACAAAGAATGAAGCACGTGGTCTGATGTCGGCTGATCTCGAATTACGAGATTTAATACGTGAACGTTCCAATATGATGATGGTTGGTGGGATCGGTTTAGCATTACTGGGTGCTGGTTGGCTCCTGACTGACATCACGCGTAGTCGTCGAAATCGCAAACGCGAAGAAGACAATTCTTCACAGTCTGTTGCCGAGGTTGCAACCTAGGAGAGCATTGCTGTGGAATCATTCGAAAGTATGTTAACGGGAGGGCACCCTAACTCGTTGGGGCGGACTGTTGAAGTTGTCGAGATTGTTCTAGCAGATACGTCTCAATTTGAACAACTGTATCAGTGCTACTTTTCAGAAGACGAAGTTGTCCGGTTACGTACATCCAATGCGATGAAACGGCTTTGGAGAGCACAAGCTGACATTATAACGCCACATATTGACCGATTTTTGAATGAAATCTCACAGATCAATCAAGCATCGACATGGTGGACACTCGCGCAGTTATTTGGCGAGCTAGATTCATCATTAACCGTTGCACAACGCAAGCAAGCTATCCAGATCCTGAAAGTGAATCTGGATAAAACAAACGATTGGATCGTGATTAATAACACACTGGAAACCTTAGGTAAATGGGCTTCAACTGATGATGATTTAGCGAAATGGTTGAAGCCATATATCGAGAAATTTTCGCAAGAATCGCGCAAATCTATTGCACGTCGAGCAACAAAGCTATCTCAAAAACTCTATGCTGACTAATTGTGATTAGCCTCTGCCTTTAAGCGTGTCATCAAGCTCATAATCTTGAGCAAAGTCCATATCTGGCGCCGGACTGTATGTTGTCCACCCTGCATCAACGATGATCGTTTGCCCTGTAATTTTGTCGGCTGCTGGTGATGCAAGAAATAAAACTGCATTGGCAATGTCATCGGGTTGCATCGCTTTCCGCAGTGGATGAACTTGTTCCCAATGTTTTTCATAATTTGGATCATCATTCAGGTTACGGGGTGTAATTGTCGATCCCGGTGCGACGCTATTGACTGTGATGCCATGTGGACCTAATTCTAAGGATAGGGTTCGGGCTAGCATTTCGAGTGCGGCTTTTGTCATGGCGTAGGCGGCGATATACTTCACAGCTGAATGTGCTGTGACTGATGACATTAAAATAATGCGCCCGCCATTACCTTGCTCACGGAAGTGTCTTGCGGCTGCTTGTGTCAGGAAGAACGACCCACGCATATTGACATTGAGAACCCGTTCGAAGTCCTCTTCGGTATAGTCAAAAAAATCGCCCCAAGAGGTTAGCCCTGCATTCGATACACAGATGTCTAGTTTCCCAAATTCTTCAATAGCACGCGTGACAAATCCGCGAACAACTTCTACTTGGGCGACATCCCCGCCTACCCCAATGCATGTTCCACCTGTTTCGGATTGGATTTTTTTTGCAGCTGCTTCGGCGCGATCAGCAACAATATCATTTAATAGTACTGATGCGCCTTCGGCACACAATTGATATGCAATAGCGTAACCGATCCCTTCACCTGCTCCAGTGACAATCGCACTTTGATTTTCAAATCGTTTTTGTGTCATAGTTTTCTCCGTTCGATACTCAAATAATTATAGCGAGAGTGTCATCTGTCGCCAAAAATATGACCGAATAACCTGTACAGCCTGTCTAATATTGCTAAAATACATTCACTGTGTTGTTAGAAGAAGGTTAAAAATATGACAGAAACAATTACAAAGCCTATGGCGTTTATTCGCTATGCATGGTTTAACGTCGCGTATCTTATTGGCGTAATTTTGTGGGGTGCAGTTGTTCGTGCAACTGGATCGGGTGCAGGGTGTGGCAATCACTGGCCGACTTGTAATGGCGAGATTATTCCGCGTGCCGAGAATATTGAAACATTAATTGAATTCAGCCACCGTTTGACGAGTGGTTTTAGTGGCATCCTCATTATAATTTTGGTTATTTGGGCATTTCGGTTAAAGCCTGTTCGCAAGTTTGTACGTATGATGGCATTGATGACTTTGGTGTTTGTCATCATTGAAGGTGGCATCGGTGCGGCGTTAGTGCGGTTAGAATTAGTTGAAGACAATGCATCAACGCTACGGGCGGTTGCGATTGGATTACACTTAGTCAACACACTGGTATTGCTCTTCTGGGCGGCGTTGACGGCGTGGGGCGCGTCACAGACAAAACCTATAGAATTCTTCGCGTCGGCTAGAACACGAGTCGTACTAGCTATTGGACTACTTAGTTTCTCGGTTATGAGTGCGGCGGGTGCTGTCACAGCGTTAGGCGATACCTTATTGATGTCGGGCGTGATTGGCGCAAATACGAATTATGTCGATCATATTCTAATTAGCTTACGAGCATGGCACCCAATTTTAGCAATTTTGGTAAGCGGGTATCTTTTCATAATGGGTTACTTCTTCTTGCAAGCGTATGACTCACCCCGGATTACATCTCAAACATATGCGTTGTTTATCCTTATAAGTTTGCAGATTGCGATGGGTGTCGTGAATATTATCTTGCAAGCACCTGTTTGGATGCAAGTTTTGCATTTGCTATTGGCGGATACCCTCTGGTTATTGTTGGTTGTGTTAAGCGCAAATCTGATGATAACGCAACCCGTTGCTAAACAAAAACGCGAACCACTAGCTGAATCACAGCCGGCTATTGCAACTGGTGATTAATGTCATTTCGTTAGAGGAGTCATGGGCAAGTGATTGATACCTTGCCCATGTTATTGTCCAATCAAAGTTATTCCTCTAGCTCCTGCAATGCAAACTTATAGATTGATCCCTCGGAATTAACCGCGACCAATTCCTCACCGTCTCGCGTAATGATTGATGTGCCATTTAGCCAACTAATCTCAGCGAATTTGTTGCCATTATTCATTGACCAGATATGCAAAATGTCATCAACATGGACAAACAAAAGGTCGCTATCGTTACTGAAGTATATGCCATTGTATGATGCATAAGCAGGTATGTTGAATGTGAATCGCTGGTTAACATTGCTGAATGGACGATAATCGTAGACATCAATATCGCGTCCGCTGATGCTTGCTAAGAGTGTTTCGGTTGGGGCAAATGCGAGACCGTGGATATTCTCTTCATGGGCATACCAGAAGACTTCTTGCTCACGATCATCTAAATCCCATAATTTGATAATGCCATCATTACCTGCTGTCGCCATGAGGTCATCCTGAATCGCAATTGCTTGTGTACGCCCGATATGCGCGCGCAAATCTTCAAAGACTAGGTTACCATTGTGTGTATTGTGCACATTAAATGTAAGTGTATCGGTCTGGGTTATCATATAGTCGCCATTATCACTGAACGTTGTGATAATGTTGTCACCTGTTTGTACAAGTGCGATGCGATCTCCGGTAGCGGCTTCCCAAAATTCCATCACATCATCGCTTCCACCTGTGGCGAGAAAGTTGCTTCCGGGTAGAAAGTTGAGGTGATCTGTTTGAGTGGTGTTGATACTGCGTAGAAACCGTCCGGTAATACCGGAGAAGATTCGTATCCCTACCCCACGTTCGGCGATAGCGATAAATTCACCTCTGTCACTGACGGCGGTTGTCGCTTGTGGATCAATAAAGCCAAGTTCGGTATTTATCAATTCCAAACCGCTATCAATATCCCAGACCCGCAGATGATTATCATTGGTTACACCAAGGAGCCTGATTCCATCAGGGGTGACTTTGGCAGTTGTAATGACGCTATTAAAGCCTTCAATTGTTTCGTTAATTTCGCCCGTTTCATAATCGAGGAACCACACACTATTTTCAGTTGCAATCAGGAGTTGACCATTGGTGATATCGGTTGTGAGGATTTCGCCAGTGACTTCTGCGGGGTATGCATGCTCGCGAATAATCTCCGCTGTTGCGCCATCACGTAAAATAAAGCCACTCTGTTCAGCAGAATAGATACGACTGCTATTGGGTGACCATTCCATTGGTACAGCGATCCCACTATTAAACCCTGCCAGTATATTACCCGAGACCGTTTCCACAAAAGCTTTATTGCCAGATGTATCTGATAGGGCGATGGTACTATCATCCGGTATAAATGCTAAGCCGTTGACTCGACCAAATAATTGTCCGCGCGAAGAGGACACTTGTTCGCCTGTTTCCACACTGATAACCCGCATAACAGGGGTATCAAAACCGATAGCAGCAAGTTCTTTGCTATTGCTGAGTGCAATCGAAAATCCGCGATCTCCTGTGATGAGATGTTCGGCGATGAGTGCAGGAGTGTCATCTGTTACATCCCAAAATGAGACCCCGCCACCAACTGCTTCCTGACTCCGTGCAAAACCATGACTAACAGCGATCATTGTGCCGTCTTGTGCAAAATCGACTGCTAAACCTGCTGTGAAAATTTCAGCATTGGTTGGTACTAATGGAATCGGCGCATCGTTTAGATTATTGAGGTCGAGGTAAAAGACACCGGCTAGTGATGCAATAACAGCATGAGACCCGTCTGGTGATACATCAATATCAACGACATTGGAAATTGCTTGGCGCAGGATCACGCTTTGGGCTTGTTCAATATTATCTGGTGTGAGCGTGTCTCTGGTTATAGGCGCAATGTTAAAGTTGTCGGGCATAACAATAACTTCTATACCATTATTCAAAGTTACATCGGATGTTGCGGCTGTGTCTACGACAGCCCATTGCCTGATTGTTGCATCGTCTCCTCCCGATACAATCCGTCGACCATCAGGACTAAACGTGATGCTCCGAACGTCTCGCTCATGACCTCGTAAAATTGCAATAATCGATTGAGTCTCAACATCTATAAGCTCAATATTTTCTTCAACTGCCATTGCGATAAGCGAACCATCAGGACTGAATGCGACTTCGGTATTGCTTAACCCGACATAGCCATTGCGAGGACGACGAATGCGCCGAGGTTCGACAGGTATTAATCGGTCGCTGGTTGCTAAGATGTCACTGTTTGGGCTGAAGGCAACGCCTGCAAATTCACCCACCAAGCCCTCTGCTTTCTCACCAGTAAATGCATTCCAGATACCACCAGATGACGCAATCAATGACCCATCTGGTGACACAGATAGACCCCATGCTGTAGTGCCATTATTGAATGACAGGATTTCTTCTTTGTCGGGCAAGTTCCATAAGCTGATGAATTGCTCGCCACCGACTGCGATTACATTTTGGTCTGGTGTAAAAGCGACACTATAAATATGCTCTTGATCTGTGACTAATGTATCCACAAGCTCGTAATTGTTTACACTCCACACATACACATTACCAGCATCACCTGCCGCGACGATTAGATTTGCGGTTGGGCGATATGCGATCGAAAAAATACGCCCTTCGTGACCAGATAAAACTGCAATTTGTTGGTTCGTGTTGACATCAAAGACGCGCGCGATATTATCTTCATCGGTTATGGTAGCGATATGACGATTGTTTGGACTGAACGCGATTTGCCTGATTGACGGTATTGTTAATTCACGATCATTGATCAGCTGTTGACGGTTGATGTCCCATGTCGTGACTTTTCCATCTGCGGTGGCAACATACAAAAAACGACTATCGCTACTAAACTCGACACTATAGCCAAAGCTATCCAACGGCAAACGTGATAGCACCTCACCATTCTGTGTGTCGATCACTAATGCGACATTATCCATACCGACACTGGCAATAAGACGACCATCTGGACTGAATTGAACATCACGCGCTCCCGATAGGTGATAATCCAAAACAAGCTGATCACCGTTAGAAATTGTGCCCAGTAAGATGCGACCACTCGATAAAGCAACGGCTAGTTGCGTACCATCAGTTGAGGTTGAAAGACCAAGCACATCTCCGTTGTAGCTAGTGTCAATTTCGCCGATGTATATATTTTCATCGAGATTCCATACAGCGAGTGAATTATCGAATGTTGCCCCGACGATGAGTGGTGAATTGTTGACAAACTCCACTCGGCGGACACCACCTTCTTTATCATTAAGCGCGATAATTTCTTCCCCTGTTTCGATAGCAAAAATACGAATGAATGGTCGCGTCGATACAGCTAGAAAATTACCGGAACTATCAAAATCAAGACTGATGACAGGGTTGGGCGTTACCTCAATAAGTTGGGTTTCTTCTCCTGTTTCCACATCCCAAAAGCGCACTGTGCCGTCATCACTTGCTGATGCGATTGTTTGATTGTCAGGATGGAACACGACGGCGTTGACTCGATCTGTATGCCCATCAAAAAGACGCGCGGCTTCGTCACCAGCATCAAGGTCGTATACCCAAACACCTTGTAAACCTGCAATTGCAAGCCAGTTGTCATCACCTGATACAGCAATTCTTCCCTGATCTCCACCCATCATACTAACTTGCTCAATCGCAGTTGCGTTTCTGGTTGTGATTATTGGATATTGTTGGTTCTGGCTGTAGGTTGGTGTCAACAGACTTATGCATAGTAGTAGCGCTATCCACACGGCGTGTCGTCTCATGTGATCTCCAATGGCTTGTTACAAGTGTGTACTGCTCATCATTATAGAGCGATACGTTGATCTCGACTAGCAAATGATAATTTACAAATGCGAATCACTATATAATGTAGAAAACATCATTTTACGAGGGAAAATAGTAGATGAACCTAACTGAATACATTGAATCGGTCAAACAATTTCCACTACCACAAAACCCATTAGCGCAGATCCGTCTACTGGCAAAAGAAATTGCTGGTGGTGTGACGTATCGGCTATGGCCTTTTGTTTTGGAGTTACGTTTTCAAGATATTGATGATAATGGAGCGATGACGCAACGTTTAGTACCGAATAACGAATCTATTCAGACCTATTTGCAACAGCGTTGGGATGGTTATGCAACGTTTCCTGACTTCATGTTGCTCGAACGCATGGGATATTTGAAAGAACAATCTTCCGATCGGTTCTCAATACAATATGTCATGTTACAGTCAGCCTTTGAATTGTTAGAAGAGACCGAACCAACAAAAATTTTTATCTCCTATAAGCGTAGTGACAGCAGTGCATTTGCTTTACTAGTCATGACAATGCTAAAGAATGCTGGACTCAATCCATTTCTCGATTTGGCACTTGTACCCGGTGAAGACTGGAGTGCCGGATTAAAAGACCGAATTGAGGATGCAGATTATTTTGTTTTGCTTCTGGGCTCACAAACGTTGACCTCCCAAGTTGTCCGCGAAGAAATTAATTGGGCATTGGATGCTAAGAAAATCATGATTCCGATATGGCATAGTGGCTTCGTATATGAGTCGGGCAAGTGGGATGATATAACCGTAAAAGTTGATACGATGCTGTCGATGACGCATACGATACGTGTGTTAGAAGAAAATCCACTCGCTTATCATAACGCTGTGCTAGAGTTGCTCAATCGTCTCGGTTATACACCATAGGATGCTGATTCTAATCGGTGGCATGCTGATTATGCGAACGATACAATAATGGGGTTACACTGTGATGTTATCGAGTAGGTCATCTGTGCTTACTCGGCTACCAACTAGAATGAGGCGTATATGGCATTTAAGAAAATAATCCGCAGCATCTGCTATTTCTCTGATACTGTTGATACCAAATTATTTGATCGATTAAACCAGATTGCACAGAAATTAGAGCAACACAACTATGAGATTCAGACACGGCGCATGTGTCTAAACGGCATGACCATTAAAGAAGTTGACGACGCGATTGAAGATGACGGCTTATTTGTAGCTGTAGGGTCGTTAAATTTGAGTCAGGCGCGTGAGCAATTTGATGATTTTGTGAACGGTGGAAACAATCACTTCAATCTCGATATTACGGCTGGCGTTAGTCGTGAAGATGTCGCTGTATTATTTGACATTATCAAAATGAATGCGAGCAAAACATTTAACTTCACCTACTTGGTTAACGTCCCACCTTCAAGCCCATTTTTCCCCTCTTCTAATTATGAACGTACTGGATTTTCTGTTGGGTTACAAAGCACTGATTTAAGTGCTGGATGCGAAACAATTGAGCAGTGGCTCGAAAATATGCGGACTGTGTGGGACGAAATTATAAACCTATTTGGCGAGGATGATGATTTTCTTGGGATTGATTCGTCAGTAGCACCGTTATCTGATGGCGATAGTAGCTTCGTCTTGGTAATTGAAAGGCTTCATATGCCCTTCCCGCAGGCTGTCACCACTGACATATTTACTCGTGTCAGCGAGTTCATTAAAACACAAAATCCTCAACCTGTGGGATTATGCGGTTTGATGTTCCCCTGTTTGGAAGATGCCGGACTAGCGAATTACTATGCTGATGGAGAATTTACACTGGAACGTAATCTTTTTCTATCGCTGCATTGTGGATTAGGCATAGACACCTACCCGATTGGTACAGATGAAAAACCAGAACGGGTATTAGAAGTTCTACAATTATTGAGAACGCTTTCGAATCGTTATCAAAAGCCATTAGCTGCGCGTTTTATATCTGACGGCGTTGCTAAAATTGGGGAGAAAACTGATTTGCAAAATCAATACTTGCAAGAGGTGGTTGTCCGCGCATTGTAAGACAAGTGGTTAAAAAGTGAGAAGTCACCCATTTTGAGTGTTCTTCTCACTTTGACATGATCATTGATGGTGTTTAGCCAAGTTTACGGTTGAAATAATCGACCATTTCATTAAATGCGTCTGTTGCAATATCATTGGTGCGTAGTTCGCCATCTATTAACATAAATCCATGTGGCTCGTTGGCATAGATTTTTAGCTCGAAGTCGGCATCGGCTTCACCAAGTGCGGTTGCATATTCATAAATACCAGCAACAGGGCTTGGAATATCATCGGTACTGTGAATGATCAGCATCGGGGATTCGAGTTCATCAACTAAGTCCATTGCTGTGACAGGATCACCATTGTTTGGGAAACCGTACCACGCAACACCCGCTGCGAACGCATCCACTTGTGGCATAAATAACATTGTATAGCGTCCACCTGCACAGAATCCGGTTAAACCGAGACGTTCAGGGTCAACATCGTCGCGTGCGGTTAAGTAGTCGATACTATCAAGCATCAATTGTTGCATCAATGTGTCTGATGGCGCACGTTCAAGTGTCTGCCAGCCGATTGCTAACACTACGAATCCTTCGGCTGCAAACGCATCAGTCATGTCACGATACCCTTGTTGTAAACCATTGAAAGAGTGAATCAAAACAATACCCGGATAAACCCCCTCTTCTTCTGGGTAAGCAAGATAAGATGCATATGCTTGACCATCACTGGTAACTTCAACATCTTCACTCGCAACAGATATCATCATGTCGTCCTGTGCAGATACGAATGGTACGACCAACAGTGCAATCAACAAACTGAACACAAGTTTGAGTTTCATTATAATTCTCCCTAGAGATATGTATAACACTGTTGCCATTGTGGATGTTTCACATTGGATAGAAATAAGTAGAACGTGAACAGATTATCTATAGCACGAAGTCGCTTACCTAGTATCCAAAACGTGTAATTGATATAATCTCCCCCTACTAATCATTGTCTAAAGGTATGTGGTATGCAGGTCGTTTATCGCTATGGCGTAAGTGTTTTTGTTGTGATCTTACTCACATTTGTCTGGGTATTTCATGGATTTGCATCTGTTTCACTTCCCGATAGTTTAGCTGTGTCGGCAAGTTTTGTGCTCCTGTTGTTGCCGGGCGGTATCCTTGCACACTGGATCCTCAATGAGGATGAATGGAGTTGGTCTCGTTTTATCGCATTTGGGTTGCCGATTTCAATTGGACTGGTTGGTTTAATTAGTTTACCTGTACGCACCCTCAATCTATCAATGTCACATATTGCATTGGCGCTTTGTATCTTGTCGGTAGTTGGTGTGATCTGGGCGACAAGACGATATAAAGCATTCGGATTCCTAGCATACTCAAAGACTGATCGTCTTGTATGGATTTTAGCTGGTGTTGCTATCGCGATTGTGCTTAGTTTTGCACTATTATCCCC
Organism: Anaerolineales bacterium UBA6055; assembly: GCA_002428985.1. Classification (GTDB taxonomy): domain Bacteria; phylum Chloroflexota; class Anaerolineae; order Aggregatilineales; family Phototrophicaceae; genus UBA6055. The sequence continues at coordinate 155,428 of DIYL01000034.1, read as the reverse complement.
ATATACGATGCGTAAGAATAATGATATTTTGCTCCATAGTGCCGAGATTACATATTATGCTAGTAATACTCCATTAGGCTGGGACGAAATTTACTTTGATACAGGGAATCCCGTGTGGGCACGTGTATCACTAGCTGTGTGGCGACTGGCACAAGGTGCCATTACATGGACGAGTGATGTGCATGTGTTCTTGTCACAGTTAACGGTGTCAGCAATGTTGATACTATATATGGGTGTTGCTGTATATGTAGGCGCACGATTGTTTGACTTTTCGATCCGTCATAGCTTGATGATTGTGATTATCCACTTTGCGATCTTTACCCTACTCTTGGACGGACAACAAGCTGGTGGCTCAATTACAACACGTATTATTCGCGATAAAATATTAGCGGGTTATGCGTTTACCCCTGTTGTACTCGGTCTCTGCCGGTACATTATACAAACCCCAACTTGGCGAGCCTATTTGTTATTTGCATTTGTGTTGATTGGATCGATATTCACTCATCCCATTTTGACAGGATTTATGTTGGCGGTGATGGGTATTTGGATGGTATTTAATATATTGCTGTCGCGCCGACTTCGCCCATTTTTAATCCTTATTCTGCTGTCTGGTGTGATTTTTTCGCCTATTTTTGTGATTCGATTTACAACTGAGCAAGAATTTAATTTTGGAGAAGAAAAAATCGAGCCAGATGCTCGTATTTGGTTAGATGAAGAAACCCAACTATACGCGATTAACCCAGAAATTGTCGGTGTGATTAGCTATTTCATTCTGATTGTAGGTGCAGTCACTAGTGTTATTCAATTTCGCAAAGATGAGTTTGCACGATTTTATCTGGCGATGATTGTTGTGATTAGCTTAGCATTGATCCCCTATACAGCATGGATTTACGGATCTCTGGTGAGTGTTGATCATATTAATCGGGCGTTGTGGATACTGACGCATGGGATGATGCTTTGGTATCTGGTGACGCATTGGTCTGACTATATCGTCCGCTTTCTACCATTTGACTGGAAACCAAACTATTCAGTAAGTCTCTACATCTTGATTTCTGGATTTGCGCTTTTACATATGCTGCCATTTATCAATGACACAATCACAACCCGTGTCGAAATATCTGATGCAGATGTCGCCTTCCAACGTGAATTAATTGCAGTTGGTGATTATATTGAAACTCAGACAGATACGCCTGTCATTGTAACAGGATTCAATGATTATATTCGAGCGATGTCACATGTTATGAAACCTGTCAATTTTTGTAATCGTAGGTGTATGATTGCATTTACAAATATCAGTGACGACGAAGCACGGTTGCGTCATAATTTTGGACATCGCTTCTTCAATGCTTCTGAAGGACATACAAATCAACGACGGATCCGTGACCTCAACAACTATAACGTTGAGTACATCCTATTTGAATCTAGTAATGAAATTTTACAGGCGTTATTTGCAGAATATCCTGATAATTTTGAATTGGTCTTTCAAACGGACTCGGTGAATGTAATACGGTATACTCCGTCTGAATCTGCTACGTAAAGACATTTATTCACTTATTCTCGAAGCAAGAGGACTTATGATTGTTATTGCAAGTCACAATGGTGACATCGGGATCGGTAAAGCGATCCAAATTTTAAAGGATGGTGGTACAGCAATGGATGCTGTCGAAGCTGGTATCCGATTGGTTGAAGCAAATCCTGACGACCACACTGTTGGGTATAATGGCTGGCCTAATATTATCGGTGGACTCGAATTAGATGCGAGTATTATGGATGGCAAGTCGCTAAATTCTGGTGCCGTTGCTGCTATGAAAAGGTTTCCCTATGCGATTAGTGTTGCGCGCCAAATGATGGAGCGTAAATTGCCTCATGTGTTGTTGGCAGGTAATGGTGCGGAACGTTTCGCACGTGAAATCGGTGCTGAACAATGGGACGAGATGATGACCGATGAAGTCAAAGCCGTGTGGCAAAAACGCTTAGCGCAAAGTAGTGCTGACTCATCACAACCACTTGATGATGATACTCCATTACAAGATCGCGTGAAAATAGCAACTGATCCTGAGCGGGTAACTAGCACCGTTAATTTTATTGCGATTGATAAATATGGGGATATGTGTACAGGTGTAAGTACCAGCGGATGGGCTTGGAAATACCCAGGACGCTTAGGCGATTCACCGATAATTGGTGCAGGTAATTATGCTGACAATCGTTATGGTGCATGTGCTTGCACTGGTATGGGCGAAATGGCTATACGAGCGAGTACAGCCCATAGTGTTGTATTTTATATGAAAATGGGGATGTCCGTCACAGAAGCCGCAACGCAAGCAATGAAAGACTTGTGTGATCTTGGGGGCGACTATATTGGACGGATGAACTTAATTGCGATGGATAAAAATGGCGAGCATATTGGGATGTCGAGTTCTGCAGGGCGAGAGTATGTCTACCAGACTGCCGATATGAGTAATCATGAATTTCTTGAGCGCACTGTTGTGGATATTCCTGCACGCTGGGGATCATCTGCTTAATATTGTGTAGATTTCATCATTTTCTAGATAGAAATGCGGGAGACAGATATTTCTGCCTCCCCAGAGTTTCTTAAGCTGACTTCACTGCCGCATCATTGAGATAGTCTAATATATTCCCTAATGCTTCAGGGTCAATCAAAAAATCTTGTAAAGCTGTAAAAAATGCAAACTCACCAAATACGCCTGACATCAAATCCGAACCATCAAACACAAAAGATGGTGCATTTCGAATTTGTTGAGCTTCTAGTTGGGCACATGTATTGTTGTATACATCAAGCTCGACTCCTAGATTCGGGGAAATGATCCCGCCTGTTTCTACTGTGACCCATGCGGTAGCGGCTTCTGGGCTGGCAATAAAATTCATGAATTCACGGATATTATCGGTATCATCAAACACGACTCCCAATTGTCCACCACCAACCACGGGTTTACCATAACGTGGATCAATTTGTGGGAATGAGAAAAAACTATAATCCTCACCGCAAGTGAGGTCTGGGAAAATTTCTTCTGCAAATGACCGAACAAAGCCACCCTCGTAATACATAGGTGCATCGCCTTCTAGCCATGACCGAACGGCATCACGATGTCCGATTTCCAAAATACTATCAGATGCATCAGCAAGCCTTTGTTCATATGGCAATAACATTTCCGCCATGACTGTAAAGGTTTCACTCACACGAGGATCATCCCAACTAATGATCCGGCTGACAAATAATTCACGATAAGCTTGGGGACCATGTAGGCGGATAAAAATATTTTCGAACCAATCTGTAAGCGGCCAACCATCACCACCACCTAATGTAAGTGGGCTAACACCATCTTCGACTAAAGTCTCTGCCAGAGCGATGAACTCTGTCCATGAATCTGGTGTCTCAAGCCCATTATCTGCAAATACATTTATGTTATACCAGACTGTGCTTTTACTGCGGGAAGTTACCATAATTCCATATAGCTCACCATCAAATGTTCCCAAATCAATAAAGACATCATTCAAGGTATCTTCAACTAGACCGTCTTCAAGAATAGGGTCATCAGGATCATCTAAGGGGAGTATATGTAAATCGTTTGCAAGTTGACGCATAACCCCCGGACGTGGCAAAAAGGCAATATCAGCAGGGTCTTCAAGAAAAGCACTCTTGGTAACGTTTTCGACTAAGTTCGAGTCGGGCTCATAAACAGCTTGAATGCCTGTCTCTTCGGTAAAGAGATCAAGAACCATCTCAAAGCCTTCTTGTTCAGCTCCTGTCCAACTCCCTGCAATAAACAACACATCATCATCATCGTCTTGGGCACTGTTCACTATTATCAACAGACCTAATACAACGATAATCATCAACAAACGACTTATTTTCACTGTAGAAACCCTTATCTATCAATTATTTTTATAAGTTCATTATAACCCTAACTTAGAGTTAACGTAATGTATTTGAATGCTATCAAGTCTATGAGATAGAATTAAACTCAATATTCACTGATGGAGATATGTCATGAGACTTGGTATGGTTGGGCTTGGTAAGATGGGCGCGAATATGGCCACACGGTTGATTAAAGATGGTCACGAAGTTGTAGTAACAGATTTAAATGCTGAGGCTGTTCAGACAGCTGCGGATGGCGGTGCAATTGCATCCGACGGTTTGGAGGATTTAGTAAGTAAACTGGATGCGCCACGGATTGTTTGGGTAATGGTTCCTGCTGGGGGTCCGACTGAGTCGACTGTGATGAAGTTGAGTGAACTCATTGAAGATGGTGATGTGATCATTGACGGGGGGAACTCCAACTATAAGCAAACGATACAACGTGGGGAAGTGCTGAAGGAAAAAGGTATACACTTTGTAGATGTTGGGACAAGTGGCGGGGTCTGGGGACTCACAGAAGGATACAGCATGATGATCGGCGGTGAAGAAGAGACTGTTCAATCTTTATCTCCGATTTTTGAGACACTTGCTCCATCAGCGGATAGTGGCTGGGGATATGTTGGGCCTGGTGGCTCCGGACACTTTGTGAAGATGGTACATAATGGGATTGAGTACGGCATGATGCAAGCATTTGCCGAGGGATTTGCGATCTTCAAAAAGAAAGAAGAGTTTAACCTCGATCTTGCTGAAATCTCGCGTATTTGGCTACACGGTAGTGTCGTTCGTTCATGGCTGTTGGACTTGATTCACGATGCCCTGAGCCAAGATCAAACATTAGATGATATTGCGGCATATGTACCGGACTCTGGGGAAGGTCGTTGGACGGTGTTTGAGTCAATTGATTTGAATGTGTCTGCACCCGTGATAACAGTCGCGTTGCAAGAACGGATTCGTTCACGCGATGAAAATGCCTACACAGATAAATTACTATCAGTGATGCGTAATCAATTCGGTGGACATCAAATTAAGAAATCAGGAGAATAAATTGACCCATGGCTGATAAAGAAACTATTATCGTTATCTTTGGGGTGACGGGTGATCTTGCACGTCGCAAACTTATCCCAGCATTGTATAGTAACTACATCAAAGGAAGACTACCAGAAAAACTGAAAATTGTTGGCATTGGTCGCCGTGATTGGGACGATGCAACAATGGTTGATCATGCACATAAATCGTTGATGGAGTTTGCATCAAGTGTGCTTGAAGATGAAACATGGGAGACCTTCAAACAACTCTTCTCCTATGCTTTGGTGAATTTGCCGGAACCAGAAACTTATCAAAATTTGAAAGATCACCTTGATAATATCGAGGATGGAGACGCCAATCGACTATATTATCTATCGATTGCGCCACAATTTTATGGGGATGCGATTGAAAACCTTGGTAAACTTGATATGGCGCGCGAAGAAGCTGGTTGGCGACGCATTGTAATCGAAAAACCGTTTGGCTATGATCTTGAAACTGCACAGTCTCTCAATAAGATCGTACATTCTGTTTTTGATGAATCACAAGTCTATCGCATTGACCATTATTTGGGTAAAGAAACTGCACAGAATATTCTGTTCATGCGCTTCGCCAATACGATTTTTGAGCCTATCTGGAATCGTAGTCACATCAGCAATGTACAAGTCACAGTTGCGGAAAGTGTGGATGTAGGGACACGTGCAGGATACTATGACGGTTCAGGTGTTATGCGAGACATGATACAAAATCACTTGTTACAACTTGTATCACTCGTTGCTATGGAACCCCCTTCTTCATTTGATGCAGATGCGCTACGTAATGAAAAAGTGAAAGTCCTACAATCGATTCGACCAGTCGATTTACAAGATACTGTTCGTGCACAGTATGATGGTTATCTTGATGCAGATGGTGTGGCAGAAAACTCATCCACACCAACCTATGCTGGATTGAAAGTCTTCATTGATAATTGGCGTTGGAAAGATATCCCCTTCTATTTGCGCTCTGGTAAAGCGTTACACGACAAGACAACACAGGTAAATATCCAGTTCAAACGCCCACCTAACAATATATTCCCATTAGCGGAAAAAGAAGATTTGTCGCGGAATCTTTTGTCTATCTGTATTCAGCCCGATGAAGGAATGCACCTGACAATCCAAGCAAAAATTCCTGATGAGAAACTGGCGAAATCAGTTGATATGGAAGTGCATTACGATAATGCCTTTGCTACCGACGAGCTACCTGATGCCTATGAACGTCTTCTTCTCGATGCGATTAATGGTGATGCCGCATTATTCATTCGCAGTGATGAAATTGAAAGCGCATGGAGAATTGTCGACCCAATTATTGAGGGTTGGGAAAATAGTAGTGATGCACCAGCAATGCAGACTTACGAAAAAGGATCTTGGGGTCCATCGGCAGCCGAGCAATTATTGCGCAAGGATGAACATATTTGGCGTATCAGTTGCTTGCACGAAGATGAATAGGCGACAAACTACCTTGTAGGTTAGATCCGATTGAGTCTTGCGGTAGAGCTCACCTAAATCTCTACCGCGGGACGACCTCACTATCAGCTAGAAGCTAGATTCACTACTAATACAAGCAATTTTTTATAAGCGCTTGAACGATCTATACTAAAACTATTCATATTGTTCAGACTAGAATAGCTTGCGTATTCCTAGACCAATACATATTGGGAGTCTAGTATTTTGGTATTCTTATCCTCGACTTTGTACAGCATATAGATAATAATATCTGCGGTAATGTGGCTTATTACATTGTGTTATGTTTTATCAACATCCATTATTCTCAATTAACGATGTGGTCTCTCATGAAAATATCTGTAGTTATACCCGCATATAATGAAGAATTGGTTATTGCTAACATTTTAAATCAATTATTGGAAGAGTTGCCTCAAATTGATGAAATTATTGTAGTTGATGATGGCTCTTCAGATAAAACTGCTGAAATTGTTAAATCATATGAGGATAAAGGCGTAACACTTGTTCAACACCCTTATAATATTGGGAATGGTGCTGCAGTAAAATCTGGGGTACGGCGGGCAAGTGGTGATGTCATCGTACTGATGGATGCCGATGGACAACACCCCCCTGCAGAAATTCCTCATATGCTCGAGGACTTAGATAAATATGATATGGTAGTTGGTGCTCGAAGCCATGGTACAACGAGTGTATGGTGGCGCAATATTGCTAATCAGGTATTTAATACCTATGCATCTTATCTAATTGGACATTGGATACCTGACTTAACTTCTGGCTTTCGTGCTATTCACGCAGATAAGATTCGGTCTTTTTTATATTTATTCCCTAATGGATTCTCGTATCCGACGACAATTACTGTATCGATGTTTCGAGCTGGTTTTAGTGTGAAATATCATCCATTTGTTTCTCCCGCACGTGTTGGCACCAGTAAAATAAAGATTTTCAGAGATGGTTTTCGTTTCTTACTCATATTGACGAGACTTGCTGTGTTTTTTGTTCCACTCAAAGTCTTTTTACCTTTGAGCGCGATTTTCTTCTTTCCCGGTATCGCATATACATTGTTTATACTATTGACTGTTAGTCGATTTAGTGGATTTGGTGGTTTAATGACTATTATGGGCGTATTGATTTTGCTGTTGGGGCTTATTGCTGAGCAAATTTCGATGATTCGTTACATGAATAGTAGTAGATAATCTCGGATATCACCTATTTATAATGTCATCCTTGGTATGTTGTAGGTCTCTGAATTAATGACTGCAATGAAGTGAAGAGCGACAGGTCATGTCTGTCGCTACTTATAGGATCAATTAGTTGAAAATTATCTTTATTCTTCCCACGCGTCGACTTTGTCAGCTTTCATAATGGTTAGGGCTGCGCCAGTTGGATCGGTAATCACCGCAAATGGTCCTACTCCCGGGGCTTCCGCTTGTACCATAATTTTCCCACCGAGTTCTTCAACTTTTTTCGTCGATGCTTCAAAGTCATCTACATTGAAGTAGACTGTCCAAGCTGATGGCATTTCGCCATAACTTTCATCCATTTGTAAGATGCCGCCATTCATACGACCATTATTTTTAATCATAATATAGCCCGTGTCATCGACTTCGTATTCCCAGCCTAAAACTTTGCTGTAGAAGTCTTTTGCTTTTTCAATATCTTTAGTCGCCAACTCATTCCACATCATCGCACCGGGTTTATTGATAATGTCAGCGCCAATATGAGTTTTCGGTTGCCATAATGCAACATGTGCGCCAGTTGGATCTTGTAAAATCAGCATCCGTCCGTTTTCGAAAACATCCATTGGTCCATGTACAATCGAGCCACCATTTCCTTTGATTGGGTCTACTATTGCATCCACATCATCAACAGTGATGTAGTTGGTCCATGCAGGTGGAATGCCCTGTTCTGCTGCATCTGGTAACATTGGGCTGAGTGCCGCGACATTTTCACCATCTTGATGGAACATTGTATAGGTCATACCACCTCCCATTGGCATTTCCTGTTTTTCCCAACCAAACAGTTCCATATAAAAGGATTTACCTTTTTCGGTATCATATGTCCCTACATCTGCCCAAGAAAATGTACCATGTGGATATTTTGTAACTTTATACATGTTGTCTCCTATAGATTAGAACTTATGTTCTTGATTACTGTAACCGATTTAGTCTCAAATAGTCAATAGAACAAACTGTAAAGATTAGATTAAATGTTCTAATTTTTATGTTATGATTTAATGCATCAAAATTGGCAGATAGTCAGAAATTCCATTTGAGGTTTAAATCAGCATCACACACGGCACAAACATACCAATTATCTTTGATAATATTCTTCGTACCACAATTCTTACATAGACGAAATTGATAGGCGGTTGTGAAATCTAGTGGATATTTGAGGTCGGTTTGATTAAGTGCTAATTTGACAGATCTGAATGATTCTGGCTCAGGACAATACCCAGTTGATTGGTTTGTAATTGAAACGATGTCGACTGGTGTATTGGCCACATCAAATGTCATCTCACCCGCACTTAATACATCCTCGCCATTTGCGCACAAGACATGCTCCGAGTGTCTATCGTTAATCCAGAGTTTGTTGCCAAAGTCAATAATAAATGTCACTGTGAGTGAGTTATCGATATTATTTGGTTGTTTGGTTTCCTTCAACCATTGCAATAATGCTTTTGATTGCATGACATGATATCGATGTGATGTTGGTGGTAAGTTGTCGCGTAATGATGCGTTGCCTACGTATGGATAAATTTTCATATTTGATCCTAAATGAACCTTTAAAAACCTTAAATAGTATAATAGACTATCTGTGAATCGTAAATAAACGATAAGGAGATTGTCCAATGAGTAAATTTGGTGTGACTGTCGAATATCTCGAAAAGATTGAACCCCATGAGAATGCAGATCGTCTTGAAATGGCGACTTTATCTGGTCGAGATTATTCTTTTGTTGTTGGTAAGGGGCAATTTCAAGCAGGTGATGTAGTGATCTATTTTCCGATTGATAGCCTTCTCCCGATGTCTATTGTTGATAAATTAGGTCTGACCGGTAAGTTAGCACATGGGAATATTCCAGAAGACGGAAGTGAACGATTAAGAAATCGCGTCAAGACTGCTAAGTTACGTGGCAACATGTCACAGGGTATCGTCAGTGGATTGACTGACCTCGCTGATATTTTCCCTGATCTCGATTTCGAATCTTTGCAGGTTGGTGATGATTTAACTGAATGTTTTGGTGTAATCAAATACGAACCACCTATTTTACCAATGCGTCACGGTAGTTTGGCGCGCTTACCCGAGTTGGTGAGTGTATACGATATTGAAAGCGCTCAAAATTATGCTGACATTATGAATGAATATCTGATGGATGCGCCTGTCTACATTACCGAAAAAGTCGAAGGTTCTAATTGGTGGGCAACAATTGATGTTGAAGGCGACATACGAGTTGGACAACGTAACTATGAAATTATTGACATTGTTGATTATCAACATGATTGGTACAAAGTTCTCAAAACTCAGAGCCTTGAAGAAAAGCTAAAACAGCTTTGGAATGCGCTAGTGGATAGCGATGATACTGTAAAACTTGTTACGTTACGTGGTGAGATGACAGGACCGGGCATACAAGGTAATTACTACAAGCTAAAAGACTATAAAGTTTGGGCATTTGATATTGAAGTCAATGGAAAACCAATTGATGCCGGACAATTCTTGGAGTTAACGTTGCAGCTAAATATCGAGGTTGTACCGCTTCTTGCAGTCAATATGACATTAAAAGAATGGCTCGATAATCACACAATAAAAGAAGCTGCTGATGGTCAATCTACGATTCACACTGTCAAACGTGAGGGCATTGTGATCAAACCTATGACGGAGCAAACCGACATGCGATTAGGTCGGGTATTTATCAAACAACATAGTCTTGCCTATTTAGCGAAAAGTAAACTATAACAATCAATCCCCCAATAATTAGGGGGATATTTTTATGGTCAAGATTTATACTGATAGTAAGTATAATACGCATTAGAAGGGAAATGTTATGTCTACTGCACAATCTCATTTCTCATCGCTCTCAAACGTACCTCAAGAAAGTCTTGACGATCTCTATTTTTCTATACAAGCCCAATTAGGGATTACCAAACACATTGGTAGTACCATTGCTACTGAAAAACTTATTCAATATTGCCACATTAACGAACATAGTACTGTTTTAGATGTCGGATGCGGTGTTGGTCTAACTGCTCTGTACATTGCAAAGAACTATGGCTCACGAGTTGTCGGTGTTGATATTCGCCCTGCGATGATCGAAACTGCTAAAGCGAATGCCAGAAAACAAGATCTTACAGACTATGTAACCTTCCAAGTTGCTGATGCTTGTGATTTACCACAGAGTGATAATGTCTACGATGCTGTCATCTGCGAGTCAGTGCTGGCATTTATTGTGGATCATAACCAAGCATTGCAAGAGTTAACTCGTGTTCTAAAGCCTAAAGGTTATCTTGGTTATACTGAAGCTGTCTGGATTACATCACCTCCAGAAACTGATAGGCATTTGATGGATCAAATTACAGGCGTAGGAAGTGGTGTACAAATATCAGATGTATGGGCAAATTTGTTATCTGAGGCTGGTTTGGTAAATCAAGTCACAGAAGCTCATAAACTCAATATCGTGTCAGATAGTATTCATCAGATGCGCCATTTTGGTTGGTCAAAATTGTTTAGTATATGGGGTAAAGCAATTTACCTTCTATTGACGGATGTCAAATATCGCTATTTGGTGCGAGTTTCGAACACAATTCCAAAATCACTGATGAAACATATTGGATTTGGTATTTACGTCGGTCAAGCTCCCTAAACGAAAGCCTAAGTATTTATGGCAACACAACATGCAAATTTGTGTTGCCATATGTCTCCTTCTGTCTTTTTGCCCCTATTGATAAACCCTGTATCATTCTAGGTTCATCTGATTTTGCTCATATATAACGTATATATACGTAATGAATGAATTGTTTGTTGGAGGTTTACGTAAATTATGTGTGTTAATACGCATTTATAGTTTGTTTGCGATGTCATATAGTGAGAGATATAGCTAAACATAATGCAAAAGGGCTTATGCGATGGGTATTCATGTCAGTTGTTTTAATGAGGATGAGACAACAGTCAGTTATGAATTTCGTGGTAAATGGAGTTGGGAACAATTTGAACAGGCGCTTGAAATGGGTTTTGGTTTGATCGAAAGCGTGCAACATCCTGTTGATGTTGTGTTCGATATGTCTAAGTGTAAAAAAATACCAGATGGCGCAATGATTTATTGGCGAAAAATGATGCGTGTCATCCCTGAAAATCATCAACACCTTATCTTTGTATCATCCAGTTACACCATCCAAAATACTGTAAAAATGTTTCGTGAGATCAATCGACGGTTTCAAGGTCAAATCATACTACTCGATACAATGCCATCTGATATATGTGTGTCTGACTGTGTAATTTCTGCCTAGGAGATGACTTCACTATGTTGTCTTTTTATACTTAAATGACATAGTGTTGACGATATCATCTCATCACGCTAATTGGATTATTTCGGAATTATAAAATGCTACTTTAGGGTAGCCAACAAACATTGATGTAGACGCTAGAGTTGCAAATAGAAGCAATCAAAAATCATTCAGATATATTGAGCTATTATTCTGGAAAATCTGTCTGGAGTGTCTGTGCGCTGTTTACGAGTTCAATCGCTGATTTTGTAAATGGCATCAATTTGCCTATACTACCTTTCGATAATTTGAATTTGCCACGCATAATCGCCATGAGTGGCTGAATATCTCCATTCAAGACTGTTTGCCATGTATCAACATCACCTTCAATGACATAATTTGCTTCGGATAATGCCTCATCAAGTTTTGTTGACTTGGCTTCCAGACATTCTCCCTTGACTAAGTCCAATACTACTGCGCGATTTGTATCATCTTTAAAAATGATAGCCATTGCTAACGCACCATGATCCCAATTTTTTGACGTTGTTGCATATTGGGGATTGGCATTGATTGCATCATGGTATGCACTTGCCCATTCTGTAGAAAAAATTTGCATTCGATTGCCTCCATAAAATCAAAAAGCCGAATAACCTTGTTGAGATTATTCGACTCATTGTACTTGAAATTAGGATGAAAATTAGCGTAGGAACAAAATCACAGGTGACATCAAACCGGATTTCATTGAAGGCCAATTGGTGTTGTTTGGATCCTGGTGTGCACGGACTTCAAGATGCAAGTGAGCACCGGTTGAGTTACCGCTGTTACCCATCGTACCAATCGAAGCATTTGGTGCAAGTTCTTGATTTGGTTGAACAGCAATTGAGTGAAGGTGAGCATAGTTTACCGAAATGTGCCAACCTGCTTTACCTTGCGCTGCCAATTTTTGTTGGGTCGATTTAGGGAGTTTGTCGTGATGGTAGGTGACGTTAACAAAGTGACCATAACCATAATTCCAACCTGGATCTTGTAGAACACGACCATCGCTTACGCCATAACCTTTGTCAGTAACTGCACTGAGTCCGTTAGGCCCACATTTTTGGCACATTGCGACTTTAATCACTTTACCACCTTTTGGACCAGCGAGGATTGGAGCACCAACTTTACCAGAATGATCCCAGCCGTGGTGCATAACAGGATTGAAGTTTGGATTGAGGTTAAAGTCACGTGCCCACCATGATTCCGGTGCAGGGCTTGGATACATGTCATGGAAGCCGACACCAAATTGTTCGAAGTTTCCTTTCAAACGGGTGAAATCTTCGCGCAACCAGCCTTTTGTTCCATTAAAGTCAATGTTAATCCATGTAAATGGGTCGTTGGGGTCACGACTTTTGTCGGTGCCTAGAATTTTTGCTTCTGCTAGATATGGGATACGGAAGACTGGAGCACCAGTGGTTGTTCCCGGACCAGGACGCATATTGGCGCCACCTTGTGACATACAAATGATCATACCTGGACCAGCATTATCTGCTTGTTGTGCGGCAACTGCTGGGGTTGGTGCGGCAGCTGCAGGTGGAGCAGATACTGGAACAGCAGCAGGAGCGGCAGCAGGAGCTTTGGCGCGTTCGAGGTTAAACGCGAGTGTGCTGACAGCAACATTGCCGTAACCAAATTTTTTGCCATCGCCTTGAACTTCCATAAGATCGTCACGACACCAACCTTGTTGACCGTCTGAAAACGCCAGTTTAAACCACTGGAAAACTTTACCGGCTTGGGCTTGGTTTTCTGCATCTGGTTTTACTTCCACAACGCTGAGCCCACCTGTGCCAACAGGCGCTTTAAACAACAATGTACCGGATTTTTTAGGTTCTGTACGAATATTTACATCTTTGATCGTAGGAATGTGAGGAATGCCTACAATTTTCGCTGTGAATGCCATGAAATATTATCCTTTTTTTCTGTAATATAAACTTCAAAAATATAATACATCAATAATCACAAACGAATCACAAATGTTTTTATAGAAATTAAATTTCTTTCAAATTGCTATTTACACAGACTCTGATTTGATGGGTTTCATCTTAAATCAAAACGACTTGGCAAGTAGAATTATGCTATCGTTGATTCAATTATGAGATAGTATCTATGCCTCGATTTCGCGCTTTAATTTCGCTTCAAATCATTCAATTCATTTTATTACTTGTTGGTATTTTCTGTGTTTCGTTACTTGCTATCCAACCTTTTACATTGAATCAGATGCCAGAAACAGCCGATGGTATATTGCATTTGTTTCGGATTGCGGCAGTAGATCATTCACTCAAAGTGGATAATCCATTATGGGTGCGTTATTCCACTGGCATCGCATACGGCTATGGCGCGCCATTATTTAATTATTTCCCACCATTATCGTATTATCTCGGAAGTTGGTTACATACTATCGGGCTGACTTTTGTACAAAGTTGGTTAGCGATCACAATAATTTATACGATGCTGGCTGGATTGGGGATGTTCTTTCTTGGGCGTATTTGGACACAATCCAACGTTGGTGGATGGGTGTCGGCAATTGCCTATATTTATGCTCCATATCTTTTATTTGATAGTGTCTCACGCGGGACAATTTCTGAGCTGGCTGCGTTAGCAATCTTGCCATTTGCAATGTATGGATTTACACGCTTGTCGTTTTATGGCCGTCGTCTTGACTTTGTGTTTACTGTCTTTATATTTGCTTTATTCATTCCACTACATACGCTAATGACATTGCATGGTACGGCATTATTGGCGGTTTATTGTTTGTTTTTGTGGTTAACTTCCGAGGACAAGACGAGCGTATTTTTGAGACTTTTATTAGCTGGTGTATTGGGATTTTTAGTGACATCTTTTTTTTGGATGCCTGCAATACTCGAAACAAATGCCACCAAAATTAACCTCATTACAGAAAATCTTGATCAAATTGATGTCACGCGTCATTTGCGCCCAATCACTGAAATTTTGACATTACCTCATACTGCTGACCCGACGCAAATGAATCAGAATATTCCCATTACATTAGGTTGGGTACAAATAATTCTAGCTGGATTTGGCTTGATTATTGCATGGAACGATCGCAATCTTTTATATCGAAATTTGCTTGTGTTTCTGGGTGTGATTGTTGCTGTGCTAGTTTTTCTCAATACACCAACTTCTGTATGGATATGGGAAAATGTGCCGTTGATGGATTACACACAGTTTCCATGGCGTGTTTTAGGGCTTGCAAGTTTGGCTTTATCGCTAATGACAGGGATCAGTGTTTGGCTAGCATGGACGATTGTACCCGAAGGATGGCGCAAATTAGCTGTTTTTAGCGCTTTAACGCTTGTTGTTGTCGTCTATTCCATTCCATGGACATACTCATCGTATTTGGGTGATATTGAATTAAGTGATATACGTGATGTTCATGACTTCGAGCGCGCAACCGGACAACTGACTGTGTCATCATATTCTGAATATCTCCCAATTAGCACAGATGAAAGTCAACTAGATCCAAATCGGTTAATTGATCGGTTTGAACAAGGCGATGTTATTCCACGGCTTGTCGAAACAGATGCTTTTACGATTCTTGATGAAACATGGACATCGACATCAGGAAATTTAAAAATTCAATCTGATGAACCGCAAACTTTAATATTTGATTGGTTATGGATTGACGGTTGGACTGTGATTATTGATGGTGCAACTATTGATACATATCCAGCGCAACCTGATGGACGTGTTGGCGTCGATGTGCCATCAGGTGAATTTGATATGTATATTTCGCTGCAACCGACGACGATCCAATCTATATCTGTTGGATTAAGTCTGTTGGGTGCTGGCATTGTTGTTCTTGTCGTATTTTTCTGGAAGCCTCTGAGTGGATTTTCAAACTTACATCAGCTTGAATTGGATCCTGAAATATCGATTTTTGGAATTGTGGTCATGATTGGTGTGGGTGTGTTTTTATTCAAAGCAGTTATCTTAGATTATACAAATACGAGCTTTAAATCTGTGCGTTACGACGGTCTGGTATCTGAAAATGTCGAAATTACGCCTTTAGCGAATTTTGGTAATCAAATTGACTTACTAGACGTAGAAATCGTGTACGAGGATTTTAGAGACCAAATTTTGCCAATTAAGCTGTACTGGAAACTACATGACAGCTCAATTGAAACAGATTACTCTGCTGTAATCCGCATGCGCAATCCAGAAGATATTGTTATTGCAGAACAAAATCTATTTCAAATAGGTGATATTGATACAAGTAATTGGCTTTTAGGTAATTACGTGAAAAGTGACATTGAGTTTGAAATACCCAAATATACACCAGCCGACTTATATTCAATTGAGATCAGTTTATTTGATCCGCAGACATTAACAGCACTAGATATTATCAATCAGCAAAATAATCCAGAAGGCGTTGAATTTTCACTCGCGGCATTTCCTATGACAGGGGATTGGTTTATGCGTCGATATGATTATATTGAACCACTTGAGGCTGATCAAACCATGTCAAATGTAATCGGGATTTATTTGCCTAAGCCTCCTGAATTCCCTCAAATGGCAAATGCGGGTGATGAGATTATCTTTAATTGGACTTGGCAAAAACGCCTTTATTCTATTGATGATCAAAATCACTTTGCCAAAATTCAATGGGTTGATGTGAATAGTCAAGTTGTTTTTGAGTCATCTGCAATGACATTGACAGCGTACTATGAAACACAACTTTGGCGAGTTGGGGACGTGTTTACAGCATACTATCGACTTCTGATACCTGCTGATATACCTGCTGGTGTGTATAACTTACAGATTCAGTTATTGGCCGAGGATAAAACCGAATTAGGCGAACCTCATGTATTGAATTCTGAAATTACGATTGTAGAGCCAGAACGAATATTGGATGCACCTGAGTATGAATACGATGTTGGCGTTTTCTGGCAGAATAGAATCCAATTGATTGGTTATAATTTGACCCAAGACAATGACTTAACCTTGATCTGGAATACAGGTGACATACTCGATACGAATCTACGCTTATTTGTACATGTCTTAAACGAATCGGATCTTATCGTTGCGCAGACCGATGGTATTCCTGTCAATTGGACACGACCAACCACCAGTTGGATACCTGCGGAGTATGTCACTACAAGACATAAATTTGATGCACCTGATGGTGAATATAGAATTCGTATAGGCTGGTATGACCCCATTACAGGTGATCGTGTTGGCGTTCAGCTTGATGATTCATATATTCTTGAACAAACACTCAAAATCGATTAAGCGTAACCACGGTTACGGTAAGGAATGAGATAATGACAGACATTATTCAACAACAGATAGATTATTATCGTGCTCGTGCTGAGGAATATGATGAGTGGTGGTATCGTAAAGGACGTTATGATCGCGGTGAAGAATTTACTCAAAAATGGTTTGAAGAAGCGCAACACGTTCGTGATAAATTGCATCAAATTCCAAAGGTAAATCATATTTTGGAGTTGGCACCCGGCACAGGGATCTGGACAGAAGAATTGATCAAATTAGGTGATAGAGTGACAGCTGTTGACGCATCTTCTGAAATGATTGTGATTAATCATGCCAAATTACAATCTGATAGCGTTGACTATATCGAGGCGGATTTGTTCACTTGGGACTCATCACAGGAATATGATTTAGTCTTTTTTAGTTTTTGGTTATCACATGTACCACGTGAAAAATTAGAGCCATTTCTTCAGAAAGTGGGCAAGCTACTCAAACCAGATGGGTATTTTTTCATGCTTGATTCACGTCGAATCCATGAGTCAACTGCTGCCGATCATCAACTGCCAGAAGACGATAATGTTATCATGGAACGTGTGCTCAATGATGGTCGTTCATTTGATATTGTCAAAATTTTCTACGAAACTAATGCATTAAAATCTGCGTTATCAAAAGCAAAAATCGAAGCAGATGTTGTCTTTACTGATACATTCTTTATCTTTGCCAAAGGGCAAAAAGTAGAATAACGACAATGTCCGATGCCCCTGACTTGAGTGAGATTACACGCCTACTTGATATATCAAAGACTGACGAAGCGGTCCGTGAATTGGATAAGTTAATGACATTGTATGCTCGTGATAAAAATATCAGCGCAATTGTTGATATTTTAGAGATGTTACATATCAACTATCTTGAGGTATATGAAATTCAGTGGCGCTTGCAAGAAGTTTATCGACGAATGGGGCGACGATTTGATGATACTGAGCTATGACTTTGGCGTAACTGCAATGATTGGTTTGTGGAGTATGCTAATCATCAAAAAAGGACGGGGGGTGAACCGTCCTTTGGTTATCGTTTAGATAGGATGTCATAAGAAATTGAGGGTGTCAGTCAATTCCCCATGTATCTAAACGAGCTAAATTTTTACTTTGTCCCAAATAACAAATCCATTGTCTGGGAAAGTGCAACTAGGCAATAAACCTTCAAAAATACACCTAAATTCCTTTTCAGATAAATATTGATCAGATGCTAAATGATTAAGCCAATGTTTTGATGTGCGAAACCGATAAACTCGATTTGCATTAGCTAAGCCGTATTGGATGACATTAGGAATGTATTCTTGAATTGCTCCAATTCTGTAGACATATTGAGGAGGTGTAGGGTTAGATGATATAACATCTGTTATCATAAGCCGTCCACCAGGCTTGAGCCATGATTTGATTCTAGCAATTATAACTGCGATATTCGTTACATGGTGAAACACATTTTTGCTGATAATGTAATCAAATTGTTCAGGTAGACTTAGCTGTTCAATATCTGCCAATATATAATCAATATTGGGCGCATTTCTTCTTGCATGTGCAATTTCCAACATATTGTAAGACATATCAACACCAATGACATGTCGATAGTGCTTTGCTAGTTCTGTAACCAATAAGCCCGAACCACAACCTAAATCAAGCGCACATGTCTTTTGCTGAGTCATATAATTTATGAAAGGCTGTGGTGAGTGAAATAGTTTCGCCATAAAGTCATATTCTAGTGCGACTGTGTCGAATTGATTGGCGTCGGGCTGAGATGTAATTGTCACAGTTATTAATCAATTCCCCATGTATCTAAACGAGCTAGCAAATTTTCAAGTGCTTCATATCGAGCTTGGCGTTCTGATGGATCTAGTTTGCGCCAATTTTTCTCTGATAATTCGTTATCAAGTTTATTCATTACTTTCGTAAATTTATCCATTTTGGATTTGGGAGGCGTAACCACGGTTACGGTATCGCCTTTTTGCATATCACGAATTTGACGCTCGGTCATATCTGTATCATCAGCTAAATCCCATTGCTCATGTGATCGACGTAAGATATCGCGATACTGACGAATCTGTACCGTATTTTTCAATCCCATCGCATTGATAACTTGTTCACCTTTGCCACGAGGCACTGGATACTGATTACCATCAGCAACTTGTGCATAAAAGTCTTGCTCATGATTAAATTGATCTAAGCCCGCGAAATTATCTCGTCCATACAAATCCATCAGTAAGATTGCAAGTTGACGAGCTCGGCTCACAGCATTGAGATTGTCACGCGCATTATTTTCGGCTGCTTGTCGCCAAATGGAAACTTCTTCGACTAATCGTGCCGGAATTTTGCTGTAATCGTGATCCTCAAAAAACATGTCGAGTAAATTATATGCCAACCAACGACGTTCACCTGTTTCGATGATGTAGTTCTGATTATCGACTTTAGCCACAGTGATTGGATTTGATAATCCATCACGATGGATGCTTTCAGCGAGATTGATGAGTTTAATGAATGATGCCTCTAATGGGCCTGCATCAATGATGACTTCACGAATGTGATCTGGGATATGGTCTAAGTCATCACCAACTTCATCCCAACCACGTTCGGTGATACCATTGAATAAATATACATGCCATGGGAATTTATCATCGGGGCGATCATGATCAGTTAGTTGACCTGTTTCAATTGCGCGATCAAATCGCTCCTGTCGTTCATCAGTGATCATACTCAACCATGTTGTGATGATATTGTAAGGTGTCTCATCGCTGTTTTCACGCACAATGGTCGGCACAATGCGACGTGGTTGCATACGATCAGGATTGATTGCGTTAATCTCAAGATTTCGAACGCGATCTCGTTTGCCTTGTTTGCCGATGTCTACTTTTCCAAAAAGAGTTTGATCGACTTCCTCAAGGTTGTTGATGTCTGGTGAATCCCCAAATGGATTTGTGATGTCTAACTTCTTGTTTGCCATGATTTAATCTTTTCTACTGTACGGTTAACCATCTTGATGGCGTCGGAGGCGGCTTTTGATTGTGGTCCAATTGTCCAAATCATTTTGCGAGCAGCGGCTGCCTCACGCCAAGATGTTCGTTTTGCAATTGGGAACCAAACTTGATCACCAAATGCTTTAAGCAACACTTTCAAATGTTCAGCATGTAAAACCGTATTGCGTTCATATTTGTTGGGAACAATCCCGACAATCTCAATTGGGTGACGATTGATTTGTAAACGCAATGGGTCGAAGTTTTGGCGACGATTGATACTCATTGCTAATCCATCCATCGAGAACGATTCACATTCTGTCGGATAAATAATTCCATCTGTTGCCAGATAAATTGATGAGTGTAACAAGGATGGCGTTGGTGGGGTATCAAACACGACCACATCAATATCATTAGCAATCTCTTGCAAGCGAGTTGCTAACAATGTCACATCTTCCATTGCACCTGGAATGGCACGTGTTCCTGTATCTGATGGGATAATGTAAAACGCTCCAGAAAGGGGGCGATCTTGTAGTTGATAATTTGCGGGGTCAGGTACCCTCAATACTTCATCAAAATCCCATTCATTGATTAGAAGATTAAGTAACCCCGCTTCTTTTTTGAGCCCAAACGCGAGGGTTGCATGACCTTGTGGGTCGGCGTCAATTAGAACAACACGTAATCCACTGACAGCTAAACCAGCAGCTAAATGTGTTGCTAAAGTCGTTTTACCAACCCCGCCTTTTTCATTTAATAACGTAATAACATGCATATTTTGTGATCTCCTAACACAGACTTTACTCTTTCATTCTATACAAAAATAGCTACCTGTATACTCATGCTACGGTTAAAAAGTGATTTGTTTCGTGCGCCTTTATCCCAATGATCACATCGAAAATATCATATCCCAAGTCGCTAAAATGGCATCTTCTCAATATGTTTTAATTATACCATATAAATACAGTATTTACACCTATAAAAATCATGTAAATTGATCGAACCAAATAGGGGAGGGTGTTATGTAAATTTTTGACCGCAATTTGGGAAATAATTTTTGGTCGTAATCGAGGTGCAAAAAATGATACAAGATCTTATCAGGATAAACTGAAAAAACTTATCGCGATAAAAAGATCAATTCGAGTTATTGCAAAATCAAAATTTGTGTGGGTGTCAAAATGAATCGTTAGGTGTAAATTTTAAACAGGCAATTAGAAAACTTAAAAAGTCAAATCCAGTAGAATTCGTTATACTTAATAAATGTAAACTTTTTCGGTCATAATAACTAATGAGCAGATTATGCAGATTGAAGATTTCACTGGACAGGTGATTAAAGGTTATGAATTAGTAGAGTTTATCGCCCGTGGCGGGTTTGGCGCGGTCTATCGTGCGAGTCAACCACTCGTCAACCGAGAAGTGGCTGTTAAGATTATTCTACCTGAGTTTGCAAATCGCCCTGATTTCATTCGCCGATTCGAAGCCGAAGCACAAGTTGTAGCCCGATTAGAACATCCTCATATTATTCCGCTGTATGATTATTGGCGAGATGCGAATGGTGCATATCTTGTGATGCGGTGGTTGCGTGGGGGTAACTTGCGCGATGTGATGAAAAAAGGGGTATGGGATGCATTTGCTGCATCACATCTTCTCGACCAAGTCGCACAAGCACTGTATGTGGCTCATATCAATAGTGTGATCCATCGCGATATTAAACCCGATAATATCTTATTTGATGAACACAATAATTCGTATCTTGCTGATTTTGGAATTGCTAAAGACAACGCAGTTAGTAATTCTACCGATCCTGACGTGTTGCTTGGATCACCAGCATATTTGTCACCTGAACAAATTCGTAGTGAAGAGGTCACGCCGCAGACAGATATTTATAGCCTTGCGATTGTGATGTACGAAATTCTTGTAGGTGAACATCCGTATGATATTAAAGATGTACCCCAACTGCTTTTCCGGCATCTGAATGACCCGTTACCGACACTTCTTGAGCGTCGCCCTGATTTGCCTGAATCTTTAGATGCTGTGATTCAACGTGCAACCGCCAAAGAACCTGAAGACCGTTATAAAACCGTGATTGATTTTGCAGTTGCATTCCGTGATGCGTTGGCTGATGGTGTCAGTGCGCCACCACCAGAGCTTGAGGTCACCAATATTGACCCACTCGCAACGTTACGCGACCAAACAGTGCAAGATATTGCATCCCCGATGATTGTCAATCCATATAAGGGTTTGCGTGCATTTCAAGAAGCGGATGCGAAAGATTTCTATGGGCGTGAAAAACTAGTAACACGTCTTGTACAGCGCATGAATGATCCTGATGATTATAATCGCTTTTTGGCGTTGGTTGGTCCCAGTGGGAGTGGTAAATCGAGTGTTATTAAAGCCGGTATGTTGCCACTATTGCGGGATGGTGCAATTCATAATTCTGAAAATTGGTTTTACGTAGAAATGTTCCCAGGGAATAATCCGTTTGAAGAATTAGAAGCGGCTTTACTACGGATTGCGATTAATCCGCCTGATGATATGTTGGGCGAATTGATGTCCGATGAGAATGGTTTAACCAATACCGTTGAACAATTACTGCCTCCTGGCGACGATACAGAACTGTTATTAGTTATTGACCAGTTTGAAGAAGTATTCACGCAATTAGAAAATGATTCGATCCGTGATCTCTTCCTCAGAAGTATCCAAGCTGCGATGGTCAGCTCTCGATCAAGGCTACGCATTATCATCACACTTCGGGCAGATTTTTATGATCGCCCGCTATATTTCCCGACATTCGCCGAGATGTTTCGTCAGCGTACAGAAGTTATTTTGCCAATGTCCCGTGAAGAACTTCAGCGTTCCATTGTAAGTCCAGCAGAACAGGTTGGTGTTACGATGGAACAGGGGCTGGTTCCAGCAATCTTGAGGGATATTGCCGAACAACCCGGAGCCCTTCCATTGTTGCAATATGCGCTCACCGAGTTATTTGATCGCCGCTCTGGGCGGATATTAACCCTATCAGCTTATCGCGATAGTGGTGGTGTACTAGGAGCATTGGCGCGTCGTGCGGATGAATTGTATCGGCGTTTGACAGAACCACAACAAGGGGCTGCCAAGCAACTATTTTTGCGTATGGTGACTCTCGGTGAAGGGTCTGAGGATACACGTCGACGTGTGCGTCAGAATGAATTAATGACATTGCTAGATCCTGATTTATTGAATCCGGTCATCAACATTTTTGGCCAATTCCGCCTACTCACATTTGATCGTGATCCATCGACACGTGAATCGACGGTTGAAGTTGCACATGAGGCATTGATTCAACGTTGGGAATTATTGCAAGAATGGTTAGACGAAAACCGTGAAAATATCCGTATACAACGACGGTTAACGAATGCAACAGCTGATTGGTTAGAAGCAAATCAAGAAACAAGTTATTTAGCGCGTGGTTCACGTTTAACACAATTTGAAGTATGGATCGACCAATCTGATTTGGCGTTGAGTGAAGCTGAGCTCGAGTTTTTATCAGCTAGTATTGATGACCGCGAGCGTGTGTTAGAAGAAGAGAAACTACGCCAACAACAAGAATTAGAACTACAAAAACGTGCTGCACGTCGCCTACTATACCTTGTCGGAGTCTTGGTTGTTGCGTTTATTGTCGCACTGGGATTATCAGCTTTTGCGCTTAATCAACAAGCAGAGGCAGAAATTGCCCGTGCAACAAGTGATGCAAATGCGATACTTGCCCAACAACAGGCCGAAATTGCTGAAGAAAATGCGACGGTTGCCCGCAGTCTTGAACTCGTTGCGGGTGCACGCGACATCCAAACTGATAATCCAAATCTTGCCCTACTGCTTGCGATTGAAGCGAACAATATTGAAATGCCACCAGAAGAGGCACAAAACATCCTTGCCGAAGTTGGCTATGCACCGGGACCCATCAAGCGTTTGTTTGGGCATGCCGATGAGGTGAATACAGTTATTTTTAGCCCTGATGGGACCCAAGTTGTAACGGGATCATCAGATAATAATCTGATTGTATGGGATATAGAAACGGGTGCACAAGTTAGTATCTTGACCGGACACGAAAATCCAATTATGAGTGTTGAATTTAGCCCTGATGGCACACGGTTATTGACTGGGTCACAGAAATCGGAGTTACTCATCTGGGATGTTGCAACAGGCAACATTGTACAAGATATAGAAGATGTGCGTGGTCGTGTGTTGGATGCCGTATGGTTGCCTAATGGGTTACAAATTGCATCTGTTTCGTCTAATCGACGCGTAGTGATCTGGGACTTGGTAACAGGTCTTGAAGTGATGCGTTTGGAAGGACACACAGATAATGTAACAGGTTTAGCGGTATCTCCTGATGGAACGACACTCTACTCATCATCTGAAGATGAAACAATTATTCAATGGGATTTGATCAATGGTTTCCCTGCGCGACGGTATCGCGGGCACGAAGCAACAGTTACCGATATAACGCTGTCATCTGATGGTACACATATGTACACATCCTCACTGGATCAGTCCGTAATCATCTGGGATTTGGTTAGTGGTTTGATTATTGGACGTTTACAAGGGCATGAAGCAGGGGTTTTGACTGTTGCTGTCAGTCCTGATGATACCCGTTTAGTGTCAGGCTCGGCTGACCAAACACTTAAATTATGGAACCTGACGACGGGGCAACTCTTAAATACATTATATGGTCATACAGATCGGATTCGTGCGGTCGCTATTAGCCCTGACGGACAAACGACTGTCTCAGCATCTTCGGATACCTCTATATTTGTTTGGGATATTATTGTCGGGAACATCATTGATAATTACCGCGTAGACGATGAGACACTTTGGTCTGTAGATATACACCCTGACGGTAATCGTGCGTTAGTAACGACCGGATTCCCTGATAATGCGCTGGTGGAATATGACCTTGAAACAGGTGTAATCTTGCAGTCGATTACGGGGCATACCGGAACAGTCTCGGATGTAATTTATAATTTAGATGGAACCAGAGCTCTTTCGTCTTCATCTGACCAAACAACAATTTTATGGAATGTACTGACAGGCGAAGCGTTAATGCAATTTGTCGGACATACCGAATGGGTATGGTCGGCTGTGTTTAATGTGGATGAAACAAAAATTTTAACTGGATCTTCTGATCAAACAATGATCCTGTGGGATACACAAACGGGTGAGATTATTCAGCGATTTGCTGGAGAACATACTAATGGTATCCATACAGTGTATATAACTGCCGATGATACGCGGGTATTGAGTGGGTCTGGTGATGGCACAATAGTGGTATGGAATGCTGAAAGTGGAGATCCTCTACGCACATTTGATCAACATAATGGTAGTATCCGGCACATTACAATGAATGCGGATGAGACGCTTGTGCTTTCGACTTCAACAGATAACAACATTTTATTATGGAATATTGAAACTGGTGATGTGGTTTCGACATTACGAGGACATACGGGTACGGTCGAAAAAGCAGTTTTCTTGTTCGATGGTCAATATGTATTGTCTGGTGGTTTGGATAAGACGCTCATTTTATGGGATCCAAATACAGAAAAACCTGTACGCATTTTTAGAGGGCATGAAGAACGTGTATGGGATTTTGCTGTGACACAAGATGGTGTCAATATTCTGTCGACGACTCGTGCTGGACACATGATCCTTTGGAATGTGGATACACTTGATGAATTACGACAATGGATTATTGATAATCGGTTTATGCAGGAGTTTACCTGTGATGAACGTGAACAATATCGGATTGAACCTCTATGCTAAATCGCATGGGAGTAAAACTAAATGATTACAATTGCTGAATTTCCTGATATCAAAGTGTATTGGTACGACGAGCAACGCACAATTTTAGTTGGTCAGCTATCTCCCGGTTGGATATGGGAAAATGCTAAAAAATGCGTTGATCGGATGAACGACACAATATCGGTTTGGATAAAAACACAACCGATCTATGTCATTCTCGATCTTTCTCAAGATGCGCATCATTTTCCTGCTGAGGGGTCGGCACTGAAGAATCTGCGTGATATTTTGAGTAATGATCCTCAAGAAGAAACATTAACAGTTTTTGTTGCGAAGGCAAATATTGTCGGTAACATGATTCAACTAGCGAGTAGGATGTATCGAATGGTCGATGCGCAATCCAAGTTTCGTTATGTGACAACGTTCGATCATGCTTTAGATGTAATTCATGATCATAAATCAGGATAAGCGGAAAATGGCATGCTTGTATTGAATGAAACAGATCATAGAAAAGTTTATTGGTATGATCACAATAAAGACATTATTATTGGAGAAGTTTATTCAGGATGGACATGGGATGATGCACGCGAAGGCCTTGCGATCCTCAATAATGTCCTTGCTACAGAATCACAACTGCGCCCGACTTATACCATCATTCAGTTGATGCTTGGTGCTCAATTGATGCCCCGTGGAGAATCTACTTTACTATCTCTCCGTGAACTTTTAAAACAAGACCCCGGTCATGAACAACTGACAATCTATGTGACACCACTCAATATGATGAATACATTGATGAAACTGGCGACACGTCTCTACAATTTGGGTGATAAAATTGCGCATTATCATTTTGTTCAGACGCTCGATGAGGCTTTACAGATTATTCGAGATCACAAAGCTACATTCTAACAGTAGGTCATATCTGATAAAGGGCAAACACGTTGCCCTTTTCTGTACATATTGGTTGAGGGGATTACGAGTCAGTTTTATCAGTTTTGGCTGTTGTCCATGTCTCACAACCGCCACGACCGTCAGGGCGCAAGCTGGCTTCGGATAAATCTTCAGTACCTTTATACGCATATGGATCATTGCCTGCGACCATCACAATATCGCGAAAATCAGCAATTCCCATACCGACAGATTTATCAGGATGTCTCCATGGCAATAGAGATTGAGCACTCATGTAGTGATTAACAAGCGTGCGACGATAACCCGAGGTGCGATTATTGGGCAATGAGCGATGCAAAGTATACCCATTAAAAAATACGATTGACCCTGCTTTGACTTCAACGGGAATAGCGTCTTCATCGGAATATGGGAATCCCCAAGATTCTGATGCACAATCGAAACGTGGATCATCTTGAATTTGTTGTGGCCATAAAACCCCATGTTTGTGTGAGCCGGGGATAATCCACAGACAGCCATTATCAATAGTTGCGTCGTCCATCGCGATCCATGCGCCGGTCAATGTGCGATCACGGGTAGGAATAAAATCTTCGTCTTGATGCCACGCTTGTCCCGGTTTGCCTGACGATTTAATAAACAACATCGATTGCATACATTTGACATCGGGGCCGATGACTTTCGTCAGCACATCCACAATTGCTGGGTGGTCCAAATAGCTGTGCATGGTTTGGGACAATTTATGGGGGAAGTGAATGCACAAGTAACGACTTAAAATTTCAGCTTCATTAGCGTCTGGTGGTGGCGGGCTATAATTACGAATGTCGATGCCATAATCACCACGACAAATATTTGTCGCATCGGTGCGCAGTTCGTTGATTTCATCAGGTGTGAGTACTTCATTGAGTACCAAAAAGCCATTTTCATGATAACTATCAACATCGGTTTGTGTAATTGTGGATTGATAAGTTGCAGTCCCCATAAGGTTATCCCTCTTATTTGTCATAATAATTTGAACTATAGTATCATATGAGGGCATAGCAAATGGTTCTGTAATGCGCTTAAGGTGCAATATGTGATGATATTTGGTTCTCAGATTACCATACCTGTCGAAGTGACCTGTGGGGATGTTGTTTATTCGCCAGGCGGAACACTCGGACCCCGTCAGCAATTCTACGTGCAATTTGTGATTTTACATTTTGGCGAGATGACGATTTGGATTGATGGACAACGGCATTCTGTACCTGAAAATCACATCCAACTGCTACTTCCTGAGCATGAAGAATATTATCGCTTTGCCAAACATGAGCAGACGCATCATAGTTACGTGCATCTGAATTTTGATTTGGCAAATGACACAATCCAAGGCGAACTGGCGCATCTGCCGACACACTTGCCCTATAGCCGTGATATGGATCGTTTACTACAATTTGGATTGCGCCTGAATTATGCGACCTTCCCAAATGTTGAGCAACATCTCAATATGTTTGGATTACAAATGTTGATGCTCTACTGGAGCGAAAGCCTCACCTATCAACATGAGCTACTCGGACATAACGCCAATAAAATCCTTGCGGATGCTTGCAATTACATCAATCAAAATCTGGATACAGCATTGACGCTAGAGGGGATTGCTGAACAATCAAACGTCAGCGTGTCGCACTTGAATCGACTGTTCAACAATATATTATCGCTGTCACCGATGCGTTATGTGTGGAAACAACGCACACAACACGGCATTGATTTACTCAAATATACGGGGCTGAGTATCCAAGAGGTTGCGTTCCAATGTGGTTTTGCGACGACACAGCACTTTGCAAAACGGGTGAAAGCAACCACTGGGCTGACCCCAACAATGATTCGTCGTCAGTCTTGAACGACGAGGGCATAGCGTTCGCCATTCCACTCATAGCTAAACTCTTGTGCTGTGATTGGACATGAAGTACTCGTTCTGCCAGATTGTGTGCTAACAAATGCCTCAATCATTATTGAATTATCAGATTCTGATCGAGTAAGAGAATAATCAACATACGTTCTGCCATCAACTTCAATGGGAGTAGGCGATAAGGCGACTAAAGCATCGCCTGTAAACTCTACAATAACAACACCTACAATTGGACAGTCTTCATAGTGACGATAACTGATAACAAGATTTACGTAACCTGTTTGGTTGATATCCGAAAAAATGTTGCCATCACTAGTAAGGAAATACATGTAATCAAGCGATTTTTGCAATAGCAAAATAGGAGTTTCTTCTGATGTATCAAATACCAAGAGTTCACCGTGATTCCCATATGGGGACGAATGATTGTGTGAAGGTCCCGTTTCGATTGTTATTGCATGATACGTCTTATGAGATGAATCATACATATGATGTTCGACAGTTAGCTGAGTGAGGTTAGCATTAATCAGATTATCGCTATAATGGGAAAAAATAGTCTCAATGGAT
Source organism: Anaerolineales bacterium UBA6055 (assembly GCA_002428985.1). Lineage (GTDB taxonomy): Bacteria > Chloroflexota > Anaerolineae > Aggregatilineales > Phototrophicaceae > UBA6055. The sequence goes on along the minus strand of DIYL01000034.1, from coordinate 126,167 downwards.
CGTTGGATTGCTGGATGAGTTACCTTAGTCCGATCTTCAATTTTAGTAGCCCATTGATCTACCAGTTTATCTATGGAAAATGGCGTTGTTGTACCGTTGGCTACAGCAGTTAAAAAGCCTGCATCAGATGTGAGTTGTCCAATGAGTTGAGTTGCCGTTAATTCGAAGTTGTTAGGTGTGCGACTTTGAAACTCTTCTATCGCTTTTGCATCAGAGGTCAGCTGTCCAATCAACACTGTTGCTGTGAGTGAAAAAGCATCCGGCTCTGGTGTATTCGTTGTGATACCCTGTGTGAATTGTGCTTCTTGTGTAGCTAGCTGGTTATCCAAGTGCTGCTGATAGGTCAAGTCAGACTGTTTGACATGTGTTCTTGTCAGCGAATACCCGCTTGGTAAGCTCACATAGGATATTAGGAGACTAATCGATAAAAAAGCACACAATGTTAAAACTGAAAATAAGCCTAGTATGATGCGCTTGCGACGTTGTTTGATGATGGGCTTAGTTTTGCTGGTCATGTTGTATCTCTCTGATTATTGTAATTACATGATACTTCGATTTACCAACTGTCTACAATGTTCTCAGCTGTGCGCCATGATAATGCCATAATTGTCAGCACCGGATTAAACCCTCCGTTGGTGACATGCACTGATCCATCCGCTACAAATAGATTATCGTGCCCGTGGACTTTGCTCCATTTATCGACGACCGATGTCGCTGGATCGTCTCCCATGCGGGTTGTTCCAGCTTGATGCTGTCCACCGGACAGACGTAATTCTTGTTCTGCACCCCATATTTTGGTTGCACCCGCGGCTTTTTGCCATTCGAATGCACGGTCACGCATAAAGTTGGCTGTCCGCACAGTTTCGGGATGGGTTGTGCCAGATAGGTGTGCTACAGGAACACCCCATTTATCGGTTACATTTGGGTTGACCGTCACGCGCCCGTCAGGATGTGGAATTTCATGAACGGGTCCTTTGACATCAATCACACGTCGATAGTTGTCACGCATGAAGTCTTTATTGGCTTGACCCCATTTCGGCAGGTCAGATGGTAAATTGCGCTTCCAGAAGATAATCGGGAGCACAATATCTTCATCACACAGCATCCCGCCACCGATAATGCCGTCGTTATCATGATTAAACTGGGTAGTTGCGACCGAAGCTCCTGGTCCAACCCCGTCGTACATCACATCATCAAACAATCCGACTGCACCTGGATAATAATGTCCCTGCAAATGCCGTCCAACTTGATCGCTATTATTGCCGATGCCGTTTGGTTCTTGTTTTGTCTTTGAATTGAGCAACAGGCGTGCAGTTTCCACTGCACCACAACTGAGCACGACGACATCTGCTGTTACATCCTCGGATTGTCCATCTTCGGTTAATAATTTTACGCCAGTAACCTTTCCGCTCTCGCTAGTTAGTAATTCGCTGACCATTGTTTCGGCCTGTAAGGTGCAATTTCCTGTAGCGAGTGCGCGCGGAATCATCGTATTTTGAGTGCCGTTCTTGGCATCAACTGGGCACGCAAATCCGACACAGTGCTGACAATTTGTACAGGCAGGACGATCGAGATAAGGCACAGAGTTAATCAAACGTGGAACACGAACACTGTGCCAATCGAGTGACTCTAGTGCATTTTGCATGACACCGGATTTAAGCGGTAAGGTGAGTGCAGGCATCGGATACGGTTTCTGATAATCTGGTAAATGGGGCATCTGCGAATGATCACCACACACACCCATTTCCCATTCGATCTTTTCATAATACGGCTCGACATCTTCATAACTGATGCACCAATCCGCCAGCGAACTGCCTTCTGGCACACCATACAAGCTCGCCATCTGGAAGTCTTGCGGCATAAATCGCCATGCTTGCCCAGCGTAAACGACCGTGCCACTGCCGACAGCTGCCGCATTATTCTGATAACCGCCTTCATGTGGACGAATAGTGCGTCCATCGGCATGAGTGCGTGGGTTGCCATCAATATCAGGTCCGGCATTATGTCCGTAATGCGACAACCGTTGATTACGCAGATGATCGCGCCCAATACTTTCAAATGTCAAATTTCGCCCACGTTCAATCAAGAGGACTTTTTTGCCTGCTTCTGCTAATATTGCAGCCGCAACGCCACCACCTGCACCTGCACCAACCACAATTGCGTCATAATGTGTCATTGTGTCACCTCAAATCCCATCATGTCCCATGCAACACCATCGCGATTTCCGCCATTTTCTGGATTGCTATAGTACCCTTCGGTTGTGTGTTCGATTGCCATACTAAAAAATGCTTGTAGATTCTCTTGCCCCGATTTGATTTGACCTGCTTCGATATTGGTCAAAAGCTGAGTTTGTTCAGTGGATGATAATTCAGAAAACGATTGTTCGTAGGTTGATTGTGCTTCCATATTGAGTGAGGCAAGCCCAGTTTGATAATCAGATAGTTTGTCCTGTAGATCGCTTTCAAATTGCTTGAACAGATAATCACCAACACCGGCTGACCATCCATCAGGGTGGTCATCTGCTGGAATAATACAATTGACCAAAGACTCTAAAATTTGCGTTTCTTCTTTGCTAAACATATTTTAACCTTTGATTGAATAAACTATATTTATTTACATTATGTCTGAACTGCTTCAATAATACGAATTGTTGATCAGGATGGCTATCCAATTTAGATGTACAATTACAATTGGTTGATTTTTTAGATGTAAAAAGTTTGTTTTAAGTTTAATAAGAATTAAAAATATAAACACTAAATTCTCTAAAATGTTAGCTATTGTTCGGGTTCGTTGTTATACTACCGTGCGGGAACAGGCGAAATAATGTTGTTTCATGAAGGGGCACCAAACTAGATCAGTTTGAATCTTTGATATCTTATAGATATTTAATGATGTGTTGTGTCTCTGTCGTGAAATATGTTTCTTAGTATACGATCACGATCGGGTCGGTCGAGAACATGGCACATCAAGCACCAAATATTCCAGGATATACTATTATTAGACCGCTTGGAGCAGGTAGTTCTGGGCATGTCTGGTTGGCTAAAGATACTTACGGCGAACGGTGGGCATTAAAAGTTGCACACTTTGATTACTTCAATGATACAGACTATCAGCGTCGATTTAAACGAGAGGTATCTGCACAGCAACAACTTTATCGTGTGTCAAGCCACGTAGCAAGAATTTTTGATTACGACGAGAAACATGTTCCTCCATATATTGTGATGGATTATATAAATGGACGGGACCTTAACGAGTTAATCGCAACAGGAGATATTGGAGCGATAGATCTAACCACTCGTATTCATTGGATCGAGGCTCTCGCAAGTACTTTAACCAAGGCTCACTTGATACGCATTCCAAATGCGACTCACGGAATATTGCATCGTGATATCAAACCGAGCAATATTCGGATTCAAGGCGAAAGACTTTATTTGTTGGATTTTAGTATTAGTCTTACGTCAGATGTCGAAGTTGATAGTACGCAATCTGCTATGACACTCAGGTATGCAGCCCCCGATCCATCAACATCAGAACTTTCAGATATCTTCAGCTTTGGGTTAGTCGCCTTCGAAATCTTGTATGAAACCCATCCAATAACAACTTATGAGGAAGCAACGAGTATTAATTTGCTCGACTATCTTGATTATGTCTCTGAGAAATTACGTCATGGCTCATGGCGGCTTCCCAGTCAAGTTGACTCTCGCTTTGATGTGTTAAATGCGCAGCCAATGAGGCAAGCGCTGGATTCTATATTTCGTCGGGTGTTATCTTCCATACCGAGCAACCGTTATGCAAACCCTAAAGCATTCAGTGATGCATTAGTTGATCAAATAGTAAATTCCACATCATCAAAAGCTGATTTTGCGTCATTCTTACCACATCAAACGCAAACTATGTCACAGGTAACAATTCAATTTGACGAGAATGACGAGCCGATTCTATCTGAATTACCCAGCCAAAGCACAATCGTATTCGACGATCAGAGGAAAAAAGACTATCAGCACCCTTCAGCGGATTATGATCCGGTTATTATTGATGATTTGAGTCAGCAAAGTGTAGATGAGAATGATTTACATTCATCAGAAACAAAGAGAGACATAAGACGGTTCGTGCCGATCGTTAGCGTGATTACTCTTGCTATAGTTGGATTAATATTACTAGGTTCTTCTATGAATAATGCGAATGAAGCGACATTAGAGGATTCAACTTTAGGATCGTCTTCATTACTTGGTTCTGCTGTACAGGACTCGACCGAAATACCTATCATGGTAGGCGTATCATCTACACCAACGCTAACAGTTACTCCTACACAGACTGCAACGATGACACCATCACTAACAGCTACTCCTACACAGACTGCAACGATGACACCATCACTAACAGTTACTCCTACACAGACTGCAACGATGACGCCATCGCTAACAGCTACTCCTACACAGACTGCAACGATGACACCGTCGCTAACAGCTACTCATACACAAACTGCAACGATGACACCATCACTAACAGTTACTCCTACACAGACTGCAACGATAACGCCGTCGCTAACAACTACTTCTACACTAACACCTACGTACACAGTAACTATGACCGCTACACTAACGCCTTCGGTGACGTTACAAGCCACCGCTACGGAACAGGTTGCCACTTCGACACCTTCACCTATACCATCTGCAACGTCTGCCCCATGGCAAATTGATACACGTATTATTCTGCTTGATGATGCGCCATCGGTTGTCACTGTTGTATTTGTTCCGGCGATATGTCAGCAAATTGATAAAGGAGAAATTTGTATCGAAGATCCACTTGCGATAGATATGATGCCTGTATCGAACCAGGCGTATGATTTATGTTTAAGTGATGCTATATGCAGTAGACCTGCTTTTGGTAATCTATATAATTCTGCTGGAGCAGGGGCAACAAACCCTGTGGTTGGCATCAATCGAGCAATGGCTCAACAATATTGTGCTTATCGATCGGCGCGGTTACCATCAGAAGAAGAATTGACTCTACTTGTCCACAACCTCCCCTCCAGCTATTACAATATTAGTGAATGGGTTTCATCCAGTAATGGGCAGGCTAAACGCTTTATAGTATCTGAAGACAATATCATACAGAGCGAAGACTTAAAAGACGACTTTCTTGGGTCTAGTTTATCATTCCGATGTGTACAAGACTGGTAATTATTCATCTTGAGGAGTTATTATTCATGTTCTTTTATCGTTATATGTGTTTAGTGTTATTAATCGTTATCACATCTATTGGTTTGTTGCCTGTAGCTTTCGCACAAGATACAGAACCAACGGTATATTTTTGTGTTGAGCCCAATGATCAGGAGCAAATACCATATCTGATTGAATTCTGGGATAGTAGTGTCTTTGGTATCATGATACCCGAAGACGCAACTATTACTGTATATGCAACGGAATTTTATACTGCAAATTTATTTACTGTAAATACAAACGCGCATACAGGTGGATACATCACACTTGAGTTATTGTCAGAAGTAAATACATTTACTCAAATTCCTACTGAAAATCCTTGTTTAACTGATGAAACACGTGAGTTATTTGCTACATTGTCGCTTCGAACAATACCATTACCAATATCAAAACATCACGCGATCGTTGTCCAGCAAGGTACAGACAGTGAATTGTTGAACCCTTTCCAGCGAGTGATCTCCTTTACTTTTGGTATCGATGGGGAAACGCCAATGCGTAACATACAGATCATTCAAAATAGTTATCTCGACACTTTTTTGAATTTTAGACTATTTGATGTTGAATCAAGCACACCGTTTCTTGTTATTGCAAATAAAGATTTTGGCATTGGGCAAAGTTTGCCAGATACAAGTCCACCAGAATTCAGCCGTGAGCGTCCATCGGATATTCGCTCATTCGTTCAGTCTGATTTAAAAGACTTGTATGGACTCGATATATTCTCACTTGCTGAAGAATCATCAGCTCGGATTTTTATAAATAGTGGATTATTGGATATTTACCGTGGCACATATATTCGGATATCGCTTGCACCAGATACTGTGGAGCGAATTCCACCATTTGAAGCAGATACTTTGATACAAACGTTACCATCCGCAACTGCTTCATTTGTGGCTATTGAACAACTGATTGATAATCCGTTGAGAATCGATATTCCGTTTGATGATAATCCACAGGGGCAAGCAACTGGTGATAGTGTGTATCGTGTTATTGAAATTGAAGAATCAACAGGTCAACTCATAATTGATTTTGATGGAAATCCTGCTGTTATCGAAAGTTGGCTTGTTATGCCTACACCATAATTACATTTAAGAAGTTAGATGTGTTTAGGTTAGGTGTATGACATTTAGTGTTGACATACAGTCTGGTGCAATACAATGGGGTGATGTGTCATGTCACCCACAACTGAAGATTGATGACTTCGCTCGGAATCATCCACAAATTCGCCGTACGTCTCATGAAGACGGGCGGGGCATGTGGCGTAGCGAAATTCCTTTAGCTAGAATGCGGATCAATCGGCAACCGTGGAATGCACGTATGGCGTATGAAAACCAATTCTTGCGACGTGTTGAATTTACCGCCGGAAGTCTAACGCGCCACATTCCCGAAAATTTGTGGTGGCAGTATCATCTACACTGGATGGTCTCGGTGAAGGGGTGGTTGATGTCAAATATCGGCGAGCCTGATATTGTTGACCCTGTCAAAGTTTATGAGACACATCAGGAACTCAATCAGCTTGAACATAAAGTCCTTGAGACATGGCAATATATGTATGATTGGGGACGTTTGACTTTCTTTTACGAAAGTATCGAAAGCCGTAGTAGCTTGACAATTGCTTATAACTCTGAAACTCAAATCCGCGATTGGAATGATTTGATACAGGTGTGTAATTGGGCGATTCGTGTCTCACAGTTACAAAAGAAGTCGACAACCAACTTATCCCTCATTCGAGATACAATTATGTTGCTTGGGAATTATTTTAAGTTCGATGAGATAACCCCAAAAATTAGTAGTACGGGGTTGATTTTTCGCTCAACTATTTTTAATACCTACATTGATCTTGATATTTGGCGTGGGGCAAATGGTAAAAACTATCGAATTTTTCGTCGTGACATTGCTAAAGAATCACGAGTTGATTCTGAGGCGGAGCTGGTATCGATATTACGGGCTGTGTTTGATACCGACTGAGGAACCAAAGAAAGAATTATGAGGCAGACGCTTGATCCTTCTGCCTCTAATAATTGTTGTTAGTGTTTAACTATCTGCAGGTGTCTTTTCTCGTAATGCTTGCATACCTGCTTGTAGAGTGTCAATAATTTTATCAACATCATAGACACAACCATTCCACACACCGCCGCTTGCTGCCTGCAGCGCTGCCCACAAACGTGTATCATCTGGGATACCTGGGTGTGCTGTTAAGTCTGGGTGAATCGGACGGCTGTCTAGTAATTTTTGCGCATCTCCTGGGGATAAGTCACCATCGGCTGTACCCACCAGTTGAACTGTACCTGCCGTAGCATTGCGGTCTATCTCAATTTGGATCAAATCGCCATCACGTACTTTGCCAATTGCACCACCAGCTAATGCTTCCGGTCCAACATGCCCGATACACGCGCCTGTCGATACACCCGAGAAGCGCGCATCTGTTACTATTGGGACGTGTTTTCCCCATGGGATAAACTTAAGCGCTGAGGTTAGTTGATACGTTTCTTCCATACCTGTACCCGTTGGTCCTGCGCCTATCAATACAAGGACATCGCCTTCTTCGATTGGATTATCTGATAATCCTTTAACAGCTCGAATTGCTGTTTGTTCAGAGGTAAAGACCCGAGCTTTGCCTGTATGACGATAGATATTGTCTTCATCAATTACAGATGGATCGATAGAGGTTGCTTTAATTACAGATCCTTGTGGGGCGATGTTACCAACTGGAAAGACGACCGTGCTGGATAATCCATTTTCACGCGCTTTATCTGCCGACATAATCACATCATCTGGATCAATCTGATCGCTTGCGCCTAAACGCTCTGTTGCTAGCTTGCGACGTTCACTATCCTGCCACCAATCTAAGACATCACCAAGCTTATCGCCTGTAGCCGTCAAGACATCTGTATTGAGTAAGCCCATATCACGCAGGTGCAGCATAACTTCGGGTACGCCGCCTGCCATATAAACTTGTACAGTAGGATGATTTTTCGGTCCATTGGGTAGGGCATCAACTAGACGTGGGGTACTCCGTGTAACGCGAATCCAATCATCGACTGTTGGGGTTGTTAGTCCCGCAGCATGTGCGATTGCAGGAATATGAAGCAATAGATTGGTTGAGCCACCAAATGCAGAGTGGAGTAGCATTGCATTTTCCAGCGACTCCTGCGTAAGTATATTTGCGAGGGAAATATTGTTTGCCTTCATATTAACTAAGGCTAGGGCTGAACGTTTTGCAAGATCGAGCCAAACATCTTCACCTGAGGGGACAAGCGCACTGTGCGGTAATGCCATCCCAAAGGCTTCTGCAACCACTTGAGCAGTTGCTGCTGTCCCTAAAAATTGGCATCCACCGCCCGAAGATCCACATGATCGACACCCCATTTCTGCTGCATAATCAAGGCTAATCATATCATGGGCAAAGCGTGCACCAATTGTCTGAACAGTACCAGCATCTTCTGCACCTTCAGCTGGTAATGTCACACCACCGGGGACAATAACACCGGGAAGTTCTTTACTGCCTGCCAATGCAATCATCGTTGCCGGAAGCCCCTTATCACAAGTTGCAATGCCCATGACACCATCACGTGTCGGCAGAGACCGAATCAACCGTCGCATGACCATAGCTGCGTCATTACGGTAGGGTAGGCTGTCCATCATTCCGGTTGTACCTTGCGAGCGTCCATCACATGGGTCTGAGCAATAGACCGAAAATGGAATCGCATTTTGAGCACGTATTGTTTCTGCCGCTTCACGGACTAACAAACCAATTTCCCAGTGCCCTGTATGATAACCCAGTGCGATGGCTGATCCATCTTCACCACGTAATCCGCCTTGTGTGCTAACAATGACATATTGTTCCCGATTGACTTCTTCGGGATGCCATCCCATCGCCACATTTTGCGTCATCGCAAATAAGTTACCACTAGGTTCATTGAGGAGCATGTCTTCATCGAGGGGAAGTTTACCATCCGCACCCTGACCACGAGTACGTGTAAATTTTATAATATTAGGGTCACCGTAAATATCATCATGAGAAGGCTGTACTGTAGACATTATAGTTACTTTCTAAATTTCCTGTTCTAATAACCATGCAATAGCATCATTTTTTTGGGTTGTTTTAAAAAATTTTCGTTTGTTCTCAATTGTAGTAAGTGTTGTTAGATAATCTATCTTTTGAGGAAGATCACGATCATCAGACAAGTAGGCGATTGTGCGTTTGATCTCCTTATGAAAGGTGCGAGAATGAAGACTTTGATCAACTGTAAAGCTGACAAGCTCATCTAAATTAGGAAAAGTTTCTATACTTAAATTCAGTAAAATCTTTAAGGAAGGGATGTCTTGGGTTTCGTTAGTATCTGTTGATACGAGTTGGCGAGAATGCATAACATACGTGATGAATGTATCAATATCTGTTTTTTGCCATTTATAGTAGTGAATATTAGGTTCTATCAGTTCGTACTGAATCGAATCAGACACAATATATCCTCAGAGGTTTATAATTTCTGAAATATTATAACATGGATACACTTAAGTTTGCTGATTTAGTAACCACTCTTTTGCTTGTTCTTCTTGACTGGCACCGAAGAATTGTTGAGTACTATTGACGCGGTTGATCAGGGCGAAGCTCTTCATCAAAATGGGTACACTCCGGTCATCTGAAATATAGGCTGTCCTATATGTGACATCGCTACGAATACCTGTATCTTTCATCCGATAGGATAATTGCTGTACAGATAATGGACCCGATTGACGCAAGTCTACCAAGATCAGGATTGTGCTGTCAGGATCAGCTTCTGCATTCATCTTCTTATAGATTTTGGCACACTCGCTCATCGCATCTTGTGAATTAGATAGCCATATATAGTGATGTATACCTGATGGAAGTTTGGTATGTTGAATATACTGAGACATACGTTTGGTACCCTAAATTGACATCTACATATCCCTCAGTATAAGTGGGGATATTATGTATATCAAGCTAACATAAGAACTTATGACATCAAATTCTAAGTTGCTGATATAGTTAATTCAAAACCTTCATATAATATTATGCTTCAAGTAACCAGTTGATTGCTAATTCTTCTTGATTGACTGCAAAGAATTGACGCATGCCATTGATTTTATTGATACTGGCGTAATTTTTCATGAGAACAGGAACGGTTCTGTCATCCGATAAATATGCTGTGCGATAGATAACATCACACCTTAACCCTGCATCTTTCGTGACATCACATATTTGCTTGATAGATAATGCCCCTGATTGACCGAGATCCATAAAAATACAAACAGTTTCACCCGAGAGTAAGCATTCATTGATTTCCCTGTACAGGACTGCACCCTCTTTGATAGCAGCTCGAGAATTGTTTAACCATGTTAGTCGATGTATATCGTCGGGTAATCTTTCATATTTGATTTCATTTGACATTTATGCCTCATTTGCAGTATATGATTGCCTTTCACATAGACAACATGACCGCATGAAATGTTACTGTAAATGGCATATGATTTGTTGCAATATTGGGTGATGTTCGTGGGAAATGATTATTCAGATTTCAACAACCATTCAATTGCTTTTTGTTCTTCATCTGCCTTAAAAAACTGGCGATTATTTGATGGTGGCATGATGGAGACAGCGGATCGAACATTTTCAATAAATTCCACATCATCTGAGAGGTAAGCAAAATACGCATGGAAACGTGATTCAATCAATTCATTGCGTCGGCGTTGGTCGATTAACCCGGGTAAAATCGTGTCTAGTGAAGGAAATGTTGTCTGTCGAAAATCGAGCAAGACGCGTATCACAATCGGTTCATGGTTGGCATCTGATGGTAAACTGTCGCGGACAATTTTACCGAAGTGTTCAACATATTGAGTCGTAGTTTCGTGATTATTTTGCAACCAAACAAAGTTATGAATATTGCCATCAAGTAATTTGTATTGGATCAATTCAGTCATGTTATTGTCTCATAGAAATAATACTGACGGATTATAATATAAGACATCTCATAGTTGATATTATCTCGATATCAATTATGACTCGAGTAACCCGTCTATGGCTTCATTTGCCATGTTTGCTTTAAATACACGACGTTCGTAAGTTGTAGGTGTTAACGCCCCAAGGCTATCAATTAAGTCAATAAGTTTTTCGTCATCTGATAGAAAAGCAAATCGACGGGTTAGTCTATCTGTTGAGATGGATGGGCGTCTTTGTAAATCTACTGTTTCTGCTACGACATCAGCAAATGACGGTAAGGTGATCTGTCGAAAATCTATCAAAAATCGTACAACAACTTGTTCATTGGGGTTGTCGTTTACTATTTCTTGAATCAGTGTACTAGCTTGCCGAAAATAGCTGTGAACTGACTCACTGGAATTACTTATACACGTAAAATAATGAATACCTGAGTCTAGTATTTCATGTTGGAATAACTCACTCATTTGACCTCTGACTTGTGATTGACCAATCTATATGAATCAGCGTGATATACCTGAACCATTTTAGTTATAGGTATGAATTTACTCATTTTCTAAGACATATAGATCAACAGGTGATAATTTTTTGTGACATGCTAAACAGACGCTAACTTGACAGTAACCAGTCGATTGCGTCTTGTTCTTGATTCGACTTGAAAAATTGACGATTCCCTTTGATATTATTGGATATTGTCAAACTTTTTACGATAAGTTGTAAGCTAAGATCATCTGCTAGATAGGCGACTTTTAAGTTAACATCTTTACGTGTGCCTGATTTTGCCATGGCATCCATTAACATCCGGAAAGAGGGGACCGCAGAATCACGGAAATCTTGTAGGATGAGGGCTGTTGAGTTGGGGGGAAACGATTCTAAAATATCTTTTGTTACATCTACAAACTCATAAATTGCATCTCGCGAATGATTATGCCACTTTACAATATGAATGTTATTGGGAGTACGTGTATAAGTGATATGAGTTTCCATTGCTAGCACCCTATATTAGTTAAATTATGTATATAAATTATATCGTTACTTCACAAGCCAGAAGTATTAATGTACCGGAGATTACAAAAATGTATTCTTTGATCCGTTGTATGCCATACGCTACAGCAATGCTATCTCTACGAGTACTCTACATCACACTCCGAGATTATCAATCTAGGTTAAAATGTGTGGAAGAGGCTAATGAATATCAGCGGAGCATATCATGAAACGATTAGTGGTGTTCTTTATCGGATTGATCATATGGGGCGTTAGCAGTGTGGTGATTGCACAACCTGTAATGCCTGATTATGTGATTCGTACAATACAAGAAATTAACGCAATTTATGGTGACGGTACAATTGACATCAATAATACCGGATGGGATTGGCGCGGGGGTGCAATTGGCGATAATTTTAATCTAACTGCTGGATGTACCAGCCCAATTATACTACCTACAACGACAACAGCAACGCGCTACTATCGTGTCTTTTTTGACACAGATTTTGATGGTAATGATGAGTGGACTGTGATTGTATATGATGATTATACATACTTTGGATTATGTGATGTGCCACAATATGAATGTGGTGTACTCAGGCCACGTTTGACAATTGGTCGTGTTGCTCATATTTCGCCTGATGGATTTCCGAACAATCTACGGTCTGTACCCGGTGAAAGTGGTCAACTGATAGGGGAGATTCCAGCGGGTGCTGAATTCAACGTTGTGGATGGACCGCGATGTGCGAGTGGGATTAGTTTCTGGCTCGTGGACTATAATCAGACACAAGGTTGGACAGCAGAAGGGCAGGATACAGATTACTATATTATCCCGGGTGGCATACCCGACGTGATTGCAGTCAATAATACCCCTGTGGTTCCGCCTACACCACAAGCAACATCTATCCCGATATTTCAATGTAATGGGGTAATATCGCGCCTGTATGTTGGTCTCACTGCACAGGTAACGCCGGGGTTGCCAAACAACCTACGTGCACAACCGGGCGAAAGTGGACAGTATCTCGGCGAGATTCCTCCCGGATTTCCATTCCAGATTGTCGGTGGACCTGAATGCAATGGTGGTTTGTTATGGTGGCAAGTCAATTATCAGGGCACGATTGGATGGACAGGTGAAGCATCAAGTGTTGAAGATTATTGGTTAGAACCTGTTGGTGTGGACGTCGAGTCTATTAATGTAGCGACACTCATTCGCCTCGGACAAGTTGTAAAACTAACCCCGGATGTTGCAGGTGTTAGTCGTTCAATTCATATCAATGGACGTTATGATATTATTGGGACATGGTTGGATAATCGGCAATGGTCATGGAGTCCGGATGACCCGACTATACAACGCCCTGACACCTCATGGGTTAATCCAATACTGCGTGAATTAGGCGATTTTCCATTGGCTACAGATGTTGATGTTACTGGACAAGTCGTGACAATGATCCCATCGTTAATTAACGGTACACAAATTCAATTGGTAGGTGGGACATACTTCGATGAATTTGACCTATCCCGTAATAACCGAACATTTAACATCGGCGCGATTCATCCGATTGATAGTGATATGCTAGTGGTCTCACAGGTTGGGCAAGGCTTCATTTTTGTGGATTCGAATCCGGAGTCGCCGACATATCGTGCTGTATCGCAAGCGGCACGTGTGTTATTGCCAACCGAGACATATATCCAACTTGAATTCAGTGCGAATGGTCAGCGATTAGTTGGTTTAACTGATCAGAGTAATCTCATGATTTGGTCTGGAGCGGATGCTAATCCCGGTACATGGTCGAGTAATTATCCGCTAATTTTTGCGGATGATGTCACTATTCGCGATTTTTCAATCAGTGCAGATGGCTTAAAATTAGTTGTTGTTGGTCTCCGCAACAATCCAAATACAAATACCGCACAAGGATTTTACACACTCTATAACCTGAGTTTGAATAGTGCAGAAGAAGTTGTAACAATATATTTGGATTCAGGTGTTGAAGTGCAAAGTGTAGAGTTTTCGCCGGAGGATAATTGGTTTGCGCTTGTACCCAATAATAACGAAATTCGCTTTTATGATGCTGTCACTCAGGGGCTGTTACATCAAGTCAGTACGAATGCACAGCAGATTGTCGATATTGTATTTAATGAAGATGCAACGTTAATGACGACCTTATCACAGTCAAACCAGTTGGGTGTATGGCGTATACGATAGGTTGCTATGTGGAATTACTGCTCCAGTATGATAGTGGGGCAGTCGCTACTTGTTTATAATTGTGGAATATAGATCAACTTACTTGGATGGTCGCTATGCCTAATATAAATGATTTCCCGATTGGTTATGCTGTCGATATGACACAGCAACATATTAATCCTTATCCAGCTTTGATGCAAATGTTAGCATCCGAGCCTGTGTCATGGGTGGATGAAGTTGGCATGTGGTATGTGACACGCCGCGCCGATGTCTTACGCATACTGGCTGATACCGAGACATTCACTGTTGTTTCAGACCAATCATTGATGCGTCAAGCAGTGGGGTACAACATGCTAACAACTGACGGTGCAGAACAACAACGTTTACGTCGTCCTTTTAATACATCATTTGCGCCACGAAATATTCGTGCGGATGCCGAACCTGCGATCGAACAGCTTGCCCTCGATCTGATTGAAACATTTCGGCACCAACACACCGTTGACCTCAAAGCGGAATATGCTGACATCATCGCGATTAGAACGATTATCAATAGTCTTGGGCTGGAAGTAGATGATGATACTAAAATCCGTGATTGGGTATCTGATTTTAGTCAGATTATGAGTAATTTTAGGGGCGATGAACAAATCATAAAACAGGGCAGAGCATCGGTACTTGCATTTTCGGAATATGTGCAATCTCATATTGACCGCCTCAGAAAATATCCTGATGAGAGTGTACTTGGGAGAATAATACATGCTGCTCAACATCAATTAACGGATACTGAGATTATAGATGCGGTACGTGTAATTATTTTTGGTGGGGTGGAGACGACTTCAGCCCTCATAACGAATACACTTTATTGGTTGTTGAGGTATCCTGAGCAATTACAAGCTGTTCGTGATGACCTTATCGGGCGTTTGCCGAATGCTATTGAAGAAACACTCCGATATGAACCTCCGGTACAAACATGTACTCGTCATGTGCTATCTGATGTCGAGGTGTCAGGTGTGCATCTACGTGCAGGGGATACATTGCAGTGCATGTTAGGGGCTGCTAATCGTGATCCAGCACATTATGCAAACCCATCCGAGTTTAATGTTTATCGTGACAATGCGCGTGATCACTTGGCATTTGCAAATGGTAAACATTTTTGTATTGGAGCAGGTTTGGCACGTATGGAAGCTTCGATAGGTCTACGGGTTCTGCTGTTGCGATTTCCCAAATTAGCTATGGCAAACCCTGATACAGATAAACCAGAAGGTTATGAGTTTCGATCCCCGCATAACTTAAGCATTCAACTCAACTGAAGCTGCTAGATTAACAATAAATGGTTTGATCGGGCTAATTGTAAATTTATGAAAAATAGTTTGTGTATCATTTCTAATGTACAAATTAATCATTTTCAAATTATAATAGTTACAAAGATGTGATAACTCAAAACTGTGAATATGAAAAAACTAATTTGGTCTCTTCTACTAATTGTCTCTTCAATCCCAATTGTGGTAATTGCGCAAACAACATCGTGTCCGGTTAATTATCAACAGGCACTGACTCAGGCAGAAGTTGTGTGTGATACGATGGATCGCAACCAAGCCTGCTATGGAAATAATACCGTTAATCTCACCCCATTTTCAGATATTGAAATTATCAAATTTGAGGCACCTGGTGATGTGGCGGATGTTGATAATATCCGTGTGTTATCGTTGAGTGCATTAAACGATACAACGGGAGAGTGGGGCGTCGCGATTATGCGGTTATTGGCAAATCTCGATCCATCGCAACCAGATGATGTCATACTTTTACTTTTAGGTGATACAGATGTCGAATCTGCGACAGATGTCATTACAACTCAGAATGTGATGACCAACTCCATTACCAATATTCGGCGTAGTGCTAGTACGGAATCGCGCGTAGTATTGTCTGTCCCATCTGAAACACCACTAGGTGCAATTGGACGTAATGAAGACGGCACATGGATTCAAGTATATGATAATGAACTCAACATCGCTGGGTGGGTTTCGGTTGATCTGTTAGAAAGCTTCGACGTGGATAATTTACCATTGGTTGAACCCACTGAACCGTATTTCGGACCTATGCAAGCATTCTATCTTAACTCGGCAACTACGGATTCGAGTTGTGCTGGTGTTCCGAGTGACGGCTTGTTGATTCAAACACCTGAAGGGGTTGGTCGGGTGACATTTTGGGTTAACGAAGTCACTGTTGATTTTATATCGAATACAGGTGATACAGCATTTTTACAAGCAGATGACGACGAAATGTCGATTGAGATATTAGAAGGCGTAGCATATATTGGTAATGAGACTGAGGGATATGTGGCGGTTGCTGGATCTTCTGTCACAGTGAACTTAAATGAAAAAGATATTGACATCCCAGTTCCAGCAGATTTAGCTTTCTTGAATGTGACTTTGGGTGAATTATCTGGGCGGAATATTGAGATCCCACCACAAATTTCTGAAACCATTCTCGCTCAAGTCAATAACCTATCTGAAACACAATACGAAGAACTCGTGACCTACGGCGTTATTTTGACACCAAATCAACCTGTACAAGCTCGGACTAGCGTGAATTCTGATGTCAATACACCTAATCAACAACCGATTGCTGGCGTAAGTGAATCATCAAATAACGCAACAGAAGCATCCACCAATCCAAATCAAACGAACAATTCGTCAAACACTAATAACAGTGGCAATAGCAACTCTAGCGGTGATACTTCTGGTGATAGTGGTGACTCTGTTGATACTGGGACTACCGGAGATAGCGGCGACTCTGGTGATAGTGGCGACTCCGGCGACAGTGGCGATTCCGGTGATAGTGGCGATTCTGGCGATAGCAGTGACTCTGGTGATAGTGGTGATTCTGGCGATAGCGGTGACTCTGGTGATAGTGGCGACTCCGGCGACAGCGGTGATTCCGGAGATAGCGGCGACTCTGGTGATAGTGGCGACGATGATGATGACGACGACGATGATGACGACGATGATGACGACGACGATGATGACGACGACGATGATGACGACGATGATGATGACGACGACGATGATGATGACGACTAATTCATAATGCCGAGGCTTTGACTCAACTTTTTTGTATCATCAAGTGAAGATGGCGGGGTTGTAGATGCATCACGCATGACTTGCAATGACCCCGCTGCAATTGCAAGTTTTACACTATCCTCAAGCGACAGTTCATTTATTTGACCATAAACAATCCCTGCACGAAATGCATCGCCCGCACCTGTTGTATCATGTACATCAACTTCAGGTATTTCGATACTGAATGTTGATCCATCCCGATCGATAACAAAGACGGGTTGTTCACCATCTGTCATGATGACAATCCCACCGTGTTGTTTCTGTAAACTTGCTGAATATTGCTTGTGATCTTCCTCTGGTAATATTTTGTTCATGACCGCGCGTGAATTAATTAGAATATCTGATGTGGTAAAAATGGGGTTAGACGGCTCGATAATGTCTGATGCGATGACAGTCTTACCTTGTGCATAGGCTTTAGCTGCTAGACGTTCGGACTCGCGCTCTGCGTTATTATAATAGACGTTGACTGTGACAATGTCGATGTTGTGGAGTGAGATTGCTTCGGCGGGGTGCATCGGCGCTTTATCATAGCCGAATTCAATTAGATAACGGTCTCCACTGGGTGGTATGAGGGCGCGAGTATAAGGTGTCTCAACAGAATCAGATTGTTGAATGAGGGCAGATGAAAATGATGGATAGGCTTCTAACCATTGGATAATGTCTTGACCATAGGCATCTTTGCCAATCGCATTGCCCGTTAGCGATACGTCAATACCCCAACTTGCAAGCCAAGTTGCAGTTAATGTCGCGCCACCACCGAGCTGAAATTGTTGTCGAGTAGGGGTCGTGGCAACACCGGCTGTTGGCATATACGGAACATGAATAATATTATCGACACAGATACCACCATAACATAGAACGCGTTCTGACATGGCGCTAATTTATCGGTTCGTTGAAAGCAGTGTGTAGTTGTAGTTTTCTTGTGTGATACACAATGGCGGGATTAAATTCTTGTTTGGGACACGCTCATCCATCAGAATTTGTTGCACAAGATTGACTAGATGTTTGCCATAGTGTTGTGGCTGGAATGTTGGTGAGGTGAGTAGGCGACTATTTGTATGTTGGAACTCTTCTAGCGCAATGGATGTGCCATCAAAGCTGACTGCTATGACTTGATCTTCTTGACCTAAATCTCGTGCTGCGTTGAGCATACCTTTGACGACTGTATCACCGATGGCAACGAACAGGACATGCTGATAGTTTTTCCATCGTTTTAAAATAGGGTAGGAATTGTTGTATGCAATATCAGAGTCTATGTTGGTGTCAATGTAGAGGATGTGATCGTTGTCGATAGTGATGAAGTTTTGTAATGTATCAATCACGGCATCAATTCGTTGACGATGCGTCGAAATTACGCGTTGATCAATCCCAATTAAAATGCGATCAATTTCATTATCCCAATGATCATGAATCCAGTTTGCTGCTTCTTTTGCCGCGAATTTCCCTGACATGACGTTATCAACGCCAAGGAAGATTGTCATAGGGAATTCAATTTCAACTGAGATGACTGGAATACGATTCATTGCAAATGGCTTCACCAGAGTATATCCGGCACGTTGGTCGAGATGATTCAAAATCACAACATCAACGTTAAGGTCTGCAAGCTCTTCAGCATGTTGTATTGCAGTGGGCGTATCATGTTGTGTTGTTCGTTCTAAGAGGGTAATTTGCGGATATTTTTCAATTGCTGATAGTAAACCATGACGAAAGCTGGCATTGAATGTGTTTGTTGGGATACCTGGGTGGATGAGACCAATAGTTATTTCTTGCATAAGTCTTAGGGCTTTTGATTATAATTGACAACCTCGATATTTTATCAAATGGGAGAATATTAGCCTAGCCTTGAGATGCGGTGTGTCAAAAAGTAAATCTTTGGTTACTTTAAATATTCATCTTCGATTATCTGGCGAAAATCCTTAAAACTTGCGACAATTAGAACCAGTTAATGAGTTGGTATTAAAGGCGATGTGATGGGTACAGTAGATATTTCCAATTTAGCGGGGCAGACGATCAAAGGCTATGAGCTAGAGAAATTGGTCGGGCAGGGTGGGTTTGGCGCTGTCTACAAAGCCAAACAACCAGCGATTAAACGCGAAGTTGCCATCAAGGTTATTCTACCTGAATTTATTAATGATCCAGATTTTATCCGTCGCTTTGAAGCCGAGGCGCAACTCATTGCACACCTCGAATCTTTACATATTGTGCCACTCCATGATTTCTGGCGTGATCAATCAGGTGCTTTTCTGGTCATGCGGTGGTTACGCGGTGGCAACTTACAAGAAGTGCTGGAAAATGGTCATTGGCCCCTTAATGATGTTGCTCGCATTGTTGATCAAATTGCCTCAGCCTTAGAAGTCGCTCACCGCAATGGTGTCATTCATCGTGATCTTAAACCTGCCAATATTTTATTGGATGAAGACAAGAATTGTTACCTTGCTGATTTTGGGATTGCAAAAGATCTCGCACACCTCACTGAGTATTCTCAAGAAGAAGAACTCGGCATGATGGGGTCGCCTGATTATATCTCGCCAGAACAGATTAAAATGGATGTCGTCAGCCCACAAACAGATATTTATAGCTTTGGCTTGATTCTGTATAAATTATTGACTGGACGTAAACCGTTTGCTGGTAGTGATTTATCGACTCTTATCTCGAAACATCTCATGGAAGATTTGCCACATCTTAGTGAGGTACGTCCTGATTTGCCAGTTGACCTAAATCATGTGATTCAGAAATCGACTGAAAAAGAACCCGAAAATCGTTATGACAGTGCAATTGCACTTGCAAATGCCTTTCGTGAAGCGTTAAAGGCAACAGGACAGACTGCACTAGGTGAATTAGATCATCGTACCAAGCCTGCGTTTGATCTTGCAGAATTGGGTTTATCATCCGATACGCTCGATTCTTTAGCTGATCTGGATGTTGAACCGGATAACCCATATAAGGGGTTGCGGGCATTCCAAGAAGCTGACGCAGACGATTTCTTTGGGCGCGATGATTTGGTTGAAAGTCTATTAGCCCAATTACATGACGATGGCATACAGTCACGATTTATGGCTGTTGTGGGGCCAAGTGGTAGTGGTAAATCCAGCCTCGTTAAAGCCGGTTTATTGCCTCGCATTCGACGAGGTCGACTTCACGGGTCGGAAAATTGGTTTGTCGTGGAAAAAATGCCCGGTCAATATCCGATGGAAGAACTTGAAGCAGCACTATTGCGGATTGCTGTCAATCCACCTGAAAGTCTGCTTTCACAATTGATGGAGAGCGAACGTGGTCTAACACGCGCAATTAAACGGGTGTTACCCGATGATGATAGTGAACTGGTGATTGTGATTGACCAGTTTGAAGAGATCTTTACACTGGTCGATAGCGAGGAAGATCGACGCTTCTTCCTTAATAGTATCTATGAAGCAGTTAATGATGCCAACAGTCGGGTACGAATTATTGTGACCCTACGTGCGGACTTCTATGATCGTCCACTGAATTATCCTGAATTTGGTAATTTAATGCGTCAATGTACATCGATTGTCATTCCGTTAGGTAGTCGAGAATTACGAGATGCAATTGTCAGACCCGCTGAACAAAATAAAATCGAACTAGAGGCAGGGTTGATCGAGGCGATTATCGCAGATATTGCTGATGAACCGGGTGCACTTCCATTGCTTCAATATGCAATGACTGAATTATTTGAACGTCGAGATGGTCGGTGGTTAACTGTTGATGCATATAATGACATTGGTGGGGCAATGGGTGCGTTGACGCGTCGTGCTACAGATATTTATAACAGTATGAATACCGAAAAACAGTCGACCGTCCGCCAGATGTTTCTACGGTTGGTGACATTGGGTGAAGGGTCTGAGGATACGCGTCGCCGTATTTTTATTACTGAATTGTTCTCGATGAATGTGGATGACAACATAATCCAAGAAATTCTGGATGAATTTGGTAAATATCGTTTACTCACTTTTGATCGTGACCCAATTACGCGTAACCCAACTATTGAAGTTGCGCATGAGGCATTGATTCGTCAGTGGCCATTATTGCGTACATGGTTGGATGCAAACCGCGATGGATTACGTATTCAACGGCGCGTGCAGTCGGCATCTACAGAATGGCAAAATATGGGGCGCGACGATAGCTTCCTTGCATCTGGTACACGGCTAAATCAATTCGAAGAGTGGTTGAAAACGACTGAGCTAGCCGTTACTTCATTTGAGCACGAATATGTTGATAAGAGCTTGCAGGAACGTGACCGTCAAGAAGAGGAAAAACGGTTACGAAAAGAGCATGAAGAAGCTCTCGAAGCTAAATCACGTAAACGACTACGCCAAACTCTGACAGTGACATCAGTTGCAGCTGTTGTCTCGATTGTATTGATGGTCATTGCCGTATCGCAGAGTTCGATTGCAACCCAATCCCAACAAGAAGCTGTCGAGCAGGCAGAAATTGCCAGCACCCAGCGATCTATTGCTGATGATAGTGCTCAACAAGCACAAAGCCTCGCCTTTGCATCAAGCGCACAATTGGCATTAGCCAATGACAATACTGATCTCGCAATTTTACTCGCATTAGAGGCGAACGAATTGGTAAGTAATGTTCAGACATTGCGAACACTAGCAGAAGCTGGCTATGCACCGGGGACAAAGTTTGTTATGGAACATAGCAACCGCGTGAATACAGTGGCTTATAGCCCAGATGGTAATCTGCTTTTGACAGGTGCCCAAGATAATATGGTGCGTTTATGGGATGCAGATACAGGTAACATGTTGCGTGAATTTGAAGGGCATGAGGACTGGGTCTGGGATATTGCATTTAGTCCTGATGGTACACAGGCGGTTTCTGGTTCATTAGATGGAATCGTGATTTTATGGGATATAGAAAGTGGTGAAGAAATAAAACGCTTCAGTACAGGCGATAACCGGGTTAATGGTGTAGATTTTAGTGACGATGGCACACAAATTTTGTCGGGTGGTGGGGCGGTTATGACGCTCTGGGATATTGAATCTGGCGAAGCTATTACGACATTTGAAGATGACTTCAGTTCAATTTATGATGTTGATTTGAGTCCGTCTGGTTTTACTGCATTATCTGGATTTGAAGATGGGCGGGTTGTCCTGTGGAATGTGAATACGGGGCAATCCTTATTGACCTATGATGCTACCGTGGGTGGCCATACCGATGAAGTTTGGTCCGTCGAATATACTGCTGATGAAAGTGGCTTTCTATCATCCAGCCAAGATAATCGCGTATTGTTATGGCGATTTGAGGAAAACACACCGGTGCAATCGTTCATTGGTCATAGTTCACGGGTTACTGCTGCGCAATTTAGTGCGGACGGTACACAAATCGTTACGAGTGGGGAAGACAATTCCGTTATCATCTGGAATGTCGAAACGGGTGCGCCATTACGAAGGTTTTTAGGACACTCTTCATTAATATATGACATTGCCTATAATCCTGTGCGTGAAGAAGTCGTATCAGCAGGGTGGGATAATTCTGCACGAATCTGGGATCTGAATCATGGAGCGTTACGCCAACAATTTGACCGCACATCAGAACTTGCTCATAGTGGGATTATTAATCATATTGATATTAGCCCTGATGGGACGATGGCTGTAACCGCAGGTGGTGATGCACGACTTGTCTTGTGGGATATGGCAAGTGGTGATCCGATTCGACAATTTGAAGGGCATCAAGCTGGGGTGAATGCAGTTGAATTTAGTCCTGATGGGTCTTTGATTGCTTCAGCAGGGGATGACAATGTATTGGCATTATGGGATGTAGAAACTGGTGATTTCACAACACTCTTTGAAGGGCACAGTGATGCAGTTTGGGATGTTGCTTACAGTCCAGATGGATCATTATTAGCATCGGCATCGCGTGACAATACAATCTTCTTATGGGAAATTGAAACAGGTGAATCGGTCAATCGTTTATTTGGACATACGTTTCGGATTACAGGGGTGGATTTTAGTCCCGATGGAACACAACTTGTGTCGAGTAGTTTTGATAATACGCTTAGATTATGGGATGTAAATACGGGTGAAGAGATAAGCACATTCGAAGGGCATATTGATTGGATTCAAGATGTTACATTTAGCCCAGATGGCCAGACAATTGCCTCAGTTTCTTCCGATAATACCATTATTTTGTGGGATGTGGCCAACACGCTTCGTCTCCGTACATTCGAAGGACATACTGCAGAAGTTTTGAGTGTTGCTTATAGCCCTGATGGCACACGGTTGCTATCGGGTGGGGCAGACAATACTTTAAGATTGTGGGATATTGCAACAGGTGAAGAGATTCAGCGTTTTACCGGACACCGAGACGAAATTCAGAGCCTCGTGTTTGCTCCTGATGGCGAACAGGTGTTGTCGGTTGCCGGCGATGGGACGATTAAACAATGGGGATTGCGACTTGGATACGATGCACTCGTGGAGTGGATTGAATCGAACCGACATGTCCGTGAGTTGAGCTGTGCCGAACGTGAACGGTTTGGTGTGTTACCGCTATGTGCTCGACCGACGGATGTTCCGCTTCCGGGGCAGTCTGCTTAACTATGGTAACAAATTTAAATGTAAAACAGTATTTGAATTTATTGTGTAAAGGAATTAAAAATGCTTGAGGGAAAAACAGCTTTAGTAACAGGAGCAGCCGGAGACTTGGGTAATGCGATGGCAATGCACCTTGCAAAAAATGGGGCATCGGTCATTATGTGGGATGTTAAACCTGTGGATGGTGCAGGTGATCGTATTGCAACTGTTCAAGAATTTGACAGCACTGTGACATACCAGCAAATTGATGTGCGTGATCGCTCGGCTGTGGATGATGCGATTGCATCGATTGATACACTCGATATTGTTTGCTCGAATGCAGGTATTGTCGATGCTCAACCCTTTCTTGAAGTTACGCAAGAGAACTGGCAAAATCACCTCGATATTAACCTGACAGGATGCTTCAATGTTTGTCAATCTGCAGCGCGCAAGATGGTAGCAGATGAAACACAAGGACGCATCATCCTGACGTCAAGCTGGGTGAGTAGTATTCCATGGCCTGAAATTACGCCGTACACCGTCAGTAAAGCAGGTGTAAACATGTTGACAAAACAAATGGCTCGAGAATTATCTACCTATGGGATTCGTGTCAATGCGATTGCTCCGGGTATTGTCAAGGCAGGTTTGGCGGGTCGTCAATTGCGTGAAGAACCACAGTATGCTGCTAGAGTTGCGAAGGTGATTCCATTGGGCGACCCCGGCACACCAACTGAGATTGCTGAGGCAGTTGTTTATCTTGCTAGTCCACAAACAGCGTATATGACGGGTTCTATCTTAACATTAGATGGTGGGTGTTCATTATTCCAATTTGATGAATAACAACTTAACTAATTGAACAATAGCGCGTATTTTAAATTCATTATTAATTAATAATTGAAGAAAATTGTCAGGTGAGGGATATTATATCTTTCACCTTTTCTGTTTGTACTATGTAATAATTTTAAGTAAATTAACTTTAAATTAAGTATCTTATACGTAGATTACCCTCAAAAGATCGATTTTTTACGTATAATTTGGCTAAATGTGGCTAAAAATATTTCGTTATTCTAACCTAATTTGACTCCTCTAACAAATCTTAAGTCTTCTGACTATAGATTAAGCATAGACTAAATGTAGAGATTGGATTGTATCTCTATTTAGTGTATTAACTAACTCACAAGAGGTGAGTCATATGGGTAGAATTCTTGAATTTTTTGTTCAACGGTTGGAGCGACAACTCTTATTTGTCTTCTTACCATTAGTTGTCATTCCAGTTATTGCTATTGGTGTTTTGTTTACCAACCAGTTGACGATAACCATCACAGAAAATATTGCTGAATTTGAAGAAGAACATATTACACAGGAAGTTCGTGAAATTGAGCAATCATTGGAAAGTGTGGTCGATGATGTATTCCTAATGGCGGAATATCAAAGTATACAAGACCTTGGTGTAGCACTTGTCGAAACTGAACGTAACACAAGCCCCCAAGTCACGGTTGCAAAAACTGCTGTTTATAAAGACTTTATCAATATGGCGAATGTTCGTGAAATTTATGGACAGATTCGTTTTATTGATAATACAGGTTTTGAAGTCGTACGTGTGGACTACGATCGTGATTTGCGCGTGGTAACTCAGGTGGATGGTTCTGATAAGAGTGATCGTCCTTATTTCGCTCAGGCAATTAATCTAACCAACGGAGAACTATATGTATCACCACTGGAATTAAACCGCGAAGGTTCACCACCTAGAATTCAGGGAACACTAGATAATAACTCAGTTGTTCCGGTTGTTCGATATTCGACACCTATACAAGTGGAGCATCCAACAACTGGACGTTTAGAAACAACTGGTGTAATCGTTGTTAACGTCTATGCTGAACCCATATTAGATCTACTATCATCCAGTTTGGAAGGCAGTTTAAGTTATCTTGTTAATCAAGATGGCTATTTCTTGTCAAATTCATTTAATAATCGTCAGACGTTTGGTTTTGAGCCTGATATTGAAACAGTTGGCGGTATCGCCAATTTCAACATACAGACAGAGAATGATGAGTCATTCTATTTTGACTCCGATGTTGCTGATGATATTTTTGCTGGAACAAATGAAGTGGAAACGGCAAATGTCAGCCTTAACAATACAGGATATATTGTCGATTATTTGACTGTCAATCCACCAGGTGCTCCTTATACATGGACAGTGATTGAAGTAGTTGATGAAAGTATTGTATTTGCTGAAGCACGACAAACAGCATTGACTGCTATCGCCTTTATTGTTGTTATCGTATTTTTCGTTGGTGGTGTTACAACATTTATTGCTCGACGAATTGCAAAACCACTACAATCACTCAGTGTTGCTGCTGGTGACATGGCAGGGGGTAATTTAGCAATGCGGTCGGATGCTGGTAAAGGGCGTAAAGATGAAATCGGCGAGCTGAATACGGCGTTTAACTCTATGGCAGAGCAACTTGAAAGTGTTGTTGTCAGCTTGGAGGAACGCATTGCTTCGCGTACTAAAGACATTGAAACATCTGCAGAGATTGCTGCTGCTGCAAACGAAGTTGGCGAAATTGATGAGCTATTGAGCCTGATGGTAAACCTGATTCGCGATCGTTTCGGATTCTACTATGTACAAGTTTATCTCTTGGATAATACGCGCGATTTTGCAGTTCTACGCGAAGGTACAGGTTACTTAGGACGACGGTTAATTGTGCAAGGGCATAAGTTGCCGATGAATGGTACATCGCTTGTTGCTCAGGCGGTACAAACTGGACGACCTGTTGTGGTTCAAAATGTTCATGATGATCCTAACTACTTACCGAATGAATGGTTGCCTGACACCCGTTCAGAGCTAACGATTCCACTTCGTACACAGGATGCAATTATTGGTGTTCTGGATATTCAGCACAGCGAATTTGATGTTTTCCAACCTGCAACCGTTAACCTTTTCCGGTCGCTGGCTGAACAACTTGCGATTACATTCGAAAATACGCGCCTATTTGATGATACACAACGTCGCGCTAAAGAGCTAGAAGCTGTAGCCCAAGTGAGTGCGGAAGCGTCACGTAATCTGGATTTAACCGAACTGTTGTGGACAATTTCTAAATTGACCCGTGATAACTTTAACCTCTATCATTCCCATATCTACCTCTATGATAAAGATACCGAAACACTCAATCTTGCAGCTGGTGCAGGTGAGGCGGGACGTATCATGGTTGATGCTGGACACAGTATCCCATTCAATCGTGAAAATAGTCTAGTTGCTCGTGCTGCAAGAACACGACAAGGTGTTATTGCTAATGATGTCGCAAAACAACCAGACTTTTTGCCAAATCCGCATCTTCCAGATACCAAGGCAGAAATGGCAGTTCCGATTGTGCTTGGTGACGATTTGATAGGTGTTCTGGATGTTCAATCAAATGTCATTGATCGTTTTGATGATCAGGACATTCGGATCAAATCAACATTGGCTGACCAAATCGCGGTTGCAGTGCGTAATGCACGTACCTTTGAGGAAGTTGAACGAGCTCGTCAAGAAACCGAGCGTGTCTTCAGTAGTTCGATCGATATGCTTGGGTCGGCAAATTTTGAAGGACATTTTGTTTCTCTCAACCCTGCATGGGAACAAACTCTTGGCTATACACCTGAAGAGCTCATGGCAACACCATTTGTTGATTTCGTTCATCCTGATGATATTGAAGCAACTAACCTTGAAGCGGCAAAACTTGCTGAAGGTGCGGGAACCATCAGTTTTGAAAATCGCTATAAACACAAAGATGGACACTATCTGTGGATTTCATGGACTTCGGCAACTGATATTGAGAGTGGTTTGATTCACTTTGTTGCCCGTGATGTTACCGATCGTAAGCTAAGTGAGCAGGAATCAGAGAAGCGGGCAGCTGAACTAGCGACTGTGGCAAAAATTTCGGAGGAGATTTCGACACAGTTGGAACTCAATGTTCTTCTTAAGTCTGTTACTAACCTTACTAAAGAAGAGTTCGGTTTCTATCACGTTCATATCTATATTCTGGATCGCACAGGTAAACGTCTTGAGCTAGCGGCAGGATCTGGCGATATTGGTGATCAGCAAGTTGCTAAAGGCCAAAAAATTCCACTTAACCGCGAAGGTAGTTTGGTGGCGCATACCGCTCGTACACGTCAGATGCAATTGGTGAATGACGTAAGTGAGAATCCAAACTTCTTGCCGAATGAATTCCTACCGAATACAAAATCTGAGCTTGTTATTCCGTTGGTAAATGCCGATCAGTTATTGGGTGTGATGGATATTCAAGCAAGTGAGGTTGGTTTCTTCGATAGTGATGAAATCCAAATTCAAGTTGCGATGGCGGGGCAGGTGTCAACTGCTGTTAAGAATGCACAACTCTTTAAGGAAGTTTCTGACATTCAGTTCTCACTCGATCAACACTCGATTGTTGCGATCACTGATCAAACCGGTACGATAACCTACGTGAACGACAAGTTTACTGAAATCTCCAAATACCCCCGTGAAGAGTTGATTGGAGAGGATCACCGGATTCTGAATTCGGGTCATCATCCAACAGAATTCATTCGCGATTTATGGGTGACCATCGCGAATGGTGGCGTTTGGAATGGTGAGATCAAGAATAAAGCGAAAGATGGCTCATATTACTGGGTTGATACCACGATTGTCCCATTTGTGAATGAACAGGGCAAACCATATCAATATGTTGCGATTCGCTCTGATATTACTGAACGGAAGATGCAAGAAGAATTAATGGAAAAACGTGCATCTGAGTTGGAAACCGTTGCTAAAGTGGGAACGGCAGCTACAACAATTACGGATACTGATGAGTTGTTGAAGACTGTTGTTGACCTAACCCGGGACGAGTTTGACCTCTATCATGCACATATCTATCTCTACGATAGCACACAAAAAGCCTTACGCTTATCTGCTGGCGCAGGGGATATCGGCGACCAAATGGTTAGACAGGGGCATAGTATCCCTTACGACCGCGAACATAGTTTGGTTGCTCGGGCTGCCCGGTCACTACAAGGTGTTATCTCTAATAATGTAACTCAAGAGCTGGACTTCCTTGCGAACCCGTTGTTACCTGAAACGCAGTCAGAAATGGCCATTCCAATGGTTGCTGGTGATGAGTTGATCGGGATTCTCGATGTGCAATCAAGTCATATCGATAACTTCACAGCAGAAGATGTCAGTATTCAGACGACGATGGCGACACAGATTGCGGTTGCTCTAGTAAATGCGCGACTATTTGCAAATGTTGAGCTAGCAAATGCAAATCTCGAACAACGTGCCAAGGAAATGGAGATCATTGCTGAAGTATCGGCCGAAGCGGCATCTAGTCTTGATCTACAGAACCTATTGGAAAATGTTTCTGCACTCTTGCGCGATCGCCTCAATCTCTATCATGCTCAAATCTATCTTGTCGATGATGAGAAAGAGAATCTCGTATTAACAGCAGGTGCTGGCGACATTGGACGACGTATGAAATCTGAAGGGCGTGTGATCCCCTTGAATCATCAGAACAGTATTGTGGCAATTGTTGCTCGTACTGCTGAGGGTACATACACAAACGATACTGCTAGCAACCCGAACTTCTTACCACATCGCTTACTGCCGCATACTAAATCTGAAATGGCCATCCCAATGACTTATGCTGGTGAAGTGCTTGGGGTTTTGGATATTCAATCAGATGTTCAAGATTACTTTGAAGACGAACAACTCCGCATCCATACGACACTAGCAGCACAGATTGCAACGGCGGTCAATAACGCGAAACTCTTTGATGAATCATCAAAACGCGCGCTTGAACTTGAAACAGTTGCTCAGATTAGTACTGAGGCGACGACAAATACCAATATCGACAATATGTTGATCACTGTATCTAATCTAACTCGCGATAGATTTGATCTCTATCATGCACATATTTACTTGCTTGATCAAACCGCTGAAAACCTTGTATTGACGGCAGGTGCAGGCAATGTTGGGCGCAAAATGGTATCTGATGGGTATCGTATCCCACTAGACAACATTCATAGTCTCGTTGCAAAAGCAGCACGTAGTCGTGAAGGTATTATCGTGAATGATGTCCGGGCTGACCGTGACTTTTTACCGAATCCGTTGCTTCCAGACACACAATCGGAAATGGCAATTCCGATGATGGTTGGGCATGAGGTACTTGGTGTACTGGACGTTCAGGCAAATACGATCAACCGCTTTACAGATGTTGATGTGCAGATTCAATTAACACTCGCATCACAAATTGCTGCGGCGATCAACAATACACGATTGTTCGAAATCTCCACAAAACGTGCATCCGAACTTGAAACGGTAGCGGAAGTAAGTACTGAGGCAGCCACTAACTTGGATGTAGATGAGATGCTTCGTTCAGTCGCAAACTTAACCCGCGATAAATTTAAACTCTATCATGCGCATATCTACCTTGTGGATGATGAGAAAGAAAAACTTGTATTAACAGCGGGCGCAGGTGCCGTCGGTGTACAGATGGTACGTGATGGTCGCACAATTGAAATTGATCATGAACATAGTTTGGTTGCGCAGGCTGTACGCTTGAATCGTGGTGTCGTTGTTAATGATGTCATGTCAGACCCGAACTTCTTGCCTCACAGGTTACTACCAGATACGCGTTCAGAAATGGCTGTGCCTATTGTCGCAGGTTCAGAAGTCTTGGGTGTACTTGATGTTCAGTCTGATCGACTCGGATACTTTACTGATGAAGATGTTCGTATCATGGCGACCTTAGCTGCACAATTAGCAACTGCGCTCACAAATGCACAGTTGTTCCAACAATCATCAAAACGTGCGTCTGAGTTACAGACGGTAGCAAAAGTCGGTACTGAAGCGACCACCAACTTGAATATCAACAGTATGTTGAAATCGGTAGTCGATCTCACAAAACAAGAGTTTAATCTTTACCATGCACATGTCTACCTATTAAGCCAAACAGGTGAACGCCTTGAACTTGTGGCTGGATCTGGTGATGTGGGTAACCGGATGGTCTCTAAAGGACACCGTATCCCGCTACATCGTGAAGGTAGTTTGGTGGCACGTGCTGCTCGGACACATCAGACATTGGTTGTCAATGATGTCACAAAAGACACCGACTTCCTTGCGAATGAGTTCTTGCCAGATACACGTTCCGAAATGGTGATCCCACTGTTGGCTGGTGATGATTTGGTTGGTGTGTTAGATCTTCAAGCGTCACAGACCAATCGCTTTACTAACGAAGATGTCCAAATTCAAAAGACGTTGTCTACACAAATCGCTGTCGCTGTGAAGAATGCACAACTCTTTAAGGAAGTATCCGACATCCGCTTTGCGATTGACCAACACGCGATTGTGGCGATTACCGATCAAAAAGGTATCATCAACTATGTTAATGACAAATTCGTCGAGATTTCTAAGTACAGTCGAGATGAGTTGATTGGTGAAGATCACAGAATCTTAAATTCTAGCTATCATAGTAAAGAATTCATCCGCGACTTGTGGGTCACAATTGCAAACGGTAAGGTTTGGAAAGGTGAAATCCATAATAAAGCCAAAGATGGTTCCTACTATTGGGTTGATACTACCATTGTTCCGTTCTTGAATGACGATGGTAAACCTTATCAGTACATTGCGATTCGTGCAGATGTCACCGCAATGAAGCAACAACAGCAAGAGATTCTCCGGCGTGCAGCTGAAATGGAAACAGTTGCTGATGTATCTGCCGAAGCAACTGCAAACCTTGATATGCATGAACTATTGCAATCGGTTGTGAATCTAACCCGTGAGAACTTTGATCTCTATCATACAAATATCTACTTGTTAGATGAAAACGAAAATGTTCTGAAATTTGCTGCAGGTTCAGGTGAAGCTGGCCGACAAATTATGGAGATAGGTCACGGTGTTTACCTTGATAATAAACATAGTTTGCTAGCACGAGCTGTGAATCGTCAGGAACCAATTGTTGTCAATAATGTAATGACCGAGTTTGGCTATGTTCCAAACCCAATCTTACCGGATACGAAATCACAACTTGTTGTACCAATGATTGCGAATCAACAAGTAATCGGTGTGCTGTCTGTGCATTCAACTGAAGTCAATCGCTTTGATATGCAAGATGTGCGCGTGAAGGCAACACTTGCTGGACAGATTGCGACTGCGATTAATAACACACGCTTATTCGAACAATCCAACAAACGTGCGGCCGAAATGGAAACAGTCGCACAAGTGTCAGCAGCAACGACCACACTCCTAGAAGTGAAAGAGCTACTAAAATCGGTTGCTGATTTGACGAAATCTAGCTTTGATCTCTACCACGCACATATCTACTTGTTAGATGATGAAACTCAGATGCTAGATTTGGCTGCTGGTGCTGGTGACGTTGGTGATGAGATGATTGCCACAGGTGTTCAGATTCCGCTTGATAGTCCAACTAGTCTTGTGGCGCGGAGTGCTCGTTTGAAAAAGGGTGTTATCGTTAATGACGTAACACAGGATAAGGGCTTCTTACCGAATCCGCTTCTACCAGAAACGGTATCAGAAATGGCCATTCCGATGATGGTCGGTGATGAACTCATTGGTGTTCTCGACGTTCAATCTACACAAGTTGATCGCTTCACTGACGAAGATGTACGGATTAAATCAACACTGGCACAACAAGTTGCTGTAGCAGTTACTAACGCGATGGCGTTTGAACGTGAGCGTAGAACAGTCGAACGACTTAAAGAAGTTGACCGTTTGAAACAACAATTCTTGGCGAATATGAGTCATGAATTACGGACACCATTGAACTCTATCATCGGATATTCCGAAGTCCTATTGGACGGTGTTGATGGCGATTTAACCGATGATGCTGTTGAAGATGTCGAGGCAATCCACAGTAGTGGTAAGCATCTCCTCTCGATTATTAATGAAATCCTCGATCTAGCGAAGATTGATGCCGGTCAGATGGAACTCGATATTCGTGAGACGGATCCAAAACAATTCCTCGGTGAGATTGTCAAAGCTGGACAGATTCTTGTGAAAGATAAAGCTGTCGTACTTGAGTTGGTTGAAGATATGCCAGTTAATAGTATCTGCGCCGATAAAGTTCGCTTCCGTCAAATTTTGTGGAACTTGGTCAGTAACGCAGTCAAGTTTACCGAGAAGGGCAATGTATCAGTTCACTACGGTATGCACAGTAAAGATATGGCATACATCCGTGTGAAAGATTCGGGTATTGGTATGACTAAGGAAGACCTCTCGTTGATCTTCCAACGTTTCAGCCAGGTTGATGGATCCTCGACACGACGAGCAGGTGGTACTGGACTTGGTCTGACAATCACGAAACAACTTGTTGAGATGCACGGTGGCGACATCCACGTCGATAGCGAGCTTGGTAAGGGGTCAACTTTCTGGTTCACAGTACCAATTACAATGGAAACTGAAGTGCTAGGTGTCGCAGGTGATTAAAACAACGCAACACTTTAACAAAGTTATTTGCCTAGAATGTCAATATGAATTAGCTAC
Source organism: Anaerolineales bacterium UBA6055 (assembly GCA_002428985.1). Lineage (GTDB taxonomy): Bacteria > Chloroflexota > Anaerolineae > Aggregatilineales > Phototrophicaceae > UBA6055. The sequence continues at coordinate 92,657 of DIYL01000034.1, read as the reverse complement.
CACCGATATGATGGTGGCTAACTGCACCCAATGTGGGTCGGCATGGCTAGATGCACAATATGACTATGACGCAGTAGCAGACAGTTGGTCTGCTATTGTGTCTAAGCGTGATCATACGCTATGGCGCTACGCAGAACTGCTACCGATTGAACCGTCTTTCCCGGAAGTTACAATGGGGGAGGGTTTTACACCACTGGTGCGGTTGTATCAGTACGAGACATTGTTCAATCATCAGACAATTTATGTTAAAGATGAGCGCAAACAACCGACGAATAGTTTTAAAGATCGTCAAGCTGCACTCTCTGTACAAGCTATGCGTCAAGTCGGTATCAAAGAATGTGTTTTGGCATCAACAGGGAATGCGGCGGTTGTATATGCGGCGTATTGTGCACGGGCTGGCATTAAGCTGTGGCTATTCTTAACGAGCCTCGTCCCTCCTGCAAAAATGCGCGAAGCAGCATTGTATGGCGCGGAAGTTATCAAGGTCTCTGGCACATATGATGAAACGAAAAAAGTTGCTGCTGCGTTTGCCAAGCGTAAGAATATTCATCATGATCGCGGGGCAAAAGCTGTTCCCGGTAAAGAGAGTATGAAGACACTTGCGTTCGAAATTGCTGAGCAACTCGGCATCATTCAACATCCAGATGATCCGAATAAATGGGTTGCACCAGATTGGTATATTCAAGCTGTCAGCGGTGGGATTGGTCCACTCGGTGTACAAAAAGGATTTAAAGAACTCAAGCGCATGGGCATGATTGATAAAGTGCCGAAGTTAGGTATCGTTCAATCTGCGGGCTGTGCTCCAATGGTCGACTCTTTCCATAATAACCAAGACGAAGCAACTCCGGTTGTCCCGAAAACGCTGATTACTGTTTTAGCCACGGGTGATCCCGGTATGAGTTATAAGCTACTGCGTCAAGGAATTCTTGACGACGGTGGTGCAATGGTCGCTATTAAAGACGGGGATACATTCCGTGCGATGCGTCAATTGGCAAGTAAGGGCGGTATCTCAGTAGAGCCGGCTACCGCTGTTGCGTTTGCTGGACTAGAAAAGATGTTAACCGATGGCACAATCCAGGCAGGGGAGACGGTTGTCGTTAATTGCTCGGGTCACACATTCCCTGTCGAAAGCCATATTTTGGGTGATCAATATGCTGAGCATATTTTATATTTGCCTGCTGATGAAGACCCCGCTGCAAAAGAAGAAGGGTTAGGGGCTGCACTCAAGACGCTTGATGAGCAAGTCACTAGCATTATGATTGTTGATGATAATGCGAATGATCGTCGTTTGATTCGCCGTTTATTGCAGAGTTATAAGCAATACCGTATTTTTGAATCACGAGATGGTGATGAGGCGCTTCATGCAATTCGTGAATATTTACCCGATTTGATTGTGTCCGATTTGACAATGCCAGAACGTGATGGCTTTAGTCTAATCGAAGCTCTGAAGGCTGATGAGACTACCAAAGATATTCCGGTTATTGTTGTTTCCGCGAAGACACTCACACCTGATGACCGCGAGCGACTTGATAATTTCTCTGCATCAGTTTGGCAAAAAGGTGGCTACGATACACAGACTCTAGTGACGCATGTTGTCGATACACTCGGGCATGAACCAATTGATGTTATTCATCAGGGTAAATCTACAACTGAGCCTAAAGATAATGCTACCGAGCATCACTCGACGTCTAAAAAATTGTCAACCACACAATCGCCTGTCCAACATACGATTATATTGATTGATGATAACCCTCAGGATTTACGCTTAGCCCGTCGAATTTTAGAAGCGGATGGGGCATACCATGTTATTGAAGCGAATACAGGACGTGAAGGATTAAAGGCAATCTATAATTATCATCCGGATTTAGTGATTGTAGATTTGCTCATGCCGGATATGGATGGGTTTACCATAATCGACGCAATACAAGATGATGCACACTTACGTGATATTCCGGTAATTGTATATTCCGCAAAAAATATATCACATAATGAACGGTCGCGGTTACAAGATCGTATTCGGTCGATTCAACGGAAATCATCGCTGGATCGTCAAGGCTTTCTAGACATGGTCAACGATGAACTAGTTAATGAATAACAGATAGGAAGTAGGCGACGATGAGCTTAATTGTCGTAATAGAAGATAATGCACAAAGCGCGCGGATGGCTTCTAAGTTACTACGTCGTGCTGATTATAAAGTTATTGTGGCTGAAGACGGTGAAACTGGGTTAACGTCAGTATTTGAAAGTAATCCTGATTTGGTACTCATTGATTTAGGTTTACCCGATATTGATGGACAAACAGTCATTGCACTGATTCGTCAACAAGAAGAGCTTACAAATCTGCCGATTATTGCATTTACTGCATGGCCACAGGAAACCGCAGAGGGTATGGCAAAAGCTTATGGATGTGATGGTGTTATTACTAAACCCATTGATACCCGTGCTTTTGCCGACCAGATTACATCATTTTTAGAATAAGCACCCTAGAAAGAATATTGTCGTGGTTAGCGAAAAAATAAGACCGGAAGATTTTCATATTGCAGTTCCAACCAGCGAATATACGGATGATGAACTTGCTGAGATATATAATTCTGCCCGTGTTGATTATATCGTACCGATGCCTATGAACGGAAAACGGATGCGTCAATATATCGATGCCTATGACATTGATCTTGATGCATCCGTTGTTTCGCTAGATATTGAGGACCGTGTACCGACGGGCATTATCATGTTGGGAGTGCGTGACAATCGATCATGGATTACACGATTAGGCGTAATCCCGGTCAAACGTCGTCGTAAGACAGGTCAATTTTTGATGAATCGTATGATTGAATTTTCTCAAAGCAATAATATTGATGTGATTCAATTGGAAGTAATTAAAGGGAACGAGCCTGCTAAGCGTTTATTCGAAAAGTTGGGATTTGAGTTTATTCAGGAATTATTAGTTATTCGTCGCCCACCCAGCAAACTCGATGAAAGTCAGTTACTTGATAATGTCGCACAAGTTGTGGAATATGATCAAGAAGACCTCGATCAATTTTTGACTCATCGTGAAGCTTATGCCTCATGGTTAGAAGAAACAGGTTCGTTAAAGAACGCGGGCTCGCTTAAAGGCTTAGAAGTAACATTGACATCGGGGGAGACAGGATGGGTTGTGTTTCAACGATCACCGTTTCAACTGCAACATATTGTCATGAAGCCGGATGTCAGCCATACAATGCGGGTTGCGATGCTACAGCAACTGCACCTAAAGTATTACTTGCAAGATTCCAAAGTTGAAAATATCCCATCTGATCATCCAACATGGAAGGCATTCCAAGAGGTAGGGTACTTTGAAGCTTTCCGTCGCTTGGAGATGTATTTATATTTATAGACAACGATATAAGCTGTTACTCACTCTGTTTTTAATGCTTAACAATTTGTATCGCTCCAAAACAGCATATACCCTAAACCATGCTAATTGAGCCTGCCATATAATTTTGCCCTGTTTATTTTGTGGGAAGTCGCCATAATACGAGACGCGATGTTACAGGTTAGTTTAGTTTTGGACAATTATGAGCGGACGTTGGGTAAATATTACACCGACTATCTCCACACAACAAAAGTGGATTGGTTATTGGAATTTGATGTTATCGTTGGTGCGACGTGACATTCAAGCACGCTACCGACGAACATTTTTGGGGCCGTTATGGGCGATTATCCCGGCTGTCATGACTATGGTGATTTTCTCGTTGTTACGAGGTGTCATTGACATTGACAGTGAGGGTGTGCCGTATGTTGTGTTTGCCTTCTCAACAATTGTACCGTGGACGTATTTTCAAAAATCATTGACAAACATTCCCAATGGGGTCATCAGCAATGGTGGGTTGCTACGCAAGATGGCGGTTCCCCGTGATATATTCCCATTTATCGGGATGTTAACTGCATTGTTTGACTTTGCGATGTCATTTATTGTGTTGGTGGTTATTCTCCTTTTAAACCAAGTGCCGATAACAGGAGTGTGGATATGGTTACCTGTGCTGTTGTTCCTATTGAGTTTTTTGGCATGGGTTGTAGGCATTGGTATCTCTGCGATTTCAGTTTATCGGCGTGACATTCTACGTGGGTTGACCTATCTAGTTCAATTGTGGTTCTTTGCGACTCCGGTTGTATACTCATTCAACGAAGTACAAGGTGTACAACGTATGATTTACTCTTTGAATCCGACAGTTGGGATTATTGATGGATTTCGGCAAGTATTAGTGTTTGGGGAAGCCCCGAATACAGATTTGTTGATTGTTGGTTTTGCTGTCATGTTATTGGTTCTACTGTTTACATTTCCCCTATACCGTTCGATGTCACGCTACTTTGCTGACGTAATATAAGGGAGGTCAGATGATGACGAACGAGAGTATTATCAAAGTTGATCAAGTTTGGAAACGATACGGTTTGCCACTCCGTCCATATTTGCAACAGCAAATAGATCGTCTCCGTGGACAAGTCAAAACTGACCCAACTGCATACGGACCGTGGGCATTAAAAGATATTAGCTTTGAAGTCAATCAGGGTCAATCTTTAGGGATTGTTGGTAAGAATGGAGCCGGTAAAAGCACGCTTCTTAAAATGTTAGCAGGCGTCAGTCCGCCGACTCGAGGAGATATTACTATTAATGGGCGTATGTTCCCAATGATTGAGTTATCTGCTGGGATGCACCGTGATTTGACAGGACGCGAGAATATTCGATTGCTAGGCGCTGTCATGGGTTTTGGCGAAGAGGCAATTCGTGAGAAAATGCCAGAAATTGAAGATTTTTCTGAGCTTGGCGAGTGGCTAGAGCGTCCAATTTGGCAATATTCAAGTGGGATGCAGGCACGGTTAGGGTTTAGTGTTGCGGTCAATGTCGATGCTGATATCCTACTTATTGATGAAGTGTTATCTGTCGGTGATGTCAATTTCCAGAAAAAATGTCTGGCACGGATGGATGACTTGGTATCAAGTGGCGTCACTGTGTTATTTGTATCGCATAATCCATATTCGATCGAGCGCCTGTGTGATAAAGCAATTTATTTACAAGATGGACATATCCAAGCTGTCGGTGAACCGGCTGATATTCTCACGGCATATTTCCAAGAGTCGGTGGTCAAAGATGATGCTAAACGTAAAGAGAGTGGGCGACGCGTTATCGATCCCAAATTACGCTCCGGGACAGGTGACTTCCGTGTGACTGACTTGACTCTACATAATCCCCAAACAGGCGAAACCATTAGTGAACTGATGACAGGTGATGCGATACAATTCCGCGTCAATGTTGATGTAAAGAATCCGGTATATGATGCGAACATGTCAATCCGCATTCATGATTCTGCGGGTACGATTATTAGTGTGTTGCGCCTTGCTGATGTAAGTGCCCAACAGAGCTTACAGACAAATGGTTATCTCGATGGTACTGTTGAAAGCTGTAATTTGTTACCCGGTGCATATTGGGTTGAATTTATGGCGAAAGAGCAGGGCGGGTTGGTTATTGATCATTTGCCATATGCAACGTCATTTACCATTAATGGGAATAATGAAATCTTCCAACAAACAGGTAACCGTGGTTTCGTTTATTTGAAAGCCGATTGGGACATTATCGAAACCTCTGATCCGGTTGTTGAATCGTAATTGGGGGCGTTGTGTCACGATATTTGGTCACACTTAAACCGCAACAATATCTCACACCGACACATAATTATGCGGTTCTTGCAGAGATCGACTGGAACAAAAAAACAATTTTGCGTGAACTGCGATTTCCTTCGGCTTCGTTTGCTAATGCGAATGCTTATCATGCGCCATTGATTAATGGTATTTGTCAAGTTGGGACACGCATATTTGTCTTGTTATTCAATTACATTGCCGAAGTAGATTATACCTCGTTTCAGATCGTAAATAGTGTATCTCATCCATATATGGTGGACTTACACGGAATAACATCAGATGGTGAACGGCTTTATGTGGTTGCTACCGGGATTGATGCGATTCTATGTCTTGATATACACACATTTGAGTTGTTATGGCGTTGGGGGCCGGACGAAGTGATTCTTTATCAGGATCGTGTTGAGGATAACCTGCGCGATGATTTAGTTGCTTCTATACCGTTATTATATGAAATGCGACGTAAAAAACTTGAGCGTGTGCAAGCGTTTCGTGATGCGGATTATCGCCACATGCGTAAAAATATGACGGGTTATCATCATCATCATATGAATGATGTCATATTGAACGATAGGTCACTCTATATTACAACAAAACAGTGGAATCATAAACAAAAAGGGGCTGTCATTCGGCTGGATTTAGATACTAAAGTAACTGAATTTGTTGTGCAACCCAATACATTAGATGGTTTACACGATGGTGTATGGTTGAATGAATGTCTATATATGACCGAATCAGGTGCAAATCAAGTCGCATGGGTATCTGCGGACGGACGGGTTACACACCGCCGAATTGAACCATCACCATATTTTGTTCGGGGTTTATGTGATACTGGTACATCATGGCTGGTGGGTTTTTCGACATTACGGGATACAGATAAGCCTGCATTGATTGTGGAATATAATCGTGAATTTACTGAGATTATCAGTCAGATGGATGTCAGTACATTTTATCCACCTGAAAAAGCCACAGCAATTCACGCAATTATGCCGATTTCATAAGGAATCCCCGTTTATACAGGATAGATGATAAAGGTGTTATTATATAAAATGAGCTTGTTGTCTAACAAATCATCCAGTACATCGATTATTATACTACGTGCTGTTATCAGCTTTATTGTTGCGATTGTTTTAATTGAAGTCGCTAGTGGTGTGGTCTTTTATTCTGTTTTTCAGCATGGTAATAGCTTCGATGACCCAGTAAATCCATTATTCGCGCGAGGGTGGGTTGAATATACTGAACCTCGAACAACGTCTGATGATTTTCTTATTATTGTTATTGCTAACTCTCAGGGACGACGACCGGACGAAGGCCCGTATTATAGCGAATACCTACAACGACTGCTTAATGATAATTCGGATAAACAATATCGTGTACTGAATTGGTCGATGGATGGGGCGCGGGCAGCCGAATACGTCGTCATGTTATCCCGATTGCTCGATTACGATGCTGATCTCGTGATTTTGTCACCATCCGGTGAAAACTTTGTCGTACACGAATCGAACCCGATACAGACCTACAATAATGATATTACACGCCTCGCGAATCGTTTACCGTATCGAAATTATCTAGCAAGTGAATTTCTTGATCGTCATTCATTACATGACCCGTTGTGGATGATTTTACATAATACAAATTTAGGACGATTTCACCAGTATATCTATGATGGGCGCGACTGGTCCCGTAACCAGCGTAATCAGCGTGCAGGGCGCGTTGATAATAACGTACGATTTTATCAGCGACAGGAATGGGAAGAAGATTCGCATCAGTATGTGCGTGAGATATTTTCAATGTTTCCCGAAGTAGCGGGTGATACGCCGTTTTTATTTGGGTCGATGCCATTGAATTATGATAGATATAATGAGCAACGTATGCATGCTAACGATAAATTTATTGATATTCTCGAGATGTATAAACCTCAGAATGACAATATATTTGTGTTTAATGCGGTTCGTGCGATTGATCCGATCCTCTTCTATGATGGTGAGCACTACTATGATGAGGGTCATTTGGCCTATGCAACCTATCTATATGATCTCATTCAAACATTACCGATACTAGAAAACATTGAAGGTGATGCTTAAGCTATGTTGTTCAATTCTCTAGAGTTCGTCATCTTTTTGCCGATTGTTTTATTGGTATTTTTGTTTCTATCCGGTAAGCCTCTGCGGATATTCTTGTTGATTGCCAGCTATATTTTTTATGGTTGGGCGAATCCGTTCTATATCTTGTTACTAATGTTGTCCACTGTGCTAGATTTCAATATCGGGCGCTGGATGTCGCGGACGGATGATGCGGAACGACGCAAGATGCTGCTGTTGGCGAGTGTCGTTGGAAATCTCGGTATCCTGACAATCTTCAAATACTCCGGTTTTATTGTTCAATCTGTAAATGACGTTGCGGGTTTAGCTGGGTTGGAGCTTGGATTGATTCCCCCGAATATTATCTTGCCAGTGGGGATTAGTTTTTACACATTCCAGACCTTAAGTTATACGATTGATATTTACCGTGGCAAGATGGAAGCGACCGACCAGCTTAGTGCATTTGCTTTGTTTGTCGCCTTCTTCCCACAGTTGGTGGCGGGTCCAATTGAACGGGCGCGTGATCTATTACCACAGTTGATGCAAAAACAGTCCCGTACAACCGATGATATATTAGTTGGATTTACTCGCATTTTGTGGGGTCTAACCAAGAAGGTTGTTTTCGCTGATAATATCGCGATATATGTCAACCAAATCTATAGTTTAGATGCATTGGATACAGTAACCGCACCGGAAATTATACTGGGTACATGGTTATTTGCGTTTCAGATATATTTTGACTTCTCGGCATATTCGGACATTGCTATTGGTATTGCGCGCATGATGGGCATTCGACTAAACGAGAATTTCAGGCATCCATATTTATCGCGGACAGTTGCTGAATTCTGGCGAAGGTGGCATATCTCACTTTCGACATGGTTGCGGGATTATCTGTATATTCCGTTGGGTGGGTCGCGTTATGGTTTATATCGCACGATTCTCAATGTGATTATTGTGTTCTTCCTTGGCGGGTTGTGGCATGGTGCGGATGCCAAATTTATTGTATGGGGCTTATGGATTGGGATCGCAATCGGAATCTATAATTTACTTGCTGCCAGATTCAAATATAAGAATGACTATGACCGCCCGTTTTTATGGCGTGATTTATTTGGGATTTTCATCACGTTTCAGATTATTGCCGTATCGTGGGTATTCTTCCGAGCAGATTCGTTTGATGTTGCTGTGACTATGTTACAACAGCTTTTTGTCGCCGAACGCTGGATACCTGCTGAAGTGCTTAATGCAGATGAATTAGAGGCAGCAGTACTTATATTTGCGTTTGTTGTGATGATGCATTTCGTACGCGGTGTACAGTTAGATAGAGCGTTTCTACAAGTTCGGCGTCCAGAGTTAATCGGTGTGTTTTGGGCAATTCTGATTGCAATAATCGCGATCTTCCATGCGGATTTAACTGAGCAGTTTATCTACTTCCAATTTTAATGAGGCATAAGCCATGTGCGGAATTGTAGGACAAGTTGGTGAGTTATCAAAGCATCCATGGCAGGAGCGCGCACTAGCATCGTTAATTCATCGTGGACCGGATGCACATGATAATTGGTGGTCATATGATGGGTTGGCGTGGATTGCTCAGCGACGGTTGGCAATTGTAGACTTAAGTCCTGCTGGACATCAGCCGATGCATAACGAAGATAATACGGTATGGTTGATTTGTAACGGTGAAATCTACAACTATCCCAAATTACGACGACAACTCGAATCGCTCGGACATAAGTTTTATTCAGATAGTGATAGTGAATCAATTGTACATGCCTATGAAGAATGGGGTGAGGACTGTGTGAATCACCTTGAAGGCATGTTTGCATTTGCAATATGGGATACGCGCAAAAAACAATTGATATTAGCTCGCGATCGGGTGGGCATTAAACCACTAGCATATCGTGTCACATCGAAGGGCTTATCTTTCGCATCGGATACACGCGCATTACTGGATTTATGCGAGTCACGACCTTCAATTAATCCAATTGCTGTTGCTTATACCTTAACCCTTGGCTATGTGCCATCACCGTTATCGATGTGGGATGGGATTCATAAACTTGAAGCGGGGCATATGCTGACTTGGTCACCTGAAAATGGGGTAAACATACGCTGTTACTGGCAACCACCGCGCGAGATTGATCCTTCCGCATCACTAAATTTAGACGCGTGGCATGAGTTATTCCACACTGTTTTGGAAGAACATCTGCTGTCTGATGTTCCGCTGGGAATGTTTTTATCGGGTGGGTTGGACTCATCATCTGTCGCACTGGGCTTAAAGAACCTCGATCAGTCGATCGAAGCGATTACCGTCAGCTATCCAGCTTCGACCCAAGATGAAAGCCCGTATGCATCGTCACTTGCACAACACCTCGGATTAACGCATACGGTCATGCCTTTGGAGGTGCACGATGTTCCAGCTTTGGTGGCACAGGTCGCTGGCGCTTACGATGAACCCCAAAGTTATAGCGCTTTGCTTTCGATGTATCAAGTTTGTGAAGTTGGAGCAAGTAAGTATAAAGTGATTCTTGCTGGTGACGGTGGTGATGAGGTATTCGGCGGGTATAATTGGTATAAACGATTGCCAAAACCGATACCATTTAAAGCTCGCGTCAAGAAGTTGCTGACAAACTCACGAAACAAACAGCCTGATGATGTATGGGAGAAGTTTGCTAAAAAATCCCCAATCCATCGTCATGCATCGCGGGTTCATCCGCGCTTTTTCCCACATGAAGCCGAATCATTACTGGGTGTCAAATTCACTGAAGATGATATGTTGGCACCGCTACGCAAACATTTTGTTGAAAGCTTGCCACTTAAGCGCGCATTACAACGAGTTGACCTCATGACATTCTGCACTGATTCGATTTTAGCAAAGGTTGATCGCGCGAGTATGGCACATTCGCTAGAGGTACGCGTCCCATTTTTGGATCGCCGTGTTATCGAATGGGGGCTTACACAACCTGTACTTGATCGTGAGGACTCTGAACAGAAGCCGATACTACGGGATTATTTAAACGGTAATGTACCTGAAGACATCATGACGCATCCAAAGCAGGGCTTTAGCCTTCGGGTTTTGCAAGATTTCGATTGGGATGGCGCTAAACAGACCATTCGTGACAGTGCATGGGTAGAGCAAGGCTATTGGAAAAATGTCGATACATTATTTGATCCTGAAATGCCTTATGATACAGCCCGAATTTGGAACTTATATATGTTGGCACAATGGTCGAATCACTGGTTAGGGTAGGGTAATGCGGATTGCAGTTGTTACAGCAATGGAGGCTGGTGTTGAAAAAGCCTACGCAATCAATACCATTAATATGGTGCAGGGATTTGCCAAATTAGGGCATGATGTCACCATTGTTTCGTTCCGGCATCGTGATGGACGATTGCCATATGAAACGTTGAAAACACAATATGATGTTCGGCAACAGATTCGCTGGATACAGATGCCACGCAGATTTCGCGGGGAATTAATTGATGTAGATCGTCGATTTGCATTAATGGCACTAACGCAGTTGTGGCGGATTAGACCTCAGTTTGTCTTTGTACGTAATTACATTGCACCAATTATAAGTGCGCGTTGGGGATTTCCCACAGTATCTGAAACACACGCTCATATTGACAATCGTACGCCTCCATTTCTTAAGATGATCGAGGCTACAAAAGAACATGAGCAATTCCGTTACCTGATTACAATTTCTGAGGTATTGAGCGATCACTATCAAACATTGGGGGTGTCCGAGGAGAAAATGCTCGTGTTGCCAACCGGCGTAGATGTCGATCGTTTTACGCAATCGGATTCACTATCACCGTCACCTTATCAACATGATAAACCAAATATTGTCTATGTCGGACACCTATATGATTACAAAGGTATTCCAACGATATTGGAAACTGCCAACCAATGCCCTGAGTATAATTTCCATCTGGTCGGTGGTTTAGACCGTGATATAACTGCTGTTCGATCACGAATTGAAGAAATGAGTTTATCGAATGTCGTATTGCATGGATACCAACCACAGGCAAATGTTCCAGCATATTTATGGCATGCGGATGTTTTATTGTTGCCACCGTCACTCAATCATGCGAGCGCACGTTGGACGAGTCCTGTAAAGCTAGGTGAATATCTGGCATCTGGTACGCCAATTGTTGTATCACAAATTCCTGCTATGGAAGATTGGCTGACGGAAAAAGAAGTTATGTTCTTTCAACCCGATTCTGCAGAGAGTATGGCAAAGGCGATACATACTACACTTAATGAGACATCTCAAACCCAATTACGAACGCAAGCAGGTCTTAAGTTGGCGCAAACTTTTTCTTATCGACAACGTGCGCAGACAATCCTAGAAATGTGCGGCTTCTAATATGCGGATGACTTTGTTCCTAACAAAATCTCTCACATTACATACATGGTATGAGCAGGGGATACTCGAGCGAGAACTAGCTGTTTACCGTTCCCTACAGTCACTGGGTGTCGATATTACGATTGTCAGTTATGGTGGACGCGAAGAACATGAATTCGCAGAACAGTTACAAGGTATGCGTTTGTTGACGAACTGGATAAACTGGCATGATAGGCGTTACGAGCATCGGTTGCATCAACTACATGGATTGCACTTCTGGAAGACAGATGTATTAAAGACAAATCAAATGATTGGCGCAGAAGTTGCTGTGCGGGCATCGCGTTTTTGGAAGACACCCTTACTTCTAAGAATGGGGTATTTATGGTCGTATAATGCCCAACAAGCACATCCTGATAAACCACAATATCTCAAGCAAGTAAACCAGATCGAGACCGAAGCCATTGAACATGCATCACATATCGTTGTAACGACGGATGATATTCGTCAGCGGATTTTGGAACGTCAACCGGAAGTCGAGCCCAAAATTACGCGGATTCCTAATTATGTGGATACTGCTACATTCCGACCGATGGAAAAAGAAAAAGTTTACGACCTAGTCTATGTTGGACGTATTGCCAAAGAAAAAAACCTACAAGCGTTGTTGCAAGCTGTTGATAGGGCAGGTGTAACAATTGCAATGATCGGTGACGGTGATGTACGAGAATCACTGCAAACTGAGTTCCAGCATATGGGTAAACGAGTACAGTGGTTAGGGCGTATTCCCAACACCCAATTACCACAATATATCAATCGGGCGCGCATCTATATATTGTCATCATTTTATGAAGGACATCCGAAAGCACTGATTGAAGCGATGGCATGTGGTGTCCCTGTTATCGGGACGAATATTTATGGGATACAACAAGTTGTCCAACACGAGCACAATGGTTATTTGAGTAAAACCGATACCGAGAGTTTGCAACATGCTATTGAAACTCTCTTAGATAATCCACCACTCATGCAATTGTTAGGCGAGAATGCACGACGATTTGTTGTCGAGCAGTATGCGTTGGATAAAATTGCCCAAAAGGAATTTGATTTATTGCGCCAACTCTCTGATAATTAGAGTAATCAACCTCATTAGTATGGTTAGAGGTGACACTGTATGCCACCCACAATTTCAGTTTTAATGTCTGTTTATAATGGTGAATTGTACTTAGCTGAAGCGATTGAAAGCATTCTTGAGCAGAGCTTTACAAACTTTGAATTTATTATTGTTGATGACGGCTCTACCGATGATTCGATAGAAATTATCGAACAATATGCCGAAGCCGATAAACGTATTCGAACCGTATTTTTGAATGAGAATCGTGGTTTAGCGAATGCGTTAAATTATGGTCTTGCTCATGCCGAGGGGCAATACATCGCGAGGATGGATAGTGATGATATTAGTTTGCCGACGCGTTTTGAACAGCAAATAAATTATTTGGAGGAACATCCACATATTGGGTTATTAGGTAGCCGGATGCAGGTTGTTGACAAACGTAAAACCCCATTATTTGAGTTTGATGTACCACTTGAACATAGTTTGATTGTTTGGAATATCTTCTTTGGACGGACGTTTGCGCACCCGTCTGTGATGATACGAAGAGAAATAATTGAATCTGTTAAAGGATATAATGCGTCGTTGACAGCGGCACAGGATGTTGACCTATGGGCACGCTTAGTTGGGCTGACGACTTTCTGTAATCTACAAGATAAGCTTGTCATCTATCGGACGCATGACAGGGCAACTTCCGTTGGAAAAGCCGAACAACAAAATAAAGTCTTACAAGATACCGCTCGAAACTTGCTCATGACGCTATGGGGTGATGTATCTGATGACACCGTTGAGCGTTTCTTTCATGTGCGGTCTGGTCAATCTCAGTTTTCGATGCGCGAATTGGAAATAATCACCGCCGAGATGACGCGTTTAGCAAAGTCGTTACTCGATACCGGATGGATTGTTGATGATGAAATGCCCCTAATTGTCTCCGAGATGGAACGGCGCATTAATTTAGCAGAGCCGCGTCGTCGTAAGTTTTGGGATTTGTGGCGTAAGCGTAAAGACTAAAGCCTATACTTTTGATTAGGTACTTTTTAGTATCCTTTACAGTTCTCGGACGATGCTGATATAACGGCTATGGTTAACGATAACCTGTGTAATCAATCTATTGTTAACTTGCCGATAACGCCAATTTGTGTGGATTGTTTGCTTCTTAATTGGGCGTTAGCTATAACTAATAGAGAACTAGTTGAAGTGAGAAGAGCCTAATTATGTTTGATTTGTTTACACCCCCTCGTTTTTTTCAGAATGTAACATTCCATCGACATACAGATCGTTCGATTGGATGGTTGGAATTATTTTATGATCTTGTCTATGTTGCAACGTTTATTCAAATTGGTAATTTCCTTAGTGATAATCTGACCTTGGAAGGGTTTGCCCAATTCATAGTCATGACGACGGTTGTGTGGTGGGCATGGTCGGGCGAAACATTTTATCAGAATCGTTATGTTGCTGATGATATCATCCACCGTTTATTGGTATTCACGCAGATATTTGCTGTTGCAACGATTGGCTTGAGCGTGAGTGAGGCATTTGGCGATTTGTATGTGCAGTTTACGTTGGCATATGTTGGCACCCGTTTGGTGTTGGTGCTTATGCACTATCGAACTTATAAGCTCAATACTGAAGAAAATGTGTTGTCTCTGGGGTATACGATTGGATTTGGGGTTGGCATTCTAATTTGGTTAGGATCATTACTCCTTCCTGCCGAAATCCATTGGGTTGGCTGGCTAGTCGGCATTGGTGTCGAACTCCTGATTCCATTACTACCTATTATGCGTCGCTTGCAACGCCAGAGTGCGATTGATCGTCACCATCTTTCCGAACGTTTTGGTATCTTTACTATCATTGTTCTGGGAGAATCATTCGTGAAAATCCTGGATGATGCACAAGGCACACTGCTTGGACCCGATCAGTTCCTATTTAGTATTGCTGGTTTTGCTGTTTTGTATTCGTTATGGTGGTTGTATTTCTCTGATGCGGGTGACCAGGTATTAGATTTCAACACGCGGTATAAACCTGTATCGTGGATATATGGTCATCTACCGTTGTCTGCTGGTTTGATTGCATTTGGTGTTGCTGCCAAAAAGCTCTATGGCTCGACGTTGACCTATGCTGATAAACCTGCATCATCTGAATATACGCTATTATACACCGTCGCAATTGTTATGTTTTTAGTCGCCTTGGCATTGATCGACTTCGGGATTGATGACGAGACGACATATAATAATCAATTACTAGAGATGTTCGTGCATCTTGTATCGGCTGTTATTGTCACCGTTATCGGGTTGACGGTTGTTGGGGCAACGCCGACTGGATTTGTCGCCCTAATTGCAGTTGTGATGGTCGCACAGGTGGGTATCAGTATTTATCTCAGTCAGAAGGAAGCTGCTGCTGGACAAGCGCATAACTCTGGACATGATCACCATGCAATGGAAACTTAGACTTTCTCGCTACTGCCTGTCATCAACATACCGAGATGTTCAATATCGACGTTATCATTGATGACTTCACCAACGATGCGCCCTTCGAACATGACTAAAATCCGGTCAGATAGAGCGCGGATTTCATCAAGGTCTTCACTGATGAGCATAATTGCTGTTCCGTTATCCCGTTCATCAAGTAGACGCTGATGAATATACTCTGATGCGCCGATGTCTACACCACGCGTCGGTTGTGCCGCGATTAATACACTTGGTTCGCGTGATAACTCACGGGCGAGAACTAGTTTTTGAATATTCCCGCCCGACAAATTCTTAATGAGTGTATCGGTTCCGGGTGTTTTAATTTCATAGGCTTTGATAGCTTCCTGACAGGCTTCCTTTATTTTGCGGAAGTTCATGAAGATTCCACCCCATGTGAATTTTGTGTGGTCATGATCTTGCAAAACAAGATTTTCGGCGACCGAAAATTCTTTGATCACACCATCAATCATACGTTCTTCGGGGATATATGATAAACCCATTGCATTCACCCGTGATGGTGATTTATTGGTCATATTTTGACCTGCAAAAAATACGGTGCCGGATGTAACTGATCGTAAGCCAGCGATACACTGGGCTAATTCCTGTTGACCATTACCAGACACACCTGCGATTCCGACAATTTCGCCCCCACGAATGCTTAATGAAACATCATCTAATCCGACGGTTCCACGATTGCTTAGTGCGCTCACATTATTGAGGACAAGGCGTTCATCTTGTAGCGCTTGTGGCTCTTTGTCATATTCAAGCAATACTGGACGACCGACCATCATTTCTGCAAGGAGTGGTTTAGTTGCATCGCTTGTTGAGATTGAATTGACCCGCTTGCCATCACGCAAGACCGTAATTTGTTTACTAATTTCGAGGACTTCGTGTAGCTTATGCGAGATAAAAACCAGCGCATGACCATCATCTGATAACTGATTTAGAATGACGAAGAGATCATCGACCTCTTGTGGTGTGAGGACAGCAGTTGGCTCATCGAGAATAAGCAAAGCCGCACCTTTATATAATGCTCGCAAAATCTCGACACGTTGTTGTTCACCTACAGCCAGTTGCCAAATGGGTAGGGTAGGGTCAACTTTAAGATTATAGGCTTCGGATAATTCTTGAAGACGTTGTACGACCAAATCGATATCGAGGCGCATCCCACGCGATGATTTCATACCGAGTGCGACATTTTCGGCAACTGTTAATGATGGCACGAGCATAAAGTGCTGATGTATCATCCCAATACCATGTTTGATGGCATCTTGGGGGCGTTCAATAATCGTAGGTTCACCATTGATGAGAATTTGCCCTTCATCAGGATGATAGAGACCATACAGCATCTTCATTAATGTCGATTTGCCCGCGCCGTTCTCGCCAAGCAGTGCATGAATTTCGCCAGACCGTACATCAAAATCTATGTGGTCTGCCGCTAGCACACCGGGGAAGCGTTTAACAATGCTCTTCATTTCTAGTAAGTCGATGCGTTTGTGCCCAGTTGGGAGTGGGGTCGTGGTCATAATATTATTTCTCTGGATTTATATAGATATAAGGGAGGTTGTTGAGACGCTCCCTTATAATTTGTATCAAGTTGTTGGGTAGGCCTAGTCGCCAGATTCAGCTTCTTCAGTTGCCATTGGTTCTTCTTCCATTCCCTCTTCCATCTCTTCTTCTGGAAGTGGAAGGATGTCACCAGCAATAATGCCTTCGATTGTTTCTTCTGCGAGTGTGACCATGTCGTCGCTCATTTCGAAGTCTGCATCGTATTCCATGACGAGACCTTCGTTTTCGAGTGTGAGAATGTAAGCTTCGCCACCGAGGATACCATCATCGGTAATGCTACTAATCATATCCATTAGGATGACTTCCCATTTATACACTTGGAACGCCACACCAATTTCTTCACTGAGCTCATCTTGACTGGATTGTGTACCGAACCAAAGGGCTTCATTTTCGATAGCAATTGCGATTGGTCCAACGACCATCTGTGCTGTACCTGTGAGGATGTCTGCGTCATTCGCGATGTGTGTTTCGGCTGCTTCAGTTGCTAGTGGAACATCACTGAATGATTCAATGTAGACGACATTTACAGTAAGTTCGGGGTCAACAGATGCGACACCTTCGACAAAACCATCAACATATAGCTTCGCGTCACCAACTTCGATTGGCCCAACAACGCCAATTGTGCCGGATTCGGTCAAGTTCGCAGCGAGAACACCGTTTACATAACCACCTTCTTCAGAAGCAGCGGTATAGGCAAATACGTTGTCGAGCCCGAAGGTATTGTCATCGGTACCCCATGCGAACGATACATCAGGGAATTCAAATGCGAGTTCTTCAACGATACCACCGAATTGTGACCCATGTGCAATAACGAGGTCATATTCGCCAGATACTGCCCATTCACGTAATGCAACTGCGGCATCATCAACAATAAATGTGCCATCTTGGAAGTCGAATTGGAAAGCATCTTCGCCCATTTCTTCTTGGATTGCGATGAGGGCATCATACATACTTTGGCTAAATGCAAGGTCATTGGTTGCACTAGGGGCAACAGCGGCGACACGGAAGACATCGTCTTGTGCCATCGATGGTAGAACCATAATAAATAGGGCAAGAATCAATAAACTTAATACAACTTTTCTCATGGAAATCTCTCTCTTTCCTTGAAGTGTACAAATATTGTATCGGGCACATTACCCGTTAACAAACAATTTATTCGCCGCGTTCAAAAGGCTTAGTCAGAGCAGTAGGCTGTTCTTGACGCTTGGATGCGAATGCCAGCGCAATAATGGTAATTACATAAGGCGCCATAACCGCAAATTCTGATGGCACATCCAAGCCAATCACTTTAATTTGTAGCTGTAAAGCATTGACGAAGCTAAATAGCATCGCACCCGCAGCGACTGCCCATGGTCGCCAACCGCCGAAGTAAACAAGGGCGACAGCAATGAACCCCTGTCCGGCAGTTAGATTTTGCTGAAATAGATTGATTAATGCGATTGATAGCGATGCACCCGCCAGCCCCGCAAACATACCACCAATCGTCACCGTCGCATATCGCACACGCTCGACACTCACGCCCATTGCATCTGCCGCTTCTGGGTTTTGACCAACCGCGCGAATCATCAGACCAAATGTGGTTCGATTCAAGACATATGCAGAAATCGGGATCATAGCAAATGCAAGATAAACAAGTAAATTGTGATTGAAAAATATTTCACCAAGTATCGGAATATCAGATAATATTGGGAAGGTGATACGGGGGAAGCCGTTAATTGATTTTGGTGTGCCAACGAGTTGTTGGAATAAAAGTTCACTTAAGCCGAGTCCAAATAGATAAACACCAATTCCACTAATGCCTTGCTTGGCTTTGAGAGTGACACTGACAAATGCCATCGCAAACCCCATTAAACCACCGACAAATATGGCAATCAGTACACCGAGTAATAGACTCAAAGGTTCACTCATGGCTTCGTTTTGCTGGGCGAGGAAGACCACATAAAACCCTGAAAATGCGCCCATCAACATGATGCCATCAACCCCTAAATTGAGGACACCGCTCCGTTGTGCAAAAGTCTCGCCTAGAGCGGCAAAAATATAAGGTGTGGCGAGTCGGATTGCAGACGCAAAAACGCTGGCAGTGAAAATTTGATCGATATCCATTAGGTCGCCTCCTTTTCTGCGGGTGTTATGGTGTTGTCTGCAACATTATCTTGTGAGGCAATCTGAACCCGTCGGCGTGCGCGTCGCCGGATGAAAATCTCACTGCTGACAACAAATACAACAATTAAACCATTGACCGCTGTAATCAATGACGCAGGTACGCCGACCTCACGTTGCATCTTCTGTGCTCCGACGAGCAGTCCGCCAAAGAATGCCGACGCCGGAACTGCGCCAATCGGATTTAAACCGCCGAATAATGCAGCTACGATACCGTTAAAACCTGCACTTCCTGTAAATCCTGCCGGAGACCCGTCTGTTTGGAGGCGATACTGTAGACCCAAAACCTGTACGACACCGGCTAGACCAGCGAACCCTCCAGCTAAGAACATCGAGAACATCATCTGACGTTTCACACTGATACCCGCATAACTGGATGCGCGTTCATTTTCACCAACTGCACGGATTTTGTAACCGAGCGATGTACGCCACAAAAAGATATAGACGATAATTGCTAGGACTACGGCAATGAGTAGCCCCCAATGCAAGCGCGTTCGTTCAAATATCATGGGGTCACCAACAGGTATCCATAGGCGGGGGAGTTGTACACTACCGACGAGTCGAGCTGTTTTAGGAATATTATTGACACCAGCCGCCGCTGGATCAAGGAGAATACCGTTGAGCAAATAATTCATCAATTGCACAGCAATTTGATTAAGCATAATTGTGCTCAAGATTTCGTTGACATCAAAATAAGCTTTTAGAAAACCTGCCAGTCCACCATATAGCGCGCCAGCCAGAAAGCCAGCCATTAGAGACAGAGTAATAACGAGCACATCAGGAACAATTAGCTCGCGGGGGAGGTTCGGATCGAATCGTAGTGGACCGAGCATAAGTGCTACTGTTGTGCCTGCAATCGCACCAACGATCATCTGTCCTTCGCCACCGATATTAATCATGCCACCACGGAAAGCGACTGTGATACCAATTGCAACAAACAGAATCGGTGTCGCTTTGACTAACGTTTCTGCTGTGGCATTTTCTGTACCAAATGCGCCTTCTAACATAGCAGAGTAAGCTGCAATCGGATCGGCATTCAGTGCGATTAGGAGGATTGATGAAACGACTAGCGCCAATGAGAGTGCAATGAGGACAGGGGAGAAGTCAACAAGGCGATTAAGTCGTGTGATTTGTATAAATCGTGATAATCCAGATGTGTTATTCACAACATTCGAACCTTTGAATAAATCTAAGCATTAAGTATAGACATCATATTGTCACAATATCATTCACATTATCTCTAAAATAGTATGCCTCTTATTGTTATTTTCTACAAACGATATTAGTCAGAGATTGTGATTTCATGTTGAATGTCATAAAAAAAGGCTATTATTTGTTGAATATGTACAAAGGCATTGCACATAAGCAAATCATAAGACTGTGCGTTTTCCCGAATGCGAACGACGAAATACGCGATATAATGAAACAACACGAAACTATATGAAAGTGTACAATTTGTACGTGGGACTACTTATATTATTATGAAAGTTGATATTATGAATGTTGGTGATGTTAATGTTTTAAGTGTAGATGGGCGTGTTGATGCAACCACTGCATTGCAGTTGCAAGAAGCTGTAATGGAAACAACGCGGAACAACCCAAAATTGTTACTCGATTTGAGCAAGGTCGATTACATGTCTAGTGCTGGGTTGCGTGTTATTTTGTTGTTACACCGAGAAATTCAGCAAAATGATGGACGGGTGATTCTCGTTGGTTTACAAGAACGTATTCGTGATGCGATGGAAATCACGGGCTTTCTTAAACATTTTGCTGTTGTACCGGACGTTCAAACAGGTATAGAAATGATAGGTTAATATGCAACGGATTGATACATACCCGACACGTGAATATAAAGGGTTTAAATTAAGACCGGGGAAACCGGAACCCTTTGGGGCGACACTTGTGCCGGGTGGTATCAATTTTTCGATATATTCCAGTCATGCAACTGCGTGTGTGTTGGTATTGTTCGAAAAAGGGGCGAAAAAGCCGTTTGTAGAAATTCCAGTTTTTGAAGAATTCCATATTGGCAATGTCTACGCCATGATTGTGTTTGATCTTGATTATGAAAACCTTGAGTATGGTTTTCGTATTGATGGTCCGCATGACCCTGCGAATGGACACCGCTTTAATCCATATCAAATTGTAATGGATCCATATGCGCGCCAGATTGGCGGGCGTGATATATGGGGTGCACCGTATGATGAAGATGATCTTTATCCACATCGTGCTCAGGTGATGGTTGATGACTTTGATTGGGAAGGGGATAAACCACTTAATATTCCTATCGAAGATTTGATTATCTATGAGATGCATGTACGTGGGTTTACACAGCATCCGTCTTCTAAGGTGAAATCACCGGGTACATTTGCTGGGCTTGTTGAGAAGATTCCATATCTCAAAGACCTTGGTGTGAATTGCATTGAGCTCATGCCGATATTTGAGTTTGATGAATTTGAATATGATCGTGTTAACCCAATGACAGGGGAGCGACTGGTCAATTATTGGGGGTATAGTACGGTTGGGTTCTTTGCGCCTAAGTCCGGTTATGCCGCGACAAGTGCATTTGAGATGCAAGCTGATGAATTAAAAAATCTGATCAAAGAATGCCATAATAACGGTATTGAGGTCTGGTTGGATGTTGTATTTAACCATACGGCTGAAGGGAATGACGAAGGTCCGACGATTTCATTTCGGGGTATTGATAACAAAACTTATTATTTGCTGACACCCGAAGGACATTACTATAACTTTAGTGGCACTGGCAACACGCTGAATTGCAACCACCCAATTGTTCGTGCTATGGTCCGCGATTGTTTACGGTATTGGGTGTCGGAGTATCATATTGATGGTTTCCGCTTTGATCTGGCATCCATTTTGGGACGTGACCAAGATGGTGCGCCGTTGCCAAATCCACCGTTGCTTGAAATGTTAGCCTATGATCCTATCCTCGCGAATGCAAAGCTGATTGCTGAAGCGTGGGATGCAGGTGGCTTGTATCAAGTTGGCTCATTTCCTGCCTATGGACGTTGGGCAGAATGGAATGGTAAATATCGTGATGACATACGCCAATTTGTAAAAGGCGATAGGAATATGGTCGGGACACTTTCAACGCGTATCCAAGGGTCTCCCGATTTATATGCCGATCGTGGACCGCACTCATCTGTCAATTTCATCACAGCACATGATGGCTTCACATTATGGGATTTAGTCTCGTATAACAACAAACATAATTATGCGAATGGTGAAGATGGACGTGATGGTGCTAACGATAATTATAGTTGGAATTGTGGCTGGGAAGGGGAAACAGATGATCCTGAAATTCTTGGCTTACGTGAGCGGCAATTCAAAAACTTCCTCACAATTTTAATGATGAGTCAGGGTGTGCCGATGTTGTTGATGGGTGACGAAGTTGGTCACACTAAATACGGTAACAACAACACATACTGCCACGATAATGAACTTAACTGGTTTGATTGGCGATTGATACGCCGTAACAAACATTTATATCGCTTCACACGAAACCTCATTAAGTTCCGCAAAAAACATCAAGTGTTGCGGTCGCGTAAATTCTTCCAGCACAGTGATTATATGGGGTCAGGTTATCCAGATATTTCATTTCATGGGACAAAGCTTTGGCAACCGGATTGGTCGGATAATAGTTACTCGTTAGCATTCTTATTGTGTGGCCGCCATGCACGAGACGGGTTTGAACGAGATGACTATATTTATGTCTTGATGAATGCATACTGGGAAACACTATGGTTTGATTTACCACCATTGCCGGATAATCTCGAGTGGCGAGTATCTGTTAATACAATGATGGCTTCACCCAAAGATAGCTATTCACCAGGACGGGAACCGATCCTTAAAGACCAAGAGTATCTTCCAGTAGGGGATCGTTCTGTAATTGTACTTGTGGGACGTTAGGTCAATATACTTGTGTCTAAGGTGCGCTTTATAATACCGGACGATGTTCGCGATATTGTTGCTTTATCAGACATCAAACGAACGCAGTATGCAACATATCAGCCTCTATTTTGGAATAAAGCACAAGACGGCGTTGAACGTCAAACAGCATATTTTCTTCATTTACTAAACGAACCAAATATGATTATGCTATGTCATTATACTGCTAACACGCTGAATGGCTTTATTATTGCGAGTGTTGCACCTGCACCACCTGTATATGATATTGGTGGGCTCAATTGTATGGTTGACGATTTTTGTGTGCGTGATGAAACACTGTGGTCATCCGTTGGACAACAACTGCTCGATGAAGCGATGCGTCATGCTAGAAGCAAAGGTGCTGTTCAAGTTGTTGTTGTCACAGGACATCATCACAAACAAAAACGTGATTTTCTCCAAAATGCAGGTTTATCGTTGGCATCAGAATGGTATACATCTGCAATACCTGATGAACTGAAGTAACACCAACTAATTTGCCTGCTGTTTATTAATCCAGCTTTGTGCAGATAACATGTCTGTAAAATAAGCTTGTTTCAAGTATTTCGCGTTGATGGTAAATACACGCCCAAATACTTGCATGAGTTGTCCCGTTAGATTATCGGACAAAACAACGCTTGTCCTAACTTGAATGTGATTGTCTTTGACATAATCTGTGATCTCATTGAGGCGTTCCCGCAGATAAGGTGTAAGTGCCACATTATCGTCAGAGATGTCTTGGATAGTATATAGTGTTTTCGTGTGATCCCAATTCTTTAGAATATCGAGGTTGCTCTCTATATATGTATCGACTGCGTCACGTCGACTTGCCGATAGGGTATATGTGACTTGTGTTTTCTCGTTGTTCCATTGTAATACGACATTATTGCCTAAGTCCTGTGCGTAGGTCATAGTATCTTCTCCCTAGTATTTGTAGCAGAATTCATGATTCTCCATATCATCAATCCCACATCGTATGTCTAAACTGTCTCCTATATATTTATCATATGTTATATGTCGTGTTGTTGAATAAAGAATCAGAGCAAATTGTTTTGAAAATGTCATATCATTTCTTACAATAGATTTTAAAATGTTCGCAACAGGAGTAAGTTTTATGTCTACAGTCAAAATGGTTGAATATGATGAAGCAAGTGATGATGTTCGTGCAATTTATGATGACATTATGCAATCCAAAGGGATTGACTTCGTCCCGAACTTTTGGAAAACAGTCGCATCTCATCCGCCGATGTTAAAGCAACTGTGGGGGGAGATTGGACAAGTAATGGCTGACGGTGCGCTTGATCCATTGATGAAAGAAATGATAGCGATTGCGGTTAGTGCTACAAATGGATGCGATTACTGTATCAATTCGCATACGACAGCAGCGATCGCTAAGGGTATGACACCTGAAATGCATGGCGAACTTATGGCTGTCGTCGGTTTCTTCAATAAGACCAATAAACTCTCCGACGGATACCAGATTGAACCCGATGTGAAGCCAACTATTGACTAATCTTCGTTTGTTTATCAAATAGGTTAACTATCCTTAATCTGTTTTGTTATATAGTAAATATGCGTTACCATAGACATTATAGATAATGATTATAAACGACGTACAACAGGTGGTATTGTGAGTGAGACGCTTTCTCTAGAAATTGAAAAACCCAAATTTATGATTGGCCAACGGGTGGTCGCATTGATTAATAATCAATTGCGTGAAGCTCATATTGAGAAAGCATTTTTGCAGGTAAACATTGTTGTCGATGATACTGGTGAATACATTGACGGTGGTGAACGTTGGGAATATTTGGTGCTTGTAATCGCGGATCCAATAGACGCTTCTGAAAAAATTGTGATCTCAGAACATACAATCATTCAAAAAATGGACGATGCATTAGATGATAGTCATCAGATAGCTTAAGGAGATTAGTATGAATCTAACAATAACATCTGGCGAAATTATTACTTGGGTCATTATCGGCTTGTTGAGTGGTTCGGCGGCAGCGGCCTTACTCACGCGGAATCGTCGTGGCTTTGGTTTGATCGGTAATTTGTTGCTTGGGCTTGTTGGTGCTTTTATTGGTGGTATTCTTTTCAATCTTCTCAATATTTCCATTTTAGAGAATGTCACAGTGTCTTTAGGTGATTTGATTGCAGGTCTCGTTGGGGCAGTCGTTGTTGTACTCTTTGTTCGGCTCCTCAACTTCTTCCAACGGCGGGGCAAGAAATAACCTTAAGTATTTGTCAATTTGGGATTTATGATCCTATCGAATGCTATCTTGTATACTAATACTATCGGATAGATTATTAACAGGATGGCAAATCATGACAGAATCTGGAAGAGAGCGTCGTGGGGCAGGTGGAACACCCGGTGGCATTCTTGAATTTATCATCGGTGTGATGATGGTAATTGCTGGCGGGTATATGTTTATGACGCGTGTGATTATCACATCAAATGGTTTTGGCTTTCGCATTCCATACGGCAATCGTGCTAGTGATTTTTTAGAACTCAATAGTTTTGGGCTAGCGTTACTCCCGATGATGGTAGGCATTGGTTTTTTGTTTTTCAACGGTAGAAACATCATCGGATGGTTTTTAACACTTGGTGGACTAGTGATTATCTTTTTCGGCGTCTTGATTAACCTTGATTTTTACTTTCGCCCGACCAATCTCTATGAAACACTGATTATTCTCGGTCTTATTTCTGGTGGTCTTGGCCTTGTCGCCCGTGCTTTACGCCCGCATTAATTTAACAGAAGGTCTCTCGTAGTTTGGCTTTTTGAATTTTGCCGAGTGCATTCTGTGGGAACGACTCCACAAATAGTACTCGGCGTGGGGCTTTGTAACTTGCGAGATGTTCACGGCAGAAGGTGATGATTTCATCTTCGGTCGTGGTTTGCCCATCTTTTAAAATCAAAGCGGCAGTAATTTGTTCTCCCCATTCTGGATCAGGACAACCGATCACAGCACATGCGGCGACCGCTGGATGCTCCATCAACACAAGTTCTACTTCCGGTGGATATACATTCAATCCACCTGTAATAATCAAGTCTTTGGCACGCCCCTTGAGTGTAAAATAGCCATCCTCAGCACGAACACCCATATCACCTGTGCGTAGCCAGCTATCCTCGGTGAAGGCTTCGGCGGTTTTTTCAGGTTGTCGCCAGTAGCCTTTGCAGACATGTGCTCCCTTAATTTGTACTTCGCCGACCTCGCCATCAGGTAACGGTTCGTCAGTTTCTGGATTAACGATGCGAGCCGAAACGCCCGGGAGTGGCATTCCAACCGAGCCAACACGACGTTCAGCTTGGTACGGATTGGATAGGTTCATACCGGTTTCGGTCATGCCGTAGCGCTCGAGTAGGATATAGTTGAATGTCTTTTGATAGCCGAAAAATAAGTCATCTGGTAAACGATCCGAACCCGATGTCATGAGGCGCATATGACTGAGGTCGATTGTTTTGTCTCCAGCGGCATTATAGAGGCGACGGTGAATCGTTGGCACACCCATAAACACAGTAAATCGCTTGGTTTGTAACAAATCCAGCACTGTATCGGCATCAAATTTGGGCATCATAACAGCTGTTGCACCAGTATGAAGCGCACCATGTAACGCGACAATCAACCCATGCACATGAAAAATAGGCAAAACATGTAAAATGACATCATCATTTTGCCATCCCCATGCTTCGTGCAACCCCTCGATATTTGTCGTCAGATTACCATGTGTGATTTGTGCGCCTTTGGGACGGCTGGTTGTGCCACTGGTATAGAGCATCATTGCAATCTGATCAGGATCGGTTGGTAGGGTAGGGTTATATGACTCTAGCTTCTCAACCTCGCCTAACCATACTGATGTATTTGGATCGAGCGTTATGAGATGGTCGAGCCCATTGATACCATTAAGCCCGCCATAGGTGCCTGCAGGTTTGGTTGCATCGCCGATGAACACGCGCGGTTCGGCATCATTTACAAAGTAGCTGAGTTCGGATAGGGGGTATGCTGGATTTAACGGCAGGAATATCGCACCAAGTTGAACGGTCGCTAGATGTAGATAAATAAATGGCATACACTTTGGCAATTGCACCGCGACCCGATCACCTTCAATCACACCTAAGGACTTGAGATATTGTGCTGTACGTGTGGTTCGATTACCTAATTCACTGTATGTAATGATTTCGGTACTACCGTCATCTGCAAGAAGCTCAAGTGCAGGTTTATCGGGGTTGGTGGTGATATTATGCGCGAGTGTATCCAAAAACATATGCTAGCCTTTTATGAAGTCACAAGTAACGCGACATATTATACGCGATAACACTCAAAAGGTTAAAGTCAAAAATTTAAATGCGTCGCCTGAAAATAGCTTAAATTAACAATCCAAATGCCGCTTAATCCTTACGCTGATTAATTTTATCGATTGCTTTTGTTGCGCCGTTACGAACATGTTCATTTTCATGAGTTAATAGCGGCTCTAGTAATGGCATGATCTTATCTGATGACAAATCGATTTTACTGAGTGAAATAGCAGCAGAATACAACACGTTGTGCTTGTTTGAGTTCTTGATTGCTATTTGAATTAGAGATAATCTATCAGGTATTGAGAAGGTGCATTCGTCTCTTACTATGGCTTTCAATACATCAATTTTTAACATTTCTTGAGAATTTTTCATTATGTCATTGAATATGTGTAAGACATCACAGGTACCAATACTAGCTAGAGCATTTATTGCTACTATTGAAATAATCGCAGAGCTGTCACAAGCTGCTTCTTGAAGAGTTGAAATAGCGCTTTGTGCTTTAAGTTTGCCTAAACCTTCGATAGATGCAGCACGTATTTTCCTATTTGTATCAAATGCATATCTCTCAAAAATATATAGACTTTTTTGGTCTCTGTTGAGACCTAATCCTTCTATTGCGTGTTGTTTTATCTCTATATCATCATTGCTGGCAAGATGACGGAGTAATTTATTCTGTTCATTTTCACTTTTGGTAAACGCAATTGCTAGTTGTGCTAGTTTGCCCCAATAATGTACCATTTCATCTTCATTGTTGGTTAGTTTTACCAGTCGATTGTGATAGACATTTCTCCAAAAGGTATCTTGAGCAGGTGTTTCGTTCAAGATAGTATCATCGATACGTCGTAGTTCCGATAGTTCAATAATTGCTTTGCCCTGTAATGATGGGGAATTACTTTCAAGATTAACCAACAAAGTCTCGAACTGATTATTCATACTCATATAAATCACACAAATTTCTTTAATGTTTCACGCAGTTGATGAGCACCAAGGGGGCGACTGAGAAATATATCTACGCCTGATTCGAGGGCTTCGGATGAATCGTCTTCGGCTGAGAGCGCAATTATTGGTATATGAGCGGTTTCGTAGTGTTCTCTGATTTTCTTTGCAAGATCATAACCAGTACCTGTATATGATGGCATTATAAGGTCAGTAATTATAACATGAGGCTCGTGTATCTTTGCCATTTCGAATGCTTCAAACCCGGTGTTGGCTTGAATTACTTCATGACCAAGTGCCTTAAGCGCTGCTGATAGAAATTCAAGATTAACTTTACTATCGTCTACTATTAATATTTTTGACACGATATATAATTCTCCTATTTTATCTCATCAATGCATGCTTTAAGTTCATGAGCTTTAAACGGTTTAGGGAGATAATCAAATACCTGATATTCACGAAGAAAATCACGAACTTGTTTGCCTGACCAATCGAGCGCACTTATGATAATTACTGGCACATCAAGCTGAGATGTCTTTAATTCATCAAGCAGGAGCAATCCATGCTGTCCATCGGCATCCATAAGATCTAACTGCATATCCAGCGTAACCAGATCGAATTTCCTGTTACGAATCTGCTCAATAGCTTGCTCTAAATCTGCTGCAATTGTGACGATATACCCTTCATTTTGTAGTACTTGTTGAATGACAACTTGCTGTGCTGGAATATCCTCGACAATAAGTGCGTGCTTTGTTTTATTCTTGCTATCAGTGGATATTGAGTTTGGTAGTGTGTTAATTAAGTGTTTCATACCAACATCTAGACCAAACTTTGTAAAGTCGATGTAGTGCACATCGTCGACCTTCAACGTTTTAAGATCGGCTGGTTTAGTTATATCACGCATGAGTATTGGAATGACTGTTTTGAGGCTATTTCGGGCAATGTCGATTTCTTTCTTGACCCAGTCCGACTTAACGGCATCCGGTGTTAAAATCACAATGATGACTTCTGACTGTGCAATGCCTTTCTTTATTTCTTGCTCCCAGAGTGCACCACCGCCAATCCTATCTACATCTAACCAGACATCATACTGATGTTCACGTAGTTTGGCGGTAATTGACTCGGCTAGTAGATTATCGGCGGAGGCATGACTGATAAAGCACTTAACCATATTCAACCCTAATCATATAAAATCGTCTTTTATTGAGTATAACACGAGTTAATATTAAGATAGTAAATCGTATGTCACAAAAATTGTGACTTGCTTGCGGGTACGCTGAAAATGGGGTATAGTATCATCAACCTAATTTAAGGTAAGGCGGTCTGCGAAACCGCCTTAGGAAAACTTGTCGTACACAAGTTAGTTTCCGTCATTAGTATAGCCCATACGGGTGTTTGGGCATAGTTCTATATACTGATGGCGGGTAACTATTAGGGAACTGTACAGTTCATCGCCATATTGAATATATTCCCCGTCTGGTGGGTGATCATCATAGGGGTGTGATGGTTGTCCGGTCTGGTTTTGGTTGCCATGTGAATTTGCCCCGATTCTAAATGACCTGTATTATCAAATTACCCCTAAACAATCGGAATGGAGAAATCGATGTCGGAAAATTTTGAAGTACAGGGACAGGAATTCAAAGCCAAGCGCGGTGACGATGTTAAGAAACCGCGTGTCGTTGGCATAGTCATCTTATTGGTATTGAGAGCACTGGTCATTGGTGGTTTTACGTTGTTCAATATCAATGAAATCAATGCTGTGATCGATAATCCTGCATATATTGTTGAATCGTGGGCATTACCTTTAAATTATGCTCTGTTTGCGTTTGCTGTCGCCAGTTTCGTTGCAGCCGTCCTTATTGGTGCATATCGAAAAATGGGCCTGATGATTGGTGGTAGCATTATTGTCATTGACCTTGTGCTTGCTGGTTTTCTGTTGCTTACAGGTGAGCCGCCATCAATATTTGGTGTGATTATCAATTTCGCCGTACTTTATTACATCAATAAATACATGAGCCCACCTGAAAGTGAGTTCTTTACATAATCCTTTTACATCAGCAGGGGGCGCATGGCGGTTAAGGCTTTATCCAGTGTGTTGATGTCAGTCGCATAACACAACCGTAGGTAACCTTCGCCATCGCTCCCGAATGCAATTCCCGGCGCGAGTCCAACCCCTACTTCTAGTAAAATTTTCTCCGCAAATGCAAAGCTATCATCAATTCCATCGACCGCAAAAAAGGCGTAAAACGCAGCTTCTGGCTCGGGTAATGTGACGCGTGGCAGACCAGCAAATTCTTCTATGATGCGATCACGGGCGACTTGATAACGCTTCATTGATATTTGAATAAAGTCTTCACCACCTTGTAAGGCTGCGATACCAGCCAATTGTATCGGCGCAAAAATGCAAGAAAAGTTGAATTCGACCAGTGTCTCTAACGTTGAAATGAGTGAATTCGGCACAGTCAACCAACCGAGTCGCCATCCTGTCATCGCCCATGACTTAGAGAAACTGTTGATGATAATTACTTTGTCATCGTCGGTGATTTTATTGGCAAATGTCGGTGCGAATTTACGATCGTACACAATCCGACTATAGACTTCATCAGCAATTAACCAGATGTCCCGTTCACGGCAAAAATCGAGGATGGTTTGTTGTTCGTCGTCAGTCAACATCCAGCCAGTCGGGTTGTTAGGCGAATTGATCAGCATCGCGCGGGTATTGTCTTGAACGGAATCAAATAACTGATCGATATCCAATGTCCAGCGCCCGTTAACCGGACGCAACGGAATTGAAATAATATTTGCCCCCAGAATTTTGGCGACTGATGGTAGGTTAGGCCATACGGGGGAGGGCACAATGACACTGTCTCCCTCGGCAACGACACATTGCATCGCTAACGATAGGGCAGACATCCCCGATACGGATACGACGATATTGTCTATATCAAAACGGGTCTGATAGAGACCGTTCATATATGTTGCGATGGCTGTCCTTAATGGCTCAATGCCGAGGTTTGGCTGATAAAATGTTTGCCCTTCATCAATAGCTGTCTTGGCTGTTTGACGAATAAATTCCGGTGTGGGCACATCGGGTTCGCCAAACCATAACGGGATTACACCCTCGCGTCCCATTGCTTGATTGGCTAATTTACGGATAAGGCTCGTTTGTAGATTTTGTACTTGAGGGCGGCTCGATGTAATTGTCATTTAATATACCTCGTACCATGTCCAGCTACTACTGGGTTGTTCAACGCGCTCATACCACGGTGTTGCATGCTCTTCGCAAATTTGAGCAAGGGTTGTCATCCGTTGTTTTGCCGTGGTTTTGAGGAATTCAACCCGCGCATCTTTCTGTAGATTAATGGCTTCTGCCCAAACCGCACGCCCGACAATGACACCACTCGCACCCGCTTGACAGGCGACTCTAGCCTGACGTTCGAATACATCATATGTTACGCCTGCACTCAATAAGGCCCACGGAATCTTGCACGCTGAATTTAATTGTTCACAAGCTGTTTGCCATTCGGCTTCATCATCAGATTGATTGGCATCAACAGGGAATTGCATCTTGATGCAATCGACTCCCATTTCGCTAAACAAGGTTGCCATCTCTAACACGACATCAAGTAATTCTGCGTTGGATAGCTTCTCGTCGGGATTGAGGGAATGTGCGATGGGCTCAAGGTAGTAGGGAATGTCGTGTTCGGTACACTGTTGTATAACATCGGCGACGATTTCGCGTTTGTGTTCAGCAGTGTCGGATTTTGGATGATAAGGGAGGAGCATTTTAACACCTGCGCCACCCATACGTTTCAGCTTAGCAACTGACCATCCAGGAATCCAGTTCATGTCGCGTTGGCTTGGATGAATCTCATAATCTGTGACTTCGATCGGTGCGATAATCCCTTGATGCCCTCCAATGAGGCGTTGTGCGATACCATTGCCAATCGACGATGCCGGATCACAGAGTAAACCACTGGCGGGTGGAAGCACGTGTTCCATCAGCAGGTTTTTATAGTCTATAAATTGCTCATTGGTCAAATTTTCGCCTGCAACTTGACTAAGCATTTTATGTAAATTGGAACGATGGTCGATAGCGAGGATGGTGAAGTGTCCGGCTGATGTACTGGTCTGAGTAAAATGTCGATATTTGCCGATGGTAGTCATAAGTTGTATCTCCCTTAATTCATGCCCTTATCTATAAGTCATGAATAATTGAAGTTGTATTGAATAAATCATTAAATGTTATAAGTGATTTCATTGTCAAAAAGCTATTCATTTGCGATAGAATAATATATCATATACCGACTTATTCAATCACTTATTAGACTATTTTTGAGGATAACTTATTATGGCATTAAAAGTAGGTATTATTGGTGCTGGGCGTATCGGACGCGTGCATGCGGATACATTGGTGACGCGTGTACCGTCAGCTGAGGTTGTTGTTATTGCAGATATTTTTGAAGAATCTGCAAAATCATCTTCGGAGCAATATGGTATCCCTGAGTATATGACGAATCCTTCAGCACTTATTCAGCGCGATGATATTGATGTCGTCGTCATTTGTTCTTCGACAGATACCCACACGCAATTCATAATTGAATCCGCACAAGCTGGCAAACAAATCTTCTGTGAAAAACCGATTGCCCATGATTTAGGTACGATTGATGAGGCGTTAAAAGTGGTTGAAGATACTGGCGTGAAATTGCAAATCGGGTTTAATCGTCGTTTTGATGCTAATCATATGCGCCTAAAACAAGCGATTGAAAATGGTGAAATTGGCGATCCTCATACGATGACAATCATTAGTCGTGATCCCGCGCCACCACCAATTGAATACATCAAAGTATCTGGTGGGTTGATGATGGATATGATGATTCATGACTTTGATATGTGTCGCTTCTTGCTTGGCGAAGTCGAAGAAGTCTATGCGATGGGTGATGTGAAGGTTGATCCCGCGATCGGTGAAGCTGGCGATATTGATACTGCTAAAGTCATGCTGAAATTTGAGAATGGTGTGATTGGCACGATTGAGAATAGCCGTCAAGCAGTCTATGGATATGATCAACGCGTTGAAGTGTTTGGTAGCGGTGGGTCTGCCTCGACGGGCAATTGGCATGCAAATGCAGTCACCATTAGTGATGGTAACAGTGTCCGTCGTGATAAACCGATGCACTTTTTTATGGATAGATACATCGACAGCTATGCCAACGAAATGATTGCATTTATTGATGCCATTGAAAATGATAAAGATGTTTCCGTAATTGGGAATGATGGGCGTGTTCCGGTTGTGATGGCAATGGCTGGTATGTTGTCGATTAAAGAGAACCGTCCTGTAAAACTGAGTGAAATTGGCTAGGGGATAGATGGATAAAACATACGATTCATTGCATATGGGGCGCAGCTCAATTGACTTGTACTCCAATGATATTGGTACACCCTTTGTCGATATTTCTAGTTATGCGGCTTATGTTGGTGGTTCTCCGACGAATATTAGTGTTGGTGGTAAACGCCTCGGCTTAAATACGGCGTTGTTGACCGCGATAGGCGATGATCCAGTTGGTGACTTTATTGTCAATTTCTTGAACAACGAAGGCGTTGAAACTAAGTTCATCCCACGTAAAGCTGAACATCGTACCAGTGCAGTTGTCTTAGGGATTGAACCCCCTGATAAATTCCCATTGGTGTACTATCGGGATAACTGCGCGGACATTAATTTGAATATTGATGATGTCCTTAATGCGCCGATTACTGACTGCAAGGTTTTCCAGTTTGCGGGGACAAATCTCAGTCTAGAGCCAAGTCGCAGTGCAACGATGTTTGCTGCTGAACAGGCAAAACAAGCCGGGGCTAAGGTTGTCTTTGATGTCGATTTTCGCCCTGACCAATGGCATGATGTGCGCGCTTTTGGTGTGATTGCTCGTAGTGTGTTGCCGTTAGTTGACGTGGTTATTGGTACTGAAGATGAAATTAATGCGGCGATGTTACGCGATGTCTCTCAGATGAACCTGACACACTCTCAAGTATCCGATACAAAGGTCGAAGGCGATAGTCGGTCAGGGATTGAGTTTATGTTGACGCTCGGGCCAGATGCGGTTGTTGAGAAAATTGGACCCGAAGGTGCACGCATTCATCTTAAAGATGGAGAAGTGATTGATGCGCCGGGATTCCCTGTAGAAGTAACGAATATTCTTGGTGCAGGCGATGCATTTGGTGGTGGCTTTTTGTATGGGCTTGTGAATGACTGGGGTTGGTACAAATCGGCACGTTTAGGGAATGCTTGTGGTGCGATTGTGGTGACAGAGCACGGCTGTGCAAATTTTATGCCGACGATGGAAGAAGTATTGAAATTTGTTGAACCGTTTGGTGGATTAGGTTAGTGTAAACAAGGTAATTGCCATGAGTGAAGAATGGATAACATACATAACTGGTAAAGACCTGATTGCACGTGTAACAAAAGAACGTGCTGAATTTGCAAAACTTTGGGACGACTTGACAGATGAGCAGATGACACAACGTCCGGGACCACAGAGTAATTGGTCGGTTAAGGATTTAATTGCCCATTTAACATGGTGGGAACAACATATGGTCAAGTGTGTGACGCTCGCTACAAGTGGTGGCACAGTTGTATATGATGAAACGATAGATGAAGCAAATGAACGAGTATTTGAAGAGAAGAAAGATATACCATTAGATCTTGTTTTGGTCGAATGGAAGGCTAGCTTTCCAACTGTTATTAAGCTGGTAGAAAGTTTATCAGATTCGCAGATTAACGATTCGTCAGTTGCAAATATTGAGGATAAAGCTTTGTTGAACCCGCTCATTGGTGATACCTTTGGTCATTATAAAATGCATCGGAATGATCTTGAAATTTATGTGAAAAGTTTAAAGTGATTGTCAAGTATATTCGAAAATAGCTGATGTTACTCGTTATTCAATAGCCCTGATTTATAGACCAATAATCTTAGGAGAAATCATGTCCCCAAGAGACATTAAGTACATTACAGCGAAGGATTTTATTGAACGATTCAAAACAGATCGTGCGGATTACGTTAAGTTGTGGGACGGGTTGACCGAGGTTCAAATGACTCAACGTCCGGGACCACAATCAGACTGGTCGGTGAAAGACTTGATTGCTCATTTGACATGGTGGCAAGACCATATGATGGAATGGGTCACAACAGCACTTAGTGGTGAAACGGTTGTGCGGGACGAGTCCATTGATGATGCGAATGACCGTGTCTTTAATGAACAGAAAGACGCTCTTTTAGAAACGATACTGGCAGAATGGGATGCGAGTTATCCTAAAGTCTTGGCATTGGTTGAAACCATGACCGATGAACAGATTAATGATGCGTCAGTTGTGAATATTGAGGGACATGCGTTGATGCATTTCTTGATTGGGGATACGTTTGGGCATTATGATACGCATCGCGCTGATTTAGAAGAATATATCAACAGTTTAAAGTAGCTTAAACTATTATTTTTATACGGAAGGAATATTTTATGGAATATACATCCGAGACGATGTTGGTCAAAGCTGATGATAATGGTGAATCTGGTGTCTTTTCGCGGGTATGGGCAGAGGATGCCGGTTGGGATTACCTCAACATGGCTGCGATGCGCTTGAATAAAGGCGAGTCATTTAGCACAGAGACGCGTGATAACGAAAATGCGACCGTGATATTAGGTGGTGTTTGTAACATCAAAACGAGCGATGGTGAGTTTACCAATGTCGGTCGTCGCCCGAATGTCTTTAGTGGCATGCCGTACGCGCTATATATGTCACGTGATAAAGAGTTCGAGATTACCGCATTGACGGATAATTTTGAATTTGCGTCGTGTTGGGTTCCCACCGATCAAGACTTTCCCACACAGTTAGTTACACCAGACATGAGCCAGATTGAGTTGCGCGGTGGTAACGCATCGCGTCAGATTAATGGAATCTTGCCACCGGGGTTTAATTGTCATCGGATTGTTGCGGTTGAAGTTTATACACCATCAGGAAACTGGTCGAGTTATCCGCCGCATAAACATGATGTCCATGTTGAAGATGATGATGGGAATGTGCTAGAAGCTGACTTAGAAGAAATTTACTTTTATAAGATCGATAACCCCGGTGGTTATGCTTACCAGCGCGTGTATAACGATGATCGTAGTATTGATGGCGTGATGATGGCAGAAAATCACGATGTCGTGCTAGTGCCAGAAGGGTATCATCCAGTTGTAAGTGCACATGGCTTTACAACGTATTATCTTAACTTTTTGGCGGGATCAGCTCAGAGTTTAGCCAATAGTGATGATCCTGATTATACATGGGTACAAAACACATGGACGTTTAAAGATCCTCGCTTGCCAATTGTGCATCATGGAATGGAGCCGAAGATGAAGTAGCTTTTAGTTGTAGGTTACTTGCTGACGCACTTTATCAAATGCTTACTTGGAAGCGAAAGCTTATAATCTTGTTTGCTGGAATGTTGTTGGAATATATGTAACTAATTTTATTTTAGAAAAGGAAACACTATGGCACAAAAAACACAGCGCTTAACTATGGCGCAAGCACTTGTCAAATATATGGCGAATCAATATGTTAGCCGCGATGGAAACGAAAATCGCTTTTTTGTGGGTGTCTGGGGCATTTTTGGACATGGGAATGTTGCTGGGGTAGGGCAGGCTCTACAACAACTTGCGCCCGATATGACATTTCATCAGAGCCGAAACGAACAGGCGCATGTCCATACTGCGATTGCATATTCAAAACATAAAAATCGGATGGAGACATTTGCTTGTACGTCGTCTATCGGACCGGGTGCATCGAATATGGTAACAGGGGCAGCGGTTGCAACTGTGAATCGGATTCCAGTGTTGTTATTGCCCGGCGACATTTTCTCTGAACGTATTCAAGCACCTGTATTGCAACAGGTCGAAAATGAACATACACAAGATTTTAGCGTAAATGATTGCTTCAAACCCGTGTCACGTTATTGGGATCGTATCAATCGCCCTGAGCAACTTATTGTCGCACTATCAGAGGCGATGCGGGTGTTGACATCGCCTGCTGATACTGGTGCGGTCACATTGTCATTGCCACAAGATGTACAAGCAGAGGCATATGATTATCCAGTTGACATGTTCGAAAAGCGAATTTGGTATATTCCACGTAATCGCCCTGATTCAAGCTTCTTAAATCGCGCAGTGGATTGGATTCGCTCTAGTAAACAACCAATTATTGTTGCAGGTGGTGGGGTTCACTACAGTGAGGCTTATGGCGCGTTAAAAGCGTTTGCTGAAAAAACAGGCATTCCTGTTGGCGAGACACAAGCGGGTAAAGGCGCCATGATGTATAACCATCCGCTAAACCTCGGCGCGCTCGGTGTAACGGGTGCTGAAGGTGCAAACATTCTGGCACATGAAGCCGATGTCGTGATTGGTATTGGGACACGCTATAGTGACTTTACAAGTGGATCTAAGACAATGTTCTCAAATGAGAATGTCAAGTTCATCAATATCAATGTGGCAGAATGGGATGCATATAAGCATAATGCGTTGCCATTATTAGGCGATGCGAAGGCCACATTAGAAGAATTGACCGAAATGCTTGGTGATTTCTCTACCGATGATAGCTATCAAGCTCGTGCTTTAGAATATAACAAAGCATGGGATGCTGAGGTACATCGTATTTATAACCTAGAGCATGAACCGATGCTGAGTCAGGGCGAAGTGATTGGTATGGTGAATACACAATCTGATGCTGGTGATACAGTATTATGTGCGGCAGGTAGTATGCCCGGTGATCTCCACAAGCTCTGGCGTACCCGTAATCATAAGGGCTATCATCTCGAATATGGTTACTCGACAATGGGGTACGAAATTGCAGGCGGACTCGGTGTAAAACTAGCTGACCCTGATCGTGAAGTTTGGGTGATGGTTGGTGATGGCTCGTTCTTGATGATGCACACCGAAATTGTGACGATGGTGCAAGAGGGCATCAAGGTCAATATTGTGGTTGTTGATAATCACGGATATGCAAGTATTGGGGCATTGTCAAAGAGTGTTGGTAGCGATGGATTTGGCACCAAATATCGTTATCGTAGCGACTCGGGTCATCTTGATGGCGAGACTTTGCCGATTGATTTTGCAAAGAACTGTGAAAGTCTTGGCGCATATGTCATCAAAGCGACGAATCGCGAAGAATTTTCTAAAGCAATTGAAGAAGCAAAGACCATTAAAGATCGCCCCGTATGTATTGTGACCGAAACAGATCGGCGTCAACGTGTACCGGGATATGAGGCATGGTGGGATGTCGCTATTCCAGAAGTATCAGATAATCCAGCTGTACAAGAGGCTCGTGCCAAATACGAAGAAGAGAAAAAACAAGAACGTCACTATCTGTAATGCGTAATATGTGTTGACTAGTGATCGAATTTTTATCACTAGTCAACCTAGATAATATGTTATTGGGTTGATAGTTGTTGGTTTGTAATCAATGATTTGGTTTTATTAGGCTGAAGCATATGAATAAGACCCTCAGCAACAATGATATTTGGTACCCATGCTAGCCACGGGACAGTTTGATAAGCCGATGCGATAGCTATATCGATCTCAATACCTGAGGATGCTTGTATCATAATCAGAAGAGGCAGCCATAGACGGAGTGTCACGGCGGCAAAAGTCAAAGCATAGTTACGAATCATCCATTCACGGTGATGTTGAATGTCCCTTTGAAGGATGGTTCGTAAAGCCATAACTCCTGTGATTATCCACATGATAGATAGCAATGAGAATCCAAATTGTCCTGTCAAACCTGCGACTGTACCTTGTGCAACAATAAAACCTGAGATAGCTGACGGGAAGATACCTAAGAATAAATATATACGTCCTGTTAAACAATGGATGCGCGGATGTTTGGTACGAAGCCATTTCCAGAATTGGAATGCGCCCGTAAATAGTACAATACCACCTGTGAATACGTGTATATAGAGCCAAATTTCGCCACCCAATTCAAATCTTCCATCGAAAACCGGAGCGAAGTTTTCACGATTTAGTGTTGCATAAGGTACAACTGCCATGATTGTAATGACAATTGCAAAAAATACCATCAATAGCCAGACCCAGCGTTTTTGTATGAGTGCTTTCATTGTACTATTCTTTCTACGTGGTGAATCTCAATACCAAGTACGTAGGTGCGAATAGACTGGTTTTAAGATTTGTAATTTTAAATAATTTATATATCTCGTTCTTCGTATAGTCATTACACTATGTCTGAGTGATGGGATAGACAATTCAATCAATAAAATATTCGTATAGTCAATAGATAATGCAAACAAAATTTACTTTAGATGATTATCAAGCAATTTGTCGAACAATTGGAGACTCACCATTTACAGTTATTCCAACATATCACATGCTACAAGAAGCTGTGAATGTCACGTTGCTTGGTACAACAGATTGTATTGAGGGATTAGCGATTCAACTGCGTAACTTACCCGAAGAACCGATTGTGTTTGGAGAGTCACCGCAGGCTATATTAGCGTGTTTACAATCCTTAAAAGGGTGGAAATATGTAAATGTGTCATTCGAACTAGCTGATGAACTCTCGCATCTATTATCAGTCTCATTGCGACGATCAATACAATCTTTTGGCGATATCCACTATATATTGGAGCAACCACTAAAAGTAAACAAACTATCTCTGCATCACATAACTTGTCGCTTTTTGACTAAAGATGATATTGGAAAAGTTGATAATATACCGGTTGATCTAATCAACTCAAGTATTGGTAATTATGTTGCAGGTGCAATCCTAGATAATAATATGGCCGCACTTGCTCATGTATCAGCAATCTCCGATAAATATGCTGACATAGGTGTACATACCGATGAATCAATGCGTAAACAAGGTATCTCAACATATTTATCGCAGATGGTTATACAGCGTTTACAATCAGAGGGGTATATTCCGGTATGGAGTACTGGGGAAGAAAATTTTGCATCAAATCGCGTTGCTGAAAAACTGGGAATGAAATTTTATGGCAAACGAATCTATTTAATTCTAGAGGAGAATAATTAATGGCTACCAAAATTCTAGATTTTGTTGATGGACAATGGACAGATGCTAAATCAGCTGATTTACTGTCTGTTATCAATCCGGCTAGTGCTAGTACAATTGCAGAAGTTGTGATGACCCCAAAAGAAGTAGTTGCAGAGGCAGTTGAAGCAGGGCAGAAAGCATTTCGTGATTGGCGAACAACCCCTGTAGTCGAACGGGTACAATATTTGTTCAAGCTAAAAATGTTGTTAGAAGATAACCTTGATGACATCGCAAAAATTATCACCAATGAATGTGGTAAAACCTACAAAGAGTCAGTAGGGGAGATGCGCCGAGGTATTGAAAATGTCGAAACTGCTTGTGGTATGCCGATGATGATACAAGGCTACAGCAATGAAGATATTGCTAGCGGGATTGATGAGCATATGTTTCGTCAACCATTAGGCGTGGTTGCCGCTATTACTCCGTTTAACTTTCCAGGTATGATTCCGCTATGGTTTTTGCCTTACGCTGTCGCTACAGGGAACTGCTTCATTCTGAAACCGAGTGAACGTGTTCCAATGACATCCGCTAAGTTGTTTGAATTAATCGAAGAAGCTGGTTTTCCACCCGGTGTTATCCAACTGGTCAATGGCGGTAAAGATGCCGTAAATGCACTACTTGATCATCCAGCAGTACGTGCAATTAGTTTTGTTGGGTCGACTCCGGTTGCTCAATATGTGTATAGTCGTGCGACTGCCAATGGTAAACGCGCTCAATGTCAGGGTGGGGCCAAAAATCCCGTTGTTATCATGCCCGATGCAGATATGGATATGGCGACACGTATTATGGCGGATAGTGCTTTTGGTTGTGCTGGACAACGCTGTCTTGCTGCATCAGTCGCAATTACGGTTGGTGATGCGAAGAATACTTTTACCGAGCAAATTGCGGACGCGGCGACGTCTCGAAAAGTCGGATATGGTCTTGATGATGTGCAAATGGGGCCTGTTATCACCAAAGATAGCAAAGACCGGATTGAAGGCATTATCGAAGGCAGTACAAACCAAGGTGCATCGATTTTAGTTGATGGGCGTGGTCAATCAGTAGATAGTTATGATGATGGCTATTGGGTCTTCCCAACAATTTTGGATAATGTTGACCCGAAAAGTGAAATCGCGAAAACAGAAATCTTCGGACCTGTGCTTAGTTTGATGCATGCTCAAACGGTTGAGGATGCGATTGCGATAGTCAACGATCGCGGATTTGGTAATATGGCTTGCCTATTTACGGAGAGTGGGGCAGTTGCTCGTAAATTCCGTTATGAAGCAGATGCTGGTAATGTCGGGATCAATATTGGGGTGGCAGCGCCGATGGCATTCTTCCCATTTAGTGGTTGGAACGATAGCTTCTTTGGTGATTTACATGCACAAGGTCGTCATGGGGTAGAGTTCTATACACAGACCAAAGTTGTTGTTGAGCGCTGGCCTCGTGAATGGTCACGTCAGTTTTAGATTTACTAGAGACTCTCCTAATCAGTTACAAAAGGGACAAGTAGCCTTGTCCCTACTAACATGTCATTCATAAGGGTAAAGGATATATGATGCCAATACCAATCAGTATGTTTCTCAATAATTTGGACAATATTCCTGATCATCCTGTGCCTGACAGCTATGCAATGCGTCCTTATCAAGACGGCGATATTGAGCACTGGTTGGAATTTCATATTCCTTTGTTTCCAGCAGGGCATATCTCGGAAGAGCTATTTTGGCGAGATTTTGGACGGGATACTGAACGTATTCAACAGCGTCAGTTTTATATGGTGCATGATGATACAGTGATGGGGTCGATCAGTGCATGGGACGGCACAGGTAATCGCACACCGGATTTAGGTCGCATTCACTGGGTTGTATTACGCGAAGACTACCGTGGGAGAGGACTGGCAAAGCCATTGCTTTCGTTTGCCTTGAATAAACTGAAAGTACTAGGGCATAAACAAGTATATTTGACAACAGATACAGATTTAATCCCCGCAATTAACCTCTATTTGCAATTCGGTTTTAAGGCTGAAATCAAAACTGACCAAGATGAACGTGCATGGAAGATGGTATTTGATAAGTTGAAGTAATTTAGAATTTACTCGCAAGACAACCTCCACCATAAAAATAATGCAATTTATAATGACTGTATTAATACCTATCTGATTAGATAGGTTGTTAATTAAGATAATAAAGCTGATTAATTGTTATACTTATAGCATAACTAAACCGTCTATATTGTTATTAAACAATTTTTATGTTGTTGGAAGTGGTGCTCAATGTCACGTTCTTATTCTAACTCCAAACCTGATTCTTCATCTAAACAGTTCCATGATAGTAAATCCCGCATCTGTCCTGACAACGTATCAACACAAGATTTAGTGTTACATTCTCAGTCATCAGACCAAATTCTCCATTTGCAACGTACGCTAGGCAATCAGACAACAATGGGATTGTTGCGGTCTAATGAAAACAAAAAAATAACTCCTCAAATTTCAAAAACTGCTAATAAGGAAAATGTGCAACGACGTGTTTGGTCCGCATCTGAGTTTAATAAAGAGATTGACTCCTCAGGTAGTGAACGTCTAACCGCGATAAGTAAACTATTGGTTGAATTAGATAAATATGCCAACGATCCTCAGAAACGAGG
Source organism: Anaerolineales bacterium UBA6055 (assembly GCA_002428985.1). Classification (GTDB taxonomy): domain Bacteria; phylum Chloroflexota; class Anaerolineae; order Aggregatilineales; family Phototrophicaceae; genus UBA6055. The sequence goes on along the minus strand of DIYL01000034.1, from coordinate 49,375 downwards.
ACCTATTTTAAGCGTTCTGAGGATCTTATTTGAGTGTGGCTCTGCCACACGTCTCGCAAATAAGTCGCTTAGAACGCTTAGAATTTGGGGTTCAAATAGCGAGAACCGACTTGCTCGCGGTCGCCGTAGGCGAATTTAACGCCAAATTATAAAAGAGATAGAGACCAAAGCTAAAGGTTGGTATAACAAGCACAAAAGCGAAAGTTTCTTTTTTGACGATAGCATGCATGCTCATCACAAAAAAGTACGTAGTGTTTATAATTTTATCCAAGACTTAGAAGCAGGCTATGTTGTTAATGTAACACAAACTCACAAACAGACAGGGCAGTCTGTTAGCGATATTGTTAAAAGCGATATTGAATCTCAGAGTGTGACATCGGTTTTGTAAAAAGCGTCTGGCATTATTGATGCGGTCTTAGCTACCGATGATATGGATAAATCGGGTGAAAACAGTACAACAGAGCTTGATCCCTTACAGGCAGAAGGGCAGGTTGATATCCGCGTTGATATTCCAGTTTTGTTTGGTGTAAAATTGGTGTGGAATTCCATCTTGATACCGAGCGTGATAAAGACCACGGGAAGATTGGTGCTACGGCAAAGGTATCTGGTGTGGTGGGTGGAAACCTTGCAGATACAATCGCCGCAGAATTGCGAGCGAAATTTGGTGTTTATACCGAAGCTCGTGGTGGAGACATCTCTGAAGCACTTAATCTGAAGCACTTAAACTGATATCTTATGCCTTTTATCGACGATTCCGCGAGTCATCAATTATACCGAGCGAACTCACGGATTATATGTGGGGAGGACCGGAGGGTTCAAAACAATCTGCGGAAAATTGGGCAGCGGCCGTCGAAGCGCAGAGTTTCGAAGATGAAGAAAATTATGCAGAAGCCGGTGTCTCCACAGGGTTTAGTAGTCGCCTTAAAGCTGGTAATGCAATGGATGGCAATATTGAGGCAGGCTACAATAGCGGGAGACGATACACTAAACAATCAATTGAGGAATCTAAGTCACAGGGATCATCTAAACGCGGATTAGATTTCGGCTCTGCCTATGCACAGGGTAGTATGACTGTATTTGGAAAAGGTGCAGAAGTATTTGTTAAAAAGACTTGGAATCAGACAGATGCTCATGAAGACTTAGAGCCAGGTATCGAAACCAAAGCCAAGTTGATTGGTATTGATGTCAAAGACATATTTCCAGATATGCCTGAACTCACTGATTTGATGAGCTTACCAGATTTCCCAACGCTTCTTGAGTTCTTGAATTTCCCTGATTTACCAGATGTCTTAGCAGCCTTGAAGAAAATGCTACCTAATATGCCGGATTTGTTAAAATACTTGCCGACACTACAAATCAAATTCCCTGACATTAATTTCCTTGATTTACCAAGTTTGGACTTGCCAAATATAGAAGTGCCTGAAGAGATTAAAGAGTTAATTCGACAAGCTCAATCAATGGTGCAAGAAGCTAAAGATAAAATGACAGAGGCTTTGGAAAAAGCCCAAAATGCGGAAGAAGATATTGCTAGATTAATGGCATTTACCAAGACTGTTTATCAAAAAGCTGACGAAAAAGATGATAAACAAGACGCTCAACAAAAGCAGAAGAGTGCGAAAATTGGCAATAAAATTGATGCACTGACTAAGGCTCCAGGTGTCGGAACTGCATTATCCAGTTTGGGTATCAGTAATCCAGTTGAGAGTAAATATAGCCTTGAACTTGATTATCGAGTTAAACCTGAATTATCAGATGAGAATACTATCGATTTACCATTTGCTGAAATGGTTGTCAAAGAAGAAAATGAAGCCAATATTGGAGCGATTCCATTTATGTCTATAGATGCGAAACGTTCAAAACAATGGATGAAGTTGCGTGTTGATACTGGCGGATGGGCAGCTGTATAGGTGTATTAGGGTGTAAAACTTGATCATGTCTCTGCAAAAAAACACTTATCCCATTGATGATACCTTGGTCTTTCAGACATCCGATGATTCGATTGCTGTCACTGCTGAAACTCTAACGGTCAGCTATCGCTACGACAAGCCCGTGGATTGTATTCTCACATGCCAGATCAGTTCTGATGTCTACCAATTCATTGATACACACGCATGGTTTCACTTACAAACCAAAAATCGCAAAACAGCCCCTACATTTGATATGGGCGAATCCTTTGAGATCGAAATGCGGTTGTCTACGGTATATCTCCCTATGATCCTAGGGAAGGGAGTAGATGTTCAACAGTTTATTGATATACTGTTAGAGGCGAGTCAAGCAGATACTGCACATTATTTGCTCGACCCTCAGAATTGGTATGCACTATATGTAAAGCAGCGGGTCACGTTACCCCCTGAACTGGCTAAGTCGGATCAGTTTTTGAAGATCGGCTATGCAACGGTATGGACTGAACAATCAGGTGGCGTATTATTCCACCTTGTGCAATCATATTTTTGGGATAAAGGACTACCGTTTGAGCGACTTGACCATTTCAATATGCTTCATGTGCCGATAAAGAGTGATGTCGGAAACTGGTTGATGACAGTAATCACATTGCCTGAACGAGATGAAGTTGTTGTATATTCGATTTTCCCGCTTGGTATTCCACATGATAAGCAACCTCAAATGTTAGAATTTGTAACGCGTGCCAACTTCGGGCTTCTCCAAGGTAATTTTGAATATGATCTTGATATAGGAGAGTTGTGTTGTCGTATGAGTCTCGATTTTGAACGTGATGCGATAACCAATGGATTATTTGATGCGCTGGTACAGAATAATATTCTACTAATGCGTCAATACTACACAGGTATTGCTTCAATTTTGGCAGGCATCGACGATGTAAAGCAGATTCTACAAGTGATTGAAGGCTAATCCCACAATTCATAACGACCATTTTATATCGTTCATATTAACTTAAATTATCTGAACATTGCATAAGTCTTGCGCACATTTGTGAAAAAATGTGCTAATATGAAGATACTGACCAGTCAGTACTGTGAGAGATTTATGACCGAACAACCCACTGAAGCAAAATCCACTCGTGAACGTATTCTTGATGCAGCTATGAATATTTTTAGCGCTAAGGGATTTCACGATACGAAGCTTGATGAAATTGTCGCTGAGGCAAGTACAAGCAAAGGGTCGATCTACTTTTATTTTCCTAATAAAGAAAAACTATTCATTGCACTCGTCGACCAGTTTGCCGATTTAATTGAACGTCATGTTGAAGAAGCGATTGCTCAAGAGGAAGAGGGCATGGGACGGGTTCGTGTTGCATTAGAAGCTGTGCTCGATACGTTCAGTAAATATCGTCGTCCTGCAAAGCTCTTGCTTGTTCAAGCTGTTGGACTAGGAAGTGTATTTGAGAAAAAGCGTATCGAAGTGAATGATCGCTTTGCAATGCTTATCAAAACTTATTTGGATGAAGCTATTGCAACAGGGGATATTGATCCAGTGAATACGCATATAGTTTCTCATGCATGGATGGGCGCGATTTACAACGTTGTGATTCAGTGGGTCTATACAGGTGAACCCGCTAAAGAAGAGATCATTGATGCATTGTTACCATTATTGCTCAACAGTGTAAACTATCAGGAGTAAGCAGATGATAGACGTACAACTAAATGATAGTGCTTTACAGCAACGTTATGGACAACTTCTTAGTTATAGTGTGCCATGCACAGGGATCAGCTTTGCTGGATTTCTACAACATGCCGATGGTCAAGAGCGTTACTACTGGGAAAATCAGAATGACCATATTGCATTTGCTGGTTCAGGCACTGCGGTAGAGCTAACAGCATGGGGTGATGATCGATATCAGAAAATTTCATCACAGATCAAAGATCTATTTACCGATGCGTCAATCATCGGTAGTGATAATCCACTGACTGCACCGCGTTTGTTTGGTGGCTTTAGCTTCCGTAGTGATTTTACACCAGACAATACATGGTCGATTTATGCACCAGCATACTTTGTGTTACCGCATTATCAGCTTGTCAGCATTCACGGTGAAATGTGGTTGACAATCAACACGCAAATTCCGCTGGATGAAAATCCTGATGAGCTCGTCGATGACTTGAAAATCGCTCTAGAGAAGAAAATCGCGCAACTGAAGGCTGGTGAGTGGAATGTTATTAACCTACGTCAGAGTGCATTAGCATCGGTCAATTATCCGATGACCTATGATATGTGGGACGAGATGATAAGCTCTGCAACACAACGCATTCGAGATGGTGAGCTGAATAAAGTTGTTCTATCACGAGTGGCAGAGTTGCAGTTTGAGGGGCGCGTTAATATGCTCCCAATATTGCGTCATCTCGCTGACCATTATGCACAGTGTTATCGTTTCTTATTCGAGCCACGACCACATTATGCTTTTTATGGTGCATCGCCGGAAATTTTAGCTAGTGTTCATGGTGACCAGATCGAAACAATGGGACTCGCCGGAAGCATCGGCAGGGGAGATTCACCAGAATGGGATCAAGCACTCAGTGATGAATTGTTGCACAGCAAAAAAGATCGGCATGAACATCAGATTGTCATAGATAAAATTCGTGATCGCTTAGAACCGCTGACCACATCACTGGATATTCCAGAAATGGGTTTACTCAAGTTGAGTAATATTCAGCATATCTATACCCCAATTGTAGGCACATTAAAAGAACAAAACGGGGTGTTGTCAGTCTTAGAACAACTCCATCCTACGCCAGCATTAGGTGGTGATCCACGTGATATTGCCATGAGTATGATTAGTGAGCTCGAGCCCATTACACGGGGCTGGTACGGTGCGCCTGTTGGTTGGATTGATTCGAATCTTGATGGACAGTTCTCGGTGGCGATTCGCTCGGCAGTAGCTCAAGAATCACGTGTGTGGGTGTACTCAGGTGCGGGTATCGTCGGTGATAGTGTGCCGCAAAAAGAGTGGGATGAGACCGCACTCAAATTCCGTCCGATGCTAAACGCACATGGTGTCACATAAAAACTAAAATAATAACCACAAAGGCACAGAGGGCACAAAGATGAGGAAAGAATATGCCTACAGAGCTTGATCCACAAACCAATCAACTTTCTTATGACATTATAGGTTGTGCGATTGAAGTGCATAAGGTCTTAGGTGCGGGGTTACTCGAAAGTGTGTATGAAGATGCGCTATGTATAGAACTTGAAGAAAAGAATATTCCATTTGAACGGCAGAAAGAAATAGGGATTAATTACAAGGGTAGGATAATTGGTAAAGGTTATGTTGATATTCTCGTTAACCAACAGGTCGTCGTTGAATTGAAGTCAGTAGAGCGCTTTGAGCCTGTTTATACAGCGCAAGCCTTAACTTACTTGCGAATGACAGATAAACGTTTAGGTTTGCTCATTAATTTCAACACTGATTTGTTAAGAAAGTTTATCAAACGAATCATCCTATAGCATTTCTTTGTGTGCTTTGTGCCTTTGTGGTTATCCATTTGTCTTGGCGGTGTATATCTAAGGAAAAATAATGTCAAATCCAAGTACAGTCTATGCAACCACATTTGTCGATGAACTTGTTCGCTCTGGCTTGAAGCATGTATGTCTTGTGCCAGGGTCACGACATACACCGCTGGTGTTAGCGTTTGCGCGACATGGTGAAACTATCAACATCTACTCGCACTTGGACGAGCGTAGTGCATCATTTTTTGCGCTCGGATTGGCATTGGCTACTGATGAACCAGTGGCACTGGTCTGTACATCTGGCACAGCAGGAGCGAACTTCTTTCCGGCAATTATCGAAGCACATCAATCGCGTGTACCATTAATCGTACTCACAGCAGACCGTCCACACGAATTGCGTCAAAGTGGAGCGAACCAGACAATTGACCAAGTGAAGATGTTTGGCGATTTTGTACTGTGGTTTTGCGATGCGCCACTACCAGAAGAAAACCCACCAGCAGTCGCACTAAGAAATTTACGCACATTAGCGGCACGTACCTATGCCAAAGCCAATGGCATTCGCAAGGGTGTTGTGCATATCAACATGCCATTTCGTAAGCCGTTAGAGCCTACCGAGAGTAACCAATTAGTTGAATCGTCAAACTCACAATCTTCTGAATCTAACAAAATTTTCCGTGTCAGAACAATGCCATTTATTCACGATGATATGACATGGATCAGACAAATTGTTCGTGAAAATGAAAAAGGTGTAATCGTTTGTGGTGGGGGATTTTCTCCTGCTGAGGGTTTTGGTATCTATCCTCACTCCAATGCAATAGGCTATCCAGTTTTTGCAGAGACCTATTCACATGTTCGCCATCCTAACAAAGCACTAGGAGCATATGACTTCTACACAGATTTTGCAACCAAACCTGATGTAATTATTCGATTTGGTAATGTACCGCTTTCTAAACAATTGAATGAATTTATTGTTTCAAGTGATGCCAAATATATCTTTCATTTTGATAGCAGTGGTGTATGGTCGGACGATAGTCACCTTGTAACTCATGAAATACCATTACCGCCCTCGACAATAATGAGCATGTTTGCAAATTATGAACGTTCACATTCAATACTCAGCACTCAGTACTCAGCACTCGAAAATACCACATGGCAAGTCATTGACCATGAAATCGAAACGGGTGAGTACTTTGATGGGGCGGTGGTCTATGATGTTGTTGATTTAATCCCCGGTGGAAGTACCTTATTTGCTGGCAATAGTTTGCCCGTTCGTCATCTCGACCAATTTGGTAAACCCACCAATAAACGTATTTTTGCCTATGCTAATCGTGGTGCATCGGGTATTGATGGGAATATTTCGACGGCGCTTGGGGCTGGTGCAGGACGACCGGATAAACCGTTAGTAGCAATCATCGGCGACATTACGTTCTATCACGATATGAATGGCTTGCTGGCAGTGCATCGTTGTGGCGTGCCGATTACGATTGTGTTGCTCAATAATGATGGGGGTGGTATTTTCCATCGCTTACCCATTCGTGAACACGATCCGATGTTCACCGATTACTTTATTACAGCGCATGGTTTGGATTATTCACATGCCGCCAAATTATATGGCTTAGATTATGTTCGAGCCGATACCCGTGATGCATTCCGCCAAGCATTTACCGAGTCTGTCACTAATTGTAACGCAACGATCATTGAAGTTCGCACTGATGCCCAAGCAGACCTTAAACGCCGTAACGAAATTGTATCGGCTGTTCATGCGCGTTTGCGTGAATTAGATGTATGACAACCACAAAGGCATAAAGGACACGAAGAAGGCACGTGAGGTGAAAGAACTTGATGTAATCACTAATCAACTATCGTATGACATTATAGGTTGTGCGATTGCAGTGCACAAAATTTTTGGTGCAGGGCTATTAGAGAGTGTGTATGAAGATGCGCTATGTATTGAGTTTGAAGACAGAAAAATTCCGTATGAAAGACAAAAGGAAATCGGTATCAATTATAAGGGGCGAACAATTGGTAAAGGGTATATTGATATTCTGGTGGATCGTCGTATTGTGGTTGAATTGAAATCTGTCGAACGGTTTGCACCTGTTCACACCCCGCAAATACTGACTTATCTTAGGATGACTGACACACGTCTCGGTTTACTTATGAATTTTAATTATGATTTATTGAAAAAGAACATTAGACGAATCATACTTTAGCTTTTCTTTGTGTACTCTGTGTCTTTGTGGTTATTTAATTTTGTTTATAATTTTGGATTTTTGTTATCAATATAATAAGGAGATTACTCATGGTAACAACTGCAGAACAACAAGCACAAATCAAAACAGAAGACTTGATGAAACTCACTGACTGGCAACAAGTCAAGGAATATGAAGACATCACCTATCATAAAGCAGAAGGTATTGCGCGTATCGCATTTGATCGCCCAAATGTCCGCAATGCGTTCCGTCCGAAGACCATTGACGAAATGACTGAAGCAGTGCTCAATGCATGGCATGATGCACAAATCGGTGTCGTTTGGATTACAGCTAATGGCCCAAGCGAAAAAGATGGTATTTGGTCATTCTGTGCAGGTGGTGATCAAAAAGTACGGGGTCAAGCCGGTTATGTCGGTGATGATGGGGTCGCACGTTTGAATGTACTCCAACTACAACGCTATATCCGCAATATGCCAAAACCAGTTATCGCTGTTGTGCCAGGTTTCGCGATTGGTGGTGGTCACGTATTGCACGTTTGCTGTGATTTGAGCATCTCTAGCGACAATGCAATTTATGGTCAAACCGGCCCGATTGTCGGCAGCTTTGACGCAGGTTATGGTTCATCCTTCCTTGCAGCGCACATCGGACAGAAAAAAGCGCGTGAAATTTGGTTCTTATGCCGTCAATATAGTGCCGCACAAGCCGAAGAGATGGGTATGGTCAACACAGTTGTACCATTGGCTGACCTCGAAAAAGAAGCACTTCAATGGTCACGTGAAATTTTGACTAAAAGCCCAATTGCGTTGCGCTTTATCAAAGCGGGACTCAATGCCGAGCTCGATGGTCAGACAGGTGTTCAGGTCATGGCTGGCGATGCGACGATGCTCTTCTATATGACCGAAGAGGGCACAGAAGGTAAAAATGCGTTCCTTGAAGGGCGTGAACCAGACTTCAGCAAGTTCCCACGTCGCCCATAGTTCGTAGTTGGTAAATGCCATAAAGTTTGGCACTGAATGTCATAAAGTTTGGCATCGAAGTATGATTTTGTGATAATTACGCAATATTTGTATTCTAACTAGATAACATATTGCGTAATTACTTATTTAAAAGTCCCTATACTTCAGTAACATAAATAGAGTTTCATGTCAAAATGGTTAAACTAGCAACTCTTGCAAAATTCCATGTTAATCAAAGTCTTAAAATAGGTGTTTTGAGTATTTTAGAGAAGCATTTTGAACATAAATGACCTATATGATATATTCTTCATGTGGAGTTGGGGTACCTCTGTCCAATATAAGGATACTGAAAGATGTTTGAGGATTCTCTAGGCAACGCATCCATTCAGTTGAGGTACCTCTGTCCAAAATAAGTATGCTGAAAGCAAACCAACTCATATCGCCCTCATGTGTCTATTCTATACGAGGATTCTGAAGGTGAACTGATATAAATGGCAACTCAAAGAATCTTAGTTGAAGTTCTTTTATCCACCATAAGAATACTGAAAGTTCGCCTTTTTCAAGGGCTATATAGATAATTTTGTATTGAGATACCTTTGTCCATTATAAGGATACCGAAAGTTTAGTACGGTTTGTCGAGATTAGATGTTGAATATGTTGATGAGTCACCATAACTAATGAACAATGTTGGAGCAGCTGCTTATTAAATCCTATATTTATTGACAGAATGATTTACTGTCATAATTAACTATCCACTAAAGGATACTGAAAATACATTACTGAAGAAGGTAGTGATGGTAAAAGTGCTACTATCCAATATAAGGATAACTGTAGCATGACATCATTCAATCAATTTGATCACATAACGACCACAGCCCTTTACGGTATTTTTCCCAACATGAATTCGTTCTCCTAACATAAGGTAGGGCAGAATACCTGCAAAATTTCCTATATAGTGAACATATCCTTGAAATCCAAAAATGTTGCGTGAATTTCGGTTAGATCGCATGCTACCGTAAAGAGTTGTATTATCTTGGGATGTTTCAATTATTTCTGCCTTAGCAAGTAGGTCATTTACAGGAATCCATTTTTCATCAGTATCTATGAGTGATCTAAGGTGCAAAACTCGTTCGAGTAGTCGATGAAACCATACCTTAAAACAAGGCTTAATGTGTAATTTCTTGTGTTGAATTATCATGGTAGGTGTCAAAAAGTTTATACCTAAGCTGTGTATAGGATTGTTTTCAGAGAATTCTACAAGTCTTTCCCACGTATCAATTGCTGATATCTGATCTTCTAATGGATATAAATCTTCTGCTTGACGTATTGCCATGATTTCAAATTTGGTACGATGCACCCCAATGCCAATTGTACCCATTGCCTCGACAGCTGAAGTTATGTATGGCAATAGGTTTCTACCACGACCAAATAAAGAAATTCCGAATGTTAACTCATGAGGCTGCATATAAATGGGGGAGCGAATGACAAAAGGGGAGACAGTATTTCTGGTTATTTTATCAATACTGTTTTGGCGCATCATTAGATGAAGCAAGGGATCAGTCTGATAGGACTTAACAAATGAGGGGTCATTGCCTGTGTATAAAATGTCTAACGCTTGGAAGAGTGCCCCACGTAGGGCAACCCCCGAAAAGCCTCTGAACTTTATGGGTGTCTCAGATCGAATATCAAACTCAAGGGTTTTCGTTGTGATCATGATTCAATTCGCTCATAAACTATAAAGTTGTCTGAAGCGTAGCCAAGCTTGTAAGGAATAATGATGTCATACTGAAATCGTAGCTGATTGGGGGATTGCAAGTTATATGTAGAGACATCAGTTAAACTCACATCATGTCTCATGTCGTCCATGCGCTGGACGATTCCACGAGTTATCTCAGAATAGTCTAGTGGGTCACCTAAACTAATCCAATCTCTGTCAATAGCTTCGACATTTCTGAATAAATATTCGCAATTAATAATGCTACCACTTCTCCCAAGACGAAATAGCATACGGATTAATTGTGATAATTCACCTACAGCATCAGAACTTTTACTTTCAAATGTTATATAAAATGAGCCAGAATATGTGCAATATTCTTGAACTCTGATTTGGGACTTCGTTGTTGACCTTGCAAGACGATATCCCTTTTCAATTACTTGCATGACACCAATTGTAAGAGGACCTGCCCAGTAAATCCTTAAATCTCGAATGGCTGGAAAAATTTCTTTGCTCTTCTCAAAACCGAATCGGACTATTGCTCGATCGATTAATGCCATTTTAATTGCATAGGGAGTTGGCAATAACAGTGTGCGCCCACTCATATTGGTAACATTTGATGGCTTCAAAGCAAATGTAGACACGAACTTTAATTCAGCTATGAGTGTCATGATAATATTCTGCTGGTTCAAAATTGTTTGCTATCTCAAATGCACTCTCCAGCAATTCTTCCCCAGTGTCAAAACGAAAACTCATCATCGAATCTGGATTATCTGATATTTGAGATAAAAGTTCACGCTGTTTTTCGGCGCGAATCCGATAGTCAACGTTTAGAGGACTAACCAATGGTGCTTTTGCGTATAGACTTGATACTACGAATAAGCCCTCCACCCCCAGTACATGAGGTAGTTGACTGGCGATGCTTGCTCCTAATGGCTGAAGAACTGAGTACGCTAGAGCTACCAACAATGCTCTGAGTCGTCCTTGGCGGTCAATGGGTGCTGGGTATGTTTGTGCTTTGTCGTTGTAACCTATACGCGGAATTTCAGCATGTAGCTCGATGGCATATATTCCAGATGCAGTACCTTTTGAGAAAGGCATTGGCTTAATTGATCGATCTTTAGGTCTCGCACGAAGGAATTGGTGGAGAGTTGACTTTGTGATTTCAGGTAAACCCGTAACCCAGCCCATATGTAATAATGAATGTCTTGTAACTTGTATTTCCTCCTCCAATGTTGCCATGCCACAAATATCTGTTAGCGTACAAGTCAATAGTTTATCGTAAATCTCATCTATACTAGGAGATCCCTTCAAGAAGTCTTGAAATTCTAAGTCTGCCCAAATACGTTGCGGATGGCCATCAATAGCAGGTCTACTAATCTGCAAACCCATATCACGGGCAACATTTACTAGATGTGAAGAAAAAATGTGGCGAAACATATTTCCACTTATTGCGTTGACAATTTCGTATTCTTTTCTATTGTCATCGCTATTAGGCACAACAATTCCAACATTTCGTATCAGAGTACTATTGCCATCTGTTTTTTCATTATTTAAGGCATGTAAATTATACGTTGCTCGTGCCATGAACGAGATAGAGTAGGCAGGTTTCATAATTGAGTCTCCTTAGTTTGCTCAATTCCATCTGTCTTGCTTGGATAATGTGTAACATAACCTGCAACAAGAAGTAGTTGAGAAACTACTTCTATGCCAAATTCATCAAAAAGCCTCATCATGTTAGTCACATCTTCTAGTGAAACCTTATGTCTGATATGCCCCTTTTTTCTTAGCTCGCCACTTTCATCTTGGTAATCAATAATGAATTCGCCTAATTTATCTATGAAAGCAATTGGGTCATGTCGAACATGAAGCAATTCACGTCTTAACTCTTTCCGTATTTTAAACGGATATTGTTTTTTAGTTTCGCCTTCTACATATGCAGCATAGGTCGTGCAGTGATTAATTGCGCGTGCAATGCTAAGGAATCCTGGATTCTTAAATATCTTTGAGTATTTTGTTGACATAGATATGTTCACCTCTGGTTTACAGATTTTATGCAACCCTCTGATTTGCTTCAGTGAAAAAGAGATCTGAGAATAAATCTTATACGGTTGAGAATACCATGAGTTCAAAAATCTCAAGCAATCCTCAATCGCTCCTGATTGGATAAAATTGACAAGTAACTCAGTAAAATGGGGCTTATCTATTTCATCAATTTGTAGAATTTTTTGAATTTGAGAAAAGAATAGTTTTATCCAATCGATATGCTCTCTATTTTGTAATGACTTCCAAGTAAGTGGATAAATCTTGAAGCCTCCTGGGATATGACTTGTTACATACTTATACTCAATAGACAGCATCTTAAACTGACTTATGGCTATTTCCCGCGATTCCATAAAAGTGTAATAATTTACTAGGTGGTAAAGATTTATTGTAGAACTAGCAATTTGCTCACCAAGAGTATAAGCTTTACGTAAATGATAATCTTTGCGACATTTTGACACTAAATCTCGCATGTCCGTATATCTACAATCATCCTCAAAAATTGGTATATTAACGAATATATCTTTGTGATTTTTATAGGGAAAACTAGAATGAACAAAACCTGCCAAACTCAGATACACTATCAGCCAGAAATCTGTTGGTTGTCGTCTAACGAATGATCTGCTAATTGTTGGTGATCCGAGACCTCGAACGTTTCCGGGAGAGATCAAAGATAACATTGATAATTTCTTTCGTGACCCACCCCAGTCAAAGTTCTCAAACTGACTATCATAGTTCAGAGTTGGTTTGATTTCATGCACCCATCTATTCGCTACATCCCCTAGATTATTTCCTGCATTTGCCAAAGTGGTCACGATTAGTGACAACAACTGTGCTCCGTTATGTGATTTCTGATGAGCATGCCATATATGTACAGCCAAAGGGTAAGTTTTTGTCATACTTTTGCCGCGGACAAAGTGTGAGCAAATATGCGCCCAGATTGGATAACGGGAATCATCCCAAACATCATTTTTCCCATCTGGTTGTTGCTTGATGGGATAATAATGAATAATTTCACCTGTGAATTGGATTGGAACATACTTCTGAATTATGCTTTCTAGCTGTGCCCCAGACTCAAGTTGATCACGTTGTGATTTGGGAAGTGGCTTCAATATTGCTGGTATTAGATGTGGCAACTCTACTATTTGCAAAATCTCGATTAGCTTATAGATTTCTATATTTAATTCTATTACATATGAGTGTCCCCAATCCCGCAAAACCATGGACTCGCAGAGATTCTTAGGTAAGGTCTGGTACAACAATTCAGCAATCCCATATAACAGGAGGATTGGCTGCATGATATCTGTCGATTTACGAATATATAGATTAGTTGTTTGTCTTTGTTCAAGCATAATTCTATCGGTAAAAACAATTATATTTTGGTATTAATTTACTCAATGTTGATCGGTTGACAACATTGGGAGTCTAACCTGTTTGCATTCTTAGTGTATCAATGAGAAGATCCTCACAGGCATTCAGCATATCCCTTACCTAGGTATCATATAGATTTCAGAGCAGTGTTGCACAGCCATGTTGGAATAGATTTGTTTTGGTGCAGCAGATTTTAGAATTGATTTTTTAGTCATAAGACGTGAATCTAATAATCCTATTTAATAGTTTATTACTAAACTGATTTCGAGCTCAATATGACATTCTGATTAGAAGAAGTTAATTGTAGATGCAAGAAACGTTTAACTCTCGTCGTCAAAGTGTTGAAATATCTCTTTGTGCATAATATTATCTTGAATGACATAATATGAAAAGGCACTAAAGTCTTTCTCATAACACGTGAGGAGGATTATGTGTCAAATTGGATTGACGGAAATAAAATTGCCGCCTTGAGAAAGCAAAAACAGATGGATCAAACAGAATTGGCGAACCAAGCAGGTATTGCACAGTCTGTAATCTCGCGAATGGAACGTAACATGCAAGTAGACTACAAATTGTCAGTAGTGATTGTTGTGGCAAATGTTTTGGGTGTTGGAATAGATGATCTGTTGGCAAGTGATGCCAAACTATCTAATGAAGACAATATTGAACCAGAACTTAAGTCAATTTTGAAAGAATTACCGACATTAGATGCCAAATCTCAACGAATTGTTGCAAAAACGATGAAAACACTAATTGATGCACTGGCAGATAAAGTTTGACAACTGGACTCCAAAAACCAGCAGAATGATAGTTCACACAGTGAAGTAATTGAGTCTTGAAAAGTGTTGACCTCTTTTGAACAAGGAGATAGTAATTTTACAAATAATGAACGCTTGTATTATCATTAGTATAAAATGAGAATGCGAGTATGAAATGCCAGTCCGTAAATCCAGACACGACCCTAGAATTGGGAATATAAATGGGTGGTTTCCCAGCAAAAAAATGAAGCGGGCGGTACCCTTTGAGAGTTATTTAGAATATTGTTGCTTTATTATCCTTGAGTTTCTATTGGTTGTCTCTATATACGAAGCACAACCATTTTCCACGCATTATCGACATCCAGATACAAAACGAAAACGAAAATACACTCCAGATGTTGAAGCTATTATTATTGGCGAACCAATACCTGTAGTCATCGAGATAAAGCCAGCAGGGTTAGTGGATTTAGAGAAATATGCTCCAATTGCCAGTCATGTAGCTTCAGATTTAAACAAGCGTTTTGTATTCATAACGGATGAATCACTTCATAAGAAGAATGTTTTTAGCAATGTCTTTGATTTACATTACCACGCGCGTTATGAGATTAGTCCCATTGTCCAAGAAGCCTATCAGAGTGTCTTATCTGGCAAAAACCTCACCATTGGTCAGTTAGCTTATCAAATTTTACCGAGACATCCTGAAAAAGCACTGACTAGTATCTTACGTCTGATGTGGGATAGGAAGATTGGTTGTGATATTCAAAGTGAACAGCTATTTACTACCAACACACATATTTGGCTAGCCAACGAAGCAGATGAATTAGAAAGGGATGCTCATGTCTTTGCACAGATTTGTTCGACATAAGAGATTTACGTGGAAGTCAACACGAGATTCACAGGAATTTGATGAATGGATTGTACTGAATCGGTTCAAAGTTGAAGAGAAAGATTATGTCGAACTTCGCAATGTCAAATCAGGCTTGAAAGATACAAAAGCTCATGACTTATTGGTAAAAGCTCTTTTTGATGGTTGTATTAAATTTGAAATTAAGGGCGACGCTGGTGCAGAATTAAATGAGGGAGAAACATTTTCAACAAGATATAACATAGAAGCCCCTGATGACATAGAACCACACGCGTGGGAGCAAGCAAAGATACGTTTAAAAGCGATACATCCCTTATTGGGTATAAAACGTACAAAGAAGTCTTATCAAGATCGATTGGAAGACATAAAGAATGCAATAGATGACGTTAATAATGATGAATGGACTGATGAAGAATTCAAATTGCTCAAGGTAAAAAGTACCCGATCTTTAGAACGATTTGTATCAATGTTTATCAAATCCGATGGTAATCTTCGCTCATTAGTACCAAACTACAAAAATTGCGGTGCCCCTGGAATCACCCGCATAAATTCCGATGCACAGGTTTATGAGGCTATTGATGCAGTTTCTCCTCGAGCAACTGCAAGGGAAATTCTGGGAGAAACAGAGTTGTTAGTTGATGAATTCAACGATGCGAATCCGTCGGCCATCTCCTTGAAGGCACCAAGTATACGTACAGTGCACAGACGCGCTTCAAGGATACAGTATGAAAGGCGTACGGCAGAATATTGGGGTTCAGTACGTATGCTAATTGATAGCAAACAACATGGTGTTTTTGAAGAACTCAGATATCCCAGAGAGCAGATAGAGCTAGATGGCACAAAAACTGATCTAATTGTTGTGAATGATGATGGTGAACCAATTGGGCGACTTACATTTATTATTGCGATCGATGTTAAAACCAGAGTAATCGTCGGTTACTATTTAGGGTTTGAGCCGGAGAGCTGGCAATCTGTGAGTGATACACTGTATGACGTCATCTGCACAAAGGAAAGCCCAATTACGCGATGGGGAACGACAAATGAAATCCAAAAATTATATGGTATTGCCTATGCAATCTTACATGACCGCGGTAAAGGTTTCAAAAATACTCATATGATCGACAGTATGACAGCACTTGGAACAACTATCTTCACAGCAGGTACACTTCATGGTGAAGGTAAAGCTCACGTGGAGAGCTTCCTGCGAACAATAAATCAAAGTTTCTGGCATGTAAGACTAGGTACTACATTGTCTAACTATCTCGATTTAGGTAAACATGATCCGAAAAAAGTCGCTTGCGTCTACCTTAGTGAACTTGATAGAAAGTTCAACAAATGGCGCTTTGATCTCTACCATATGGATGGTCACAGTGGTTTAAATGGAGCTTCTCCACATAGCATTTATCACGAGTTCATAGATGGAGGGTGGGAGCCCGCCTTACCTGCAAATGCTGATAACCTTAGTATATTGTTAGGGCGGACGAAATATAAAGAATTAAGTGATAAAGGTGTGCTTGATAATTACATAAGATACAACAATCAATACTCAGATAAGTTGGTCAAGTTTCGTAAAACTATCAAGTACTTTCGCGAGCATCCAGGTGCTGCACCCGTGAGGAGAGATTTACTCGGTGCAATACTACCACCACATAAGGTAAAAGTGAAAATTATTTCTACGGATATTAATATGGTTTATGTGCATGATTACATTGATAATACTTATATTCCTCTATACTCGCATCACCCTGAGTATACGCGAGGTCTACCTAGCTGGAAGCATCAGGTGATCTTAAGGATGTTGAAAAGGTCAAACTCCAAAATCACTGAAAAAGCTCTTGCTCGAGTACGACGTGAGTTACGAGAAGTGTTCAATTCGCAGGCACCAAGCGTACAAAAGGCGCGTTACGAAACAGATGGTCGATCATCGCGTGAGATGAATCAACTAAATTCGCCACATGATCTGATAAACAAAGCATCAGAAAGTCCTATCTTAAGTTCGGAGGCGTTTACAGAGGATGAGTTGTCTGACATATTTGCCAAAAGTCGTCTAAATGCTACTCAGTGGTTTGACGGGGATAAATAATTAGATGATCAATTCTCGCTCGAATAAATTGCCGGATCTAGAAGTTCCGACGCTGAAGTTTCGGACGATCACACATACTATATACGATGATACAATTCGAGATATTAGATTCTGCGTGAGAGCAACTCAAAAATTTGGTGAACCGCATTGTGTGCCTATTGAAGGCGGCACAAGATACGGCAAAACACGTATGGCAGAGCAGTTGGTTGTGGATAATCCACCATACTTAATTGACAACAAGCCAGTGATTCCAATCTGGCTTGTCCGTGTCCCATCTAAAGCAACGCCGCTGGAATTAGTTCAGTACATGTTAATTTCTCTTGGAGAGCATCCTGATAACATTTCGCGACATCAACCATCAATGATTGCTATGCTTGCAAAACGGATTAAAGAGTGCATTATAGATTTTGTGATCTTAGATGATATACATTATCTCTTGAATGTGAATACAGAACATGGTCGTCAAGAAATCGCGCAAGTCCTAGCTGATGTTATCAAAAGATCCAAAACAACATTTGTTATTCTGGGAATTCCTAACACTATTGGTAAAGTATTGGATGAAGATTCGCAGCTCCGCAATCTTTTCCGTAGTACAATTCACCTACAACCACTTCAGTTAGACATAAACCCTCATCATATTGATCGAAAGTCTGATAGCTTCAGAGAACAGTTATGGAAATTTGCAGAGTTTGTAACAAAGGCGGAGCTGACAATTGGTGTAGAACTCTTCACAGGTGATGGTGGGGAAAAAATGGAACTTTTGCGACGAATTAAATATGTAACTGATGGCGTGGTAGGGCATATCATTAATTTATTGATATTTGCTGAAGGCGTTGCTTATGAAAAGAGTGAGGGCGTTGCAATAGAAGTAGATCCGAATACACGCTTATTGATTAGTTTAGATGTTTTGTCTGAGGCTTATGAGAAGAAATTCAAAGCGTATGCAGGGGAAGTAAGTGAGACAGAATATTTGTTAGGGCGAAGGAATCCCTTTAATATTCCACTCAACCAAGTCTTTATGACATAGTTCTGAGTTTAGCAAATTTAGCAGAAAATTCTTACCATTGACCGAAATCTTCTATCGATTAACTACAATCGAGCAACCTGATTCTGTAACCTCTATTCCTTTGTCAATTTATGACGAAATTTCAGTCACAATAGAGCAGACCCTTGAACAAGCAAAAGCAACAAGTAATGGTCATTGTGTTGTAATTAAGGGTGTTGCAGGTTGTGGCAAGTCACACTTTGCGACTGTAAAAATCCTAGAGTCACCACCATATGTTGACCAAGACGGCAATCACATCCCACGTGCTTTGATTCAGATCCCTTCAGAAACGACACTACTTCAATTGCTGAGAAGCATTCTTATTTCGCTGAGCGAACCAATAGTTCCTATCTGGCACGGTGAACCGATTGATTCTAAAAAGCTTACAATACAAACAGAAATAGATGGCTTGATGCAACGAGTTATCGATGTAATTCAATTAGCCGTTGATGACTATATTATACTCGATGATTTCCATTATTTGGACTCTGTTGGCAATGAAAAAACAGTTAAATACGCGATGGACGCTATCGCAGAAATCATAAGCAGGAGTGGGAAATGTTTCGTACTTATGGGATTGCCAGATCAAATGGATAGGCTAATTTCAAAAAGTTTGCGACTTCGAATCATCTCGTCCGTCGTAGATTTTCAGCCTTTTCACATAGATTGGACTGCAAAGTCGCGGTTTAAAGCACAAATCTCAGAATTTGACGAATTTGTGTCCCATGCGGCTAATATGATTGGTATCCAAATTACACGGAGAACAAAACGTGAAAAACTATTGGAGAGAATCTACACTGCGACTAAAGGCACAGTTGGAAATATGATCAACCTCTTCATTTTTGCAGAGGGGCGTGCTACACAACTGGAACAAACTGTAGTTGATTTGAGTATCCTTGCATGGGCATATGATATTAGATTAAGTCACACACTAAGTAGTGAATCGGCAGCTACCAGCAACCCATTTAAGCGAGAATTTGATGCCAAAATTTATGAGGCTCCAAATATTTCATGTAATAAACTCTTAGATATAACACCACAAACAGATCGCCCAACTGCAGGCTTCATTCGTCGCGTTGAACCATTTTCTGATGAAACATTTCTAAGTTGGCTGTTACGTGTGGTTGTTGCGTGTAGATATATGAATTTAGAATTCATTTTGAGGTTCTTCAGGTACACGCTGAATCTTCCTTATTTGAGCCAGTCGCAAGTGAGTCATAAACCTAACAACCAGCTTGTGAATTTACTTTCTCAGTTGGCACGTATTCCGGTTGATGATTTAAGTGTCCGAGCATTGGCTAACCGATGGTTTCGTCTTAAAGCGGAGTATTATAGTAAAGACGAATCAACTCTCAAGTTCAGTGTGTTTTCCGCACTGGTCAACGATTACCCACGTATCTGCATCAAATGCCTGGAAGAAGCAATTTATATTCGGGATGTTTGGCATTTGGACCCATATTGTATTTGCCATATTCATGGTACATGGTTACAAGATTCGTGTACCACATGCGGTCAAGCATATAACATTGAAGATATAATTCGAGACCGCTGCCAAATTTGTGGCGAGCCTTTCAGTAAGAGTATTGCACGCCATGTTGAAAACTTTGCTACTCTCATACCGTACCAAAATCGATTAGTCGAGTGGATTGATTCAGGAAATCACGACGTTACAAATCTACAAAGTCAATCATTTAATGTTATCGCTATCACAATCTGTGGTTTAGTTGATGCAGTGAAGAGGCAGGATTCTGTAGCGAATATCTGTCCATCAGTGCAACGCAGAACAGAGATGTATCAAGATGCTGTTGAGATTCTTGACGATCCGACCACGAAGCTGATGACCTACCTGAGTAAATATCGGATAGCACAACCTAAACAAGAACAATATGGCTTTGAGGCTGAATTTGGTATCTTGTATTCCAAGTGGTTGGTTGGATACTGGTGTTCCACAGATTTTAGATTTATTCATGATGTGTTCAATAGATATTTGAATACTAATTTTATTCCATATAATGGTATCACTAGGGCGAAGTGGTTCGATTTGTATCCTGATTTTTGGCAAAAGACAGACTTCATTTCGGTGGCATCTGTTCTCCAAAAGCATCGCACGCTTAAACTGTCAACGTTATTGCAGGCAATCGACAATGAAGAGTTAAACTTATATGTTGCCCCAGACAGTTACTCTCAATTTGTGCGTAAAAGTAATCTAACGAAATGGCTCAACTTGAAAAGTTGAGCATCTTGCGTCGATTTTTGTATGTACCAGCAATATCATAAGCGTAATTTAGAGGTACGTTTATCGCCATAAGGCATATTTATGTTACTCTCTGAAATCCCTTATTCTTGTATTCCACGTTAACACCTATCGTCTCTTACTCAGTTATTCTTATCGAATAGCCGTTGCAATATCTACTTGGTTAACTTTTATTTTAATGCTTAGTGTCTGAGAGGGTATGACGTACAATACTTAAAAGTAACTAACAGGGGCTTGGTAAAAGCTCAAGCATCAGGTAAAAGAGCACAGGAATGTTAATTCAATATATCAGCCCACGTGTGGTATACGAAGAGGGAAACTGATGGAGTCAAAATTATATCAGCTACTTGTCGATACAATAAAAATGTGTAGGTTAATCACTTATACAGAGATAGCAGAGACACTTGAGTTGGGGGATATATCGGAATATCAAGTGAGTGACAAAATCAGCGAAATGTTGCGTGTTATTGCACTCCAAGAGCATGAGACAGATCGCCCGACACTCACAGCCTGTGTTGTTGTGCGGTCTTGGAATGGTACACATCCGGGTTCGGGATTTTATCGTCAAATGTGCGAATTAGGACGCTTTGATAGCCCGTCAAGAAATGACCAACTCTGGTTTCACTTACGTGAGTTATGGACAGGCTATATATATTGGAATTGTATTGAGGTTGATCCAACATATACGACTATGATGGCTCGAAAAGAAATGAATGAAAAAATATTGTCGAAAATGAAGCAAGTAACTATATAATGTGAGTCTGTATAATGCCAATTCCAAGCCAAAATGAAATTCTTGTTCCGTTTCTCGAAATTCTGAGAGATGGTCAACTACATACCCGCGCCCAGATCATCAATGATCTAGCAAAACGCTTCAATCTTACACAAGAGGAACTCAATGACACATCTGGGAAACACTTCACGATAGTCAATCGTGTTGGCTGGTGTGATGTGTATTTTAGTAAAGCGGGATTCATTGGTAAAGAAAAGCATGCTAAGAACAATATGAAAGATGCATTCCGCATCACTATCATGGGACAGAATCAACTTAGTCTCCATGCCCAGCGTATTAATGTCGGTTATCTCCAGAGTTTCTACCAAGGCAAGATTTATCGTGGTGCAGGCTCTAGCGATAAGACTAGTGATGCGGAACTTGATTTATTCGACAGGCTCAATGAACTACCAGCTCCTTTCCAAGCGTTTCATAGTATCACATGGGTAGGGCAGGGCAATCGAACTGTTGGAGAAATTGACTTCCTCATCGCTCATCCAGATTACGGAATTCTGATACTAGAAGCCAAAGGTGGTGACATCAGTATCCAACGGGAAGGGAATCAAAACGTCTGGTACAGTCGAGACTACTACGGTAACCTTCATAAAATCAGTGATCCCTGCCAGCAAGCAGAACGTAATCGCCGTGAACTTGGGGAGTATCTCCGCCGTAATTTAGATACAAAACGCTATAAGTATGCTGTATTCCCAGCGATTGCAGTACCTGATTCTCAGGTGGATAAAGATATTCGTATGGACTGTCGTGAAGCGATGTTTATCGATCATCGGCATCTTAATGATTTGCCAAACCGTTTGTTGAGTATTTTCAAATATTGGCAATATCATGCCGATGCAGATAACCAGCAGATGGATGGCCAGCTTGCCATTGACGCATTGGTAGAAGCACTTGTACCAACACGAACCCTCCGCCCACGTATTGGGGATGTCTTTGAACGGGAGCGCGTCAAAATTGAGGAACTTACTCAGCAACAGTTTCGTGTTCTAAATAGCTTGCGCCGACATCGGCGGGCTATTATTGTCGGCGGGGCAGGTACAGGTAAAACGATGTTAGCAATGGAAAAAGCACAACAGCTTGCTGAAGATAATATGCGTGTGTTGTTTCTTGCCTACAATCGCAATATTGTCAGCTGGATAGATCGTAATTTGAGTGATGAGCATATCACTGTATCTACCTACCATAGCCTGACAGGTAATTTGCAGAAAAAGTCGGGTATAAATCGCAGTCGTGGTATGGATTGGGATTCTTTCACAAATGAAGCACCAGATTTACTGCTAGAGTCATCTGATGTCCTTCGCAGCATATCTCCTGAAAACCTCTGGGATGCGATAGTTGTTGATGAAGCACAGGATTTTGAAGATGCGATGTGGATACCTGTACCTGACTTGCTCAAAGACCCTGAAAACGGTATTTTGTACATTTTCTTTGATGACAATCAACGACTGTACACACAAATCAGCAATATCCCCATAGATACACAGCCATTTTACCTAACAGATAATTGTCGTAATACACAGCGTATCCATACAACCATGATACCTTACGCCGTCACCGATGATGAAATCTATTGCGATGGTCCACAGGGACGCGATGCTGAAATTATCCCGATTACAGATAAGCAATCTGCCCAGAAAGAATTACAAAGTGTGCTCCATCGTCTTGTTCGACAGGAAAATGTTCCCCCCGAAGACATCATAGTTCTAACACCTCTATCTGATCGGAATAGCATGTGGAAGAGTGATTTGATACTCGGCAATTTTGCACTCACTTGGGATATGCAAACTGAGATGAATATGGCCGTTCGAGTTTGTACAATTTACAGTTTCAAAGGACTGGAGAGCGCCGTTGTTATTTTGACTGAATTGGATAAGTTGCGGTCAGATATTGCATCACAATTGCTTTATGTTGGATTGTCACGTGCGCGACACCATGTAGTTGTTTTGGGTGAATTGCCAGAGCCGGATCACAATCAACCTAATGAAGTATGATCATATTATTAAATTATATCAGTATTATCATAAGTGCGGCTTGCCAGAAATAGAAAAAGGCAGTTAAATAAGAGTGTCATAAAACGAAACCCGCTAGGGATGGTTTTGTCGGCCTCTCACCTAACGGGTTCGCATAGTATCACCAATGAACGAATCATTGGCGTTTTTGTATTCTAGCATAATCAAGAGGATTTTATGAGCCATGCTGAGACATCATTTTTTGATTTGCATCTGCTGTTATTAGGTGCTAATTGTTGGATTGAGCAACGGCAATCCGGGAATTATAACTTGCCAGACTTGACACGCTGGGCGTGGAATCGACTTAGTGCATTGCAGTTTGAGAGGGGAGAACAGCCTCCTCCGACACAGGAAGCGCTACTTAATTATCTGACACATCCAATTGACGAATTATTTGCAAAACCTGAAATTCCTGAAACGCTGATAGCTTTCAGTATTCTTGACAATTTTCCAATTGAAACGGAATACGATCTAGCGGATGGTGTACGTGAGTATTTACAGGAAACGGGTCTGGAGCATATCACAACAATCCAGGCATTGGTTGAAGTCGACGAAAATAATATCGCCCGAAGCATGCAACATGAGCTGGCAAAACAATTTCAAGCAGCAAATCTAAACGATACTGATCGACTGGAAGTAGAAGCACGATACGCTCGTTGGCGATCATTCTTCAGTGTTGAGCATAATGTGGTTAACCCTGTTGCCGATGGATTTTTGTTTGATGGCTTTTGGCAAGAAATCCGTGACACCTTTTATGAGCCAGCCCATCTTAGGCATAGCAGAATTGTCACACAAGGACATGACAACAAACCTGTCTATCTTATCAGTCCAAATTGCGGATTGCTTTATCGCAATACTTCCCGTGCTTTTGAGCCGATTACAGCCTGTCCAGACTTCGGGGGAGTTAGTCAAGCAATTAAGCGACCAGTTCGTGATGGTGACTTCATTCTCAAACTGACACACCAGCGACGTATCTTGATACCGGGTATTCCTGAACAACGGTTATTTGATGCTCTAAAAATCCATCCATATGTGCAAGACGTTCGTTTGTACCCTGGTGTAGACCGTTATGACCTGCGGATTGTTTTGCAGGATGGCGAGGTACATGCCATTGATGTCAAGGATCATCGTCGCCCCTATGCACTCGAACGACACTTGGGAGGAAAACAAGCATTGCCTTGGATCGCCGAACATGAGCAATCTTTGCTTGGATTCGACAAGTTTTTCTATCTTCTTCCACAGAGTCGGGTGAACTATTACAGAAATGGACTTACCATACTTGATGATACGATCAAGCGTATTCCTAATTTATTTGTTATGAGTATCGAACATTATTTGGAGGAGTTATCGCATGTTTAAGAAAGGTGACTGGTATCACTCCTTAAGGCAATTGATGATCCATCGTCTAGGTGGGGAGGCTGGACATTACGCACACAGCACTTTGCGGCGGATGGTTGAAGTTGAATATGGACTTCGCTTACTTCAGCGTTTAGGGCTTTCCAATGAACCAATTATTACGGTTCCAGACTTATTGACACTTCACCAACTGCCCGGGCTTCAACAGTTTGGTGATGATTCCTGGCGACTTATCGCCTATGCCCGCTATCGCATTCCCAGTTACATTAGTCGTCAACGCTGGCGTGATGATCTACGAGAGTATGCATTGTTGCCTGACCGTGCCAAATTGTATCGTGTAGATAGAGCTATACCACTTGATAACCAAGTACTAAGAGGTATTGGCGATACAGATGATTTTATGGAACATCTTTTTGCATATGATACTTACATTGAAACACGTCCACCGTATTACTGCTCGGATTATCGCTTGGCAACATCTGGCAATATTTACTATTTTAATGCCTACCCGGAACATAATTTTCGCCGCTATCCTGTTTCAGTCAAATTACCCGATGAAATTGTCACACAGCAACCTGACTGGCGTTCAGAAGTGCCAGATATAAAGGATGAAAAACAACTTGAACGTTATATTCAGGCACGCCAGAAGCGCAAACGCAAGCCGATTGTATTAGATTGGGTCTCAGATGTTGTGTCTGAGAGTCGGATAATGCAGGATAAGGACCCTCAACGTTATTGGGAAAAGCGTATCTCTGAGATGAAGTTAAACTCATCTGACTCCCGTTCACAATTTGTAATGGATGGACAGACACACATGGTCGGGATGGTTGGTGCAGGTAAATCAACATTAGTGAAAACTGTTTCTCACCACCTCGTTCGCACATCGGAGGAAACTCGGATTGCTGTTATTGTTCCATCAACGATGGATGCGTTTAGCTTTGCTAATGAAATGAATGAGATTCTGGGTTGTGACTGGGACAAACCCACAGCTGTTGTTTACTTTGGCTGGACAGGGCGAGACAAACATATTCGTTCGTTCCTCAATGAGCATGGTCATGACCCCGAACATTTTGGGCACCGCTGGGTGAGTCAGAGCTGTGCTCTGATGTCTTATATTTCGCCCGGTGATATGGCCGATATGCAAACTGCGCCACGTCCAGGTACAGAACCATGCGAGAAATTAGCGGATAGTCCATTGAAACCTGAAGCTGAGAACAATGCTCAATTCCAGAATCCAGAGCGAAATATCAGTTGTCCATTTATTGCACAATGTCCGTCACATCAGAAACTGCATGATTTAGAACAGGCACGTATCATTGTTACAACAGCCGGGGCTTTGCAATCCCGACTCCCTGGCTATTTCGATCCGCGCCGACTGCTTCTTGCAGATTATATCTACGAACAGGTGGATGTTATCTTCGTAGATGAAGCGGATGAAGTGCAAGCTTTTGAGGATGATCTATTCGTGAATACGGTGCCACTCTGGAATTTACCAAGAGGTTTGTTTTATGCAGCGGATGTCCCGGTTTCAAATGCGTTACGACGTGATGCTTTGAGCGAAATCGAAGAGAATTGGGTTTTCTCGCTACGGGATGGGGCAAAATATATCCTACCGATCTTACGGATGCTCAGTCGCCCAGGAAGTCAGAGTCTTCGCTACTGGATTGGACGTTCCTATTTTAGTGCTTATCGCCTGTTCCAGATGGTTGCCCGACGGATGATCGGCCTTCCTGATTGGGTTTCAGTGAGTGATATGAGCGCTTCAGAAGCGGAACAGTATGAATTTCTGAGCGCGATATTTTCTCTTCTTACTGCGCGTGATATGACGAAGATACCTGATGTTGAATATACGTCTGAGGAAGTCATCCAACAATATGGACATCCTGAAGTGGTATATTATGCCGGTAAATTACGTGATCTTTTGGCTCGTGCTGTTGCCAATATTCCCCGAGATTTAGAAGATGATTTACTACGAATAATGCACCATATGCTGGCTGCGATTAATCTAAATCTGGAGGAGACACTTGTTAAGCTGGACCAGCAATTACAAGATGTCGGAAAGGCGGAAGGTTTTCGCTATGTATCATCGAGCGATCACGAGACAGATAAATCACTCGCTCATAAGTTGATGTTTTGTCTACTTTCAGCTGGTCTGGACCGCGAAATTAGTACACTGGTTTACAATGCAGATGCCCAGCCGAATACGATTTCAGGTGTACTTGATGTACGTGATTTTAATCCTAATTTTCGTTCAACTCATGCTCGTCTACCAATTGCTTATACTGGTACTGTTTTTGGAACATACTATGCGGCAGGTGATCGGAAGCCTGAACAACATCAGGGCGAACGTGGTGAGCAGGAATCACTGGCGCGATTGGAGTATGTTAATCCTGGGCGTGAATTGCTACTACAATTTCACGAATTATATCGACTTTTCGGTATTGCGGGCCCCCACGTGATTTTCTTATCAGGGACATCGTACTTACCGGACAGTAGTCGATGGCATATACGTACACCTATTGGGGCTGTTCTTCAGGCAAATCCTCAATGGAGTGATACGATCCAAAAATTAAGTGAATATGCCTTTAGTCCGATTGTCAGCAAAGATAATAAGCCCATCCGTGTTTCAGGGGCTAACAATGCAAACAGCGACTTCGACCAGGCAAAAGAGGATGCTCTACGCCAGATCGCACGCTCATGGGGTGACAAGTTAACACTTGAAACGCAACTCGAAGACTTAGAAGAACGGGGTAGCGAACTCGAATGCTGGGCAGATCGCAGTCGCTTGTTGTTATTTGTAAACAGTTACCAACAGGCAGAAGTCCTAGGTAAGGCAATTCGGCAATATAGTTCACTTGAAGAGGAATATGTTCAATGGTTGACTCCTGGAGCTGATGAAGATGCAACCGACGGTATATCACGGGCTTCTGTTGAGGGTATTGCATCTTCACAGACAAAGGTGCTGGTAGCACCGTTAAGCGCCATCGGGCGCGGCCATAATATCTTGACACTGGATAGAAGCAGAGCAGCATTTGGTGCTACATATTTTGTAGTACGTCCTCTCAATCCACCAGGGGATGTCAATGGTATCGCCGCAGAAATCAATAACTATGCTGCTCAGTGGTTGGATGCCATGAAACCAGATGCCCGTATTGCGGAGAAAAATTATATCTTCGAGCAAGAGACTGAGCTTCGTCGCTTAGCGCTTGAACACTGGCACCAAGGTGAACGGCGCACACTTTATAGTCGCTTAACTGCTCAAGAACGCCATGATCTAGGTGCAACGACACTGGGACGCTTTGTTCAAGCGACAGGGCGTTTGGTACGTGGGGGAGTTCCGATGCTTGTCCATTTTATTGATGCTGCCTGGGCACCTATGAGTGCTGAGCGCTTGGCAGGGAAGCATCGAAAATTTGACACACCTCAAACATCATTGCTGGTTGAGATGATTTGTCGGTTACGAGACTATACAAAACCTGAAGACCATTATGGTTCTATTCTTTATCAACCATTCACCGGACTATTAAATACACAAAATCTATATTACAGCGAGGGAAAATGTGATGATGACTAATCTGACACTTTCAGGTCTACAATTTACGCGCGGGATTCTCAAATTAGATGAGATAGATGACTATGTTGTACCAGTTCTGGATTTTCCATTTGATCCCATGCTTGATCTCTTGCTTCAAATGCGATCGATATTGAATGAAGGAAATAGAAAAGATAGTAACCCTAAAAAACCACCAACGGGAACACTCAATGATTTTTTGCTATTTCTAATACCGGGACTTAGTCACCCGTTCATTCAAAATTATGCTGAGCCAGGTCGGCGATTACCACAAAGTGGACAGTGGTTTAGACCAATGCCTGCTCTAGGTATTCCACAGTTAATAAGCAAACCAAAATATGAGCCTATACCACCTGACCTACTTCGTCAAATTGTGAATTTCTGGCTTGATGTGGTGATTTCTGACACCACATGGTATTTCACAAAAGAAGAGCTTGCCCAGCAACAGGTGATTGATTGTATTAATCGTGCAAAACAATCTGTTCTTGACACGCAATTTGCATGGGATTATGTCAAAGTTAGTGATTTATGGGAGCAACGACATAAGAGATCAATTGGGTATCGGGCACTTCGATCACTACTGGCAACGCAATTCATTATCGCCTCACATATCAATCCACTTGAAGCGGGTGGCGAACAATTGATATGGCGAGCCGCTCATGAGGCGGATGCGCTGGTTCCGGTAACACAGGCACTGCAACATGATAATGGCTCTTATTATGCCTATACCATGAATCTAATACTACGTGATATGCCTGGTCGCGCTGAACCATTGATTTACTTTATGCCACGTCTCAGGCGTTATATGTCACAGAAGGTAACGTGGACAGGAAGTAATGATGTGAGGGTGATGGTGGAATATCCATCGCCGTTAGATAATACTTTGAAAGTCCCTGTATCTGTGCCAACACAGGTTCCGGTTCGTATTCGATATTTTTCCCCAGAGAAGAAGTACGTGTACAAAGGACATGTTCTGCCGATGCTACAACGGTTGATAGGAGATACCGATGCTCATAAAGCTTTGATTGATGCACAGAACTTACTTAATGTACCTCAGGATTACGTCAAACCCAGACCTGGTATACACGATGCCGCCTACTTGACGATTTACAACGCTCAAATGAGTCCAAATCCTAAACTCGATACCGGCTTGCCGATGCCAATCATTAAGCGCCTGTACCATGCAACGGTCAATTATCTCGAAGGTTGGATGCAGGCCGAATTAGCACATTCTATTTTGTCAGCCCAGACTATAACAATAGATGATATTGTGAAGGATGAGCGACTATCTCTCGTTAGCCTGGCAACAATGAAGAAACGCTTTAAATTCTGGATTGGCTCCACTAAACCTGCAAAAAAACGTCTAGATTGGATTCCTCTTATTCATGATCGTTTTCGTTTGGCACTGGCTGGAAAACCGCTGGTCGTGTTACTCATTGCGGATACAGATAATGCCCTGACCGCTATAGAAAATGACGTTCAAGGTGTTTTGGCAATTTTAGATGAGGATATACCAGAAGGCTTCGAAATACAAAGGATTAAGACCCCCAATGAATTCCTGTTGAAAATAGATAAGATTTCAGAGCGTGCCTGGCGTGATGATGTACGAAAGATGCAGGATAGACTTAAAGATTTATACAATCCAGAGGGCAATCGAATTTATTTTGATGAAAGCAAGTGTTATGTAGCCATTATTCAACGCCCTTTTGAGCCAGACTCACAGGACGCACGTAAGTTGGATGATCAGAAAAAATCTGCTTTACGTGCGGCTTTAGGATCAAGGCAGGTTAGGTCACAAATGGTCCGTCCGTTTCCTGATGATGATATAGATGGATTGCAAAACAGAAAATATTTTACACCTAAGACTCGAACAGGGCAGTCTAGCACCGAAGAGCGGGGGAGATTGATGCATGCGATTAGCGATGCCTTAATTCGGGGAACAGGTATGACCTATGGTTCACCATCTCAACATTATGTCGATTTGCTTGGGTTCGACCGAGCGATAGCTGAAAAGATAGTGGTTGAATATTGGGTTCGGCATCGTACCCATAAACCCAAAACAGACTTTGTTGCGGTTGTAAGACAACACGCCAATGGTTATATCGACATTATTTTGCCAAATTCAAAAAACGGTGAACCTGAGCAACCTCGTTCAGTTCATGAATTAGGTTGGTACTTGCAATCTCTATTTGCAAAAGGAAAAGAGCAGGATCGTGTGTATACCCGATATGAGAACACCGATATACCAGATGCTCGTGTTCTCACGTTTTTTCGATCCCAGTTTTATTCAAGGGATGTACCATCACTGATTGTGCCCCAAGTTGGCGACTGGCAATCCCGGGGAACAGAGTGGTTTAGTGATGCTGTATATCAACAAAATCAGATATCACTGGGGGACTTCACTATGAAAGCAGACGAGCTGGCGAATGTTCGCATTGTCAAAATGCTAACTGATGTGCAATACAACATGCGCTACTGGTTGGGTAAGCAGGATGACAATCTTGTAAATATTAAGAGTCTTGTTGCGGTAAGGGATCAGTTCGCTACTATACCAACGATTTACAGTATCGACTCGCGGGAAGAAGATTCAGATATTACGGACTTGGAAAGTCTTTATCAACGTGGGCGAGTCATTGAATTTGGTGCACTTGTCATGCAACCAGACGATACAATCGAACAACAATACGCATGGTGTTCAATTCCGCATCTCGCACGTATTCATCCGGGCTGGAGCATGGGAACAACTATATACCCTTATCCATATCATATTGTTGGTAGTGCGATTGATGATGCGCTCTGGGCAGTTTTTGATGGAAAACGTTAATCTTTGTAAGAGTCGAGATGAAATATTCAATCGAGAGGACACAGTTATTTTAATAAGGATATTCTGAAATGAAAATCTTAGGCTGGATTCACCATACATTAAAAACAGATCATGGATTTCGGAATGCATTGAAAACCATATCATTTAAGGAGCTACAAAAGCCCATAATCCAAACGGCCAAATACGAACCACATGCATTCTCGCTCTTTGAAAATCTTCCCTGGATGAGCCGAAAGACATTGGTACACTCTCGATTGGTTGCTAAAAAACGCCAATTCTCAATACTCAACTTAAGTGGTGTATGGGCAGGAAAAACACCCGGAAGTATCCATGTTGATACTTTTCTAGATTATGGTAAGGCACTTAAGTCAGTTGCTGAGTACATCAATGAAAATCGTATTGGGTATGAAACAGAGACCGAATTCAAGGACAATATCCGGTATCTGAACACACATCTCAAACATATTGCAGGAACTGATGATGGGATTCCTATTGTTTGTTATCGTGAATGGGATGACAGTTATTATCTTATTAATATAGATGGAGGTAATCATTTTGCTGCCGTTTACAGACAATGTGTGGAGCAGAAACGTGATTTCAAATTCCCATGTCGGATTGAGCATCAGACCCTAAATATTGAAGAATGTCGATGGGGATTGAAAGATCATGGTTTGCTAATATTGCCAACATCATCTGCAAGACCGTTAGCCAAACTACTCGCTGAATTTGGTTTAAGAATAGAACCTTTTTGGTTTGAGTTTCAACCCGGGAAAAGTCTGATAAGTATTGGTTTAGATGAAACAATACACCCCAGCGGAAGGCGACTCTATCAATGTTTAATCGATGTGTTGCCAAATGGGAGTTACTTTGATTTGGGCGGACATCTAAGAAAAATAGTTGGTTGACAATAATTTGCTTGTGTTGTCCGAAACTGCCCTGGAGGTTGCTCCAAGCATCAACTGGCAGGCAGATTTCTGATTTGTTCCTGAACAATGTGTCAGTATTATGGAGTACCGATCAGGTGACTGTCGTAATCTCTATGATAAGCGTATAATACTCTAGATTCGTTTGTGCTTCTTGTTTTATCAGGAAAATAGATATGTGGTCAGATAATGAAACAGATATTGATCTTTTAGATTACAGACATTTAGTAGGTGTAATGCTTTCCATAGTGAAGAGTCCACATCTTCACCCCACAACAATAGGGGCTTATGGTCATTGGGGCAGTGGTAAATCTAGTTTACTGAAGATGACCCAAAGTGTCATTGAAGAAGAAGTCGAAGGCGTCCTATGTGTGAATTTTAATGGTTGGCTATTTGAAGGATTTGACGATGCGAAAGCCGCTCTAATGGATACACTGTTGGAGGAAATTGCCAATAGAGTGACTCTTACTGAAAAAGCGCAAGAAACAATGACCTCGTTGATTAAGCGCGTAAATTGGATGCGAGTTGCATGGACAGGAGGCAAACTTGCTTCGGGTGCGCTTCTGGGTGGTGTCGGTATTGGAGTAACATCTGGTGTTGAAGCCCTTGCTAAATCATTGGCTGGCCATTTCAATGATATTGACTACGAAACTGCAAAAGAGTTTATTAGTCAACAATCTGATGATGAATCTTCGCTTGCTATTAGAGACTTTCACCGACATTTTTCGGATTTGCTTGAGGAGACTAAGATCTCAACTCTGGTTGTCTTCATAGATGATTTAGATCGCTGTAATCCTGAGACAATCATTGAAACCCTTGAAGCAATCAAATTATTCTTGTTTGCTCCACAAACAGTATTCATTATTGGTGCAGATGAGCGACTTGTAGAATATGCTGTCACTCGTAGATTTCCCGAACTACCGCAAAAAGATTTTAAGGTGGGAAGGGATTATCTTGAAAAACTAATACAGTTTCCAGTGCGAATTCCACCAGTAGGCCAGGCAGAGTTGGAAACTTATATCAGACTACTATTCGCTCGCACAACTGACTTAGACGATGACCAGTTCGAGAAGGTGAGGCAGGGAGCAATTGAGGAACGCAAGCCCGGAGATACAATCAATCTTCTTACAATCGAAATGGTACGGACGGTATTAGGAACACTAAGCCAAGATGTTCAGAATGCTCTGCTGCTTGCCAATTTTATTGCTCCAGTGTTGGCATCAGGAATGTCTGGCAATCCTCGGCAGACAAAACGGTTTCTCAACACTCTAATGATGCGGCGCGAAATGGCGCTGGCGCGTTCAGTCGATATTGAGATGCAGGTTCTGGCGAAACTGATGTTGCTTGAATATTTCAAACCAGAGTTGTTTCGCTCTCTTGCTGAATTGCAGATACAAGAACAAGGAAAACCCAGACTACTTAGAAGTATAGAAACCCTTTTAGTAGATGATGAGAGAGAAGAAAGTATTGGAGATGATGTCCACTACACTGACAAGAAAGAGACTGAAACATGGCTGAAAGATATGTGGATATCCAAGGTGTGGTTATCTCTTGATCCACAATTAAGCGAAATAGACCTACGTCCATATTTCTTTCTGGCACGTGAGAAATTTGGTTTCACCACAACACAGGTGAGAAGCTTAAGCCCAATGGCGCAACAGATTGTTTTGGATCTGTTGAGTAGTAGCGAGGCTGTCAAGAATAATGCAATTGCAAAGGCACATGAACTTGATGAAGCTGAAGCAACTGCGATTTTTGAGGAGTTTGCACAACGTGTCAGGACGGAAGAGAACCGCGACAATCGCACTCAATTGCTTTCGATACTTACGCGTTTCGTTGGGAAACGTCCTGAGCGCCAGAGTGATTTTGTAGTATTTTTCCAAGAATTCCCTACGAGTATGCTGTCACCTGTTATATTGCCCATATTGCAGGAAATGTCCAATAGCTTCAATGACACAGGCTCAGAGCAGGCAATACTGACAACCTGGGTGAATGACAAGAACACTGATGCTATAACGCAACTTGCTAAAAAGCGCCTCTCCGAAATGAGTGACAGTTAAGTGTAAGTGAAATGAGAATATAATATGGGGACATCGAATTCACATACTAGACCAGGCGGAACACCCTTATTACCCCCTTGGGCAGATGATGCTCCTCCAAATACTCCACCCCAAGATAGTAATGACAATGATAGCCAGGTTTCTCCTACACCTGTTCCAACATTGAACCCCAGAGCTCTCAGCAACGCAAGGTCTGATTACAGTGGGTATGCGTCTGGTCATGGTGGAAGCCTATCCAAAGCGGTTCGTGAGTATGTTCGGGCAAATCGTGGGGCACAAAATGCTACACGAGCCTCACGAGCAAGCAAGAGTTCAACATCATCATTGGGCGGATTTCTTGCTGGTGTAGCGCAGCGTGGGGTTGATCAAGCGTTACGCGATATTGGTTTATCTGATGCGGTTGGAAGTTCAATTAGTAATGTAATGACAGCGGTCCTCAACGCCATAGCCCCTGATGGAAACACGTTAGATCAGGCTGTGGCTCGACAGGCTGAGACAGATACTCTCAAAGAGTTATATAGCAAGTTTGATCTCAATGGTGGCATTGACAACCTTGAACGTATGACTGAAGTGGATGTACAAGATGCTCTAATCTTATCTGTATCTAATCACATATTTCATCGTTTTGTAAATTTGCTTGAGATCGGGTTACAAAATGGGGATGTTAGCCCAGAACAGGCAGTTCAAGCAGAAAATGATGCGCGCTACTATATACGAGAAAAAGTGCGTGTTGATTTTGGCGAGATAGATGTACTCAACATGAATTGGAAAAGTGATGAAGCTACTAACTTGATTGAGAATATTTTCAACCAGGCTCATATTATCTTGGAGGAGGTCTGATTACTGTGCAACAGGTAGTATTTAAGTATACAGAAGATGATAATACACCAATCAACAGCGATGACGTTTTGACTGTTTTCCTTGATATGGTGGATACAGACCCCTTTATACAGACTAATCTACATACGTTGGTAGAAAAAGGTATACCATTCACTCCATTCCAGCGTGAGTTAGCGAATCTATCAATAGCAATCTATGCTACTGATAGACGTATCTCACGCAAGACGGCATATAATCACTGGACACGAAATATCCAGTTACATTTTCCTGTGATTGATTTGGAGAAATGGAAACAAGTTGAAAGCATTCTAAATTCGGTGATTTCTTTTGTGACAGGCGATAGATGGTCAATTATCTTCTATCCCACAGACTTTCGTCATGATATTGCTGAAAACAATCCCCCTGACCACTACAACAACATTGAGGCAGTATCCTTGTTGTCGGGCGGGCTAGATTCATTTATAGGTGCAATTGATTTATTGGAAATGCATAGCACTAATATAATGTTTGTAAGTCACCACACTTCTGGGAGTATGGAGCATAGTTTTCAGAAAAATGTGCTTGATCTTCTAACTGCAAATTATTCTGGAAGAGTGCGGCAGGTTGATTTTTTTGCACAACCATACCAGAGTAAATCAAGCGAGCTTACATCTCGTAGCCGTTCGTTTATGTATTTCGTGATGGGAATAATCACAGCAGAAGCCGTTGGTTGTTCAACGTTTACCGTCCCTGAGAATGGCTTTATATCCTTGAATATTCCATTGACACGTAACCGTCTTGGAAGCCTAAGTAGTCGTACTACTCATCCGCATTTTGTCGAACAGTTTCAGAGATTCATCGATCTGCTAGGAATAGGCGTGACAGTAAATACTCCTTATCGATTTAAGACAAAAGGGGAAATGCTAGTTTCTTTAACTAACCCTAGCATACTGCAAACTGGATACAATCTTACTATGTCATGTTCAACAGCCTCTAGTCACAGGTTCTCTGGACATTCTCCCAAAGAACATTGTGGCAAATGTGTTCCGTGTATCGTGCGTCGAGCAGCATTATACAGAGCTAACTTAGCTAAAGATGCGACATATGTAACAGATGTCTTGACAGTTGCTAACCCAGATGCAAGTGTTTATTCTGATCTTTGGGCAATAAAAGCCGCAATCCAGAGATATAAACGTGAACCTCTTACCATATTTGATGTGCTCGGTAGTGCAACTCTATCAAATGATGCCGAGGAATACCTGAGCGTCTACAACCGTGGGATTGAGGAGCTTGATACATTTTTAGATCAATAAATCCTTAAAGGTTTTCAAATGAAGCAAAACAATCCAATAAAGATCGACACACATTTTCACCTTGATTTGTTTCCACAACCGGAGGCGTTAGCTCAACAGTTGCAAGACGCACATATCAAAGTGATCGCTGTTACAAATACTCCGTCTGTGTTTCATTACACCTATAATCTCAGTAAAAAGTACCCTGTAATTTTACCAGCTATTGGTTTACATCCTGAGCTGACACTGGAAAGGCAGCATGAGTTGCCAATAATGTGGGATTGGCTTGAAAAAACGCGGTTTATCGGAGAAATAGGCTTAGACTATGTCACGACTAACAAGGAGAACAGACGCGTTCAGCGGGAAGTATTTCAGTCTATATTGAGCAAATGCAGCAGCTTTGGAGACAAGATTATTACCGTTCATTCAAGACGCTCAAGCGCAGATGTGATAAGTGTTATCGGTGAAAACTATCCGGGAAAAGTGATATTGCATTGGTTCTCTGGAAATGTGGGCGAGCTTCAGAAAGCAATCTCATTTGGGTTCTACTTTTCTGTGAATTCGGCAATGTTGAGGACGCAAAGAGGTCAAGACATCATAAGACGTATTCCACACGAGCGCATCTTGATTGAAACAGATGGACCATTCATCAAAATCGATTCAACACCTGCAAATCCTCTATATATATCTAATATAGTTAAGTCTTTATCAAATCTGTGGAATACAGAAGTAGATACAACGTTTCAACAAATATCAGACAACTTCAATACTGTCATTACCCTGATAAAATAGAGTTACAAGTTGTCCCCGAACTTACGCTTTCAAGCCGTAGGGTCAAAAAACCTCAAATCTGCTGTATTTATGCGGTATCTTGATAGTAGTCGCGAATGATGATGCCATCGAGGATATCACGACATCGAACATGTCCCGATTCCATCTCATTTTGTGGTGGGATCGGGATTTGTTGTTGAATGCCTTGGTGCGGTCGGGTTGTGTTGTAGTAATCAACATATTCATTCATGACTTGTGTCAGATGCTTCTCATCAAGAATAATCAGCTTATCGAGGCATTCTTCTCTTACACTTCGAATCCACCACTCAACATATGCGTTGGCATTAGGGGCTTGAATCGGTCACTGTCGCGTTACAAAGAATCTAGTGAGTTGTGATATGTCATACCCGAGCATCCCATATTTAAGCCTGGTTGTCGACAACTTGACAATGCCTGCTATCGAGATGCGGCATAAAATCTATAGCTACAAGGTTAATTTCCCGATGGCACACTCCATACATCAAACCAACGAGTTATGATTAAGTCTGCCTGTGGGCTAAAGAAAAGTGGTGTTTTGATGTCAGGTAAACGATATAGCATTTCATTGCCCCCATCAGGTGATATACGCCAGAATTGTGTTTCGCCTTCATCAGATACAATGGTTATCGCCAACAGATAACTATCGTCTTTCTGTTGTATGGGATGGTACGCTAGCGCAGTCATACCAGATGTTTTTACGACTGCTTGGGGTTCAATTTTTTTATCAGAAATTAATTGATCCACACTCAACACAACGACTTCACTTGATAAACATTCGTAAGAATACCCATTCATGTAACTACCATTTGTACAATATGAGTATGCAAGTTGTTCACCATCTGATGACAAGGCGATCTGCCCAGGTTGTTTGGAATTATCATAGGTTATCTCCCTGATTAACTCTGTATTGATGATGTCCCATAGTTGGAGCGATTCGATACGGTCACACTGTCGACTCTGTGTATTGTATTCTGCACAATCCCATAATGCAGCCAATTGACCGTCTGATGTAAAAACAATATTCGATGTGTTAAGTTTTACATTGTTTTTGATGCTCACGTCATTGATATGTGTGATGGTATATGGTTCTTTTTCTTCAACATCTAATTTTGAAGGTGGAATCTGATAAATATAGCCATCATCTGAAACGATGATTAATGTATTATCTAATAAGAATTCCATATGTATCATCGGAACAACAAGCTTTCCCATACGATAGGTGATATTGGTTGATAAATTTTTGACGAATATACTTCCAGATTCTACCCATTCTCGCATATCATAGGATTGATAGGCAACATACTGTCCATCGGGGCTAATAACAGCATGACGCATCATACGTACACGATTTTCTTGGTTCATTAGTAGTTGTGCAGTCGGCTCATTAGATGATAAATCCCACATCATGGGTGTTTGATTCGTAATTATCATATTCCCATCATCGGTAAACGAAATGACGTTCCCATTATTTGCATAGCGTGTTAGCACCTCACGCTCTTCCCATGTCGCTGCATCATATGCATACAAAATCCCATATTGCATCCCAAATGCGATCGTACCATCATCAGAGTATTCTAGAGACTCAAATTGATTAATCTGGATGGGTACAGTTTGCACAGTCACATTTCCGCTAATGTCATAAATACGCCAATTCCATGTGCCAGATTGAATCAAGTAGTTGCCTGTTGGATCAAATACAAAACCTGATGATTCGCGTGCAGAAAAGCTCAAGTCAGACTTATCTTGAAACACATGCGGCATATCGACACGCTTAAGTAAGTGTGGTACATGCCATAAGTTCACATCGGAAGTAGATGGTTTTCCAGTTAAGATTGTTTGTCCATCTTCACTGATTGCCAGATGGGTTGTGGGGGTGATCCACTGCTGATAATCTGCATTATAGGGTACTTTAGACAACGTAGTCATTTCGCCCGTATTCATTTCGATGCGATTAAGATAAAGATTGGTTTGCGGTAAATCGTACTTAAAGTAGACCAACCACTTCTTATCTCCAGATTGTGCAATTTTTGAAACATAGCTCAACAATGCATGGTTCGCAAAGTTTTCACCGGATGACACATCAAATCCAGCTAAGTGCCAGCCACAATCGTAAAAACGAACAGCCGTTGGTAAATCCCCTACACAACTAGTGATATAATAACGTTGACCATCTTCACTCACAAACAGCGAATCAGGGGCAATCATGGATGTAGAATTCAATGTTTGTAATAGGTGGATTTCTCTGGTTGCTCGATCCCAGCGATAGACCATCACATGTTCACGGCTGGTATCAAAAGCCTGATAAAAAATATTGCCCGACCCATCTACTGTAAAGTCAATAACAGATACATCAATGAGTAATCGTCGTGATCCATTAAGGTCAGTTGCGTTATGTTCATAGATGCCATCCCTTGTGCCAATAATTACTGTATCAGCATAGGGTTCAAAATCATATACCTCCGAGCCGATACGTCCAATCAACTGCAACTTATTAATATTACTATCTGAAATAACACCGTGATTGTTCAAATCGGGCTGTAATAAGAGTGACTTCATGAAAGGTAACGAATCTGAATTATTAACCAAAATACCGACACTAAGCATGACCGTAATAATTGATGCGACTGCTACTGTCCACCATGTATGATGCTGTGATTTTTCTACAATTTGGTGTTGATCTTGCATATCGAGTTGTTGCTTCAATTCTGCTGCAAAATCTTCCGGTACATTGTCTTGAAGGGCATAGAGAAAATCATGCTCAGGCATAGGTAAGCTCCCACTGTAGTTTCAATTTTTTGATAGTTCGATGAAGAATTGTCCCGACGTTGGTCTCACTAATCGACAATACATCAGCAATAGCGCGGTTGGTCAAGTCAGCCCCAAATTTCAGGGCAATAATATCTTGCTCTTGTGTTGATAATTCTGAAAGCAATCGATAGAGGCAAGCTGCCATATCTCGTTTTTGGATTTCGGCTTCAACATTCATATCTGATGCAACCGACTCAATATGGTCTAATGGGATAATTGGCGTTTGCTGCTTGCGCCAATCATCAACTGCAATTGAACGTGCAATCTGAAATAGCCATGCGTTGAACGCACCAATATCTTGATTGTATTTGTGACGGAAACGCCATGCCCGCATCATGGTCTTTGCGGTCAAATCTTTTGCGACGTCTGTGTTGCCAGTTCGGTATCGAAAAAAGTTGTATAGACGTGGCAGTTGCTCATCATAGATCACATCCCAATCTAAATCAGCTGGCTTATTTGGCATACTTTGTCCTTCGTACAGGATAGCATCACATGCTTCTATCTATTCATTACCTGTCAAGCAGAGAAAGTATCACAAATTCGATGAAACGAATTAATTCACTCCAAATCCAGAAAAAGTAGAAGGCTATCAAAGACCAAGTTATCTCTTGCTAAGCCACAGAATGGTTAATGGATGAGCTATTGACAACAATAGGACGATAAAACTTCTCAATTAGTTTTCATGTTTTGCCATCTTATTGCTCTGGTCATACAATATCTCGATCAGCTCATCAATACGGCGTTATCTTTCACATTCACAAAAATTATCAGGGTGGAAGGTATCAATTTACTTAGGGAAATGGGTAAAATGCTGTCATACGAAGGGTGTCGAATGCACACACTCTATCAACTGCGCAAGGCTCATGCTATTGAATCTGTTACTGACTAGATTAGTTTGCTACTATCCGC
Source organism: Anaerolineales bacterium UBA6055 (assembly GCA_002428985.1). Taxonomy (GTDB): domain Bacteria; phylum Chloroflexota; class Anaerolineae; order Aggregatilineales; family Phototrophicaceae; genus UBA6055. The sequence continues at coordinate 8,487 of DIYL01000034.1, read as the reverse complement.
AAACAGTTTGAGCATAAGCATCACATCCAAACGGCACTACATTATACTCAATTTTCCGATGACATCACTGAAGCCAAAACTAGGGTTGGATGACGCCGGAAAACGTAGCCTTTCTTTGATATTCAGCCTTAATTAAATATTGTAACTTTGCTTAGATAGATTTTCAGTTCCATTGGTCTGCCATTCCAAACTCAAGTCGTTAACTGTTAGGGAAATGCTATGATAGAGAGTTTCTCTGCCATACTTTAACTCAAGTATTTAACTGATCAAACACGATCTGAAGCTTGGCAAGCCATCTTTGAATACATTGAGATCTGATATGGGTTACTTGAATCCAGAACAATGTAAGCAAAATGTTGTTTAGATAAGACCACCAAATATGATAAGATCACAGGATCATTTTTGCGTTATATAGGTCATGAGACAGGCGAACCTGCCTCACCTTTATTATGTTGGCTAGTCGTCATCTTGATAATAGAAACTAAATTGATCACGTATTTCAGGAATCAGTGTCACTGCACAGTCGATAAACTGCCGTTGGTAGGCAATTGCTTCATCTTCGTTATTCTCGAACAGTTGCATTAGCTCGCTTTGGCTCACCTGTTCAATACCTGCTGTACACTGCCGATAGGTCGCCAAGTTTTCCTCCGCTTGCCGCATTTCAGGTTCAAGCTCGGCATCATTCAATACGGCATTATCCATCGCATAGTAGAAGAAATATGGCTCTAGCCACGATCCTTGATCGCTACCTGAAAATCCGCCAGTCAGTCCCACAAATGTCAGTGTGTTTGGCACGGTTAAACTATCTGCGAGTTTACGATACAGTCTGATGATCTCGTCGCTTTCCTGTGCGTTCAGTTGAGGATCATCAAACAACATGGGGCGCGACGGCATACCTCGGAAGAGTTCGGGTTGGCTTGCTAAAGTGCGTATCCAATCATAGCATTCTTGCACGTGCACGGTTGCAGAATTGATATGGGCATTGCCCGTTGAGTAGGCAACAGGGGTATATGTACCTGTCGGGAATGTCACCATCATCAAAGGACTGTCGTCCACATCACTTGGATTAAACACAGAAAAATTGCCATCTCCCAGTAGATCAATCACAATCATCTCTTGATCAGGTGAACTGCCAAAGAAGATACCACCTGTACCGACTAACTGAGTATAGTCAATCAATCCATCACGTATCAAATTAACGACTTGCTGAGTGGCATTCAGAGCTTCGGCTTCAGTTAAGTTATAGGTAGCAGGATCAGACGTAAAGTCTATTGGTACACCGCCATAAGATGCGATTATCATCGTGAGCCACGTTTGCCCGAACAAGTTGGTTCGCACAACAGGGTCAGAATCACTCTCACTGGAGGCCGCCAGCATCATCAGAGCATCCGTAAACTCATTGATTGTCCAGCCATTGATGGGTAAAGGAACATTGGCTTGTTCAAATTTCTCGGTATTGATCCACATGACAATGGGTTGCACTGTTAATGGATAGCCATAGTATTCACTACCAATCGTCACAGTATCCAACACACCGGGCAAGAAGTCATTGGAGTCATAGTCAGGGTCGGCAGTCATCAACGGGCTGAGTGCCAAATAGTCTTCTGGCGGCTCTGTTGCACCCTGAAAACTACCACCAAAGCCATTAAACCAGCAATCAATTTTTTCATCTAAGCCTGATGGTCCATAGATTCGATAATCTAAATCGATTGATCCAACACGCGGATGGTCAGAGACAAATTGTGCGATAGCATCCTGCCACAAGGCTTCCCGTTCGCTATTTGGGGTCTGGATACTCAACCCGAAGGTCAGTTCAATCTCATCTGGTGCAAGGTCAGGTGGGAGCGTCGGCGCGGCAACTGTCAGTTGTATGGATTGATATGTGCCTGCTTCTTCTAGTGTCTCCATCATCTCCTGTCGAACTTCTTCTAGGGCTTGCTCAATCGTCAATCCATCATTATCCACTTTGTCACGCGCAAAAAAGAACACATCGGTATACATCAGATCAGAGCTTGGAATCGCCACTTCATAGGCTTGATCTAAAATAGCTTGCACATCCAGGTCAAACGAAGGTGGTTGATAGAAGCTGTTTTCGGTATCCATATCCTCTAATGAAGTGGTACGACGGGCAGGTTGTCCAGGTGCACCATAGCTGAATACGTCAGGGGTGCGTGTCATAAAACTAACAAAAGCATAGGCGGCTTCGGGATAGGTTGTACCGCTACTAATCGCAAACCCATCAGAACGGCTACCAGCTGTCCCTCCAGGTAAGAGTGTAATTGCCCAATCTTGATTACCATTTGAGCTAAAAAATGAGTTGCTGGATAGCTGATAGGGGTATCCTACTGACATCGGTAGCTCATTATATGAATAGCCCCGAAAATCAGCAAATTCATAGGACTGATAGTAGTTGTTGTAGCTTTCGATGAGTGATACCAAGCCCTCACTAGAAAAATCAGGTTGAGCAGGTAACGTGCTGATGTCATATAAATTGCCGATTTCATTATGCATGAGCAGAGTCGGGTTCAATGTATTGATCGGCGACAGCTCGACCTCGCCGTCGTCGTTATAGGTCTGTAGACTTTCGACCGCTAAGATAAAATCAGAAAATCGCCATGATTCGTCAGGGTATGGCAGGCTCGCATCATCAAATGCGTTGCGATCATAAGTCAAGATTTGCGGTTCGAGGCTATACGGCAATGCCCACATACCTCCATCCCATTGATAGGCTTGCCATGCTGCGGGATAGAAGTCTTCGGCATTTGTCATTTCATCGACTGCAACTAAGGGGGTCAAATCCAGATAAAAGCCAGTGTTTACATGGAAGGGGGTAAACGTATAGTTGGTCACATACAGCACATCAGCACTGGATGCGTAATCAGTAAAATCTTCAAAAAAGGTATTTTCTTCATCTTCTGGTTGGAAGAGCGGATGATGACTCCCATAGACATTGTCATTCCTCACAAATTGAACTTGAATGTTTGGATATTCGGCTTCAAATTGGGGAATAAGCGTGTCCTCATATAAGTCAGTCAGATAATCGGGAGCGGTCACGGTAATGATAGTCGGTGATTGTGCGGTAGCAACAGATAGTGTTAGCCATAAGCACACCAATAGAACCAAACCAAATGGCCGGCGGTATCGCATAAAATCATCCCTTCTGCATTATTCGATTGTTTGTCTCTATACTTATATACAGACAAATGCTTATCTATCCTTATGAGTATAGACACACCTATAGATGATTTCGTTCCATGAAACGCAAAACAAGTTCATATGACATGAATTCCATCCTCTATTTAACTTGACTCATCTAGCCTTTAACTTTCTACTTGTCTCTATCAATACTTTTAAATGTATCTCGGAGCTATATCAGTTTGGAGAAACAGCAGATACTCTAAACTAGAACCACCGAATTGATAGTAATCAATCGATAGAATGGCGTTCTGGCTAACAGCATCAACGGCTGTCACATCAGCTTTCACGACATAATCTGTCTGTAAGTCGTCGAACCAAATTAGACTTTGTCAAGTTATTCCTTCATGTATTAAGATGCAAGACATCGGCAAAGTTGTCTTAATTTCCCCTTGACTGAAACTGGAGACCTGTTGATTCATATGTCGGCACCATATAGCTCAATGATGAAACATGGCTCTTCGAGATTATCGCTACTGGAATAACTGCCTTGTGGCAGTAGCAGTACTTTAATCGAGATTAACATACAAAAAGGTGTAACATCGATTGGGCTTGCGCAAGATCATTCCTCGAACAAGCATTGGAAAATAGGGAAATTAATTACTATTATTATGAGCAGTAGTGTGCTGTGACATTTACCTTATTTTTCTGCACTATGGATTTCACTTCTTAAGAGTCCGTTTGCAATATTGGGTCATGTGAGGATGCATTTATGACTTGCATACCCTGATGGGACTTATGTTTCAGTATTCATCCTGCCCAAACTTTCACCATTTACGCGTATGATTTCGCTGAGTCCCTCTTATGTTGGCATTTGAATACTTTTGGTGACTTAGTTTTCTGATTCAAAATTGATAAAATATGTAGCCAAAACTAATAACCTTTGGTGCTAGTTTAATTTGTTTCCAAGAGGTCAAAAGGGTTCAAAGTTTCAACATTTGCAAAAATTGTTTTATTTTGCAAGCAAAAAACGAAATATTTGTTTTCTTAAACCAAAAAGAACCTTTAGTAACTAGCGCCATTAGTTAATAGTTTAAACAGAAATATTTATCAGAAGATTATCCCTTTTTATGTTTGCCAACAACATCGGATTAGAATAGACAATCGATATAAGAAAAAGAGAAGTTGTTATTGTGGTAAAAATAATGTGTGAGGATTAGTGATGAGACTGAGACTAATAACAATATATATAATGGGTCTTTTGCTAAGTATTGCTTCATTCATGGGTGTTGCAATACTTATGGCATCCCAAACAAACCTATCACATATCGTTGTTCAATCAACTACAACAGAAACACCCTATGTTTGGTCAAGTCCTACGCCAGTTCCTCCATGGACAGGTACACCATTGCCACTTGTAAATTCAGCAATACAAACTCCTACCTTACATGAATTCATATTTGAGCAAATGATTCATGCCCATGTTGTGAGTCCAGATGGACGTTGGTTAGCTGTTTTACTTTCAAATGCTGATCATCAATGGGAGTGGGGTTCATTAGATCACGGGTTAATATTGTATGATTTGGCCGATCCTAACCCTTTTGAAACATCAAGGTTACTAGCATATCCTAGTGATGAAATAGTAGCATTAGGATACAAAATTGCATTTAGCCTGGATAGTAAAATGGTGGCAATTGGAATGACAGCCTTAGATTTTTATGATGGTTCTGTAAGAGTATATGAAGCAGATTCTGGTAGTTTAATTCGTAATCTAGCTATACACACCTATTTTAACTCTGTTCATGATCTTGAATTCACAGAAAATCGACTGGCGATATTTGGATCTTACAATCAGGGTAGTTGTGGACGGACAATTAGGCAAATCTTCAGTATGTGGTCTATTCCTGATTTTGAGCTAATTGTTGATGATACCGAAGATGATTTACATGAGATCGTTCACTCATCGTATGGATTTAGGATTGCAGACAATACAGTTTTGTTTCAGCGTGGATGGAATGGGGGTTGTACGTTTGCATATCCCTATTATGGTGCGATGCTTCTTCAAGATGGTGAAATTGTTACTATGTTACAGCCAAGTGGCGGAGTTGAGCGTTCATTGGACATTTCACTTAGCTCGGATGCCAAAGCTTTTGCTGAAGTCATTGCTGTAAATCGGTTAGACTCACAGTATCAGCGAGTAGAACTTGCAACTGAATCAGGAAATACTGTGACTATTGAAGGTGTAAATGGGCAATCCATGCCTTTTGGTGTATTTCAGTCATTGGATGGCAAAGCAGAGCATCCGGTTGGAGTTGATTTCAGCGCAGATAATCGTTTTTTATATATTACTACGGAGGTTCATCAGGGGGCAGGAGATTGGACTGTATATACTTCTAAGCCAGATAGCTTACGATTATTGGTATATGACATTTCTCAAAAGGAGATTGTTCTGCGATTACCATTATCATCTCTTGAACCCATGTGGGTACAAGGTGACCATTTGATGACCTATGCAGTTGGCAATATTATTATTATAGAAGATTGGTCAAGTGTATTGACATCTCTGGCATAGTAGAATCTATCATCAATTTAGATTCTGGTGTATGGTTTCTTCAGAGTCCTAATTTGACTAAATCTATTCCAATTTATTTAGCAAGGCTAAAGTGATTAAATCTCTTGCAGTACCTTCAATTGCCTGATTCTCTTCAGCGGTGTAGCTAAATGGAACACCTACTGTTGTCACATAACGCCTACTGGCTGACATGATATAATGTCCCATCTGCCAACTGATCCGTCGATAATAATTATAATGACTATTATACTCTTGGAAGGTATCCTCTGTGACCAAACACATATCATATCCCTCCAATGTGATTGATGATGTACATTCATAATCCGCAAAAGCCGTTTGTGCCTCATCGATGGTTGTATAAGAGCTGATGATTATTGAGAAGGGTGAGTTGGCGGCTGTAAACCAACAAATTGCATTATGTTGACCGATGGTGTCAAGGGGTACATGTCCATCACAAACTTCGTATTTAAAAACGAGTTTTTCTCCATATTCTCTTAAAATAGTCTGTTTGATCTCCTCTTGTGTTCGAATACTACTATTCTGAAACATTTTATACATACTAAGAAGTACAAGAACGATTACACCTGTAATTATACTGATACTCATCAAAAAGAATATCCGATTTTGTTTGGTGTATTTCTTTTTCTTCTTCTGTGTCATTGACCATCCCACCCATTATTTTATTTCAGCGACCCCATAAGGTTACTGGCAAACTCCAGTTTCCGTCTTTCCCACCATTGACCCAGGTTGGTTCCCAAACATCAATTGGAGTTTCTTGACTCTGTTGTATTTCCCAGTTGATAATCCCTACTGTTGAGTCAGTAGTAAAAAGCGTCATACTTCCATCTACAGTTGTCTCTTCTATTGCCCCAATTGAACTTGGTACTATTTCCCGTTCACCAGTCTTGCTATTGTAGAGTACGAATTCAACTTGTCTATCTGTTTGTAGATCACGGATCATCCAAGTTTCTATTGTCCAAAAATGAATCCCATCTGCTAACCACCCACCAAACCTAATGGAGGTTCGATGGTTTGTTTTGCTAATTGCCTTTGTATCTTTGGATGCGGATAAAGACAATACTGGCTGATGGCTTTCATCGCTTTCAAATATTGTTATCTGAGTTTCTTCTGGCTGACTATATTCTATTGCATAACGTGTATGATCAGCTGTTCCATAAAACTTAAAGCCCAAGTGATTTGCAACCGCACTTATCCCCAAATGCATCCAAGATACGTCAAAAAAAATGTCAGATACATTGGCAAAAGGGTAGTATAGTACTCCATACTCGAGATCTCGATAAGCTAAAACAAATTTCCCCCAGTCAAAAGAGCCTGAACCATAAATTGTTGCTATCTTTATCGCTTCGTCAGTTCGCAAATTATGTATCCAAATATGACGAAAATGAGAAGAACCAAAATCAATACTATAGGCAGCCAAATTCCCATCAGGATGGATGGCAATACTATTACCTAACCAGTAACTACATCTAGAGCAAGCTGCTAGTTGTTTTTGCTCATTTGTGTCCAGATCTAATTCTTCGATAGTACAATGATGACTTCCACCTAGACACATGTAAAAAATAATCCGTGCAGTATCATCATCCGACCAGAGTAATTTCATGTATTGATGTTCATAAAATGTCAGTTGTTGTGGATTTTGCATATCATGCCAGTGAATCAACCATAGATTGTTCTGGTAGATATAAACAAATGCTGGACTTGAGCGTGTTTGTATTCTAGTAACTAGAATAAGAAATGATATGAAAATGAGCACAATAAAACAAACAGGTATTTTCCAAGAAGAATACCACTTACGTCTGATTTGGGATTTTCGACTCATCAAACCCTCGGTCGCCTCCCTTGATAGTGTAGGTGATATAAAAATCAACGAGATACTATGTGTTTTTTTATTAATATTTTAAAACTAATCCATAAGATTCATATCATATTGTATATGGAGTAATTTCCTAGTTAGGTTTCCAGTGAGGTGCAGAATATGATAAACCATCTGATCCTAGGAGGGGATACGTGAAACCGCCATCAACTGAAGTAATGGCAATGACTGTATTGCCATCTGGATGTTTCGCATCATAGATCAGAAATTGTCCGTCTGGAGACCATGATAAATTTAAAGTAGCCTGGGATGAGACTAATCTTCTATGATCATCCCAAGAGACTACTCTACTATGATCCTCAGTAGTTGCCTTGACAGAAATTCCGCTCCGTTCGATATTGCAATGCCCACATTTTCTCGTATCGTTAATAAATGCTTGGACACTGTTATCAGGGCTAAATTCGCTGTTAATCAAGTACTGAAGAGTGTTGTCAACAAAAGTTTTTTCTAATACTTCAGATGGATCATATAACACTGGAGCTGAATATGAGGTAAAACTACTTTCGCCTGAGTAAACCTGGAAATAAGAGACACATCCAGCATGATATGAATTATGGCCTAAATTATATTCATCTTTAGATTCAATCCATCTAGCTTCATCGGGGATATTGAATAGTTGCTTTTCTAACATCGTTATGAGATCGAGTTCAAACACACCATAGATTGGACATTCATATAACATATTAGTTAGGTAATAACCAATACGTCGGATGATAAATAGGTGTTCATTGTCAATCCATCTTGCATAACTACCCTGTGATATGACTCGCTTGTGTTGACCATTCGATGACATCAACACAATGTTACCATTTTCAGCGTGATACACATCTAGTCCAAAATTAGCAGGTGGAGCTTCAACATACACAATCTGTTGCCCATCTGGTGA